>CAWCMJ010000008.1:0-68855 GCA_963796615.1 uncultured Acidobacteriaceae bacterium
AACGTAAGTTCCGCGAATGGTTGAAGACTCACTACCCCTCGCTCGATCTACTAGGCAAGACATGGCACCGGTATAGCTATGCGGATTGGGATAATGTGCACCCGCCACGCAACTTTGCGGGATATCCGGATAGCCTGGACTGGCTGGAGTTTCGGGTGGACGATGCGTTTCGGCTGATGCAGTGGCGCACTTCGCTGATTCGCAGGTTGGACCCCAAGAACAAAGTGGTGGCCCATGGCGTGGCGGGAACGCTGGAGAGCGCTGCCATCGGCCACGCACAACGAATGGCGGTCGGCGGCGCTGGTGGATGTGTGGGGGCTTACGTGGGTTGCGTCGCGCAAAGGCAACGAGCTCTGGAAGCAGTTCCAGGCGCTTGACCTGGTACGGGCAGGTTCGCGCGGCAAGCCGTTCTGGCATGCGGAGGCGCAGGCGGGGCCGCTCTGGATGCAGCCGCAGGTGATCGGGCGGAAGCGGGAAGATGGGCGCATCCCCGATGAGATATGATGTGCGGCTGTGGAACCTGATCGATTGTGCCGGCGGCGCGACCGGCATCCTGTATCCGCGGTGGCGACCGCTGCTCGACGGTCCGCTGTTCGGCGCGTTCGCACCATTCGCCATGGATGGGTCGGTAACACCGCGTGCGGAGATGACGGGCAAGGTGGCAAAGTGGGCGAACGGGCATCCGGAGATCTGGCGGTCGCGGCCGGTGAAGGGGGACATTGGACTGGTGTTCGTGCCGGAATCGGAGATGTTCGACTACGTGCAGCGGGGCAACACCAATCAGTACGCGCAGTCGATTCGCGGCGCGTATCAGGGGTTCTTCGACAATAACATTCAGGCCGATTTCGTGCACATCGACAATATCAAGGAGTATCCGGCGGTCTATCTTCCCTACCCCATCATGTTGAAGGCCGATTCCGCGGAGAAGCTGACGGACTATGTGCGCAACGGCGGCATCCTGATCAGCGAAGGGCTTCCCGGATATTTCGGCGAACACGGCACAGTGGGGACGGTGCAGCCGAACTATGGGCTGGACCAGGTGTTTGGCGCACGCGAAAGCTATGTGGAATTTACACCCGACCTGCTGGATAACCTGACGCTCAAAGTGTTGGACTGGCAGATTTACGGGCGCTACTTTCTGCAGACGTATGCGACCGCCGGCGGTACGGTGGCTGGCAACTATGAAGACGGGCGGGTGGCCGCGGTGGAGCATCAGTTCGGCAAAGGCAAGGCGCTGTTGATCGGCACGTTTCCGGGGGGCGGCTACTATCTGCATCATTCGGCCGCGGAGAAGGCGTTTTTCGCGGGTCTGCTCAAATGGGCGCAGATCGCGCCGCGCCTCAGCAGCAATGCGCCGGGGACGCAGGCGCGGCTGCACTCCGGGGCGGGGGGCACGTACCTTTACGTGGTGAATCCCGATCGCGCGCCGCATGCGGTGGCTGTGACCATCGGCTCGGGGACGCCGGCTTTCACAGCGGGAGACGACTTGTGGGGCGGGCAGAAGGTCGAGGTAAATGGGAAAGTGGTGCAGGTGACTACGGGAGAGCGCGATGCGGCGGTGATCAGGCTGCAGTGATTGTGCGGGGGTGGCGCACAGTCTTTCGGCGAGGGAATGCGCTGTCAGTCACTCGAATAGGGGTCTCGGACCTACGGTATTTGAGCAAGGCTCCGACTTGTCTGGCGGTTCGGAAGTCGCCGCATTGACCAAAGAAGAGGGGCTCGCGCGTCCGGTATAATCGAGACGTGGAGTTCAGTATGGGGCGGATAGAGACCATCGAAGGCCAGGTGAGAAGGCTGAACAATCGCGCTATCGCTCTCTTGAAGGCTGATCCTTACTACCCTCTTTGCACTACAAAAAGATCGACCGCTTCCGGTCCGTGGCGGGTTGGTATTCACCACCGTGCGCTAGCCATCCAGGTCGAAAATGGCGTGCCACGGTTCTGGATCGGCACTTATGCTGAATACGACCGGATGACCGGGCACGGACCAGTTCAGTCCGGCAACGGCGTTTTCACGCCGTTATCGGTGACGACGGCGCGTATCGGCTGGAATTTCAGGGGATTACTGCTCTCTCGAAGCCTCGGCATCATGCGCCCGAATTGCTCCGAATCGCCGAAGGGAAAACGCGCGCAGGCCAGGCTTACCCGTCTCCCACCGACCCATTCTCTATCGACGATACGCTCAGAGCCTCTCAAGACAACTCAGAGCCACGCAAGTATACGCTTATAATCCGAGTAAGCTTATGCCCGATGCAAAAGCACTCGACGCCTACTACAAGAGCCTTAACGACCAGGAGCTATTGAAGCTCAGTGCGGACGGCGGCTTCACGGAGAAAGCCGAGCGGGTGCTCGATAAGGAACTCGCGCGGCGCAAACTCACGGCGGATGAGGCAAAGCGGTACTTTGCTCCAGAATGGCTTGACAAGGCAGTGGCGGGATCGATCGGTGTCCTCATGCTCTTGAAAGGGGCGAGCGGATTAGTGCGGAAGTTGTCGGGCTAAACGAAGATGGAGATAGACTCTCTGTTAAAGTGATCTCTCCGGAAAGCCTTTCTCGGACTGGTCGGAGGGTGTAAATTGAACTGTGTAAACGGCCATCGAAAGAACGACACTAAGGAGACACGATGGCCATCGACCTCAACCTCATTGACAAATTGCTGGCGGACTACAAGAAACCTGAAGACATCATTGGCGAAAACGGGCTGCTGAAGCAGCTCACCAAGGCCCTCCTGGAGCGGGCTATGCAGGCCGAGATGACCGAACACCTCGGCTATGCGAAGCACGACCAGGCCGGCAACAACAGCGGCAACTCGCGTAACGGCAAGACAACCAAGGCCCTGAAAGGCGACTTCGGCGAGCTGCCGTTGGAGACGCCGCGGGATCGAAATGGGACGTTCGAGCCGAAGATCGTAGCCAAAGGGCAGACCCGCTTCACAGGCTTCGACGACAAGATCGTGTCGATGTACGCGCGGGGAATGAGCACGCGCGAAATCACCGGACACCTGGAAGAGATTTATGGCGTGGAGGTGAGCCCGGCGTTGATTTCCAATGTCACCGAAGCGGTGATGGAGGAGGTCAAGATGTGGCAGGGCCGGCCGCTGGATGCGGTATATCCGATCGTTTACCTGGACGCTCTAGTGGTGAAAATTCGTGATGCTGGGCACGTTCGAAACCGGGCGATCTACGTGGCGATCGGCGTCAATCTGAAGGGGAATAAAGAAGTTCTCGGGCTGTGGACGAACGAGGCGGAGGGTGCCAAGTTCTGGCTGCAGGTGCTTACCGATATGAAGAACCGTGGGGTGGCGGATATCTTCATTGCGTGCGTGGATGGACTAAGCGGATTTCCCAAGGCGATCGAGACAGTGTTTCCACAAGCCCAGGTGCAGTTATGCATCGTGCACCAGGTACGGGCGTCGTTGAATTATGTGTCGTGGAAACAGCGCAAGGCGGTGGCCGCGGACCTGCAAACGGTTTATCGGGCGGCCACGGCGGAGGACGCCTATTTCAAGCTGGAAGCGTTCGCTGAAAAATGGGACGGCGCGTATCCTACAATCAGCCCGATGTGGCGCCGGAACTGGGAGCAGCTGACACCGTTTTTCGCCTACCCGGCGGACATTCGGAAGGTGATCTACACGACCAATGCCATCGAGTCGCTAAACATGTCGCTGCGTAAGGTGATCAAGACGCGGGGATCGTTTCCCAATGCGGACGCGGCAATGAAACTACTGTTTCTGGCGCTGGAGCATATTGCTAAGAAGTGGACCATGCCGGTACAGGACTGGAAGGCGGCCTTGCAGCGCTTTGCGATTCTGCTGGGCGACCGAGTCCCACAAGACGCGCTGGCATAGGCGCCGCTCGGAAAGGCCTGGCTGATGAGTCGCGAGCCGTGGATTCCCGGGGCCAGAGAAACACCGCGCCGGGCAGCCTAAAACGACGGGCGGAGCCGAAAACCTGTTATACCTGAACGAAGACGAGAAAGACCAAAACGAAGAATTACTGTGGGCCATGGGAAAGTGGAAATCCAAACCCAGGATTCCCACTTTCCCACCGCCCCGACAGCCTGCGGCGCTAGGAAAAAACAGGCCGTTTACACAAAACGCTTGACGCGCCCGGAGGAGAGCCCGCCTTGCGAAAGAACATGAAGCCTTGTGATAAGTTCTGCCTCGGGTTGGACTCCCTCCGTCCCGAAGCAGAAAGACTTGGGGAGTAACGCATGGGGCGTTCATTCCCTGCTGTCTCGGTAAAGGCGGTCCGCAACGACCGCCCACCTCTCCGAACAAGATCAGCCGCTCCAGGCAGGACTCCTCGATACTCCGGGCAAATGGCTCCACGTGGGCGTTCAAATTCGGAGATCGCGGCGGTAACCTCACCGACTCCACTCCAACATCGGCAATCATCTTTAGAAACTCAGCCGTGAACGGCGGATCACGATCGTGAATTAGGTACCGTTTTCCGGTCAAGATCCCTTGCTCCGCATCCGTGAGATTTCGGGCGATCTGGCTCACCACAGTCCATTCGCGGACTCGCGATCCCGGCAATCTGGACCTTCCTCGTGGAGAGCTCGATTAAAAACAGAACGATAAATTGTTGCAGCCTTCGTCGGGTCCACGCTTCACGGTGAAGAAGTCCGTGGCCACGATCAGATCCCAATGGCTGGCTCGATGCCGTGTCGTTCCAGGATCTGCGCGATCGTGCTGCGGGCAAGCTTGTGCCCCAGATTGGACAATGCACCCTGGATTCGCCGATAGCCCCAATCCCGGTTTTCTTCTGCCATGCGCACTACCAACACCTCGATTTCTGCGGCGATGCGCGGTCGCCCCGGTGCACGATGGGCCGTTCCATCGTATTTCTGGGCGATCAGGTTCCGATGCCATGCCAACAAAGTCTCTGGTGTGACAATGGTGGCGATCTGGGCCAGCACCTTCCGTCCCAACAGCTTGGCCTTAACAGCCGGTCTCTGGCGCTGATGGTCATTGAGGCACAGTCGCCGATTGCCGAGTTGCTCGCGAAGCACGCGGTTCTCCTCGCGAAGATAGTCAATGGCCTGCAGTTGGCGTTGATTTATCCACCCGGAAACGGCAATCAGCAGAGAACGGAATGGGTCGAAAACTCTTTGGGTTTCAAAGCCTATCATCGCGACTGCGAGTCGATGGTGAAGCCATGGGCGAATTCATGCAGATCCAGTTTCCGGACCATACGGGGTCATGGCCGCGTTGCCGGTTTTTCGAGTTTGATCGTTGTTTAGAACCGACAATATACCGATGTCCGAGGGAAGAGAAGTGAGACTTCCCCGCCCTCAGCAGAAGGGCTTTTGGTGTTTTCCACATTTCCACGGTTTCATGTACGGCGACTACTGGTCTTGCATACAGGGACTATAGGATATATATGCACCAAGAGTATCGCGGTTATGCACCAAGAGTATCGCAATGGAACGTTAAAGTGTGCACCAAAAAGATCGTGGATAAGGAAAATCTTCCACAAGTCGCTGTGGGAAAAACGCACCAAAAGGATCGAGGGTGCACCAAAAGGATCGGGTTTTTGCTGTTGCCGGGAGGCGCACCAAAAGGATCGTACCCGCACCAAAGGCATCGTGCCGCACTAAAAGGATCGTTGTTTTGATCGTTGGAGGGGCGCACCAAAAGGATCGAGGGTGCACCAAGAGGATCGTCCCCCCGTGTTGCCCCAGAATGGCGCACCAAAAGGATCGTTCCCGCACCAAGACTATCGTGGTTTCGAGGCTAATGGAGGAGACTCTAAAGGATTCCGCAACCGCAGCAATAACAAACATGGCCCTTTAGACCTTTGGCACATGCCTATCCTGTCCCGTGCACCTAAAGTATCGTGGCGACTTTAGAAGGTAACCCTATAGAACGAGAGACGATGAGGTACTGACCGTTGCTCGAAACATGAGCCGATGAAGCCGGCCAGAAAGTTTGCACCAATTCCAACCATCTCTGAAGTGTTTGGCGGAATCTACGCTGGCTTTGATCAGCACATCCCAACTGCATCGTCAGACCTTTGGGCCCAAATAGAGGAATTTGGGCGGTTCCCTTCACCGTCCAGGACCGCCAGGTCAACCATAGGTAGAGATCCATAGCACCCGGATTTGAAGCCAAGGCTCGGACCGCGTTGCGATCGCCAGGAATTGGATGGTCCTGCAGTTCATTCCAGAATGGATCGCTTAACTTGATGGCGTTGCAAAGATCCCCATCAAGTGTTTCCTGTTCAGTAT
Organism: uncultured Acidobacteriaceae bacterium; assembly: GCA_963796615.1. Taxonomy (GTDB): domain Bacteria; phylum Acidobacteriota; class Terriglobia; order Terriglobales; family Acidobacteriaceae; genus DASRAA01. The sequence goes on from CAWCMJ010000008.1 coordinate 6,231, forward strand.
TCTTCGAAAACCACAGACGCATCTTGTCAAAGTAGTGGAAACGACTCCACTCCCAGACCTGTTCTTTCTCGAACTGCTCGTCGGTGCCAAAGAAGATGGTTGATGTGAAGATGCGGCGGAAACCCTCGACCAGCCGGCGATAGGTTTTACCATTATTCGGAAGGTCAAACTCCCGAAGGATCTCCGCAGCCGAGCGAAACTGGACGACCTGGCTTTTCTGCCGGAGTGCCAGGGTTGCCACCCAGATGGGGATCAAGCGGTCCTGGCCGAATGGAAGGCCATAGGTAGGATGACCCGTTACCTGCAACATAAAGTCGCCATTGCGGCGTTCATGGATTAGGGTACCCTTAGCCGGCCGGCGGAGAGGAAGCCCTGTTATTACAAAAGGTCGGGAGTTGTAAATGAGATCGGGAGATTCCTCTTCCCTTTTCTCTCGTACCAGTTCAATCAACTCAGACCGGCGGGTCGCCTGCCTGGAAATCTTGATGTCGGGTACGAGCGTAGCGAGAATATTGGAGGCTTTCTCCATTAGTACATGTTTACCACAAAATAGATGCCATTCCAATGGGAGTGTGCTAGGTCTTGGGGTGTAGTTAGGCATGTGCTGTATTGATGATGTAAATCAAATGTATTTGAGATTGTTTTATCTGGTGTATACTACCAGCATGGCCATAGTGATTGCTGTGGGAAACCAAAAGGGAGGTTGTGGTAAAACCACCGTCAGTATGAACCTGGCTGGCGCCCTGGCTCGGGCCGGTTACCGGGTATTGCTGGTGGATGCGGATCCGCAGGGAAGTGCCATGCAGTGGCGCAACAACAGCGAGGAATCCGCTCTGCCCTTTGATATTCAACCGTACCCTTATGCGACGATACACAAAGAGTTGCCCAAACAATTTGAGGCCGCCGGCTACGAATTGGTAATCATTGACTGTCCGCCAGGGGGAGCCGGAAAAGGCGATAGCAAGTATAGAGCAGATGACATCACGCGGTCTGCATTACTTGCGTCACATTTTCTGATCATGCCAGTTAGACCGACCCCCCTCGATTATCATGCTTCTTCCACCATGTTGCCCCTCTTAAGGGATATCGCCTTCTATAGAGAAGCCAATCCCCTGCGGATATTGCTGGCGATCAACGGAAAGGCGCCAGGCAAGACCAGGTTGGGTGGGGAGGCTCGGGCAGTCGCCCAGGATATCTTTGCTGTCGAAGGGATTCTGATCCAGGTGCTGGAATCTGAGTTAACAACCCGTCAAACATTTGCCGAAGCTCCAAGCACCGGAAAAGTAGTGGTTGATTACGACCCATCTTCCAAGGCAAGCCTGGAGATTCAACAATTTACACAGGAGGTTCTACAGTGTCTAAGCCAGAGCGTGGCACCCTCGGGATCTTAAAAAGGACCTTACCCACACTTTCCACACCACCGGCAGTAGCCGAGTTAGAGCGACACATCCTCTCCATTCCGGCCAAGCAATCTGATGTACAGCATCAGGATGTCGGCAACCCATCTACTGTACAGCAGATTGATTTACAGCAGCCTGGAGATATACAACAGATTGCTGACGTAAGGCTTGAAGATGTACAACATAATTCCACTAGCCAGCCATCTGACATCCATCATAAAGAAAGTGGCATGCTGACAGGTGTAGCGGTTGGCATTCGCCGGAAGAGAAGGGTGCCGGACCAGATGTTCACTCAGAGAATCGAAGCAACGCTGTTCCAGGAACTGAAAGAAAAGGCCGAGTACAACAGTCTTTATATCAAAGACATAGTGGAAGAAGCTCTCCGCGAATACCTACCTAGATTACCGTCACCGCGACACGGGGCAGGGAAGTAGGCGATCCGTACAGCAATATGCTGTACGTCTTCCAGACATCTGACAGCTCGAGCCGAGAACCAGACCCTAGCAGAACTATCTGTCGCAGGAACTCGATCTGGATATCCATAATGCCGGTTGTGCTGGTGAAGCTTAGCCCGCAGAGACTTGCCGCGGTAGGGCGATTCTTCTGCCAGAGCCGTGCCACCCTATCAATGGCTGCACCCACGTCATGAAACCTGGCTCGGGTACAATCCCAGCCGAACCAGTTGCTGCCTTGGCGAACGTGCAGGCCTCCAGATGTCTCTACAATGCACAGGGCGAGCAGGCGCCGATCTAGCTATACAGGTCCGCTGCCGGCATTAGATCCTCTGCAAAAGCGATTGCCGGCCTACCTGCCAGGTGGTGTTGCAGTCGATCCAGACGGCCATCCTGACCCTCGGACGCCAAGGCAGGGAAGCGCAGAGACAGAAACAGCGGGGTAGTCCTCATAAACGTTCTCATTTCTCTAAGATGGGGGCCGCAGAGGGCTACAGAACCTAAACTTTACTCTTCGCAGATCTGCTGGAAACGCACATAATCATGCATGATGGCCTGGGCCAGTGCGTATAGGTGCTTTAGCAGGTCCTCGGTTGCCGAAGAACTCGATCTGCAGCAGACCCGGAGCGAGCTTGATACCGGGAGGCAACCCGGCGATCTCCTCCACCTCTTCGAGGGGCTGAATCCGTATCTTACGCGCCTTGATGATCTTGGAGGTTTCGGTCCGTTTATCGAGCAGGTTCTCATGCCGCAGGTGTTCCTGCAGATAGCCGTCAGAATTGCGGGCCTTGTGGACGAACAGGATGAGATCCGCCGGCTGACTACTCTAGCCTGCAATCGGGTGCCGGCGCCGAGCACCCGCCCAACCCGGTGGTGGGGCCCACCTGATGCAGCAGCTTCCAGGCGGCGGTCGTCTGGAGCTGGAACAGGAACTCGAGATCGCGCCGATCGAAGTACTGCTGCCGGGTAGCCTCGATCCGCTCCACGATGTCCTCAACATTTCGTAACCACCAGATCCTGGGCCCGCGTTTGAGGGTGGCGGTTTTTATGGGCCTTGCCGAAGCCGCGGCCGTCTGTGGGGAGCATGGATCGATCCTAAGGGCATCCTAGATCCCCCGGAGGTTCTTGCCAACAACCCGGCGAATTCCCGCGCGGAAACGATCCGCGTGGCTTTGTGGCGGCCCAGGGCCAGCAGGCCGCTCTTGTCGCCCGTCACGAGATAATCGGCCTGGCCGCCTTCGGACAAAGCCAGCAGAAAAATCGTCAGTCGCATCGAGAGAGCGTTCTACGGGCGTTCTACGGGCGGCAGGGGATCGATATCCTCGGCGAGCTTCTGGACCCGGTTGACCAGACGGCCGGCCTGATGAGGCTTGATCCGCTCGGCGACCCTCGGCTTGTGCAGCGTGGCGCGCAGTTTGTCCCCAAGCGTCCCGCAGGTCAGGAGCGTAAATCTTCCGTCGAGCCAAGCACCGACGATCGCGGCGGGCTGGCCGGCCGGGGCAATCAAGGCGGACACGAGGATACTGAGAGGCCGCGCGACCTTGCAGGAAAGAAGATAGCACTCTAGGCGGCCCAGCATAAGATTGTCGCCCTCCCCCACAGCACTCTTTCCTCTTGAAATAACCTTAAACTGCTGTTACGATGAGACTTACCCACTAAATAAGCGCTCTCCTTTCTGCTCGACGTTATGGCACAGGTGTGTCTCATTGACCAAATTTCCCTGCGGGATTCCTACGGGGCGGAGGACCTGCTCCGCGAACACTGCCGCTAGGCGAGGGCGGCGCGGGTGAGGAAGATCGGAGCGAACAGGCCCTGTTGATCGAGGCGGACGATTCCGGCCTTGGCGAGCTCAAGCATCGCCAGAAACAGAGCCACCGAGTACGCCGGTCCGTTCTGCTCGGCCCACAAAGGCTCCGCAGGGAGCCGTTCTCCCGGGGACACCGCCGCGAGACGACCCGTCAGCCAAGCCATCATCTCTTCGACTGTAACCTGGGGGGTATCCAGTCGCAGCAGATCGTGGGCGCGGGCGGTCTCGACGGCGAGGCGGGCGAGCCGCAGCAGTTCGAGCAGGTTCATCGATCCCGGATCCGGGGCCGGATCGTCCTCTTCGGCCGGCGCCGCCTGAAACTCCCGGATCGATCCTTTGCTCCAGGTGGAGCCGGTGACCTCCAGCTGCTGGTGCAAGAATTCGGCGGCGTGGCGGACCTCGTCATGCTCCAGTAGTTGACGGACGAGTTCCTGGCGCGGGTCGGGCTCGCGGGCGGCCATCTCTGGATCGGGCGGCAGCAGCAGGCGCGACTTGATGTGGATGAGGGTCGCCGCCATGTACGCAAATTCCGACCCCAGCTCGAGATCGAGGGCCGCGGCGCGGGCCAGGTAATCGAGATACTGGCGGGTGATGGCGGCGATCGGAATCTGGGTGATGTCGACCTCGTTTTTGCGCACCAGCGCCAGCAGCAAATCGAGCGGACCTTCGAAGCGGGGCAGGGAAATGGCCGGCGCGGTCATGTGTCCTGCCCTTCGAAAAGTTTTTGGAAGCGTGGAAAATCGTTGCTCGCCGCGGCGGCCAACTCGGCGATTTGCGCCAATAGATCGGTGGCGCCGTGATAGCTGATCTGGATCTTGCCCGGAGCCACCAGTTCGATGGCCGCCGGCAGATCGGCCGGGCGGCGGCGCAGCAGATCGGGATCGATGCGGATGTGAGTGCGCTGCGCGGCCACGGCATGGGCCACTTCGTTGAGCGCCGCGCTGATGCGCTGCTTGCGCTGGCGGATGCGGTCGACCGCACCGGCCTTTTCGCAGTCGTCGAGATAGCCGAGCAGGGCTTGACGCTCGACGAGGAACGTCTTGCCGACCTGATAGCCGCCGCAAGCGGTCAGAATGCGGATGGCTTGACGCCGGCGGAGTCCGAAGAGTTTTTCGACCGCGGGGCGGTCGAAGAAGGGTGGGGAAGCCGGGCTCGCTAAGGCGGCCTGGATTTGGGGGACGCGCAAGTGCCAGGAAGGCTGGGCAGGCATGTCGAGAGCGATCATAGCAGAGAGGGCACGGTTGTGCCAAATAGAATTGGGGGCGGGAGTTTTTATTTCCGATAATGGGAATTATCGGGTATAATTGGTTTTTCCGCCCTGGCCCGCGCCAAGCGGGGCAAAAACCATGATTGGGCCGCACCCAGACCATTCCCCGGCTCCCTCGGAGGCCTTCGAGGGCTTCGCAGCGCGACGGCGACCTCGCGTGAGAGCGCAAAACCGGTACGTCGGGCGCCAGGTCCCGCTTTTCTGCCCCGGCGGGTACCTAACCACTGCCATTGCCGGACTCTGCCTGTCGTGCTACCGTCGTCGGCGCGACCCGGCCCGCTGGTCTCGGAGGGAGTCGGGATTCCACCCTGGAACGCGACAGCCGGCTCTGCCGCCTCTGGCCAGAAACTCTTTTCCCGGATGTCCCTCCGCGACGCCCCGGCGATCATGCCCGGTTCTACCCGACGGGGGCGGACGGGCACCGGATGCCGGACTTCCTCGTTGCCCTCAGCCGCGACCGGCACCCGCAAGCCTCCCCACAGCGGCTGGCCGGACCGAACGAGCGGGGTGGGCTCTCGGGTTTTCCGGTACCGGCCGGACACGAAGCCATGCCCGCCCCCGCGCCCTGCGCGGGGGCGGAATCCTCGCCGGGTTCTGCCGGAAAGGGCAGGGAAGAGGGGCCCCGTGATTGATACCGCGAGCGTCGTTGCGCCCGGCGCACCGGAGCGGTGGCGACGCGTGGCGGCGCTCGCCGTCGACGCCGTCAGCTCGCCCCACTCCAAGCGCGTTTACGAGAAAGCCCTCCAGGACTTTCTGGTGTGGTACGCGGCCGAGTCGCGGCCGCCGTTAAGCCGCGCGGTCGTCCAGCAGTACCGCAGCGTCCTGGAGCGAGGCCTAGCGCCGGCGTCGGTCAACGTCAGACTTTCGGCGATTCGCAAACTGGCCACCGAGGCAGCCGAGAACGGCCTGCTCGATCGCAATATTGCCCAGGGCATCGTTTCGCTCCCAGGCGTCCGCCAGGCCGGGACCAGGGCAGGGAACTGGCTGACCAGGGAACAGGCTCGCGATCTGCTGGGGCGACCCGATATCCAAACCCGCGCCGGCCAGCGCGACCGTGCCATGCTGGCGGTGCTGCTCGGCTGCGGACTCCGGCGCAGCGAGCTGGCCGCGCTCGAGTACCGGCATATCCAGCAGCGCGACGGGCGCTGGGTCTTCCTCGACCTAGTCGGCAAGGGAAGGAGAATCCGGACCGTCGCCATCCCGCCCTTCGTCAAGGTGGCGATCGACGATTGGAGCCGCGCGGCCCGCCTGTCGGCCGGCCCCTTGTTCCGGCGCGTGCGCGATCGGCAATACCCGCACCAGACCCCCGCCGCACTGAGCGAGCGCATGGTCTGGCATATCGTCATGAAGTACGCCCGGGAGCTGGGCATCGAGCAGCTGGCACCGCATGACCTGAGGCGGACCTGCGCCAAGTTGTGCCGCGCCTCGGGCGGGGAACTCGAGCAGATCCAGTTTCTGCTGGGGCATGCTTCCATCCAGACCACCGAGCGATACCTGGGTTCCCGGCAGAACCTGACCGAAGCCGTCAACGATCGGCTGGGACTGGAGAGCTGATTGGAAAGAAACCGTTTCCAGAAACTCTCCCCGCTCCGACTTAGCCACGTCGGCCCCTCCAGGCGGTCAGCAAACGCGCCATTGGACCCAGGAGAGGCTTACCGCATGGTGCCTGGTTAAGCACCCGGACGCTAGAGCATTTTCCAATCGAAGGATGATCCTGAAATCGACTTTCGTTTCCAATACAAGATGATCCTGAAAACCTGAGGCATGGGGCATCGGGAAATGTCTCCTTTCTGTTGGGTGTAGAACTGCGATTTGGACTCCGCGGTGTTGTTCGGTTCGCCGCGAAGCGGCGGCCGAAGGCCGCTGCGTTCGGGAGAGATAAACTGAACTCGTCGTCGCGAGGCGGGATGGAAAAGTGGAAAACCTGCTTTTAGTTTTCCACTTTCCCATCCCGCTTCGCCGGGGCTGTGGGAATGTGGGAATCTCGCGTTTTTTGGCGAGATTTCCAAGGAGTTGGGGGAGGAGGGGAAGGCCCGTTTTTGGCTTTCCACGCCTTCCACGGCTCCACCATTTCCACGGCCTGTCTTCGCCTCCCTCAACTAGCGGAATCGCGGCGGAAATGGCGATTCGATCTTGCACCTCTGCAGCAGTTTGCTCTTGGCCGCCCCCATCCGCTTCGCGCACTCGGTGTCGCTCATGCCCTTGGCGAGCTTGTCCAACTGCACGAAGCCCACATTCGCCTTCAAGTACTGCGCCGCTTCGGCCAGCGATTTCAGTTTCTCGTATGGTGTGGCGTAATCGGCCGGCTTGTACTGCCGCCGTCGCTTGCCGCGCGCGTCCACCGTCACGGTCGCAAAGCCGCACGGCCGGTGATAGTTCAGATACAGGTTGAGGTGCGCCGTATAGAACTTCTGAACCTGTTCGGCGTGCTGGCTGGGAATGTGGCCGTAGCCAATGTGCTTGCGAATTACCGCTCCGTTCTTGCCCTCCACCAGGGCGTTGTCCTGGCTGCGGTTGGCCCGCGATTTGGTGAACTCGATCAGCATTTTCTCCAGCATTTGGGCCACTTTGTGATTGATAAACTCCGAACCGTTGTCGGAATGAAAGCCCTGAATGCGGAACGGAAACTGATGCAGTATGGCTTCCAGCACCGGCAGCAAAAACTGCTCGCTGATCTTGCTGACGCAACCCACTACTTGCCATTGCGTCACCGTATCGACCGCGTTGATGTGATAGACCCCTTTTTCTTCGCCCCAGTCCCCTTGGTGAACTGTGTCCACCCGCAAGAAGCCTGGCTGCCCGTACGGCTCCGGTCGCCGCCGTTCGGCGATCGACACCGCACTGGGTCGGGTCGATTCGAACACCGCCGCCACTTTCCGGTACGCGGCGCTGTGGCGCAAGTTGTACAGATGCGCCACTGAAATTCCCGCCAGGCGGGCGAACTTTCGGTGGCCGAATTCGTTGTGTTCGCGTTTCAGAATCCGCTGTGTGGCCGGCCCGCTCAGCAGCTCGTGCGCGCGATCCACCTCCGCCAACAGCACTACGTCCGCCTGCTGATACTTGGTGACAAACCGCCGCCGTCGGTACACTTGCGCTTCCACAACTCCGGTCTCGCAATACGCTCGGATCAAACGCGTGATCTGTGGCAGGCTTAGCCCCGTCACCTTGCTCAGGTAGGCGCGGATCGCTCCTCGCTGTTTCCGCTCCTGACGGGAGTACTCCTGATTCACCAGCATTCGCTCCACCCAGCCGTACACTTCGGCACGACCTTGTCCAGCAAAATCGATCCCCTCGCTGGCCTTCAAAAACTCGCCCATTTGCGCCTGGGTCAGACTCTCGGCATTCCGCATTCTGATCTGCATTCCCCCGCGGCTTGCCTACCCTGAACCTCCTATTTTCAGGATCATCTTGTATTGGAATCAAGTTCCGTTTCAGGATCATCTTGTATTGGACAATTCTCTAGGGCTTGGCCGTACCCATCCGTGCTAAGGTATTGACATGAGCGCTGCCAGTGGCCTGGATGGGATTTTGGAGCCCTTGAGCCGTTGCCTCGACTCCGAGTCCGCACGTCGAATCGTCGATTTCCAGGTTGACCAGCCGGTACAGGAGCGGATGGATGCGCTCGCTGAGCAGGCCAATGAGGGGACGCTTAGCGACGCGGAACGCTCGGAATACGAGGCGCTGATCAACGCGGCGGATTTTATCTCGATTCTTAAGCTCAAAGTCCGCCTGAACCTGGACTCGAATCTTCAATAGGAAATGGATGCGCCGACCCGGGAGCTCGTCAGGCAGCGAGCCGGCGACCGTTGCGAATATTGTCGTTTGCACCAGGAACATAGTGGCCTGAAGCATCATGTTGAACACATCACGGCAAAGCAACACGGCGGCTCGGACGATGCCGAGAATCTGGCTCTAGCTTGCCACCGCTGCAATCTACACAAAGGCACGAACCTGACAGGAATCGACCCTCAGACTGGGCAAGTGACGCCTCTCTTTCATCCGCGCCGTGACCAATGGTCCGACCACTTTACCTTCCGAGGCGTACGCATCCATGGCATTAGCGCGGTCGGGCGCGCTACCGCCCAGGTGTTAAACATGAACGACGCTCGCCGTTGGGAGCTGCGGACCGAAGTCCTGAAGCGCGGCGAGTTGACCTAAACCTCCTGCCCGGCCAGGCGGGACCATTTGGGGCGCATTGTACGCCAAGGCCTGAAGCGCCGCGGGTCTATAGTCTTCACCTTTTATTCTCCTATGGAGTATAATGCTTCCATCTATGGCTGCCAGGCCACTTCCGCTGTTCGAACCGTACTGTGAATGCGGCGGCGCTCCGATACAGAAAGGTGGGCTATGCCTACCCTGCTATACCAAGAAGTGGCGCTCGCTACACTACTTTGGCGGTTATCGAGACCAGGTGCTCGCCAGGGATAAACACGCCTGCCGAGTGTGCGGTGCCCGGGAGCAGTTGATCGTTCACCACCGCATGCGGGTCGACGACCCGGACTGGATGATCACGCTCTGCACCGGCTGCCATGCGACGACGCATCGTCTCTCGGCAGTGACCCGTTGGCTTCCGGAACTGCTGCTTGTGCTTTGGATTGAACAGCATGTCGGACTCCCAGTGCAAAGCCAATTGCCGCTGCCCGAGCTCATCTATCCAGTAGATCTCTTGCCGGCGGCGGCTTAGACTAGATTTTTCGGTTCATACAATTTGATCAAAACGTCTGGCCATGGGAGGTCATGATGCGGATGTTGGCCTTCCCCATCGTCCAGGCTTCACTGAGACCGGAGAGCACCTGACAACAACGACCTGGGCGCGTTGTGCCGCTCCTTGGGCGCTGCCGAATATTACGTTCCTCGTTAAGGGGGTTGATCGATTGTAACGATAGGACTCAATCGGGAGTAACCCGGCGCGACAAAACTTCAGGATCGGGGCGAGGCTGAAACGCCGGGTCGCTCCCGAAGTACTTGGCTAACTGTGCTGGCGCCGGATCTCCGTTGTAACGGCCATATCGTCGGGCTTGCTCCGGCGTCAGGAATTCTGCGGACATGTTCAGGTTGTCTCCTCGAAGAAAATCCATTCCGCCCGAACCTGGATTGCGATCCGGGGGAGGAGACGACCAGCAATCCGAAAGGGGCGGTGTGGTTCCCCTAAGGTTAACGCACTCGAAAGATGGAAAAATGAGTTTTCGGGACTAAAATCATACTCGCAAATACCTGATACTCCAAGAGATACTTCTTAGCGCTACTTTTCGTCCGAAAACTACCGGCACCCCGTACTCGGCTCCATCCGAGGCTGAATTAATCGAGATTCACGTCGGCGGCGCCGCCAGCCAGCCGGGCGCTACGATAGGGGTTCAGTAGCTAAACAAGCCGCAGAAGAGAAACGAAAATGGGGAGTGAAACCGGACTGACTCCGCCAGCCCTCGGTTCAGCGTTTCGATTCGGCGATCAACTGCGATACTTTCGAATCGCCTCCCACAGGTTCCACAAAGATGACCGCTTTTTCGTTGAGGATGATTCGGTCGGGGCCGTGCCACTCCTTGCCGCGCTTCACTAGAACGCTGGACACCGCTTTCGTCTCGGGGTTGGTCGAGGTCTGTACATAGTACACGTCATGGAGCACCGGGTACGCCGAATCGAGCCCCTCCAGCTTGCCGAAATAGACTGCGCCATTGCTGAGCAAAACGGCATAGAATTTATTGGCATCCACCGTAGCGGATGCCGGGTTGGGCTGTACCCGGTTGCAGCCCACGCAGAAGAGCGCGGGGCACAGCAGCGAAACCGCCAGAATCTGTCTCACCTGAGAAACCCTCCTTGGATAGCGAAGCAGCCCCTTCTCTTCAGCGCAGCGGTGGCGAACGCAGCCCTCGCGAGTCGGATGATGCCTTCCCGGCGTATTGTCAAGATCATAACGAGGCCCAGGATGAGCAAAACAACGCTGCTGGACTCCGGGACGGAACTGCTCCCGCCGAAGCTGATTTCGAATCTGTTTGGGCCGACGGTATCGATGAACTGGAGGCCCGAGGGAAGGCCAATCACATCAAACGCAACATTGGCGGTGGTGAGGCCGCCTGAGGCAGAGACCAGGTCGAAACTCTCGCCCGCAGCCGGTACGAAGCCGTTTCCAAACTGTATGTCAATGAATCCGCCGGATATGTTGGCCAGCCCGGAAATCAGGAGGCGATCGAACTGGGTGGGACCAAAGCCATCGATCTCGAAGAGCAGAACGCCGGAACTTTGGGTGTAGTCACCGGTGATCGACAACGTTCCCGTCGCGTCTCCAGGCGTGACCGCGCCGCCAGCGTTAAACACGTTGCCGATGATGTTTCCACCCTGGCCGTTCAGAAGTCCGCCAGTATCGACGGTGATGCTGGCGGAGGTGACGGTGCCACCATCCATTACAAAAAGGGAGCCTTTGTCGTCGATGGTGAGTTCGCCCGTCCCATTGAGGGTCCAGGATGAGTCCGAACCGGTAATGGTGACGGTTGCATCGCCTCCAGCGCCTCCTATGGTGGCATTGCCGACATTCATGAAAATCCCGCCATTCTCGACGGCCAACTCGGTGGGAGCTGCGCCGCCGATCGATACGTCACCGAGAACACTAAGGGTGCCGTGGTTTGTGACAGTAACCTGTACCGGTGAGAAGTTGCTTCCCATCGCCGCGCCACCCGCGGTAACCGTGCCGGTATCGACCGTTAGGCTTGCCGCACCGTCGCCGCCGATTGTCAGATGCCGCTGTTCTGCCACGAGGTCCCCAGTCCCGTGACTGTGACCGAGCCATTGGAGCCCGCTTTATCGCCGAGCACGGCGTCGACGTTTTTGACAATACCTCCCCCCGAAATGAACAGGGAGCCGGACCCATTCTGCCCCACGGTCACCTTTCCCGAGTTGACCCATTGGGAGCCCACCCCGCTTACGGACGCGGAAGCGTTGGAACCGGGCAGTTCGCTGATCACCGCGTCGCTGCTGGTGACCAGCCCGCCGTTAGAGATGGCCAAGGAGGCGCGGCCGCCGGAGCCCATGGTAAGGTCGCCGGAGATGGTCCACTTGGAACCGGGATCGGTGACCGCGACCGTTCCAGTGGACCCGGCACTGACGCCGATCACGGCGGCGCCGCTCTCGAGGGTCCCCGTCTGCAGAAGATTTAGCGTCCCGGTGCCCGAGGCCCCGATCTGCAGGGTTCCGCCTGCCTGCCAGTCGCCGCCATGCACGGTTGCCGTGCCGACTCCGGCGCCCTGGTCGCCGATGGAGCCGCTGAGACCGCCAGGATCGGCGCCGGTTTGGAGCAGGCCGCCGTTGAGCACGTTCAGGGAGCCGACGCCACTTGACCCGACGATCACGCTGCGGCTCCCGGTGTAACTGCTTCCGAGCCCCATGATGTTGACAGTACCGGCCGATCCGGCGCTCGTGCCAGGGACGAGTTGTCCGGGAGCGGTAGCGGTTCCGCCGCCCTGTAGAGTCAGAGTACCCGTCCCCGCGGAACCGACCAGTGCGGCCGTGCCGGAAGTGAGGTCGAGACTTGCGCCGGTGTCGATGGTGACGTTACCGCTCTGGATGCGTAGAGAGTTCACTGTGAGGCTGCCTTGGTTGGCAGCGTTGACAGCGCCGCCGTTGGCTACCAGCAATTGACCGGCTGCGATGACGCGCGAGGGCGAGTCGGAGACGGAAAGAAGGCCGGTGGATCCGATCGGGCTTCCCTCGACCGTGATGTTGTTGGCCGAGGCGGCGCCTCCGCTGTTCACGATCATCTTGGAATCGGTTTGGAATACGGCGCCCAAGCCAATCAGGAAGTTGCCGCCCGCACCGGTGGCGGCGATGCTGCCGCTGTGCTCCACCGTAACCGTGGAGTTAGCAAGCTCACCCAGTTCCAGGGCGGTGTTCGTCAGATTCAGCACACTGCCAGTGCCGGTGACATCGAGCGCGGCCGCCCCCGGCGATAGGCCCAGGGAAACTGGGGTGAAGGCGGCATTCCAGGTAGAGCCGCCCTGCAGGGTTATGGATCCTGTAGAGATCGAGGTTTGAGTCGAATTGATGATCGAGCCGCTATCCACGGTCAGGGAGGCCCCGAGGTTGACGCTGAATTGACCGCCGATTGTGGAATTGGAAATCGAACTAGGCCTGCTGATCGTCAGGTTGGAGTTGGAGCCGAATGTACTATTGGCGGCCGTCAATTGATTGGCGATGGTGAGCGACCCCAAGCTACCGCCCGTGACGCTGGCATTCAAGGCTTGAACGTTCCCGTTGATCGTGGAGTTTTGCAATTGGAGATCGTTGGTAATGAGGAGTCCATTAATCACCGAGGAGCCGGACATGGTGACCGCTCCGCCGATGATCTGAATACCGAGCGGGTCGGTGGCGGTCAGGGTTTTGCCGTTGAGTGTCAGCGACCCCGCGGTTCCCATAATGCGTGCCACGTTGACGTTGACGTCCAAAGTGATATCGCCCCCGACGGTGGTGACCACAAATCCGGCACCGGGGATACAGTGGCTGGAAACACCGTTGATCACGCAATCCCAATTGTCCGCGTTGCCCCAGTTCCCGACTACGCTGTGATTACTCCAGTCTGCAAGATCTTGTGCGGCGGCGGAGCCGGCGAGAACGAGGAAGGCGAGCGCGTTGATCCAAAGGGCGTATCCGGCCGGAGCCGCCCGTGAGAACCTCTCGAGTGGAATCAAATTCTTGCAATTGAGAAAGATGCTTCTGCTTTGCCGCGCCATTTCCGTGTCCCTCCGATCTCATCGAACCTGTCCAAGCTGAGAACTTTTCTATCAAACTGCGGTCTGAGCGCCGTTTCCGTTCCGAGCCACACTACCCATCGTCATAAACGCGTAAAGCAACTTAAAATTTGATCACAAATGCTATAATTTTCCGGCAGCACGGGAGGCAATATTGTCCGGCATCACGGAGTTGCTCATCAGCTGGAACCGGGGTGATAAAGGCGCTCTCGACCGCCTGATGCCCTTGGTCTACGACGAGTTACGCAATGTTGCACGGCGGCGCCTGGCAATCGAGGGTCGTCAGCACACTCTGGAAAGCGCGGCGTTGGTGAATGAAACGTACCTCCGCCTGGTAGACCAGCGGCGCGTGCAGTGGCGAAACCCGATGCATTTCTTCGATATTCCGCGCACATGATGCGTCGCATTCTTGTGGACCACGCCCGCCACCGTCATGCAGATAAGCGGGGCGGCGTCGAGCCGGCTCTGGCTGCCGGCCTGTCCGTAGGCGTCAAAAAGGAACGGGTTGTGGACCTGATTGCGCTCGACGAAGCACTCGATGTCCTATTCGCTCTCGACCCGCAGCAGGCTCGTGTGATTGAATCGCGATTCTTCGGAGGCCTGACCATTCAGGAGATCGCGGCGGCTTTGAATATTTCCTCGGCAACCGTCACTCGTGACTGGGTTACCGCCAAAGCATGGCTATTTGACCGGCTCAACCGGGCCGGGGGGACAGGCGGCCGGTGAGGACCATGAGTCCTGAGCGATGGCATGAAATCAGGGCTGTTCTCTACGCGGCATCGCGGTTGGACGGCGGAGCGCGCCTCGAGTACCTGGACGAGAGCTGCGCCCGAGACCTGGAATTGCGGGGTGAAGTGGAGAGGTTGTTGATGGCGCTCGATGAATCCGACGCTTTCCTCGAGCCGGTGTCCTGGCAGTCACCGGATGGACCGCAATTGAGAATCGGCCCGTATGTTGTACTGGATCGCGCGGGCTGCGGAGGCATGGGAGTCGTCTACCACGCGGTGCGTGACAACGACTACCGGCAGGAAGTGGCGATCAAAGTTGTGAGAGCCGGCGCCGAAACGGATTTCCTGATCGCCCGCTTCCGCCTGGAGCGGCAGGCGTTGGCTTTGCTGAACCACCCCAACATCGCGCGCCTGCTGGACGGCGGCGCAACTCCGGATGGATGGCCCTACCTGGTAATGGAGTGGGTGGACGGGAAACCCATTACGGAGTACTGCAGTCAGAACGGCCTGGGAGTACGGGAACGGCTGAAACTGTTCTTGGATACTACCGACGCCGTGGAACACGCACACCGGAACCTGGTGGTGCACCGCGACTTGAAGCCATCCAATATCCTCATCACGTCGGAAGGGATCCCGAAACTGCTCGACTTTGGCATCGCCAAGATCTTCTCCCCGAACTACACGAAGAACCAGGGAGTCTGGCAGCAGCGACAGGGCTACTCACTCCAGAGTATGCCAGCCCGGAACAGTTGCGGGGAGAAGCAGTGACCACGGCCACGGACGTTTATTCGCTTGGGGCGGTGTTATACGAAATCCTGACAGGAATCCGGCCGCTGAAGATGGAGAACCGGCGGCGGTTTGACATGGAACAGCAACTCTGCGTTCGGGAACCGCTCGCTCCGAGTGCCGTCAGCCGGCCAGGAAGTGTCGCCGCTCGTGAATTGCGTGGCGATCTGGACAACATAGTTCTCAAGGCTATGCAGGAAGATCCGGAACGGCGGTATCGCTCCGTCAGCCAGTTTGCCGAGGACCTTCGCCGGTATTTGCATGGCATGCCTGTGATCGCGCGCAAAGTCACCTTCCCCTATCGAATCGGCAAATTCGCCCGCAGGAATCGAGTGAGAGTGATTGCTGCAGCGCTCGTGCTTGCCGCAATCGTGTAGGAGCGGCTACCACGTTGTGGCAGGCACGCGTTGCCGTCGCGCAGCGCGCGAGGGCGGAGCGCAGGTTCAACGAGGTTCGCAAACTGGCGCATTCGGTTCTGTTCGAGTTTGATGAAGCCATCAAGACGCTTCCCGGATCGACATCGGCGCGCTCGCTGGTGGTGAAGCGCGCTCTGGAATACCTGGATGACTTGGCTTCCGACGCGCGGGGAGATCGCTCGCTCCAGATGGAGATCGCGACAGCGTACCAACGAGCCGGTGAGATTCAAGGAAATCCTCAGTTTCCGAACCTGGGCGACTCCCAGGGAGCCCTGGCGAGTTCGAGGAAGAGCCTGGCGATTCGCGAAACACTGTCCCGCGCCGACCCCGGGAATCGGGAATTGCGCCTGGCCCTGGCGTCGATTCATCGGCAGATCAGCGAGATCATGGGTGTCTCGGGCGATTCGAAGAGTGCGCTCGAACATTCCGGGAAAGCGCTGGCCATCTACGAGGCTCTGGCCGGGAGTGCAGGCAACGATGCCAGGTTCCAGAGCGACCTCATTACCCAAACGTACAATAATGCAAACCGTCTAAGGTTGGCGGGAGAAATCGACCAAGCGGTGGCCGCGTACCGTAGGGCAGTGGAACTCAGCAGCCGGATCTTAGCGGCAGACCCGGCCAATACCGATGGGAAAATCCATCTGGCAACCAGCCTGGATGGGTTGGGCGGGGTTCTTCAGGAGGAGGGAGACACCGCGGGCGCCTTGGACAGTCGCCGCAGAGGGCTCGCGATCCGGAAAGAACTTGCCGAGTCCGATCCGGACAACGCGCACTACCGGCGGCAGTTGGGCTTTTCTCACCACAACGTTGGCCTTTCTCTGATGGTGGCAGGCGATGCGCGAGGCGCGCTGGGGCATTTCCGCCGCGAGTTGGAGTTATTCGATTGGCTATCCGCAGCCGATCCCAAAGACGCCCAAGCGAGGCGGAACCGCTCGCTCGCCTACAAACAGATCGGCGACGCATTGATGCGCAACGCGGACCCGCATGGAGCGCTCGAGCAGTATCGCAGGTCCCTCGAAATCGATCAAGGCTTATCTTCCACGGATTCCAGAAATGCGCAAGCGCTTCTGGATTTGTCCTTTAGCGAAGGCAAGGTCGGATCCGCCTTAGCCGCCTTGGGAAGAACACGACAGGCACTGGTCCTATTGCGGAGTGGAGTGACGAGGCAGGAATTACTGTTGAATCACGATCCCACGCACGCCTTGCTCTACGGTTACCTGGCCAATAGCTACACGCGCATGGCGGATTGCCTCCGGAAAAGCGGGGACGAGGGGACTGCCGTTGATTATTACAGGAAGGCGGTCGCGGCCCGGTTGGAGCTATCCGAAAAGAACCCGGCCAGTAATGCGAACCGGGGTGAGCTTGCGGAGTGTTACGCAAATCTCGGCAAAGCACTCACGCTGGGTGACGCTTTGGACGCGCTGCGACAGTACGGCAGGGCGGTCGAGTTGCTCCATCATCTGACGGCCGTGGACGTAAATGACGCGCAGAATCGAATGCGTCTCGCCGATGTGCTCGCAAACTCAGCGCGTCTGCGCGTTCGGATCGCTTCGCAAAGGGGTGCGACGGACTCCATCCGCCGGCAGCAATGGGCCGCAGCACGAGATCTTTACCAGCGGAGCTACGACATATGGATGGAACTGGATCGTGAGGGAAGACTCGCCGCGGCAGACCGACAAGTGCCGAGACAGCTTGCCCGTGAGTTGGCGGGATCCAGCGACTCGCTGGCGAAGTTAAAACCGAACGATTAGATCCGCGATTCTTTCTGGCCTAGATCTGGATAGGAAGGTTATTGTGAAGAAGGAACACCGATAATGCCCAATACGAGCCCTAAAAGAAGGATCGCTTCCAGAGATCCTGATGGTTGGATCGGCACTGAGGCAAGCGGCAAGCGGTGTTCAACTCGATCCGCGACTCGACTTGCCGGTCGATCGCTGCGGTTGGACATTAGGTGCGAGTCAAACGCCGGGCCTAACCGCCGCAATCTGGGTGCGGCGGTTCGAAGCCAGTCTAAGTTATTGATTTTATCGGATGTTCACTCCTAGGCGGGGACGTTTCCGGGGGCTAAGTAGTTGTTGGGACAGGGGCTTTTCGCTGTGACGGCAACAACCGGCGCGTGACTACACGAGTCTCCAGGTGGGGCAGCACCTCCGGTGCCCGCACCGAGGCGGCTTGGAGCAAGGCAACCGATCCGTCGCGCGGCATCGGGATGCGCAGGCAACTGGCATCACTGTCGCAGGTGGAAGGCATAACGTTGCCGAGAGGCCAGAACTGGTTGTCGCGCTCGCGCTGTTCTGAGCCGTGCCGAAAACGACAGATAGGTTCATGATTGTCGCAACTCCTGCATGCTTCCGAGAGAATTCGGCGGCGGGAACGAAAACAGGGAGGTTCGACGCGTTCCATGATCGCAGCCTGCCGCGGAGTCGGTTAATGCTTCCGCCGGTCGCTTGGAGGGCTCGCCGTCTCCCTACCTTTCGAAATGCGGCAGCGCGCCGCGCTCCTCGCCAGCCTCAACCGCAACTCGTGGCGGTCTGGTGATCGCAGTATCCTGGCGCCTTTCTCGGGAGTGATCCTAGGACAGCCCAGAGCGGAGCTTCCGAATAATTCTGAAAGAAATCCCGCGCGACCACCATTCAGATTATATGGGACGCTGTTTGCTGCTTCTCGGCCCGTTTTTTGAACACATTATCGGCGATCACAGCGGGAAACATCCCAGTGAAGGTTCTTCGAATGGGGCTTTCCGGAAACGAGCCGATCGCGGCGAGCTACATTGTCCAGACCACTCAAAAAGAAGTCGTCCTCAATACGGAGAGCGTCAGCAAATAGATCACGAGGCTTCATTCATGAACAAGACTCAAGCCGTGCGGATGATTGCTCTTGCGATTGTGGCCTGCGCGTATCCCATCGCGGTCGTGGGCCGACCTGAGTGAAAACACGGTCCTACAGACGGGTTCCGCCCTGAACCTGGACACGGGCGCGGTCGCCAGCTCCGGCGGCGACATTCTGTGGAATGGAAGCACCATCGCTCCGCAAGGCAGCGCGACGGTGTATAATCTCGGCAACCTTGGGGCGACCAATTTCAACGGTCTGGCTCAATCCTATTTCGTCATCTTGCCCCGGCCGGTCAGATCGACGCCCATCGCCGCCAATCTGCTGGTGGCCGGAGATGCATTCGTTGCGAACACCAACAGCGGGAAGGTCGCCAAAGTCCTGGTCGTCGCCAACAGTGGCGGCGTGATCACGCTGCAATTCACCACCTTCGGAGCCTCGGCCATCACCGGACCCGCAGTCGCGCAAATTCTGAACAACTCCAGCGGGACTCCGCCGGGCATGCCAAATTACGGCATCGCGCCGAGCAGTCTGTTCGTCGTGAAGGGAAGCGATCTGGCCGACCCTGGGACTCCCGCGCTCTCAGGACAGCTCCGACGGTCTGCCCCTCGACATTGAACGGAGCCAGCCTCACGGTAGTCGTGGGCGGCGTGACGACGCATCCCGCGCTCTATTACACCAGCCCCACGCAACTCGCCGCAGTTCTGCCCGCGGCCACTCCGGTCGGAACGGGAACTCTCACGGTGAACTATAAAGGCGCGAACAGCGCTCCTGCGCCCATCCAGGTGGTGGCCAGCGCCGTGGGGATCAATGAGTATAACCAGATCCCGATTCCTCTGGGAGTGCTCAACACGAATATCGATCTGGGAGTCGCCACCGACCCTTTACCGCAGGGGCTCTGCTCTCATTTACCAACTCCGCCGCACCCGGACAGATCATCACGCTCTGGACCACCGGTCTAGGCGCCGATCCCGCCGACAGCGATACAACGTATACTTCGACACCGCATAGCGTGAATACTCCCCTCCAGATTTACGTTGGCGGAGTCTTGGCGACCATCCTCTATCAAGGGTCGGCCGGATACCCCGGCGTAAATCAGATCAATCTGACGATCCCAAGCTCGGTTACCCCGGACTGCCAGGTTCCCCTGGTGGCAGTGACTGGAAACATCATCAGCAACGTCGTGGTTTTGCCGATTCACCCAGGCGGCGGCACATGTGTCAAGCCGTTGACCGGCGGCCGTACCGTTACCGGCGACCAAATCCTGGCGAGACGCAAGATACGCATCAAGGGCGGGAGCATGACCGTGATTCAGACGAATTCGACGAACGCCAAGGGCGTTCTGAGCAGTAAGCAACTCAGCCGGCGCGGCTTTTTTCAAGGATAGCGGGCTCCTCGCCGGCGCTACGGGCCGGGGAGATAATCTCTCGCCCGGCAGCTGCGCGGTGTACCCGATTATCACCGGAGGTCCGCTCACCGTCGTCGGTCTGGACGCCGGTTCGATTACTCTCACGCCGCCCTGCCGGCCCCGCGATACCACTGCCCATACAACTCGGCATCACAGGCGAGTATGGCGCGATTCTTGCTGCCGGCGGGATTCCGTCGTCGGGTGGAACCTTCACATTTACCGGCTCCGGCGGACCGGACGTGGGTCCGTTCACCGCCACCGTGACCATGGCGAATCCCCTTTTCAACTGGACCAATCCAAGCGCGGCCGCCACAGTAGACCGGACGCAGGGATTACTGTATACCTGGACCGGTGGGCTTGCCGGGGACCTACGTCCTTCTCGGCGGAACCTCGACGGGGTCCGGAGTCACTGCGGGCTTTTCCTGCAGGGTAGCTGGTGGAAGCCGGGCAGTTTACGGTGCCCTCCTATATTCTGCTCGGCCTGCCGGCTGGCAGCGGAGGTGACTCGATCCAACAGCATGACACCGACGCATCGTTTTCGGCCACGGGTCTCGATCTCGGCGGGGTGACCGCGGTGATCGAGTTTTCCGTGACTACCACCTACAAATAAAGCGGCCTGAGGGAGCTCTATGACAAAGAATCAATGGATGGTCAGCGGATGTTTCGCACTGGCCTTGGCTTTGCCCGCGCGGGCTTTCGAATCGCTGGATGAAATTAAAGCGAGTCTGGCAAATTGCAAAGCGAATTGCCGGCATCGCACTTTGCTCCAGGCACGCTTGAATTACCGGCTCAAAATGATCCAGTACGCTGAGACTGGAATGGCAGGGATGGCGGGAAGGGTGCCTGGCATGACTTCGGGCGCGCGCAATGCCATCGCCAGTATTTCTGGCTCAGCCGCCAGCAATGCAGGAAGTGGCATCGACGGGAAGGTGCAAGCCCCGGCCGATAACACTCCGCTCCGCGGCCAAACCGCCATGTCCGCCTACGTGAGCGTCTATGGGACCGCCGAGGTCAACGCCGCGGAACTCCGGCTGTCGATCGAGGAGCAGTTTCGTCAACTTGGCATTAATGTCCTGCCCCATACCGCGCCGCCCGGATTTCCTGTATTCAATCTAACCATCAGAGACACGACCAATTCGCGCATCGTTACTTCTACCGGAAGGGATTACAGCAAACCGGTGGGACAGCAGGATCAAACCACGAGCCAGACCGTGTACACCGTATCCTACGAAATATCCGCCGAGTTGCGCAGGCTTGTCCCCGGCACAACCACGGCCAACAACCCCATCCGGGACGAACCCGTCTGGAAAATCACCGAGAGCGGAGACGTGGGCGCAGTGGCGTCAATCGCCGTCGCCGATGAAGCCCTGAAATTGGCGATCCACTTTGCCGATGCCTGGGCTTCGGTCAATCCGCCGAGACCGGCGATCGCGTTCAGACCCCGGCCGCCCATAGTTCCCGGGCCGCCGCCGCGAAGCAATCACCCCGACATTATCCTGTTACACGAGACGATCAGGCCGCTGTTTCAAGGGGCGGTGGGCAGCCTCTACGATGTACATCCAAGCCAACGCGACATGGTGGAGAAACAATTGTCGGATCTGGCGGCTGCCGGTCAAAAGGTTGTGGTATGCCAGTACGGACCGCAACACACGCAATCCACAGAAGGATTCACCGATTACAGCTTCTGGTACCCCGCGCCCCCGCCGGATGTTTTGAAGTACATGCTATCGACCTACGGTCATCCATTTACGAGATTGGGGTTGATTTCCGTAACGAAGTGCCCTTCGGCGGCGGCTGGCGCCGAACAATTGTTCCGTCAACGCTTCAATTGAAACCCCCGCAAGAAAAACGGAACAAGGTTCTGGCCGCGGCACTTTCGATAGGGGGACTTGAAGGAAGTGGCGAGCCGAGTCGCCGTCGCCAGGCGGCATTGATCGAACTGGGGGTTCGTCCGCGGCTGGCAAGCAATACCGCGGGCAGGGGACTCGGCCCCTGGTATCTCGCGAGGGCGAAGGCTCTGTCCGTAGGGCTTTCGAATGCCTATCTCAAATCGCTCGGACTCCCGTCGTTGTTCGAGGACTGTTAGCGTAACCGTCTCGAACCGCCGTGTACGCACCCGTACGCACGGTGGTGTGGCACGGGTCGGCGGGTGACCGCCGCCCCTATGCCGATCTAACGCCCCAGAGTTTAGGAAAGCAATTCGGGCCACGACATCCCCTTCCAGCATCAAAGGCCCCCCGAAGTCCGTTGGGTTACCTTTGCCGCTGCGATCACATCCAGGGCTACGGTCTTCCACGGACGCCGTTTGCCTGTGGGAGATGCTGTTGGTGGCGCACGGCTGGGGTCGGAACAACTGCGCCGCGCGCCCACAGGCCCCGGGGACGAAACTACGCCGGCTCGTCCTTCCTGTCAATCGGAACGTCGAGCAGGTGTTTCGGCAGGAACCGCTGCCGATCCCAGCTACGTCGTTCGTCGAATGCGATTCCCACATCGTATCCAAGCTGAGCGAGCCGGCAGTAACGGACCTTCCCCCTTAGACGGCACTTCGCGCATACCATCTCGACTTCAGCACCCTCCAGGGCAGCCGATTCTAGCTGGATACACGCACCGGAAGGGGAGAATCTTCGAGGTTGGCAATCAGCTCTCGGCGTCCAGCAGCATCCTCAATGCGGAGCTTTTACCAGGTCCGCGCACATGAAACGTGGTTCAGAGCGTTTGTCTTTCATTCGTACCCTCCAAACTGGACCGTAGACTACTTTAGTCCAGTTAGGATTAAGATCGACGCGGCATGGCAGAACTTTAGCCTGAATCTGAGAATTTTGCCGATTGCGTCGAGCCGTAGCCCTTGGAGCCAAGCCCGCGCCGTAGCTGATCCGAGAAGGTATGCGGAGCACTAGCCGCCGTATTTGATCCGATAGGTGCTCCAACTTACGAGACCAGCCTGCAACTGCTCGCACCTTGGGGCTGCCTCGTCAACTACGGTGAGTTGTCGGGCCCCCCTCCACCAGCTATTTCCCGCGTCCGTACCCGTCTCACCCCGAATCTTACTCACCTTCTAGCGTACATGCGCGGTGGAATTCTTGCCGTCCAGATGTGCTGAGGCGGCCGCTATTCGATCCGCTGCGCACAGATCCGGTTCGTGAATCTGCTGCATTGGATCGGCTTGAACTGAATGTCACCCCCCGGCGGAATAGTCGATCTCGACTTGCGTGGCTCGCTGGTAGAAGCCGGGGCACCCAGCCTACCGTGTTGGCGCTTCAGATCTCCCCTCCGCGGTGAGGACCCCCCGCTGCTAGAAGCAACCCAGCCAACCACGCCGTCTCGTCGAGTCCGCTATAATAAGAATACGGGCCGCCCTGTCGCATCCGGGTCCGGCTAATTTCCAAAGAAACCTCTTGCTATCTGTCAACAACATAACTATGCGCTTCGGCGCCCGCGTCCTCTTTGAGGACGTCACGACCACGTTCCTTGCGGGCCGGCGCTACGCGATCACCGGGCCCAACGGCGCCGGCAAGTCCACGTTCATGAAGATCCTCACCGGCGAAATCGAACCCACCAAGGGCACCGTCACGCGTCCGAAGAAGGTCGGCATCCTGCGCCAGGACCAGTTTGCGTTCGACGCGTTTCGCGTGATCGACACCGTCATCATGGGCAACTCCACGCTGTGGGCCGCGCTGCGACGAGCGTGAGGACTCTACGCCAAGAATCCGACGAACTCACCGACGAGGATGGCATGCGGCTCGGCGAACTCGAAGGCATCGTCGGCGAAGAGGGCGGCTACACCGCCGAGGCTGACGCGGCGATTCTGCTCGACGGCCTCGACATCGGCGAGGGGCTGCACGAACGCAAAATGAGCGAGTTGCAGGGCGGCCAGAAAGTTCGCGTGCTGCTCGCGCAGGCGCTCTTCGGCAATCCGGCTGTGTTGCTGCTCGATGAGCCCACGAACAATCTCGACCTCGAGTCCGTCCACTGGCTTCAATAGTATCTCCGCGATACCATGGCTGCCTGATCGTCATCTCGCACGACCGCCATTTCCTCAACGACGTCTGCACGCACGTGGCGGACATCGACTACCAAACGATCATCACTTATACCGGCGGCTACGATGACATGGTGCTGGCGAAGACGCAGATCCGCGCGCAGCATCGAAGCCGAAAATGCGCAGCGCGAAAAAAAGATCGCCCAATTGAACGAATTCATCGCGCGGTTCTCCGCCGGCACTCAGGTCCTCGCAAGTCATGTCGCGCAAAAAGGAAGTGGAGCGCCTGCAAACCTCCGAACTTGCGAAATCCAATATCCAGCGCCCGTATATCCGCTTCAACAGTGAAGTCCCTCGGGCCGCCATCCCCTCGAAATCAAGGGTCTGTCGAAATCCTATGACGGCTTTCGGTGATCCAGAAGTTCACTGCCAGCGTCGCCCGCGGGGAGAAAATTGCCCTGATCGGACGTAACGGCGCGGGTAAGACCACCATGCTGCGGTCCCTCTTGCGCAATGCCCCCGGAGCCATCGACTCCGCCGGAACAGTCATTCCCGATCGACGCCGGCGCCGTCACTTGGGGGCACGACGTCTCCGTGGGCTATTTCTCGCAGGACCATCGCCAGTCGATCCGTCCGGGGGTCAAGCTGATCGAGTGGCTTGCGCGAATTCGACCCCACGGCGACACAGGCAGAAATTCGCGGCGTCCTGGGGCAGATGCTGTTCAGCGGCGAAGACGCGCTGAAACGCACTGAGACTCTCTCTGGCGGGGAAGCTGCCCGTATCATCTTCTGCCGCCTGATGCTCAAAAGCCGAATTTCCTGGTCCTCGACGAACCGACGAACCACCTCGACCTCGAATCCATCAACGCGCTTGAACATCGCCCTCCAGCGTTACGAAGGCACACTCTGCCTTGTCACACATGATCACGATGTCATAGATGAGGTAGCTACCCGAATCTGGGGCTTCCAAGCCGGCCGCATAGAAGACTTCAAGGGCCCCTATGAAGACTTCCGCGCCGCCGCCGAACAAGTCGCCTGACTGGTTTAAAACACATTCAACGGAAATTGTGCCAAAATAGACCTGTCGTTTTTGGACGCAATCCCTCCCTTCGGATTTGGGAGACCGCCCATGACAAAGTGGATGCTTCGGTTCCTGGCGCTGGCAACCTTCTTGGCTAGCGCTATGCAGGCCCAAAATGTAACCGGCACATGGCAGGGCACATTTGGAAGGCAGTCTCAGAAAACTCCGCATCGTATTCAAAATCTCCCTCGAACACGGCAAGCTGAAAGCAACGCTCTTCAGCGTCGACTTAAACCCCCGCCATTCCCGCCAGCACTGTCACCAAAGACGGTTCAACCATAAAGATCGCAGTCGGCGGATTGGGTGGCTATGAGGGTAAACTGAGTGCCGACGGTAACGAGATCCAGGGCACCTGGACCCAGGGCGCACCGCTGCCCCTCAACCTGGTACTTGGCACCCCTGAGACCGCTTAGACCATTCCCAACCCTCCGAAACCGCCGGTACGGATGGCAGCAATTGCCAATCCCGCCTTCGAAGTCGCCACCATCATCAAGCCGAGTGACCCCGCCCGGCTAGGCAGACTATTTGAGATTGAGAGGCCGCGATGTGGTCACAGTATACGTTCGAGAGCGCCAGGAACCTCAGGTGAATTCCAGGGGGGTCTCCGCAACCGCCGTTTGGGACCACTGTACGAGTCGCCGACCATTGCGCTCCGAACCAAGTTGTACGCGCGTGCGGATTTTCGCATCAAGCCAGTAGGCCAGCAGAGATGTCATTGCATCACCGGTTAGCGGGCTTTGATGCTGTTGCTGTTAGTCCCGTCGACAACACGCCGTCATAGCCGGCATGCGGGGATATGAGTGTGATCCCACGGTTGGCGCCCCTGCTGGACGCGAGAGTATGCGGTCCGCAGGACCCATCGTGGCAGTTCCATGCTTCGCCTCCGCGATCCGTCACAACTAGCGAGACCGTTTGTGCTGGCGGAAGGAAAGAACCCATTAGTCGGTAAGAGCCGACCTCGGCCAGTTCTTGTTTTGAGGCGTGAACGTTGCCGGACAGCACAATCAAGAGAGCATCCGGGTTGCCCGCCGATGCCCTCAGAAGCGCCGACGACATCGCCTCTTCGTCCCGGGCGGCGGATTCACCCGATGCGGAAAACGCGATTACCCGCCACAAAAGGCCTTCGGCTTTCAGCGAACGTAATCGTTCCAGGAGCACCAGCATTGCGCTGGTTGCTCGACCGTCGGCTCCCTTCCATTCGTCCGTGGATAGTAGCGCCTTGACGCTGGTTTCGTGGCTCTTGGAATCCATGAACCTGTCGAGAGCCTGTTGGTCTCGGAACTCAAGACCGGCGATCATGGTTCGTTTCGTCTCGCGAGCAGAACAGACCAAATCCCCAAATGCCGCAGGCGTTTCGTTCGTCCCGTGCATCTCGCCAATGAGCACGAACCCGCAGCTCAGAGCGCGCCCACAACCGTTCGGCTCCTGGAATCGGTGAGCAACGGCCCAGTTCTTCCGGGTTGGCAACCAGCGCTACGCAGGATGCAATGAAAAGCGTCAGCCGCTTGAACATATCCTCAAAGAGAGTGCACAACGACGCATTTCACTCACCATCGGACGTGACCCGGAGGGGCTGTCCCCATTTCAGCCTGTCTGCGGCCGGGTTGTGGGACGTTAACGCGCCACTTGTACAGATGTGCCGGGATGCCGCAATTGGGCGGTGTAGTTGTCCAGAAGTCCTTTTATACCGGCCAATCCGTAGAGAGGGGCAGCTAACCGATAGAAAGCAGTTTTCTTCTTTCGTTCGACAATGAACACATCAGGAGGGTGAAGGCCGGCCGCCGGCGCAATCCTGGCAGGGAGAACCAGCGGCGGGCCTTCGCGCCAGCCGTGATTCTCTTTATCGCACTGCCGGAGGCGAAAGACAACATCGAGCCGGGGTGATTCCCTTGTGCCTGCTGCCGCGGCTATGCCCTGTTTGCCGCGACGACACGATCATCGGTCATGGGCGGCGACTCCGCCAGGGCCACGATGACCATCGGCGAGTACTTTTTGCGGACGCCCACCATCGTTGCCTGGGATCTCACCGCGGTCTGCCGTATTCTGCTGATCGAGGCAAGAAGTCCGTGAATCGCCAAGCTCTCGACGATTTGAAAAAGCAATTCCGCTAATGGGCTATCTGCAGGCGCAGGATTGGCAGCCATCGCGGCCACTCAGCCGTGGCCGATGGATGGGGCTATGCCCTTTGCACGAAGATCGCAAGCCGAGTTTCCTGGTGGATCCCCACAAAGACCTTTTCTACTGCTACGGCTGCGGCCGCGGTGGGGATGTGATTCGCTTCGCTGAGCTCTATCACCAGGTGAAGTTTCCGCAAGCTCTGGCGTTGCTGAACCAATGGCGGGGTGTGGGGCCTTTGTTAAAGGAAGCGGCACGTTTTTATGCCGTTCAGTTACAGCGTCACAGCGAGGCGGCCGCCTATCTGTACCAACGTGGAGTCCGCTCCCCGGAACTGATCGAGCACATGCGGATCGGTTACGCGCCCGGCGGTTGCCTGCGGGGTTGGTTGACGCAGTTGGGCTATCCCTTGTCGGCGCTGCATCAGGCCGGCTTGGTTACTGACGTGGGTCGCGACGCATACGTGCGTCGGATTGTTTTCCGCTGGAAGACAATCTCTATGGCCGCAGCCTTTCGGATCGGCGCCCTCTCACCGATTCTTGCCGGGCCTAAGGGTGGCTTGTACTGTGGGAGCAAGTCCGACGATACTCAGAAGTGATTCTGGTCGAGGGGCTGTTCGACTATACCGCATTGTGGGAGGCCGGTTTTCACAATGTCACCTTCTCACTCTTGAAAATGGGCACAGATTGGCCGGTTGGGTTGTGTTCCCCAAGGCGCCGGAATTGAGCCGCCGCCCCGCCGCCCTCCAACGCCGTCGCCCGCCAATGTCCGAGTGGCCGACATCTGGCCGAAGTTCGTGCACCGGGCAGGCTTCCCGCTCGCGCCCGGAAAAGTTTTTCAAGAATTGTCGAATTCTCCATTCCCGAAACGACTACGAGATGAGCAAGCGTATTGGATACGCCTGACGGGGAACCCGGGAGAACTGAAAGGAGTATGAGAATGAAACAGATAGTCCCAACGGCGCTGCTGCTTAGCTTCCTGGCACATGCGCAAGGAACGAACCCCTACGCAAGCATGGCCCCGCTCGACCGATACCTGATTGCGGACCGCAATGCCGAAATAACCCTGGCGAAAAGTGCAGCGCCAAAGGCTATCTCGGATAACGCCGACGTCATGGTCCTGGAACGGCAAGGGTACAAAACAGCAGCTAAAGGCACGAACGGTTTCGTGTGTATGGTGGAACGCTCGTGGACGGCGCCGTTCGGGGACCCTGAGTTTTGGAATCCCAAGATCCGCGGACCGATCTGCTTCAACCCGCCGGCCGCGCGAACGTACCTCCCCATCACTATCTCCAGAACCCAGTTGGCCTTGGCGGGGAAGTCGGAAACCCAGATGCGTGACGCGATCAACTCCGCTTTCGACAAAAGGGAGTTGCCTGCGCTCGAAGCGGGCGCCATGTGCTACATGCTCTCGAAGCAGGGCTATCTGGGGGATCAGGCCGGGCATTTCCATCCGCACCTGATGTTCTGGGCCGAGCGAACGAAACCCGAATCTTGGGGCGCGGGGACGCCGGGTTCTCCCATCATGGGCGAAGAGGAGATTCCAGGCCGGTTAACGATCTTCATCATCCCCGTCGGCAAGTGGTCTGACGGCACGTCGGATTCCCACGAGTAAAAATGACCGTCGGTCCGCCTCGCGGTCGAATTAACGCGCCACTCGTACAATGAGCCGAAATGCCGCAATTGGGCGGTGTAGTTAGCCCGAAGTCCGGTTGGCTTCCCTTTGCCGCTGCGATCACACCGGCCGCTCCGGTCACTGCGGACGCCGTTTTCCGGCCCCTGATGGTCTGCGCTCCTAAATACTAGGCGACTACCAGCGCGTAATCGGGCTCGGGGACCTTCACGGTCGCGACCAAGGGGTCTTCGCACGATTGCATTTCCCCCAAGATGTTTGGTACATATACGCGAAGCGGCCGATCGAGAGAGTTGCACGCAAGCCGGAATCCAAACGTCATATACACCATATACACCGAGCGAACGCGTCCCAGTTTGCGAACTCGCGTAGCGATCAGGATCTTGGAAACGAAAAGGGAGGAGATCATGGCGCATCGGCTTACCCGAAAGTTGGACTGCTGCAGGAGTCTATTACTCGTCGCCGCCAGTTGGGCTTCCGTAGCTGTCGGCCAGACACAATCACCAGCGGCGCGTCCTGAATTTGAGGTGGTGTCGGTCAAGCCGGCGCCGCCTGCGGTGAACGGTGTCAGTTCGCGCGAAAGTGTCGACAACGGTCTTCTCACGTACACGAACTTCACCCTGCGGCGCCTGATTAGCAATGCTTATGGAGTGACGGAGGGCCAGATCGTTGGTCCGGCGTGGATCTCGGACAACCTCTACCATATACACGCGCGCTTGCCTGCGAGAGTGAGCAGATCTGATGTGCCCGCGATGCTCCAGGGGATGTTGGCCGAGCGCTTCAAGCTAGTGGTCGAGCGCGTGAAGAAGAAGATGCCGGTGTACGCACTTGTAATCGCTAAAGGCGGGCATAAGATGAAGCCTGTTGTCAATGACGATAGCGGTTACGGCGGCGGCATTCGACGCATCGACGGTCGCGGGATAACGATGGCAACCCTAGCGAAGCTGCTGTCGTCGCGCGTCACCGATCGTCCCGTGATCGATTCGACGGGGCTAGGCGGGAGATTCGCGTTCAGTCTGGAGTGGGCGCCGGAACCCGATGATCCCTCCGTATACATTGGGTGCAGGAGCAACTCGGGTTGAAATTAGATCCGCGCCGCATGCTCACTGAAGTGATCACTGTTACAAGCGCCGAACGGAATCCAACGGAGAATTAGCAGCCTGGGTGCCGCATAATATAAGAGTTTGGAATCGTCACCGCCGGCGACCCCCCGGATCTCACCCACCAAATAAACTGAGTCCTGACAGATTCCTCTGTGCCGGCTCATCGCTGTCCCATGACTACCCACCGCTACGTGAGCTCGCGCGTAACGTCGCCGGCAATTTGCTCATTCACCTGAAAGAAACATCCCGCAGGCCCCATTTCCTGTATGGGGGTGTCTGCAGTTCTTCGTCGGCTTATGACCGTAGCGCGTCTGAGACGTGAACCGATCGACGGCGCAGCCATCGATGCCGACCTGCAACTCGCGTTCCCTGGTTTGATACGAGAGATCTCTCCTCCCGCAGCAAAACGCGATGCGAATCCGCGTGGTGGACAAACACCTTCACCGCTGCCGAGCACAGCCTGGACCGCGCATAATCTGCCGAACTCTCAGGGCCGGGATATGCGGACTATGACAAACTCGTTACTCACCCGGGCTTTGCATTCCGGCGAGGCATGGGGGAGAATATACCTGTCGCATGAGCCCTCAGGCTGGTCCTCCCGTGGCGGGAGAGCGACTCCCCAAGCCGCCGGCAAGGGATGCCGCAAACGAGTACCGGCGACTGGTGGCCACGCTTGCGGCCAAAGCCCGGTGGCTCGGCTCGCGAGATCCCGAGAGCGCGGCACAGGAAACCCTGACCCGCTCACTGGAGAATCCAGCCTCCCAGGCGCGGTCGAATACTACTTCAGCCAGAATCCGCCGGACGGTCTGCACAATCCCGAGTGGCCGCTCGACCATCTCCTGGCCTGGCTGCATGCCGTGCTCCGCTACGTTGTTCGCGAGGAACGCAGTCGTGCGGGTTTCCAGCGCGAGGTGCCGGTCGGCGAAAGCTATCTGGACCCAGCCGATCCCTGCGACCGGCCCGCTTGAGGCCATGATCGAGCAAGAACTACGGGCGATCATCGTGAATTGTTTTCCCAAGCTCGATCGCGAGCAGCGCCAGGTGCTGACGATGCGCGTCAACGGATTGAAGTACGGCGAGATCGCCTCTCGCCTGGGGGTCAACGAAAATACCGTGGCCACGTGGGTGAGCCGCGGCATCCGCGAACTGGGCCGTTCGGTCCGGAAACGCATGAGGGTACGATGACAGATCGCATCGACCGTTATGTGCGGGGCGAATTGTCGCCTGAGGAAGCACGAGCACTGGCGCAGGCATCCCTCGACTCGCCGGAGCTTTTCGATGAACTAACCGACGCCGCGCTGGCCAAGGCCGCTTTGAATCCGCGGACGGTGCGCAGCGCGAGCGTTGTTCGCGACTGGCGCAAGACGGCGGTTATCGCCGGCGGGCTGGCGGCGGCCGCTGCTTTGGTTTTGATCTCGCTGCCCCATCGACCATCAACGGGCGAACCAAACGTCAAGCCGGTGCTTGCGCTGTCCTCCGGTGCGGGCCAGCCCGTACTTCTCGCAACCGGCCTGCAACCGGCAAACGCACCGGTCTTTCGCGGGGGCGAGCCTGACGGCCGTCCGCCGCAAGCCGCAGGGTCGATAGTCTCTATCGCAGGCGGGAATGCGAACATCAGTCTTGGCTCGTTGGACGGGCTGGCGAAAGGCAGCGAACTCCAGGTATATCGTGGAGCCGAACTGGCCGGACGCTTGCAGGCGACCACGGTTTTTCGTGATCGGGCCCGCGCCAGGGTAATTGAAGGTAATCTCCGGCCAAAGGATGAAGTCCGCGTTGCGCGGCGCGGATCACCTGAGCGCATTGCTCCAACAAGTCGAACGCCGCTTTCAATCGTGGCGACCCGGACACCGCCATCAGATGGCCGAGGAGGCGGTTCGATGGGGCGAATCTGCTGGCGTCTCGCCAGGCGCGATGGCCGTAGCATGGAACCAACTCGCCGTTCTGCACATGCTGCGCGGCGAGTACGGCGGCGCCGAGCCGCTCCTCCTCCACGCCGCTTCCGCCGCATCCAAAACGGACCCGATCTACGGGCAGATACAGAACAATCTCGGTGTGCTAGCCGAACTGCGGGGCGATCGTGACAAAGCCGCAGCAAGCTATAACGAGGCGCTGGGCGCTACTCCCGGGGACCAACAGCAAACCGTGGAACGCAATCTCGCGCGCGTTCGAGGCTCGCGGTAGTCCATGCCAGCGTTCCTCCCAGCACTTTTTACCGTCGCGCTACTGTTCCAGAATCAGCCCCCGCAAGATTGGTCCTCACTCGACCGCAGGCCGAGGACCCCTATACCAAGGGCGATCTCAAGGAAGCCATCCGCGTGGCGAAACTAGCCGTCGATGCCGCATCCGGCGCCCAACAGTCCGCTCACAGCCTGGATCGTCTGGGATTCTTTCAATACACTGCGGGCGACCTGAAAACCGGCGAGCGACACCTGCGTCAGGCGCTTGAAATTCGCAAGACGAAAATCTGGGCAAGACACAGCCGACTACGCCGAGAGCGCGAACGACCTCGCGCTGCTGTGCCGCGATTCCGACGAATTCCGGAAGGCCGAAAGCTCGCCGAACAGGCGGTGGCGATCCGGTCGAAGCTTTTGGGCGGCCGCGATCCGCGCGTGGCCGAGAGCCTGAATACGCTCGGCGGAGTTCTCGTGTTACTCAGGGCGAATACGACGGCCATCGCCCGCATGGAAGAGGCGCTCGCGATTCACGAATCGCAATCGCCGCCCGAATTCAGCGAAGAGTACGGCACGCTCTGCATCAATCTCGCGGGCACGTATCAGCGCGTCGGAAGATATGCCAGCGCCGAAGCGCTGTTCGAAAAAGGGTTGGACATCCTGCGTGTGAAACCCGGCGTGAATCACCCGGCATATTCGGCGAGCCTGGTGGGTTACGCATATTTGCAAGCCGATCTGGGCCACTATTCGACCGCCGAAAAACTGTACGACGGAAGCCGGGAAACTGCTGCGCGAACAACTGGGCGACCAGCATCCGGCCTACGCCGCGTTCTTAAACAATCGCGCCGCGCTCTATGCGCAGATCGGCAATGTCGCGATGGCGGAGGCGGACTATCGCAAATCGCTCGAGCTCAAGCGCAAGCTGAATGGCACCGAATGCCTTGACGATCGGTGCTTCGCTGCGAAACCTCGCGCGCCTGGTGTACGTACGCGATCGCGAAGAGGGCGAGAAGTTGTTCCAGGAAGACGTGGATCTGTACGCGCGAAATGCCCAAGCCCCGGCCGTTCGATTACTCCAGCGCCCTGCTTGGCTTGGCTGAGGCGCAGCGCAATCGCGGCGATCTGGCCGCCGCGCGCGCTACACTCGAACACGCCTCCGGCATCGTCGCAAAAGGGCTGGGCATGAAGCATCCGCTCTATGCGGCGGTTTTGCGCGATCTCGGCCTGGTTCAACAATCGGCGCACGAATATCCGCAAGCCGAGCAGAGCCTGCGCCAGGCGATCGCGATCGTCGAAGAGACGCAGGGGGCAAACCATCCCGACCTGGCGCAATATCTGGAACGTCTCGCCGCGGTGTACGAGGAAGCCGGCGATTACGCGAGCGCGGAGCCACTGTATCGCCGCAGTCTGGATATTTCGGACCGGGCGCTGGCGGACATGTTGACCATCGGGATCGGAGCGCAACAAGGCTGCCGTCCTCGCGAACCTGGACGACCCGATCCCACGGTTGATCGCGTTTCAGGCAAAGGCTCGATCGCTTCCCGCGGCGCGGGCGCTCGCCTTTGAAGCGGTGGCTCGGCGCAAGGGGCGAATCCTCGATGCCGTCCACGATTGGGGACAGACGCTGCGCGGCGACTCGGATGCCCGCGTTCGCCAGCAATTTAATCAGCGCGAGGCGATGGTCGAGTGCGAAGCGTCGTTCACCGTCGCGCTGGGTTATCGCGATCTGAAACCGGCTGTGGTGGGAACCTGCGCCCTGCCCGGAACGGAACTGGAGGGGCGCTACGAGCGGCTGCTGCACGAGCTTCGCACCAATTGGACTGACGCGCGCGGAAAGCAGGCTCTGCAAGCGATTGGCGTTCTGCGTCAGCACATCGACACGCTCGAAGCCGGCTTGAGCCGTGAGATTCCGCAGTTCGCCTCCGTGCTGCGGCCCGCGCGATTGGAGGACATTCGCGTCGCGCCTCGAACCGGATGAGCGGCTGATCGAGTTTGTCGAGTATCAGAATCGCTATGGCGCATTCGTGCTCAGTCGCGCACGATTTGAAATGGGCGGATCTGGGTCCGGCCGGGGCCGATCGATCTGGCGGTGCAGGATCTGTTCGGCGCGGCGA
This sequence comes from uncultured Acidobacteriaceae bacterium, assembly GCA_963796615.1. GTDB lineage: Bacteria > Acidobacteriota > Terriglobia > Terriglobales > Acidobacteriaceae > DASRAA01. Next base: position 40,254 of record CAWCMJ010000008.1, read on the forward strand.
ACGACTGGAGCGTCGCACGCTCGCGCAATGAGAAGCGAAACGCGGATTCGGCCGCGCAGACCGCGCACGACGCCATGGCAACGCTTTCGCAAAGTTGGCGCCCGCTCTCTCGCCCATTTGGCAACGACGCTGGCGTCCACCGGCTGCGCATCGCACCGGATGGAATGCTCAATCTTGTTCCGTTCGGCGCCCTTTCTGATACCCGCGGGCATTTTCTGATAGAACACTTCGCCACCAGCTATGTCTCGGCCGGCCGCGAACTCGCGGCGCCTGCAAGTCCTCGCAAGTTCGGCCGCGAATTCGGTCATTATCGCCGTGAGTCCGGGAGCGGGCGCCGAGATCCCGCCGGGCAGGAAGCGATCGTCAGGCGCTCTGACCGCGAGCGCATTTCGGGCGGATCGTCTGGAACGTCTCGAGGATGCCGAAGTCGAAGCGCGCGACGTGAAGCGATGGTTTCCGCGATGCGCAGTTGCTGGGGGAAGGTGAGGCCACCGAGCAGCGCATGAAGCAACTGCATCGGCCCGGCGCTGCTGCACATCGTTGGTCACGGGATTGTGCGCGGCAATGAGGATTGCCGCTCCGCTCCGGGAAGTCCCGGCTGCCAGCTCGCGGCGCTGGATCCCGCGACGCGAGTGATGAGTCTTTCGGCCATCGTGCTCGAAGAAGCTTACGGGCGCGGCGGCGCGTCATCGCAGGACGGACTGCTGACCGCTCTGGAGTTGCAGTCGCTCGATTTGCAGGGCACCGAAATGCTGGTGCTTTCGCAGTGCCGCATGGCGGACGGCATTCCGTCGTCGGGCGAAGGCGTTTTTGGAATGCGGCGGGCGGCCGCGATCGCCGGCGTGAAGACCTCCGTCGCGCCACTGTGGAAAGTGGATGACGCGGTCCAGCAGAAGCTGATGGATCGCTTCTATCGCGAGCTCAGCGCCGGAAAGGGTCGTGCGGAGGCGTTACGCGAGGCGCAACTGCAGATGCTCAAGAATCCGCGGACAGCCAGCTTCCTGCAGTGGGCTCCCGTAATTCTCTCGGGTGATCCCGGCCCGCTCCCGCGCGCGCTGTTCGCCAAGTGAGCACATGCGCATTGATGTACCGTCAGGATACTCCGGCCGGCGATGCGACTCCGCCGATGCTAGCTTGAATGGGCCAGTCTCCGTCGGCGAGGGAGAGCGGAACCTGTAATCGCGATCTGGTAAAGCCCGACCGACCCGGGCGCCAGCGCGGCGCCATAAACCGTGGCCGGAATGTTGTCGATGGTGATGGACGGCAGGTCGAACCGTCGCGTAGGCTCTGATCGCTGGGCACTGCGACACCCGTGGGCGGCTCCGGAATGGTGGGACCGAATCCGGTGGCCCAGAGAATGAGAATTTCGCCGGGTTTCGCCGCCACCGTCGTGGCGCCCGCGAAGGTGCCGGGTTTCGCTGCAAAGCTGTAGTCTGGTTCGCGTCGCGACCACCTGGTTCGCCGGCCACAGAAAGAACGCCGGCCCATAGACACTGGCTGTGGCGGTGAAGCCGTGCTCGATGCCGCCGGGCGTCGTCACGGTGACGGAGACCGGTCCCGCGGGTAAGGTCCGGCGCCAGCACATTGAGTTGGCCGGCGATGATGAAGGAGACGTAAGCGGGCTTCCCTCCCATAGTGACGCTCACGCCATCCAGCGAAGTGGGCAACGCGCCGTTGACGATGGAGTTGCTCCAGTCGTCCGTTTTGGCGGCGAGACCGGCGCCTTGAATCGTCACCCAGGAATTCGCGACGATGCCCGTTTGGAAGCTAGCACCGTTGACGAAGCCATTCGCCGAGATAGTGGGCGCGGCGGGAGCCGGCGCCGCGAGCTCTTGCACGTAGCCGTACTCCGCTACGTATAGGTTCCCGGCCGGATCGAACGTTATAGCCTGGGGCCCTGCCAGCATGTTGAGAGGGACAGGATTGCCATCGGCACCGCTGCCATAGGGACTCCCAATGGTAGTAATCGTTCCGGAAGTATCGATCTTACGGAGATAGGGGCTGTCAATGGCGTAAATGTTGCCGGCCTTGTCCACCGCCACTCCGTGGAGATTCTGAAACACGGCTTTGGTGGCTGGACCGCCATCGCCCCCCGAGGGGAGGCCGTTGGTCTTTGCGCCGGCAATCGTGGTGATGATTCCATTCTTGTCGACCTTGCGAATGACCCCGTTCACGAAGTCCGTGATATACATATTTCCGCTGCCGTCGACTGCCATGGATTCAGGTTCCATCGCGGCGTTGATCGCCAGGCCGCCGTCTCCCGAGTAACTCGCGGTTTCGTTGCCGGCGACGGTGGTCATGATGCCTGCCGGATTCACCATGACGACGCGGATAGCATCCACGATGTAGACATTACCCGCCGCGTCCACTGCCACGCTGGTGGGTCCGAGAAGCTGCGATTTGGCCGCGAGGCCGCCAGTGCCGCTCAACTGTCCACCACCCGCGAAAATACTGATCGTGCCGTCAGGGCTCACCTTCCGCACCCGGAGGTTAACCTTATCGACGATGTAGAGATTCCCGGCCGCATCCACCGCCATTCCTTCCACCGGCCAACTGAGGGAGAGCAGGTTGTAGAGTTGCGCGCTAAGGGCCGGACCGCTGTCCCCGGCAGTGCCCGGCTTTCCATTGCCCGCATACGTGGAGATAGTCCCGGCGCCGCTTACTTTACGCACGCGTTCATTGCCGATATCGGCGATGTAGAGGTTACCTGCGCTATCCGCCGCCAACCCGCCAATGGGGGATGACACCTTGGCGGCGCTGGCTGGCCCGCCATCGCCCGAAAAACCCGCGGTCCCGGTGCCCGTCACGGTCTTCAACGCGCTTCGTCCACTGCAGAGTGCTAGAAATGCCAATCCAAGAAAAGCCGATCGCCACGTTGTTATCATGAAAATCCCTCTGCGCTTCCGCATTATTGGTGCACCGACAAAATCGTTCCTGCCGGCGACGCGATGCCGCCGATCGTCGCCTGAATGGGCCAGTCGCCATCGGCGAGCGTGCCGGGCACTTGAATGGCGATCTGGTACAAGCCGGCTGACCCGGGCGCGAGCGCGGCGCCATACACAGTCGCCGGCGTGTTGTCGATGCGTGACAGTCGGCGCCGACGCCGTCGGATAGCCGCCGCTGGCCGGCACCGATGCGCCCACAGGCGCCGCCGGCATCGTGGGACCGAATCCCGTGGCCCACAAAATGATCACGTCGCCGGGTTTGGCGGGAACGGTCGTCGCCCCGGCGAATGTGCCCGCCTTAACCGCGGAGCTGTAGTCTTGACGCGTGGCCACGGCCTGATTACCGGGCCACAGGAAAAATGCGGGATCGTACAAACTTGCGGTGGATGCACGCCGCGCTGGAACCGCTGGCAGTCGTCACGGTCACGGTGATGCGGCCCGGCGGGAACATCGGGCGCCAGCACGTTGAGTTGGCCCGGCGATATGAAGTAAACGTACGCCGGCTTCCCGCCCATAGTCACGCTCACGCCGTCGAGCGACGTGGGCAACGCTCCGTTGACAATCGAATGGCTCCAATCGTCCGTCTGGGGCGCCAGACTCGTCCCCTGTATCGTGACCCACGAATTGGCCACCACTCCCGGCTGAAGCTTGCGCCATTGACCACGGACGTGATGACGGGCGGGGAGGGGATGGATGCCGCGATCAAGAGAACGGAGACCTCTGGCCGCGCACAATTGCCGGGCACGCAGCCGGGAGGTCCCTGAGGAATCATACTCGAATTGAAATGCGCGCCGCCATCGGTAGAGACGTAGAAGCTGTCGGGTTGAAAGGAAATCGTTAACGAATACGGTGGATGCATCCACCGGGTCGGCCCAGACCACGCCGCTGTATGTGCCGAATAGCCCATTTTAAGCGCCGTCCAGGTGTCGCCGCCATCGGTTGATTTCAGGACGGTTCCCCCGAGTCCGACCACGTCTCCGGTGGCGTAAACGCGTGCTCGAAACCGCTCCCACGCTCACCGAAGTCACCTCATCGCTCGGAATATTGACCTGGGTGAAGGTGGATGCGCCGTCCGTACTCTTGAACAAAGCGCTGGACACCGAACCGCCGGTGACGTCATACCAAATCAAGTGGTTGTGGGGATCGATGTAGGAAGGTCTCCCGAGCTCACTTTTGAACGATCTCGGTCCAGGTGCTCCCGAAATCCGTACTCTTAAAGAAGTGTTCCATTGTCCGGCGTGACATATACTGTGCCTGAAACGGCCGGATCCACGAAAATTTGAGCACCGTACGCCGGGCCGCTCGCCGTGGTGATGGGTAAGGTGAGCTGCGTCCAGCTTGCGCCCGCATCGGTGCTCTTATACAGCGAGGCATTGCCTTTGGGTATCGATGGCGGAGATGTAGATCGCTTGGCCCGCGAAGTCCACAGCCAAATGGGTGGGTTGCAGGCCGATAAAGGGCGTCACGGTCCAGGTGGCGCCGGCATCGGGGCTGGCGAAGAACGCCAGTGCCCCCCGCCAAACCGATGAAATAGATCTTCGAAGGGTTCTGCGGATCCATGGCCAACAATTGTGGGTTGACGTATCCCTACAGAAACGGAGTGTTCAGAGGAACGTTCAGCAGGTTCCAGGTCGCGCCGGCGTCGGTGCTCTTGAGGAGCCCGTAGTTCACGCCCACGTAAACCGGGTTTGCCGCGCGCAGGCTGCACGCGAAGGTCAACAACAGACACAGCAGAACCTGGTAGGGGGACGCAGAAAAGCGGCGCATTTTTTCTTCTCCGGTAGCTTGGGTTGGATCATTGGTGGACCGAAAGAATCGTCCCCGCCGGGGATGTGACGCTGCCGATGGTGGCTTGAATGGGCCAGTCGCCATCGGCGATGGCAGTCGGAACTTGGATGGCGATCTGGTACAAACCGGCCGAGCCGGGCGCCAGCGCCGCGCCATAGACGGTCGACCGGAGTGTTGTCGATGCTGACAGATGGCAGAGTGGCCGTCGGATACGTCTGATTGCCCGGGACAGCGACTCCACCGGGGCCGCCGGCATCGTCGGACCGAACCCGGTGGCCCACAGGATGATCACGTCGCCAGGTTTCGCCGCGACTGTAGTCGCACCCGCGAAAGTGCCGGCCTTCACCGCTAGGCTATAATCGTTTCGTGTGGCCACCGCCTGGCTGCCTGGCCACAGGAAGAATGCCGGGTCATAGACGCTTGCAGTGGTCGCGAAGCTTGCGCTCGTGCCACCCGGCGTGGTCACGGTCACGGTGACCGGACCGGCGGGAACATCGGGCGCCAGCACATTGATTTGGCCCGGCGATATGAAGTAAACATATGCCGGCTTCCCTCCCATGCTCACGCTCACGCCGTCGAGCGAGGTGGGCAAGGCTCCGTTGACGATCGAATGGCTCCAATCATCGGTCTGGGACGCAAGATTCGTCCCCTTGATAGTGACCCACGAATTGGCCACCACTCCCGGCTGGAAGCTTGCGCCGTTGACGATGCCGTTGGCGGAGATGGCGGGCGCGGCTGGCGGCGTTGTACCGCTACCGCCGGAAAGGCCGGAAACCTTGTAGACGGCCCCCGCCGAGATGTAGAGGTTGTTGGATGAATCCACAGCCACATCCAGCGGGAGACAAGAAGGCCGGTGGGGGGCCCGCCATCCACCGGGTTCTGCGACCCACCCCCGGCGACAGTGGTAATATGCCGGCCGTATCCACCCTGCGCACGCGGCGTTGCCATAGTCGGCGATGTAGACGTTTCCGGCCGTGTCCACCGCTATTCCTTGCGCCTCGAACAGTTGAGCGCTGGTGGCCGGTCCGCCATCGCCCGAGAAGCCATGCGTTCCGTTGCCGGCGATAATCGTGAGTGGCGCCGTCAGGAGTCACTTTGTAAATGCGCGTGCCGACGCCGTCGTCGCAGACGTAGAGGTTCCCGGAATTGTCAATCGTAATGACCCGCGGACACCTCCCTAAAAGTGGATGTTTTCCATTTCCGGCATACGTCGAGAGCACTCCCGACGGATCGATCTTACGGACGGTGCCGCAAATCCTGAACCGAAGTACACATTGCCGGCGCGATCGGCTACAACTCCACTGGGAGAGCAGATAGCCACGCTGGTTGCCTGGCTGCCATTGCCGCTGTTGCCGGAAAACCCCACCGTCCCGTTTCCGGCGATCGTGGTCATGACCCCGGACGTATCTACCTTGCGGACCACATAGGACTGGGTATCGCCGATGTAGAGGTTACCGGCGCTGTCGGTCGCCAGCCCACCGCCCTGCTGGAGTTCTTTCAGTTGGCCGATGGTGGCCGTCACGCTGCTGATGATGCCGGCGGTGTTCACTTTGCGGACTCTGAGGTCGGTCGTGTCCCATATATAAAGATTGCCCGCGGAATCCACGGTGATGTTGCTGGTGGTGCCAATGTTGGCATTGACTGCCGGGCCCCCGTCGCCAAGTGGAGCAAGCCCATTCCCTCCGGCGATCAGTTTGATGGTGGGTTGACCGAAACCGAGAGAGGCATGGATGAGAAGCAATACCATTGGATAGAAAGCAGTACGTTGCAGAGTCATGGGTTACCTTGTGTTAATGTGCTATTGAGAGGACAATCCCGGTGGGAGAAGTCACGCCGCCGATGCTCGCCTGAATGGGCCAGTCGCCATCGGCCAGCGTAGTGGGGACCTGGATCGCGATCTGGTACAAGCCGGCCGAGCCGGGCGCGAGAGCAGCGCCATACACAATCGCCGGCGTGTTGTTGATCGTCACGGTCGGCGCGGATGCGGTCGGATAGCCGCCGGCTGCGGGCACGGAGACGCCCGTTGGCGCCGCCGGCATGGTCGGACCGAAGCCGGTGGCCCACAGGATAAGGACGTCGCCAGGCTTTGCCGCAACCGTGGTCGCGCCCGCGAAAGTGCCGGCCTTGACCGCATAGCTGTAATCCTGACGCGTCGCCACCACCTGGCTGCCTGGCCAGAGGAAGAATGCCGGACCATAGAGGCTCGCGGTAGCGGCGAAGCTCGTCGCTCGTGCCGCCCGGCGCCGTTACGGTAACGGTCGACCGGCCCGGCAGGAAGGTCGGGCGCCAGCACATTGAGTTGGCCCGGCGAGATGTAATAAACGTACGCGGGCTTCCCACCCATGCGTCACGCTCACGCCGTCGAGCGAAGTGGGCAAGGCTCCGTTGACAATGGAACTGCTCCAATCGTCGGTCGTGGTCGCCAGAGTTCGTTCCCTTGATCGTGACCCACGAATTGGCCACGATGCCCGGCTGGAAGCCCGCGGCGTTGACCACGCTTGTGACCGCGGGCGTTGTTGCGCGGCCTGCGGCTGCGGCGCCACCACCAGGTCGTAAATAACCGTTCCAAGCTTGCAAGTCTGCGGACCGCATTGATACGTCGAGTACACCTCGTACGGCTTCCAGGTCATGCCTCCATCGGTAGTTGTCGAAACAATGTTGGTGTCAGTGGGACCAACCGCGTAGGCGGTGGAGGCGGCGTTCGGATCGGCGCGGACCACGTTCACAATATTGGGAGTTAAGGGTGTACTCTGGGGAAAAACCGGGTTCCAGGTAGCCCCACCGTCCGCGCTGTAGTACACATTCGAGTTGTATGCCCCCGCATAGAGCAGGCCCGGCGTGAGATCGATTGCGACGTTCTGCACGATGTTCTCTGGAATACTCAACTCCGTCCAACTCTGCCCGCCATCGGTGCTCTTGTAGATTCCGCATTGTCCTGCATTGGAGACCGTGCAGCCAATATTGCTGAGGCTCGTGCCGTAAATCTCAAGGCTGTTCTTCGGATTAATGAAGATCCGGCTGCCAAAGCCGGAGGTTGAATTGAGGAGGGTCCAGGTGTTTCCAAAATCCGTACTCTTGAGGAAGTAACCTTTGCCTGGATGGAATGCCGGATTACCACCGACGACATAGACTACGCCGGAATGATTCGGATCGGCGGCAACTCCCTGGAGGCTTGGTTGATTCGTCGTGCCTCCGCTCGGAGAACCTGCCGGTTTGGGAATCGTCGGCGCGCTCCAGGTGACGCCCCCGTCAGTGGTTACCTCCAGGCCGTCGCTAGCGTTCATGGTATAGAGGACATTGGTCTTCACCGGGTCGATGGCGAGCAAAGCGGAGAAGCTGAAGGTATAGGAAAAGGTGGGCTTCGAAACCACGGACCAGTTGGCCCCCGAATCGGTAGATTTGAGGAAGACGAGCGGTTCGCCCTGAAGGCTGGTATACCTCGCGAACGCATATACGGTCGACGGCGTCACGCGGATCGACCGCTATAACCAATGTGCTCGGCTCTCCCGGGAGCGACGAATCATTCGACGTCACAATTAGCTGCTTCCAGGTGACGCCACTGTCGGTGCTTTTAAATGGACCTGTTTTGGTGGCGGCGTAGAGGGTAGAGGCCGCTCTGGCCGTCGCCGGCGAGCGCAAGAACAGATGCTACAGCCAGAACCCAAGAATGTCTCATGCGTGCGTCCCCCCTTCATCCCTCATTGGAGACATGGGGCCTGGCAGCGAATACTTTCAAAAAACTTTGAGAGCCGCTGCCTATTTACCACGCGATGAGCGTCTCGATGTCGGCCGGGGTGCCATTCTCGCTCCAAATCTGTATGGCGGAAGCGATCAGCGTAGGATAGCGGTCTCTCCCGATGCGTATGCCAGCGTCAGCTCATTGGTGAATCTCTCACGCTCTCGCCGAACGGTCGTGCCATCTTCTCCTGCTTCTTCCGAACAATCGACGAATTTCACCGGTTGCCATACCGCAATATGCCGGCGCTCGCCAGATCCGAAGATCCGGTTCAACATGCCGCTTACGGCGCATAGCGCCACGTGACCGCCATGCAGCGGCGTCAACGGTCGTCCTTTGACAATGGCTGGCTCGGGAAAGAGGATTCGCGCGGCCTGGCGGTACGCCGAGGATGCCGGAAGCAAGTCCTCGATCTCATCGAGCGGAAGGCCACGATATTCCAGCTTGGCTGGGCCGCGCTGGGGGAATCTGTCAGGACTCGTTCGAATCGAGGCTGTCCTTTTGCTAGCCCGAGGTTAGATTAGCCCATGAATCCGATGAATTGTCCCCCTTGGAGAGCGGGAGATTCCCGGGGTCAAGCTACCTTCTTGAGGTCCGCTTCAACCTTGGGCCGGAATGCGGGATACCAGACCAGGAGAGCATGGTAATCCTCCGGCGTGGCGAAGAGGCGGTTGTTCTTCAGGTCGACGCCAAGATGGTCGAAGCGCCCCTTGACCTCAACGGCAAGCTGAAATTTCTCGACCAGCTTCAGCGGAGCGCCTTGTTCAGCGGCCAGCGCCAGTGGCGCTACAGCGAGCACCAACAGGACGACTTTTGCGTAGGGAATCTTCATGGCTATCTCGGTTAGAAATCCAGCCTGAGGTTGAGTTCTATCTGGCGCGGTGTCCCCGTACCGATCGGCCCCGAATTGTATGGGCTGGTAATGGTGCCGAAGTTGGTGTTGGTGGGACCGGTCCACTTTACGTTGGGGCTGCCGAGCTGCGCGCGGTTGAGCAGGTTGAACACATCGGCCCGGAAGCTCAATCCAATGCGCTCGCTGAGCGGGAACCGTTTGTCGAGAGATACGTCCATTTGCCAAATTCCATGGACGCGCAGAATGTCTCGGCCCACGTTACCCCAGACGCCGTTGGCGGGCGTAGTAAAGGCTGCCGGATTCGGCAGCCCGTTCACGTAGAGTGGCTGGCCGAAGACAATGTCGGGGCGCTGGCCCCCGTTGATCCCGTCCGGCAGGGCCGAAGCGGAGCGGCTCATGGTGACATTCAGAGGCACGCCGGTTCGGGCCAGCCCGATGCCGCTCAGCCGCCATCCGCCGAGAAATGCATTCGCCAGCGGCGACGCATTGGGAAGCATCGAGTGGCCCTTGCCCACGGGGACCTGCCAGATCGCGCTGGAGGTGAAGTAGTGGCGAATGTCAAAGTCCGTGTTGCCCCGCTCGCATGCACGGCAGTTCATGTTCTCGGGCGTGTCCGACTCGCCGCCGCCGATAGCCCCATCGCCGATCCCGTGAGACCACTGGTAGTTGGCCGAGATCAGCAGTCCGGTCGAAATGCTGCGCCGCAGATTCATCTGCAGAGCGTTGTAATTGGAATTACCGTTATCTGTGACCCAGCCGATGGTAGAACTCGTCAGACTGGCATAGGGACGGGTCCCCGTCGTGGGATCGATTCCATTCAACAGCAGGTTCTTGTAGAACAGATGCGTGCCCTTGCTGCCGACATAGCTCGCCTGAAGAATCGTTTCGTGGGCAACCTCCTGCTGCACCGAAAAGCTCCATTCGTCGATCGCCTGGTCTTTCCGGTTCCTGTCCCGCCCCGATATGGTGCGGCTGTAGGCAACCGCGTCGAGATACGGTGTCGTCGGCCAACTCAGCCCGGGAATGTTCTTTTGGGTAAGAGAGTACGAATACGTAATATTTCCCAGCGCCGCCAGCGCGCCAAATTGTCCGTCGCCATAGAAAATGCCCGCACCGGCCCGAACCACGGTCTTTCCGTGGAGGCTCTCCGGGGCCCAGCCGATGCCGATCCGTGGCGCGAAGTTTTTGGTGTTTGGAAAGTACCAGGCAGAACCGGGAGGACACCAGTTCAATCCGCACGTGGACGGATCCCACACCTGCCCCCGCCCCTTGGCCTCGTGATCCACACCGTAGTACTCATAACGAAGGCCCAAGTTCAAGGTCAGGTTTCGGTGCAATTTAAACTGATCCATGACATATCCAAAGGAGCTGGTCTTCCGGGCGCCAGTCACGGGTTGCGCGCTGGCGTAAGAGTCGGAGTCCAGCTTATTGTTCAGGAAATCCGTCTCGGTGAGAAATGACAGAGTCTCCTGCGGGAAGGTCGGCGACGCCTTGTTCTCCTGGGCGCGGCGAATCTCGACGCCCGCCTTGATGGTGTGGCGTCCCTTCACAAACGTTGCGCTATCCACGAAGCTGAATGAGTTGTCGTGGCGGGTTGATTGGTCGGGGAAGGAGTAGTTGCTAAAGGCCGTAACGTTGATCGCGTACGGCACAGCCACCTTGGCTGAATTGTCGTAGGCAGCGCGGTTGAAGCCAAAGCGCGCGTCGTTCAGAATCGTAGGAGAAAACGTTCGCTGCACCTCGATCACGGCGTTCGGTGTGTCGAGAGTCGTGTTCTGCTGCAGTCCCAGCCCCACCGGGCTGGTGGTTCGGTAGTGGTCGTCGTTGAAGCGCAGGAAGGCGGAGGTCTTTTCGTTCAGCGCATAATCAACGCGGATCAAACCGGCGTCTTCGTTCGTTGGATTCCGACCGCTACCAGTCCACAGCACGGCGTTCGGGTCGTTAGTCGGAACTGTTCCTTCGGGGTACGCGTTCACCAGCGGCCCCAGGCTGGGCGATTTGGCCACTACGTTCGCCCGAAACGCGTCGCTGGGCACCAGCCCGGTCGTCTGCAGATAGTACGCCTGCCGGACGGCTTCGTAGTCGGCGAAGAAGAACAGCTTGTTCCTGATGGCCGGGCCTCCCAGGCTTGCGCCGAAGTTGTTTAACTTGAACGGCGACACGGAAGCGGCGGTAGGCAACCGGGCGTCGAAAGCGCTGTTGCGCAGAAACTCGTACAGCGAGCCGTGGAACTGGTTGCCGCCAGTCTTCGAGACGATCTCCACCTGGCCTCCAGGTTCGCCGCCCACATCCGCCGTGTAAACGGCGCTGCTGGCTCGGAACTCGGCGATGGACTCCATCGGGAATTGGAGCTTCGCAGGCTCTTTCTGGAACTGGTGATTCATTCCCGTGGCGTCTACGCCGTCGAAGCGAAAATTGTTGTCCTCTTGCGAGAGACCGGTAAACCGGATCTGGTCCTGTGTGCCCGTGCCGGCGTCCATAGCTCCTGGGGCCAGCACCATCAGGGTCGCCCAATACCTGCCGTTCACCGGCAAGGCGTCGGTCTGGCTGCCTTGAATCACGGCGCCGATCTCGGCCGAAGTCTGGTCCAGGGCCGGGGTTGCGGCCACGACCGTCACCTTCGAGCTGATCGAGCCTACCAAGAGCGTCGCATTCAACGTTCGCGTCTCCGCGACGTTGAGGCTGAAGGTCTCGACCTGGACCGGTTCGAAACCGGCGGCCGTTATGGTAGCGGTATACTTGCCCACCGCCAGAGAACTGATTGTGTAGCTCCCGGCCTCGCTCGTGACGGCACTACGCTGCAGTCCGGTGGCCGCCGCGGTCATGGTTACCGTCGCGCCGCGAATTCCAGCCTCGCTCTGGTCCATGATCGTGCCCACCACGGTGGCACGGTCTGTTTGTGCGGCCAACGGCATTGTCAGGGCAACCAAGAAGAGAAAGAGACGACGCATAAAGCTCCTTAATACGTGGTCGAGACGTCAAGGCATCCCTGCTGTACGGCATACCGTCATGGCGCTCGGTTCTGTCCTAACTGGCGCCAGATGTCTGCACACATCAATTGCGGCATCTTCTGACGCGCATTCTGCTGGAAGAGCGATTAGACCAACTGAAAATGAAGCCAGAATGAAAGATTCGTTACTCCTCCAATACGGCACCACATTCGTCAACGGCACTCATTGCCGGTGGCGATTGTAATCGTCATCGTGCTTGCGGAGCTCGGGCAATGAGCTTGGCGACTTCCTCGTACTGATCCGTGGAGATGAAATCGGCTTTGGCCCGAATGGCGGCCTTCCAGCGAGTCATGGCAGCTTGGAGCGAGCCGAAGTTGGTGTCCGAATCCCAGCCCAAGCCCTTGCCGGGTTCAAAGCCGTCCAGAACCCAAAAATTCACCAGATAGCCCAGTTCGTGAGCGTAGTTCACGGCGGCCTTGAGCCGGGCTTCCTTTTCAGGAGTCCATTCTCCGGCTTGCAGCAAGTCGCCCGGCTCGACCATTGCCCAGGAGTTCGACCACCACCGGCGATAGTTGGAGGCCCGCTCTGTAACCCGGTCTTCCAGCTTCATCTTCGCTTGCAGTTGAACCAGTTGTTTCGTTTTGAGGTCCTTGGGGGATCCGGGCGGCACTCGCAGGGTGGCCGATCCAAACGCGCGAAGCTTGCTGCCAATGGGTAGGCGGTCGTAGAAATACTCCTGTTTGATGTCGTTGTCCTTATCTTGCACAAGCACCAGTAAGGGTTTCAGGTCGAGAGGCGACTGGCGCGCCGCATCCTCGGTCTTCACCGCCGTTGTCAGCCAGCCTTCGAATTCTCCCAATTCTTTCCAAATAGACTCGAGATGTTCCGGTGGATCGTTCTTAATATCCAGGAACAGGGTAATCAGCGGCCAGTTCTTCTTTTCGTTTCTCTTCAGCGCCTCTTCCACTATGGGCTGCACACGTTTAAAGAAATACGATTTCAGCGTAGGCTCGCCACCGGTGACCGATGGGACGCCCGTCACATGGGAATCATCGGTCACAAAGGACCCGATTTTCCCGGTGGCCGGGTCCACGCCCCAACAAAGGTCGATTTCGATGGCCACCGGCATACCTGACGAAAGGGCTCGATCCAGACGATCTGCCCACTTGCCTTTATCTGGATAGGCATTGTGACCCAGAACCATAATTCGCGCGCCGGGCGAAAATGGTTCGGGGCCTGCGCCGAACACCGGCAGCGCAACAAGTAAAACAACACCTGCTAAGAGCGTTTTGCCCATGAATAATCTCCTGTACCAACCGATAGCCGCCGCGGCGGCCTGTACTTGATCCCCGGTTTTTGAATTCCCTCGAAGGGAATCCCTCTGCCGGTACCTGCTCCCGTCCGAGTGACACGTTATGGGACACCGCGCATTGCTGCCACGAGGCCCCTTGAAACATTGCTGGTGCCTTGACCGCTTGATGAGGTTCGTTCGCTCCCTCACGGTCGCGGTTTTCTGGATCGACACCGAGCCGCGACCGTAAAGTAAGGAAGCGGACTTCGCGGTCGCAGAACAAGCCTCACTGAGGCGGTAGTGTGTCTTACTGATTTATGCTGGCGACCGCAAACTTACCCGCGTAGTTGACAACAGCCCATGCGGTGCTCGTCTTAGCGTCGAAGCCGTAAGTGCCCAGCGCCATAGCCTTGCTTCCACGGCCCGGCGACGTACTTTTTGGTGCCGCCCTGGTTCTTGTCGACCGCATTGACCCACTTGCCTTTGCTCTTCGAGGCCAAACGCAAAAGCGCCTTTCCCCGCGCTGTTGTCTGTCAGGGAAAGCGTGTAGACATCGGTCTGATCGCTGTTCAGGTCGGCCATACCCCACAGAGAGAGAATGTTGCTTCGAGCAGTGTCGTCTTTGTCCGTCCAGCCGGTGTCAACCGTCTTGAGAAATGGGCGCTTGTTTTTGTCCTGCGCATTGCTGCCGTTGGTGCCGCTCAGGATCTTCGCGCTTGTGCCCTTATAACTATCGGCCACCTGCGTGTAAGAGCTATTGCATTTCTCCTGGTTAATTTGACAGACCAGGAATTCCTTTCCGTTCAGGCTGTAGCCGAAGGTCTCCGCTTTCACAAAGGAAAGGGATGGCGTTGCCTGGATCATAAACTCGCACATATCGGGGTCGGTTTTGCATCTCGAATTCGGGGCCGCGTTGGGAACCTTGGCAGAATAATACTCACCCGTTACACGTGGTCCATCGACCGTATAGAGATAGAAGCCGATCTTGCGCAATTCCTGCGACACCTGGGCCTGACGCGAGTGGCCGAACACTCCCACGTTGTACTTTTCGTCGTTCGAGGGAACCTGAGGCTGTAGAACTTGTCGCTATCCGACGCGCAGATGATGTTCTGAACTCTGGGAGAGACACCGTCGGTCGGGAGTGCCGGTAGTAACCGACACGAGCGAACGGTCATGCATGTGATCGTGGCCCTGCATGTAGTACCGCACACCGTTCTTGTAGAGGGCGGCAATGAAAGCATTCTGGTTAAGACCGCTCTCGGCTGGGTCGTTGCCAAACAGGGTGTCAACGTGGTTCTCGCTGATCAAGCCCTTATGGCCGAATACGAAGGCGTGACCGCCCGCCGGCTTGCCGGCCAGCGTGTCGCTGATCCAGGACACCTGCTGATCTATTGTCAGGTCCGGCTTATCGCCGTCCTTCGCGTTCAAGGGAGAGAACTGGTCAAGCAGTACAAAGCGAGCGTTGTGATAGTCGAAGGAATAGCTCAGTCCGCTCCAGTCCAGATTCCTGGTCTTCGCGGGGTCCGGGGTACTGAAGTTTGTCCCCATGGTGAAGGGCGAGCCCTGCGGCTTCGGGAAAGGCTGCCCTGCGGCATCTGGATTGGGGATGGAAAAGACGCTCTCCGGGGTGGCGTTCATAGTGCCATTCTGCGTCTGCGGGTAAAGGTGCTTGAACACGACGCCGGAGAGCCGGTGGGCGTCGTGGTTACCGCGGAGCGGGAAGAAGCCGATTCCGGCGTTGTAGAGTTCCTGGGCAAAGGCGGCGCGGACGCCTTCTGCGTTCGCTATGGACTCAGCGGTGATGCCGGTCTTCCTGTCACCGAGCTTGTCTACAAGGTCACCAACTGCGACGACGAAATTTACCTTTTTCGCGATGAACTGCTGGTTGATGGCCTTAACAATGTCGACGGCGCACGAACCCGGGTTTCTGCCATCGTCGGTAACGCCCCACTGGGTGTCTGACATTACGCCGAACTTCCACGACTGCGCCGAAGACGCGGAGACAGCCGCAAAGATGAGCGAGACTGCTAACATTACGTTTTTCATACAGGAGATTCTCATCTATTTCCCTTCGAACTTCTTATGTTTCACAAAACTGCCAGCGGCCGACCTGGGTTACGGCAGTGAAGAGTACACCGGCGCAATCGGCGGCGGTGCTCTTGCGGCCGCTTTATCACTTACTTGGTGACCACCACTTCGGCGGCAGGAAGCAATATCCTGCCGGTCCTGCCATCGAAGGCCACCGTCCTGGCGCCGGCCACGCGATGAGCGTCAATAGAATAGCTTCAAGGCGAACTGCAATTGCCTCGCTGGGTAGGTGCTCTGCGTTTGACCGAACGCAGCGTTGCCCACCACGGAATTGGCATTCTGGAAATTGGTACGGTTCTGGAGATTGAACGCGTCCGCGCGGAATTGTACGCGGAAGCGCTCGCCCACAGCGGCCTCTTTCTGGAGGCTCATGTCCAGGGTATAAACGCCGGGGCTGCGGCCAATATTGCGGCCGGCGTTGCCGAAGGGTTGCGTGCGGCTGGGCGGAATCACGAGACCAGCCGGGTTCCAGTATTGTAACCAGGTTCGCTGGCCGGCCGGCAGAAAGGGATCACCCACCAGGTTGGGCCGGTAGTCCTTACTATTGGAACTTACCGTGTAGTCCGACGCTGGAGAGTAGACGAAGGTGATGGGGTTGCCGCTATACATCGAGTTTATCCCGGCCAGCCGCCATCCGCCCAGGAAGAGATCGACGGGCTTGGACATCTGGCTTGCAAACGTGCGGCCGTGTCCGACCGGCAGTTCCCAAACGGCGCTGGTAACGTTCAACAGTGGAACGTCGGTGGTGGCGACCGCTTTCTCGGACCAGGGATTGAGGTAGTTGATGCGTGTATTCTGGTTTGGAACGACCGTGCCGACTCCGACGTCTTCCAGTTGTCCGGGTCCGAGATCGATGGCCTTGGACCAGGTGAAGGAGTTCAACACCAGGAAGCCGCCGGAGAATCGCCGCTCCACCTTGGTTTGGAGGCCGTGATAGCTGCCGTTGTCGCGGTTATAAGCGATCTGGATATTACCGAAATTCTGAATTGGACGACGGTTGTTCAAGGGGATGGCGGGCGCGGGCAAGGGTGGATTCGGTACCCCCTGGTTATAATCGGCGAGCATCAGGAGGCCCACGCTGCGGTTGCCGACATATCCCAGATCCACCATAAACTTCGCCGGAAGCTGCCGCTGGACCGAGAAGTGCCAGCTCAATACGTAGGCGTTCTTGGTATCGGCCGGGATGTACCGGAATCTGCTGGACACCGGATTGATATTGCCGGGATCGAGGGCGTTCAGCGGGTACCCTTGCTGGGTCGTCCGGAAGCAGTTACTAAAATCGGAGGTGGTCTGACACAGGCCCTGCGACGGCTGCTGGGTGATGGAGAGCGAATAGGTCTCGGGGTAGTTGAGCGGGAGCAGGTCCTCGGCGCCGAGCCGGTTGAAGTTGACGTAGCTGACACCGAATCCCGAGCGAATCACCCACTTCTCGGCGGGGTTGTAGGCAAACCCGATGCGCGGTGCAAAGTTGTTGAGATCGGGATGGATGGTCGACCGGTCGTAGATGGATCCGCCCTTGGCAAGTACAATGGAGTCCGTGACCGGGTCGAAATTGCTGAGATGGTTGGCTTGCTCCATCTGCGGCGTCGCAAATTCGTATCGCAAGCCCAGGTTCAGAGTCAGCTTGCTCGACGCCTTGTAATCGTTCTGGACGTATCCGAAGGCCATCCACTGCTGCATCACCGGGAAAAAAAGGTTCGCGAGCGAGTAACTATTGCGGGCGCCATATAGAAAGTCGGCCAGATTGTAAGTAGCGGCAATGGCGGTGCCGCCTGAAGGCTTGCTGAACTGCCCGGAATAGGAATCACTTCCGTAGAAGCCGCTGCTATCGTTCACCTTTGTGCTGTAGGACAGGTATTCGAAGCCCACCTTGGTGGTCAGCCGTCCCATAATTTTGGAAAAGTTGACTTTGGGGAGGTCGTATACGGTGGGATCCTGAATGTGCGGGAGTGAGCTGTCCCGGCCCCACGCGGTAAACCCGCTGACACTTTGCGCCGTCAACCCGCCGCCCGGATAACCTTGCGGAAGCCCGCCGATGCCATAGAGTTCCTCCATACCCGGCCCGCCGAGGCCGAACGGATCTTCCGTGGACTTCGTCCGGGTGACGCCAAAGTGCACATCGATCAAAGTGGTGGGCGAAATGGTGTAATTCAGCGACGCTGCCAAACCCTGACTCATGGTGTGCGCATAGCCATCCGTGCTGGCGCCACTGGCCAGACCGCCGCCGTGGATAGGGCCCGGGATGGGGGTGTTGCCAATGCCGTTGCTCTTTCGCTGGCTGAGGCGCACGAAGCCGTTCAGCTTATCGCTGAAATGCTCGTCGAGTTTAAGGTCGAACTTGTCGGTGTGGTCGATATACGCCGGCGTGGACTGATAGTTGTATCCGCCAATAGACACGTTCGGAGCCGGTAACTGACTCAGAACCTTGGTGGCGAACGGCGAAATATCGGAGGGGGGAATTACTCCATTGCCGTAGAGAGCACCGGTAATCGGATTCAGGACGGGAGTGCCCATGATACCGTTGCGTTGGTCCATGGTAGGAATGGTGGAGTACATGATGGTGGAGGCGGTGGAACGGTTGCCCTCGTAGTCCGCGAAAAAGAAGGACTTGTCGTGGATAATGGGCCCGCCGACGGCCGCCCCGAACTGATTCTTGCGGAACACCGGCTTCACGTTGTCGACGGGCTTAAAGAAGCCGGTGGCATTGAGCAGTGTGTTGCGGCCGAATTCCCAGAGGGTGACGTGCAGTTGGTTGGTGCCGCTGCGAACGGACGCGTTAATGATGGCGCCGGCCGCCTGCCCGTATTCCGCGCTGTAGTTGTTAGTCTGAACGCGGAATTCCTCTATGGCGTCGGGCGCGATCTGAAGCACCTGGTTGGAGTTCAGCACATTGGAGGTAGCGTACGCGTTGTTATCCACGCCGTCGAGCTGAAAATTGTTGACTTCGAAGCGGAGACCGTTGACGTTGTAAGAGGCTTCCCGGTCGTCGCGCAAACCCTTGCGGACACCGGCGGTGAGCAGGGCGAGATCGGCGTAGGACCGCCCGTTGAGCGGCAGGTCTACCACCTGCTCTCGGCCGATAACCTGACCCCGCTCGCTCGAATCGGTCTCCAACTGCCTGGCAGCGTCGGTAACGTTGATGGTTTCCGAGACCGCACCCACCTTCAGTTCAAGATCGACGCGCTGCCGTGCGCTTATTGTCACCAGGAAGTTGTCGGAGGCCGAGATGGAGAACCCCGCGGCCGCGGCTTCCAGCCTGTACTGTCCGACGCGGACGTTGAGAAATTCGTAGGTTCCAGTCGTGCCACACACAAATTTCGTGGAGACTCCCGTGTCGACGCCGGTCAGAGTCACGGTGGCGCCCGGGACCACTGCTCCGCTGGTGTCCCGGATGGTGCCGAGCACCGCTGCCGTGTCGAATTGAGCGCGCAGAGGGGATGGATTCACCAGCAGGGCAAGCGTGCATATTGCCGTCAGAAGACCGAACATGCGCCGGTCCTTCGCGAGAGTTGCTTCACCATAGGCTATGTCGAACATAGGAGTCTCCGTAGCTGACCTTGAGTTACCGGGAAGCTGATAATCCGCTACCCGCAATCGCCTTCGCTGCTTCCTCGGCCTGGTCGGTGGCGATGAAATCGACTTTGGCTTTGATCATCGCTTTCCACCGCGCTTCGGCGGCCTCCAGAGATCCGAAGTTGTACTTGGGGGCCCAGCCCATCTTCTTGGCGGTGTCCGCATCGGTACCGTCTTCATTCCAGAGGCTGACGAGATAGCCCATCTTGTGCGCGTAGTTGACAAAGGCCTGCAGGCGCGCCTGCTTTTGGGATGTCCATTCCCCGGCTTCCGACTTCTTGCCGGGCTCGATTGCGTCCCAGGTATTACCCCACCACCGGCGATAGTTGGTAGCGCGCTCGGTGACCAGTTCCTCGGGCTTCATGTTGTTGCGGGCCTGGTCGATCTGTCTCTCCGTCAGGCCTGTGCCCTGCGGCATGTTGAATTTCGCAGTTCCGAATGCCAGGATCTTGCCGCCAACCGGAACGCGATTGTAGAAGTACTCTTCTTTGATGTCGTTGTCCTTGTCCTGAAGCATCACCATCATCGGCTTCAGGTTGAGAGGAGACTGCCGCGCAAGGTTGTCGGTCTTGACCGCAGTTGTCAGCCACCTTTCGTACTTGTGTAAGAGGCCGATGAGATACTCGAGGTGCTCCGGCGGATCGTTTTTAATATCCAGGTACAGCCGGATCAGCGGCCAGTTCCGTTTGTCTTTGGACTTCAGTGCCTTCTCCATGATGGGCTGCACGGCCGCGAAGAACTGCTGCTCCAGCACGGGTTCGTCGCCGGTAATCTCGTTGAATCTCCGCTCCGGGAAGTCTCCCACCAGGGAGAAGCTTTTGCCTGTCTTGGGATTCGGCGCCCAAGTCAGGTCGATTTCGATAGCCAGCGGCGTGCCGGCCGCAAGGGCATGATCGAGACGATCCGTGTACTGGCCGCCCTGCGGGTAGGCATTGTGGGCCAAAACCAATGTCCGGGCGCCGGGCGCGAACTGAGCGAACATCGGGCTGAGGCCCGTCGAAACCATGAGTGTCAGGACAGAACTAACTACATGTAGCCGCATCGAAACTCCTTCTTACTCCGATAGAGTCGGGTATGTAAAGAGGGTAACGAGGGCAGTTTACAGCACGATGAAAGTAAAGTCACATTCGGATGTATTTATCCGCTGCCCAAGTCTTCTGGTAAGTAGTGTCAAGTGGAGCTATAAGTCACTAACTCATGGGGTAACGTCGAGAAAGGCAAGGGCCGGCGAGCGCACACACCTCCGACTGCTCCCTTTGCGGGCGCGATTAACCGTCAGTGCGTTACTTGACTACCTAACTAACTAAGACGACACACCCCGTCGGGCGTCAAACCCGGCAGGAATACGTGAAATATAGATCCCTCGCCAAGGCGGCTCTCAGCTTGGATTTCGCCGCCGTGCCGGAGGACGATGGATTGTGCGATGGAGAGCCCCAGTCCCAGGCCGCCCATTTTTCGCGACCGATCCTTGGAGGCACGATAGAAGCGTTCGAAGATGTGCGGCAGGTCTTCGGGCGAAATACCGATACCGTTGTCCCGCACTTGGAATAAGGCGCCCGGCCTATCCCGATTTTGGCAGAGGTCGAGACTCAATCGAATTTCTCCGCCGGGCCGGGAATACTTAATCGCATTATCGAGGAGAATGAGCAATAGCCGACGTAAAGCGCGCCGATCTCCGGAGACAGTATGCGGGCTGGCTACCTGATACTCCAGAGTAAGGCCGGCGGCCTCGGCCAACACACAAGCGTCGGCACACGAGGCCCGCACCAATTCAGCCAACTCGACCGGCTCCGGAATCACGTCTTCAACGTTGGCATCGGCCCGGGCCAGCAGCATCAAGGCTTCAATCAATTCCGTGGTCCGCTCGCTTTCCGCCAAAATTCGATCGAGCGCCTGGGCATACTCCTCCTGGCTGCGGGGCCGCCTGCGAATCACTTCGGCGGTGGTACGGATTATGGCGACGGGCGTCCGCAATTCGTGGGAGGCATCGGCGGTGAATTGCGTGATGCGCCGGAACGCGTCCTCCAACCGGCCGAACATGGCATTCAGAGTTGTCGAGAGATGGTCGAGTTCATCTCCCGTGCCGCGTAGCGGCAAGCGGGCGGATAGATTGCGCGCCTCGATATTCTCCGCCGTGCGGGCGATTCGGCCGACCGGAGCCAGCGCGCGGCGGCTCATCCAATATCCGCCAGCCGCCGCAAAGAGCAACAAGACCGGGCTTGCGAGGAAGGCGGTCCAGGTGAAGGCATCGAGCATCTCGCCAAATTCATCGATAGGCATTCCGATCTGAATTACGCCCAGCGGCACGGCGGCCGACAGTACCCGGACCGGTTTCCCTTTCTCCCAGATGGTCTTACCCCGGCCGCGCTTCGGCAGGCTGGAAGGTTCCGGCGGCGTCGGCTCCCACGCCTCGGTTCCAGGCGACCGGTACTTCCATACGCCTCGGGCATCGGCGATCCGGAACCTGGTCCCAGGTGGCGCCAGCGCGGCATTTTCGATCAATTCCTCGAGCGGCGCATCGCCAGCCGAGTTTTGCCGGCCAAGATAGTTTCGTATGGCATTGACCCGCGAACGAAGTTCCTTGTCCACTGTTTTATCGATGCTGGTCCGTATTGCCATCCAGACTCCGACGCCGACGATAGCGAAGGTTACGGCGAGAATGGCGGTGTACCCGGCGGTCAAGCGGAAACGGATCGAACGGCGGTTCACGGCTCCTCCCGGAGAATGTAGCCGTACCCGCGTACTGTCTGGATCAGCTTGCGTTCGTGCCCCAGGTCAATTTTTTCGCGCAAGTGCTTGATGAACGCGTCCACGGTGTTAGCCTCAACGTCCTCTTCGAAGCCCCAGACGCCCTCGATGGTGGCCGATCGTGAGACCGCGTGCCCGGCGCGCCGCATCAGGAATTCGAGGACACGGTATTCAGTGGCGGTGAGGTTCAGTGGGACGCCCGCCCGTGTCACTTCGTGGGAGGCTGGATCGAGCGTAAGATCGTGGATCTGCAGACTCGGCTTCTGGGGCTGCGCGGCGCGGCGGGAGATCGCGCGCAATCGCGCGAGCAGAACACCGAACGAAAACGGCTTTGTGAGGTAGTCGTCCGCTCCGGCGTCGAGACCGCGAACCACGTCGGTTGCGGCGTCTCGCGCCGTGAGCATCAGGACCGGAGTCTGGCGTCCGCCGGCGCGCAGCCGGCGGACCATTTCGACGCCGTCCATCCGCGGCATCATGACATCGAGAACAATGGCGTCGAAGGCGCAACTCTCAGCGGCTGAGAGTCCTTCCAAACCATCGCTCGCCAGGGTCACAGTATGATTCTCCTCTTCCAGCCCCTGGCGAAGCGCTTCACGCATGGCGGTTTCAAGAACCCACACGGCGTCTCTATTTCTCCTTCTCCACCACCAGCAGGACGAACGATCCGGGTTTGACTGTGCGCCGCGGGCGATTCGAAGACTCGATCGCGGGCGCCGGCTCATATTCGGCCGCACTCAGGAAGATCTTGCCGGTCTTGGCATCGAACGCCATAGTCTTGGCGCTGGGCTGGGTCTTCACCGCGCCGGCGTCTTCGTATGCGTCGGCAGATTTTTCATGGTAGATATTCAAAATCCCTTCGCCGCACGAGAAGAAAACCAATTTGGCGAGGGATCGAAGGCGGCATAATCGACTCCCGTACCGATGGGATAGCTTTCGATCACCTTGCCTGTCGCGGCATCCATCACGATCATTTTCGGCTCGTTGCGTGTGCCGATGAACAGGCGATTGGTTTTGGCGTCGTAGGCCAGCCCGGTGGGGGTCTTGGCCGCCTCGATCGGGAAGCGCTTC
The DNA here is from genome assembly GCA_963796615.1 of uncultured Acidobacteriaceae bacterium. GTDB lineage: Bacteria > Acidobacteriota > Terriglobia > Terriglobales > Acidobacteriaceae > DASRAA01. Next base: position 63,295 of record CAWCMJ010000008.1, read on the forward strand.
TTGACCTCCAGAGACTTCGGATCGAAGACGACGACCTCGACTTGTATTCTCGCTGTTGACGTAAATGATGCCGTCGGCGCCGATGACGGCTTGCTCTCCGTCGCCCTCGAGTTTCACCGTCCCCACCACGTCACCGGTCTTGGCGTCAATCGCCGTGACGTCGTGCGAACCGTGATTGTTGGTGAAAACGCGCTTCGATGCCTGGTTGTAATAAATGCCGTCGGGCCCCTTGCCGACATCGATCTTCTTGATCAACTGAAGCGTGGCGGGGTCGAACATGGAAACTTTGTCCTCGCGGCCGTTGCTGGTGAACCCGTGCTTGAATTCCGAAGCGACAACGGCTCCGTGAACTCCGGGTGTGTCGGCAATCGTGCCCACGAGTTTCCCGGTGTCTGCGTCAACCACGTTGACTTCCACGCCGTGCGAGACATAAAGCCGGCGCGCCCGGCTATCGATGGTCACATAGTCGAACCCGCCGTTGCCGGGTACGGGGTAGCGTGCTACCACCTGTAATTCGTCGCACCTTGCAGCAAAGCTGCGACGGAAAAGAAAACGAGCGATGTAACCTTGATACGGTGCATGGTCCCTTTCGCGTCGGAATCATCTCAGATCGTGCGTGAAAAAAGGATGCACTAGAACGTAAGCGGATCTGTGATTCCAATCGGCGGTTATTTGCGTTTTCGTAAAAGCCCTCGCCGTTCGGTCCTCCGGCAACCTGGTTGGAGAACCCGAACAGCGGGGACGTAATATTGCCGATGATGGGGCCTGGATTGGTGTGGTTCAACAGATTCCGAATGGAGAGCCCGAAAGTGAGATTGAAACGGCGCGAAGTACTGGGGCTCCCCAGGATGCGGTTCAAACCCCGGCCAGCTGACCGCGGCGAGAGCGGTGCCCGTACCTGAATCGGGGGCGCTGTTCGCGCGCCGGTCCGCCCCTCTCCCCGCCGAATCCGATGGTTTTTGCCAGGCGCAGATTCACCGCGACCTGTGCCGGGCCTCTTCCGTAATTGCGCGGCAACAGCGTTTCACCAGGCGACGGGTTCGGATCCAGCAGCCCGTAGGCGGTGCCGATGACGCCAGGCTTGTTCGGGTCCGTGGCAAACCCCGGACGGCCGTTGAACAGCGTCGTACCGTACAGATCGCTGCCGGAGGTGATGTCGAACGGTGCGCCGCTCTGCATGACGACGAACGGGCTGAAACGGATATTCCACTTCAGGTTGATCGAGCCTCCGAGGTTGAACCGATGTCGCACATCCGTGGATGCGGAACCATACTCGCCTGTGAAAGTCATAAGGGTTGGCGGGAAAGGTACTGATGCCGTCCGTGTTGCTCAGGGCGCGGTTGTAAACATAGAAGCCGAATAGTGAGATGCCACGCTTTCAGCCGCGAGTTCGCGTTCGCGATAAGCTGATTCTGGTTGTAGATTCCCGAGACTTTCCATCAGGAAGACCGGGCCCGCATGGCCCAGCGGGAACACGCCGCTGCCAGGGATGGCTGGAATCGTAGGTGCCCGGCAAGGGAGCGTTGATGTCCTGGGATCGAAACAGGTGAACGCCATGCGAGTTGGTGTAGGTCACGGCGACTGTGGTGTTGGCAGGTAACTGCCGCTCCACCGTGAGAGCTGGACTGAATGATGTACGGTGCGCGCAAAGCGGAGCTTAACTGTTCGACCACCTGAGAGGAGCTGGAAAGCCGCCAGTGCGGAAGGCAAAGGAAGTTCGGGAAAAAAATCGGGATTGTCGACTGCGTATTGCTGCTGCACGATCCCGTTCATACGCGCCGCAGTAAGCGTGTTCGGTCAGCGCGAAGCGGTCGTAGAACATGCCGAAGCCGGCGCGCAGAACGGTCTTGGCGCGCGAATTCTTTGCCGTCGCCCCGGGCGCCCAGGCGATGGCAATGCGCGGCGCCAAGTCGGACCGGTCGTGAATGTTGGTCTGGGTCTCGTAGCGGAGGCCCAGGCTGAGCGTCAGATTGGGCCGCAGGCGCCATTCGTCTCCCGCGAATACTCCGGCATCCACCTGGTGGACCGCGAGCCCGGGTGTGCCGGCATTCATACTGAACTGGGTGGCGCCCCCGCCCAGAGCGCGGATTTCGACGGGTGAGTAACCGAGCTGCTGAAAGACCAGCGTGCGGCGATAGCGCTCGATAGATGTGATCGGCGCGACTTCCGGCTGGCCGGCGCCATCCAGCACAGGTTGATTCTGCGCATTGAGCACCGGCGCCAGCGCAGCGCCGCCGAATGTAAACGCGCCGTTGAAATTCTGCGGCGAAGTACTGGCGTCCGTCTGCACCCGCAGCCGGATTCCGAACCGCAGCGAGTGCGCATGGTGCAGGATAGACGTGTAGTTCTGGAACTCGTAACTGTTCTGGGTATCGAAGCTGCTGCCGTACGGCGAGCCGCCGCCATTGAACGCTCCAAGCACCAGGATCTGCGGGTTCAGGCTGTTGGCAATCTGTTGAACCGCGCTCCGGTAGTACTGAAACCGGGTTTCATTGACCATGCTGCCCCGCACCAGGGTATCAGCATTTTCCAATCGAAGGATGATCCTGAAATCGACTTTCGTTTCCAATACAAGATGATCCTGAAAACCTGAGGCATGGGGCATCGGGAAATGTCTCCTTTCTGTTGGGTGTAGAACTGCGATTTGGACTCCGCGGTGTTGTTCGGTTCGCCGCGAAGCGGCGGCCGAAGGCCGCTGCGTTCGGGAGAGATAAACTGAACTCGTCGTCGCGAGGCGGGATGGAAAAGTGGAAAACCTGCTTTTAGTTTTCCACTTTCCCATCCCGCTTCGCCGGGGCTGTGGGAATGTGGGAATCTCGCGTTTTTTGGCGAGATTCCCAAGGAGTTGGGGGAGGAGGGGAAGGCCCGTTTTTGGCTTTCCACGCCTTCCACGGCTCCACCATTTCCACGGCCTGTCTTCGCCTCCCTCAACTAGCGGAATCGCGGCGGAAATGGCGATTCGATCTTGCACCTCTGCAGCAGTTTGCTCTTGGCCGCCCCCATCCGCTTCGCGCACTCGGTGTCGCTCATGCCCTTGGCGAGCTTGTCCAACTGCACGAAGCCCACATTCGCCTTCAAGTACTGCGCCGCTTCGGCCAGCGATTTCAGTTTCTCGTATGGTGTGGCGTAATCGGCCGGCTTGTACTGCCGCCGTCGCTTGCCGCGCGCGTCCACCGTCACGGTCGCAAAGCCGCACGGCCGGTGATAGTTCAGATACAGGTTGAGGTGCGCCGTATAGAACTTCTGAACCTGTTCGGCGTGCTGGCTGGGAATGTGGCCGTAGCCAATGTGCTTGCGAATTACCGCTCCGTTCTTGCCCTCCACCAGGGCGTTGTCCTGGCTGCGGTTGGCCCGCGATTTGGTGAACTCGATCAGCATTTTCTCCAGCATTTGGGCCACTTTGTGATTGATAAACTCCGAACCGTTGTCGGAATGAAAGCCCTGAATGCGGAAGGGAAACTGATGCAGTATGGCTTCCAGCACCGGCAGCAAAAACTGCTCGCTGATCTTGCTGACGCAACCCACTACTTGCCATTGCGTCACCGTATCGACCGCGTTGATGTGATAGACCCCTTTTTCTTCGCCCCAGTCCCCTTGGTGAACTGTGTCCACCCGCAAGAAGCCTGGCTGCCCGTACGGCTCCGGTCGCCGCCGTTCGGCGATCGACACCGCACTGGGTCGGGTCGATTCGAACACCGCCGCCACTTTCCGGTACGCGGCGCTGTGGCGCAAGTTGTACAGATGCGCCACTGAAATTCCCGCCAGGCGGGCGAACTTTCGGTGGCCGAATTCGTTGTGTTCGCGTTTCAGAATCCGCTGTGTGGCCGGCCCGCTCAGCAGCTCGTGCGCGCGATCCACCTCCGCCAACAGCACTACATCCGCCTGCTGATACTTGGTGACAAACCGCCGCCGTCGGTACACTTGCGCTTCCACAACTCCGGTCTCGCAATACGCTCGGATCAAACGCGTGATCTGTGGCAGGCTTAGCCCCGTCACCTTGCTCAGGTAGGCGCGGATCGCTCCTCGCTGTTTCCGCTCCTGACGGGAGTACTCCTGATTCACCAGCATTCGCTCCACCCAGCCGTACACTTCGGCACGACCTTGTCCAGCAAAATCGATCCCCTCGCTGGCCTTCAAAAACTCGCCCATTTGCGCCTGGGTCAGACTCTCGGCATTCCGCATTCTGATCTGCATTCCCCCGCGGCTTGCCTACCCTGAACCTCCTATTTTCAGGATCATCTTGTATTGGAATCAAGTTCCGTTTCAGGATCATCTTGTATTGGACAATTCTGATCAGCATCCGCTCCGTGATCTCTGGTATGCTTCGCCTCAATTCGCTGGTTCGCATCGGGCCGCTAAGCAGTCTCCATAAGATCGTGCCTTTCCAGCGCCCGTCGATGACCGACAGCATCGAGTCGATCGGACAAGCCGAAACCTCTTTTTTGGAAACCGGCATACGCCTTCCATTTTCGCACTCGAACTGACAAATTAGTCAGTACAACCTCTTGCGTCGCTACCCCCGTCCAACGCGTCCATAAGCCAGGGGAAAAGATGCACCTTCTGAACATCATCACGATTACTTCCGCCGGCTTGATGGTAGGCAATGAACTATCCGTTTCGGCCTTCGTGAACCCTGCTCTCCGCCGCCTGGAGAGCGGTCCGCAAGCGCAAGCGTTGTCCGTTCTCGCCCGTTCCCTCGGCCGGGGGATACCTGTCTGGTACGGTTTATGTCTGGCGCTCCTCTCGCTGGAGTCGTCCCTGCATCTCCATCAGGCTACGCTCGCCCCTTTACTGTCGCGGCGGCGCTCTGGGTGGGTGCGATCGTCCTTAGCATTGGTGCGCTGGTGCCCATCAACAATCGCATTGCTTCCTTGAACACAGCAGCGCCTGCGCCGGGCTGGGAGCGCGATCACAGAAAATGGGATGCTCTCCACCGCGTCCGCATTCTGTTGCTGATATTAGCCCTTCTTATCGTCGTCAATGCATTGGTCGCTTGACGCGTTGTCGCCGTTGTTGATTTTGGCTGGCGCGGCCCCACCCGGAGGCGATCATATTGGCTAGACGCGCGTTTTCCGTCCAAGTGACCTCCGGAACCGTTCCTAACGCTACCCGACCAGCAGGGCCTTATTTTCGACGAGGCCGTTCGAGGTTCCGGAGAGATTTGGTTTTGTGACCGATAAGGCAGATGGAGGAAAGCCGTGGCAACAAAAGCGAACTGCTGGGAGGTTGAGAAATGCGGTCGTGAGCCAGGAGGCGTGCGAGTGGCCGAGCTCGGCGTCTGCCCGGCACCTCAGGCAAATCTAAGCGACTTCAACAGCGGCATTCATGGAGGTCGAATTTGCTGGGCTATAGCGGGAACGCTGTGCGGCGGTAAGGTTCAGGGGACATTCGCACAAAAAGCAGCCAACTGCGTGAGTTGCGAATTCTATCTGGCAGTTCGCCGGGAAGAAGGCGGACTTCAAGCTGGTCCTACCCAGTTGATTCGGAATCAGTTTGCTTTGCATTGTCTGCATCGTCCGCGTGTAGCGCCGTAGCGTTATAAATCCAAGTTGACCAGAAGT
>CAWCMJ010000009.1:0-438498 GCA_963796615.1 uncultured Acidobacteriaceae bacterium
ACTTGGCCTGGGTACACGGCATTTCTTTCGGTCCTGCCGTGATGAGTGTTGCTTCCCGCTGCAGTGTCTTCAGGCCTTGTCCTCGGCTCATCCGCCGCTGCGCCTGAGCCGGCGCTTTTACGGTCGAACTTGCCGCCTGTCACTACCTGCTGTGTTGCCCGGATTCCTACCGCCGAATCCGTCATCACGATGCCGAAGAATTCTGTGGCCCCTGCTGACGGGCGCCACTTCGCTTCTTCGCACACATCGCGCCTCAAAACGCCCGCTCCAACGTTTCGAGGTTCGTTCGCCGCCGCCGTGTACCACCGGCAGCAGCAGCCTGTAACTCCGGTCAGCGTGCCCGGAGAGGAGTCGCTCCGTCCACCCGAGGCAGACGGAGCGCAAAACTACTTCACTTCGACGGTTGCGCCCGCTTCGGTGAACTTCTTCTGGATCGCCGCCGCTTCGTCCTTCGTGATACCTTCCTTCACGGTCTTCGGAGCGCCATCGACCAGGTCCTTGGCTTCCTTCAACCCGAGGCTCGTCACTTCGCGAACGGCCTTGATCACGTTGATCTTGTTCGCGCCCGCTGCGGTCAAGACGACGGCGAATTCCGTCTTCTCTTCCACCGGGGCCGCTGCTGCCGCCGCGCCGCCGCCCGCCACCATCACTGGGGCTGCTGCTGCCGCCGACACGCCAAGACGCTCTTCGAGCTTCTTTACCAGGGCCGCCGCGTCCAGAAGCGACAGGCCTACGATTGTTTCTTCCAACTGCTGCAAGTCCGCCATGTGTTTCTCCACCTTTATTCGTTAGTCGTTGTGCTGATTTCGTTGCCGTCTCTGGGGCTTCCAGTGTGCAGACCGCATGCCAGACTTCACGCCGGTCGCACGCCCCACAACGGATAACGCAATCTTTTCGGGGCCGCTCGCGCCGCCCCAAACTTGTTAGTGTTCACAGCAACAAACCTCTCTTGCTGTGTCATCCTGAGCGGAGGCGTCGCCGGTTTTGCGACGCCGGAGTCGAAGGACCCCTTTCCCGCTCACAATCTTTACGCGCTCGCTGCTTCGCCGCCGGAAAACTTGTTCTTCTCGACGCCCTGGTTGATGACCACGGCCAGGTCCCGGCCGATCGCGTTCATCACCGTCACCAGGCGCTGCGCCGGAGCATTCATCAGGAACAGCAGCTTCGAGTGAATTTCTTCCTTCGACGGCATGCTCGCCAGCGCGTCAATGTCCTTGATCGCGATCACGCGGCCGTCCACGATGCCCGCCTTGAACGTGTACTCCGGGTTGTCCTTGGCGTACTTGCTCAGCACCTTGGCCAACGCCACCGGATCGCCATCGGTATAGGCAATCGACGTCACGCCCGCCAGGCCCTTCATCGCGTCCTCGACCTTGCTGCCCTTGGCTGCGCGCTCGGCCAGCGTGTTCTTCACCACGCGATACTTGCCGCCCGCGCTGCGCACTGCTTTCCGCAGCTCAAAGTCTTTCTCCACCGTCAACTTGGCAAACGTCCCGACGATCGCGTGGCTCGCCGTGGCGAGCTCTTGCGTCAGATTTTCAACCTGCTCGATCTTCTTCGCTTTGGTAACTGCCATCTTCGATTCCTTTTCCAAAACTGATCTTGAGGGTGCCCCGGTCTTGAGGGTGCCCCAGGTTCGCGCCCCGCTTTTGGGCGCTAACCTGGGAAGAAGTCATTACCCTTTCGCCGCCAACTCCACCGCCGCCGTGTCAATCGCGACACCCGGCCCCATGGTGGAACTCAGATAGCAGCCCTTGATGTACTTGCCCTTCGCGACCGAAGGCTTGGCCTTGATCACGCTGGTAATTACGGTCGCAGCGTTCTCGACCAACTTCTGCGGCTCGAACGAAATTTTGCCCACCGGCACGTGTACCAGTGCGGTCTTGTCGGTGCGGAACTCCACCTTGCCGGCCTTCGTCTCCCTGACCGCCGCGGCCACGTCCATGGTCACCGTTCCCGTCTTCGGGTTCGGCATCAGTCCGCGCGGGCCCAGCACCTTGCCCAGCCGGCCCACCGACTTCATCATGTCGGGCGTGGCGATCACAGCATCGTAGTCGGTCCAGTTTTCTTTCTGGATCTTCTCCACCATGTCGTCGCCGCCCACGAAATCAGCGCCTGCGGCTTCCGCCTCGCGCTGCTTCTCGCCGGATGCTATGACCAGCACCTTCTTGGTCTTGCCCAGTCCGTGCGGCAGGATCACTGTCCCGCGCACCATCTGGTCTGCGTGCTTGGGATCCACTCCCAGGCGCATCGTGAGGTCGACCGTCTCGTCGAACTTGGCAAACTTCACCTTCTGGAGAAGCGGGACCGCTTCCTGCAGCGTGTAGTGGCGGTCTTCCACCCCGGCACGCGCCTTCTCAACGTTCTTTCCTGATTTCTTCATGCTGCTCTGCTCCTTGTCTCCCACCGCTGCCGTTGTTGCGCGGCAGCCGTGGTATCTACGACTGGCGGCTCTCACCGCCGTAAAACTCAACCGGTGTCATCCTGAGCGCAGGCGACGCGTCCTTTGCGTCGCCTGAGTCGAAGGACCTCTACCCGGCGAAAAACCTTACGCTACGACGTCAATCCCCATCGACCGCGCTGTGCCCTTTACGCTCTTGATCGCCGCTTCCACCGAAGCGGCGTTCAGGTCAGGCATCTTCTGCTTGGCGATTTCCATCACCTGCTTCTCGGTCACCTTGCCAACCTTGTCCTTGTTCGGCGTGCCCGATCCCTTGGCCACCGCCGCGGCCCGCTTCAGCAGGATCGACGCCGGCGGCGTCTTGGTGATGAACGTGAACGTGCGATCGCTGTACACGCTGACCACCACCGGGATGATCAAGCCGTCCAGCTCTTTCGCACTGGTCCGCGCGTTGAACTGCTTGCAGAACTCCATGATGTTGATCTGCGCCTGGCCCAGCGCCGGGCCCACCGGCGGTGCCGGAGTGGCCTTGCCCGCCGCAATCTGCAACTTCACTGAACCTGTAACTTTCTTTGCCATTGTTTAAGTCCTAATCTGATTTCGCTGCACCGGCGCCTGCTCCCGGCCCTTCGCCGTTCGCCTTTCGCTCTTCGCCAATCCCTCACGCGAATCGCGAAAAGCGAAGAGCGGCTTCTATGTAAGAACCTTTTCCACCTGCCCGAACTCCAGCTCCACCGGAGTCGAGCGCCCGAAAATCGTTACCATGACCTTCAGCGTCTCGCGGTCTTCGTTCACCTCGTCCACCATGCCGGTAAAGCTGGCAAACGGGCCTTCGGTGATCCGAACCGACTCGTTCTTCCCGAACTTGACCTTGAGCTTCGGCTTTTCCTTGCTGTCGGCCACCCGGTACACGATCTGCTGCACTTCTTCTTCCGACAGCGGCGTGGGCTGCTGTCCCGTACCCACGAAACCCGTCACGCGCGGCGTGGACTTCACCACATGCCACACGTCGTCGTTCATGTCCATCTCCACCAGCACATAGCCGGGATAGAACATGCGCTCGCTGGTGTACTTCTTGCCATTCCGCACCTCGGTGACCGATTCCGTCGGAATCAGCACCCGCCCGATCTTGCCGCCCAGCCGTTCATCGGCGCGCACCCGCGCCTCGATCGACTCTTTCACCTTGCGCTCGAATCCCGAATACGAGTGGATGATGTACCACTTCATGTTCGGGTTCGTCGGCGGCCCTGACCCGTCGGCCGCCGCAACAACCGGCGGTTTCCGCCGTTGCGTCAGGAGCGGCTACGGTCTCGGCTTCGGCGCTTACGGCCTGAGGTTCGTTCGTGACTTCGTCTTTGATCTGCTCTTCTGTCATTAATTCCGCACTCTAGCGGTGTGCCAACGCGTGCAACATCTTCTCAAGGGTCTTGCCGATGATCGTGTCGATGATCCAGAAATACCCGGCAAAAAGAAATACCGTAATGATCACCACCGTCGTCGTGCCCTGTACTTCCTTGCGCGACGGCGTCGTGACCTTTTTCATCTCCGTGCGCACGTCGTTATAAAAACTCTTCGTACGCTCCGGCCAGGCCTTGATCGTCGCCAGCCAGTCCTGGTGTACGGGTTCGATCGCTGCTGACTTCGCCATCTGTTTCCTGTCCCGGCGCAATCGCGCCATTCTCGCCGCTCGATCAGCGGCACTGCTCTCAACCTTACTTCTTCAACTAGTTGCTACTCGCTAGCTGCTAGTTGCTAATCTCTGGCAGGGGCGGAGGGATTCGAACCCCCAAGTCCGGTTTTGGAGACCGGCAGTTTAGCCGTTGAGCTTACGCCCCTGTATCTCCGCTTCTCGCCCTTCGCCCTTCGCTTCACTCATCGCCAACCCTTGCAAGTCCTAAGCGAGTAGCGAAGCGAAGCGAATAGCGGCCCCGCTACTTCGCCTCTTTATGCGGAGTATGCTTCCGGCACTTCCGGCAGAATTTCTTGAACTCCAGCCGGCCGGTCGTGGTCTTCTTATTCTTGGTGGTGGAGTAGTTGCGGTCTTTGCACTCTCCACACTGCAGCGTCACAATCTCGCGGGGCATGTTAGCCTTCCCTTTCGTTTACTTCGCAGGTTGGACTGCGAAGCCTTGTCCGCGCCTTGCGCGGATATCAGCGAACCCGCCGCAGCGGGCCCACCGAGAAAAATCAAAAATCGAAAACTCCGGGTGCCCCATCCTTAATCGCCGCTCTTCGGCGATAGGGTGGGATCCCAAACTCCTACGCAATAATCTCGCTGATCGTCCCGGCGCCTACCGTGCGTCCGCCTTCGCGAATCGCGAACCGCAGGCCCTTTTCCATCGCCACCGGAGTAATCAGCTCAATCTCCAGCTGCACGTTGTCGCCCGGCATCACCATCTCCGTGCCCGCCGGCAACGTCGCCACTCCCGTCACGTCCGTCGTGCGGAAGTAGAACTGCGGCCTGTACCCCTTGAAGAACGGCGTGTGCCGCCCGCCTTCTTCCTTCGACAGCACGTACACTTCGCCCTTGAACTTGGTGTGCGGCGTAATCGATCCCGGCTTCGCCAGCACCATGCCGCGCTCCACGTCGTCCTTGCGCAATGCCGCGCAGCAGCAACCCGGCGTTGTCCCCAGCCAGACCTTCGTCCAGCTGCTTCTTGAACATTTCCACGCCCGTCACCACCGTCTTGCGCGTCTCGCGGAAGCCCACAATCTCGACTTCCTCGCCTACCTTCACCTTGCCGCGCTCGATTCGGCCCGTCACCACCGTGCCGCGGCCCTGGATCGAGAAGATGTCTTCAATCGGCATCAGGAACGGCTTGTCGATCTCGCGCGCCGGCAGCGGAACGCTCTTGTCCACCGCTTCCATCAGCTCGTCGATCTTGGCTTCCCACTGCGCTTCGCCGTTCAACGCGCCCAGCGCCGAGCCGCGAATCACCGGCAGATCGTCGCCCGGGAACTGGTACTTCGTCAGCAGCTCGCGCACTTCCATCTCCACCAGGTCGAGCAGCTCCGGATCTTCCACCGCATCGCACTTGTTCAGGAACACCACCACGTACGGCACGCCCACCTGGCGCGCCAGCAGCACGTGCTCTTTCGTCTGCGGCATCGGACCGTCGGTCGCCGCCACCACCAGAATCGCGCCGTCCATCTGCGCCGCGCCGGTGATCATGTTCTTGATGTAGTCAGCGTGGCCCGGGCAATCCACGTGCGCGTAGTGGCGATTCGGAGTCTCATACTCCACGTGCGCCGTCGCGATCGTGATGCCGCGCTCCCGCTCTTCCGGCGCGTTGTCGATCGAATCGAACGAGCGGAACTTGATGTTCGGATTGTGCTTGCCCAATACCTTCGTGATCGCCGCCGTCAACGTCGTCTTGCCGTGATCGATGTGCCCGATCGTCCCTACGTTTACGTGCGGCTTGCTGCGGTCAAATTTTTCTTTCGCCATAACTCCGCCTAGTAGTACCGATAAAGTTGTTTGAACTTCTCGCGCAAAGGCAAATCCACCGCCTCCAGCGCCGTCAAATAAAACTCCCGCACCTGCGCCTGGTCGCCCACCGAGAGCGCGTCATACCACTGTTGCGCGCTCCGGCCGCTCTGGCTCAACGTCCGGTCTGCCTGCTCCAGCAACTTCTCCCGTAACACCCGGTCAAAGTCGCGGATCGGAACTCCCTTGCGCTGCAGCAACCGCAGAAAACTTCTCCACGCCCGCCGCCCCGAACACCCGTTCCAGCGCCGATTGCATCTGCGCATATTCCGCGCGCTTCTCGATGCCGATTACCGGCTGCTGAAATGGAACCCGCGAACTCGGCTCAACCATCGCTGTATTCACCAATCTGACTTCTCTCCACCGCAAACTCTGGAGCTGATGATCGGGATTGAACCGATGACCTCTCCCTTACCAAGGGAGTGCTCTACCAACTGAGCTACATCAGCTTGCACTACCTCAAAACTGAAACTGCCTACCGCCGTACTGCTCACCGCAAACTCTGGAGCGGGAGACGGGAATCGAACCCGCGACCAACAGCTTGGAAGGCTGTGACTCTACCACTGAGTTACTCCCGCCAGCCCTACTCGTCTTCGCTTCTCTGACGCTCGTCTTCGCTCTGCAACTTCCGGCTGTGGCTCCACGTCCGCACCGCGAACATGCGCCAGAATCGCCATCGCTCCCAACCGAAACCTCGCATCGGCGAAGCGTCGTCCACGCTAGCGTCATCAGCACCGCAATCGCGCCCAAGCGCCATCCACAACCGCTTCATTCCAGATCCTGGTGCACAGGGGAGGATTCGAACCTCCGTAGCCCGCTAGGAGCGGCAGATTTACAGTCTGCTGCCATTAACCACTCGGCCACCTGTGCACATGCCGAGCAATATTTCCGGCCCGGTACTGCCAATCCTGCTTTCAAAGAACTTCTCGCCAGACACCCCTCACTCCAAAACTCCGCTTTCGCCGCATACCACGGCATTCGCACAAAATCGTTTTGGGAAGCTGCTGCGGGGGTCAGTTCTCTCGGAGAGTTCTGCGACCTGCCTGGCTTGCTTCTACTGCTACGTCTCGTAGCTCACGCAAGGCTTCAAATCTGGAGCTGGCGAAGGGATTTGAACCCCCGACCCTCTGATTACAAATCAGATGCTCTACCAGCTGAGCTACGCCAGCGCGTTGCCCTCCTCGGGCCTTCGTCCGGACAGGCAGAATCCTCCCTGCGGGTCGGGACAATTATTAAGACTAGCATAAGGGACCGACCCTTGCAACCGGCCTTCCAATCACCCTAACGCACTCAATCCATTCGCACTTATAAGTAACGGCGACCTGCAACTCGCCACTCCCGCGAGGCCCCCGCTGTGCCGGGACTGGGGATTTTGCGGAGTGCGCCCACCCTCGGCCGGCGCTGTAAAGCGGTCAACCCAATTCTACCGAATTTCCCCCAACCTGACCAATCTAGCCAGTCCCCGGACTCTCGGCTTCTTCCTTGGCTTTAGCGAATCGCTAATTGCTAGCTGCTCATTGCTCCTACGGCACGACCGCCAGAAACAGAAACGCCGCGAACAGAACCGAAGTGCACAATTCCCTGCAGCACCGTCGTGCTTCCCGTGCCCAGCGTGGATTGGCTCACTACCAGCGTCACCAGCAGCAACACCACCTCTTTCGGCCCCAGTCCTAGCGTCAGTGGCTTATGCAGCACGATCGACACCGCTGCCACCGCTGGTATCGTCAAGTCCGATACTCGCCAGCGCCGAACCCAGCGCCAGGTTCATGCTGGTTTGCAGCCGGTTTGCCCGCGACGCGCGGAACGCCGCCAATCCTTCCGGCAAAAGCACCAGCCGCGATCACGATACCCGATCACGCTCTTCGGCGCGCCGGCGCTCTCAATTGACCGCCCTTTCCACGTCGGCGTCAGACTTTCGCCAGCCCCACCACCGCCACCAGCGACGCCAGCAAGCAGCCCTGCACTCAGCAACGCCACCCGGTTCGAGGGAGGTACCGCATGCGCGTCCTCATCCGCGGAACGCGGAAAGAAAGTAGTCGCGGTGCCGGATGGTCTGCACAAACACGAACGCGCCGTACAGCACCAGCGACACAATCGCCGCGAAGACCAGTTGCGACGTGCTGAAAACGTCGGGCCTTCCGAGCTGACCGTCACATTTGGAAACACCATCGTCAGAGACGTCAGCGCAATCAGCACCGACAGCGCGGCATTCGCGCCCTGCACCTGGAAATCCCTGCTCCCGATGCCGCACGCCGCCTGCCAGCAGGCACAACCCCACAATCCCGTTACACACGATCATCACCGCGGCAAACACCGTGTCGCGCGCCAGCCCTGCCGTATCGTCCCGCCCGTGATCATCACCGACACGATCAGCGCGACCTCAATGATGGTCACTGCCAGCGCAAGCACCAGCGAGCCAAACGGTTCGCCCACCCGGTGCCGCCACCACTTCCGCGTGGTAAACCGCCGCAAACACCGTCGCGATCAGCGCAAACGCTTCCAGCGCGGTGAGCACCCCGTTGCCCTGCACCAGCAACTGCACGGCCGAGCAGCCGCCCACGCCAACAGCGGCCACGCCCACGCCCACCACGGCGTTCGACTCGCCGATCCTGCACGCCATTCCTCGTCCGCCTCCCACCCCGGTTGGGAAACATACTACACACCGTTCCCATGACTATGACCGGATGCTCCGGACCCCGCTCCTAATCTGGCGCTCTCGCCGCAATCCCACGCTCAAAGCTGCAATTCCGCCCTCTTTGCCGTATCATCAACTCTCATCCATGCGACATCGTCGCCGTAATCCTCTGGATCGCCCTCAGCCGTCCTTCTCGTCACTCGGCGCCATCGCCCTTGCCGTCTTCCTCCGCAAGCGCGCCGCTCCCGATGCCGTCCGCCTGCTCCCTAACGCCGACGCCGTCCTCTACGTCAATCTCGAGCCCGTCCGCCTCCTCACCGATCTCGGCAAAAAGCCGCCCAAAAATCGCGAGCCCGAATACGAAGAATTCGTCCGCCAGACCGGCTTCGAGCCCGAGCGCGATCTCGACCACGCCGCCCTCGCCATCCACTACGGCAACACGCCCGGCCAATCCCGGCAGCGAGACCCGCTACAGCGAGATCATGCAGGGGCGCTTCGACGGCCAGCGCGTCACCGACTATCTGAAGAAGCTGTCACAGGCAAGTTGAGCGACTACCAGGATTTCGACATTTACATCATTCCGCTCGAGGGCCGCACTCTGCGCGTGGTGCTTCTCGGCATTGACACCGCCGCCGCCTCCAACACCGAAGGCAGCGACGCCATTCACGGCATGATCGACCGCTACAAGCAGGCGGCGCTGCCGTTCTCCGGCCCCGCCGTGGTCGCGCGATTATTATCAACCGCGTGCCGCTCGGCAGCGTCATCTGGACCATCGCTCGCATTCCCGCCAACAGCGCTCCCCAGGACCACAGCCGAACTGCTTGCTGCCCGGCTCCTGGAGCAGCCTGCTGCCGCGCGGCAGCATCGGTCATCGCCTCCGCTCGTCCCCTCAATGACGTACACCTGCGTGCCCAGGTCATCCCCGCACCGAAGGCCAGGCTCGCCTCTTCTCCGAACGCGTCGCCGCCTTCCTCACGCTTTTCAGCACTCTCGACATCTCCATCGAAGGCGGCGGTCCCGACCCCGACGTCAAAAAGGCCTTCGATAGCTTCGAGGTGCATCAGGATAAAAACGAGGCGGTGCTGACCGCCAGCGTCCCCTTCGCTTTCTTCAAGAAAATCGTCAGCGAAACGCCCGTCGAATTCGGCTCCGAAACACCAAAGCCGCCGGAGCCTCAGCCCCCAGCGGCGACCACCAATCCGAAGAAAAAGAAGTGAAGTGAAAAGCGCGACCTCGAGAAGATGTAGGCTCTGCCTGCCCGGACCGATTGCAATTGAACGGCTGGTCGCTCCTCGCTAACGATTCGCATCGCGGACGCAGGAAGACCACCGAGGTTCTTATGAATCAAAACGCCTCCGTGCTCTCAGTGTCTCTGTGGTGTCGATTTTCTACCCGCCCGTTGCGAACGCCGAACCCGCCACCGCCCGCAGAAATTTGTGCGGATTCACCGGCGTGTCGTGAATGCGTACTTCGTAATGCAGGTGCGCTCCCGTGCTGCGTCCGCTCATGCCCACGTATCCGATGACCTGCCCTTTGCGCACCGACTCGCCGTCTCCCACCGCGAATCCCGGACAGATGCCCATACCGCGTGGATCCCGTTCCCGTGGTCGATCGTCGAGCAACCGTCCGTAGCCGCTATAGAAATCCGGCGTAAGTCACCATGCCATCCGCCGGCGCAACGATCGGCTGCCCATAGTGGCACGAAATATCGACTCCCGCATGAAACGCGCCTTCTCCGTTGAACGGGTCCTGCCGCGATCCGAACGGCCCCGTAATCGGTCCGGTCACTGGCCACAAGTGTCGGTGCCGTGGTCAAGGCAATCCAGTCCGACAACGACGCTCGTTGCGTTCATGCCCATACCCAGGCCAGCTGCCGTCGCCCCGGTCAGTGCTGAAGTGCGCAGCGCATACAGCCCGTTGATGGCGTCCGCCACCTGTTCCGGCTTCATCGGCTTGTCGGATTCGGCGAGCAACTTCTGGTTCGGCTTCAGTCCATAGATCACGGAAACTTCGTTGGCGATCGATCCCAGCGAAGCTACCTGGATGTCCTTCTCGTGCGACACCTGCTTCCAGTTGCGAGTACTGCTTCTGCAGCGCTTTCTTCTCGATGCGAAGCTGGTTGAAGCTCGCCACCTTGAACAGCATGCGCGCATACGAGCCCGCCATGCCGGTGATCGTAAACATGCCGATCAGCGCCCCGGCAAGGAACACGTACAGATAATGTAGGGGGATGGGGATCTTCCGTAGCTGTCCTTCAGCATCGCGAGCTACGAAAAGAATATAAAAGCGTTTACGCAATACGATAACCCTCAGTTCAAATTCGTTCCGGCGTCTGAAATGCTACGGCCTATGAATTACCGGAGCGTTTGTATCTTAGCTGGCCCTACGTCTACATCTCTGCACGGACCCGGAAGAGCCACGAGGTCTTCGACTCTTCACCCTGGACGGCCATACGAATGCTCGCCCGAGAAGCTGGACTGGTACTTCTGCAAGAAACCAAACCGTAACAGACGCCCTGCACCCAAGTCAATGATTCTTAACCGTGGCACTACCACTAAAGTAGGCGGCTCACCACCCTTGTCGCCCGCTCTTAGGGCGATAGGGTGGGATCCCGAATGTCTCGACCGTCCCCGTCGCTCCCTCCCCGCCCACTGTTGGTTCTTAGCTAATTGCTAATTGCTGATTGCTGCTTTCTTCGCTCCCCGATGTATCCTTCTCTCGACCCATGCCCCTGCCCGAGCTTGAACTCATTCGCCGCATCCGCCAGGCCGCCAAACGTCGCGGCGACCATCCCGGCCGCGGCATCGGCGACGACTGCGCCGTCCTCGCCCGTCCCTCGCGGACAAGAACTCCTCGTCACCACCGACTTCTCCCTCGAAGGCATCCACTTCCGTCGCGAATGGCATCCCCCCGACTCCGTCGGACACCGCTGCCTCGCCCGCGGCCTCAGCGACATCGCCGCCATGGGCGGCACGCCCCACTCCGCGTTCCTCTCTCTCGCGCTCCCCGCCGACCTCCCGCAAGCGCTGGGTTGACGGCTTCTTCCGCGGACTTCCTCAAGCTCGCGAAGCAATATCAGTCACCCTCGCCGGAGGCGACACCGCCCAATCCCCCAACGGCGTCCTCGCCGACATCATCGTCGTCGGCAGCGTCCCCACCGGCAAAGCCGTCCTCCGCTCCGGCGCCCATGTCGGCGACGCTCATCTTCGTCACCGGAACCCTCGGCTCATCCGTCGCCACCCTCGAAGCGCTGCGCGACGGCAAGAAGCTCCAAGCCCACCGCAGCATCCCCGCCACTTCTATCCCGACCCTCGCCTCGCCGTCGGCCGCTACCTGCGCGAGAAGAAACTCGCCACCGCCATGATCGACACCTCCGACGGCCTCTCCACCGACCTCCGCCACCTCTGCGACGAAAGCCGCGTCGGCGCCGTGATCGAAACCGCCGCTCTCCCGCACCACCGACGCCGACACCACGCTTCCAGCTACGCCCTCCACGGCGGCGAAGACTACGAACTCCTCTTCACCGTTCCTGCTGCGCGTGCATCCAAACATCCCCTCCACCATCGCCGGCGTCCCCATCACCCGCATCGGCGTCATCACCCGCGGCCGCCAAATCAAGCTGCAATCTCCCGACGGCAACTCCCGCCCCCTCCCCGCCGCCGGATGGCAGCACTTCGCCTGACCCATCCCGCATGCTCCAGGGTCCTTAAACTTGACTTGCTTATTGCTCAGTTGCTAGTTGCTTTTGTTCACCCGTCACACCCCGCCCGACGCCCCGCACTTTATAATCCCCCGCATGAACCTCGAAGCAGAAACTCAGCCGAACTCAAGCGCCGCGACTCCCTCGCCGAAGCCGGCGGAGGCGAAGCCCGCGTCGCCGCCGCAACACAAGCAAGGCAAGATGTCCGCCCGCGAGCGCATCGAGTTCCTTCTCGACGAAGGCACCTTCGAAGAGACCGACAAGCTCGTCACCCACCGCTGCACCGACTTCGGCATGGACCAGCAAAAATTCTTCGGCGACGGCTTCGTCACCGGCTACGGACGCATCGAAGGCCGTCTCGTCTTCGTCTTCGCGCAGGACTTCACCGTCTTCGGCGGCTCGCTCTCCGAAACCAACGCCGCCAAAATCGTCAAGCTCATGGACACCGCCATGCGCGTCGGCGCTCCCGTCATCGGCCTCAACGACTCCGGCGGAGCCCGCATTCAGGAAGGCGTCATGTCGCTCGCCGGCTACGCCGACATCTTCCTCCGCAACACCCTCGCCTCCGGCGTCGTCCCGCAAATCTCCGCCATCATGGGCCCCTGCGCCGGAGGAGCCGTCTACTCCCCCGCCATCACCGACTTCATCCTCATGGTCGAGAACACCTCCTACATGTTCATCACCGGCCCCGACGTCATCAAGGCCGTCACCCACGAAGAGGTCACCAAAGACGAGCTCGGCGGAGCCATGACCCACAACGCCAAGTCCGGCGTCGCCCACTTCCTCGCCCACGACGACGCCGAGTGTCTCAGCATGATCCGCGAGCTCTTCAGCTTCATGCCGTCGAACAATCTCGAAGACCCGCCGCGCAAGGCCTGCACCGATCCCATCGATCGCGCCGACGAAGCCCTCGACACCCTCGTCCCCACCGAGTCCAACCTGCCCTACGACATCAAAGACGTCATCACCCACGTCGTTGACGACGGCTACTTCTTCGAAGTCCACGAGCACTACGCCAAGAACATCGTCATCGGATTCGCCCGCCTCAACGGCAAGCCCGTCGGCATCGTCGCCAACCAGCCCAACTTCCTCGCCGGAGTCCTCGACATCAGCGCCAGCATCAAGGGCGCGCGCTTCGTGCGCTTCTGCGACTGCTTCAACATTCCGCTCATCACCTTTGAAGACGTGCCCGGCTTCCTCCCCGGCACCCAGCAGGAGTACGGCGGCATCATCACTCACGGCGCCAAGCTGCTCTACGCCTTCTCCGAAGCCACCGTGCCCAAAATCACCGTCATCACCCGCAAGGCCTACGGCGGAGCCTATTGCGTCATGGCCTCCAAGCACATTCGCACCGACGTGAACTACGCCTGGCCCACCGCCGAAATCGCCGTCATGGGCCCCGAAGGCGCGGTCAACATCGTGTATAAGCGTGAGCTGGAAAAGTCAGACAACCCCGACACCGAGCGCGCCGCCAAAATCGAAGAGTTCCGCGACCGCTTCGCCAACCCCTACGTCGCCGCCGAGCGCGGCTATCTAGACGCCGTAATCCGCCCCAGAGACACCCGCCGCAAGCTGATTCAGGCGCTCGACATGCTAGAAAACAAGCGCGACAAGAACCCTCCCAAGAAGCACGGGAACATACCGCTGTGAAATGCCAAGCACCGATGCGTCTGAGAGAAATCTGTCGCTGCTCGACTATAATCCTCGCGTGAGTCGCAGCTGAGGACATGGAACAACTATCGAGTCGACCTTATCGCTTCACGCACGTCAGTGTTGAGAACTGGCGAAATTTCGGACGCGTCGACGTGCCGCTGCTTCGCCGTGCGTTCATAGTCGGACCGAACGCGTCGGGCAAGTCCAACTTCCTCGACGTTTTTCGGTTCCTTCACGATGTTGTTTCGGTTGGGCGCGGATTCGAACAGGCGGTAGCGTCTCGCGGTGGCGTTTCTAGCCTCAGGGCTCTTGCCGCGCGCAGATACTCGGATGTTTCCATCGCTGTCTCCATCGGCGTCGACGAGAAACCGAGAATGTGGACCTATGAGCTGGTGTTCAGTCAAGACAACAACCAGAGGCCGGTTATCAGGAGGGAGCGGGTTACCTCCGATGAAGTTGAGTTGCTCATGCGCCCCAACGACGAAGATCGCTCAGATCCCGAACGGTTGACCCAAACCTATCTGCAACAGGTCAACGTAAACAAAGCTTTTCGGCAAGTAGCGGATTTCTTCGCGACTGTTAAATACCTTCACGTCGTTCCACAACTGGTTCGTGAGCCTGATCGGTCTGTTGGGCACAAAGACGACCCTTACGGCGGCGATTTCCTAGAGCAGATCGCCCGGACGACAGACCGTATTCAAATCTCACGACTGACGAGAATCGCAGCGGCACTCCGAGTTGCGGTTCCGCAGCTTGAGTCGCTAGAACTTAAGCGAGATGAATCGAGGGGTACTCCCCATTTGCGGGGGCGATACAAGCATTGGCGACCCCAGGGTGCGTGGCAGACGGAAGATCAGTTTTCTGATGGCACGCTCAGGCTACTTGGTTTGCTGTGGGCAACGCTTGACGGAAGCGGACCGCTGCTTTTGGAAGAGCCCGAACTCTCGCTGCACCCAGAGGTCGTCCGCTATATTCCACAGATGTTTGCAAGAATCCAGCGCCGAGCCGGGCGTCAGATAATTGCCTCTACCCATTCAAGCGATCTGTTGCGTGAAGGCGTTGGAATGAATGAGGTCGTGCTTTTGGAGCCAGGAGAAGAAGGAACTACTGCGCGAATCGCAGGTGACCTGGACGAAGTTAAGGAGTTGCTCCACGGTGGAATGAACCTTGCTGAGATCGTAATGCCCAAAACGCGTCCGGCATTCGCACAGCAACTCTCTTTCTTCGGCGATGACCAATTACAGCTGGATAGTGAGCAATAATGCCGCCCGCGCCTGTGGTCGTAACCGCAGCGGTCGAAGGACCCACAGACGAAGTTGCTCTTCGAAGGTTATGCGACGTCGTCGGAGCAAATCTAGGCACCGTGTACGGCCGGACAGGCAAGAGCTACGTACTCAGACGTGCCGCTGGGTTCAATAATTCTGCAAGATTTCGGCATTGGGTACTGCTGGTAGATCTGGATAACGATTTCCGCTGTGCGGGTGAGGCAGTTGCGTCTTGGATGCCCGATCCGTCTGCCTTAATGTGCTTCCGAATTGCTGTCAGAGAACTCGAGGCCTGGCTGCTCGCAGACTGGGACACCTTGGCGGAATACTTGATGGTTTCACGAGATCTCTTCACAGTGCGACCTAAGGATCTCGAGAACCCGAAAGAGACATTGATCGATCTTGCTCGACGCTCCCGCTCAAGAGCAGTGCGTGAAGATATGGTGCCGGATCCAACCGCAGGGCAGTCGGTTGGGCCTGCATATACCGCACGACTAATCGAATTCATAACCAATTACTGGCGTCCTGAAGTTGCTGCGGAGAATTCCCGAAGCCTGACGCGCTGCATCGAGGCCCTGAAGTCGCTGGTTTCAAACCCGATTCCCCCGGCTTCGTAGACAACCCGGAAGGGAGCGGGTCGCCCACCCGGCCTTCTTTTTGTCCAGTCCCAAGACATTCCTTACAGAGCGTCCCAAGACATTACTTACAGTGTCTGGTTGGGGAGAGGGATCCAACGCTCGACCATGGTCGAGCGTTGGATCGCGAGGTCGATCTCCCGTATCAACGTGTTGCAGTAGTAAACCTGCACCCGATCCTCCAGCTTCACTAGAGCAGTTCCTTAGTAGTTATATCCCAGTGGGTTGAGGGGCAGTACATTGGGGTTGGCGATCTTCGCAACCCACGATGCCGCGAGCCTATTCCGACGATTTGCGCTGCAAGCTTCTGGAGGCCTACGAGGCCGGACAGGGGAGCTTGCAGGAGTTGGCGAAGCAATTTCGAGTCAGTTGGGGGTACAGCAAGAAGATTCGTGCCCAGCAGTTGCGGACGAAACGGAAGGAGCGGCCCCAGCAGCTGCGCCATGGTCCGGCCAGCCGCTTGACGCCGGCCGTGGAACAGCAGTTGCGGTCCGCGCTCCGGCAGCAGCCCGACTTGAGCTTGGCCGAAGTGCAACAGCGACTGGCGGAGCGAGCGGGCATCGGCATCAGCCGGTCGCGCTTGTGGGTATGGCTGCAGCGACTGGGCTTGCGTCATAAAAAAAATCGCTCCGGGCGCAAGAACAGGACAGCGGGAGAACCTCTGGCGCCGGCAGAGCTGGTGGGAACAGGTAAGCGAGTTGGATCCGGCTTGTCTGGTGTTTCTCGACGAGAGCGGCGTCACCACCGAAATGACGCGCCGCTATGGTTGGGCGCCGCGACCGGAACGCGTTTCGGAAGCGGTTCCCGCCGGCCACTGGCGCACGCTGACGGTGCTGGCCGCGCTGACCTCGGCTGGCGTGCTCGCCAGCATGAGCATCGAGTCGCCCACCGATGGCGATGTCTTTCTCGCCTTTGTGGAACAGGTGCTGGCGCCGCGGCTGGAACCCGGGCATGTCGTGATCCTCGACAACCTGAGTGCTCACAAGGTTGCTGGTGTCCGCGAATTGATCGAAGTCCGCGGGCGCAACTGCTCTATCTGCCGCCCTACTCGCCCGACCTTAACCCTATCGAAATGGCTTGGTCCAAGCTGAAACAAAGGCTGCGCGGCGTGAAGGCCCGCGTCCTGGAACAGCTCGAACCCGCCCTCGCCGACGCCTTGTCTGCGATTACCCCTCAGAACGCACAAGCGTTCTTCCGTCACTGCGGCTATGGGATACAGCAACTATGAAAATGCTCTAGTTGTACCCACTCGCCTACCAAGGCCTTGCTGATCGGCCAGTTGCAGCCAGCCAGGCTGAGTTTGCCGCAGCAGTCCACTTTGCGTACCTTGGCTCCCACCGGATACTCCCAGCGCGGCGGCTGCGGATCGTAGCGCCGCTCACTCGGTCGCCAGCGGCTGGCCGGACGCTCCATCCCCAGCGCCTCGTGCGGTCGCACATGGTTGTGTTCCCAGCGAAACTCGTCCAGCCAAGCCTGCACATCCGCCACCAGCACCCGCCGCCGCGCCAACGCCCGTTGCAACTCGCCGTGAAACCGCTCCACCTTACCCTGCGTCTGCGGATGCCGCACCCGGCTCCAGTGCAACCCCACTCCCTGCCGCATCAGCCACAACGACAACTCCGTCATGCCGCCCGTCGAACAGGCACTCCACCACGGCACTCCGTGGTCCATCAGCATCGCCTCCGGCACCCCGCAGCGCACAAACACTGTTTCCAACTGCTCCCGCACCACCTCGCTGCGCGTGCTCCCCACCGCCTCCAGCGCAATCAGGTAGCGGCTGTGGTCGTCGAGCACCGACAGCGGCCCCACCGCCTGGTGCCACAGCTTCGGACCTTTGAAGTCCATCTGCCACAGCTCGTTCGGCCGGCTGCGTTCGAAGCGCTGCACCGCCGGCTCGTGCTGATCTTCCGGCCGCACCAACTGGTGCCGGAGCAAGATGCGATGAATCGTGTTGCGCGCCAACTCCACCCCTTGCTCGGCCAGCAACACTCGCAGCTTGCGCGCGCCCCAGTCGGGATAGCGCTGCCGCAACGCGATCACCTGTCGCTGAATCGCTTCATCCTTAAGCCGCGGGCTACGCTGCGGACGCCGGCTGCGCTCGGCAATGGCTTCCACTCCGCCTGCCTCGTACCGCCGCAGCCACTCGTACCCCGCCGGACGCGAGATGTCGAACTCGCGGCACAGCTCCGCCATGGACTTCTCGCGGCGATGCGCCGCCACTACAAACCGCACCCTCTGTTCTCGTATATCCATCGTTCGCCAAGGCATCCTGTCAGAACCTCCCGTGCTCGCTTCGCTCGCACGGGAGTGTAAAGGATGTCTTGGGACACCCTGTAAAGGATGTCATGGGACTGAACATTCTTTTGGCGGGGTGGGGCTTTTCCTTTTCGGGCATCCAACTCCTCCCGTGCCCACGCCCCAGCCCGCTTTTCCGGATGCGACTGGGGAGCGGCCCCAACCCGCACTGCGGGTACGCACCGAAACAGCGGACTTCTCTCGTACCATAGAGCAGAAATGGTGCTGTGAAAGAGGCCGTGTTGAGAACTGAGGTAAAGATCTTCGATCCTCGCGATCCCGCCACCGGCACAGGCGGGGCTGAGTTGCTGGATGCGAGTGTGGTCAAGCGTGGAAACCAATGGTGGATGTTCCTCGCTGGTCAAGCCGCCGGCTACGGACCCACCGAGCTTTACAGTGCGATGCTCCCTCCGCAGGCGCCGCTATCGCCGCACGATTGGACGCTGATCCGCAACTCAGCGGGTGACTTGGCACCCTTGGCGGGGCGGACTCGCAGCCGCGCCTGGGACGGCAACGGCGGAAGACACTGCCCCGCGTATGTAAAAGGTTGGGACCCTGGCGCAGGCAAATGGACCGAGCGCATCTACTATGCGGGCGCCGCCGACAACCTTTGGGGACCCTATACGATCGGCTTTTTACAATGGGACGGCGGCGAGTGGCGAGATCAACCGGAACCGGTGTTTGTGGCAAACGAAGAGTGGCAGCACGGAAGCGTGTACGAACCCAACCTCATCTATCACGATGGCTTGTGGAAGATGTGGTACGTCGCGGGATCGAATCAGGAAGATTATCTGGTTCACGGGTATGCCGAAAGCGCGGATGGCCGCACCGGATGGAGCAATCACACGCTCTTCGCTCCGCCCGAAATGAAAATGTTCGACTTCTGCGTTAGGCCGAGGGCCACTGGATTTGACGCGATCTTCGCTCGCGTTTGGGTTGGGCCAGGTGTCGCACCACCCGAGACCGGATTGTGGTGGTGCCGGGCCGAACGCCCGTCAAGCGTACTTTCGGAATGGAGTGCGCCCGTCCAGATCATGACCGCGAAGGATTGCGGCTGGCACTCGGGCCCATGGAAGCCGTCGTTTCAGTTCGACGAACAAGCCGGCGACCGGGCGCTGGTATTCTTTGACGGATTGTATCGGACCAGCGATCCCGGCCCGTTCCCGTTTGCCTTCACTCTCGGCTGCCTGGATCTGGATCTGTAGTAAAGCTGGACGATGGCCCACATCTCCCGTGGCCCATATCTGTCCCGCTCAGCGGGACAGATGTGGGGCTTTTCGTCACAACTACCGAGGTCTCCTCGTTCGGGTTATGCGCGCCTTTTCTTCCCGCCCCACACCCAGCCACTGCCCCCTGCCGCTTATCACACCCCACCGTGACCGGCGCCCTTTCGCATCCGCCTCCATTGCGCGAACCTTCACCGCGAGGAGAGGGAGTGGTGTCTCTTGCCTCGGTCCCCGCCATTCCGTGGTCCGGGAACGGCCCTTTGACATCTCGGCGTGGCCTGCGGCGCCAGCTGCATCGGTACATACTTGTATGGAATGTACGACAAAATTATGTCATACTAGTATGTAAAGTATGGCAACTAGGCGTATGATTTGTATGTATTGTATGACAACTTTGGCCCCGAAAAACGCTCGAAATTGCACCTAAGTTCTTACGGCTCACATGGATACATATAAGCCATCTGGAATCAACGACTTGTGAACAATTTCCTCCTAACCAGCTGATTCTAAAGAGGCGTGAGTACAGAATGTAAGACGAAGCACCCCAGACCGAAAGAAACCTGCTTCAGGTTCGCCTCTCCGACAACGAAAAGCGCAAAATCAAGATGATGGCCGCGGGCCATGGATTGACTCGGAGGCAAGGGACCTTGGCGGCGACGAACGACCGGGAAAAAACCATTGACCCCACTTTGGTCGATCGTTCATACTGACGGACCGCGATGACAGATCATTGTTCGTTCCTTCCCCGGAACAAACCTGCGTGCCTGTAGTGCCGCTCATCTGCCTCGCCTCGGGAAATCGGGCCCCGAACCTATCGTGCGTGGAGGGAATTCATGCGCCGCTGGTTACTTCTTGTTTTTCTTGCTGCCGCTTTGGCATTCTTGCAAGCCTGTGGTTCCAGTAACTCAAATCCCACTCCGCCACCTACGCCTCCGCCTACACCAAAGGTAACCATCACTGCTCCTGCCGACGGGACGACTGTCACCACGCTGCCGACCACCATCACTGTGACCTTCAGCAACGGAGCCGATGCCACTACAATGAAGGCCCTGTTGGACGGCACGGATATCTCGGCGCAGTTCTCAGCCGCCGACAGCAGCGGCACACGACAGGTGAAGGTTGACCGTCCCTTGCTGAACCTGGGCAAAAACCAGATTCAGGTCTATGCCGGCTCGGCCTCCGCGGGCGTCTCCTTCAATGTCGCTCTCAGCGGACTGGGCGTAACCTCGGCCAGCCTGCCCTTGCTTGTTCCCATCCAGACGAGAGTGCTCACCGGCGACGGCACTCACTCCACCGACTACAACATCGCTCTCTACACTGATCCGAACAGTCCAACCACACCCACGTTGATTCCGGCATCCACGCTGTCCGATGGCTCGAACGCCGGTTTTCAGATTGTGTTCCTGCGCCGCACTGACCTCTCGGTCGTCTCCAATGTTTCCCTGCCCAATCCCGACCTTTTTGGCAATGGTTTCAACCGAGGCTCGGCGCTCTATAACGCCTTGACCACTACTCCGTCGGGATGCGGCACCGCCGGCTGCCTTCTAATCATTCAGAGCCTGGGCACGATTGGCTATGCCCCGTGCTACGCCGCCTTCAGCAATGCGCCGCCTGATTGCAATTCCTTCTACCAGGTGTTTACCGGTTTAGGAGGTTCCAATCGCGTCGCCTACGCCAACGGAACCAACAATCAGGTCGCCTATTCGTTCATCGGTAACACTAACTCCCAGGGCCCCATTAACAACCAATCGCCACCGGGCCCCGGAGCCTACTACGAGCGGCTGACTTGTAGCGCCACGTCCCTTAGTTTCGGTACTTGCGATACGCTTGGCGGCGCTCCCGTCACGCTTGCCGGCACAGCGCCCGCCAACGCCACCCTCGCCCAGATTGGCAACATGTCCGGCGCTCTGGTGCGCGACAACTTTCTGAATTTCACCTACGTGCAGACCGCACCGGCAGTCGCCTTCTCCAGTGGTATCGACACTCAGAATATAAGCGCACCGAATATCAGTCATAACTTCACCATCAATGGAACAGCCTATTGGTCTGGCTTCGCCGTGCAACAGAATGGTGTGCTGGGCGGCATTCACGTTGTAATTCTCGATCGAACGACCCTCGCCATGACGCAGAATCAGTGGTGGCAGGCCCAATCGGACGCCAGCGAAGTCACGGCAGTTTCCAACTTCCTGGCAAACTTCGGCTCGCAGAACAATCTGATCTTCATGGCGTTCTTCGGAGACACTCACTACGACACTTCTTCCACCTCCGTCGCCATGGCCAATCGCCTCATCTGGTGGAACATGTCGCAGAATGCGATTGTGCAACTCGGCGGGACGCAACAAGTGTTCTACCTGATGAACAATCAGGAACACGCACCGCCTCAGCAGCTTGACGACTATACGCTGGTGGGCGGCTTCCTGGACGAGGTAAATACTGGATTGCAAGCCCAGACATACGCGGAAATGAGCTCCATCATCTCCCGCGAAACCGAAGCCAACCCCCAGCCTTCTCTCATGGAAGGCTTTCTCCACATGGACCACCAGGGCTACTACAGTCCCGGTTCGTATACTCACCAGTTCGGCATGGCAATGCCCAGTGTGGCCGACGCCGTAAACGCGTCGCGCCTCAGTCCTACTCCCTGGCCATTTCCCGGGTCCGACACTTCAAAATCGCAGGCGGCTTATACCTGGATCAGCCAGCAACTTTGCTGTAGCGACATCCGCGCCGCCTATATCAACCAGAATGTGTTGCCCCAGCTCTGGCTGGATGAGTTGTCGCAGCTCTCGTACAATTCCGCCGCTCTGCCGAGCTCTGATGAGGCCGATTTTGACGCCATGAAAGCGCAACTCACCACTGAGTTCCAGTATGTCGCGGCCGTGCGGCAACTGCAGGCGAACATCCGCCAGATGTACAACGACCAGCAATCCAACGTCGGCCTTGAACTGCAGCAGGCGCAAGATGAAGTTACTGCTAGCGCGCAAGTGGCGCTCAACACGTCAGCCCCTTCAGCCTCCTGGCTGGGAATTCTCGGTGACGCTTTCAGCGTCGTTGGAGCGGTCGGCGGTTTTCTTCCCAATGGTCCGGAAGATCCCGAGATTGGCCCCGCGATCGCCACCGCGGCATCTCTGGGCACATTGGCCACGCAAATTGCCGCTGACGAAACCAACGATGCTGCCGGCACCTCTTTGCAAGCCGAAGAAAACATCAACACTACCGCCGGTCAGATGGCCGGCAAGGCGGCCGACGAATATGCCCGTACCTTGACCCAGCTCGGAAACCAGTTCGACCGCGTCGTCACCGACTGGGGACGCCTAAAAACCCTCGGCGCCCCGCTGCTCGCCAATCAGTTGCCGTGGGACTCGAATGCGTCCGGGCTTCTGCTGCGAAGCTACAACCGGGTAATCCTCCGCGAGTTTTATACCAAGCTCCTGCAATCGGTCGCGCAAGTGAACTACTACCCCTATACCAGCGACCATTCCTTTTCCACAGACACCTTCAAACCCGGCAATAGCGTACAGGCATACTGCTCGTACTCCACGGGTAATTACGGTGTCGACCCCTACTGGAATCTTGCGACCGTGCCGGTGTTGTTCTACCCGTCGGGCGCCCCTAACACCGATAGCAACCCCAACGACGGCGACGGCACGAATTATCCCTACGATTATGCGTGGGGGACTTGGGGACTGGTCTTTAACGAGCACAGCAGTGATCGGTGCCCCATGTCCCATGCACAACCCAACACCACGCAGTTTGGCCTGTTCGCGCCGCTGGATCCCAATGATCCCAACTCGCTCGGCGCCTACCGTTTATGGTTTTTCACCAGGAAGGGCTACACGCAGAATACATACACCGATGTCCAGCCCTGTTATGACGGCAGCGGCATCTGCGAGTGAGCATGGCGGCGGACCGGTGGCCCACATATCCCTGATTTTGCGATATGCGGGGCTTTTGCCAAAAGCTGAAATCGCGATTCGTCAGCTGTCCAGATCAACCCGAACCGTGAGCAGTTCCGTGCCGAAGAAGCGTACCGCGGCGGCGTTGCTGGCGCTGCTCGGCGCCTGAATCGCGAGCCAGCGTTGCCGCCCGCGTGGATCATCGTCCGGAAGCACCTGGGCTGTCCCCGGATACCAGCGGGCCCGGAGCCCATCGCGCAGTTTCACGCGCACCCGCGGATTACCCGCGATATTGCGAACGTATCCAGCTTTCTGGCCGTGCTCCGCCACGATCCAGAACTGCTTGCCCACAAGTCCGTTGCCCACCGGCGTACGGCGCGGCTTGCCGGTCTTGCGGCCGATCGTTTCCAGCAGCGCATATCCCGGCAGCACAACGCCGGCCGCAAACAACAACTTGATCGGCGGGTTCAACAGGTATTTCTGAAGAAGGTGGACGATGCGATGTTTCATTCCTGAACCTGGAGCCGCATGCCAAACACTCACCCCGCTAGCGGCTAACCGCCTGTATTCGACCGTCTCAGCGCGACGCGGTGCGCGGCACGTTTCTTCTTCTTCTTGGCAAGTAGGGATTCGGCGCGCTTGTCGGCTGCGCGGCTCGAAGTCGTGCTCTGCTTTGGCTGCGGCTTTGTGCTTTCAGCGACAGCTGATGTCTCGGGATCTTCTACGCCTGCGTTGGCCATGGTTTCTCCTCACGAGGTACGTACGCCCTCTTCTCCAGAATAGGGACGTGGAGAGTGCCTGACTGTATCGTTTTGATCACCTCCGACCAGCGACAGCCGAGTGGGCGCCCGCCCCCACCGTGCCAGCAACGAGAGGTAAAAGCATCGCAACATTCCCCGGCTCGTATCCACTTCGGTTTTACTTGTAGTTCTTCTCGATCCACTCCGGGTACCGGTACTTCAGCATGTAGGTCAGCCACATTCCCTGCGCGGTCGAGTGGGCAATCGAGTGCTCATACGAAAACGTGAAGTCCGCCGGACGCGGAGACCAGCCATGCCAAGTATAGTGCCATCCGCCGTCGCTCTGCTGTGCCGCCAAGGCGCGTTCCACCCATCGCGCCTTCACCAGATCAGGCCGTCCTGCCGCCAGCAGGAAAGAAATGCGTTGCAGGTACAGATCGGTCACGCGGAAATCGATCGCGGCCTCCGCGGCTATGCGGTTTTCCACCTGCTCCATGATGCGTCTCAGCTCCGGCGTGTCCCCGTTGGACTTGCGGTAAAAGTACAGCGCAAACAACTGATGCGTCGCCTTGCCTGTCCTGAACTTGTCCGGCGAGAACATGTTTGCCAGCTCCGCCTCTGTCAGCGGCGCTGCCGTCGGCGAGAGGCCATGCGCGATCCAATGCTGGTATTCCTCGAGGGCTGCCCATTCGCTCGCGCTGAACGGATGGTCAGCGAGATTCGGGTCCACCTCTTTTCCCCACAAACTCGGGTTTCGATGCGTGGCTTCAGTAAACTTCGCAGCGAGTTTTTGCAGGCGCGGGTCTCCCGACAGGGCAGCACAATCGATCACCATGTGGGCCAGCGGGGCATTAGAAACAAGTTGCGTGCCCTCGGCCGTCGCTACCGGGTGATCGGAATCGACCGCATAGAACTGGTCCGCGGCCCACGCTGCACTCGCGTCCAGCGAGCGGTCGAGCTCTTTCGTAAAATTGGCGCGCGACGGCCGGGGGAACGAGAAATTGTTGTTAGTGATCGCCAGCCCGATCACAACGGTCAGTACAGCCACCGCGGCGAACGATATTCGCCACAGATAGCGAAGCAACCCAGCTCGTCCTGAGGGACTATTAGCAGCAGGTTCCATGCGAATCCCGAGATCGCGATGATTATAGGAGTCTCGCTCTGCCGTGCGCCACACTTATCGCCGCGGGGTGGGCTTTTGCTTTTCGCCTGCCTCGTCCAACCGAGTTGCTGCGCGCCCCACCCTCATCGTCGGCGTTTGGCAATAGTGTCGGACCCATTCAGTCGGCTCAACGAAAACTCGTATTCGTCCACCCTCGACTGATCCGTGTACATCCGCGGCTGCTCTACCGCTCTTCTACCTGCGAGCCTCTGCAATGAGCTCGCACTGCCTCGAAACTCGACACTTTCTTCCTGACAACTGCCCACTCACTACTTCCAAACGCGCCAAAAAATAGCGGGCTACTTCCGACGGTCATGAATCGACACATACCGCTCACAAACCTGCGACAAAACATCATTGAATTTCAGGTTTCCCGTGTGACGGCGGTTGGGCCGGAACGAATACTCATCGAGATACGACTGCAAATACTCGCGTCCAAGGGAGTGATAAACCTCTCCGAGTCCCCGCTTTACGATTGACCAAAACCCTTCAACTGTGTTCGTGTGAACACCCCCATCGCATCCCCGCCAGTCGAGTGGTTGATGCGGTGATGGCTCACGGAAGAATCCAGAGACATCATCGAGTAAAAGTCACGAACATACCCAGGCACGAGTGGCGATACACTGGTGCTTCGCAGGCGGAATCTGGTACTTGTCATGGCCTCCCTCAAACAGCGCATCATGCTTCGCTGCGTCAACCTCTGGCCGCCGTTCGCGGCTGCCGGAATCCACGTACGCTGGGGCGCCGACTTGAAATCCGTAGACGTCACAATGAAGCTGCGCCCATGGAACCGCAACTTTGTGGGCACGCACTACGGGGGCTCGCTCTACTCGATGACCGACCCGTTCTACATGCTGATGCTGATCCAGAACCTTGGCCCCGAGTACGTCGTGTGGGACAAGGCCGCCAGCATCCGCTTTCGGAAGCCGGGGAAAGGCACTGTACGCGCCGAGTTCCACATTACTGGCGCACAGCTCGACGACATTCGCGCGCAGCTCAAGACCCTGCCCAAATACGAACCCACCTACGCCGTCGAAGTGACAGACGAATCCGGCGACGTGGTGGCTGAGGTGCATAAGACGCTGCACATCCGCACGAAGCAGTAACGCAGTGGCCTGCGCCGCGCCCGCACTTCGCGCTATGGACTGACGACAATCGTCGCCATCATGCCGCCGTCCTCGTGGTCAAGAATATGGCAGTGGTAAACGAATGAACCTGCAATGTTGGGATCGCGAAAATCCATACGCACGGTGACATTTGGATAAGGGCCGCTACCGGTCCAATTCGGAATCGTCACGGTGTCAACCATGTACGGATTTGTGACCGCCGCCCCGTTAATTGCCATCACTAGAAAATGAACCTGATGGATGTGGAAAGCGTGCGGCTCGCCGGTCTGGTTGGAGACCGTCCAGTCTTCCACCGCCCCAACTTTTGTAGTGATCGCCGCGGGATTGCTGGCGCTGTAAAGCTTCGGTTTCTGTCCAGCTACGGTAATAAAGAACTGACCAGGGCCGTTGGTCCCGACGTTCAGCTCGGAAAAGTACAGCGATCTGGTAGTAGTGGGCGTCACCGAGGCCAGCCCGGAGAATCGCTGCGCTACTTTCGGCTGAGGAACGCTGTGGGCAGGGTGGGGCGCGTTGTCGCCCCCGGCACCGACCACAATGCTGGCAAGATTTGCCGGTGGCATCGGATCACCGATTGGACCCATGTTAAAGCCCTGCGTGGCGAAGAAGGAGGTCGTATTGGCGGTGAGCGCTGGAACGATGAATTCAACGCGACCCGCCGGTGGCACGTTGATTGTCGTCATGTTGACGGGCGAGGACAGAGGAATGCCGTCCAGCGAAATCACCTGTAGTTGTTGCGGTCCCGGCGAAAGTACTTGCAGCGCGAGAAAGCCGTTGGTGGAAGCATTGAGCACCCGCCAAAACTCCTTCTGTCCTGCGGTGACGTTAATTACAGGCAGGGGGGTCCGCGGGTAGTTGGCGGGCTCGAAATTGACGGTAAATTGGCCATCGTCGTCGGTGGCGGCGTCAGGATTGTTGCGAATCATCAGTACACGCTCGTTCAACCCCTGCGTGAGCGAGTTTGTGCCCCCGATGATCAGCGCGCCGGAAGCGCCGCCATAGACCTGCGGGTCGGAGAAACCGTGAGGATGAGGGTGATACCAATACACGCCGGGAGGGTCATTCGCGGGGATTTGAACGGAGTATTGGAAAGGCACTCCATCGTTCGGAATGACCGTCTTGACCACCTCATCCTGGTGGCACACCGGAGGAACGTTCAAACCATGGAAATGAATATTTGTGGTCGTAGCCGTCACCATGCCACCGAGGCATGGATCGTTTTGCGCGGCTGCTCCCTTCACGTCGCCCATTGCCATGG
The DNA here is from genome assembly GCA_963796615.1 of uncultured Acidobacteriaceae bacterium. Lineage (GTDB taxonomy): Bacteria > Acidobacteriota > Terriglobia > Terriglobales > Acidobacteriaceae > DASRAA01. Next base: position 27,475 of record CAWCMJ010000009.1, read on the forward strand.
GAGCCATCAGCGCATGGCGGGATTTCTGCGTTCGTCCGGTAACGGTAATGTTGTTGGTGAAGTTCAGCACAAGCTGGTCGCCGGGGTTCAGGCGCAGGGTTGGCGCCTCAATAGGATTGCCATCCTTCATGTAGACGTAGCAGAAATGCGTGAAGCCCGAGGAACCGACCTCGCTCTTGAGAGACAGGTCCAGCGTGAGGGTCCCGTTCTGGCTGTATAGATCCAACGGATTGCTGATCGGGGCCCCGGGTGCGGGACGCGAAGGACAGATCTGCTGCGCTGTGGCACACAAGGAGAGGCCAGCCACCAGCACCAAATGCATTCGTAGAACGTTACCGCGCATGTTCACCTTCCTGCTTCGATTTGCAGCCCACGCCGTTCCAGGCCGTCACGCCTTCAACCGGACACCGCTAGAAGGGCCGCGGCGGATAGACACCAATCGACAATGCTCCCGGAAAACTCAGTTGAACCGGTGAACTACCGGACTCGGCCAAGGTGCACGACGTCCCATTGGAAGTCACCGTGACGATGCCGATTTGTGAGGCCGGCCCATGGTTGATCTCACGCGAATCTCGACCGAACTCCGCAACGTATAGCGCCGATCCAGTGCCGCTGGTGTCTCTGGTCACAACCGATCCCAGCCACGGGCGGGAATTGAAACCTTGTAACGTCGGAGAGGTACAGCCAGGAGTGATTTTGCCAGTCGTCTTATTGAAGAACGCGGCTGTCACCGTTCCGCTCTCACTGTTGGCCAGGTAGAGAAGGCTCTGGTCAGGGCTGAGCCGGATGGCCCCCGCATCAACCCCATTCCCTACCTTGTACGCCACCGTCGCAGCAAGTTTGCCCGCCGCCAAGCTTGAGACTTCGACGGTCGCCGCGGCAGAGATGTCACCGAAGATCGCAAAGCGGCCATCCTGGGTAATGTCTACGCCGCTCGGCATGTTGCCGCCGCTGAAGTTATTCGCCATCAGCGGGAATCCACCGGTGTATCCCGTTGAATTCTGCAAGTCGCCGTTGGATACCGGCAGTCCGGCAGCGACATTGAATGACTGAATTGAACCGTCTCCATACGCCACCACCAGGGCGGTCCCGTTCACGGCCATTCCGCTGACCGCGCCACCTTGCAAACCGATCGCGGGTACGTCTCCCAGAAACGTCAGACCACAGCCGTTTTGCAGCGCGAAGGTTCCGATGGTGTTCGAAGACGTGTAGCTGGCATAAAGGAAGTTCGTGTTGACCGCCAGACCGATGCCGTTCGAACTTCCGTCATCCGTCTGTGATCCGAAGAAATTGCCGACCAGTTCCTGGCCCGGAAGGGAAATAGAGGCGATGTCATTGCTGCCCGCGTCGGACACATAGAGACAAGGCGCCGAGAGGCTTGGAACCGAGGCCATGCGCGAGGTGCCAAAGAAACCGCCCTGAATGCCAAAGCCTCCCATAGAGACATCATTTTGGTAGCTGAGTTGGCTGCCGGTAGCCAGAAAAACGCTAATCGCGTTGGATATCGGAAATCCCAGGTCCTGATTAACAATCACGCTGATCGAGTCCGGCGGCTGTGCCGCGCCGCCCGTAGTTGCGGGGCCACCAGCACTGCAGAACGCTACCAACACAAGCAGCATAAGAGCCGACAACACACCACGAGTCCACGACTTCATTCGGGTAGCCCTCGATTGCAAAACGGTACGGAAATACGCGGAAAAAACTGGAAGCAAGCTTGCCAACTGAACGACCGCGCTCAAGTTGGATGAAGTATGCTGCCCTCAAATTCCCAAGTCAATCACCGGCGCTGGAATTTGTTGCAACGTTTTTGCAACTACATGCAGATGCTGCTGTGGCAGATTCCCTGCAGGGATAACAGGCGTCATGGAAAACGACAGTGCCATGTCTTGGGGACATGGCACTGTCTGTCCTGCGACCAATTTAGTTATTGGGCGAGATCATCCGGATGGCAATGGTGTTCGATGGGATGCCGTTGGCTACGGCATTCAGGTTATACAGTCCGGGTGGGAGCCCGACGGGAACGTCGAATTGGGTGGTACCGAAAGTCCCAGGAGCGATGGAGTGCGTGCTGTCGTCATGGGTCTTGCAGTAATACACCTTTCCGGTCGTTTGGCTGGTCAGACGAACCAGCGGGAAGTTGGTGTCCGCTTGGTAGTCGTCGCCGTAGGCATTGTTCTGCGACAGGCCGTTGAGCTGGATGCCATGCAGAACGTTATTCGCCGACGGGGTGTGCAGGTAGTTCGAAGACGCGAAGATCGTGGGAGCAACGCCGGAAACGACGCCCGGCGTCGGGGTGTAGACCTCCACCCGAGTGTTGAAGTCGGTGAACATGATCTGGCCGGTGGGCAGGATCATGAGGTGGCCGACATAAGAGGAATCGCCGGGGCAATCCGCCGGGTTCGTGGTGTTCGCCAAGTTGTTGCCGGTTGGGTTGTACTCGACCATCTGGCAGCCGCTATTGAACTCGCCGGGGCTGAGCATGGCCAGCACTTTGCCATTGGGCTCCAGCGCTGCCGGAGCGTCAGCAGCGTCGAGGCTGTTCGCAGGCGTCGGACCGGCCGCCCAGGTGTTGGAGGCCACGTCGTAAATCGCGGTCGAAGGCACCGCGCCGAACTGGATGGTCTTCCCGTTGTACATCATGACGTTCGGACCGAGTTCGTGTCCCGAGCTGTCCCACATTTGCGTCGGCGTGGCGGCCGCGCACGCCCAAGTTTTGGTGCCGTAGGTGTAAAGCTCGGAGCCGACGTTGGCGTGGCAACTGGTGTTCCAGGCCTCGACTGACAGGACTTTGTCGTTGGTCAGCAGGGTGTACGCCTGCTCATCGTTGTCCACTCCGACGATTTGGCCGTTGGTGTTCCACGAATTCGGGCCATTGAACAGGGCCGAATCCCGGCTGCAGCAGTTGGCCTGCATGTAAACGCCGTTGGGCAGAATCACGCTCTGAGCGTCTCCGATGCTGGTCCAACCGGAGGGAGGGGCGTTCGCTACCCAGCTGATGGTGTTACCGGTGAGCGTTCCGTAGGCGCCAAGGGTCGTCCAGACGGCACTGCCGTTGTTGTACTCGCCACCTTCGACGATGACGTGTTTTCCGTCGAGCATCACGGCTGAGCTGAAGAAGAACGGCGCATAACCGGACTGCATGCTTCCGCCGGTGCTCCAGGTGCCATTGACGTAGCTGCCGTTGGCGTCAGGAGTAAGAATCCACCACCGGTTGGCGTTACCACCCTGGTCCTCGTGCGCCAGGATTCTACCGTCTCTGAGCTGCAGCACGGGGCCGATCGGCGCTGGCGCGGCATGCGTTATGGCCGTCCAGGTTTGGGCGCCGGCGACGCCAGCGAGAGCCAACAGGATCGTGACTGTAATTGCTGACCTGACCAACAACTTCATCTTTACTCTCCTCCAAAAAACCGCAGGTCGAACCATCATTTGCGGCTAACGATCAGGCAAACTCCAGTATCGACTGCGGTTCGGCTGAACTGCTCGTTCACTACTTAGGCTGCGGTGATTCATGCTCCCGCGCCGCTTCTCAGCTAGCACATACAAACGTGCGGCTTATTGCGCCGGGGACGAGAGCGGGCACTGGGCAGTATTGCCCTGCGCACCGCATTTTTCCGGCGATTTATAGCCTTTAACTTTATTGATTCGCGGTGAAGACGGCAAAGTGGTCACCGTGGCGCACGCCTTTACCCCGTATTTTCTCTTGCTAATCCCATGGCACGACAATGGCCAACCACAGTGAACATATGCTGTTGAATAATAGTACCTTAGCTCCCTAGAACTTAAGTGCCGTATGCAGAACTTTGCGATTTTATGGCCAATTCGTGCCTCCTATCGCAGTAGGAGGTCGTCTGCTCCGGCCCGAAGCATGCCGAGTGCCTTGCGGTTTGGGTTTGGGCTGCGTCGTCTTCGCTGTGCCAACTGAACGTCGCAGGAAATCCGCGGTTTATACTGCGTTGGGCCAATGCCCCAGTTATGGATCTCCTGACTCCTGACAATCCGAGATCGCGAGAGTCTGCATGCTGCGTGTAGGCCTCACCGGCGGAGTCGCGTGCGGCAAGTCCACCGTGGGGAAGCTGCTGGCTGCCCGCGGGGCGCACTTCCTGCAGGCTGACACGCTCGCACATCGGCTGTACGAACCGGGCGAACCAACCTATCGCGCCGTCGTGGAGCGCTTCGGCCGGGAGATCCTGAACTGCGATGGCACCATCGATCGCAGGCGGCTGGCCAACGCCGCGTTTCCTGATCGCATCGCCGAATTGAACGCCATCGTGCATCCCGCCGTACTCGAAGCCCAGGTTCTCTGGATGGACGACTGCGAACGCTCCGACCCCCACGGCATCGCGGTCATCGAGGCTGCTTTAATCCTCGAAGCCGGTGTGGCGAAAGACTTCGACAAGCTGGTGGTCGTCGCTTGCGATCCCAGCCAGAAGATCGAGCGCTATGCGCACCGCTCCAGGATGTCACTCGCAGCCGCCACCGCGGAGGTGGCGCGCCGCAGCGCCGCCCAGCTTCCCGACGAAGAGAAGGCGGCCCGTGCCGACTACGTCATCGACAATTCCGGAACGCTCGAGGACACCAGCCGCCAAGTGCAGGCGCTGTGGAGCGCCCTCCAGGAACAGGCCGCCCACCCGCACTAGTCACGTCCCGCTGGAAGCCGATACACTTGATGAAGGAATCCGCTGCCTTCCCTGCGGAAAGGCCAGCCAAAGGTGCTCGTACTACAAGCATGAGACTCTTACGTCCTCTTCTTCTTGGCGTCGCCATTGCGGGCGCGTTTTACTGGTACACCACTCACCACACCGGCGTGAATCCGTCGGACTACATCGCGCGCCCCACCCAGGTCGAGCTCACCCAGGCAGCGGCGCCGCCGGCCTTTGACAGCGAAGAGCAGACCTCGATTGAGGTCTACAAGAAGGGCACGCCCTCGGTGGTGAACATCACCTCGACGGCGGTGGCCTTCGACTTCTTCTATGGACCGGTGCCGCAAGAAGGCCAGGGATCGGGCTTCATCATCGACAAAGACGGTCATATCCTGACCAATTATCACGTCATCGCCAACGCGCGCGAGGTGGAGGTCACGCTCTACAACAAGAAGAAGTACAAGGCCACAGTCATCGGGCGCGACCGGGCGCACGATCTGGCCGTGATCCAGATCAAGGCTCCCGGCCTGGTGCCGGCCACGCTGGGCGATTCCAAGGCGCTGGTTGTGGGGCAGAACGTCTATGCCATTGGGAATCCCTTCGGGCTGAGCGGCACCATGACACGCGGCATCATCAGCTCCCTGCGGCCCATCCGAACGCCGGAGGGCGCGGAAATCGACGAGGCCATCCAGACCGATGCCGCCATTAATCCCGGCAATTCCGGCGGGCCGCTGCTCAACACCCACGCCGAGGTCATCGGCATCAACGCCATGATCGCCACCGGGGGCTCCAACCAGAGCGCCGGCATCGGCTTCGCCATTCCCATCAATACGGCCAAGGACGCGATCAACGACCTGATTACCTTGGGACACGTTCGCCGGCCGTCCATCGGCATTCGGACGTTGCCGGTCGGACCAGAGTTGGCCCAGGAAATGGGACTGGCGGCCGACTACGGTGTGCTCATCATCGAAACCACGCGAGGCGGAGCGGCCGACCGCGCGGGCCTGAAAGCCGGTACCCAGCGCGCTTACATCGGAAACGTCCCTGTTATGGTGGGAGGCGATCTCATTGTGGCCGTTGACGGCGAGCAGATTGCCGACCAGCAGGACCTGGCCGCGGCGTTGAACCGCCACAAGGCGGGCGAAACCGTGACCATTACCATCTTCCGCGGCAAGCGGAAGATGGACGTCAAAGTGGTGCTGGGCGAGGCCCGCGAACAGGCCTAGCCAGTCCGCCCCGTCGCTCTGGCCCACTTTCCGCCGTTTGTGACCTTCGTCATTGCCCGACTTACGGCCGTCGGCTATAGTTTTATGGTTATGTACGACGACTTTCAGGCAATCGACAAATGGTCCGGCAAGCCGCTGCATTGTCAGTACCAGGCACTCATCGTCGCGATTGCGACACGGCACGCCGACGCTGTCGACATCAAGTTTTTAGTCGAGGAACGACCGGTGTGGATCGCTCTCCCGCATCCCGCGTGGGTGGAGTTCAACCGGCAGACCGGCAAGGTCATCAGCGACCCCATGGCGGTCCAGATTGCGGGACATTACTTGAAGTGGGCCATCGAATCCGGCGAAGACAGCGGGCGTGAAATGTACTCCCTGACCGTGCAGGAGACCCTCGATCACCTGAACGCGCTCATCGAAGAAACACAAGCCCCCGCCGTCGCTGGATAGAAACCCGGTATCCGGGCTTTTCTGCGTGCGGGGAGACTCTGGCCTCCTCCCCATTCATACCGTTCCCCTGCACGGGCCGCTCGGCTTGCGGGCGGATTTTTGCTTTGCTGAAGGAGTTTTCTTATGGCCTCCGTTGCTCATCCCGAATTAGCCGACCTGCTGGCGCAGAAGAACGTGCAGCGCAACCTCTCCACCCCGAAACTGGTCGAAGCCGCCATTCGTAACGGCGAAGCTGAACTGAGCGCCCGCGGCGCCCTGGTTTCCGAGACCGGCAAGCGCACCGGCCGCTCCCCCAAAGACAAGTTCACCGTCAGGGACGCAGTCACCGAGAGCAAGGTCGACTGGGGCGGCGTCAACCTGCCATTTTCTTCCGGGAAGTTCGATGCCTTGTACGAGCGCGTATTGGAATACCTTGGCGACCGGCAGGTTTATGTCCAGGACCTCTTTTGCGGCGCCGATCCCCGCTATCAGTTGCCGATTCAGGTGATCAGCGAGTTCGCCTGGCACAGCCTGTTCGTGCGCCAGCTCTTTATCCGTCCCACCGAGCAGGAGTTGAAGACCCACAAGCCCGAGTTCACCATCGTCAGCGCCCCCGGCTTCCGGGCCGATCCGACGCGCGACGGCACCAACTCGGAAGTCTTCGTCATCGTGAACTTCACCCGCCGCCTGGTGATCATCGGCGGCACGCAGTATGCCGGTGAGATGAAGAAGTCGATTTTCGGCGTCATGAACTTCCTGCTTCCGGCACGCAATGTGTTTCCCATGCACTGCTCGGCCAACATCGGCGAAGACGGCGTCAGCGCGCTGTTCTTCGGCCTCTCCGGCACCGGCAAGACCACGCTCTCCGCCGATCCGACCCGCCGGCTCATCGGCGACGACGAGCACGGCTGGAGCGCGGACGGCGTCTTCAACTTCGAGGGCGGCTGCTACGCCAAGTGCATCAGGCTGTCGGAGCAAAACGAACCGCAAATCTGGAACGCCCTCGACTTCGGCTCGGTGCTGGAAAACGTCGTGCTCGATCCCGTCACGCGGGTTCCGGATTATGACGACGACAGCAAGACCGAAAACACCCGCGCCGCGTATCCCGTCGAGCACATCGACAACGCCGTCATTCCCGGCTTTGGCGGGCATCCCAAGAATGTGGTCTTCCTCACGGCAGATGCGTTCGGCGTATTGCCCCCCGTGTCGAAGCTGACGCCCGAGCAGGCGATGTTCCACTTCATGTCGGGCTACACCGCCAAGGTCGCGGGCACCGAAGCTGGCGTGACCGAACCGCAGGCGACGTTCTCCACCTGCTTCGGAGCGCCCTTCATGCCTTTACCGCCCAAAGTCTACGCTGAGATGCTGGGCGGCCGCCTGCGGGAACACAACGCGCAATGCTGGCTGGTCAACACCGGATGGCAGGGCGGCCCGTACGGCATCGGCAAGCGCATGAGCCTGCCGTACACCCGCGCCATGGTCAATGCCCTGGTGGAAGGCGCGCTGAACGACGTCGCGTTCGAGATTGAACCCGCGTTCGGATTGAGCATTCCCACGTTCGTTCCGGGCGTGCCGGCTGACCTTCTGAAGCCGCGCAATTCGTGGAAAGACCCCGCAGCCTACGACAAGATGGCCGCCGACCTGTCGGCGCGATTCATCAAGAACTTCGAGAAGTTCGATGCATCTCAGGCCATCAAGGACGCCGCGCCCAAGCCGGTGACAAAGAAATAAGTACCACGAAATAGGATGTACCACATTGTGGCACGGCTCCGGACGTGCCACTTTTTTCGCTCCAAATCGGTCGTGATTGCTCGACGCCTTCGCGGCAGCTACACCACATCAAGGCTTCAGCCAGACAACGGGAAAGCTGTGACCGAGGCGGCGAAAGTCAGAATCGCTGGTCACCAGGGTTGCCTTGTTTTCGAGCGCCAGAGCAGCCGCAAAGCTGTCGACGTAATAGAGCTTGTACCTGGCTTTGATCTCGGCAGCCTGCAGCGCCCTCTGGGGCGTGACATCGACCAAGCTGATCGGCAAGGGCTGTACCGCGCTCATTGTCGTCCGCGCCCGTTCCGGTCCATGCCCGCGCAGGATTCCGCCGTAGACCTCTCCATAATTGACCGCCGACATAAAGATGGCGGCTCGACCCCGTACGGCCTCCTTCACCAACTCGGCCACTTTGGGCGCGCTTGGCCTCTGCTGCAGAAAAGCAAACAGGGCGCTGGCATCGAAGACGTATGTCTTCATCGTCCTCGCTTGCCTTCCGAGCGGTGCTCCTTCTCCCAGCCGGCCAGCAGGTCCGGCCCTTCCGCCAGGCAACCCATGACGCGATCAACGTAGTCCTCGGTGATGGGCTGGAGAACAATGCGGCCAAACTGGTCTTCGAGGAATTTGACCCTGGTCCCGGCCTCAATCCCGTGCTTGCGCCGCAACTCGGCCGGAATTACGAGTTGGCCCTTAGAGGTAAACGTAGCACTGGCTTCCTTCATGTCTTACATGTTACCAAATGTAAGGCAGAATTTGCCTGCGACCTTCGCGCCGACACCCCGGCGCTGCCCCCGTGGCACTGGCGACTGGCCACCGCTTCAGTACGGCCGTTTCACGTTCTGTTCGCCGATGACCTTGCCCTCGGCGTTGAACCATACCACTTCATACCGCGGCTGAAAGACGCTGTAGTAGTACTTGTAAATGTACTCGTCGGAGCAGGTTGAGGGCGCGACGGTGAGCGCCCCGCACGGCCCCTCGCTCGAGGGCTCGCCCAGCAATTCGCGAACCGCTTCGTTCGGATCGCCGATGACCACCAAGCCCGCTGTTCTCGACAACTCGGCATCGTGATGGTACGCCCAGGCAAATCCGCCGGCAATCGCGAGCGCGATCGCGATGAAAACGATGCGCGTAATCACGGCCTAGTCCTCCCTCACCACCAGCGCTGCCCCCGGCGGCAGGTAGCTCTTGCGCCGAAACCAGTCTTCCATCGACGCCCGTAGCTGCTCCAGCGGCACCCGCGTACCGATCTCGAGTACTCCGTCGCCCGCCGGAATCGTGTCGTCAAACACCTGGTCGTTGGTGAAGTTGCGCATGCTGAAGCTGTCGAGCCACTTCACCGGGCACGGCTGCCGCTCCCCGTTCTCCTCGTACTCGACTCTGATCTTCCGCGCAAACATGCTTCGATTGTCCCACGCCACCTGCGCCCGCACTATCCGCCCGCTGAGGCGCCTTGGCCCCGATGAAACCACCAGCTCATGCCGCCCATCACAAACGGAGCAATCAACGCATAGGCCGCCACCGCCGGCAGCGCGCCCTTGGCTTCAGGTACTGTCCGCTGAGCAATATTGCCAGTCCAACATGCCGGTTAGCATTGCAGATCTCGAGGGTTCGGCGCGTTCCCGATCCACGGTGGGGACCAGGAAGTAGATCGCCGCCACCGATCCCACCGCCAGCAGCAGCGCCGCCAGTGGAAGCCACCACGTCAACAGCCCTTTCAGCGTCTCGCGCATGAACCACAGCATGGCGATGATGCCCAGCATCAGCATCGAGTTGCCCAGCCGATTCATCCACACCTGCGCCTTGCCCGAGAACGCCGGCAGAAAGTATGCCAGCACCATGCCCACCAGCAGCGGTACAAACTGCTTCTCCACGATCTGCAACAGCACATCCTGCGGAGGAATCCAGATGTTCCGGGCGTAAAGCAGCCCCGCGCCGTACACCACGAACGGCAGCACCAGCGGAGTCAGCAGGCCTCCCCAAACCTGGTAACCCGCCGCCAGTTGCATGTCGAACCCGCGCTTGGCGATGTTGCGCGTCATCAGCGGAGCTCCTGGCGCCGCGCCCACGAGGAACAAACCGGCCATCTCGGCCAGCTTGAGCGGAAACACGCGGCCCAGCAGCAGCGCCAGCCCCGCAGGAACAATGAACGTCGCCAGCACCAGACCGACCCAGTGCAACCACGTCATTCGCCGCAACCGCTCCAGCACTTCGCGGTGCCGCAGGCTCATGCCCACCGACACCATCAGCAGAAACACCGCCGCCGGAATCACCAGCTTCATAGCCAGCCATTACAACAGACTTGGTTTCGAGTTTCGAGTGTCAAGTTTCGATCGATCTCGTTTGGACTGCGGCGGTCCGCATTGACCGCCGGCGCTCGGTGCGGCAACTTTTTCATCCGTCGTATCTGCTTTATCCGCGCAAATCCGAGGTCCGCGTGCCTTTTCTATCCACTTTCCACCATCCACTATCCACTGTTTTCTATAATCATTCCTTATGCCCCAATTCCCACCTGTTGACGAGCAACTGGCCTACCTGCGCAAAGGCGCCGCCGAAATCATCCGCGAGAGCGACCTGCGCGAGCGCATTGAGCGCTCCTTCGCCGCCGGCAAGCCCATGCGCGTCAAGGCCGGATTCGATCCCACCGCCCCCGACCTCCACGTCGGACACACCGTGCTCATCCGTAAGCTCAAGCACTTTCAAGACATGGGCCACACCGTCATCTTCCTCATCGGAGACTTCACCGGCCTCATCGGCGACCCCTCGGGCCGCATCACCACGCGCCCGCCGCTCACCCGCGAGCAAATCGACGCCAACGCCGAAACCTACAAGGCGCAGGTCTTCAAGATCCTCGACCGCGACAAGACCGAAGTCCGCTTCAACAGCCAATGGCTCGACAAACTGGGCTTCGAAGGCATCATCCGTCTCGCCGCCAAGTTCACTGTGTCCCAGATGCTCGAGCGCGAAGACTTTCACAAGCGCTTCACCGAAGAGAAGCCCATCGCCATGCACGAGCTGCTCTATCCCATCGCGCAGGGATACGACTCCGTCGCGCTCGAAGCCGACGTCGAACTCGGCGGCACCGACCAGAAATTCAACCTGCTCATGGGACGCCAGCTCCAGCGCGACTACAACCAGCCGCCGCAGATCGTTCTCACCATGCCGCTGCTCGAAGGCACCGACGGCGTGCAGAAAATGTCGAAGTCCTACGGCAACTACATCGGCATCACCGAAGCGCCCACCGAAATGTTCGGCAAGGTGATGTCCATCTCCGACGACCTCATGTGGCGCTATTACGAACTGCTCACCGACGTCACCACCCGCGAGATCGACGAGCTGAAGCAAGACGTCGCCAAGGGCGCGGCGCATCCCATGAAGCTCAAGCAGGAACTCGGCATCCGCATCGTCCGCGACTTCCACGGACACGAGGCCGCCACTCACGCCGCGCAAGACTGGTCGCGCATGTTCCAGAAAGACGAGACTCCCGAAGACCTGCTGCTGGTGACGGTGAGGTTCGCCGAAGTCGCGGCCCCCAACGCAACGACTTCAGCCGACGGCACCGTTCAGGTCCGCCTCGACAAACTCCTCGCCGCCGCCGGCCTAGCTACGTCGGTTTCCGACGGCTCCCGCAAGGTCAAACAAAACGCGGTGAAGGTAGACGGAGAACTCAAGAACGACCTCGTCGCCTCCGTGAAACTCGGCGCGGAGTTCACGCTGAGGGCGGGGAAGAAGATGGTGAAGGTGATTGTGGGTGAATAACAAGATTCGCAACCGCGAAGGCTGCAGCCCGAAGGGCGGCACAATCGTAGCCCCGGGGTGGAGCGACCCCGCCCGAGCGGGGGAGCGGAACCCGGGGTACCGCCCCTTTTGAATCCGAGCGAGCTTCAGCCGGCGACACAAGTCTTGGGTGCCACAAGTAACCGATCGATTCCAAAACAACAATTCCGTGGGTGCCCCAGAGCCTGCCCTGAGAGCCTGTGACTTTTTTGATGCGCTGTTGGATTTTTCATGGGGTTTTCCTCCAGGATGCGAGCTATAAGCAAAGGCATGAGCCCTAGCGACGCAGCAGCGGAAGTGCAGGAAGCGAAGCCAGCGGTGCGGTTGCGGAGAGCGGAGCGGCGGCAGATGGCCTGGGTGGTGCAATGCCCGGACGATCTGGTGGGGCCGACGCATCCGGTGCGGCGGGTGATGGCGGTGGTGGAGAAGCTGGACTTGTCGCGTTTCTGCGAACCGATCCAGGCGCGGGAAGGGGTGGCGGGGCGGGACGCGACCGATCCGCAACTGCTGGTGGGGTTGTGGCTGTACGCTTGCATTCGCGGCATCGGCTCGGCGCGGGAGTTGGCGCGGCGCTGCGAGGAGAGCGCGGCGTTCCGCTGGCTGTGCGGCGGGGTGAGGGTGAATCACCGCTTGCTGTCGGATTTCCGCAGCGACCATGGGGAGGCGTTGGACGAGCTGTTTACGCAGGTGATCGCCTCGCTGGTGGACAAGGAAGTGGTGCAGGTGAGCCGGATGAGCCAGGACGGGGTGCGGGTGCGGGTGAGCGCGGGGGCGGGCAGTTTCCGGCGGGAAGAGCGGTTGCAGGAGTTGCTGGCCACGGCCAAAGGGCACGTGGCGGAGTTGCGGCGGCAAGTGGACTCGCCGGCGCAGGCGGCTAGGCAGAAGGCGGCGCGGAAGCGTGCGGCCGAGGAGAGGCAGCAGCGGCTGGAGCAGGCGATCGCGCAGTTGCCGGAGCTGAAGCAGAGCGAGCAGGCGGAGGCGGCGCAGAGAGCGGGGCAGGGCAGCGTGGGGAGAAGATTCGCCAGCGGCAACCGCGGGTGAGCACGAGCGATGCGGAAGCGCGGGTCATGAAGATGCCCAACGGAGGTTTCAACCCGGCGGTCAACGTGCAGTTGGCGACCGACACCGAGAGCCGCGCCATCGTGGGGGTGGAGGTGAGCAACGAGGGCGCGGACAATGTGGGGCTGAGTGAGCCCATGCGGCAGCAGGTGGAGCAGCGCACGGGCGGCAAGGTGGAGCAGCACCTGCTGGACGGCGGCTATCTGCGCAGCGAGGACATCGAGCAAGCCCACGAGCAGGGGGTGGAGTTGTTCGTGCCGCCCAAACCCCGCGCAAGGCCCAGAACCGGGGCCGCGAACTGGAACCCAAACCGGGGGACAGCGAAGCGGTGCGGGCGTGGAAGCAGCGCATGGCGAGCGAAGAGGGACAAGAAATTTACAAGCAACGAGCGGCCACCAGCGAAACTGTCAACGCCGACTTGCGAAGTTATCGCGGGCTGACGCAGATCACGGTGCGCGGCCTGAACAAGATCAAATGCGTGGCGCTGTGGTGCGCGCTGGCATACAACGTGATGCACTTCGGCGCGGCGCTGCTGAGCTAAATCAAGGCAAGACAAGAAGGCAGGCCGAGGGCTGGCGAAAACCAATCGGAACCGGGCCTCGCATCGAAGGTGACGCCATAAGGCCTCAGCCCCCACCGTCGACCCAACACTGCCTTGCCGGTGGAGAACTGAAAGCTGATTTAGTCACAGCCTCTGAGCGAAGTCGAAGGGTTCGCGCCGCGTTTTTCGGCGCCAACCTGGGATTTACCCCCAAACCGCGCCCGCCTCGGGTCTTACTTCGATGTTTTTTTCCCGACAATGTTCAGGTCCACCACTTGACCATTGGGACTCTTCACCTGCAGCACCTTGCCATCCAGTCTGGCCGGAAATTCCTTGTTCGGGCTCCAGTCGAGAAAAACGGCGGGGCTGCCGTTGGCTTTGCAAGAGTAAATCGTGTTCCCCAGGCGCATGGAAATTTTGTAACGGTTTGCATTTTCCGGATGCTGGGCGTCAGCGGCCACTCTGTCGATCGAGACGACAGTCGCCGTCTGGTAACCTTCGTCCGCGCTTTGCGCATACGCGAGCATCGCGGCCACGGTCACAAAGCACATCAAGGCAATCAGGGACTTCTTCATGGGCATTCCCTCCGACGGTCGGACGCAAGTATAGACCCAGCGGCCGAAGCCATCGGAAACGACGTCCTCGGATGTTGAATGGGGCCGGGCAAGCCCGACAGAGCTTGCCGGGGCTGCTACCTCTTCTTCTTCAGCAGCACCAGGATTTCCTGCAGTCCCTGGCGCACTTTCTTGAGGCCGTCTTTCCGGTTCTGCTTGGGGAAGGGCAAGCCGGACTGCATCTGCGCGGGTTTGCTTTCAGCCTTGAGATGCTGGCGCGCCCCGGCAATAGTGAAGCCCTCTTCGTAGAGCAGCTTCTTGATGCGCAGCGCCGATTCGACATCGCGCTGGCGGTACATGCGCTGGCCGGTCGAGCTCTTCACCGGCTTCAGTTGCGGAAACTCCGACTCCCAGAATCGCAGCACGTGGGCCGGCAGTTTGCACAGCTTCGCAACTTCTCCGATGCGAAAGTACAGTTTGTCGGGGATCGCCGGCTCGGGGCCAGCGCCCGCCTTGCGCGCTTTTTTTCGGGTCACACTCATGCGGTCGGTTGTCCGCGGCGGCGCCTGGTTTGCAACCGCGACGTAAGGCTTTCTTCTAGCACGAACCCATCGCGCGAACAACAACCATCTCGCGCTCGGCCAGCTGGCGGCCAGCAAAAAGCCTCCGGAGCGAACTCGCGGAGGCCGGTTTTTCCTGCAAAAAATTTGCGAGGCCTAAGCCCCGCACGGTTCGTTAGTGCTTCTTTTTCTTGGCGGCTTTCTTCTTCGGCGCTGCTTTCTTCTTGGTTGCCATTAGGTGTTGCCTCCTTGAAACCTTCTCCCTTGAAGGTTGCGTTTTGGCTTAGCCGCTCTCCATGGGTACTCAAAATATTGGATGAGCACTATGCCTAGCACTACATATTGCGTTTACCGACCTGCAATGTCAACAAAATTCTTCAAAATAATAGTTGCAGGTTGGTCACTTTCGTGTTGTGGTCGAACGGTGATGCGATCCAACCGCAACGAGCCCGCAGGTCGCTCGTGCATCATGGCAGCGGAGTATCCTTGTTGCGACGCGTTGCCGCTGCGTGCGACGCCTCCCATGCGACGAAGGAGTAGGTATGTCTCCCATCGGTTCCATGTTTCTCGACGAAGCCTTTCGCAACTTTCGCGGCATCAAGCGCCAGGCAGAGGCCGCCATCGAGCAACTCAACGATGAGCAGTTTTTTGCCGCGCTTGACGCCGAATCCAACAGCGTGGCCATCCTTGTGAAGCACATGGCAGGCAACCTGCGATCGCGTTTCACCGACTTCCTCATCAGCGACGGCGAGAAGCCCGACCGCAACCGCGACCAGGAATTTATCGTTGCCGCCGGCGCCTCGCGCGCAGAAATCATGCAGGAATGGGAGAAACACTGGCAACTCGCGCTCGATACCGTGAACTCATTGGGCCCTGAAGACTTGGCCCGCGAAGTTACCATCAGAGGCGAGCCGCATTCGGTGATGCAGGCGATCACCCGCCAGATTGCGCACCACGCTTCGCATACTGGACAAATCGTCTTGCTGGCCAGGCATTGGCAGGGCGCGGAGTGGAAGACGCTCAGCGTCCCCCGCGGCCAAAGCGATGCATTTAACGCCGCGTATGCAGCCAAATTCAAGCCCAAATAGGGGGAAGCATGGTACGTCTTCGTTCCGTAGATGTAATGTCGTGCGCCAAGGTCTATGCCATTCTGCACATGGCCATCGGAATTCTGTTCGGCTTGTTTCTGGTGCTGATCGGGTTGGTTGGCCTGGCCGCTGCTCCCGGACATCAGAAGCTCGGGATGGTCGGCATGATTGTCGTGGCGGCGCTGTCGCCTTTCTTGTACGGCATCCTCGGCTTCATTCTGGGCGCAATTGGAGCGCTGCTCTATAACTGGATCGCCTCCGCAGTTGGCGGCATTCAGATGGAGTTGGAAGCCGTCCCGGCGCCGCACATCTCCGCGCCGCAACCGGCACCAGCGCCAGGGACCAGTGTGTGAAGCGACGACGCCAAGCGCTCCACGCGTGCTAAAATCATCCGTTTGCCCTGCGATTTTTGGCCACACTGGCCTGACGCAGCGCCGCGCGTCGCCGCGGCCAGAGAGTCCTCTTCATGTCGAATACCATGCTTGCTGTTGTAAAGCCCACTTCTGCCCCGGGTAGCGAAATCCGTGAAGTCCCCAAGCCCGAGTTTGGCCGTACAGATGTCTTGGTGAAGGTCAAAGTCGCCTCCATCTGCGGCACCGATTTGCACATCTATAACTGGGACCAGTGGGCGCAGCGCCGTATTCATCCCCCGCTGATTCCCGGCCACGAATTTTGCGGAGTGGTTGAGGCCGTGGGCGATGAAGTTACCAGCGTGCAGGAAGGCGATTTCGTCTCTGCCGAAATGCACGTCGCATGCGGCAAGTGCCTGCAGTGCCGCACCGGCGAATCGCATATCTGCCAGCACGTGAAGATCATCGGCGTCGATGCCAACGGCGCTTTCGCCGAGTACGTAGTGATTCCCGAGTCGAACATCTGGAAGCTCGATCCCGCCATTCCGCAGGATTACGCTTCCATCCTTGATCCTCTCGGCAACGCCGTGCACACCGTGCTGGCTGGGGACATCGCCGCCAAGTCCGTCGCCATCACTGGCTGCGGACCGATCGGGCTGTTCTCCATCGCAGTCGCGCGTGCTTGCGGCGCGACACAGATCTTCGCGCTCGAGGTGAACGAGCACCGCCGCAAAATCGCCCAGCAGATGAAGCCCGATTTCGTTCTCGATCCCACCAAGGACGACGTTTACCAGACCGTGATGGACAACACGGGCGGCACCGGTGTGGATGTCGTGCTGGAGATGGCCGGACGCTCCGAAGCAATTCGCCTCGGCTTCCGCATTCTGCGGCTGGGCGGACGCATCTCGATGCTGGGCATCCCGTCCAAACCCGTGGAGCTGAACCTCGCCGAGGACGTCATCTTTAAGGGCGCGACCATCCAGGGCATCAACGGTCGTCGCATGTACCAGACCTGGTACCAGATGACCGCGCTGCTGAAGGCGGGCAAACTCGACCTGCATCCAGTGATTACCGACCGCATCCCGATGAAAGACTTCTCCAAGGCTATGGAGCGCCTGAAGACCGGCGAGGCCAGCAAAATCCTGGTCTATCCGAACGGGAACCGGTAAGGCCGGCGACCTCACGATTGGATCAACCGGTGCCACGCAGCTTTTGACAATCCCGCTTTCAAAAAAGACTTGATTTCACTCGCGCACGGGTGTTTATAGGTCTCGACGGCAAGTTCTGGCACGAAGCGGCTGGATTGAGATGCGCGCTAAGGTGCTAGAACGGTATTGAGGCTCTCGGCGCAAAGCCTCACACCCACGGGAGCGTGTCATGGCAGGCATTCAATCCAGCTCGCGCGATTGGACGATCCAGGAATCTACATCGGCCCGCGGCTCTGCTCGCAGATCGGTTATGCCGGAACCGGCATTTCCCGATTCGTTTCTTACACCTGAATCCGAAGTGGCGCAGCAGTTTGTGGCTTCGCCAACGGCGACCGCGCGCCGCAGCCTGGCTCCCACCGGCCCGCTCGATTTCACCTATCAGCTGGCCGAGGGCGAATCCGCGATTCTCGCCATTCGGCATCCCTCGGGCGCGCTCACCTTTCACCTGCCGGTGGAGTCCACCCGCCGCGGCGCTGGACAGCCCGGCGAGGTGCGCTTTGTAGTCAGCGTCAACTCGGTGGACGTCGAGACCGGGCGGCGCGGCATCGTCAGCAAGGCCATCAAAGCTGTCCTGATAAAAGTTGGCAAAGTTGCAACCGACAAGCTCTTGAGTCTCGCCTTGCCCGTGCTCGCGTCGGCCTTCGAAAAAGCTGCATGGAGCCATCACGGCCTGCAGGAAGGTTGGTTCAGCGTCACCCGCGAATCGATTGCAGCACGAAAGCTTACTGCCTCCACGCCGAGTTCCACCGACCGGACTCTGTTGTTCATCCACGGTACTTTCTCTGACGCCGCTTCCGCCTACGGCGCGCTGGCCAAGAGCGATTTCTTCGAGCGCGTCGCGTCGATATACAGCGACCGCATCTTCGCCTTCAACCACTTCACGGTGAGCCGCACTCCGGAAGAAAACGCGAAGATGCTGCTCAGCGCGCTGCCCGATAAGACCTTCAATTTTGACGTCATCACCCACTCGCGCGGCGGGCTGGTGCTGCGCAACCTGGTGGAACGGACCGCAGCACTGGGTGCGGCGTCCCATCGCTTCAAGCTCAACAACGCGGTGCTGGTCGCGTCGCCGAACGACGGCACTCCGCTGGCGACGCCCGCACGCTGGCAAGACACCATCGGATGGATCGCCAACTTGCTCGAACTCTTCCCCGACAACCCGTTCACAATGGGTGCCGAGTTCGTCGCCAATGGCATCGTTTGGATGGCGCGCCACGCCTCCGGCGATCTGCCCGGCCTGCATTCGATGGACGGCAACGGACAGCCCATCTCCGAATTGCAAGGCCCCCCCGGCCCGCCGCCCGATGCCTATTCCGCTCTCGTCTCCAACTACAACCCCAGCACCAATGTTCTGCAGCGCATGATCGACACCGGAGTGGACCAGTTCTTCGGTTCTGCGAATGACCTGGTCGTTCCCAGCGAGGGCGGATGGAAGGTTGATCGCTCCGGCGTCACTTATGTCCCTGCCACGCGTATCGGATGCTTTGGCCCAGGCGGCAACATCGCCGTCAATTCGGTCACGCATGTCGATTTCTTTCCCCATCCCGAGACCGTCGATTTCCTCGTCACTGCGCTCTCTGGACAGCCGCATAAACTCGCGCCCGTTGATCCCAGCAAGCCGCTGCCCGACCGCCGTCTGCTGCGCTCGGCGGCGTCTCCGACTGCGGCATTCGCAGGAGCCGCACCAAACGTCGAGCCCACTGCTGCGCCCCGCGGTTCGTCTCCCCGCGCCGTATTTGACGGCCGGGAAGTCGTCGCCTCCGACACGTTTCATCTCGTTGTGCTGCCCAGCTCCGACAGCGACAAGCACAAGGCATCGATCCTGGCGCACTACGGCTCCGCCCGCGTGATCGAGAGGTTCGGCCTCGGTGGAACCGAAGGCGGCGCAGGTCAGCGCTGGCGCAAGATCATCAAGGTCCAGGAAGACATCAAGGACTACATCAACGACAACAAGGGACAGATGCCCAACTCCGCACAGCTTCGCGACTTCGGCGAGGTCCTCTTCGAAACGCTCTTCCCCGGCGCCGTGCGGCGCCTCTATGACACCGCCCGTTCCCTGCAACGCAGTGAGCGGCTGAACGTCATCCTCACCTCAACCATTCCCTGGGTGGCCGATAAGCCCTGGGAGTTCTGCTTCGATCCCGTGCGCAAGACTTCGCTCGCGATGGAGGAGCTGCACTTCATCCGTAACGTGATGACTGCGGTTCCGGCCGAGATCATCGACGACCGCCAGCGCCTGCGCATTCTCGTCACCTCCGCCCAACCGATGGGACTGGGCAAGCTCTCCGTCGATGACGAAGCGGCAGTCATTCGCCGCGGCTTCGAGCCGCTGGTTGAGGCCGGACTCGCCGAGGTGGACGTGCTGGCGCGCGCCACGCCCGCATCACTGCACGGCTACGTTTCCACCGGAAAGTACTCGGTTGTCCACTTCATCGGGCATGGCGAGTACGATCCCATTACCGACAAGGGTTACCTCGTCTTTCAGGACGACCAGGGCAACCCTTACAAGGTGGACGAAACCAGCGCGCGCCACATTTTCTGCGGTCGTTCCATCCGCCTCATCTTTCTCAACGCCTGCGAGACCGGCGAGGGAGGCAAGGCCGACTTCAATCGCGGCGTCGCTCCGGCGCTGGTCGAAGGCGGCGTGCCCATCGTGGTCGCCAACCAGTACAAGGTGCTTGACACCTCCGCCACTTTCTTCGCCCAGCACTTTTACTGGTCGCTGGCCCAGGGCATGGGCGTAGGGCAAGCCGCACGCGAAGCTCGCATCGCTGTCGATTACTCGCTTTCGGGCGAGGCCATCGACTGGGCGGTGCCCGTGGTGTACGCTCGCGATCCCAACAGCCGCCTCTGCCCTGAGTTGCGCCTCGATCCCCGAACTCTGCCGTCGGCCTCCATCGGTGCTGCCTCTCGCCGCAGCACCCAGAAGCACAAGTTGCGCGTAGCCGTTTGGGACACCCACTCACAATTTCCCGACCTGCGTGCGGCGCTCGACCGCATGACCCGTGCGCAGAACTATTACGGCTTCGAGTTGGTCGATCTCTCCGTGCCGCTTGACGCTTGGTACTTCAAGGATGGCAAGAGCTACATCGACGCCGACACTTTCGCAGATCGCCTCGCGCCGCAGATTTCGCAACTCGGCGTGCAGTATCTCGCCGCCATCGTGGATGAACCAATCGCCTTTGATCTCGGATCTAAGCGCCCCCGGCTCGACTTCTACGGCTGGTGGCCCGGCTCTGACAAGCCACCGGTGCTGGTGCTCTCCACCGAGGGCCTTGGCCTCGCGCCCACTGGCTCCGCCACGAACCGCGCCATCGCCAACGTTGCTGTCACCGGCATCGCCGGCTACCTCCTCGATACCGAAGCGCACACCAAGCCGCCCGCCGACTGTCCGCTGTACCTGAATCGCAGCCGCAAACTTGATCTGCTGACGGCGCATCAGCACTTTTGCCGAACGTGCGCGGCAAGACTGGCCAAGTCGAACCCCACGGAGCTGAAAGCACTCAACGCCATCCTCGCCGCCAAGGACTGAGCACGAGGCTTGATGGAAGGACGTAGATACCTCGCTCTTGTCCCCGCCAAGTGCACCACCTTTGTCGGTGCTATTTGCGGAAAGCGTGGGTACAACGATGTCTGCACCGTGAGTGTCCCGTTGGTCGCACCCACCAATGTGGTACGTGATGACCGGACCTCCACAAGTTAATGTCACATTTGTGTAATTGGCGCAGATTCTGATTGACCACAATCGCTCGATACTCAATAATCAACCAACTACCGCTCGGTGCTAGTCCCCCCGGAATTAGCCGTCGCGGAAGAGTTTGTAACTCTGTCCAAGGACGGCGCCAAATTCTACACAAGTTTGCACTCAGAATTTTGGAAGTGGCTTTGGAAGTCACTTCCCCATTAGGTGAGCAGTTTTGAACAGATTAACAGCGCCCACTCTGCTCCAATGGGCCTGTGAGCTCAAGAAACAGAGACTCAAGTAGCTGCTTACCTTCCGCCCGGTAGAATTTCCCTCGAAATAGCCGTTGCGGATGAGAAGCCAAGCTTCTCGGAAGGACGGCGAACCATTCGAATCAGGCTGCATTGCCGACTCTCTGCCTTCACACTGGTGGCCTTGTTGCTGCTGCCGCCGGGTTTGTTCGCCGAAGGGGCGACGAAAGGTGACTCGCGGATTGCGATCCCCGACGGAACCTCAGTCCAGTTGCAACTCACACAGACCATATCTTCCCTGCACGCCCGCACTGGCGATCCCCTCGATTTCGTTGTCGAGAAAGACGTCAATGTCGGCGACTACAACGTCCTCCGCAAGGGCAGTCACGTGCGCGGCACGGTCATCCAGGTCAAGGGCAGGCGGTTGTTGGGCATCGGCGCCAGAATCACCGTAGGCTTGGATTCCGCTGCCACGGCCTCCGGAGAAACCGTGAGCCTCACCGCTCGCAAAGTCGTCAAAGGCAGCTCGCATACCTGGCGCATGATCACAAGCATGGTCGTCACGGGACTGTTCTACATGCCTGCCGCCCCGCTTTTCCTGCTCACCCGCGGAGGCGACAGCACCGCGTTGAAGGGCACGGAAGTCACCGCGCATTTCGATTGCGAATCGTCTCTGCTGACCGCCGGACTGCCCAGATCCTCCCAGGACGCCGATGGCATGCACACCATGATGGAATACCTTCCTCCCCGCGTCACCGACCGCGAAGGCCGCCAGGGCGACATGGTGAATCTCGTCTTCGTCGCCCAGAAGGAAGAGTTGCAGGCCGCCTTTGTGCGCGCCGGCTGGGTCAAGACCGATGGCTGGAACCCGATCATCATGGCCTGGCACCTGGCGCGCCATGGCACCCACGACAGCAAGTTACCGATGGCCCGCTTCTACATGTTCGGTCGCGTGCAGGATTACGCCTACTCTCTGCCCGAGCCCGACGCCGCTATGTCGCATCGGCATCACATTCGCATTTGGAAGACCGGCTACACCTCCGAGGGCGTTCCCATCTGGGCAGGCGCCGCGACCTTCGACGATGCCATTGCTTGGCTTAAGCACGGTCGCATCTTCAATCACACCATCGACCCGCAGGTTGACACCGAGCGCGATTTCGTCGGCACTGCCCTGACAACCGCAAGCCCGCTCCAGCACCGGTACCTGCAATCCGAGTTCCCGGTGTTCGAAGCGCAGACGGTTTCCGGCCAGACCTACCATTCCGACAGCCGCATCTTGATGGTCGACTTGCACCAGGGCAGCATCGTCACCACCGCTGCCGCCTTGCCCGTCGAGCAACCCACCCTGCCGTCGGTCCACACAACTTCCATCTCCCGTATTGCCCCTCCTGCGGTCGGGGGGCCTTAAAGCAGTTTGAATTCGCTGAGTGACTCGGCAAACGGGTCACTCATCCCGCGATTGGCCTGACGGTATACTCGTTCGCTCCTCTCGCGAGGAGGTGAGAACTACGATGTCCCCAGCGCGTCCACTGCTGCTCTTCATTGCGTGATGGCTCGCTGCGAACCGTCAGTCCTCGATCGCTTCCGCACTCGCTTTCATGACCGTTGCACTCACTCACTTTGTATTGCAAGTGCACCAAAGTGACGGCATTTCGGAAACGCAAGTGGTGTTACTCCTATCGCTCTAAGTACCTTTTTGTGCGTAAGTTACGGCCACTTTCTCGCAATTGACAGCCCACCCCGTCGGGCACATACTCTGCCCAATACGCTTGTAAATTTTCAACCAACGCCACGTCGTGCAAGGTCAAATCCGCTCCTTGTTCGTCTGATCGAACGGCACGGGTTTCGCCTCCTGCGGGAGACGCCTTTCGTCCGAGACGCTTGGTTGTCGGGCCCCTGATAGTTCGACAAACCTTCACGGAGAAAAAGGAGCCACACTAATGAATCGGAAAAAGAGTGTACTTGCCCTCGGGGTATTCGCCGCCGTTCTGGCCTTGAGTTTGACGGCGTTCGCGGCCATACACGTCGCATTGGTGCCAACCACCGCCACGCTGAATATTGCGGGACCGACTATCTCGAAGACCTTCGACGCGTTCTGCAGCGGCACTCCCTGTAACATCACTTGGACACTCGTGCTAAGCAATGCAAATGTCGGCACCATTGACAACACTAGTGGACCCTCAACCACCTTTACGGTCGGAACCGTACCGGGCACTGCCTACATTTTTGCTTCGGACGGCAATGGTCACATGGCCCAAGCGAAGGTCGACGTTCAGTAATGGGCCTGCGCTTCACTTTGAGAGCCGTCGGCTGACAGACTTCCGGCTCCGTCTCGAATTCGTCGTCAGCTTCATGTTCTGCGGCAGGCCGGGTGAACGCACCCGGCCATTTTCCTGACACCCGGCGACTTTCGTGGCTCGCTCCTCGCCGTCCCACCGGAGGACGAATGCTCTTCACGATTGCCTCTCGGAGCCTTGCCCTTGCGATACGACATCAATCGGCAGGGCCCTCAGTCTTTCGCCAGAGTCGAAGGTCACCTGAAATCCGTGTCAGTTCTCTCCTGAATGGCCCAGAAAATGTTAAGTGGTGATCGTGTCCCAGCGAAGCCGACTCCAGCCTGGTCACTCTGGCAACCTCTGGCGGCAGGCTGCCAGGATCCGACAAAGGATGGTCATGCCTACAAGCAGAAGTGGTCTTCGCATGTCGAGGGAGAGGCGAGACGCTCCTCTGGCTCCTACTTAGAGTTTGGCGCCGCAGCGCTTGCAAAAGAGTGCGTCCGGGTCGTGGGGCGACAGGGCACACGCGGAGCAGATGCGGGTAGGGCCGGACTTCGAGGCCCGTGCAAACTCGAAGGTGACGATTCCGGTGGGCACGGCGATGATTCCGTATCCAACCGTCATGAGCAGGGACGCGACGATGCGCCCGGCAACGGTATGGGGAGAGATGTCTCCATAGCCGACTGTGGTCACCGTGACAATCGCCCAATACATACCCGTCGGGATGCTGGTGAAGCCGTTCGCTTCTCCCTCAATCTGGTACATCATCGCGCCCACGATGATGACGATGGTCAAGACCGCAAGGAGAAAGACCGTTATCTTGCGGGCGCTCGCCTGTAGGGCAACGCGCAGGGCCGATGCCTCGCCGACATACTCCGATAGCTTCAAAATCCGGAAGACGCGGAGCAATCGCAGCGAGCGCACGACCGTGTACGAGTGCTCCACGGCGAACAGCAGGCTCAAGTAAACCGGCGCGATTGCGAGCAGGTCAACGATGCCGAAAAAACTGAGAGCGTAGCGGCGGGCGTTTCTCGCAGTAGCGAGCCTGGCCACATATTCGAGGGTGAAGAGCCCGGTGAATATCCATTCCACGGTATAGAAATAGGGGCCGTAGCTGGCGCGGATGGAAGGCACGCTCTCGAGGATTACGCTGAGCACGCTCAGCAGGATCGCCGTGAGCAGGACGATGTCGAAGAGCCGACCCGCGGGAGTACCGTGCTCGAAGATAATGATGTACCACTTGTCGCGCCAGGGAGCGCGAGCGGGTTTCGCACGGTGTCGGTCAGGCATTGTGAGAGTCAGTCGGCGTAAGGATACAACATGGCGGAAGACGGTGACTACGCGCTCGGCGCGGTGCCGTGCTGTCCGGTTGCGAGAATGAAAATCCCCACTCAAGCCCAAAAGATGGCCTTGAAACGAGGCACACGGCCCGGTTGATCGATATAATCCTTCGGCGGAGGGCCGACCATGAGTGATCGAGGCGTCAAGCATAGTTCGGTTGACATGCGCGACCTGAAGTGGTCGCCGTCAGAAAAGGCGGTCGCGCGAAAGGCGTTCGAAGTGGCGCTCGCCCGGGAGTTTCAGGCGGTGATCGCCGAAACCAAGCGGTTGGCGTCAAAAATTGAACAACCGGACGACCTCTGGGAGTTGGAGCGGTATCTGACCGAGAAGCGCAAGGAGATCGACGAGACTTTTGACTATCGCTACTCCATGCTTCCTCTTGTGCTGGGGGTACTGATCAGGCGGGGTCGGGTCGGCGAGCAAGAGCTATCCGGGCTCAGTGAAGACAAGCTGGCGCGCATACGCAGCGTCGCCGCGCTTTAGGCCTCCTTCACCGGATTTGCCGGATCGAAGAGTCTTTGTAGAACCGACGAAAGCTCCCGCTTGGACTCGGCTCAGCGCAGGCTCCCGCCGAAGAAAGGCGGGATGTGTCGCCCTCGCGAAGGCCTTTGACCGGTGCGGAGTGCCGACTGGGCGACCCGCCGAATTTTGAGCCGACTCGAGAGACTTTGATGAAAACAGAGAACTTAGCCGTCGCGGCCCCTTCTAAATCTGTGTAGCGGAAAAATCACTAAAAGCGGTTGCTTTTCCATCGAATATAACGGATAATCCCACCCACTATTCTCATAGTAGGGATTCTCCGAAGGCTGATCGCGAGTCTCGTCGTCCCGCTCCGAGAAGATCTCGATTTGAAATTCCATGGCCGAGCGAATAACTGGCAATCAGGAGTCTGAATGAAGTGGGCTGCAACGAGAGTTCCCGGTTTGATCCTGCTGGCGTGCCTCATGGCGGCCGCCGCTCCTGCACAAGAATCATCCAGCCAAAATTCGGCTTCGATGAGCTCCGTTTCAGCTAAATCCGTCGGCACGATTCCGCCTGCGTCACCCGACCACGTTGTGCTTAAGGTCGGAACCGCAAACGTTACGGAAGCAGACTTCGATCTGCTTGTAGCAGACGTGAGCGGAGATAAAGAAGGCGGTGCTCCGCTGAACCGGAAGAGCCTTGCCGAAAACTACGCCTCTGCCCTCATGCTTTCGCAGCAGGCGCTGGCCGACCATTTGGACGCCGATCCCGAAGTGATGCGAAAGTTAGAGATGATGCGGCTCCAGGTGTTGTCCGACGCCGCTTATGCCCGGATCGAGCGCCAGGCCCAGCCCACATCGCAGGAAATCAGCCAATACTACGCTGCCCACCTGGCGGATTACGACCAGGTTGAGATTCGCCGCATCTTCATTTGGAAGCAGAAGGAAGGCTCTCCGGATGGAAATGGGATGAATCCGCAGGATGCCAAGATTCGCGCAGATGCGATTCTTCACGCGCTTGAGACCGGTGGTGATGCCAAGTCGCTGACACAAGGTTCCAAGAGCATCCTCGACGCCGATCCGCTTAGCTTTGCGCGCGGTGAGTTGCCTCCCTATATGAGCCAGGCCTTCGAGATGAAGGTTGGAGAGTGGTCGCAGGTCGAGACCACGGCGGATGCCCTGATCCTTTTCCAGGTCGTGAAGCACGATCGCAGCGACCTCAGGCAAGTTTCGCCCTTGATTGAAAAGAAGCTGCAAGCCGAGAAGGTTCGTTCGGCATTGGATGCATTGAAGGAGAAAAGCAACATTTGGATGGACCAGAAATACTTTGAAGATAGCGCCGCTTCGGCGTCCACAACTACCCAGTCATCCCGCAATCGTCCGTCGCGGGAGGCTCAGGCCCAGAGTCAGTAAGTGAAGACAAACAGAAAAAGAAAATGAGATGGAGAGGGGAACAAACAGATGAGTGAAATCAGAAGAGCACCACGATTCGTTGCAGTTCCAATTTTGCTGGCAGCCACCATCGCCTTGGTAGCAGTCCCGGCCCTGGCACAGATGACATCAGTGGGAATTGACTGCTCGCAGGTCAATTCGTTACGACTCCTGAAGCAGGACAACATGCGCGCTGGGCAGGCACTGATCGAGTGCGGCATTGTGAAAGGCGGCTCGGGCGTGGGTGCGGCCGGAGAAGATGAGGATGCGCTGGCTCCAGCACCGCCAAACATCCTGGTCAGCAACCGTAGCTGTAGCAATTCCACAAGCTGCACGAAGAGCGAGAGTTTCATCTGGGCAAAACCGGACGGTATGACGCTTGTCGCGAACTACAACGACCACAACCAGGGCCAGTATTCCGGCACCTCCTACTCCACCAACGGTGGCGCGACGTTCACTGAGATTTTGCCTCCGCCCTTCGGCACGGGCCACGGCACAAACTACGGCGACCCCATCGTGGTGTACAACGTCAAACTGGGAAAGTGGTTTGGCGGCGACCTGGTGAGCGGATGCGGCGGACAAGGTATCGGCGTTTGGTCGTCGACTGACGCTGTCCACTGGACCACCGGCGCCTGCGTTCATAACAACTCCGGAGATGATCGCGAATCCATGTGGGTCGACAACGATCCGTCCAGCCCCGCATACGGGCGCATGTATATCTCCTGGAATGACTTCAATGTCGGCGGCGGTGCGTTGGTGATAAGTCACTCAGACAACGGCACCACCTGGACCCCCGAAACCGTTCTGGACAACGGCCTGAACACCTTCATGCGCGATGTGCAGGTCACGGGCACACCGCCCTATACGCCCAAACCAAACAACGCTTCCGTATACAGCACAGTGTTCGTTGCCAGCATGGACGAGGGCGGCGGTGGCCTCAATTCCCGTCAGAACGTGATATTCCGCTCAACCAACGGTGGTGCGAGCTGGACAAAGATCGTCATGGGAGCGCGATTCAATGCGGTGGGTGATGGCACGTGCGCATCAAACTCTTACTTTGCCGAAGTAAGTCCGATTTGGCGTCACATGGGATGGGGCGAGCCTGCAGTAGGGCCGTTAGGCGTCGTTCACTACGTTTTCGCTGGAGCAGGCGCCGGCAACGACCATGGTGACATCTATTACACCCGTTCAACCGATAATGGATCAACCTGGAGCGCTCCGATTAAGCTGAACACCGATACTGATGCGCAGTACAAGACGCAGTGGATGCCGTCGCTCTCGGTAACCAACACGGGGAAGGTCACGGCCTCGTGGTATGACCGCCGCCAGGCCACGACGGCTTGCAGCGTCGCGACCGACCCGGGATGCAGCTACAACCGTTACGCCCGGCAGTCGTCGAACAACGGCGCCTCTTGGAGCGCCGACTTCGCAGTCAGCACCACGTTGATTCCGCAACCCCAACAGTTGGACTCCGGCGTGCAAAGCTGCTATGCCGGCGACTACGACTACAACACGGCTAACCTCAGTTCGGCGTACGTCACCTGGACCGACGGACGCAGGATTGTCGGCGGCGTAAGCGTGCAGGACGTCAATTTCGCTTCGGTTCCCGAACCGTAGTCGATCGAACAACTCACTATCCACAGGGGCAGCTTTCCGGCTGCCCCTCTTTTCTTGCCTCTGCAGCGCGACCGTCTCGGCGCTTTTGCAAAATGGCGGAGCCTCGGATCTATTCTTATTGTCTCTTGCTGCGACTTCGGCCTTGGTGCGTTAAGATATCCGGTTCCCTTCGGAGTGATTCATGGCAACCATCGTTACCCGCACCAACCCGCTCTCCTACCTCACCGATCAACTCAATGACCTCAAGCAGAAGGGCACCTACTTCAAGCTGCGCGTGCTCGAGGACGAGCAGGCGGCGGTGTGTACGTTCGACGGAAAGAGGGTCATCAACCTGGCGTCGAACAATTACCTCGGGCTGACGACTCATCCCAAGCTGCGCGAGGCGGCGCTCGATGCCACGCGCAAGTTTGGCGTGGGCTCGGGCGCGGTGCGCACCATCGCAGGCACCATGCTGCTGCACATGGAGCTCGAAGAAAAGATCGCGCGCTTCAAGAACGTCGAGGCGTGCGTGGTGTTTCAGTCGGGCTTCACGGCCAACGCCGGCACGGTCTCGGCACTGCTGGGCAAGGAGGACTGGATCGTCTCCGACGAGCTGAACCACGCCAGCATCATCGACGGGGCGCGGCTGTCGCGGGCCAAGATCAAGGTCTTCCGCCACAAGGACACGGCGCACGCCGAAGAACTGCTCGACGAGATCAAGAACGAGCCGGGGCACAAGCTGGTCATCACCGATGGCGTGTTCTCGATGGACGGCGACATCGGCGCGCTCCCCGGGTTGACCGCACTGGCCGAGAAGTACGGCGCGATCATGATGGTAGACGACGCACACTCGTCAGGCGTGCTCGGCCGCAACGGGCGCGGTACCGTCGATCACTTCGGCCTCCACGGGCGGGTGGATGTGCAGGTGGGCACGCTGTCGAAGGCGATCGGCGCGCTGGGCGGCTATGTATGCGGCACGCGCGACTTGATCGAGTTTCTGTATCACCGCGGACGGCCGTTCCTGTTCTCGACATCGCATCCTCCGTCGGTGGCCGCCACATGCATCGCGGCGTTCGAAGTGCTCGAGCAGGAGCCCGAGCGCATCGACCAGCTGTGGGAGAACACGCGCTACTGGAAGAAAGAGCTGGGCGCGTTGGGGTTCAATATCGGCGGCGTGAACACTCCGGCAAGCGAGACTCCGATCACGCCCATCATCATCGGCGAAGGCAAGCTGACCATGGACTTCTCTCGTGCGCTGTTTGACGAAGGCGTGATGGGCACGGGCATCGCTTTCCCCACGGTGCCCGAGGGCAAGGCGCGCATCCGGACGATCGTGACCGCGACGCACACGCGCGAAGAACTCGACCAGGCGCTCGACACACTGAAGCGCGTCGGTAAAAAGATGGGGATACTGGGCTGATGGCGGGCCCGGCGCAGAGAATATGGGCGCACCAAGCCGCACCCGTTTCTGTTTCGCCGCGCTGGAGTTGGTGGGCGATGATTCCTGTCGCTCTCACCTGCGCAGCAATGGCCACACCATGGCTCTTCTCGCACTTGCCCGCTCTCGCCTTCGCACTCCAGCGCGGGTTTTCCCTGGCCTGCCATCAGCACGCTGACCGCTCGTTCCCTATCTTCGGCGGCAACGTCGCCGTCTGCTCCCGCTGTCTGGGCATCTACCTCGGAGCGGCGGCAGGCCTGCTGCTGCGCATCCCCCGACAACTCGCATGGCGGTTCCTGCTCACGGCGCTCGCCGCCAATCTCATCGATTGGACCGCCGAACTCTCCGGCCTGCACGGCAACTGGATGTTCACGCGCTTCGAGCTGGGCGCCGCACTGGGCATGGCCGCTGCGATGCTGGCCATCAACTCACAACCTGTCGCAGTGAGCCGATGAGTCCGATAGGACCGCCGTGCCCGCCGCACACCGCCCGCGAAAGAACTCTCACTTACTTGGAGAGCGTGAAGTCCACCTTGCCGTTTCCGGCTACGGTCACTGGCTTCGTCTGGGTTTTCATGCCTTGGTGCCATGCCACCAGGTTGTATTTTCCGTCGGGAACGTTTTCGATCTTGAAGTTGCCGTTGGCGTCAGTCTCGGCAAAGTATGGGGTCGGGCTAACCACGATGAATCCCGCCATCTCGAGATGAATATTGCACAACAGCGAGACCACGCCCGGCGTCTCGAACGTGTAAGGCTTCGTCTGGCCCTTCGGCCAGGTGCCATGATTGTGCGTTACCTTCTTGTTGTCGATCATCTGCGTCCAGAAGACGTTGTGCTGCACTGTGTCACTGTTCAAAAACTCAACTGTGGTCCCTTGCTGCACTACCAGCAAGTCGGGCGTGTACAGCATGTTTTTCTGGTCGATGACGGGTTTCACAGTAGGCGCCGGGAACGTTTTGCCGGCAATGGCATCCACATACACAACGGACTTGCCCGGCGTAATCTTGCCTGCAATAGTGCCGGCAGAAGCCGCAGCCACATAAATAAACGTCGCCAAGAAGACGAGCGAAAGACGGCGTATCACTAAGAATCCTCCTTCAGGCCTGAATTGGTTGTGCTTTGTAAGTAAGTTAGCCAGCGCTCAATCGAGAGCAAAATGGCCTGCAACAACTTTACCGCCAGAAGTGCTAGAGGTAAAAGCGCGAAGCCGACGCGCCCGGCTCGGGTCAATGCTGAGCGTTGGCGGCTTGAGTGATACACTCGGCAACCGGGCATATGCAGGACGACCCCGCTGGAGTCCACACTACGGCATGAAAACTCTCGACCGATTCACCAAGGGCGACATGCACGGCGTTCACTACGCGGTGAGCATCTTCTTTGCGACGGCCCTGCTTTGGTTCCTGCTGCGGCAGATGACGGAAGCCGACCCTATCTGGGCCATCAGTTCGATGGTCGCCACTAGCGACCCCCAGATGAAGCAGGCATGGTTAATCCTGCGCGCCCGAATTACCAACGCACTGGTTGGCTGCCTCGTCGGACTCGCGTTCATTGCCATCGGCGGCACAAAGTTGATCACTCTGCCGCTTGCGATGGCGGTCACAGTCTTGCTGTCATCCTATGTGGTGCGCATCCAGACCATGTGGCGGCAGGCTCCTATCAGCGCGGCATTCGTGATCGCCGCCAGTTTCGTGCATAACTCTCGACGAGGTGGACTGATTGCCGGTGCAGGACGCATGGGCGAGGTCCTGTTCGGCTGCCTCGTAGGCATCGTGGTGGCGTGGGTCGTCTCCGTAGTCTGGCCGCTGCCGGAGCCCTCGCCCGCTGAACTTCAGGCAAAGAAATAGCGCAGCTGCCAAAGAAGCATGCGTCGGTCACTGCAGCCTGACCACCGAGAAGGCTGCGATTCACTTGCCCTGCGCCGGTATGAAGTTTTCCAGCACGGCCTTTCG
This sequence comes from uncultured Acidobacteriaceae bacterium, assembly GCA_963796615.1. GTDB lineage: Bacteria > Acidobacteriota > Terriglobia > Terriglobales > Acidobacteriaceae > DASRAA01. Next base: position 59,092 of record CAWCMJ010000009.1, read on the forward strand.
CATCAGGTCGGGTGGCAGCAATCCCTGCGCAAGGATAAAGTCGTGAAACTTCTTCTGGTCGAACTTCACGCCTTTCGCTGAAAGGGCCTTCTCGGTTTCCTCGCGGAGAGAGAGCAGTCGCGTAAAACCGTAAAAGTAGCTGTTCGCCTGGCCCGGAGCGCGGTAGGTGTAGCGCTCAACTTCCTGCTGGGCCATTGCGTGCGACAACACCACGTCCTGCTCCAGCACTCGAAATGCGTCCTTCGGCGTGACCTTCCCCGACTGTAGTTCGGGATCAAGGAACGCTCGGGCCGCGCGCTGCAACCGCATTTGCAGGGAGATCAGCTGGCCATCAAGCGGCATGTACGGCTTGATCAGGTATTCCGAATACAGTCCCCATCCTTCGGCGTTGGTGCTATTAAAGGCGTAGCGGACGCGCGCTAGCGAGACACCGTGCTCCAGCATTGAGTCGAATTGCAACTCGTGCCCCGGACGCGCCTCGTGCGCGGTCAGCGTCCAGGCCGCCGCGTCGAACGTGAAGTCGTCATAATGTTCTGCGGCGACTTGCCCCGGACCGGGAGGTATGTTGAGCGGCAACACGAACTCGCCGCGCTGTCCCGTGTTGTGAATGAACGGCGGAGGCACCATGTGCGGCGCGGGCTGCTGCGCCGTCTCGGCAGCAGTCGCGATGCGGATGCGGGCCGGCCGATTCGGCAGCGTCACAATCTGGTGCTCGGTAATGACGTTTTCGATCTGTTTCAGCCGGTTCTCGTAAAACGGCAGGATCGCATCGCCTACCAGTTGCTGCTTCTTTAGTTCGCGAATGACGTCGCGATAATCGCTCGACGGCAGCTTGCGTTCTCTGGCAACCTGCGCCGCTACCGACTTCATCTCGCCCTGGATCTCATTGAACGACTCATGTGCCATCTTGGCGAGCTCGTCCGGCGGAATGTCGATGCCGTAGTTCTCCATGTCGAGCGCGTAGTGCTCCGGCGGCATGCGGAAGTCGTCGCGTGCCTTGGGCAGCACGTTCGCCTTGACCCACGCGTCGTAATCGGCAAGCTGCTGCTTCAGCGTGGCTAGCGGTTCCTGCCATCCGTCCAATTTTTGCTTTGTCAGCAGCGCGGCCAGTCCCGCGACGTAATTCGAGTTCCGCGCCATTTCCGTCTCAATTTCCACCTTCGCGGGATAGATGACACCCGGCTTGGCCATCTGCTCCTGGGTGCGCTTCTTCAGGATTTCCGTGATGGCCGTGTAGCCGGGCTCAAGCCCGGCATATTCACGCACGCGCACCACCGCGGCCGGGCGCCGCGCCTCTGGGGTCTGGTCATCCAGCAGCAGACGGACGCCGCCGAACACCATCTGGCTCGCGTTGTAAAACGGAACTTCATTGGCCTTCTCGAAGTCTTCGCGCTTGAAATCGAGTTTCACGCGGCGAATCATGATCTGCAGGTCTTCCGCAACCTCTTCCTGCTGCTTCTCGGCGGCCGCTGCCTGCAACTTCGCCAGCACGGCCTCGGTTTCCTTGCGCTCCTGTTCTTCATCGGCGAGCGTCGGCTGCGAAACCTTGGTGTCATATTGCGCCAGCCCTTGCTGCGACCCGAATTCAGGATGGTGGTCGAATACCACCTGGATTAGCTGGTTGGCGTAGCCGTTGCTGACGGTGATCCACTCCGGTTGCGCTGCTGGCTTTACTGCCGTCGTCGCAGTGGGAGCTGCAGGCTTGCTGTGGTTTTGCGCGCACACTGGAAGTACAGATGCAAGAGCGGCGAGAAAGATGATTTTGCGGATCACTGCGGCCTCCGGATTACAAACGCCTAGTTAATCACGGGCAGGCGGCGCGTGCAATTTGAGGCGCTGGTAAATGGCCACTGAATGGAGCCCTGACCGGCGATGAGCGGCGACGCCAGTCGGTGATAGACTAATCGTGGCCCTGGAACCCCTCCGGTAGTCCGGAAGTGAACCCTCCTTAGTCGGGACGTGGCTCAGCCTGGTAGAGCACTCGCTTGGGGTGCGAGGGGTCGGCAGTTCAAATCTGCCCGTCCCGACCATTTACTCAAACTTCAGCACCTGCCACTTGCCGTTGTCGCTGAGCGCTAACTGAATCGCGCGCGGCGGACCTGACGGTGGCACCGTCACCTCTACCCATAACTCCTGGCCCGGCTTCAGACGGAAAGGGCGACTTGGCGTTCTCGGGTACGAAGTAGTCGATCGCGGGCCATGCCTGAGCGCGCTCGCAAGGGTTCCGATTTGATGCCGTGGCCATCGGATACTCGCCGCGGGGCAGCCGGTGCCTGGCATCTATCCGCCACCAGCTTTCCTTCGCGCGCCACCAACTGCACCCGGTAGCTCTTGTTCCAACCATTGTTGAAGCTGTTTTCGTCCTGCGGCTTCAGCCCGACAAACATCCACCTCCGGCGACAACGCCAGGTAGCGCCCGCGCATCGGCAGCTCTGGATCGTACTGCGCCGCCCGCACCCACACTCGCGGACGCGTCGCCCGCTCGTACAGATACTTCGCTGCAATCGACGACACCAGCAGGCACTGGATAACGATCAGTAGGATTGCCCGGTTGCGAGCGCTCATGCTGTCGCCTCCTTTACCTGCCCCACCATGCGTCGCCGCAGCTTCTCCAGCGCCCAGCCGCCGCCGAGGAAGAGCACGCCCAGCACGATGAGGCTGAGTGAGCGGTCGAGCTTGTCCATGATGTTGGAGAAGTAGAACCAAAGCACGGTCAGGGCAAAGGCCACCACGCCATAGTTGATGAGCGCCTTGCTCTTCTCGCGCACACCCCACCAGGAGAAGAAGCAGGCCGTCGCAGCGACAATCACGAAAGCGACCAGCATCGGCTTTGTAGTTCCGAAGTCTCGGACCAACCATGGGCTTTCCACCGCTCTGAAGCAGTGCGGCAGCACCATCACAACCAAGAGAACAATCAGGGAGGGCGCAAGCGCTGCGGCTTTCAGCCGCCAAGCCAGCAGCAAGGCCACCACAATCACTCCCCAGGCCCAGACCGTGAGATGAACAGGCGGCGCGGGCGTGGTTGTCCAGTCGTGCCAGTAAACGAAGTCGAGCAGGCCCGCTGCAATCACTGTTAGCGCGATGGCACCGGTGGCGAAAAGAATTCCGCTAACCAGCTTTCGCTGCGATCCGAGAAATGCCGTGAGATACACCGCCGCGATCACGGCGATCATGCGAATGGTCATCAGCTCGGAGCCGCGATATCCGTCGGTGCGCGCGATCCATTCGCAGACGATCCACGCCGGCAGCAGCAAAAGAGCGATGGTCTGCTGCACCTGGTCTCCCAGCAGCCACCATCCTGCCAGCGCGCATAACGCCCACAGCAGAATGCCCGCCGGCCAATGTTCCTGGATGTTGAAGATCTGCCCCACCAGCGCGATCGCAGCGCCTGCCGCCAGTGTGCCTACGCCGTGCAGCGCGATGGCAAGCCAGTGGAAGCGCTCGCCCACCAGCATCGCGAGAAGGTGAATCACAACCAGCGTCGCCATCACCACGACGAAGCGCGACAGCGGCGAAAGCTGGTCCCAATGCGCGGCAACGAACAGCGCGATGCCCGCCGCCAGCAGCATCGCCCCGAAGATCAGCGCCAACATCACCTGCCAGCGCAATCCCGCCGGCTGTTCGCGTTCATCCTCAAACGCTCGGATGCGCTCCGCCGTCGCGGCATCGAGCAGGCCGGCCTCTGACCACCGTTGCAACGCCTCTTCTATCGCGTGCAGCATGACGCCACCAGCCTAGTCGTTCCTTCTCGGATGGCAAAGCAAAATATGCTCTGCAAAGGCGCGTTTCTCGAAAACAGCCGCATCCATCCTCGCCCGTCCGTATAATTCTCCAACGGGTGAGGATCCATGAAACTGCTTACCAAATTCAACCTTGTGTTGCTGGTCTTCTTCGGCATCAGCGGCTTTGCCATTTCGCATCTGGCCTATCAGTTCCTCATGCGCAACGCGCGCGACCAGGTCTTGCAGCAGGCCGAGCTCATGATGGCCAGCGCCGGATCCACTCGCGACTACACTTCCGACCAGATCAAGCCGCTGCTGCTCAAGAACCCCGAGCACGAAACCAACTTCCTGCCGCAAACCGTGCCCGCCTTCGCCGCCATCACCATTTTCAACTCGATGCGCAAGTCCTATCCCGAGTACTCCTATCGCGAAGCCACGCTCAATCCCACCAATCTCGTCGACCGCGCCGAGGACTGGGAAGCCGACATCGTGCACTACTTCGCCGACCACAGTGCCGAGAAGAAGCTCGTCGGCGAGCGCGAGACCCCCACTGGTCGCTACCTCTATCTCGCCAAGCCCATGACCGCCAAGCAGAGTTGCCTGGAGTGCCACAGCACCCCCGACGTCGCTCCCGCTGCGATGATCAAGACTTACGGCCGCGAGAACGGATTCGGCTGGAAGCTCAATCAGGTCATCGCCGCGCAGATCGTCGCCGTTCCCATGTCGGTGCCGATTCAGGTCGCCGACCAGGCCTATCGCAACTTGATCACCTTCCTGATCGCAACGTTTCTGCTGACGATTGTCGCACTCGACGCTGCGCTTTACCTGATCGTGATTCGCCCGCTGCAACAGGTCTCGCTGGCCGCCGACCGCATCAGCAAAGGTGAAACCGACCTGCCCGATCTCGAGGTAAAGGGCAGCGATGAAATCGCCGAAGTCACCGGCTCCTTCAACCGCATGCGCGTCAGCCTCGCCAAAGCGCTGAAGATGCTGGACCAGTAAACTCGGCCCCGCTTCTTTCCGTTTCGTCGGATTGCAACTCCGCGGCCAACGCGGCTGATAGGGTCGAGGCGGTTCGGGAGCCGTCCTCCGTTTACAATTGCTATCTGTCATGCGAATCCCGCTGCTACTTACGATTCTCGCCGCGCTGACCGGCGCGGGTTTGGCGCAGGCCCCGGCGGCTCCGCCCGCGGCAGCCTCCGCCGCCAGTTGGCCTACGGCGCACTATGCCGCCACGGCTGCCAAAGATCCGGGCGTCGCCAGGGCCAAAAAGATCCTCGACGACATGATCCTCGCCCTCGGCGGCGAAGCCTATCTGACAATGCGGGACATGACCGTCGAGGGCCGCGCCTACGCCTTCTACGAAGGACGCCCCAAAGGCCTCGGCGTCCTGTTCTGGCGCCTCTGGCAGGCGCCCGACAAGGACCGCGTCGAGTTCACCAAGCAGCGCGACATCATTGACCTCTACGTCGGCGACCAGGGTTACGAGACCACTTACAAAGGCACCGTCGCCATCGATCCCAAGCTGTTGAGCGAATACCTCCGGCGGCGCCAGCACTCGCTCGAGTGGGTCATCCGCAACTGGCTCTCCGCCCCCGGCTCGATGATCCTCTACGACGGTACCGCCATCGTCGAGCAGAACCTCGCCGACAAGGTCACCATCCTCAACGCTTCCAACGACAGTGTCACCATCGCCGTCGATCCCCGTACCCATTTGCCGGTACGCAAGAGCTATTCCTACCGCGACCCGCTTGACCGGCAGTTCGACGAGGACGCCGAGATTTACAGCAACTACAAAGTCGTGCAAGGCATTGCGACGCCCTATAGCACCGTGCGCATGGAGAACGGCGACATGACCAACCAGCGCTACGTGAACAAAGTGTCCTACAACACTGGCCTGGCGGCGTCGCTGTTTGAGCCCACCGGGCTGCTGTACAAGTCCACCAAACCGGACGCGGCGAAGCCGCAATAAGTCCAGCTCCGAGGGTGTTGCCCAGTCGGGTTCCGTGAGGAATCCTTGTACCGTGGTGGCCTTCGAACCGGTCCTCCGCAAGGCTCAGCAGCACAACAACTTACCGCAACGTCACCGACGACAGCCCTCGACTAAGCGGTGCCCCCTTCGCCACTTCATGTGGTACAAATACCACACTCGCTTTTCGCCAGCGAGCTGTAAGCTATTGATTGCGCCATCCTTAGACCACCCCCTTGTTATTCGAGCGCACAATTCGAACCGCCGTCGAATGCCGTGGTGTGGGACTCCACAGCGGTGCGCCGGTTCATCTCCGCATCCTTCCCGCCGCCGCCGGATCGGGCATCGTCTTTCGCCGCGTCGACCTCGACGGATTCGAAGTCGAGGCCAGCAGCAAAAACGTCGCCAAGGTCAGCTACGCCACCTCGCTCATGAAGCAAGGCGTGCTGATCTCCACTACCGAGCACCTGCTGTCGGCATTCATCGGCATGGGCGTGGACAACGCCATCGTCGAGCTCGACAACCTGGAATTGCCGATTCTCGATGGCAGCGCGTTGCCCTTCGTCGAGATGATCACCCGAGCGGGGGTGCGCCAGCAGCGGCGCAAGCGCACCTATCTGAAAATTCTGCGTCCCTACGAGATGCGCGAGGGTGACAAGTTCATCGGCGTGTATCCGGCGGAGCGCTACTCGGTCAGCTATGCAATCAACTTCCCCCATCCGCTGATTGGCAGCGAGGTGCTGCAGGTGGAACTCTCCAACGGTAAGTACGTAAAAGAGATTGCGCCCGCCCGCACCTTCGGCTTCCTCGAGCAGCAACCGGCGATGCTGAACCAGGGATTGATCCGCGGAGCTACCCGCAACAGTTGTATCGTGCTGACGAAAGACGGAATCGACAATCCTCCGCTGCGCTTTGCCGACGAGTTCGTGCGGCACAAGATCCTCGACCTCATCGGCGACCTCGCGCTCTTCGGCAAGCGCATCCTCGGCTACGTCAAGGCCGACCGCGCCGGACACGCCATGCACACCGCCATCGTCTCCCGCATCCTCCGCGACCAGTCCTACTGGGAAGAAGTCACCCTCGACGAATCCACCGCCGCCCAGTACCCCGAAGAGCACCTCGCCGTCGCCGACTAGTGCTGTCTATTCCGCCGATTCGTCGCTTCGATCATTTTAGGTGGGACACAGTAGGGTGGAACACCATAGGTCGGGCACCATAGGTCGGGCACCATTGGGTGGAGCACCGCTTCAGCGGTGCATTCAACCCGCAATCTCGGCGCGCGGCTTTAGCCGCTGAGGTAACTCGTCTGTCTCGAATGCCGGATTGAGAGAGCAATAGCGGTATTGTCCTGCAACTTCGACCAATCCCGCACGAACCGGATTCTGTTCGATATAGGATTTGTACTTTTCAAACTCAGCCAAGTCTCGCACTCGCCGATCAACAAAGCTTTTCTGCCACACTGGCCCACCGCTCCCCATCAATTTACCCGCCTCATGGGAAAATCCACCCTTGATGAATTGCACAACTCGTTCCACGGTGAGACCTTCCGGAACCGTCAACAGCAGATGAATATGATTGGGCATGACGACGAAGGCATGCAGCAGGAACTTTCGTTCCGCTCGATACCTATACATTGTTTGGCAGAACAGATCAGCCATCCGTTCGGATTGGAGAAGGTTCTTCTTGCAGAACGTGCCTGCAGTGATGAAGTACGTTGTGCTACTAGTCTGGCCTCGATGGGGGATCGCCATGAATTACCTCAGCGGCTGAAGCCGCGGATTGTACATCCGTCTGAAATGCACCGCTGAAGCGCTGCTCCACCCAATATCACCGGACGAGTTGTTGTATGTCGGTGACAGGTAACCCGGGTGTGAGTGAGATGACGAATCCCGCGCAGTATCTCTCGATTCCGGCGACGTGCGGCTTCACAGGCTGCGGAAAAAGTCGAAAACTCGGCAACCCGGATGACCCTAAATGCCTCGAATTTTCGAGAGAACGCTCATACCGAATTTAAACGCGAAGTTTTTTCAAGCATTAGTGAAATTTCGCATTTTTCCGCAGCCTGTTTAGCCGTGCCGCCAACCCATCTTGTTCTTTCATCACGACGAGGAGGCGCCAGCCTCCGAGGGATCTGCTCTTTGCCGGCATCGCGGAGAGTGCGGGTGCAGCGCCGCTTCCCAGTCTGCCAAGACTCCTTACGCCGCCAGTTTCGTATCAGGGCATGGCTTCAGCCACGCCGCAAAGCGCTTATACCTTGTCGTCACGAGGAGCCTTCAGCCTCCGAGGGATCTGCTCTCCCCGCTTCCCGCCTGTCCCGCCCCGCGGGACGCCAGACGACAGCCCACACCTTCACGCGTGAATAGCGATGGGAATCGCATTCAGAGTCCATCAGGGACAGCACCACCCGGCCACCTCACACCATCGTGTGAAGCCAGTCATTGACTTCTGCGCCTTTCACCCACATACTCTCTTGCGCCTACTACACCCGCGTGTACGGACACCCGAATCGCCTGCCGCATCGTCTCTCTTGCCCTTGGGTGACCAGCGACTCGCCACAGGTGTAAGACACGGAGGCCGACCGTGAACATCCTCGCGAAGACAGTTGCTTACCTCTTGGTTTTCTGCATGTGTTCACCTTCACAAGGCTTGGGCCAGCAACCGGCAGCCCAACAACCAGCCCCGCCGGCTGCTGAGGTTCCCAAGCCGCAACCGCTTCCCATCAAGCGCAACGCCGATGGCAACCTGATCATTCAAGACGGAACCCCATTCCGCCTTCGACTCAATCGAACTCTCAGCTCAGCCGAGGCCAAGACCGGTGATCGCGTCGACTTTGAGGTTATGGATGAAATACGGCTGGGCGACACGGTGGTGGTTCACCAAGGCGCCCTCGCCTGGGCCACCATAACTGACGCTGAGCACAAGAAGACCATGGGGCGCGCAGGCAAGTTAGATGTGAACGTCGACGCCGCGCAGCTTGCCAACGGCGAGAAAGTAAATCTCCGCGCGCAAAAGGACGTGAAGGGCGGGGGCCACGTCGGCGCAATGACTGGAGCCATCGTTGCCACCAGCATTGTCTTTTTTCCAGCCGCACCGCTGTTCCTTTTTATCCACGGCAAGGACATTACGATACCGAAGGGCACGGAAGTCACCGCGTACGCGAATGGAGATACCGTCTACGTTCCTCCCGCTCCGCCTCCCGCATCGGTCGCAAAAGCAGATGCCGCTGCGGCAAGCTCCGCCGAGTTCGACATCACATCAACGCCCGACGGCTGCGATATCGAGATTGATGGAGCATTCAGCGGAGACACGCCCTCCGTAGTCAGCGTCGCTGCCGGAGAGCACACCATTACTGTGAAGAAGAAGGGCTATGCTGCTTGGGAAAGAAAAGTGCGGGTCTCAAGCGGCCGCGTTAGCATCAAAGCGGAGTTAGAGAGGCTGCCGACGCAATAAGCCTCAGGCGAGCGATCCACGCGACCCGCATGCTTGGAGGCAAGTATATGCCTTGGTATCTTGTGCGTTTTCGTGTCGGAACCGCACTCGTTCGAAAAGAAAACGTCACTGTTGAATTCATGGGCCTGAAGCCCCAGTTCCTCTTTGCTGGGGCAGGCGAACCCGGCTTGGTGGTTGTAGAAACGAAATTAGAAGCTCCCGACAACCGGCAGGCATGGGAACGATTATCTGCATCGGTGCTGCCTCCCATCCTTGATGCGATGTCCTTCGCGACCGGAAGCCCCCTATTACTGAAGGACTGTGAATCGATCCTCAAAGACCAGTCGGGCGAGTCCAAGCGTCAAGTGATCTATATCGGAGAGAGAATAGACCCAGTTCGGGCTGAACTTGGGAAGGAGGAACAGGCGGAAGTGACACAGATTCTCGCTCGCGCAGGTAAGTTGAGTCTTCCTCTCACCTGGCATCGGTATGCGCTCGACCGGAGACTAGCTCTCGAGAAGTTCGTCTTTACATGGCTAGCGTTCGAGAGTCTGGCTGGCGACGCTGACGTTCCGAATCGCTGTCAAACATGCGGAGAGACTTTAGAACACTGCGGGCGGCCCATCCAACATCGGAGTTCCAACAAACAACGCGCCTTCGAAATTTTCCAAGCAGCATTTCCAGAGACGACGCTCCAGCAATTTAACAGGGAAATCTGGGGTAAAGCGAGAAATCATGTATTTCATGGAGGACGATATCCTGAGCCACAGTTTCTAGTTCAGATCAACGAACTGTCCGTCAAGCTTCATGCCGCAGTTGACCGCGCAATTGCTGAGGGACTTGCTTTGGAGAGCAGGGATCGCCCACATCGTCGTTATCAGGATGAATACCGCATTTTTCACTTCGTGGAATGGACAACGAGCGAACCAGCCGCCCAGTTCGCCGGAGATTGGCCACGATCGCACCTGGACCGCATGTCGGCCGAACGAACCCCGGGCACGGCCTTCTATGCGACGGAGGCGGACGGAATCCGAATCCTTAACTACGAGAGAGACTCCCGCAATTGGTAATGCGCGAGCCGCGTCTGCACCTAAGAGGAGTACTGCCGCAAGATGCCATACAACCTCGAATCGCCGAATTCGCTGCTGGAACCGATAGATCGCGGAAATGTTGGCCTCTGGTATGAACGAGAGATTCTCCAGGTCGAGTCCCCATCTGTACGTCACGTCTTACTTCACGTGGGCAATCACTTGGCAGACTTCGTTCAGTGGCCTGTTCGAGCCCTCCTATTATGGAACAGCTGCAACCGCATCCCCGCGCCCGGCGCAAAGCAGAAATACCACAGCTATCCTGGGCCAATTCGCAAGCTCGCGAAAGCGCAGGGCGTTCACCTCGATAGCCGCCCAAATGGCCCGGCGAGGGCAGCGTTCTCATTCGCAAGCGGCGTGAGGCCAGAGCGCTTTGGCAGCACCAATGCGACCACCATGCACCATATATATTCGGGGAAGTTCCCCTATATTGGTCAAGCCAAAACGATACACGCAGTCAAACTCTGTAATCATTTCACCCAGAGTGCGGGAGTAATTGCGACTCACCCCATAGCCGACGCACTCTGCGACGAATATCCTTTCTTCGCCTGGCTCCTCCGGTACGAGGCCTTCCACCGGTTCGGATACGATCCTGATGGCGTGTTCTCGCCTTCACAGGATGACCTGGGTTTTGCGCCGGGACATGCGTGCGAGGTTTTGTTCTGCGACTCTAGCCACCTATGAACTTGGCTGTTGGCTGGCCCACATTCGCCTGACGTTGGCAAATGTGGAGCTAATACCGATCCCCACTCGCCTCAAGTATCTAGGCCCACACCACGATGCCGTCCGCCTACGGCGGATGGTAGTAGAAAACCCACGGCTTCAGCCGTGGGTGGGCTGGTCCTCACACCTATTCCTCTCTGCCGAAGCTTTGCGCACCACGAGACCCGGCGCTGCCATTTTGACCGTTTTCCCCCGTGCGCTCCGTGATCTCCGTGGTGAAAACTAGCCGCTCGCCACCGGCCACTGCCCTCTCTCCCGGTTCATCCATCACGTTGAACCGTGATCTACGTCCTTGCTCCTGTCCTCCATCCGCCGTACACTACCCCCGGAAGGATGAGGGAGTGCTGTCGGCCCACGAGCCGCCAGTCAGATTCTGCCCTCCTCCCCAGCAAGGCGGTTTGGCCCTGTGACTGGTTCGATTGGCTCTCGATTGCCCGCTCTTCTCCTCGCCCGCTCCCGCACCTTGGTTCCCGAAGACCCTTCTAACTCCTTTGTTAAGAGAAATTTGCCTCTAACCCCCATAGGCTCAATATTTTGCGTCGACCGCATACCTATCTCCAATGGAATGAGGAATTTGCAAAAAAGGTGGGGGAGGGAGGGGGTACACAGGTTTTCCGTAGCTCCTTCGGGCGGAGTTCTCCCCCGCGCTATCATCCCAACGTGAAGAAGATTGTCTATCTCTCGTTGGGTTCCAACCTCGGCGACCGCCAAGCCAACCTCCGCAACGCCACTGGCCGACTCCTGCAACTGGGCGACGTGCTGGAGGTTTCGTCGCTCTACGAGACCGAGCCGGTCGAGTTCACCGACCAACCCTGGTTCCTGAATTGTGCGGTGGCGGTGCAAACGAATCTGATTCCACGCGAGTTTCTTGCGGGCATCCTGTCGATCGAAAAAGCCATGGGCCGCGAGCGCACCCAACCCAAAGGGCCGCGCCTCATCGACATCGACATCCTGCTCTACGGCCCGGCCCACCTCAACACGCCCACGCTCACCATCCCGCATCCAGCAATGGCCGGGCGCCGCTTCGTGCTGGAGCCGCTGGCAGAAATCGCGCCGGACGTAAAGGTCCCGTTGCTCAAGAAGACGGTGCGCGAATTACTCGATGCTCTTCCGAGAAGCGGCCCAAAGGTAAAGAAATTTTCTCGCAGCTAGATCCGCTGCAGGTCCCGCACCGTCAGCTCACCTTCAACATTTCCTGTGTTAACCGTGGACTTCGGCTCAAGCAGCATGATGTGCGTCTCCTCTTCGGCTGAGGGACAGTGTTCAACGCCGTGCGGAATGATGATGAACTCGCCGGGATGGACGACGATTTCGCGCTCGGCTTCGCCTTCGCGCAAGGCCATCTTCAATGCGCCCTTCACCACGAAGAACAGTTCGTCTTCAACTTCGTGATGGTGCCAGACGAACTCGCCCTGGAGCTTGACCAGCTTCACGTGAAAGTCGTTCAGCTCGCCGACGATCTTCGGGCTGAAGTAGTCGGAGAAGAGCGAGAACTTCTGGGCGAGGTTGATCGTTTCCATACCCGACATCCTAAAACACAAAGGGCGCGATTGCTCGCGCCCTGGTGAGTAGTCAGGAAGTCAGGTTACTGCACCAGCAATCCGCTCTCGCCGTTGCCGTCTCCGTTGGTCTCGTCCGGCGGAATCAGCGATGCCGCTGCGACGTGATCGCCTTCTTCGAGATGCAGCAGGCGAACGCCCTGCGTCGAGCGTCCGGCCTCGCGAATGTTCTTGGTGTCGATGCGGATGATCTTGCCGAACTGGCTGATGACCATCAGCTCCGATTTCTCGTTGACCGGAATAATCGATACCACCTTCCCGTTGCGGGACGTGGTCTTGACGTTGATGACGCCCTTGCCGCCGCGGGTTTGCAGGCGGTATTCATCCACGTCGGTGCGCTTGCCGTATCCCTGCTCGGTGACCGAGAGAATGAGGCTCGACTCCTCCTCGTCGGCTTCCTTGCCCTTCTTGCGCACCTTGGGCGTGATGGCCATGCCGACGACGTAGTCGCCGCGCTTCATGTCCATGCCGCGAACGCCGTGAGCGGGCCGGCCCATTGGACGAACGCCGGCTTCATCGAAGCGAATGGCGAGGCCGTCGTGCGAGGCGAGGAACACAATCTGGTTGCCGTCGGTACAGCGGGCGGCCACGAGTTCGTCTTCCTTGTCGATGCCAATGGCGATGATGCCGCGCGACATCACGTTGCTGAAGTCCTTGAGCGGTGTCTTCTTCACCGTTCCCGCGCGGGTGGCGAAGAAGACAAACTTGCCCTCTTCTTCCAGGTCGCGGACGGTGAGCAGAGCGCGCACGTTCTCGCCCGGCTGCAACGCCACGAGGCTGGCGATCGCCCGGCCTTTGCCCGCAGCGCTGATCTCGGGGATCTCATACACCTTGAGCCAGTACACGCGGCCCGTATTGGTGAACACCAGCATGTAATCGTGGGTGGAGGCGACGAACATCTTCTCGACGAAATCTTCTTCGCGCGTGCTCATGCCCTTGCGGCCTGTGCCGCCACGGCGCTGCTGGCGATACGTCGAGATGGGCGTGCGCTTCAGGTAGCCGGAGTGGCTGACGGTGACCGCCACTTGCTCGTCGGCGATGAGGTCTTCGAGGTTGATCTCGGCAGCCTCGTCCTGAATGACCGTGCGGCGCTCGTCGCCGTAGTTCTTCTTGATCTCTTCGAGCTCTTTGACGATAACGTTGCGGAGCTTCTTCTCGGAGCCAAGGATCGATTCGTACTCGTCGATGTTCTTGCGGACCTCGGCCAACTCCTTGAGGATTTCGTCGATCGAAAGCCGAGTGAGGCGATGCAGTTGCAATTCGAGAATAGCGTCGGCCTGAACCGCATCGAAGGGGCGCGTGAGGCTCGCGGGCGTGAAGCCTTTGAGCGAAACGGGCTTGCCCGGTCCGGCTCCGACTTTGCCTTCGGTAACGCTGACCGTCTTACCCGAGAAGTATTCGACCAGGTTGACGCGGGCATCGGCGCGGTTCTCGCTGCCGCGGATAATGCGAATGACGTCGTCCACGCGATCGAGCGCGGCTTGGTAGCCCTCGAGGATGTGCTCGCGGTCTTTCGCCTTCTGCAACAAGAACGCAGTGCGGCGACGCACTACGTCGATGCGATGATCGAGGAAATGATTGATGGCCTGCACCAGGCCCATTTCCTTGGGCTGGCCGTTCACCACGGCCAGGAAGATCATGCTGAAGCTCTCCTGCATCGAGGTGTGCTTGAAGAGCTGGTTGAGCACGATTTGCGGCTCGCAGCCGCGCTTGAGCTCGATGACGATGCGCATGCCGTCGCGGTCGCTCTCGTCGCGGATGTCGCTGATTTCGTCGATGACCTTGTCGTTCACCAGGTCGGCGATGCGCTCGATGAGGCGCGACTTATTCACCTGGTAGGGGATCTCGGTGACGATGATGGCTTCTTTGTCTTTGGTAACGTGCTCGATGGCGGCTTTGGCGCGCATCATGAAACGGCCACGTCCGGTGCGATAGGCTTCGGCAATGCCGCTACGTCCGTGGATGAATCCACCGGTCGGGAAGTCGGGACCTTGCACGAATTGCATGACATCGGCCAGCAAGGCCTTCGGGTTGTTCACCAGCGTGATGCAGGCGTCCACGATCTCGGTCAGGTTATGCGGCGGAATCTTGGTGGCCATGCCGACGGCGATTCCGTCAGAGCCGTTCAGCAAAAGATTCGGAATGCGCGTGGGAAGCACGAGCGGCTCGACCGTTGTGTCATCGAAGTTGGCGACGAAGTCGACAGTGTCTTTGTCGATGTCTGCGAGCAACTCTTCGGCAATCTCGGTCATGCGCGATTCGGTGTAACGGTAAGCCGCGGGCGGGTCGCCATCTACGGAGCCGAAGTTGCCCTGACCATCGACCAGCGGATACCGCAGCGAGAACGGCTGCGCCATGCGGACCATCGCGTCATACACTGCAGTATCACCGTGGGGATGGTACTTGCCGAGCACTTCGCCGACGACCTTGGCGCACTTCACGTGCTTGCGGTTGTGCAGCAGTCCCATGTCGTGCATCGCATAGAGAATGCGGCGATGCACTGGCTTGAGGCCGTCGCGCACATCGGGCAGCGCGCGGCCGATGATGACTGACATCGAATAGTCGAGATACGAACGGCGCATCTCTTCTTCAATGTTGATGGGCTGGATGTTGCCGCCGCGTGATGGGTCGAGAGGCAGTTGCTGATTGGGATCGTCAGGCATGAATGAGCTTTCAGCTGTCAGCTCTTGGCTTTCAGCTATTCCTTCCTGGTGCTCCAGAAACGACTTTCAGGGTCGCGCCGTTCGGGAACTTCGGTAGTCCGAGTCTTCGTCGGGAACGCTTTTCTGCGCTTTGCAATAGGTGAAATTTCAGGGAAAGATCCTGTCGAAGACCACCTGTTAGTATAGCACAGGCAGGATACCTCGATTACTGCGTAAGTGTTTACTTTTCAGTGTCTTGCGGGCAGTTTTCAGAAGCATGAAAGGGGGCTTTCCGAGACGGCCATCAACGCATTACCGGACGGGCGAGTTGCAGCAGTCCGCCGACGTCGAGCACGGCATTCGCGATTAGCACGCCGACGATGATGGCGTTGGCAAAGACGGCATATTTGGTCTCAAGCAGGTCGGCGGAGACTCCCGCCATGAAGAGGATCAGGAATGGCAGAGAGACAAAAAGAAAGAGCAATCCCGCGAAGTGCTGCATGGCGAGGCCAGAAAGGATGAGCAACATGGCAGTGATGAGCGGGGCGGCATTGCCGAAGTAGCGGGCGCGCTTCCAAGCGGCAAAGGCCGCGAGTGAGAACAGCAGCAGAATCAGAGTGCCCAGTCCGTTCTGCAGGAAGAACAATCCCAGCAGCGTAAGCACCGATTTGGCGGAAACCTGGGCAGGCGAGAACTCGATCCAGTGGGCGCTGCCGAGAGCGGCGGCAAACACCGCCGGACGAAAGCTGGAAATCCCCCAGAGGAAAAACAGTCCGAGGGCGCAGGCGGCGGCAAAGATCGCTAGCGCGGCTCCTGGACGAACGTGGCCGACCCACAACATGAAGGCCAGCGCAGGGAGTAGAACGATCCACAGCGACCACTGCGAGCCGACGCAGAGCGCAATGGAGACGGCCATGAGGACGATGCGCTTCCAGTTCCACAAGATCACATCGCGTGGGGCATAAAGCGTATGGGCGGCGGCGATAGCTGTGAAAATGAGGCCAAACGCGCCCCATGCTCCCACGATGTCAGGTTGTACCTGGCTTGAGCGAGTGATGACCATGGGCGAAAAGCAATAGAGGCCGAGGGCGATGTATCCCCCGAAGTTGCCGTAGAGGCGGCGAGCGACGTACCAGAGCGAAGCTCCCAGCAGCAGGCCAGACAGGAGAAACGGAAGGCGAATGAGGAAGCGATATTGGCTGAGGCGAATGAAGTTGCCGTGGGAGTCGATGAGGCGAGCGGGCACTCCGGCGAGCACGGGGATAAGGGGCGAGCGGTAGTCGGTGCCTGCGCTCAGCAGGCGGTCCACATGGAGTAGGCCGTCCTCGATGTAACTGCTCTCCATCTGGGTGATGGGGACATTCGCCATGAACCACAGGCACTGCGCGCCAAAGAGCAGCAGCAGACTGAGCGCGGCAATCTGCGGCAGTCCGAGTTTGGGAAATATCCGGGAAGCAGGCATGCTCTTCTGTGATACAACGCCGCTTCCAACGGAAGCGAAAGGCAGCTTGAAGTTGTGGCCTCCCAGGTAAGCGCCCCAAAGTGGGGCGCGAATCTGGGGTACTCAGCGTTGATTAGATATCGAGGTTCTTCACGTCGAGGGCGTTATCTTCGATGAACTTGCGGCGCGCCTCGACATCTTCGCCCATCAGCGTGGTGAAGATATTTTCCGTTTCAGTCAGGTCTTCGAGCTTGACTTCGAGCAACGTGCGACGCTCCGGATCCATCGTGGTCTCCCATAGCTGCTGTGAGCTCATCTCGCCCAGTCCTTTGTAACGTTGGACGGTGTACTCTTTGCGCCCCTCGTTCAACACGTAGTCGAACAGATCGCGCACCGTTTGCTTCTCGACGGTTTCGGCCGTCACCTTTCGCTTTGAGGTCTTGGGGCTCTTCTGCTCGGCCTTCTCCTGGTCAGCGCGCTCGGCGTCACTCAGCTCTTCCGCGCCGTTGCCGCCGGCATTCTTCTGCACCGACTCGATGAAATACGGCGGCTGCAGATACTGCTCGATCTGCTTGAATTTCGCCATCATCTGGCGATACTCGGGGGCGGAAGCAAACTCCCAGTTGATGATGTGCGGCGCGCCCTGCGCGTTGACGAACACGCACTCCCAGAGGTTGTGCTCCTCCTCAAAGCGCTTCTCGACGGACTTGAGCCCCTGCTCCTTCATGACGGCCTTCAGGCCCTTCTCGAGATCAACAATTTTCTTCGCCGGACGGCTGCTCTCGCCCTCGAAGTCGGCACGCTTGGCGAGATCGAACTTCGGCAGCAGCTCGGTGATGATTTCATCGCGGATGCGCTTGTTCACCTTGTCGACAAAACCGATGTATTCGTTGAGCGTGGTCATGAACTTGGTGAGAGGAGCGCCTTCAAGCGTGGCTGCGCCTTCGCCGTAACGAACCACGATGCCATCGGCGGCACGCTTCACCATGACGCGTACGAATTCGTTGTCGTTCTTGATGTACTGCTCAAACTTGCCCTTCTTGATGCGGTAGAGCGGCGGCTGCGCGATAAAAACGTTGCCGCGTTTGATGAGCTCCTGCATGTGGCGGAAGAAGAACGTAAGCAGCAGCGTGCGGATGTGCGAGCCGTCTACGTCGGCGTCGGTCATCAGGATGACCTTGCCGTAGCGCAACTTCGCAATGTCGAAATCATCTTTGCCGATGCCGGTACCGAGCGCCGTGATCATCGCGCGGATTTCTTCGTGGCCCAGCATTTTGTCGTAACGCGCCTTCTCGACGTTGAGGATCTTGCCCTTCAACGGAAGGATGGCCTGGAAGCGGCGGTCGCGGCCCTGCTTGGCGGTGCCGCCGGCGCTCTCTCCCTCGACCAGGTACACCTCGCAGCGGTCGGGCTGGCGCTCGGAACAGTCAGCGAGCTTGCCAGGCAGTCCGCCGCCGTCGAGCGCGCCTTTGCGGCGGGTGAGGTCGCGGGCTTTGCGGGCGGCTTCGCGCGCTCGCGCCGCATCGATGGCCTTGTTGATGATCTTCTTGGCCACCGGAGGATTCTGATCGAAGAATGCGCCCAGGCGCTCGTTGACGAAGGCCTGCACCGTGCCCGCGATATCGGAGTTGAGCTTGCCCTTGGTCTGGCCTTCAAACTGTGGCTGCGAAAGCTTTACGCTGACCACGGCCACGAGTCCTTCGCGCACGTCGTCGCCGGTGAGGTTTTCCTTTACGTCCTTGAAGAGCCCGAGTTGCTGACCGGCGTAGTTGATGGTGCGGGTCAGCGACGTCTTGAACCCTGACAAGTGCGAGCCACCATCGACCGTGTTGATGTTATTGGCGAAGCTGAAGACGGTTTCGGAGTAACCGTCGTTGTACTGCAGCGCGATTTCCATGGCAACGTTGTCGCGCTCGGCTTCCATGTAGATCGGCTTGTCGTGCAGCGTGGACTTGCCGCGGTTCAGGTGCTTGATGAACTCGGCAATGCCGCCGTTAAACTTGAACTCGGTGTGCTTGGGCTCGCCGGTCTTGGGATCGGTGGTGCGCTCGTCGGTGAGCGTGATCAGCAGTCCCTTATTGAGGAAGGCCAACTCGCGCAGGCGCTGCGCCAGCGTGTCGTAGTTGTACTCGCTGACGGTGAAGATGGTGGCGTCGGGAACGAAGTGTACCTTAGTTCCGCGCTTCTTGGTGGTCCCGGTCTTCTTGAGCTTGCTGGTGGGTACGCCCTCGGAGTAGCTCTGCTCAAACACGGTGCCTTCGCGCCAGATTTCCAACTCGAGCAAGCTACTGAGCGCGTTGACGCAGGAGACGCCGACGCCGTGCAATCCGCCGGAAACTTTGTAAGTGGAGCTATCGAACTTGCCGCCTGCGTGCAACACGGTCATCACGACTTGAGCGGCAGGCAAGCGCTCGCCATCCACGTCCATCTCGCCGGTAGGGATGCCGCGACCGTTGTCCACCACGGTGATGGAATTATCGATGTGAATGGTGACGTCAATGCGGTCGGCGAAACCGGCGAGTGCCTCGTCTACGGAGTTGTCCACCACTTCGTAAACGAGGTGGTGCAAGCCCATGTCGCCGGTCGAACCGATATACATAGCGGGGCGCTTGCGGACGGCTTCCATGCCTCCGAGAACTTTGATGGAGTCGGCGTTGTAGTCGCCAGACTGACCGTTGCCGTTCTTGCCGTTGGGCGAAGGCATCACTTTCTCGGTCTCCTGACTGTTCGTATCGTTGGAAGACTTGGCGGCTTGTGTTTCGATCGGGGACATCCTGCTCCATTTCACCAGGAACGCGCTGCAGCAGCGGTTCCCGTTTCATTGCACACGGATTACGGCCAAGCCACGGAACCTTGGCGAAAGCGTCTCAAGTGGCAGTAAATTCAATGATTTGAGAGGCTGACCAACAGCTATTATTTTACCACAAAAGGATGCCCTTCGATGAGTTCCAGAACGACTGCAAATCGTTTAAATTCAGGCGTTTACAGGTGAGTGCTTGGTGAGTAACCAGGCATCCGGCGAATACGGTTTTGCAGACCAAGAATCAGGGCTCGCGGCAGCTGTCTCTGGCTTAGATTTCTGCCGAAATCGGAGCGCAAAACCGCAACCAAATGAGGCGGAAAACGCCGCGAAAGAGTACGGTTGTTTCCCCCATCGAGTTCCAGACTAGTCCGATTCTCTTATGCGACGGGTGACGTGCAGAAGGCGCACCTGCGCGCAGCGATCGGAATTTCGCTCTGGCACTCCGGGCAGTTCTTCTTGTCGGGCGCAGCGGGAGCTTCTTCCTTTTTCATGCGCGTCATCAGTGCGTTTACCGGCACCACCACAAAGTAGTACACGGCGGCGGCTACCAGGAGGAACGCGACAACGGCGTTGACGAAGTCGCCATACAAGAATTTCGATCCGTTGATCTCAAAGACGTATGCGGAAAAGTCGGGCTTGCCGACCAAGGCGGCGATGAGTGGAGTGAGCAAGTCTTTGACGAAGGCAGTGACAATCGCTCCGAATGCGCCGCCGATCACCACGCCGACGGCCATATCGACAACGTTGCCACGCAGAACAAACTCGCGAAATCCCTTAAGCATGAATCCCTCCCCTGGTTTGCAACGGTACGACTATAGGTGCCGGGTGGCGAAAAAAACAAGTAGCTGGGCGTGCGATTGCCTTAGCGAATGTCGAACCAGACTTTCGTGGGCTCCTGGCTCAGATAGAACACTACCATCACGCGCACGATGATTTGCACACCCCCGCGGACGATGGCAAGCAGGCGGGAGTCCACAACCGCACTGGAGACAGCCGGCACCATGAGCGCGATGCCTGCAACCGCAACGAGAATGGTAGCTCGGCGCGCCCAGCGCCAGCGCTTGGCCAAGGCAAGGATCAAAACGAGCAGCACGGCCGCGTAGAGCAGAAACACAAGAGGACCGAGCTGCTCAAGACCTCCGCCCAGTAGCCACGCACCCGCGGAAAGCGGCACGGTTCCCGCGAAGGTCAGCACCGAGTAAATAAGAGAGGCGAAGGCCAGCGCCATGCATAGGAGGATGATTGCGCGGATGCCTGCCGGACGATCGTCGGTCATGGTGATGTTCATCCAGACAAATCGCTTACCAGAGTACTCTTTGCAGCGAAGTTTTCCCTTTTACGCCAGAGGCTGGACACCAGTGCGGACAACCAGATTCTTCGATGGTGCAGAAAGAAAGCGGGGTGCTTCAACTGGCGAAGCACCCCATGGATTGAGACCAAGCTACAACCGACTAGCTGACCATCATCGGTCTTTTCTGCTTCACGGCGATAGCGTCGGCCGCCTTGCTATGGGTGGCGACCTTACGTTGACCTTCTCCGAGATAGATCTGGCGCGGACGCGAGATCTTCTGGTCGGCATCCGTCATGAGTTCGCTCCACTGAGCCAGCCATCCCACGGCACGCGGTATGGCGAACAGCACAGTAAACATGTCGGGCTGGAATCCCATTGCCTGGTAAATGATTCCCGAATAGAAATCGACGTTGGGATACAGCTTGCGGGTCACGAAGTAGTCGTCGCTCAGAGCGATGCGTTCGAGTTCGAGCGCAATATCGATGCGGCTATTGCGTCCGGTGACCTCGAAGACCTGGTCGGCGACTTCCTTGATGATGCGAGCGCGCGGATCGTAGTTCTTGTAGACACGATGCCCGAAGCCCATCAGCTTGATTTCGCCCGCCTTCACCCGCTTGATGTAGTTGGGGATGTTGGCGACCGAGCCGATTTCGTCGAGCATGCGCAGCGCTTCTTCGTTGGCTCCGCCATGCAGCGGGCCGGCCAGCGCTGCCGCCGCTCCCGCCATGGCGAGATACGGATCAGCTTCCGCGCTGCCGATGACGCGCATGGTGGTGGAGCTGCAGTTCTGCTCGTGGTCGGCGTGCAGGATGAACAGGATGTCGAGCGCACGGGCGATCACGGGGCTGGCAACATACTTCGGCTCAGTCATCCGCCAAAGCATGTTCATGAAGTTCTCGGTGTAGCTGAGATCATTGTCGGGGTAGATGTACGGATGTCCCTTGCGATGGCGGTAGGAATACGCCGCCAGCGTGGGCATTTTGGCGATCAGACGGACGATCTGGCGCTGCCGGACCTCGCGGTCACGCACGTGCCGTGCCTCCGGATATACGGTGGAGAGCGCCGCCAGCGTGCTGATCAGCATTCCCATCGGATGGGCGTCGTAGCGGAAGCCATCGATGAACTGCTTGGTGGTCTCGTGCAGCATCGTGTGGAAGGTGATGTCGTGTACCCATTCCTTCTCCCGTTCCGGATTGGGCAGCTCGCCGTAGAGGAGGAGGTAGGCGACCTGGAGGAAAGTGCAGTTTTCTGCCAGGTCGTCGATGTCATACCCGCGATAGCGGAGTATGCCCTTGTCGCCGTCGATGAACGTGATGTTGCTTTTGCAGCAAGCCGTGTTCATGTAGGCGGGATCGTACGTCATCAGACCAAAATCGTCGGGTTTGACTTTGATCTTGCGGAGGTCCATCGCTCGAACGGTTTCGTTTTCGATGGGCAGTTCATACGTCTTATCAGTGCGATTATCGGTAATGGTCAAAGCTTCTTTGGGCATGACCGGGTATCTCCTTCTGGCCTACTTGGCATCCTTGCCAGTAGCTGCTTCGGATTTGGGAGCGTCCGACTTCGAATCGGTTGACGACTTGGAATCGGATGCAGGCGCAGATGAGGGTTTTGAACCGTTTCCGCTCGACGGGGGCGTAGCCGATTTCTTTGCGTAATCGGTAACGTACCAGCCGGCGCCCTTGAATCGTACGGCGGGCGCGGAAATTAGCTGCTCAAGCTCGCCTCCGCAATGCGGACAGATTGACAGAGGCGGATCGGAGAACTTTTGTATGCGCTCCGTAAGGCTATGGCAGCTTTTACATTGGTATTCGTATAAGGGCACAGCGAACTTCCTGAGGGCCGGTGTAACCCATTGATTTTATGTGGCACCAACGGGCTAGGTCAATGTTAATTCGAACGATCGTTTGGGAATTTCCGGGTCCGCACCGGGTGCCCCGCCCTTGTCCGTCCCGCTCAGCGGGACGGACAGGGTGGGAACGAACTACCTACAACCACCCGCTCTCTTGCCTTTCCCCTATGCCTCACCGCACACTAGCAACGTGAAAGCCGTCGCCATCATTCCCGCACGTTTCGCCTCCACCCGCCTCCCGCGCAAAGTCCTGCGCGACATCAACGGACACCCCATGCTCTGGCATGTTTACCATGCCGCCCGCGCTTGCGCCGCCCTCGACGACGTCATCGTCGCCACCGATTCCGACGAGATCGCAAAAGTTTGTCACGCCAACGGTTGGAGCGTGCGGTTGACTTCGTCGGAGCACCGCAGCGGCACGGACCGAGTGCACGAGGTAGCGCAGACTGTCACCGCCGATGTGTACGTCAACGTGCAAGGCGACGAGCCGCTGGCGAGGCGGGAGCATCTGGAAGTGCTGCTGAAACTCATGGCGAACGAGCAAGTGCAGGTCGGCACGCTCAAGACCCCGTGCGGCGAGGAAGATGTCAACAATCCGAACGCGGTGAAGGTGGTGACGGCCCTGGATGGACGAGCGTTGTACTTCTCGCGGGCGACGGTTCCATTCGACCGCGACAGCAGGGGCGAAGCCCGCTACTTCAAGCACCTCGGCTTCTACGCCTACCGCAAGCCGGCGCTGGATGCGTTCTGCACCTGGCCGGAATCGCAGTTGGAACGCAGTGAGCGGCTGGAGCAGTTGCGGTTTCTCGACAACGGCATTGCCATCCACGTTGCAGAGACTCCGTTTGACACAGTCGGGGTGGACACCGAGGAGGACCTGCGGCGGGTGGAAGGGATCCTGAGCGGTCGCGGCTAACCCGCGGGCTGGCGGGTCTTTGCCCAAGCCTCCGCAGCGGCGATGCGTTTGTGGATCGACGGGTGCGATTCGAAGAACCATTCCACGAAGCGCGAGGGGGTGCGCTCGGCAAGGTTCTGGTCGGCGAGCTTGGTCATGGCCGTGACGAACGGCCAAATGGCTGGGATGTTCTCCCAAGCGTATAAGTCGGCTTCCCGCTCGTGGCGACGTGACAGCGCGTTCAGGGCCGGCATCAGCAGGAAACCCAGCACCGTGGCTACGAGGATGATCAGCGGCAGGTTGGCAAAGTCGTAAAGCCGCGGATCGAGCGTCGGGAACCAGTCGTGGCCCAGCGCGAAACGCAGCACCTGGTCGGTGAGCCAAAAGCCGAAGAACGTGATGGCGACCTGGGTGAAAATACCCCAGAGGATGTGGCGGCGCACGTGGTGACCCAGCTCGTGCGCCAGTACTGCTTCAATTTCGTCATCGGTGTAGTTTTGCAAAAGCGTGTCGGCGAGGATGATGCGGCGGGTGCGGCCGATGCCCATGAGCGCCGCGTTGGCCTTCTTCGATTTTTCCGACAACTTCCACTCGTACACGCCGCGCACGCGAGTTCCGGCGCGCTGACCGAGGCGAGTGAGACGGTCGCGCAACTCGTCGTTGTTCAGCGGCTCAAACTTGTAGAAAAGCGGGAAGAGCACGACCGGCGCAAGCTGCATGATCAGCAGGAACAGGCCGACGAAGACCGCCCAGGCGATGATCCACCAGCGCTGGGGCGCAATGCGGATGATGGCGTAGATCACCTCAACGAAGACCGTAGCGAAGGCCAGTCCCAGCAGCCATCCCTTGAGTTCGTCCCAGAGCCACGCGCCAAGTTTTTGATTGGACAGGTTGTACTGGCGCTCGATGCGGTAGCCGTAGAAGTCGAGCGGAGCACTCAGGGCCTTCATGATGAGCGTGAACATCAGTACGTAAAGAAAGACCGCGAAGAAGTAATGCTGGACGCCCAGATGGTAGGACCAGTCGCGCAGGCGGGCGGTCCACCCGGTGGTGAGGAGTACGACGAGCAGGGCGAACCCGATGATGGCGTCCGCCAGGCCGAGCCAGCGCTTGATGCGGTTGTAACGGCGCGCATCAGGAGTGTCGGCCATCGGGGGAATTGGCGTCGTGTCCATCAAAATGTTTGACGACCGCGCCGGAAGTAACGTCACCCGTGCGGCCGAATATGAAAATCGATTTCAAGTACAGTCTACGCGCTCGATCTTACGAACGCCTCGGTTTCGCCGAGGATTTGCGCAACCAACTCAGGTGTCGAAGCCTCGCAATAAATTCGCAAGAGCGGTTCGGTTCCTGAGGCGCGCACCAGCACCCAGGCCTCGGCACCGTTGCCGTTCGTCGGGGCGTCGAGGAAGAACTTCACGCCGTCGAGCGTGCCAACACTGAGTACGTTGAAGCTGCCCATTTTCGCTGGTTTCGCCAACGCGCGGCGAATGGCGCCTTCCTTCATCTCGTTGGAAATGTGGAGATCGGTGCGAGCGTAATAGTGTGCGCCATACTCTTTCTGTAGATCGCTCACCAACCAGCCAAGCGGCTTGCCTTCTTCGGCCATGATGGCAGCCAGCAGCAGCGAGTTGAGGATGCCATCGCGCTCCGGCAGATGACGCCGAATACCGATTCCGCCGGATTCTTCGCCGCCGATGAGGATGTCGCGCTCCAGCATGAGGTCGCAAATGTACTTGAAACCAATGCCGCACTCGTGCATTTTGCGGCCATACTTGGCGCAGATGCGGTCAATCATGCGAGTAGTGTTGAAAGCGCGAACGACTTCGCCCGGCCATTGCCGTCGCTTGAGCAGCCACTCAAGAATCACGGAGAATATCTTGTGCGAATCAACAAAGCTGCCGTCTTCGGCCACGGCGCCGAGACGATCGGCGTCGCCGTCAGTGGCAAGTCCGGCGGCGCACCTCTCGCGGACTACGGTTTCCTGCAGCAGCTTGACGTGCGGCAGGATCGGCTCGGGGTTGATGCCAGGGAACAGCGGGTTCAACTCGCTGCGGATTTCTATGTCGTCGATGCCGGCCTCAGTAAATATGCCCTTCAGCACGCCGCGGCCGGAGCCGTACATCGAATCGATCGCGAACTTGAAGCCGGCATTCTTGATGGCGCCGAGATCGACGAACTTCTTCACTGCCGCGACATAGGGCGCTTTGAAATCGGCTGCGGTGACTTTGCCGCCGGATCGCTCGACGGGCGGAGCGTCAAGGGCCGACTCGATGGTCTTGATGATGGCAGGCGTGGCCGAGCCACCGTATCCGGCCTTGTACTTCACGCCGTTCCAGTTCCACGGATTGTGGCTGGAAGTGATCATCACGCCGCCAGCCGCCTTCAGGTTCACCACCGCGTAGGAAAGCGCGGGAGTCGGCGTGTAGTCGTCGGAGAGATGCACGGTGATGCCGGAAGCGGCCAGTACTTCAGAGATGGCTTCGGCAAAGTTTCGTGAGCCGAAGCGGGTATCGTAGCCGACTACGAGGCCCTTGGCCGGGTCTTCATTGCCGTGAACGTAGTGTGCGATGGCGTTGCCCACACGTCGCACGTTTTCGAACGTGTAGTCGTCGGCGATGATGCCGCGCCAACCGTCAGTACCAAACTTGATTTGAGTTGGCATAAGAATTTGCTTCGCTGCCTGCAAGACAAGGTTATACGAGTTCGTCCAGCTTTTGCTTGTCGAGATACGCCACGACTTTGCCTACGTCCTGGGCCTTGTCGCGGGTGGTGATGAGTAGGGCGTCTTCCGTTTCCACCACCACCAGGTCTTTGACTCCCACGATTGCAACGAACTTGTTCGAGTGGACAAAATTGCCGGAGGAATCGAGCTCGAACTTCTTTGCGGCGGTGATAACGTTCGGCTGACCCGGTTGATCGGCGGTCCGGTGTTCATACAGCGCAGTCCAAGAGCCGAGGTCGTTCCAACCGAAGGCAGTCGGAATGCAATAAATGCCTGAATTGCCTTCGCCCTTTTTGGAGCGGGGCTCGAGCAGAGCGTAGTCAATGCTGATGTTCTCGCACTTGGGATAGAGCTCGGCAAAGGTCGCTTCGAAGGCGGCAGTGCCGGAAGTGGCGGCAATCTGCTCGAGGACAAACGCGGTGTTGGGCAGGTGTTCGCGCAGCGCATCGGCGAGAGTCCTCGCGCCCCAAACGAACATGCCACTGTTCCAGTAGTAGTTGCCCGCCGCTAAGAACTGCCGCGAGGCGTCGAGGTCGGGTTTCTCAGTGAAACGTACGACTTGAAGCATGCCGTCGCTCGCAGGGGCCCCGGCTTCGATGTAGCCGTATCCGGTTTCCGGACGGGTGGGCTTGATTCCCATCACGACGATGTTCGGGCCAGAGGCGGCGATTTCCACCGCGCGGGATACATTGGCGAGGAACTGCGGCTCGTCGAAGATCACGTGATCGGAAGGGAACATGCCAATGATGGCGTTGGGATCCGTGCGCTCCAGCAGAAAGGCCGCCAGACCGATGGCCGGCGCAGTATTGCGTGCCGCTGGTTCGGCCAGGACTTGCGAGGCGGAGAGTCCGGGAAGTTGCTGAAGGATGGGATCACGAAGATCTCCGTTCGTGATGACCCAGAACCTGCCGCTGGACGCGAGGGGGAGAAGGCGCTCCACTGTTTCCTGAATCATGCTCTTGTCGCTGTTGAGCGGCAGCAACTGCTTGGCGCGGCGCTTGCGGCTCAGCGGCCAGAAGCGCGTGCCGCGGCCGCCGGCGAGAATGACAGGATAAAAATTTGGAAGCGTCGCATTAGCCAAGAGAATTCCTCGCCCGCCTGTAGCGGGCTTATTCAGCTTGCCACCTCGCGGACTGAAGTCCGCTCGGAAAAACCATACGATCGACGTGACCGCTGGCCTAAAGACCAGCTCTACCCGATTATCCGAGTGTTGTCGCCGGTTCTGCAACGTGGCCGGCGGGCAACGACATGCGCATGATCTCGACTTCCCACTGCGGACGCACGGAATAACGCGGCACGCAGGCTGGGATGACCACCGCTTCACCCTTGGCGAAACTGACCGGCTCCATGCCGGCTGACTCCACGACGCCTGCGCCATCAATTGCCACGATGATGTGTGGCGACTCGCTGGAGACTGAGGCATCGAGCGGCGTGGCGAGTTTCATTTTCTCGACCTGAAAGAATGTCGAGCGCACCAGCAGATTTGGACCGTCGCTGGCCTCGCGAACCACTTTCCCTGCGCGAGTGTCGAGCTTGATCGCCGCAATTCCATCTTTAATGTGCAACTCACGGCCGCGACCGTAATCATACAGGCGGTACGTGATGTCGGAGCTCTGCTGCGTCTCAACCAGCACCATGCCACCGCCGATGGTGTGTACCGTGCCTGCGGCCACATAGAGCATGTCGCCAGGATGCACTTCGATCCAGTTCAACAATTCTTCGGCGCGGTTTTCAACGATCGACGTTTCGAACTCCGCGATCGATACCCCCGGCTTGAGTCCGAGGGCAACTTTCGCGTGGGGCTTGGCGTCGAGCACGTACCAGCATTCGGTCTTTCCGTAGGGCTGGCCCACACGTTGCGCGCCGGCGTCATCGGGATGCACCTGAACGGACAGCTTTTCCGCGGGGAACAGGAACTTAATCAGCAGCGGAAAGCGGTCTTCGACGACGGCGGCTGAGCCCACGAGATCGCGCTTGTACTGGCGGGCCATGTCGCCGAGCTTGCGCCCGGCGAGCGGGCCGTTGGCGATGCAACTGTCGTCCCACGTGAGCCAGCTCTCGCCGATCGGCTCCTTCACGATTCGGGTGTAAATGGGACGCAGGTCGCGGACGCCCCAGGGACGCTCGTCGAAAATCGGAATCAGCAGGAAAGGGTAGAGGTCGGGCATTGCAGCTAATGGGAGGAAAACCCCATCCCCGTCAGAATAGCAGCTACAGGCCGGCGAAGAACTGGCGCATGCGCTCCAGGCCGCGATCGATTTCCGTTTCCGGTACTGGATAGGAAAGGCGCACGTGCTTGTTGGTGCCGAAAGCTTCGCCAGGAACAACAGCGACGTGGGCTTCCTGCAGCAGCCGGCGCGCGATATCGGCAGCGCTGTTCATTCCACCGCGACCAAAGTAGTGGCTGAGATTCGGGAATGCATAGAACGCGCCGCCCGGCGTCTGGCACGAGATTCCAGGAATAGCGCGAAGCCCGGCAACCATTCTGTCCCGCAGACGCAGGTAGTCCACGCGCATTTCGGCGATGCACTCCTGTGAACTGTTGAGCGCAGCCACTCCGGCTTTCTGCACGATAGAGGTCGGGTTGGAGGTGCTCTGGCTCTGCAGCTTGTTCATCGCGGCCACAACGGGCGCGGGACCGAGTACGTAGCCGAGGCGCCATCCGGTCATGGCGTAGGTCTTTGACAGCGAGCCGACAATGAGCAGGCGATCCTTCGCTTCGTGAATCTCACCTGCGGAAAAGAGCTGGCCGGTGTAGTTGAGGTACACGTAGCACTCGTCGGAAATGACGTAGATGCCACGCTCGTTGGCCAGGCGAACGACGGCTGTTATGTCGTCAGGCTTCATCACCGAGCCCGAAGGGTTGTTGGGCGAATTGAGAATGATGAGCTTGGTGCGCGGCGTGATGGCGCGCTCGACCATTTCCGCGGTCAGGGCGAAGTCGTTGGCTTCGTCGGTTTCGAGGAAGACGGGGGTGCCGCCGGAGTAGCGGATCATGTCTTTGAACGAGACCCAGTACGGCACGGGGAGAATGACTTCGTCGCCGTGATCGACCAGCACCTGGATGGCATTGAACAGCACGTGCTTGCCGCCGACGGACGCCATGCATTGCTCGCGCTTGTAGCCTGAGGCGAAATCGGTGTCGTGGCGCTTGATGACGGCGTCGCGCAACTCGACCGTGCCGCCGGCTGCAGTGTACCGCGAGAAGTTCCCTTTGATGGCGGCAATGGCGGCGTCCTTGATGTGCTCCGGCGTATTGAAATGCGGCTCGCCCACTCCGAAGTCCACGATGTCGACCCCGCTCGCGCGAAGCTTTTCGGCGGCGGCGGCGACAGCCATGGTCGCCGATACTTCGATGCGCTGAATGCGGTCGGTGAGAAACGAAGACGTCTGGGTTGCAGTCGTGGTCATGTTTCGGCCCTTTACTTGGTTGGGATTTCGATGGGTGCTGTGCGCTTTTCAGCGACCCTGCGACGCAAGTGCTGCTCGATCAGCTCCGGCACAAGTCCGTTGAGCGGGCCGCCAAATGCGGCGATTTCGCGGACAATGCGCGAGCTCAGGTACGAGTACTTCTCCGCCGGCATCATGAATATGGTTTCGACGCTCGGCTCCATTTTGCGGTTCATCAGCGCCATCTGGAGTTCGAACTCGTAATCGCTGACGGCGCGGATGCCGCGCAACACCGCGTTGGCGTGCTTCTCAATGCAGTAGTTCATCAGCAGGCCTTCGAAGGCGTCTACGGTGACGTTTTCGAGTTGGGCGGTCATGGCCTCGAGCATCTCGATGCGCTCTTCCAGGCAGAAGAGCGAGCTGTCTTTCTCCGGATTGCGGGCGATGGCGACGATGAGGCGGTCAAACAGCTTGCAGCCCCGGTGAATGAGGTCCAGGTGCCCGTTGGTGACGGGATCGAACGAACCGGGATAGATAGCGGTGATCTGTTTCAATGCGCCTCGGCGGGCCAGAAATCGAGCTTTGATTTTATGCTGCGACGCGGGCGGGAGGCAATTGTTCTTCCTGGAAAACAAAAAGGGGGCGCCGCTTAGGCCGCCCTCCTTTGCCAGATTGACAAGCGAAGACTACTTCCGGCCGGCAGGCCCCTTGGGCGTGGGTGTCGGTGCCGCTTCGGCATTAGCCACCGCCTCCTTCGCTTTCTCGGCGATGGAGGTCAAACCAAGCGAGGTGCGGACCTCGGTTTCCAGCTTCTCGCGGATGTCGGTGTTCTGCTTGAGGAAGGCCTTGGCATTCTCGCGGCCCTGTCCGATGCGATCGGCTTTGTAGCTGAACCAGGAGCCTGATTTTTCCACCAGGTTCAGGCTTACCGCGAGATCGATCAGGTCGCCTTCGTGCGAGATGCCCTCGCCGTAGATGATGTCGAACTCGGCCTCGCGAAAGGGCGCCGCCGTCTTGTTCTTGACGATCTTGACCTTGGTGCGATTGCCGACAACCACATCGCCGTCCTTGATGGCGCCGATGCGACGGATATCGATGCGCACCGACGAGTAGAACTTCAGCGCGCGCCCGCCGGTGGTGGTTTCGGGATTGCCGAACATCACGCCGATTTTTTCGCGAATCTGGTTGATGAAGATGAGCGAGGTACGCGACTTGGCGACAATGCCGGTCAGCTTGCGCAGGGCCTGCGACATCAGCCGAGCTTGTAGGCCGACGTGGCTGTCGCCCATCTCCCCGTCGAGTTCTGCCTTGGGCACGAGGGCTGCGACGGAGTCGACCACAAGCACGTCGATGGCGCCCGAGCGCACCAGGGCTTCAGCGATTTCCAGTGCCTGCTCGCCGTAATCGGGCTGCGAAACCAGCAGGTTGTCCACATCCACGCCCAGCTTTTTGGCGTAGATCGGATCAAGCGCGTGCTCTGCGTCCACGAAGGCGGCCATGCCGCCTTGCTTTTGCGCCTCGGCAATGACTTGCAGCGCAATGGTGGTCTTGCCGCTCGACTCAGGCCCGAAGATTTCGATCACTCGGCCACGGGGTACGCCACCAACGCCAAGCGCGGCGTCAAAAGATATCGAGCCCGTCGAGATCACGGAGATGGGAACCACAGCCTCCTTGTTTCCCAACTTCATGATGGAGCCCTTACCGAATTGCTTTTCTATTTGCGAAATGGCGGTATCGACTGCACGGTTTTTTTCAGTTTTTTCGTCGGCCATAAGTGCCGCTCCTGGCTGTCTCGCCGGATTGATATGAAATGTCCGGAAAGGCTTTGAATTCTGCTGATTAAGCTTGAACTGGGTCGGCGAACAGCACCGGGATTACTACCGGCGCAAATTCATCGACGGCGTAGTATAACGTTTTCAGGGGCGAAGAAATAGCGAAATATAAAGGCCGTCAAGTTACGAAGGTAACCAATTGGTTTCATTTTGGGACTAGCGTTTCAGCAGGTCCATCGGCTCCCGCACGTCGGTGACGCGGAAGTACTTCGCCAACCCTGGATAGCGCTTCGCCACCGCCTCGTACATCGCATACGCTACATTGCGATAAGAGAAGTGCCCCGCTGGTCCCGTACGCAGCTCGCTTATGTAGAGGGCCTCAGCAAAGTCCATTTTGAACAGCGCCCGCTTGCGGTAAGCCAGAGGAATTACGTACTGCGCCTGCTCTCCCGCCTCGGCAACCGTCCGAGCCGCGAGTGTCGCGCTGGTTTCGTGCGCGCGCTGCATGGCGGCGTCGTAGCGCGGCGCGAGGTTCGCGCTGTCGATGTCTTCAGGGCGGTCGTATCCGTGAAGCGTGGTGTAGTCCTGCAGGATCTGCACACAGCGGCGGTGGCGGTGCATGTCGCGAAAGGCGCCGATGTCCATGAGGATGTCGAAGCGGAACTTCTGGCCGCTGCAGTAGGCGCGGGCGACTTCATCGTG
This sequence comes from uncultured Acidobacteriaceae bacterium, assembly GCA_963796615.1. Lineage (GTDB taxonomy): Bacteria > Acidobacteriota > Terriglobia > Terriglobales > Acidobacteriaceae > DASRAA01. The sequence goes on from CAWCMJ010000009.1 coordinate 91,095, forward strand.
CCGGCCGCGGTGGCGCAGCCCAAGGTCGATGATTTCTGCGCGCTGCGCGCGCCGTCATGCCCTCAACGACGCCGCGAATCTGCCGATAAGAGTGGTGCGAGCACTGGTAGAGGAGCGTTGTCGCTAATTCGACTTCGAGCGGCTCGTCTTCCAGAAGATCAACCAGCGGAGCGGGGTCGATTGCAAGCTCACCAAGCCAGCCGGCCGCGGCCCCGCTCAGCTCCCGCCGGCTCTCCTGCTCGTAGCGATTGGGCTCGGCGTATTTCATCAGCGTAGGAGCGGCATGGACCTCCCGCAGAAGCACGCTGCGCACGTCATCGGCGAGCTCGGACGAGCGCTGTTCAATCTCGTGCAGCACGCGCTCGGCAGCCGTGTGGTTCACGTTGTATGCGGCTTCGCGCGCCGCTTTCTTCAGTAGCTCTCCCAGTTTTCGCACCTCGGCGTGAGGATGCGACAAAAGCCTCGATACCTGGTCTTCCAACGTGCGTGCGCTGACGATCTGGCCCAGCGAGGTGTTGGTTGCCAGGGGCAGCAGGTAACGCGAGAGATCGAAAGCTCGAGCCTTGAGGGTGCGCTCATACGCGTCCTGTTTCATCTCCTCCGGCTTGGGAGTGCGCTCCCGCAGATACTCGAACATCTCCCCGGAAAAGCAGCGGTACTCGGCAAATAGGAAGTCGATGGTTTCCCTGTATTGCGCCAGCGACGCGGCATCGTCGCCTAAATCGGGAACGTAATAGCCACTTTTTTGGAAGTCCTGGTAGCGGGTCGAGCGCTCCTGGCCGTCCCATCGCGTCTCATCGACAAGCACGGTGGCCGCCAGAATGGAGAGCTTTTCAATGGCGAACGAAAGGTGCGCTAGGTCCGCGATGCTGCGATGGCCGTACTGAAAGTAGAACGTGTTGAGAAACTTCTCAGCCTTCTGTTCGTTCAGTTCCGCCAGTGATTCGCGCAATGAAAGCGCCGACCGCGAGTACTTGGCCATGCCATAGGCAAGGACTTCGGGGTCGGCCCCGTGGACGGCATAGACGTCGGTGCTGGAGGTATCGGCGGAATTCGTGTCGTTCGCCATTGTGCTGAATGATAGGGGGCGAGTGGCGCGTTGGGCAATGCGGAAACGGGTGCACGCTGAGGAAAACTCGCGCTCAGTCACCGCCAACCAAGGTGGAATCGGTTTAGAATCTCCGCAGACCGCCGTGCCTGACCCGCCCAACCGTTCCGCTGCCGATCTGGAAGAAGGACGCACCCGCTGGATTGGCGTGGACTCCATCCTCTTCGCTACCCAGCACCGCCCGTGGCCCGCGCCGATGGGTCCGTGGGTGATGACCCAGCGCTGGAACGACCTGCTCTTTCTTCACTTTGAGGTTGCTCCGGAGAAGCTAAGGGCGCTAGTACCGGAAGCGTTGGCGCTCGACACCTATCAGCACCGCGGCTGGATCTCGATCGCCGCGTTCTGGATGAACCACCTGCGGCCGCCCGGAATTCCGTCTCTGCCTTGGGTATCGCATTTTTCCGAGATCAACGTGCGCACCTACGTCACGTACCAAGGCAAGCCGGGGGTCTTCTTCCTCAGCCTGGACGCAAGCCACTTATCGGCCGTGTGGGGAGCGCGCATCTTCTATCGCCTGCCCTACTGGCATGCGGCCATGAAGTTGAAGGGGCGGGGAAAGCTTCGCATGGAGTATCAGAGCAAGCGCTCGCACGGCCCCAAGCCGGCGGAGTTGCGCCTTTCCTATGGCCCGTCGGGCCCCGGATTTCGTGCGCGGCCAGACTCGCTTGATCACTTCCTTACCGAACGCTACTGTTTTTACACTGCCAGCCGCAAGCGGCTGTACCGCACAGATATCCACCACCTGCCCTGGAGCCTGGAACCGGCCTCCGCCGAGATCGGCCTGAACACCATGGCGCAGACCGTTGGCGTCGAACTGGCAGCGCAGCCTGACCTGATGCACTTTTCGCGGGCACTCAAAGTGCTGGTTTGGGCGCCTGAGCGGCTAATTTGAAGATCGACCGCACAGCCTTCCGCAAGCGCCGGTAGTTATAATCCTGCTTTACCGATTACAGGAGAACTTCATGCCAGGAGTGGAAGGCCGGGTCGCGCTGGTCACGGGAGCTTCACAGGGGATCGGCCGCGCCTGTGCGCTAGTGCTGTCTGCCGGCGGAGCGAAAGTGGCATTGTGTGCCCGCAATGAAGCGAAGCTACAGCAAGTGGCTGCCGAGATCGCCGCCCAGGGTGGCGAAGCCGCGGTGTTCAAGATGGACGTTTCCAACGAAGAAGAGATCAAGACCGGCGCGAAGGCCGCCCTGGCGCACTTCGGCAAGGTCGACATCCTGGTGAATAACGCAGGCGTTACCCGCGACCAGTTGATGATGCGCATGAAGCGCTCCGACTGGGACGACGTCATCAACACCAACCTGACCGGGCCTTTCCTGCTGACCCAGGCCGTGATTGGCTCCATGCTGAAGCAGCGCTGGGGCCGCATCATCAACATCACCAGCATCTTTGGACAGATTGGCCAAGCTGGCCAGGCGAATTACGCTTCCTCCAAGGCGGGCCTGATCGGACTGACCATGGCAGTGGCCCGCGAGGTCGCTTCCCGCAGCATCACGGTCAATGCCGTGGCTCCGGGTTGGATTGAAACGGCGATGACCTCTGTCCTCTCGGAAGAACTGAAAGAAAAGATGCGCACTACGGTACCGCTCGGTCGCACCGGCACCGACATCGACGTAGCCCATGCGGTGAAGTTCCTCGCCTCGGAGGAAGCCGGATACATCACCGGCGAAGTGTTGAAGGTCAACGGCGGAATCCTGATGGGGTAGCACCCCACCGATGAAACCAACCGTTACGATCGTCGAAGCTATAGGCGCCAGCCATCTGGAATTGGTGCGGACACTGTTCCAAAGCTACCAATCCGAGCTTCCCGCACAAGTTCGCTTCCCCGACTCGGAATGGCAAACCCTCCCGGGCCCGTATAGTTCACCCGGCGGTACGCTCCTGCTGGCTACCATCGCCGGCCAACCTGCCGGCTGTGTCGGACTGCGCTCGTTCCCACTTTCCGGTACGTGTGAGATGAAGCGGCTGTACGTTGCGCCAGTCTTCCGCGGACAGAACCTGGGCCGTGTGTTGGTCGAGCAAATCATCCACGTCGCCCGCGCACTAGGATACAGTCGCATGCGGCTTGATACCCATCTGGAAACGATGGGCGCAGCCGTAACCCTCTATCGCCGGTTCGGCTTCGTTGACGTGGACAGCGATCCAATGCCCCGCGTCGACGGCTTGGCGTATATGGAACTCCACCTCTAATGACAGGCCCGCCTTTGGGGACGTGTAGGGGTTGCGGCAGGTCCAATCGCCCCCACTGGCTTTGGATTTCGTGATTTGGTGCAGAGTCACCACGTCCGTCGCATGACAACCTGTCACTTTAGTATCAAGTAGGTAACAGGTTACTTGTCGAGTTCCTCTCCAACTCCGGAATAAAATCCGCAAAACTACAAGTTTTTCTTGCTAGTAGCACCACAAAGCGTTACTATGCAGTCAACTTTTTTCCACTGATACGCTGAGGAAACTCCCCGCATGAATATAGGCGAAACCATCCGTAACTACCGTCTGCAAAAGGGAATGTCGCAGGGCGACATTGAAAAGCGCACCGGACTCTTGCGCTGCTATCTGTCGCGGGTCGAGAACGGCCACACCATCCCCTCGCTAGACACGCTGTCGAAGATCGCCACGGCCATGGATTTGCCGCTAGCCCAGTTCTTCCACGAAGGAAGCGGCGAAAACGGCAGCAAGTCCGTGCCCCATCTGGCGGACGAGGAAGTCCGGTTCCTCACGCAAATCCGGCGCTATTCGTCGAGTCTCAATGACAGTGACCGTAAGCTGGTAATCGCGATGGTGAAGAAGATGGCATCGTCGGTCGCTCGTCAGTAATACCCTCATTGCTCCCTGGCGATCTACAACTTCCTGCGATTGCTGCGGCTCGACGTGGCGTGTCCTGTCTTCGCTTGGACTCGTGCCGAGCGCTGACCTCACTTTCCCCAACCTCGACCGTGCCATTACTCTGTTAAGTTGTGTCCTGGCACACGCACGCCGAAAGGCTCACCGGGCATACCTTATCTTGACGAGGCATTCATGGCGAAAATTCAAAGAGCGTTGCTGAGCGTCACCGACAAAACGGGGCTGGTAGAGTTTGCCCGCCAACTGGACGCTATGGGCGTCGAACTGATCTCCACCGGCGGCACAGCGAAACTGCTGCGGGATTCCGGCATTGCCGTGAAGGACATTTCTGACCTGACGGGTTTCCCCGAGATGCTCGACGGCCGCGTGAAGACGCTGCACCCCAAGGTACACGGCGGGATCCTGCACATTCGCGACAACGCGCAGCACCGTGCAGCCGTCGCCGAGCACGGAATACAACCCATCGACATGGTGGTGGTGAATCTGTACGCCTTCGAGAAGACTGCGTCGAAGCCGGGCGTGGCGTTTCACGAAATCATCGAAAACATCGATATCGGCGGGCCATCGATGGTGCGCTCGGCGGCCAAGAATTTTCAGGACGTCGCGATTGTGACCTCGCCCGCCGATTACGAAACGATTGCTGCCGAGATCAAGGCCGCAGGCGGTTCGCTGTCATTGGCGACGAAGTGGCGGCTGGCGCAGAATGCCTTTGCCATTACGGCGGCGTATGACTCAGCGATTGCCTCCACGCTGGAAGGTATCGAGCCTCCCGAGCACGGAAAGTTCACGATCGGCAAGCAGGGCGAATTTCCCCAGACGCTACGGCTCTCGTTCCGTAAGGCGTTTGACCTGCGTTACGGTGAGAACCCGCATCAAAAAGCGGCGTTGTACGGCGACGGCTCAGGCAAGGGCGTGGCCAACGGCAGGCAATTGCAGGGCAAGGAGCTTAGCTTCAACAACATCGTCGATCTCCAGGCGGCATGGGACCTGGCGCAGGAGTTCAATGAGCCAGTCGTCGCCATCATCAAGCACACCAACCCGTGTGGTACGGCTGTAGCTCCCACATTGTCAGAGGCCTACAAGAAAGCGCTCGAGTGCGATCCAGTTTCGGCCTTCGGCGGCGTGATCGGGGTAAATCGTACGATCGACGCGGCGACTGCCACCGAGATGGCCAAGCTGTTTTTGGAAGTCATCGCCGCTCCGAAGTTCGACGACGAAGCCAAGGCGATTTTCGCCACAAAGAAGAACCTGCGGCTGGTAGAAGTCGAAGCCATGGAACAGAAATGGGTGTTGAAGAACGTTTCCGGCGGCGTGCTGCTACAGGACAACGACATGAGGCCGCTGACCGACGCTGACCTGAAAGTCGTCACCGAGCGCCAGCCGACCGAACAGGAGATGAAAGACCTGCTGTTCGCGTGGAAGGTCTGCAAGCACGTGAAGTCGAATGCCATTCTCTACGCGCGCAATGGCCAGAGCACGGGCGTGGGCGCCGGACAGATGAGCCGCGTAGACTCCGCGCGCATCGGCGCCATGAAGTCGGTGCTCGGCATCAAGGGCTCGGTGGCGGCGTCTGACGCCTTCTTCCCGTTTCCCGATGGAGTCGAAGTGATCGCCGAAGCTGGCGCGACCGCGATCATCCAGCCGGGCGGCTCAGTCCGCGATCAGGAAGTCATCGACGCGGCGAACAAGCTGGGGCTGGCAATGGTCACTACGGGAGTGCGGCATTTCAGGCACTAAGAGGGATGCCTGATGGCTGTGTTGAGGAATTCCGCAACGGTCGCCAAGTTAATATCGCGAGGACGATACCAGTATGTCATCCTTCCAAAAGGATTCGACTTTAAGGCCGACAAAGTCCGGATTCGGAAAGAAGGGGATACTGTCATATTGGAACCGCTTATTACTGACGTGAGGGAATGGCTCGCTGAACTAGAGCGTCACCCTCTCTCAGAGGACTTCATGGCCGATGGACGCAACCAGCCGATCGCACCGAAGCGAAAGTGCTTCGAATAAGAAATCGGTTGGAAAGTGGTTCCCACCCTTTCAACATCGATGGGACCTTACCGATTGCTCCAATATCCGTGGACGACGTGCAGTTCAGCGACCCAAAAGGTTGTCCTATCGTCAACTTTGCGTCCCAATGCCTCGGCGAGTTTGAAAAAACCAACGCCCGGTTCCATGTCACCATATTTGTGAACTACGATGACCGACAACATGCCACGTCCGGCTTTAAACTCCTCGGTGGAGATTTCGTCCAACATTACGGCCATCGCGGGGTCGTCATAGGGAATCGATATACTCCGTAATTGTCGGGATAGGTCACTGTAAGTAATCATCCCGCGTTCCCGTGCGCGCGCTTGCAGAATACCGAGAACCTCGGCCTTGCCGATGCTCCAGTCTCTTGACGTAAATGACATCGTCCTCAGACTAGAGCGGTTCCTGAGTTGCTGTATCCAGCGGGCTGTACTGGTTAGAACGGCGCTTTAGCGCCGCGTCCAGCATGGCCTTTTGCAGATTGCCGGGTTCTAATTCGGCGCCGCATCGGCTCCCACACGGGTTACACCAACTCAGGAATTGCTCTAGCGTCCAGAAATCGAGTTGGCTACCATGATCGTCAGGCTACCTGTCTTTTTTGCGCCGCCACCACCCGCGGAATACCCTGCAAATCGGGCACCACACGAACTTCATCCCACATTGTGGGAGTTAATAACTCCAGAACCATGTCGCGCATGGAATACCCAATCTCCATCGCCAGCCAGCCGCCTGGTTGTAGGGCCGGATGCGCCTGCGCAATCAGCGGGCGGATGATGTCCAGTCCATGTTCTCCCGCGAAGACGGCCATGCGGGGCTCGAACTCAAAGACCGAGCGCTGCACCTTGTCGGCCTCGCCAAGTCCGACGTACGGCGGGTTGCTGACGACGAAGTCGAAGTCGTGAACCTCGTCCAGCGCGGCCAGCAGATTGCTCTGAAGAAAACGGACTCGCCCGTCCAACTGCAGCCGAGAGGCGTTGGCGCAGGCGATCTCGAGCGCCTCGGCCGAGAGATCAACGGCGTAGATCTCCGCGCTCTTCAACTCATTTGCCAGAGCCAGCGCAATACAGCCCGAGCCGGTTCCCACATCAACAATGCGCGGCGAAGGCGCTTCCCGCGCGAGCTCTAGCACGGTCTCGACAAGGTGCTCCGTCTCCGGCCGCGGGATGAGCACTGCAGGAGAGACGACGAAGTCCAGCCCCCAGAACTCCTGATGCCCCGTGATGTATTGGGACGGAACGCCGCTCGCACGCCGGGAGACGGCCTCGTCGTAACGCGACGCCTCTTCGACAGTCAGTTCCCGCTCGGGATGAGCATAGAGGTGAGCGCGATCCACGCCGAGCACGAACATCAGCAGCGTCTCGGCGTTCAAGCGAGGCGAGCCGCAGTCGGCGGCTTCCAGCCGATCTACCGCCGATGCGAGTGCTTGTTTGAGTTGCACGGAGCGATTCTAGCGGCTGTCCGCTGTCTTGGCGAAGCGCTAGGCCAGCACCGACGACTCCGCCTTCAGCTTTTCCGACTGAAAGTGCGTAATCAGGGCATCGATCATCGGCTGCAACTTTCCGTCCATGAATTCCGGAAGTTGGTGGGCGGTGAATCCGATGCGGTGGTCGGTGACGCGGTTCTGCGGAAAGTTGTAGGTGCGGATTTTCTCGCTGCGATCGCCCGAGCCCACCATCGCTTTGCGCTCCTTGGCCAGTGCGTCGGCCTGTTTCTGCTGCTCCATTTCGTAAAGCCGGGCACGCAGCACGCGCATTCCCTTTTCGCGGTTTTTGATCTGCGACTTCTCGTCCTGGCAACTTACGACCGTGTTGGTCGGCAAGTGGGTGATGCGCACCGCCGAATACGTCGTGTTCACCGACTGCCCACCCGGGCCCGACGAGCAGAACGTATCAATGCGAATGTCTTTCGCCTCAATCTTCACATCCACGTCCTCAGCTTCAGGGAGCACCGCGACGGTAACCGCCGAGGTATGCACGCGGCCCTGGGTTTCGGTCGCGGGAACACGCTGCACGCGGTGCACGCCGCTTTCGTATTTCAGCCGCGAGTACACTCCGTGTCCTTCGATGATCGCGATGACTTCCTTTAGCCCGCCGACGCCCGAATCCGAACTCGACAGCACTTCCACCTTCCAGCGGTTGGTTTCGGCGTAGCGGTTGTACATGCGGAACATCTCGGCCGCAAACAGGGTCGCCTCGTCGCCGCCGGTACCGGCGCGGATTTCCAGAATGACGTTTTTTTCGTCGTTGGGGTCCTTAGGTAGCAAGAGGACCTTCAACTCCTCTTCCACCTCGTGGACGCGCTTCTCCAGTTGCGTGAGTTCATCCTGCGCGTACGACAGCATCTCGGGATCGGTCTCGCCCTCGAGCAGCGCCTTGCTCTCCTCGATGCCGCGCGTGAGGTCCTTGTACTCGCGATACTTCTCGACGATGGAAGCGATCTCGCTGTGGGCCTTGGCCGTCTTCTGGTAGCGCTGCGAGTCGGAGACGATCTCCGGCGACGCCAGCGCCTTGTTTAGCTCTTCGTACTTGGCTTCGATTTGTTCTAAACGCTCAAACATGTGATATCAACTCGAATCTTATGAATTATCGCCACGCTTCTCGGGTAACTGACGCTCAAACTGTCGCAGGTCCCAATAGTCCCGCCAGGCGGCAATCTTACCGTCGCGAAGTTCGAAAATACCCATGCAGGGGACGCTGATCCGCGACTCGCCGACCATGAAGTGATCTACCCTCTCGGTCATCACAACATCACCTTCAGCCACGATGTATCGTATCTCCCACGGGAGGGCCTTCATGTGCTGGGCGCCACGACGCAGCGTTTCGCGGATCGCTTCCCGTCCCCGCACCGGCTCCCACGGCGCGTTCCACCACACCGCATCCTCTGCAAAGTAACTGGCGAACTCATCGCAATCGGCCCGTACACAAGCTCCGATAAATTGCTGAATCAGGGTCACCGCTTGAGCGCTGTCCATAACATGCCTCGACTCACCGCTAAACCGCCACGATTCATTACTTTGATGTTACGCGAAGTCCTGCTGGAACCGCGCATTCGAAAGCGTAATGGGGGGAGGAGCAGGCAATTTCGCGGCGGGGGCCGCTAGGCGATGATCAGTTCGCCGCCGTGGGTCTTTTCCAGTTCCATCGCTTCATTCAGCGCCGAGATCGCACACTCAACCTGGTCGTCCGTCGGCTGCTTGGTGGTAATGCGCTGCAACCACAGCCCCGGCTTGGTCAGCAGAGCAAAAAGCGATTGCCCGTGCTTGGCGGCAAAGCGAATCAGTTCGTACGACAGTCCGGCGATGACCGGTAGCAGCGCGATGCGTAGCAGAAAGCGCGATACGAACGTCTGTGCCGGAAACAGCATGTAGATAACGATCGAGATGATCATCACCGTCATCAGGAAGCTGGTTCCGCAGCGCGGGTGAAATGTGGAATAAGCCTGCACGTTCTTGGGCTCGAGCGGGTCGTGGTTTTCGAAAGCAAAAACAGTTTTGTGCTCGGCGCCGTGGTACTGATACACGCGCAAAATGTCGGGCATCAGCGAGACGCCCCAGATGAACAGCAGAAAGAGCAGGATGCGGATGATGCCATCGACCGCATTAAAAGCGATCTGGCTGCCGAAGACTGGGTAGGCGTTCTTTAGCTTCGTGGCGGCCACGAGCGGCACAAACTTGTACAGAAAGATGAAGAAGCCGACGGAAAAAATGATGTTGAGAGCGGCCACCCAGCCGCTGATCTCGGTCTTCTTGGCCGCCGCGCTTTGGTCAGACGGCATCGAATCCAACGCAACATCGGCGGAGTAGCGCAAGGCGCGGAAGCCCAGCACCATGGCCTGTCCCAGCGTCATGACGCCGCGAACTACCGGCCAGCCCATCCACTTATGCTTCTCCGACATCCGCTCCAGCGGCTCGGCGTGGGTCGAAATCGTGCCATCCGGCTTGCGGACCGAAATCCCCCATGCGTGCGGCGAACGCATCATTACGCCTTCGAGCACGGCCTGGCCACCGACCAGCGTCTCCTCACCGCTCTCGAGGGCAGGCAGCAGCTGAACAGCAATCAGGAACCGAAGATGACGCAACCATGAACGCATAAACGTTAGATGTCCGACGGCGGGATAAGGCGCACAGAGGAACTTCCCTTAGCCTATGGAGGTTCTCTCAAGGTGTCAATGCCAGATTGCGGCAATCCAAACTAAGTATAGGTTTTTCAGCGAGTTAACTGCGCCCTCAATTCAGTGCGCGTGCTCGTGCCCAGGACTGACGGGAATTACGCACCCGTGGGCAACCTCACAGATGGCGTGCTCAAACTGGATGGTGGTGTGGTGAATGTGATACTGCGACGCCAGTTCCTCGCGAATCTGGCGCAGCAGATTTTCGCTCTCCGAGGCACGCATGTCCTCGATACCCACGTGGCATGACAGCGAGTGCGTATCGCTGCCGATGCTCCAGACATGCAGGTCATGCACGCTGTTGACCCCCGGAATCGCGCAGATGCAGGCCTCGATGCGCTCCAGCTCCATGCCGCGGGGGATGCCTTCGAGCAAAATATTGAGGCTCTCGCGGATGATACCGATCGACGACCACAAGATCATCACGCCGATGCCGATGGAGAGCGCGGGGTCGATCCAGCGATGCCCGGTCAGGGCAATGGCGACGCCCCCGACAATGACCGCGGCGGTAGAGAGCGTGTCGCCGATCTCATGCAGCAGGGCACTGCGCAGGTTGATGTCATGGTGCCCGCGCAGCAACATCAGGGCAATGCCGCCATTCATGAGTACGCCGGCAGCAGCCACCCAGATCATCAGCCCTGGACGAACTTCAACCGGGTTGAGCAGACGGTAAAAAGCCTCGTACCAGATATAGAACGAAATGAGGACAAGGGTAAGCCCGTTGACGAACGCCGCCAGCACCCCGGCACGGTTGTAGCCAAAAGTCTTGCGCGCGTTGGGACTGCGTCCCTGAAGATAGACCGCGCCCCAGGAGAGCAACAAAGCGAAAAAGTCGGAGAGGTTGTGACCCGCCTCGGAGAGCAGCGCGAGACTGTGGGCGCGAATTCCGGCCACCACCAGCAACACGATGTACGCCAGCGTCACCAGCAGCGAGATGCGGAGCACCCGCGAGGTGGTGGCATCGCCGGCCGGGCTGGCGTGGACATGCATGACGTCAGTCTAAGGGCGCTCCCGCGATTGGCACAACCGCTCTCGAATCCGGCAGCCGCAATGCTACAATCCTGCCCGTCCACCTAATCGCATTCCAGAACTTAACCAGGCTGGCGGAGCCGGGACCTTTTGCTAGCCGCAATGGAGGAACGTATGAATGCTGCTGCTGACACTGCGCCCATCGGCGAACAGCCACTCTCTGAAATGGAGCGCGTGATTGACACGTTTGTCGCGCCGAGCAAGACCTTCACCGACATCCGCCGCAGCGCGAGTTGGTGGGTGCCGTGGCTGCTGATGTCCGTCTTCGGGCTGGCCATGGTTTTTGTCGTGGACAAGAAGCTCGGCATGGACACCGCCTACGAGAACCAGATGCGGATGAGCCCCAAGCAGATGGACAGGATCGACCAGATGCCCCCGGACCAGAAGGCCAACGCGATGAAGTTAGGGGCCAATATTACCCGCGACTTCGCCTATACCTCGCCTCTGCTCACGATCATTTTTATTGGCGTTATCGCCGGCGTGCTGATGGCAACGTTTAATTTCGGCTTGGGAGCCGAAGTGAAGTTCATGCAATCGATGGCGATCAGCATGTATGCATTCTTGCCTACCATCATCAAGAGCCTGATCGCGATTGGCGTGGTCAGTGCCGGGGCGGCCGAAGGCTTCACCTTCCAGAACCCGGTGGCCAGCAACCTCAGCGGCCTGGTGGACCCAAACTCGTCTCACTTCCTGTATTCGATTCTCACCTCAATCGACATCTTCACCATCTGGACCCTGATTCTGACGGGAATCGGCTACTCCTGCATCACGAAAGTGAAACGGGGAACCTGCATGGGAGTAGTGTTTGGTTGGTGGGTGGTGATGAGCCTCATTGGCGCCGGAATCGGCGCGCTCTTTGCCTAAGACGCGGTGCCCCACCCTTGTCGCCGCAGGCGACAGGGTGGGATTGAGCGATGTCGCAACCGCTCGGCTTTTCGGTGGAAGCACCACGCTTCAGCGTGGCGAAACAGCGGGCAAAATTTCAGCGGGCTTTAGCCCCGGCCCGTGGTTGGCCCACGTATCCCTTCTTTTGATCTTTTGGAATATGAGGGGTCCTTACTGCCAATCGGCGTCCACGATCGATTAACGGCGGAGCCGTGCCGTGCTGTTAGGTGTGCGCGTGCTGCCCACCCGAAAGATGATCCTCAGCGGGTGCCCCATCCTTTCGCCTTCTGTTGGCGAAAGGGTGGGACCAACACCGCCCGATTCCTCTACCGCCTCGTATCAGGGCTCGACCTTGGTCGTACCGAAACGCGCGATTTGCCAACGGGCTTCAGCCCCTGCTAAGCAAAGGATGGAAGCACAACATGAACTGCGTACGCCGAGTATCATTTCTACCTTTTGTCGGCGGCATCCAGACGCGCAGCAGCAGTCTCGCTTTCGTGCAGGATCATCGGCGCGAGATCAACAGTCTCCGGTGTCAGCCGCAAGGATAACTGCAGCAGGTTGGGTTCTTCTCCGTAGAGGATCGCCACGCCAGATACGGGAGTGCCGTTTTTTTGCAGCCGCGATGCGGTTCCTAAGCCATCCGCATTGGCGGGAGTCTCGAATTCAACGATTCTTCTGCTGATATACCTGAGGTGATCGCGGGGGAACGCACCGAACGGAAAAGAACTTGCGGGTTCTATCCCTTCTGCGATGACGCTTTCGACGAATTGCTTGTAGGCTGGAAATACCATGGCGATTATCTTCGCAACTTCAAATCGACCGGATGTATCCCCGGCGGAAGTAGAGACCTGAATAACAGGTCCGGTGAAGCCTTTCCAGTTGGTCGAAAACAATTGTTCACGGCTGATGCGATCGGGACTGACATAGAGGTTTGTTCCGTTTGAGCCGTAAGTTCCAAAGCAGTGCCAGCCACGAGGCGCAAGCACTCCGGGCCCTTCTTCCGCCTTGTAGTACGCGAGACGTTGCGCTGCCTGTCCGGGTACTCTTAGCGCCTCGTTTGGTGCGTTCGGTGCCTTAGCGGCTCCTAATTGGCCGTCCGATTCACATCCAACAAATGGGACGCGGACGAGCGTGCTCACGGCGGATGCATGTGGTGCGGTTTGGCCGGCCAGGAAAACCTCGGCGACCAGCAACAAAGGCGGAACAATGGGCCAGTTGCGCATTGCTTTCTCGTAGTGTACGGCTGCGCTCACCGCGGCGTTCACGGATCACTGCCGTAACATCGCCATTTCACAAGTAACCTTCCCGTTTCCTAATCTCTGGCCTCTGTGTCTCCGTGCCTCTGTGGTGAATTTCCCCTCCTTCCCATTTCGGGAAAATCTGGTTACCTTCGTAACGTCGCCCTGCATTTTTCCTCTCGCCTTCCCCCGCACCTGAACCTATCCTGAACGATTGACCCTGTGGAGGTCTCTGTGAATTCGCATCTCATAATCCGTCTCTGCCGCCACACGTTTCCCGACGGCCGCCACTGTCACGGCCCCGCCGTCCGCGGACGCGCCTGCTGCCGCCATCATCTCGACGCCCGCACCCGTCTCCACAACATGGCCCGTGCCCGCCGCCTCGCCTCCATCCCTCGACTTTGTGTCCCCATGAACCGCAGCGACCTCGCCCTCAACCGCATCGAAATCATGCGCGTCATCAACACCGGCAGTGTCGACTTCGCCACTGCCCGACTGATGCTCTGGGCCATGGATCTTACCGCCGCCGCCCTCCCTGAAGAGCCGAGAACCCGTCAACGCCGTGCCCATAACCCCAATGTTTCCTATTACGTACCTCTAAGACCTTTGTTTTCCCGAAGCTGTACCAAAAATCAATCGCAAGTATCTAAAAACACAAGGGTGGCAGGGGAGGGGGTACCACCTTACACCCGACTTCGAAACCCAACCCCGGAACGTGAAGACTAAGGATTGGCGTTACGGATGAAACAAGCCGGCAGAATTTCATCAACGCCGAGAAGCTCCGCGTCGCCACGAGCGCTCGTCGTGAGTTGGTACACTGAATGCGCGATGATGCGCATCCGCCTTGCCACGTTCATAGCCCTCATTCTGATCGCGTCCGCGGCCTTCGGCGCGGCCTACCAGGCCTCGCCCAAACTGGTGGTCATTCTGGTGATCGACCAGTTCCGCGGCGACTACCTGGAGCGCTACCACGACGAATTCGGCCCGTCCGGATTTCGCCTGTTCACCGATCACGGCGCCTACTTTCCCGCCTGCTACTACGACTACGCGAACACCCGCACGGCGCCGGGACATGCCACGATCGGCACTGGCACCTATACCTCCGGCCACGGCATTCTGGCCAACGAGTGGTGGGTGCCGTCGAGCAAGAAGGTCCTCAGCAGCGTGGACGACGAGTCCACCAAGCTCGTCGGCATCGAGGGCGACGCCATGGGCGCGTCGCCGCACAACCTGCTGGCCGACACGCTGGGCGATGAGCTCCGGCTGGCGACGCAGGGCAATTCGCGCGTCTTCGGCGTTGCGCTCAAAGACCGCGCCGCAATCCTTCCCACCGGATTCAGCGCCAACGGTGCCTACTGGATCGACCACGCCAGCGGCGCCTGGGTAACTTCTACTTACTACGTGACCGAGGTGCCACGCTGGGTCGCGAACTTTAACAGCCAGAAGCACGCGCAGAAATACCTCAATCTCGATTGGAAAGACGCCGCCGGCCAGGTGTTGGGCTCCACCGCGCCGCACGATGGCGCCGACGGCAAGCCGATCGACTACTATGACCTCGTCGGCCGCACTCCCTACGCCAACGACTACCAGATCGAGTTCGCGCGCGAACTCATCGAGCAGGAGAAGTTGGGACAAGGGACGGTCACCGACTTGCTCGTTCTGAGCCTGTCGGCGAATGATCTTGTGGGCCACGCTTACGGGCCCGATTCGCCGCAGATCCACGCCATGGCGCTGGCGCTCGACCACCAGATCAGCGAGTTCCTCGCGTTCCTGCAGCAGCAGTATGGCAACAAGTTCTGGGTGGTGCTCACCGCCGACCACGGTGTCGCTCCCACCAACGCGACCAGCCTGGGTTTGCGCATTCCCAGCGTCGTGACCTCCAACAAAGACATCAAGGCCGAGCTCAACAAGTCCCTGAGTGCGAGGCTGCACAAGCCCGCCGACTACGTCCGCTCCGTCTCCTTTCCCATCGTTTACGTCAACAACGAAGCATTCGGCGACAAGCTCAGTGAGGGCGATGCCGAAGGCTACGTCGCCGAAGCCATGCGGGCGATGGGTTTCGTCAGTGCCTATACCAAAGATCAGATGGCGTCGGGCGAAGTCGCCCCGACTGCCGTGGGCCGCATGTACGCCAACAGCTACTCGCCTTACGGTGGATGGTGGGTAATGGGCTTCCCGCCGCCGTTCGCGCTCTCGACCAAAGAAATCGCCGAGCACGGCGTCGCCTACTCTTACGACCAGCACGTCCCGCTGGCGTTCTACGGCCCCGCCTTCAAGACCGGCGTGTATCGCGACCAGGTCGAGCCCATCGATCTCGCGCCCACCCTGGCGGTGCTGCTCGGCATCAACAAGCCGACCAACTCCACCGGACACGTGCTCACCCAGGCAATCTCCACGCGCAGCGAGGTCCCCACGCCACCGCCAGGCAGAACGCGCGGCACACCGGAGCCCCGTCCGTGACACCAGCAACCAAGTCCGCCCTCGACATGAGCGTGTCGGTGGCCGGGATCGAAATGAAGAACCCGATCATGGCGGCCAGCGGCACATTTGGTTATGGCATCGAGTTCGAGGATGTGGTCACCTTGGACCGCTTGGGCGGGTTCGTGGTGAAGGGCCTGTCGCGCGAGCCTATGCCCGGCAATCCTCCTCCGCGTCTGTTTGAAACTGCGGCCGGAATGTTAAACGCCATCGGCCTGCAGAACATCGGCGTGCAGGCATTCGTCAGCGAAAAACTGCCGCTGCTGCGCAAAATCAAGAACATCGTCTTCCTCTGTAATGTCTTTGGACACACGCAGGACGATTACGAAGAAGTCGCTCGCATGCTGAACGACGGCGAAGGCATCGCCGGCTACGAACTGAACGTGTCCTGCCCCAACACCAGTTGCGGCGGCATCGCCTTTGGCACCGATCCGCGCATGCTCTTCGACGTGGTGAGTGCGGTGAAGAAGGTCGCTACCCGGCCAGTGATCGTGAAGCTTTCGCCCAATGTCACCAGCATCCCGCAGATGGCCCGCGTTGCCGAGGAAGCCGGCGCTGACGCCATTTCGCTGGTCAATACTTTTGTGGCCATGGCGATTGACGCCGAAACCCGCAAGCCTCGCATCTCGAACGTGACGGCTGGACTTTCCGGTCCGGCCATCAAGCCCATCGCTCTGCGCATGGTCTGGGAGGCGGCCAAGGCGGTGAAGGTTCCCGTCATCGGCATAGGCGGCATCAGCACCGCCGAAGACGTGATTGAGTTCATGCTCGCGGGCGCTACCGCGATTGAGGTCGGGACCGTGAACTACTGGGATCCCTGCGCCTGCGAGACCTTGGCGGACTCACTCACCAAGTGGTGCCTGGAGCACCGCATCGAAAAAATCAGCAGCCTCACCGGTGCGCTGCAACTCGAATGAGGCCCCGATTCACGCCTCGCCCTTCAACTTTTTTACGCTCGACATCAAATCAGGGTCGATGGCCAGAATTCCATCCGTGTGTGTAACGTGAAACGTATTGGCCACGCGCTCGCTGGCCCCTGCAATGCGAAGTGTTCCCCCCGCTTGCTCGAGTTCCCCCAGTACATGCATCAACAGTCCCAGCCCGGCGCTGTCAACAATCTCCGTGTGCGTCAGGTCAATAATCAGCTTGCGCACGCCTTTCTGGATCAGCGTGTTGATCATCGACTCGGTCAGCCGCAGCTGCGTACCCAGCGTGAATCGTCCCGAGCAGGAGACGACGGTAATGTCAGGCTCGACTTCGAAGACTTCGGTTTCCAGCATCATGGCGATAATCCCCAGTGAGAATAACAGTGACCTAAACTAGCACGGTTTCGGCCAATGTGGTCGCAGAATCGCCAGCGGCCGCTTCTTGGTAGCATCGAGTTGTCTCAGTTGCGCGGTTGATTTATGCCAGAATCCATCGTTCGTCCGCCCGGGCCCAAAGGCCGTCATTTCCTGCACTCTCCGCTGCTCAGCGGAGAAGGGCCTCTCATCCTGCTGCCTCGCATGACCGCCCGCTACGGCGACGTCGCGTTCTGGAGATTCCTGCACGTCTCCACCTATTTCTTCGCCCATCCCGACGACATCGAGTCTGTGCTGGTCACGCGCTATCGCAGCTTTACCAAGGGCATGGGAACGCGCGCCAATCCCGAACTGTTTGGCAATGGCCTGCTCACCAGCGAAGGCGACTTCTGGCTGCGCCAACGCCGCCTCAGCCAGCCCGCGTTTCATCGCACCCGCGTCACCGCTTACGCCGACATCATGGCCCGCGAGGCTGCGGGCATGCTCGACACCTGGCGCGACGGCCAGCAACTCGACATCCATCGCGAGATGATGCAGACCACGCTGTCCATTGCCACCCGCACCCTCTTCGGCGTCGATCTGGGGCCGAAGATGCCAGTGGTCGCCGCGGCCATGGACGCCTTCGTCCGCCAGAATGCCGGACTCAGCGTGTGGCGCCTATTCCTCAAGCTGCCCACTCCTCGGCGAATGCGCTTCCTGCGCGGCGTCCGCCAGCTCGACGAGATCGTTTACGGCATCATCCGCGAGCGCCGTTCCAGCGGCATCGGCGAAGACCTGCTCTCCGATTTCCTGCGCGCCCAGGACATCGACGGCAGCTCCATGACCGACCAGCAGCTCCGCGACGAGGTCATGACCATGCTGCTGGCCGGACACGAAACCACAGCACTGGCGCTTTCCTGGGCATGGTTCCTCCTGGCCACTCATCCCGCGGAACAGACCAAGCTGCACCACGAGCTCGACCGCGTCCTCGCCGGACGCCTCCCGACCGCGGCTGACGTTCCACAACTGACTTTCACCAACCGCGTCGTCCGCGAAACCCTTCGCCTCTATCCGCCCGCCTGGGTGCTCAGTCGAAGAGCGGCTGAAGACGTGCAAATTGGCGCATACACCGTACCCGCGGGATCCAATGTGCTCGTCAGCCCCTGGGTCACGCATCGCGATGCCCGCTTCTTCCCCAACCCTCTGGCCTTCGAACCTGAACGATGGACGCCGGAGTTCGAGCAGTCGCTGCCCAAGTTCGCCTACTTCCCCTTCGGCGGCGGCCCGCGCGTGTGCATCGGCAATCAGTTTGCTTTGATGGAAGCCGCGATTCTTCTGGCTGCGGTGGCGCAACGCTTCGAGGTCGCGATGGTTTCCGGCGCCACGGTCGAGCCCATGCCCGGCATCACTCTCCGCCCCGCTCACGGCGTGCATGTGCGCCTGCGGCAGCGATGATGATGATCACGGAATCGAGAACAGCTTCCATCCGCCTTGGTGGAAGTTGAAGATGAAGTCGATCAGCACCGCTCCGCCGCACTTCTCGTTCTGCACTTGCGCCACCAGGATCGCCTGGCGCACATGGTTGCGCGTGGTCTCCGTCGAGGCCGTGCGAACTTTTTCCGACCGGGTGAGCATCTCGCGATACGAACAGGCCCCCGCCTCGGTCATGCACGATGAGTCGAACAACTTGCAATACAGGCCGGTGCGATGCGTGAGCTGCTCTTCAACCGCCGCCCGCGTGGTGTGCTCGGCATCGCGGCCGAGGTTAACGCCATCTTCCGGAATGTACGATAGCAACTTCAGCGCATCGCCCTCGCGCACGACGGCGAAAAATTCCTTCTCCAGCGCAGACGTCGCTCCTTCGGCACTCGCGCTCGGCTTGGACGGCGCGACCGCAACGTTACCCGTAGACGTCTGCCCAAAGGCACACGCGACCGCCAACACAACCAGCCACGCAAACGCGCGAACAGCTCGGGTGAATCGCATTTCGAATCCTGCGGCGGTGAATCTTCGGTGAGTGTAACCCAGCGGCGCGAACTGTCGCCCCAGGTTGTGCTAATTTCGTTCTTTCACCATGCCCTCGAATGTCACCCTCTCGCTCGACGGAAAAGTCGCCCTCATTACCGGCGGCTCGCGCGGCATTGGCGCTGCCGCCGTGCGTCTGTTTGTTCGTGCCGGAGCCAAAGTCGTTTTCAGCTACGTGCAGGCCACGGCCGATGCCGAAAAGTTGGTCGCAGAATGTGGCTCTGACCGCTGCCACGCCGTGCAGGCCGATCTCACTGGGACTGCCACCGCCGCAGCCCTGGTGCGAGCTGCCGTCGAGCGCTTCGGCGCCCTCGACATCCTCATCGGCAATCACGGCATCTGGCCGCCTGCCGATGCCCCCATCGACGCCATGCCCGACGCCCAATGGATCAACACCGTCGCCGTCAACCTCGACAGCATGTTTGCCGTCGTCAAGCACGCCGTGGCGCAGATGAAGCGCCAGCAGCGCGGCGGCCACA
The DNA here is from genome assembly GCA_963796615.1 of uncultured Acidobacteriaceae bacterium. Classification (GTDB taxonomy): domain Bacteria; phylum Acidobacteriota; class Terriglobia; order Terriglobales; family Acidobacteriaceae; genus DASRAA01. The sequence goes on from CAWCMJ010000009.1 coordinate 110,662, forward strand.
TCGTGCTCGTCAGCTCCACCGCCGGACAGCGTGGCGAAGCCGGTCACGCTGACTACGCCGCCACCAAGGGCGCGCTCATCAGCATGGTGAAAGGTCTCTCGACCGAACTTGCGCCATTCGACATCCGCGTAAACTGCGTAGCTCCCGGCTGGGTTGACACCGACATGTCTGCCGACGCGCTGCGCGATGCCGAGCGCAGCGGCGCGATCTTCGCCACCATTCCACTCGGCCGCGTCGGCACGCCCGAAGAAATCGCCGGGCCCATCCTGTTTCTCTGCACGCCGCTGGCGGGATTCATCACCGGAGAGATCTTCAACGTGAACGGCGGGGCAGTGCTGGCAGGCTAGCGCTCAACTACCGCACAGAAAGCAAACGGCGCGGATAATCCGCGCCCGATACGACAAAAATCAGAGGTTCGTCAGACCGCCACCGCCGACGCATCCGGAAAGCGCAGCTTGCTCTTGGTCAGCGCCCGGTCCAGCAAGTCCTCGATCACCGTCTCTTCCACGTTCTTCGACATTGCCAGCTCGCTCACCAGCAGGTAGCGGGTGCGCTCCAGCATCTTTTTCTCGCGGAAGCTGAGCGACTTGGTCTGCGCCAACAACAGCAGGCCCTTCAAGACGATGGCCACGTCCAGCAGCGATCCGGTTCGCATCTTGTCGGAATTGTCTTTGAAGCGGTCCTTCCAGTCGGCGGCGTTCTCACATTTGCCGTCGCTCAGGAACTCGACGATTTTCTGCACCTCGCCGTTGCGCACCACCCGCCGCAGCCCGACGGTTTCCACGTTGTGAAACGGCACCATCACCTTGAGGCTACTGGCTTTAATCTTCAGAAGGTAGAACTTTTCAACATTGTTGCCGATGGTCCGGCTGCTGATTTGTTCGATGATGCCCACCCCATGGTTCGGGTAGACGACCTTATCGCCAATGCTGAAAGTGAGGTTGCTCATGAGGGCCGAGCCGCTCCCCAGCGGCGAGTATGTGGACTCTAACGGGTCCCACGTCTGTGCCGCGAGTATACCGCGGTCGCTGGAAAGCGTCAATTGGTGCGGGCTTTCGAGGAATGCCCTTTCGCCGTCGCGGCTTGCACCGCCTCCGCCCACCCTCTATCGCGTATAATTGTTGGATGCCTCCGCAAGGCTTGTCAGCCCCCGGAGCCGTCTGTGAAGTATGCCTGAACACATCAAAAAGAAGCTCTCAGAGGAAATCCAAGTCCTCGAACACGAGCTCAACCACGAATTGCCGAAAGAACTCAAAAAGGCCGTGGCCATGGGCGACCTCAGCGAGAACGCCGAATACCACATGGCCAAGCAGCGGCAGGAATTCGTTCGCGCCCGCCTCGGCCAGCTCCAGCGTCGCATGGCCGACCTGTCCATGATCAACATGTCCAACATCCCCAGGGACAAGGCGGGCCTGGGCTCCACCCTGCTGGTCTTCGACTCGACCAAGGGCGAGGAGATCGAGTACAAACTGGTCACCAGCGAGGAATCCGACGTGACCAAAGGCCTGATCTCGACCACGTCTCCCATCGGTCGCGCCCTCCTCGGCAAGAAAGTCGGAGACGTCAGCGAAGTCGTCACCCCCAATGGCAAGCGCGAACTTGAGGTCCTCAAACTGACCACCATCCACGACGAGGCGTAATGACTCGATGACTTGGACGAGCGCAGTCGGGCGTTCCAGCAAGTGGCTGCTCTATAAGATTGTCCACGGCCTCGCCCTGACCAGGATCTCGCCCAACGCCCTCACCTTCATCGGATTGCTCATCAATGTGGTCGCCGGGTTACTCTTCGGCTACGCCAACGCCGACAACCAGCAGCGCATGTTCCTCTACGCCGGGCTGGTGATTATCGGCGCCGGCATCTTCGACATGGTCGACGGTCGCGTCGCCCGCGCCACCAATCAGGTCACCCAGTTCGGCGGCTTCTTCGACTCCGTCATCGACCGCTACAGCGACGTCGCCCTCTTCTTCGGATTGCTCGTCTATTACGCCCGCGCCAACCGCTTCTTCTACGTGGTGATGGTGGCGTTCGTGATGGTCAGCTCGGTGATGGTCAGCTACACCCGCGCCCGCGCCGAGTCGCTGGTGCAAAGCTGCAAGGCCGGATTCATGGAGCGTCCCGAGCGCATCGTGCTGGTCATCATCGGCGCGCTGTTCAACCGCATGGGTCCGGTACTGTGGGTCATCGCTGTGCTCAGCACCATCACCGTCATTCACCGCATCCGCTACACCTACCAACAGCTCAGGCTCATCGAGCCTCCGCCCGTACCGATGCGGCCCGATCCCCTCAAGTTCGACGAAGTCGTCGGCTAGCCACTTAGTTACGACTCCTTCCGGCAGAAGAATCGTTCCGGGTGGCCTTACCCGCCCTGTGTCGCCAGCGACTTCCCGCAATACGGGCACACCACATAATCCCGGTTCACCGCCTGTCCGCAGAACTTGCACGAGGGCGCCAGGCCATAGCCGCACTTGGCGCAGTAGTGGAAGCCATTCTCCACGCGCGTGCCGCACTCCGGGCAGTACTGGATCAACGGCTTGCGCAGAAGAAAGTACGCCAGGAACCCCAGCCCGTTAGGAATGAAGATCACCAGCAGCGTCCACAGCAGCTGACCCATGTCGCGGCGCTTCGAGTCCTGGTTCACGTAGCCGATCAGCCCAAAGTAAATCGACAGGACAACGCCCAGCAATACGCTCAGCAGCAGTCGAACCAGATACGGCGGCGAATGCGGATCATGTCCCGGCATGTAGGCCAGGAATAGGAACAGCATCCCCGCGAATGACAGCGGAATGAACAGGTACATGAACTTGGGAACAATTGCGAGTTCTTCTGCAAACGTAGTCTTACGCGGGGTCATTGCGCACCTCTCTCTCGGTCGTTCAACAACAAATGCATGACGCTTCCTTCAAACTTCGACTCGGGGAAGGCAACCAGGAATGTCCCCAGAACAATCGCCGGCAACAGCCAGAACAACACCAGCCCCGGCCCCACGATCGCCGACGGCAGGCTGAATCGCTCCACTATCCAGCCGCCCACTTTCCACCACGCGTAGGCCGACAACGTTGAGATCACCACGCCCATCGCAAATGAGATCGCGATCAGATACCGGCGCGCCGCGCGTTCCTGCAATTGTTCCGCCCGCGCCCGCAACCGCGCCTTCGTGGCGTCAACCAGAGCCGCCGACGCCATCACCGTTACCGACCGCACCGCTTGCGCCGCGCCGCCCATCGCCAGCTCAAAGCTCGCGCACTCCGCGCACGCGTCCAGGTGAGACTCCAGCCACCGGGCGTCGCCGTCGGAAATGCCTTCCACGTCCCGCCTCGTAATCAGCTCCATCGCCCGCTCGTGACCGTTCATTGCCCGTCTCCCCTCAGCGCCGGACGCAGCGCCTGCACGCCCCGATACAACCGCGTCTTCACCGTAGCCAGCGGTATGCCGACCAGCTTCGCAATCTCTTCCAATTTCATTTGCTCCTGGAACCGCAGCACCAGCACCTCGCGAAAGATCGGCGAGACCTGCTCAAGCGCCGCCTGAATGCGCGTCTTGTCCTCCGACGCCGCCGCGTTGTCGAACGGCGAGGGCCCATTGGCCACCGGCTCAAACGGCGCGGCGTCTTCCGTGTCCCGCATCTCGTCGAGGCTTTGCGGCGCTTTCTTCCGCAGATGATCAATCGCCACGTTGTGCGCGATGGTCATCAGCCAGGTCGAGAAGCGGCTCTTGCCGTCGTACTGATGGCCCTTCTCCAGCACCCGGATCCAGGTCTCCTGGAAGAGGTCTTCCGCCGTGGCCTGGTTGTGCGTCAGGTGCGTTAGGTAGCGTAGCAGCCGGTGCTGATACTGCTCGATCAGCGCGTCCAGAACCTCCGGATCGCGCCGGCGCAGGCCTTGCGCGATTTGGGCTTCTTCCGTTTCCATCGTCATCAGCGTACTGAAGGCAGCGGCGACCATACTACCGGGATATACGGACTGGGGCGAGAAAAAGACTCAGGGGATGGATTTAGGTTCTTGTGGGACGACGACTCGCCGGACGCGACGTGGGTCGGGGACTCGAGCGTAATGGCGAACTGGCAACCGCAATCGGCGATACTTACCGAACGCCGTTACCGCTGCTCTTGAGAAAAGCCAGCTTTTGCCGGCTACTGATCCACTGAGTCTTTTGAGTCTGTATAGCGCCCGCAGAAGTCCGGCGCCCCGGCTCCCAACAGCGCACAGCCCCGCCTGATTTCATCACGAATCAGGGAGCACGCGTTATCCGCGTTGCACGGCGGATGCGTGGCGGGCGAAACCTTGAGGCAGCGCCGTACCAGCTCGTTGGCACGAACTGCACCGGCTGTCTTCAGGCAGGAGCCGTTACCCCCTCCGACCGAGACGTCATCGTCGTAGGCGCGGTCCTTCCCAGCGGGAGTGGTTTCATAGTGAGAGGCCCCGGCTGCCGGTTCAGGCGCCGCTGGGGCGGCAGATGCCGCACTGACGATGGCGGCAACCGCTTCGCCATAAGTCCGTTTCCCGTTTTTGCCGCACCAATCGCGGACTTTCTTGGCATCGTCGGCCAAGGCGGCGTCACTCAGCGTATAGCGGGGGTCTGGACTGTGGGCGTTGGCGTATGCCTGCAAATAGGCTGCATACAAAGCCTGCTGGTTGGGGTCAGTCACATTCCGGTAGTCCGAGCAGCGGGTGGTTCCGACCGAGGATTGTGCAGTCGCCGCGGTAACCAAACCAGCCGCCGCACACATGAGCCCTATCACGAGATACCTACGTCGCATACCTTCTCCCATAGACAATCGGCCTGCGGGTGCGGGCGTCGATTCGATCGCGAACCAACCCATGGCTGCCCATACGAAACACAAGACGCAGTAGCCTATTTCTTCTTCTTCGGCTGCTTGCAGAAACACCACGCATGCATGGCGCAAATAGGAGTGCCATCGTCGTTCTTAATTCCGGAGTCGGAGGGTTCATTGCACTGTGCCTGCGCTCCGCCGGTACAGGTGATGGAGCAACCTGCGCAACCCTTGGTCGCGCCCACCTTGCAAGAAGTCGGTTCCGGCGGAGGAGCCGCTGCGGCAGGAGCGGCTGCCGCCGCCGCCGGTGCACCTGCTCCGCCGGCTGCCGGGCCCACGATCGCCGCCACCGCCTGGCCGTAGGTGCTCGTGCCGTTCTTGCCGCACCAGTCGCTGATCTTTTTGGCATCTTCGGCCAAAGCAGAGGCGCTCTTGACATAGCGGGGATCGGGGCTGCTGGCGTCAGAATATGCCTGCAAATAGGCGGAAAATTGGGCCTGCTTCGTCGGATCCGTCGTGTTGCGGTAATCCGAACAACTCGTAGTGGCAACCGACGACTGTGCCATGGCCGTCGTGACCAAAACCGCCATTGCACAAATCGAAAGAATTACCAGCCAGGCATTACGTCGCATAAATCCTCCATTAGTCCGGTGAATTTCAGGCTCGGGGCGAGTCAGACTGCGGGCCCACCGACGCGAACTCTTCTTCAACCCTTCTTCTTCTTCGGTTTCTTACAGTAGCACCACGCCGAGTGCATGCATTCCGGTTTTCCGTCGGAGCCCATCAGCGGTGAGTCGGCAGGCTCACGGCATTCCGCCTGATCTCCGCCTGTGCAGGTGATCGAGCAGCCCGCGCAGCCTTTGGTCGCGCCCACCTTGCAAGAGGTTGGTTCTGGTGGGGGAGTCGCTGGAGCGGCAGCCGGAGCCGCCGCCGCCGGGGCGCCTGCACCGCTGGACGCCGAGCCCAGTATCGCAGCCACCGCTTCGCCGTAGGTGCGGTTCCCGTTCTTGCCGCACCAGTCACTAATCTTCTTGGCATCTTCGGCCAAGGCAGCGTCACTCTTGACGTAGCGTGGATCAGGGCTGCTGGCGTTGGAGTATGCCTGAAGGTAGGCGGCATATTGGGCCTGCTTCGCCGAATCGGTCGTGCTGCGGTAATCCGAGCAACTGGAAGTGGCAATTGACGACTGCGCAATGGCTGTAGAGACCGTGCCTGCCATTACACCAAGAGCGAGAGTCAAAGCCCAGCAAACGCGCCGCATGTTGGATCCTCTTTGTTTGAGTTGGCGAACGGAGAGTTAGTGTCTGTATCTGTGATGGCGATTTTACACAATCGCGAGCGAGGTCACAAACCAAAAATCGGACGACTTTTCGAAATCAACAACCCCTGCGGCGATAAGAACCCGTCCCGGTCGCTGTCCTCAGGAGCAGATGTTCACAGCTTGAGCTCAGCCGTTGCCCCAGGTCTGGCATTCGTTAGCCGTTCACGGCGTTTCCGATTTGATATCTTCTCCACCCTTCATCGAGATGGTGACGATGTCATTAGCGTTGGGATCCATCTTAGTGAGGTCAACCATTCGGATCTGGCTGTTCTCGTAGGTGCGGAAGTAATAGCGCCTCGCCTTGAGGTCGCTGGCAGCGGTCCAAATCGTATAGTCGGCCAGGACATTGCCGTGCTCGTCCTTCTCATGTTCGCGGGCCGCGCCCTTGGGAATGTCGAACTGGTTCAGGATGTGGAACGCCTCGAGAACGGCGTCGTCGCCCGTCTTCGAGGGGAAAACGGATTGGCTGAACGCGACGGCGCGAACGAAGCGCGAGGGAGGAGTGAAATCTCCCGGCATCCCGAGCATGCCTGAGCCCTGGCCGAACGGCTTGAGCGTGACCGACCCCAGTTTCACCGGAGGAGCATTGGTCATCGAGAAATTTATATAGTTGCGCAGATTGGTCATCTGCCAGTCGAAGGTTGGCGAGTTGGTGATCACGCCGAGCGGGTCGTCATAGACATTGAGCTTGCCGCCAACATACGCGATCACGATGTTGTTGCCGGACGCGTCACTCACAATGTAATGAACCTCGGGAGCAAAGCCCCATCCTTCGTAAACCACGGCCGGGACGACGATGTTCCCAATATTAGCTTTCACCTCTTCGACGGTGGCGAAGTTCTCCAGCATCCATGAACCCAATTCCCACGGGGCCATGGTCTTGCCCGCATCGGCAGCCGAATAAGGCATGTATCCGGCGGAGGTGGGGAAGTAGAACAGGCCAGAGGCCAGACCTTTCTCATTCACCCCGTCAAATATGACCGGGAATCCCACTCCATTGGCCCCGACGCTGGCATATTTGGACTTCCACTTGAGACCTGTCTGGTGGTCGGGGGTGGTCCCGACCCGAGCGAAGCCGCGCGGAACCACGATCACGTCGGAGTGAACATCGATGGCAAATTCCATGGTTCGGGCGTGCACGACCGTGCCGTCCGCCGCGGTCAGGGTGATGCCCGTGCAAGCCTGCGCCGATTGCACGGCACCGATTAATAGCATCGAAGCAGCGAGCGCGGAAGAAACGAATTTTCTTACGATTTGATATTGGGGCACTGATTATTTCCCTTCTCTTGCGGAGGTGAGATGGTGGAATGCTTAGCCAGACAGAGCAATGCCTGGAGACCGAGTCCCATCCATGCCGGCTGACTTCGTCGGGATAGGCAATCCTATCCAGTATCTGCTGGGCTCGCAACGAGACCTAAGTGGCAAAGTGCTTATATGCCCTGAGGGTGCCGCGTAGAGGGACAATAGGTGTCGCGAACCGGTCTGATCATGACCAATCGCGAAAACGGGAAACGGCCTTACGGTTGGCCGACGTTTGCCCGTGACAAACGTCGTGCCCCGGGTTCGCGCCATTCCTGTTAGCGACGAGCGGGTGCTCAGGCCCGCCACCGGGGTTCCCGCGAAGCGCCGCTTTCGCGTTTCGTGGGGTGAGGGAGGGCCGACTTCTTAAAGCCCAGTGCTTCAGCACTGGAGGAAAGGCTCCCAATCCCAGAGTCCCGGAGTCCGCGTCGCGGACGAAGGGACTGCATGCGAAAACTGCGTGGTGCTCCAAGAGCCTGTCCTGCGCCCACTGCGGCGGGGCTTCTCGCCCGTCCGCTCGGCGTTAACCTGGGCAGCATGCCGCGCCAGGACCAGCTAGAATATCCCCGTGACCAGAGAACGCTGGGCTCAAATAGGGATCACGATTCAATTCCTCATCGTGGTTAGAACACTGGGTGAGTTCTTCCGGCTAAGGCATGTCCTTGGAACGAGTTTCTCGGTCGCAGTCGCTGCGCCCTATGTGGGTGGCGCCTTACTGGCTGCTTGCTTCTGCTGGGCAGGCGTGACCTTGTATTTCTTCCGGCGCTACACTCTCTCCGTCTGCATCGCGCTCGCGGCCGTAGTCATTCTGCTCGTGTACAAAATTGCACTTATCGGCAGGTGAGGTCGCACGAGATTCGTGTACACTATTATCGTATGAAGAACGTCACTCTGAGCGCCGATGAAGACCTCATCGAACAGGCCCGCCTAGTGGCGCGCGCACAGCGCAAGACGCTGAATGCTGCCTTCCGCGAGTGGCTGGTGCAATTTACCGCACAGGCGGGAAGCAGCGAAGAGGTGGACGCCCTCATGCGCCGCCTGGGTCACGTCCAAGCGGGTCGTCGTTTCACCCGGGACGAGATGAATGAGCGCTAGGTTCTTTCTCGACACCAACGTCTTCGTCTATTCCTTTGACCCGGGTGCCGCCGATAAACAACGGCGCGCGACCCAACTTATTCGCGAGGCCGTGTCCACCCGCAAGGGCATTGTCAGCTACCAGGTCGTGCAGGAGTTCTTCAATGTCGCGTTGCGGCGATTCGCGCAACCCATGAGCGTGCCGGAGGCCGAACAGTATCTCGGTACGGTTTTGCGGCCCTTGCTGGCTGTCCACTCTTCACAGGCGCTCATTTCGGAAGCGCTGCGCCTGGCCGATCGCCACCGGTTGTCATGGTACGACTCGCTGATTGTGGCTTCCGCCATCGAAGGCGGCTGCGGAATTCTTTACAGCGAGGACTTTCAGCATGGACAGCGATTTCGCCAGCTCAAGGTCGAGAACCCTTTCGCTGACCGCTGAATGCGGCGGCGACCACCTTTAGTGGGGGTGAAAAGAAGCCTCGGTCAGGTCTGGAATCACGCGGTGGATTGCTTGGGCTTCGTTTGGAATTGAGTTCTGCTTAGCCATGTCGCCGAGTCTAATGGGGCTTTGATAAGGAGTAGATGCGTAGTTCTCCGGATTCAAGGGTGGCATAATGCAATCCATCGGGAGAGAGGGCCGCACGCCCATTTTTCGGAAACCGTCGATTCACAAGCGGAGTTGGTAAAGACCTATCCAAGACAATCCAGCGACCGCTGTCGCTGCGGTCGTTGCACGTTGCGAATGTCGCGTAGCGCGAAAAATCCGAAGTAGCACTTTGGACAGACCCGCAATCGCTTCTCGGAATCCATGGCAACAACTCTGTACTCTGGTTCTTCCTCCAGATGACCAGATGTCCTGCATTATTTCCTCTTTCGTGTTCAAAGATCTGGCCGGCGACACTTCCATCCCCCAATAGACCAATAATGGAGGCTGTTTCGCCATCTTTAAGTGCAACCTCCCAAGTGGTTCGATCTTCACTTTCTGCGATCATCTTGCATCGCTGCTTCGCGCCCGCGTAGACAATTCTTGTCGAGACATACTCGTTCGGTCGCAGCTCTTGTTGGCACACCATATATGCCAGCCCGTGTTCCCCGAATTTACGATCTCTTGCGTCGATCGGCCACTCCTCGTGCCAATGCTTTTCCTGCGATAGCCGAGCGCCGTCCAAGACGTCGTAGGTTCGTGATTGGCCTAGCGTAAAACCATCCTGGAAGACAAGAGCGTGATCGACAAAGGTCGTCTGGTCCAAGAAACGTTCGATGCGCGCAACGTCTTTTAAATTCGCATCGATCACCAGGATGCTAGACTTCGATTCGTTCCTGCCCTCCTTGTCCAAGATTCACCGACTGTATTCGGAAAAGCAGAGTGCCATTGGGGCCATTCGTTGCCTCGCCCTCGGCCACCAATTCCCCGTACCCATCGGCGAGATAGGGGACGTCCGCTTTGCCTTCAACACACCGCCAACAGTGAAAACCAGTAGCCGGGCCGATCCATCGACCCTACGGTCGGGCACCTCCCTGGAATTAGGGCTTGTGTTGAACCCGACGGCTACCTCCTCGCTGTTTAACCAAACAACAAAGCGATACCCAATGATCGTCCTCGGCCCCTCATCTTTTGTGGAAAAGAAACCATTCGGCAGGCCCAGCTCAGTGAGGTTGATCCGTACTTCCGGAGTGGGCTCTGGCCCGTGTCTTTCTGCCCTGTGGAAAAACAACTGGAGAACAGAAGCGTGACAGCTACTACACCTGCGTTCACAACCTTCTTTCGACGCGAGCTGTTCATTCGTTCTTCCACTTCCAGATTCACCTTCGTATGAATGTAACGACGATTATCATGTCCGGTTTGCTTCTGTCCCTCACTCTGCCGCATACATCCCAATAATCCGCTCGATGCCTCGCTGACAGACCGCGCAGAACTTCTCATCGCGTGAACATGATGCAATTCTCTTCCGGACGGTAGTATCCCTTGCCTCGTAATTCGCGCCTTCGAAAGCTCCAACCTGGCCGGAATACTCATCTGTCCCCAGCAGCGCATCCAGTGTTTCTTCTCTTTCTCGAACAGGGCATTCATTTCCGCCTCGGGACGGTTCTCGGCCCGGAGCTTGCGCCGCTGGCTTGGATGTCATACTCATAGGCTCGAATGCCGTTTTCTGCCAAGGCGTGGGTACGGGCGTGCCGGTGCACCAGGTCTTTCCATTTCAGCATTGCTGGATCGAGCAAGGCAGTAACATTCGGCTCCCACGGCTCAGTGCTCTCCGTCTCGACTCATAGGCCACATCGGAGGTGTAGTACTCGTCGGCGAGTCCGGCGAAGTGATGGCCGAACTCGTGAACGAAGAGGTAGCCCGCCCAATGATTGTCGATGGCGACCGTGGCGTAGAGATTGAAGATTCCGCCTCCGCCATAGGTGCCGGAATTCGCCAGGATCTAGTCTCCTGAGTCATTGATTTCTAGCATAATTTGGATGTGATTGAGCGGCGAGAGTGGCAGTAGCGAAGCGGGCGATGGAGGCCAGTATCTGATCTGCCGACTTGGTCCAGTGGAAGGGCTTGGGCTGCTGGTTATGGGCAGTGATGAACTCTCGGATTGCGGCTTCCAGTTGCTGAACACTGTGATGCGAGCCGCGTTTAATTTGGCGTTGGGTCAGCAGTGCGAACCAGCGCTCGACCTGGTTGAGCCAGGAAGCATGGGTAGGGGTGAAGTGCAGATGATAGCGAGGCCGCTTCTGCAGCCACTGGCGGACCAGGGCAGTTTTATGGGTGCCGTAGTTGTCCAGCACCAGGTGGACTTCCATGTCGGCGGGAACTGCCGCGTCGATCCTTTTTAAAAAGTCGAGGAACTCCACCGAGCGATGACGACGGTAGCATTTGCCGAGAACGTTGCCGGTGGCAATATCGAGGGCCGCAAACAGGCTGGTAACGCCGTGTCGCTGGTAGTCGTGGGTGCGCCTCTCCAGCTGTCCAGCCCGCATGGGCAGCACCGGCTGGGTACGGCTCAGAGCCTGGATCTGCGACTTCTCATCCACGCACAGCACCAGGGCATGATGGGGTGGATCAAGATACAGGCCGACAATGTCCCGCACTTTGTCGATCAGCAAGGGATCGCTCGATAACTGAAAATTCTCCGTGCGGTGCGGTTTCAGACCGAAGGCTCGCCAGACGCGGCTGATGGTGGACTGGCTCAATCCGGTTTTGGCGGCCAGCATGCGGCTGGACCAGTGGGTAACTCCTTTCGGAGTCTTCTCCAGGGTCAGCCGCACCACCCGTTCGATCTTCTCATCGCCAATCTCACGCGGCGCCCCAGGACGCGGCCCATCGCCCAGACCAACGACCCCTTCGGCAATGAAACGGTTACGCCAAAGACCCACCGTAAAGCCCGTGGTGCGCAGCTTGGCAGCGACCGCTGCGTTGCTGGCTCCGGTCGCACATTCCAGAATGATCCGGGCTCGGAAGGCCACTGACCGGGCACTGCGCGACTGTCGTGCAAGGCGCTGCAACTCGATCCCCTGCGCCGGGCTTACGACCAATTCATGCTTCTTCGGACGTCCACGACGAGGCTTCATACCTCACCATAGAACATCTCATTTATATATGAAACCTATTTATGACTCACAAGACTAGATGAACTCATACGGCGCGAACGACGCCACTTCTCGCAGCGCGCGATTGTTGGTGGTCATCATGTAGCGTTCGCTGCCGAAGGTGTCGTACGAGGTGCCAATCGGCGAGTTGCGATAGACGCCGGTGGACGGGCGCGAAATGCCCGACTCCGCCGCCGCCGGACACAGCCCCCAGACATTGAAGTCTTTGCGATGCTCCTTAAACGGCGAGCGCGAGAACAGGATTTCCAGGGCGCGCTTGGCGTCTTTCGCGAACTTGCCGCGTTCGGCTGCGGTGTAGCCATCACCCAGCATCAGCAGATTGACCTTGGTTTGGGGCTCGCCCATTTTCTGCAGCGTCAGCAGCGGCCCCGGTGACGGCGGCTTAGCTCGGTCAATGAATTTGTCTTTGGGATCGACGGTCGCCGTCCAGACTTCATGGAAGTCCACCTCTTTGCTCTCTCTCCGTTCTTTCAACACGATCTTTACCGGAGCGCCGGGTGCGGGAAACCGCAGCGATTCGGAAAACGTGCGGTTCAGCTTCTTCGCCTCCGCAGTGTCGGCCCACTCGCTAAAGATGGAGCCGAACCCGCGCGAATACAGCAGCTTGTCGCTGGCTGCGTCGCGCACCTCGAACAAGTAGTTCCCGAGGTTGGTGTCGTCGATGGTCTTTGCCATGTTGCCCGGCCACGGCAGAGGTTCGATCACCACACGATCAAAACTAAACGTCTCGGTGGTAGCGTTGCCGGTGTGGTAATAGTCCAGGCGCATGGTGGGCGGCTGGGCAGCATTGGCGACAGCGAGAAGCGAAGCGGATAAGAGCAATACGCGAAGCCAAGACGAAGTTTTCATGAGCATTTCTTGGGTAATGGATTCTGTACGCTGAGTCGTTTGCAAGAATCAAGCTTATAGCAACGGTCGCTTTGATTTTTACCGATGTCCTCCGTGCCTCTGTGTCTCTGTGGTGGCTTTTGTATTTTGACCAGTTTTTCACCGTGCGCGAAGCCTGCCGTGAGCGCAGTCGAAGGATGCCTCCACGGTCAATCTTCTTGCTTTTTCTGACCACGATCCACTAACCACCATCCACTGCCGCCCCCGCTTCCTTCCTGATTTACAATCATCTATTCGTCTTGGGGCACTCATAACTTCTTGTAGAACGGAGCACCACATTGGCTGACACAATCTACGACGTAGCCATCATCGGCAGCGGCCCTGCCGGATACACCGCCGCCATTCGCGCTGGACAGCTTGGGCTGAAGGCCGCCCTCATCGAGAAAGATCCCTACCTCGGCGGAACCTGCCTTCACGTCGGCTGTATCCCGACTAAGTCCTTGCTTTTCAATGCCGAAGTCTACGACCACGTGAAAGACGGCGACTCGCTCGGCATCGAGAACCTGGGCGGTGCCACCCTGAATTGGGGCACTATCCAGAAGCGCAAACAGGGCATCGTCGACAAGCACGCCAAAGGTCTCCAGTTCCTGATGAAGAAGAACAAAGTGACCGTCATCGAGGGCTACGGCAAGCTCACAGGTCCGGCCAAGGGAGGAGTCCACACCGTCGAAGTCGAAGGCAAAACTGGCAAATCGACCGTCAGTGCAACGAACCTGATTCTTTCAACCGGCTCGGTCGCCCGCATGTTGCCCGGACTCAAGGCCGACGACCGCATCCTGTCCAACATCGAGATTCTCAGCCTTAACGACATTCCCAAGTCGCTCATTGTTATCGGCTCTGGCGCGGTAGGTGTCGAGTTCGCCAGCATCTACAAGTCCTTCGGTAGCGACGTCACCATCCTCGAAATGCTGCCCCGCTACGTTCCGGTCGAAGACGAGGAAGTCTCCAAGGAACTGATGCGGGTGTACCGCAAGCGCGGCATCAACGGGTTCGTCAACGCCAAGGTCGAAACCGTCGAGCGCACCAAAGACGGCGTCGCCGTGACCTTCACGGTTGACGGCAAGCAGCAGAAGTCGAGGCCGACAAGGTCCTGATCGCCGTAGGACGCGCCCCGCGCACCGAGAACGTGGGCCTGGAGAAGACCAAGATCGAAGTCGAGCGCGGCTTCGTGAAAGTGGATCAGTACATGCAGACCGCCGAGCCCGGCATCTACGCCATCGGCGATATAGCGATGGGCTATCCCCAACTGGCCCACGCCGGCGCGATGGAAGGCATCGTGGCGGTCACGCACATCGCGGGTAAGCCTGCGAAACCCATCAACAAGCTGCGTATTCCGAACGCCACTTACTGCCATCCCGAGATCGGAAGCGTCGGGCTCACCGAGGCCAAAGCCAAAGAACTGGGCTACGACGTGAAAGTCGGCAAGTTCCCCTTCACCGCGAACTCCCGCGCCAGCATCGTCGGCCAGCACGAAGGCTTCGTGAAGATCGTTACCGACCAGAAGCACGGCGAGATTCTCGGTGTCCACATCATCGGCCCGACCGCGACCGAGCTGATTGCTGAATCCGTAGTGGCTCTGGAGATGGAGTGCACCGCCGAAGACCTGGCCAACATCATCCACGCGCATCCCACATTGTCAGAGGCCATGCTCGACGCCGCCAACGCCGTCTTCGGCATGCCGATCAACGCCTAGGGACACTTCCGTCTGCGTGATTTGAAGGGGCACGGCTTTATCCGTGCCTTACGAGCTTCATCTTTGATTCGCCGCGCGGAATTTAGAGCATTTTCATAGTTGCTGTATCCCATAGCCGCAGTGACGGAAGAACGCTTGTGCGTTCTGAGGGGTAATCGCAGACAAGGCGTCGGCGAGGGCGGGTTCGAGCTGTTCCAGGACGCGGGCCTTCACGCCGCGCAGCCTTTGTTTCAGCTTGGACCAAGCCATTTCGATAGGGTTAAGGTCGGGCGAGTAGGGCGGCAGATAGAGCAGTTGCGCCCCGCGGACTTCGATCAATTCGCGGACACCAGCAACCTTGTGAGCACTCAGGTTGTCGAGGATCACGACATGCCCGGGTTCCAGCCGCGGCGCCAGCACCTGTTCCACAAAGGCGAGAAAGACATCGCCATCGGTGGGCGACTCGATGCTCATGCTGGCGAGCACGCCAGCCGAGGTCAGCGCGGCCAGCACCGTCAGCGTGCGCCAGTGGCCGGCGGGAACCGCTTCCGAAACGCGTTCCGGTCGCGGCGCCCAACCATAGCGGCGCGTCATTTCGGTGGTGACGCCGCTCTCGTCGAGAAACACCAGACAAGCCGGATCCAACTCGCTTACCTGTTCCCACCAGCTCTGCCGGCGCCAGAGGTTCTCCCCGCTGTCCTGTTCTTGCGCCCGGAGCGATTTTTTTTATGACGCAAGCCCAGTCGCTGCAGCCATACCCACAAGCGCGACCGGCTGATGCCGATGCCCGCTCGCTCCGCCAGTCGCTGTTGCACTTCGGCCAAGCTCAAGTCGGGCTGCTGCCGGAGCGCGGACCGCAGACTGTTGCTCCACGGCCGGCGTCAAGCGGCTGGCCGGACCATGGCGCAGCTGCTGGGGCCGCTCCTTCCGTTTCGTCCGCAACTGCTGGGCACGAATCTTCTTGCTGTACCCCCAACTGACTCGAAATTGCTTCGCCAACTCCTGCAAGCTCCCCTGTCCGGCCTCGTAGGCCTCCAGAAGCTTGCAGCGCAAATCGTCGGAATAGGCTCGCGGCATCGTGGGTTGCGAAGATCGCCAACCCCAATGTACTGCCCCTCAACCCACTGGGATATAACTACTAAGGAACTGCTCTAGTCCGCGCGGCGCAGGAATTCGGACATGTCTTCGAACCTCTATTTGGTGGACCGCGTGATCGCTCGTAGGCCCTCCGTTGCAGCCGCTGTTTTTGCCTGTTTCGTCCTGCTAACGGTTGTGTCCGTCGTCGCCCAGGAGACTACTCTCAAGCGCCTGCCGCCTCAATCCGACACCAGCTTCATAGACTCGCAGGGCACCGCTCACATTACCCGCGTCGTTCCCGTGCCCGATACGTTGAGTCCCGAAGCACAGAAGGCCGTCGCGGTCGCGATTCCCGATACGCCGGAACCCGAGGACCTCGCTAAGCGCCGTGCCCAAGCTTCCGCCTGGCAGGTGAACGGCGGCGAACAGATGCGCAAGACCTACCCGGTCAACATCACCGACGCCAAGATCGCCGACGTGCCGGTACGAATCGTCACCCCGCTCACAATCCCACCTGGGAAACAGAACCGCGTGCTGATCAATCTTCACGGAGGTGGCTTCAACGCCGACTGGGGCTCGGAAATCGAATCAATACCGGTCGCCAACCTGACACAAACGAAGGTAGTTGCTGTCCTCTATTCGCTGGCTCCCGAGCACCCATTTCCCACTGCGTTGAATGAGTCAGTGACGGTCTACAAGGAACTACTGAAGACCTACAAGCCCGAGAACATCGGCATCTACGGAACCTCGGCGGGCGCAATTCTCACAGGTGAGGTAGCTTCACGTTTACGACAACTGAATCTGCCTCTGCCCGCCGCGCTTGGTATCTTCTCGGGGAGCGGCGATTTCAGCAAGATCGGCGACTCGAGGTCTATGTATGCCCTCAGGGGTTTGTCGGGGCCGCTCGATCCGCCGACCGATAAACCCGACACCGCCTACATTGGAAACACCCCGCTCACCGATCCAGTGTTGTCGCCGATCTATGCGGACCTCAAGGGATTCCCTCCGACGCTCTTCCTCACCAGCGGACGCGACATGCTGCTCAGCAACACAGTTAATCTGCAGCGAGCATTCGTTCGCGCTGGTGTCAACGCCCAGTTGGTCGTGTTCGACGGCCTGTGGCACGCCTTTTGGAACGAATGGAACCTTCCTGAGTCCAGGGAAGCCCACCACTTGATGGCCGATTTCTTCGATCGCGAGCTGGGAAAATAAAAGCCGCGGAACTCAGTCCGCGGCTCGCGTATTTCGGAACAGGATCGTACTAAGCAGGTTTCTGTGTCGGCTTCGCTTGCGCCGGGTTCTTCAGCACATCAATGGCGCGCTTCAACTGGTCGTCGGGCGCTGCCTTTTTGTCTTTTTCTTCCTGCTTCTCGTCGGGTTGAGCGTTCTCGTCCTCATCGGGAACCAGCAGGTCGTCGGAATTATCCGCCACCAGGATATTAGGCGTGATCGCCGTGTCCTGCAGCGCCTTGCCCGAAGGCGAGTAGTACTTCGCCACCGACAGCATCAGCGCCGAGCCGTCCTGCATCTCGATGACTTTCTGGATGGAACCCGAGCCGAATGTCTTGTCGCCGACAACGTCCCCGCGGCCGTTCTCCATGATGGCCGCCGCCACGATCTCCGCCGGGCCCGCCGTTCCGCGATTCACCAGTACCACCAGCGGCAGGTTGGGCGCGATCGCTTTCTGGGGGTCCGCGTTGAAGGTCTGCTTGGGATACTTCTGGCCCTGCAGGTACGAGATCATCCCGTGGTTCAGGAACAGGTTCGCCGTGGCGATACCTTCATCCTCGTCGCCATCGCCCGAGTAGCGCAGATCCAGGACCAGCTTCTTGGCCCCGTCCTTCTCCAGCTCTTTTACCTTGGCGGCCACTTCCTGCGAACGCCCCTTGGGAAAGTCGTCCACTTTGATGTAGCCGATGCCGTCATCGAGCATCTTGGCGGTGACCGGCGGGTCGGCCACAATCTCGCGGGTGATTGGCGTCTTCACCGGGGTTGCCTTGCGCGGACGCACCACCGACACATTGATGACCGAGCCAGGCTGCCCGGCGAGGATTCCGTCAATCTCCGCCAGCGACATATCGCGCGTGCTCTTACCCTCGATCGCTTCGAGAATGTCGCCGCTGTCCACGCTGGCCTTGTCTGCCGGCCCGCCCGGAATCACCGAGACCACCACCGCATAGCCGAAGCGCTTCGACAGCGTGGCGCCAATGCCTGCTTTGCCCTCGTTCTTGCGCTGCTTGTAGTCCTTGTACTCGGTCGGGTCGAGATAGCTGGAATTGGCGTCCAGCGACTCCAACAGTCCATGCAGGGCGCCGTTCGTGACCGCTGTGACGTTTGGGTCTTCCACGTATTCCGTCCGGATCCGCGACAGCACTTCGCTGTACACTTCGATCTGGCGGTAGGAATCCCCGTTATTGTTGGTGCTGGCCTTTACCCCTAATCCACCGGCCACAACCAGCGTAGCTAACAGAAAGGAAAGACCGAGGACGACGAGCTTAATAGGCTTTGCCATGGGTGATTGCGCTAATTCGCTGGAAGGTCAGGCAGTTACGCTCGCTGCCCGGAGCTGCTTCCGATAATTATACATATGCTTGGATGACCGCCCCATCCTCCGGATGCGGTAAATCTGCCGACTACCGGATGCCTGGCGGATCGTCCATTATCCAGCCAGTTGGACGCAGCCACGCGGGAAAGGTAATTCGCTTTCGCGTTTGTGCGTCCTCTTGGTCCGAAGTCGTGATGGCTGTGTGACTTGACTCATAGGAGGTCGGCGGCCATCCCTGATATATTCCAGAGTTCGCACAGTTGCGGATTTGTGCAGAAATCCTTCCCGAATTGGAACGCTTCATCATGGCCTTGAACTTCGATCAGTCCCGTGCGCTTCAGAAGCGAGCCGAAAAGCTCATTCCCGGCGGGGTCAATTCCCCTGTGCGCGCCTTCCGCTCCGTTGGCGGAGAGCCGCCCTTCCTGGTTCGCGGCGAAGGCGCTTACGTGTGGGATGCCGACGGCAACCGCTATATCGACTACGTCGGCTCGTGGGGCCCGCTCATCCTCGGCCACTCCGTCCCCGACGTAATCGACGCCATCATCCATGCTGCCCGCAAGGGCACCAGCTTCGGCGCCTCCACCCCGACCGAGGCCGACCTGGCTGTGCTGGTCACCGAAGCGTTTCCGGCGGTCGAGAAAGTCCGCTTCGTGAGTTCCGGCACCGAAGCCACCATGTCCGCCATCCGGCTGGCGCGGGCTTATACGAATCGCAAGTACATCGTGAAGTTCGAAGGCTGCTACCACGGTCACAGCGATGCTCTGCTGGTGAAGGCGGGCTCGGGCGTGGCCACGCTCGGCATTCCCGGCTCGGCAGGCGTGCCCGAAGAGTTCGTCCAGTTCACGTTGGCTCTGCCGTATAACGACGTTCCCGCGGTGCATGAGGCCTTCGCCAAGTACAAGAACCAGATTGCGTGCGTGATCGTTGAGCCGGTGGTGGGGAACATGGGATGCGTGCCGCCAAAGCCCGGATACCTGCAAGCCCTGCGAGTCATTACCGAGCGCGAAAGTACGGTGCTCATCCTCGATGAAGTGATGACCGGCTTCCGCCTTGCCTTCGGCGGCGCGTCGGAGCTTTACGGCATCAAGGCCGACCTCGTCACGATGGGCAAGATCATCGGTGGAGGCCTGCCCGTCGGCGCCTACGGCGGCCCGGCGAAGATCATGGACATGGTCGCTCCGCTCGGCCCGGTCTATCAGGCCGGAACCCTCAGCGGAAATCCGCTGGCCATGGCCGCGGGCATCACCATGCTGACGCAGCTCAAGCAAAACCGTCAGCAGTACTACCGCCAGCTCGACGAATATGCCGGAAAGCTCGTAGCCGGCGTGCTCGAAGCCGCGAAGGCGGCGGGTGTCGCAATGGCCGCCAACCGCGTCGGCTCCATGTTTACGTGGTTCTTCACCGACAAGACCGTCACCGATTGGGACACCGCCGCCACCTGCGATACCGCCAAGTTCGGCCGCTTCCACAACGCAATGTTGAACGCCGGAATCTGGCTGCCGCCGTCGCAGTTCGAAGCCGCCTTCCTCAGTGTGGCCCACACGCCGCAGGACATCGATACCACCATCGCCGCCGCCAAAGAAGCGCTGAAGCGGGTGTAGCGGTCAGTGTTGCGGGACGGCGGTGACTTCCAGTTCGAAGCGATGGCGGCTGGCCGGGTCGTCGATGTCGAACATTGTGACCGGTTTGTTCATGGCGACGACCGCGTACGCATTGGTGCGCACCTGACGAATAATCGGCGCGCTGCCGCTGGCGGTTGAGTCGTTGCCCACGGAAGAAATCTCGGCATTTACTTCCAGGGCAAGTCCTTCCGCCGTGTCTTCGAGGCGATTGTCGAGATTCACCCCCACATCCACGTAGTTGGTCTTGCCCTCGTCACGCACCGGGAAGCGCGAACCGGCGCGCATACGCGAGGTGTAGCGGTCGCCCGTGCTGGCCATCAATACGAAGCTGCGCTGGTTGACCATCTTGCTTTCGTCGAATTCCTTGAGTACATACGTGAGCTTGTAGAAGTGACGCGGCGCGGGTGGCTTCGGCGTCATCACTTCCTGCGCCAACACGGGCGCCGCAATCCATATAGCAATAACTAGTATCAGTACGCGCTTCATTGCTTTTCTCCTGAGTCTTCTGAAGACGAAATGCCGCCGATGGAAAGCGGCTTGATTTCAATTTCTGCGATGGTGATCGCCTTGTCCTCTTCCGACGCAGCGGGCACCGCGCTCGAGGACTGGTTCAAGGCAGTCACGAACGCGCGCTCCTGCGCCGTTAGCGGCGTTGGCAGTGGGAAAACCGAGGGTTTGGCCCGAGCTTCGGTGGCTCGAACTGTCGGCGTGGCCGGCAGTACGACCTTGGATGCCCGGCGGGCCGTCACCACCGGAGCCCTCACCACCGGAGCCGGAGCTTGCGCGGGCGCTTGTTCGGCGGGCTTCGCGGTCGCCACGCTGTCAGGGGCATGCGTCTCGATAGGCCGCCGCGCAATACCGATCCAGGCTGCGAGCGCTACCACGACGGCGCAAGCCGCAGCGATAGCCCAGCGCAGCCACGTGGCCTTTTGCTCTTCGTTCGCTTTCGCGATCCGGTGAAGCACGCGATCTTCGAGTCCGGCGAGCGGCTCGGCATCGCGGTATTCGCTCAGCGCCTCGTCGAGAAGATTGTCGAGATGTTCGTCGTGATTCATCGTCTTGTTTCCGTTGCAGCCAGTTTTTCTTTCAGGATTTGGCGTGCGCGCATGATGCGTCCGCGCACCGAGGATTCGTTGATGCCGAGCATGTCGGCAATCTGGCGCGAGTTCAGCTCTTCGAGGGCAGAGAGAACGAGCGGGTAACGCAGGTCATCGGGCAGAGCGGTGATAAGGCGGTGGATGCGGCTCGACCTTTGCAGGTGGATGGCGACATGTTCGGCATCGGGTCCGGTGGACGGGAGTTCGAAGTCGCTGATATCGAGCGGTTCTGGCTTGCGCTTACGGTCGATGGCGAGCCGGAACGCGACGGTCGCGAGCCAGGCTTGGGTGTCGCGGACGGACTGCATGCCATCGCGATGGGCGCGAAGAAAGGTCTCCTGTACCACGTCTTCGGCGTCGTGCGAGTTTCGCAATACACCGTAGGCGATCTTGAAGACCAGCCGGGTGTACTGGCGAACGCTCGACTCCAGATCAACGGACTGGCCGGCTGCTTCGTTCAAGCTTTCCGCGCGCTCCCGGGCGCTGGCGACACGGACCGGATTCGCCACCATTGTGCACTCATGCGACATGCTATTCCGTTCTCATTCGCTAGGACGGATGAGGGAGGGAAAGTGTTTGAGTTTATTTGCGTTTGAACGGTGAGCTAAACGGCTGGGCTGGCCTGACGGGTGGCCGCCATCATCTCGGGCACGGCCACGAACTCATAGCCCTCCGCTCTGTAGTGACTGATGAGGCGGTCGGTGGCTTCGATGGAGTGGCTGCGGTCGGCACCCATGCGGGCCTGGTCGCCATCGTGCATCAGGATGACGTCGCCGCCGCGAATCTGGCGTTGCGCGTGGGCGAATACCTTGTCGGCGGAGGTCGCCTTCCAGTCGTAGCAGGTGACGTTCCACATGACCGGCTCAAGGCCAAGCTTGCGAACGGCGTGCAACGTTCCCGGGCGGCGTCCGCCGTAGGGTGGGCGAAACAAGGTCGGTGTGACACCGCAGGCATCGAAGACCGCAGCCTGGGTTGTCTCGATCTGCCGGCGAGTCTCGGTGTCGCTGGTGAAGATGAGCCGCGGGTGGTCCCAACTATGGTTGCCGACAGTGTGCCCGGCTTCGGCCAGTGCGCGGACGATGTGCGGCTTCTGCTGGACGAAGCGGCCGAGGACGAAGAACGTGGCCTTCACCTCATGCTTCCCCAGCACTTCCATCAACCGAAGCGTGTCGGGATCGTTGGGGCCGTCATCGTAGGTGAGTGCGAGCTGGCGCGAGCCCGCCGCGGCGGCAATCCGACGAACGAGCGGCCGTAGAGGTGCAAGGTCGGCCACATGGACTCGAATCCGAGCCAGGTGGCGAGGCCTGCGACTGCGACACCTCCGGCGATTTCCGCAATCATCGAGATTGATTCTAAGAGTGGATAGTGGGCAGTGGATAGTGGATAGAAAAAACCGCGCCCGGCGGTGTTGATTCTAAAAGGGCTACGAACACGGCCGACCGAGCTTCCGGCGGGTTTCCACAAAAGGTCGCCACAGTGTCATTGCCACAGGTGCGGCGGAACGATATTCTGCGAAACGTATCCTCCCATGGCAAACCTGTTCGAACCACCGCGGTATATCGCTGTTGAAGGCCCCATCCGAGTCGGCAAAAGCACGCTGTGCAAGGTGATTGCCGAGACCCTGCACGCGCAGCGCATCAGCGAGCCGGAGAGCAACGCCTTCCTCAAGAGCTTTTATGCTGGGGAGCGCGGCGCGGCCTTTCAGACGCAGTTTGCCTTTCTCATCGCGCGGTATGACCAATTGGCCGCGCTGGATGTGAAGCGCAATCCCAACAAGACGGTCGTTGCCGATTACATCTTCGAGAAAGACAAGCTGTTTGCCTGCCTCAACCTGAGCGATCACGAGCTGGAGGTTTACAACCGCTATTACGACTTGTTCCGGCAGAACATTCCGGCGCCGGACCTCGTCATCTACCTTCAGGCCTCGCCCGAGGTGCTGAAGAAGCGGCTGAAGAAGAAGAACGCTCCGGGCGAAAAGGCCATCAACGAGGACTACCTCGAAGAAGTCGTCAAGGCCTACGAGCACTTCTTCTTCCACTACACCTCGTCGGACCTGCTGATCGTCAACACCTCGGAGATTGACTTCGTGGAGCGCAGCGAGGACCTGCAGGCACTGCTACGGCGGGTGAGCGAGCCCATTCGCGGCACGCAGTACTTCTTGCCGCTGGGGAGTGAAGATAGTAGCCAGTAGCCGGTCGCCGGTAGGGACGAAAGCAGGTCGCTCGACTCCACCGCCCGCTCATCAATTTCTTCAATCGCTCCAATTCCGAAATTTCATGCGCCGTTTGCAAACTTCGGCGACGATTTGCGCTATGCTCTCCTCTCATCATCGGAGGTGGCCGCGATGGGAGTTCTCTTTCAAGCGTTTTACTGGAACTGTCCAGCCCTGGAGAATCAGGATGGCACATGGTGGAATTTTGTCGCCGGCAAGATTCCGGAGCTGCAACAGGCCGGCATCACCGCACTCTGGTTGCCTCCGGCATGCAAGGCGGCCAACATCGGCGGACCGTCGATGGGCTATGACCCTTACGACTACTACGATCTGGGTGACATCGACCAGAAAGGCCGCGTAAAAACGTGGTATGGCAACCAGTCTGAGCTGGTGGCGCTGATCAACGTTGCCCACGCAGGCCAATATGCAGGTGTACGCCGACCTGGTGATCAATCACAACAATGGCGGCGATGCCCAGGAGCCGAACCCGCTCGATGGCAACACGCGATGGACGAAGTTCAATCCCGGCAGCGGCAAGTTCCCGCGCGATTGGACGTATTTCCATCCTTCTCCGTACGAAAGATATGACGAAATGACCTTCGGCGATATGCCGGACCTCTGCCATCGCAATCCCAAGGTGTATGAGGAAGTGATCAACCTGGCGGAATGGATGGTGGAAGCCCTGGGCTACGACGGTTTCCGCTTCGACTTTGTGAAGGGTTACGGCCCGTGGATGGTGAAGTCGATCGCCGAGCTGCGCTACCTCAACAAATCGGCGCAGGGCTTTTATCCGTTCGTGGTGGGGGAATGCTGGGACAACGCGCGCAGCACCGACGATTGGCTCAACTCCATCAACACCTTCATGGACAACCCGGTGTCGGCGTTCGATTTCGCACTTCATTACCGGCTGAAAGATCTATGCGATACGTACGGCTTCAGCCTGAATACGCTGGCCCAGCCCGGGACGGTTGTGCAGAGTTATCCGCTACATGCGGTGACGTTTGTCGATAACCACGACACCATTCGCGACGACGGCAGCGCGATACTGCACGACAAGCTGATGGCCTACAGCTTTATTTTGACGCACGAGGGCTATCCCAGCGTCTTCTGGCAGGATTGGTATAACGCTGGACTCGCAGGCACCGGTACGCCCAACGGCATCGCGGCGCTGGTTTCGGCGCATGAGAAATATGCGGGCGGAGAGACGGAGGTGCTGTTCACCGCGACGATGTGTACATCATGCAGCGTACCGGCGACGCCAGCCATCCCGGGGCTTGTCTATGTACTCAACAATCGCGGGGACTCGTGGAATGGAGCGACGGTGCAGACGCAATGGCACGGAGTCCGCTTCGAGCCTGTGGCTTGGGGAGGGCACGACAACGATCGTCCTGCTACCAAGTGGACGACGGGCGACGGGTACGGCGACTTCTGGGCCGGTCCGCGCGGCTGGGCGGTGTATGCGCCGCAGACGTAACAGGGATTAGTGTGCCGGAGGAACGTAGTCCGCGGGCTTCTCTGCGCCTTCGCCGAAGAAGTAGGCTTCCATCTGCTGCACGATGAACTCCTGGTGCTCTTTCTTCCAGGGCTGCAGACGGTATTCGTTGAGCAGCATCTTCATGTGCTCCTGCCACTGCTCCCAGGCGAGCTTCGAGACATTGTCGTAGATACGCTGTCCCAGGGGGCCGTCGAAGGGCGGCTCGTCGAGGCCCTCCATTTCCTGTCCCAACTTTGCGCAATTCACCATGTGTGCCATTGAAAACTCCTACACCGCTATGAGCGGGATCATTGCCAACGTTTGATTTTACGGGATTTGCCGGGCGGAGCGAAGTCCGGGTGGCCCAAACGAAGCTCGGGATGGGTCAAAGGGATCGCTGGGTTACCAAGGAAATGGTGATTTTACCTTAGTAATCCAGAAAGCGAAGTTCACTTGTCAGGCGTCGACCTACCAAAGGGCC
This sequence comes from uncultured Acidobacteriaceae bacterium, assembly GCA_963796615.1. Classification (GTDB taxonomy): domain Bacteria; phylum Acidobacteriota; class Terriglobia; order Terriglobales; family Acidobacteriaceae; genus DASRAA01. Next base: position 135,796 of record CAWCMJ010000009.1, read on the forward strand.
GCGCCCAAGCCAAAACTGGGCGAAAACTGGGCACCCATGTCTGAGTGTGTCTGGCCTCGCCACCCGCCCTGAGTTCCGCTTCCGAGACCAGTTGCTAGTTGGTATTCAAATTATCGCTGCTACGGATAAACGCCGCGACGTTCTCGTGGATGGCTTTCAGCGAGGGTTCGTGGGCGTAGACCATATGTCCGGATTCGTAAAATTTGAACTCAATATTTTTCTGCAGACTAGGTGGAATCGGCAGGTGTTGCATTTCGTAAACACCTTCGTAGAACGGAGTCGCGAGGTCGAAATATCCGGCGTTCAGAAGGACTTTGAGTTGCGGGTTGTATTTCATGGCGGTGGCAAGGTCGAGCATTACGTTGGGCCAGCTCGGTAAGGGGAACGGCACGCCAGGGGGCTGATGCTTGAAACTCCACGATCCGAATACGTTAATTTCCGGCTTGTATTCCTTGTTCTCGCCGTATTTGAGGTCTTTTCGCACGTAGTCGTTGAAGGCGGAAACATACGCGGAAGAAATGGCCGCTGACTGCGGATCGTACTCAGCCCCTTTGCTGAGCGGATCAAATGTGGGTCCGGAAAATCGGGTGTCGAGGCGGCCGGTGGTGAGATCGCTTTCGTCCTGCAGGTTCTTGGAGAATTCTCCGCCGTTGATGCGCAGGTTGGCTTTCAGGATGTATGCAACCGGAAGGCCGGTGTATTCATGCAGCTTGTCGGCGATGGCCTGGCGTTGCTCCGGGGGAAGAGAGGAGCCGGCCAAAAGGGCCAGAGCGTAATCGTTCATGGCGAAATGCTCGACTTCGGCAAGGAAGGGCGCCAGATCGGGATGAGGGCTGGGAAGTTTGCGGTGATACCAAGCGGTGGCGGCATAGGTTGGCAGATTGAGTTGGTAGGCCACATCAACGCCAGGATTAAAGTCAGGAAAATCCGAATCGAGGGAGAAATTCAGGATCTGCGAGAGCAGGATCACGCCGTTAAAGTCGACATCGCGCTCAGTTTCGAGAATATTGCTGAGGACTGCGGAGCGCATCGTGCCGTAGCTTTCTCCGAACAGATACTTGGGCGAATTCCAGCGCCCATACTTGGAAAGAAATTGTGAAATGAAATCACCAAAGGCCCACGCATCCTGGTCCACACCATAGAACGCTTTCTCCTTGTCCTTTCCGGAGATGCGGCTAAAGCCGGTGCCGGGCGCGTCCACAAAAACGAGATCGGTCGCATCGAGCAGGCTGTATTCGTTGTTGACCACGGAATAGGGCGCGGCCGGAGTGTGGGTGTTGTCAGCGGTGATCACACGCTTCGGTCCGAATGCACCCATGTGAAGCCATACCGTGGAGGAGCCGGGCCCGCCGTTATAAAAGAAAGTGACCGGACGCGGCGCCCCTTTGTTGTCGGATTTGAAATAGGCCACGTAGAACATACTGGCTTCGGTAGGCTTGCTCTTCTCATCTTTGTCGGCGTTCTGGGGAACGTCGTCCCAATCCTTGGGATGCACGACTAGAGTGCCGGCGAATGCGTCGTAGTTGATGACATTGCCGCTAATGGTGACCGTTCCCTTGCTGGCCTGCTGCTCTGGCTTAAATTGTTCGGAATTGGGCTGCTCGGTCTTGGCAGATTCGGGCTTGGCGCTTGGCGTGTCTTGCTTTACCTGGGCAAGAATAGTAGTGAATGGCAGCACGAAGGTTACGGCTGCGAGACAGACAAGCTGCCGTTTGGTGATCCCGAACATGGACGTGTTCATCGAGCGTTCCTCCGATGGGTGGAAATGCACTCGGATTTCCCCTTAAAGTGAGAGCTAATTTATCACGTTCATGAAAAGAGTGAGCCGGCGGACTTCGCTCGCCTCACGCTTCACATGCAGACCATGGGCAGTCCTGGCGATAGAACCCGTGACCAGGTAAGGCCCCTGGACGCGTTCGAGTATGCGAACGAGGCGCCGCAGCAGATCTTCGAGTGTTACGGCGGAGGCGCCAACCCATACTGATGCGGGCCAGTTCACGAGACAGGCCATTCGCGTCGAGGTCGGGACGGCGGCTGCGCAAACCCGCGAGCGCGACATTGCGCAGAAATTCACTCATTTCCAAGGCCAAACGGAACCGCTGTTCCGTCGTCATGGCGCGGAAAATCATGCGCTGGGTCGCGGTCGCCTTAGAGTCGTCTGCCAGCATGGCGGCAAGTATGCCTTAACCCGGTTTTGGAGTCACCCATCCGTTGCTGGAGCTGGATGATTGCCAAACGACGGTTCTACGGAAAAGGCCGTGCGGACTTCAGTCCGCACGGCATGTCAAGAAGAAGTGACCTGTCGGCACGATTGAGGTCGTGCCCTGATACGAACCATCACGCCAGCGCGTACAAATACTCCACAAACGACCCCACCGCTCCATCGAAACCAGAAACTTTCGGATTGGTCGAGTCGATCAGGTAGTACTCATTCGGGGCGTGCGCGCCGGTGCCGTGACCTAATCCAAAGTGCCCAGCGGGAAGGCTCAGCGGCGGGTTGGTGAAGATGTAGCCCGGCCACGAGCCGGCCGAGCGCGGCCACAGCATCGGATCCTGGCCCAGCTTCTTGTAGGTCGCGATCTGCATTTGGATGAGCTTCGCATCGGGCGAGGTCTGGTTGGGATCGTAGCCGCCGCTCATGTTGACCTCGATGTCGCCGAAGCCGTGCTTGGCGAGGTGCTCTTTGAGCAGCGCCAGCGTTCCCAAGGCGGTCATGTCGGGCACGAGGCGCATGTCGATCTTGGCCACGGCGCGATGTCCCAGAACGGTCTTTCCGCCGGGGCCGGTGTATCCAGCAACCAGACCTTCGATGTTGATGGTGGGCTGCGATTCCAGGGCGATCATGGCGTCGAGGTAGTTTTTGTCGCCCGCCCAGTGCTCTACGCCCAACTGTTTCTTCATCATCTCTTCACTGCGCCGAGCAACCACGGCTTTAATCATGTCGACTTGAGCAGGGGTCAACGGCTTCGCCTTGTCGAAGAAGCCGGCGACCGCCGGCGTGTGCCCGTCCGGCTTGATGAGGGTGTTGAGCGCCTGCACCAGGTGCCAGGTGGGGCTGTCCACCGTGGCTTCGAGGCTGGAGTGGATGTCGTGCTTCGGGCCGCGTCCCCAGTTCTCGCCGGTGGAAACCAGTTCCAACTCCACAACTCCCTTGGCGCCGAGATCGATTTCCACGTTGCCGTCGGGCCCCTGTCCCGCGGACGGCATGAAAACGCCCATGCACTTCTTCAGCTCGGCCATGACCTTGGGATTCTTCACAATCTCAGGGAAGTGCGGCGAGCCAATCTCTTCCTCGCCTTCGCACACCAGGACGAGGTTCACGGGCAACTTCACCTTGGCGGCCTTGAAGGCGCGCAGCGCGCTCAGGAAGGCCGTCTCAGGGCCTTTCTGGTTGACGGCGCCGCGGCCGACACAGACCCGGCCCAACCCCGCGTGATCGACGATCTTGCCCTCGAGCGGCGGCGACGACCACTCCGCCGGATCGAACTGCTTCACGTCGTACATGAAGTAAATGCCGACTGTCGTGGGCGCGCCGGAATCCAGCATGCCGAACACTCCCGGCTTGCCGGACGTGGGGATGATCTCGACGTTCTCGAATCCTGCTTCGCGCGCCAGCTTGGCCATGTACTCCGGGCCCTGCGGATAATTGCGATTCTCGGCCGCGATGGACGGCAGTGCGATCCACTCCTGCAGGTGCTTGACGTTCTCGTCGTGCATCTTCGGGACATGGGCCAGTACGGCCTGCATATCCGGGTTGGCAGCGGAAAAGGCGTTAATGGGCAGTGCGGCAAGCGTGGCGCCTGCCAGTGCTCCCTGAATGAACTCACGGCGATTGAACGGCTGCTTAATATCAGTCACAACGTCCCCCTGGTAAGTGCTGTATGTTCGATTTATACCGCAAGCGACAACCGGAAGCGCGCCTACTCGCCCATCCAGTCCCCGATCGGTCGCAGTCGAGGGATGTTGTCGCAGATGATTTTCAACGCACCGGTAAGCGGCACCGCCAGCAGCAGTCCCATCGCGCCCCAGAGCCATCCCCAGAACAGCAAAGCCATGGTCAACGACAAAGGGTTTAGCCGCAGCCGTTTTCCCAGCACCATCGGATAAAGGACATTCATCGCGAACAGGTGCAGTCCCACCACCAGCGCACAAGTGAGGATGAAACTTGCCGTAGTGAGATGACCGAGTCCCACGATCACCGGCGGCAGAATGGCGAGGACCACTCCCAGATAGGGGATCAGGCTGAGAAAGCCGCTGATGACGCCCAGAAAATAGAAGTACGGCAAGCCCATTAGTCCGAACGCCATTATGCTGGCCGCGCTGAGAAACAAGCCGATCATGAAATTACCCACAATGAACGAGCGAATCATGGCAGCAATAAGTCCCAGCGTTACATAGGCGGCATTGCGGTTCTTCATCTGAAACAGCATCACCGACGACGCCCGCACATGGTCTTGCCAGCTCAGCATGAAGTAAACCAGGAAAGGGACGAACGACACCGACAGGAAGATCTCCGAGACCGCACTCACGTTGTGGCCGAGGTAGTTTCCCAAGCCGCTCCGTTCTCGAATTGTGACGGAGTTCTTGTCCTCCGGCTCCGATGGCAGCACGGTTTCCGTGGTCCTCTCGAACTGTTCGGCCCTCTGCCGGATGTCATTCATGATTTGCTGCACACGTATGCGGTACTCCGGAACCTCCGAGAGGAAGTCCAGCGCGCGGGCGTAAGACAGATACGAGACGATTGCAACGGAGAACACCAGAAATGACACGGCCAGGAACGCGCCGAGTTGTTTTGGAATTCGGAGTTCCGCCAGTCCGTCGACCACCGGGGCCAGCACAAACGAAAGCAGGATCGCGGTCAGCACAACTACCAGGATCAGCTTGGCGACATACATCAGGGTGAGAACCGCGGCGGATGCCACAATGACCAGCGACGCTGCCTGTATCCGTTGCACGCGCCGCCGCTCTTCGGCGAGGTCGGGTGCTTTCGGGCCGGTCGGTGGTGGCAAGGCAGCCTCCCCGGGCTGCGGGACCTCCGGCGGGCGGAACTCGTCGATGAGTGGGTCGGCCATTGCGCCTATGGTACTCGCAGGTCAGGCGAGTGGGAATTAGGATACCCTTGCTGGCATCAATATGGAAAACCAAAGTACTCCGCCGCCAGAAGCGCCGCGCGTTACCCGTATCCTGGCGGTGGACCACGGCTCCCGGCGCATCGGACTGGCCGTGACCGATGAGCTGGGAGTGACCGCCCAGGGACTGCCGACGCTGCACCGCACCACGAAGCGCAATGACTTTGACCACCTGCGCCGCACCCTCAAGCAATACAACGTCGTCGAGATCGTGGTCGGCCTGCCGCTGCGCATGAGCGGCGAACCAGGAACGCAATCGGAGAAAGTGGAGGCTTTTGCCGAGGAGTTGCGTGCCCGGTTCAAGCTGCCCGTACACCTGTTCGACGAGCGGCTGACTTCGGTCGAAGCCAACCGAGTGCTTGACGAGACCGAGATGAGCGACCGTCGCCGCAAGGAGGTCGTCGACCGGCTGGCGGCGGTCCTGATTCTGCAGGCGTTTTTGGAATCGCGCGCCTCCCGCCGCGACTGAGCCACTCCGGCCACGACAAATCATCTACACTGCTGACATTGGGCAAGCCCGAACCGAGCCGTGCGTAAACTCTTCGTCCTCATCCTGGTCGTTGCCGTCGTTCTCGCCCTCTGGGCGTATTGGGCGGCTTTTCTGCCCGTTGATCCCGGCGGAGAGAAGTTCGTCCTGCTGCGTCCCGGCTGGAGCGCTCGCCATATCGCCCAGACCCTGGAACGAGAGGGCATTATCCGCAGCGCCCATGCCTTTCTCGCCGTGAACTATGCCCTGGGTCGCGGAAAGCTGAAGGCGGGCGAATACAAGTTCGACGTGCCTGCAACCGCGGTAGAAGTCCGCGACCGCCTGCTGCGGGGCGACGTTTACGCCCGCACAGTCGTGGTGCCCGAGGGCTATAACCTGTTCGAAATAGCCGCGGCCGTGGAGCAGGCCGGACTGGGTACCGCCGCCGATTTCATCGCCGTTGCCAATCATGATGTGTCGCTGGTACGCGACATCGATCCGCAGGCCAAATCGCTCGAAGGCTACTTGTTCCCTGACACCTATCAGTTCACCCGGATCGACACGCCCCACGACATCGCGGCAGCCATGGTGCGCCGCTTCCGCCAGACGGCACAGAAGATAGGGTTACTGGGGCGGCCTGATATCCACCGCATCGTCACCATGGCCTCCATAGTGGAGAAGGAGACGGCAGCGCCCGACGAGCGGCCGCTGGTGGCCGGAGTCTATTACAACCGCCTCGCTAGGAATATGCTGTTGGGCGCCGATCCCACCGTGATTTATGCCGCGCTCATCAACGGCCGATATCGCGGCATCATCTATCAGTCTGACCTGCAGTTCGACTCGCCCTATAACACCTACAAATTTCCCGGCCTGCCCCCCGGGCCCATTGCCAATCCGGGAGCGGCCTCCCTGGAGGCAGCCCTACACCCCACGGAGAGCGAGTACCTGTACTTCGTAAGCGATGACAACGGACACCACCGCTTCTCACGCACCGCCGCCGAACACGACAAGAACGTCGCCGCCTACCGCAAGGCAGCCAGCGCGCATCGCTAATCCGCAAAAGGCCAGGGTCCGCCGGGCAGTGTTCTAACTTGAAGGCAACGCTTCGTTAGTCGTGATGGAAATAGAAGAGGTTCCCGTCCAGATCCTGTACGGTGAACTGCCGTAAACCCCAAGGCCTTTTTCCCAGCGGATCCACGATGTTTGCACCTAACGACTTCAGTTCCTGATACGACGCATCGATGTCTTCAGCGAACACCCAGTGAATGGCAGGCTCGAACGGCGGCTTCCTCTTGCGAAAGAATATGACCACATGACCGCGTGACACGCTCCCAATCTCATTGCCCGGGTAAAGCCATCCAATCTCAAAGCCGAGTGAATCTCTGTAATGCTGTTGTGCGCGTTCGACATCAGCGACCGGCAACTCCGGCACTGGCTGGCCAATCGAGGTCAATCTCACTCTTGCGGTCACGGAGCTCTCCTTCGCTCTCCTTTATCCAACATGACCGCCCACGCGTCAAACTAGAACACTCGTTCCAGCCGCTCGGTCCCGTCGCCGTACAATACCCTCAGGGGGCGCTATACTTAGGGGTTTGGAGCCGATAACCCCCCGTGCCTATGAAGTCCTACCGATTCCTGCTATTTGTCGTTTTTGCCGTGCTGATTAGCACGCCGGGCTGTCTTTTCCATACTCGAGTGGTGGAGACCCGTCTGAGCACCGCAAAGTTGCAAACGGCCACCCAGCAGGAACTGATCGACCGCCTCAATGAGGAGGCCGCCCGTGTCAAAAGCCTGAACGCCACCGTCGACATTGACACCTCGGTAGGGGGCGAAAAGAGGGGCAAGGTCACCGACTTTAAGGAAATCCGCGGCTACATTCTGGTCCGTCAGCCCGGCATGCTGCGCATGATTGGGCTGTACCCCATCGTCCGCAACAAGGCCTTCGACATCGTCAGCGATGGCCAGCAGTTTAAGCTCTCGGTGCCTGGCGCCAACAAGTTCTACGTGGGCCACAACCAGGCGATTGAGGGATCGGAGAGTCCCCTCGATTCGCTCCGTCCACAGGCCATCTACGACGCCTTGCTGCTGCAAGCCGTCAGCCCTGAAAATGAAATTGCCGTACTCGAAGACAGTACCGAGCTGGTGGTGGACAAACAGAACCACAAGCTGGTGCAGCAGCCGAACTATGTGCTCGACGTGATTCGCAAGTCCGCCAAAGGATGGGCGCTGACCCGTAAGGTGGTATTCGACCGGACCAACCTGGTGGCGCACCGGCAGATCATCTTTGACGACGACGGCAAGCCAGTCACCGACGCCAGCTATCAGGTCTTTAAGGACTACGACGGGGTGCAATTCCCCAGTTACATCGACATCAAGCGGCCGCTGGAAGAGTACGACATCCGCCTGTTCATCGTGAAGCTGTCAATCAACCAGCCCATCAGCGAAGACCAGTTCGCGCTGGAGCAGCCCGCCGGCTCCATCCTCGTGAACCTTGATGACCGGAAGAAAACGGCCGCGGCCAACGATGCCGCTGGACCAGCGGCCCCGGCTGCGGCTCCGTCGGCCACTGTGCCACACTGATTCCGCCGCCAATGCTCCAACAGAGAAATAGAAAAGGCCCCGCTCCTCGAAAGGAACGGGGCCTTGACGATTACGCGGTCGCAACAGCCTGAATTAGCGCTTCGACTGTCCGCGGACCATCTTTTTGACCTTGCGCTTGGCTGAGCCGCGGGCGTGGGTGCGGGCGGCCTTGGGGGTCGCTTTCTTGCGGGCGACGCGCTTCACCTTCTTGCGCTCGATCTTGTCGGTGATGCTCTTGGTATTTGCCATGAATTACAGGTTCCTTTGCGATCTAAGATTCGAAGGCCGCGCCTTGCGGCGCTGAGCAGATACCGGTAAGCAGCCTGCTGTCCCTCGTCGGCGGCTGCCGGTGGTTTACGCTTTTTCCAGTTGGGCGTACTTCTCCACCAGCTTCTTCAAGCCGAACTTGTTAAATTGTACCGTAAGCTTGGCGTTTTCCCCGTCCCCCTCGCGCTGATACACCATTCCTTCCCCATACTTAGGGTGGCGTACGCGCTGGCCGGGACGGAACCCCGACTTCCCACCGGTTTCCGCAGGCACCGCCGTTGGCAACGAAAACTTCTTCCCGCGCGAGGCAAAGAACTCCGCGATGTTGTCGATCGAGTTGTACGCCGCACCACTGTACGAAGCTCGCGGCTTCGGCTTGGGCTGGCCGTATTGCGGACGCTGGTCCTCGTCTTCATACGCGTAGTGTGAGCCGCGTGCGTCCTCAGCCGACACCCGCGAAGCAGATCGGCGCGCCGTGCCCAATTCCTGTAGCAGTTCCTGCGGGACCTCTTCCAGAAATCGTGACGGGATGCTCGCCTCCGGCATGTCGGTACCGTAGCGGCGGCGATAGCGCGCGTTGCTCAGGATCAGCGTGTCCATGGCCCTCGTCATCCCGACGTAGCACAGGCGTCGTTCTTCCTCGATGTCGTCAGGAGCCATCAGCGTGCGCGAGTGCGGGAAGAGACCCTCTTCCAGTCCGACGAGTATCACCAGCGGAAATTCCAGTCCCTTCGCGGCGTGCAGCGTCATCAGCGTGATGCGCGAGTTTTCGTCGTAGTCGTCGGCATCGCTCACCAGCGCCGCGTGATCGAGGAACTCATTCAGCGTCTCGCCCCGGTCGCGCGAGTCCATGGCGGCGTTTACCAGCTCGCGCAGGTTGTCGATGCGCCCCAGCGACTCGGGCGTGTCTTCCTCTTCAAGTTGCTTGATGTAGCCGGTGCGGTCAATCAGGAACTTCAGCAGCTCAGCGGTGGTGGCGCCATCGCCGGGCGCGCGGAAACCCCCGACAGCATCCGCAAAGACCTCGTCGGGATCGTCTCCGGCTAAGGAAGAAAGCGACTCAGGACTGAAGTCAGTCGCAGCACTCTCGAAATTCTCCGGCGAAAAATCGATGGCATGCTGTTCGTCGGCTTCTTCCAGCGAAGGCTGGGGAGCGGCGGTCTCCTCCATCCGTTTGCCAAACGATCCCAGATACATCGCCCGCGCGTCGTCCATAAGCTGCTTGAATCCCTTGAGCGCAGCCAACGCCCGAGGTGGCAGCAGATCGCGTTGAATGGCCTCCTGGATTGCTCCCCACAGCGAAATGCCAGTCTCCAGCGCGATCCGCTCCAGCGTCTCCGTCGTGCTCTTGCCAATTCCGCGCGTCGGCGTGTTGATGACCCGCTGGATCGCCACCGAGTCGTCCGGGTTCTGGATGGCCTTCAGGTACGAGATCATGTCCTTGATCTCGGAGCGCTCGTAAAAGCTGAAGCCTCCCACAACGTGGTACTTCAACTGGTAGCGGCGCATGGCCTCTTCCAGCAGGCGTGATTGCGAGTTGGTTCGATACAGCACCGCCGCCCGCGGCTCATGCCCGCCTTCTTCGCCCGCCTTAGCCAGGTACTTCGCGATGTAGTCGGCGGCAAACAGCGCCTCGTTCTCGCCGTCGGGAGCTTCGTAGTAACCGATCTTCGCGCCGCCCGTGCGGTCGGTCCACAGGTTCTTCCCCTTGCGCCGCACGTTGTTCGCCACCACCGCCGACGCTGCCTGCAAGATGTTCTGCGTGGAGCGGTAATTCTGTTCCAGCCGGATGATCCGCGCCTCGGGGAAGTCCTGCTCGAATTCCAGGATGTTGCGGATGTCGGCCCCGCGCCACGAGTAGATGCTCTGGTCCTCGTCGCCCACCGCGCAGACGTTGTGCTCTTCGCCCGCCAGCATGCGCATCAGCTCGTATTGCGGCCGGTTGGTGTCCTGATATTCATCCACCAGGATGTGCCGGTAGCGCCGGTTGTAGCGCTCACGAGTTTCTCCCGACGCCTTCAACACGCGTACCGCATACAGCAGCAGGTCGTCGAAGTCGAGGGCGTTCGACTTCGCAAGCTCCTGCTTGTAGATCTCGTAGATTTGAGCGACGCGCTCCATCTTGGGATCCGCCGAGTCAAGGTAGACTTCCTGCGGATCGCGCATGTGGTTCTTCGCCCATGAGATGTGCGACAGAACGCTGCGCGGGGTCTGTTGCTTGGTATCAAGTCCGAGCCGGCGCATCGCCGCCTTCACCACGCTCTGCTGGTCTGACTCGTCGTAAATCGCGAAGTCCTTGCGATATCCTTTGCCGCCGACTTGCAGCGTCTCGATATCGCGCCGCAGCAGCCGTACGCAGAACGAATGAAAAGTCGCAATCAGCGGCTTGGCCAGCGTGCGCGCGCCCACTAGCGATTCGACGCGGCTTCCCATCTCGCTAGCCGCCTTGTTGGTGAAGGTGACCGCGAGAATCGAGTCCGGCGCCACGCCGAGTTCGTCAATCAGGTGCGCGATGCGATACGTGATGACGCGGGTCTTGCCGCTGCCCGCTCCGGCCAGGATGAGCACCGGCCCGGTTGCCGTTTCGACGGCTTCGCGCTGCTGGGGATTGAGTTGGGAAAGGTAAGACAAGTCTTGATTCCTACAATTGCGTGGAAATCTTAATTTGGCTTGCTGCCGCCGGCGGTCGTTCCCATCAAGCGGCGCGCCTTGCAGTCCTGGCAGGGGCAGTGCTCGCGCAGGAACTCCCACGAGTAGATACCGTGTTGGTGGCCGTCATTCCAAGTGAAACGGATTCCGTACTTGCCCACCGGTTCGACCTCGGTGGGCCGTGCCAGCGCCTTGAACATGGGCAGTGAGCCCGCCACCGGCTTCAGCGGATCGCCCGGCTGCCGTCCATCCTTGTCACGCTCTTCCTGGCAAAGCGCACACGGGCAGGCATCGCGCAGAAACACAAAGCTGTACGAGCTCTGGTGACCATCTTTCCACTCGATGTCCATGCCGGTGCCGGCGGTCTTATTGACCTTCACCGACTTGGGATCTGCAACCAGTTCCATGACCATGCTGATTTCCGCCGCTTTCATCACGTTCAATCCCTAGTATCGCAGAAAATCGAGAGCGCTATTTCGGCCGTCCCGAACTGCTAAGCTGGTAACTTCGCAACCCATTCATCCGCAGGGAGAAAGCTCCATGTCAGACGTGCGCAAAGGACTCATCATCGTGAACACCGGCCCCGGCAAGGGCAAGACCACCGCCGCCATGGGCACCGCCTTGCGCGCCGTCGGCAACGGCCTCAAGGTCCTGATGCTGCAATTCCTCAAAGGCTCCTGGCACTATGGCGAACTCGACGCCGTGAAGGCCTTCGGCGACAACTGGGTCATCAAGCAGATGGGCCGCGGCTTCGTCAAAGTCGGCGGCGCCGAGACCGATCCCGAAGACATTCGCCTGGTCGAAGCAGCCTGGGCCGAGGCCGAAGCGGCCATCCTGTCCGGCGCGTGGGACCTCGTCATTCTCGACGAAATCAACTACGCCATCAGCTACAAGATGCTCGACCCAGAGAAAGTCGTGGCCGCGCTGAAGAAGAAGCCGGAAATGGTGCACGTCATCCTCACCGGCCGCAACGCTCACCCCAGCATCGTCGAGATCGCTGACACCGTCACCGAGATGAAAGAAGTCAAGCACGCCTACACCAAGGGTATCGAAGCCCAGCGCGGAATCGAGTACTAGCCGGGCGACAACTCTCACCGCGTCAGCTACACTGAAGAGCGACATGGCATGGTTTAAGCGGGAACAGGCGGAACTCGACACCTCGGGCGAGAAGCGCGTCAAAACCGAGGGACTCTGGGTCAAGTGCGACCAGTGCCGCCAAATCATCTGGAAGAAGGACCTCGACCAGAACCTCAACGTCTGTCCCAAGTGCGAACGCCACTTCCGCATCGACGCCCGCACCCGACTCGCCTATCTCCTCGATGACGGCCAGTACCAGACCGACGACGGCAACCTGGTTTCCACCGACCCCCTGCAGTTCACCGACCTCAAGCCGTATGCCGCCCGACTCAAGAAGGCAATCTCCGATACCGGGCTGAACGACGCCATCATCAACGCCCGCGGCAAGATCAACGGCAAGCAGGTCATCGTCAGCGCCATGGAGTACTCCTTCATTGGCGGCTCCATGGGCTCCGTCGTAGGCGAGACCATCACCCGCGCCGTGGAGCGCGCCACCGACGAGAAAATTCCTCTCATCATCATCTCGGCCTCAGGCGGGGCGCGCATGATGGAAGGTGTGGTCAGCCTGATGCAGTTGGCTAAAATTTCCGCCGCCCTGGCGCGCATGGACGACGCCAAAGTCCCCTACATTTCCGTCCTCACCGATCCCACCACCGGCGGCGTGACCGCCTCCTTCGCCATGCTGGGCGATCTCAATATCGCCGAGCCCGGCGCGCTGATCGGCTTCGCCGGTCCGCGCGTCATTGAGCAAACCATCCGCCAGAAGCTGCCCGAGGGCTTCCAGCGCAGCGAGTTCCTGTTGGAGCACGGCATGCTCGACGCAGTCGTCCACCGCCGCGAGTTGAAGCAGTACATCTCCCGCGCTCTCGACTTCATGCAGGCACCGAAGTAGCAAGACGCCCACCACAGAGACACGGAGGCACTGAGGTTCTGTGACCTTCTTGTTTGTCTGATTCGTTCGAACTCCCCTGACTCTCAGATAGATTAACTTTCCGCACTGCGAAGGTGTCACTGTCCGGCTCAACTCGTGGCTGCTAACGAGTCTTCAATGATCATTCCTTCCTCTGTGTCTCAGTGTCTCTGTGGTGGAGGTTTGTTGGTTGTGCGCTACGTCACGGTCTGAGCATGCCCGATGTTTTACACTCGCAGCGGGAGCGAACCATGAAAGCTGTTGTCGTTGCTCGTGCAGGCGGACCGGAAGTTCTCGAAGTCCGCGACGTGCCGGAACCAGTTGCCGAGCCCGGCGAAGTCCTGGTACGGGTCGAAGCCGTGGGTGTGAATTTTGCCGACACCCTCTCCACTCGCGGTACCTATAAGAACGCGCCGCCTCCGCCCTTTATCTCAGGCCGCGAGTTCGCCGGAGTCGTCGAAGCCACGGGCGAGCGCGTCATGGGCTACGTCCAACACGGTGCCGCGGCGGAGAAAATTGCCGTCTCGCGCAAGATGATCTGGCCACAGCCCAAAGGCTGGACCTCGCAGCAGTCGGCCGCCTTCCCCGTCAATTTCTTCACTGCCTACCTCGCGTTCTGGAAGGCCGGTATGACCTCCGACGCCATTGAGCCCGTTTATGTCGTGGGCGAACGTACGCGCCGCGTACTCATCCACGCCGCTGCCGGTGGAGTGGGTACGGCAGCCGTGCAGATCGGCAATTTGCTGCACATCGAGACCTACGGCACCGCGTCGTCGGCCGAGAAGCTCGAGCGCGTCCGCAATCTGGGCCTCAACTTCGCCATCAACTACCGCGAAGTGGATTACGAGCAGCGCATCCACGAACTCACCCGGGGCGAAGGCGTCGATGCGGTTTTCGAGATGCTGGGCGGCGAGCACACCGCCAAGAGCCTGCGCTGCTGCCGCGAATTCGGGCGGGTCATCATCTACGGCACCGCCACCGGAGAACGCCAGAAGTTCGACGTCGGCGTGATGATGGCGCGTGGCCTGAGCGCGCACGGTTTGTGGCTGAGCTTCCTCGCCGAGGACCAAGTGCTGATGAATGATTGCCTGAAAGCCATGCAGCCGTGGATCGAACAGGGCAAGCTTCATCCCGAGATTGGAAACACGTTACCGATGGAACAGGCCGGCGACGCCCATCGCCTGCTGTTACAGCGGGCCAATTATGGAAAGGTCGTTCTCACCATTGATTAGTGCCGCTGCCGCATCTCGCGCGAGAAAGGAACTGCCGCCGTGGACTCCAAGACGTGGCTAATGCTGATCCTGTTTCTGCTGATCACCCTGGGAGCCGGCAGCCTGGCCTCGTTTCTCACGATGCGTGGTGTGCGCGAATGGTATCCGTACCTGCGCAAGCCGCCCGGCACTCCGCCCAGTTGGGTCTTCGGCCCGGTGTGGACAACGCTCTACGTCCTCATGGCCGTTGCCGCATGGCTGGTCTGGCGCGACTATGGATGGCAAGGCGGACGCTCCGCGCTCTTCATCTTCTTCGCCCAGCTTGGCCTCAACATGGCTTGGTCTGGCATCTTCTTCGGCGCGCGCCTGCCGGGCGTTGCTTTCGCCGAAATCGTCCTGCTGTGGCTGGCGATTCTCTTCAACATCCTCATCTTCCACTGGCTGACGCCGCTGGCCGCCATGTTACTGGTTCCGTACCTCGTCTGGGTCACTTACGCGAGCTACCTTAACTTTGGCATCTGGCGGCTCAATCGCGACCCGGCGTGACGCAGTTGTAACCATCCGCCCCTGCCCCAGTGCTACGCTGGAGTATGAACTTCGTTTCCTTTGTGGGTTTTGCCGCCGGAACCCTGTGCACACTCGCCTATCTGCCGCAAGCCCTGCATTCCTTCCGCACAAAATCGGTCAGCGATATCTCGCTGCTCATGCTCGTGAGCCTCAACGTCGGACTGCTGCTCTGGGTGGCCTACGGTGTGATGATCCTTTCGCTGCCGCTCATCCTGCCCAACGCCATCACGTTCTTGCTCGCGTTTCCCCTGCTGGTGATGAAGTTACGCTTCCGGCGTGAACACGCTGCCGGTTTCGCCGGGCCGGGCGCTGAAGCCGCTGCGCGACCGGCGTTAGTGGTGCAGTGTCTTGGCAAAGTAGTAGACCGACAGCAGCAGTCCGATCGCGATCACCATGGCGCGCACGTATTCCGGCTTGGTCTTCTGCGCAAAGTGCGCGCCAAAATACCCGCCGAGCATTGACGCCACCACCATCAGCACCGCCTCTGGCCAGCGCACCGCGTGCGAGAACACGAACAACACCATCGCCACCCCGTTGGAAACCGTGGTCAGCAGCGCCTTCAGCGCATTCATGGTGTGGATCTCATCCATGCCCAGCAGCGCCAGCATGGCGAGAATGAGAATGCCCGCGCCCGCTCCGAAGTATCCGATATAAAACGCGATAAACGATTGCAGCACGACGCCGCGTCCGGTGTTGAACTCATGGTGCCCGCCGCTGCTGCTGCGCCCTCGCACCCACCGCGTGATCCGCCCGCTCATCATGAAGATAATCGTGGCCGTCAGGATCAGCCACGGCACTAGAGTTACGAACGTTGTCTCCGGGGTCTTCAACAATGTCCAGGCGCCAGCGATGCCGCCCAGCAGGGCAGTCACCAGCAGCGGAGTCATGGTCTTCCATGACAAATTGGCGAACTGCCGCCGGTACGCCCCGATGCTAGCCACCTGTCCCGGCCATAGCGCCACGGTATTGGTGGCGTTCGCAAACTTGGCGGGTATGCCGATGTACATTAGCGTCGGAAACGAGACAAAGCTGCCACCGCCCGCCACAGAGTTGATGGCGCCCGCGACCAGCGCGGCGACGAACAGGATGATGGCATTGGAGAGGCTCATGCTGGCGACTTTCGATGGTAACAGGAGCATACCTTCGTGCCCGGTGCGGAATAGCCATGTTGCCTAACTAGGAACCTCCCAAAGGCGCATGGATACAGGCTTTGCCGTATGCGGCCTGTGGAAAACCCGCATAAAATATGGCGAAAACGCTTCCCTCGCCTTCGCGAATGTTATAAGATGCTCTGGAATTGAGCATTCTTACCGCTCAATGATTCAAGGAGGAATACCCAATGGCAGCAGGCATGACCAAGACACAGCTCGTTCGGCACCTCGCCGAAAAGCATGAGCTGAGCAACAAGCAGGTAGCGGCGCTTCTCGACTACATCGCTGAAGTCGCCATCAAAGAGACCAAGAAGAACGGCGTGTTCGTCGTTCCCGGCATCGGCCGTCTCGTGAAATCGAACCGTAAAGCCCGCGTGGGCCGCAACCCCCAGACCGGCGAAGCGATCAAGATTCCTGCCAAGACCGTCGTGAAGTTCCGCGTGGCCAAGGCCGTGAAAGACACCATCGCTCCCCCGAAGAAGTAGTTGCCCGTTTTCTGAAACAGCGAAGGCCGGTCCCGCTTGGCAGGATCGGCCTTTTGCTTTGCTCCCAGCCATCGTTCAATGAGGTGCCACCCACGCAGCCTCACGCAAGTACACCTGGCCGCCCTTCATGACAAAGGTCACCTTCCCTAACTCCGCGACGTCGGCTAATGGATTTCCTTTCATCGCGATGATGTCCGCATAAGCTCCCGGAGAAATCACCCCGATTTCTCCCTGCATCTCCAGCATCTCCGCCGGGCGCGTCGTTGCCGAGCGAATTGCCTCCAGCGGCGACATTCCAAACTTTGTCATGTAAGCGAATTCCGGCGCGATGGGCTCCGTCCACGGAAACCCGCCGACATCGGTGCCGAACACGATCTTCAGCCCCGCCTGTAGCGCCTTCTTATACGACTGCTCGTGGTCCGCCGCCCGCGCCCTGTCCCGCTTGCCTTCCGGAGTGTTCTCCGGCGCCCAATCCGTGTAGTACACCGACAGCGTCGGACAGTACCACGTCCCCTGCTTCTTCATTTGCGCAATTGCGGCGTCATCCAGCAACAGTCCGTGCTCGATGGAATCGCACCCGCCGTCCAATGCCCGATGCAATCCCTCGCCGCTGTAAGCGTGGCATGCTACCTTGTGTCCCCAGCCGTGCGCCTCATCCACGATCGCCTTCAGTTCTTCCACGGTCAGCGTGGGCTGCGACATCAGCTTTCCGTCCTTGTCCACCCACGAGCGGTGCGTCATGTACACCTTGATCCAGTCCGCCCCGTAGTTGAGTTGCTCGCGCGTCGCCTTGCGCGCCTCCACCGGGCCATCCACGATCTGCACGCCCTTCGGCACGTCAACGCCCGGGGCGTAACCTTCCAGCCCATATCCGCCCGTGGTCGAGATCCCGCGCGTCGTCGTGAAAATCCGCGGCCCCGGAATGATGCCTTCGTTCACCGCCTGCTTGATGCCGACATCGCCATAGCCCGCGCCTTCGGTCTCCATGTCGCGAATTGTCGTGAAGCCCTGCTCCAGCGCCCGCCTCGCCGACACCGTTGCCCGCGCCGCCCGGTACGCCGGATAGAACTTCAGCAACTGGATGTCATACCCGCCCTTGGCCGGGTCCTCGCCCTGCAGAAAGATGTGCGTGTGCGACTCGATCATTCCCGGCAGTACCGTCGCGTTCGACAGGTCGATGACCGTCGCTCCCGCCGGTTCTTTCACCGTCCCCGCGTCTCCCACCGCCTCAATTCGCTCTCCGCGAATCACAATGACCTGGTTGTGCTTTGGAACTTCGGCCCTCGGGTCGACCAGCGTACCTGCGCGAATCACGGTCACGGCCGCGGGCGCCTGCGCCCAACCCATCATGCTGGCAATCAATACAGCCACCAACACCCTGCAGATTCTATTCATAGCCCGCCCATCCCTTCGCCATTCAGTTACTTCATCTCCGACGCAATGATAGCGTCTGCCTCAATTTCCACCAGCATCTCCGGCGACACCATCGCCACCACCTGCAGCATGGTTGCCGCCGGACGAATATCGCGAAACACCTCGCCGTGTGCCCGCGCCACTTCCTCCCAGCGGCTGATATCGGTTACGAACATCCGCGTCCGCACCACATCACGCAGGGTCGCTCCCGCCTCCTTGAGCGCCCGCTCGATGTTCCTCAGCGTTTGTACCGCCTGCGCGTACATGTCGTTGCCGCCTGCAATCTTCCCGTCGTCGCCGGTAGCTACCGTCCCGCCCACCGTGACAAACGGCCCCACCTTCACGGCTCGCGAAAATCCTACGATCGCCTCATAGGGTGAGTTGCCCTTGATGTTCTGTCGCTCCATCGCATCCTCCTTAGGGAATTACGAAATCTTGCCACATTCGCGGTCCGCGTGGCGTAGTTGCAACGACTCGTGAAACGAGGGCGACGGACCTTTTGCCTGAATGTGCCAAAGTGATTGCTTGCTGGTAATCGCCAGTTACCGGTCAGCCGCTCTGGCAGCCAAGCGACGCGACTGCTGTCAAAACGCCCGGCCCGCATCCAAATCGTTACGAGCGACCACTGAAACTCTTGCGTTTGCCCTCGAATTCCTGTATCAACGCAAGAAATCCGTGCGCCGGAGCCCTCCCTCCGGCAGCACCGTGGGGGAACAACACCGGGCCATGATTCCTGAATCGCACTCGCTATGCGCGCTCTTCGGCGAACTCATTCACCACCACTTCGACCGCGACCTTGCCCTGCGCGACTCCGCCCTGCAGGACTATGTCGTCAACCTGCTGGCCGAGTTTTGCGAAGTCGAGCAGATGTTCAAGCTCCGCGACGCCAACCAGCGCCCGCTCAACGACGTTGGCGAGATGCTACTCGAGGCCGACCCCATCTACGGCCCCGCGCCGTCCTTCGACCGCGAGCGACAGGTGCGCAAGCACATCGGCGACTACACCCTGTTTCTCGCCGGAATGTTTCCCGAAAGCATCAACCGCATCCGCCTGCGGCGGCAGCGCCTCGAAAGCATGGTCGACTTCATCAAGGCGGGCAAGGAGAGCTACTTTATCGTCTCCAAGTTCGATCAGTTTGAATACGCGCGTTTGGCGCCGCTCTTCGGCAGGCTCTCGCACGAGTTCGAGTCCTGCGTGTACAGCCTGAACTTGGTGAAGGGCGACCTTGACGAGATGCAGCACCCCATCGCCCGCCAGGCCAAGCAAATTGTGATGTAGTTGCAACTGGTCTAGGAAGGCACAGCGGCACGGTCGTTCATAAACGGCACAGCTATACCGCTTGCCGGCAGACTCTTCGTTCCGTTGTTTCGTATCAGGGTACGGCTTCAACCGTGCGGGTGCGGCATCATAGACACTGGGTTTTAACCCCTGAACTACCCCAATGTTCGCCTGTAAACTCTCTTTGAGAGGGCTTCCAGAAGTAACAAATCCTCAGTGTCTCTGTGCCTCTGTGGTAGATGTTTCCATCGGCCCACGGAAATCTTGAAGCCGCGCTATCGCGCCTGCGCCTCCGCCATGGTCAACGTCTGCACCACGGCGTTGGCCGCGTTCGTCCCCTCGCGGATGCAGTCGGGCACGCCGATGCCATGATATGCATTCCCTGCGAGCTCAAGCCCGGGGATGTTTTTCGCCCGGAGTTCGATTCGCTCGATGCGCTCCAAATGGCCCGACTCGTATTGCGCCATCGCGCCCCGCCAGCGATAAATCCGCTCAAACATCGGACGCCCTTCAAGCTTAACGATTTCTTTCAGCTCGGTGCGTACCGTGTCCACCACCTCGTCATCCGTAAGGCTCAGCACGCTCTCGTCGCGCGCGCCTCCCAGGAAGCACCGAATGATGCCCTTGTCCGCCGGTGCGCGATGGGGAAACTTGTTATGCACAAACGTACACGCCAGCATCCGCCGGCCCTCGCTGCGCGGTACCAGGAAGCCGAATCCGGGCGGCATGTGCTGTAGTTGGTCCTTGTGATAGCCCAGCGTCACCGTAACTGACGAGCTGTAGGCAATGCCCAAAAGGTCGTCCGCCAGATCGCGGTCCACGCTCTCGAGCAAACCTCCGGCCACGTTCGCCGGAGTCGCCATGATGATGGCGTCGAACATCTCGTCGTGGCCCAGGTCGATGGCGACGCGCCACTGCTCGTCTTCCCGATAGATACCCCGTACCCGCGTGTTCATGCGGAACGAACTCGGGTCGAGCCGTGCCGTCAGCGCGTCCACCAGTTGCTGCATGCCGTCTCGCAGTGAGCTGAACAGCGGACGCGGCGGCTGCTTGCCCGCCATCGCCTTCATTTTGTTGTGCGCGGCCAGCATAGCCCGGCTCAAGCTGCCGTACTTCTCCTCCATCTCCACAAACCGTGGCAGCACGGCGCGCGCGCTCAACTTGTTGGCGTCGCCCCCGTACACGCCCGAGAGCAGTGGATCAGCCAGCCGGTCCACCACCTCCGCGCCAAAATGCCGCTCTACCAGCTCGCCCACGGTCTCGTCGTCCTGCATCGGTCGCGGAGGATGCAGCAGCTCCCGCGCCATGCGGACCTTGGTGCCCCATGAAAACAGCGGCGTCAGCGCCGTTGGCACCAGCTTGGTCGGCACCATGAACATCAGGCCGTCGGGCATCGCGATCAGCCGATTCTTCACCACGATGTAGGTTTTGCGCTGTGCGTCGTTGGAGCCGATGAGCTGGTCATCGATGCCCAGCTCTTTGCAGAGTGTCAGCGCCCACGGTTTTTCGGTAAGGAACGAGTCCGGCCCGGCTTCCACCAGGCAGCCGTCCACCCGGCTGGAGTGCATCGAGCCTCCCAGCCGTTTGCTGCTTTCAAACAGGGTGTAAGTCAGGTCGGAACCTGCGGTGCGTGCCTTTTGCAGGTGAAAAGCGGCACTCAAACCGGAAATTCCGCCGCCAATTATCGCTACTCGCTTCATAGAATGACTAACGCTGCATCAGGGTGGATCTGGCCCGTGAGTGAATTCGGCCTGCACCTTCTCTGAAACTGCCTCAAGGCATCTTCTCAGCCGCCGCGCTACCTTCGCAAGCCGCCAACCGGCAACGTACCAGCTCGGCGATTGCCCGCGCGAACGTCGGCGAATCATTCAGCGACTCCGCGCGATACAGCTTCATGCCGTGTTTCGCTGCGAAATCGCGAAACAGAATATCAATGTCGAAGAGAATTTCCACGTGATCGCAAACGAACCCAATTGGCTGCACAAACAATGCCGTATGTCCCGCCTCCCGCAGCTTGACGATCGTATCCTCCACTGTGGGACCCAGCCATTCTCCGCCTGACATGCCTTGGCTCTGGAACGCGAATTTCCACTCGCCGATGTCGGGTACCTGTGCCGCCACCAACGCCGCGGTTTCCAGGGTCTGCGCTTCGTAGGCATCACCCTCGATGACCGTGCGCTTCGGTACCGAGTGTGCGGTAAAGAGCACCGGAACCTTGCCGCCCTCTACGCGGCACGCCTCAGCCCATCCCGCCCGCAACTTCTGCGCAAAAGCCTGAATCAGCAGCGGCTGATCGTGCCACTCCTCGACGAAATCAATCGCAAACGGGGCTTTCTGCCCGAACAGCACTTCCTTATACAGCCCCACGCTGGTCCGCGAGTTGTGCGGGGCCAGGCACACCGCTACCGCATGTCCCACATTGTCAGATGCCATCTGCCGCAGCGTGTCGGCGATAAACGGATGCCAGTTTCGCATCCCCACATAAGCCGGAATCCCAAGCTCGCGCGCCACGGAATCCGCCTGCCGTCGCGTAATCCGCGTCAGCGGCGAGCTCCCAATCAGCGAATAGCGGTGCTGCACTTCTTTTACGACTGCCTCGGGCATCGGCCGCCCGCGCGAAATGTTCTGCAGAAACTCGGGAATGTCTTCCACGCGCTCCGGGCTGCCGTGCGCGATCAGCAGGACCGCCTCGCCGCTCATGACCGTCGGGCCGCCATTTCCGCCGTGCTGAATTCATGCACGAAGTCCGCCAGGTTCTTCACGTTGTCCACCGGAGTGTGCGGCAGAATCCCGTGCCCCAGGTTGAAGATGTGTCCCGGCCGCCCGTCAGCCAGCCGCAGGATGTTCTCCGCCCGCTCCTTTACCTCGTTCCACGAGGCAAACAGCGTCACCGGATCGAGATTTCCCTGTACCGCATGTTGGTGTCCGGCGATTCTCCAGCCCTCATCCAGCGGAACCCGCCAATCCAGCCCCAGCACCTCGGCCCCGGTCTCCGACATCGACGGCAACAGCGTCGTACTGTCCGTCCCGAAGTAGATGATTGGCACACCGGTCGATTTCTGCAGCCTTTGCACCAGCCGCTTGGTCGGCTCCAGCGCATAGCGCCGGTAATCGTCCACGCTCAGGCAGCCCACCCAGCTATCGAAAATCTGGAGGACGTCAGCCCCATGCCTCACCTGCTCGGCGGCGTACTCCGCCAGCACCTCCACCAGCTTATCGACCAACTCCTCCCAGACCGCGGGCGAGTTGTACATCAGCTTCTTCACTTCCACGTAGTGCCGCGATCCGCCGCCCTCCACCATGTAGCTGGCCAGCGTAAACGGAGCGCCGCAGAACCCGATCACCGGCAGCTTCGTCCCGAAGTGCTTGACCACCTTGCCCACCGCCTCGGCCACATAGCCCAACTCCGCCGCGCGATCGGTGCGCAGCACTTTCACGTCCTCGGCCGTGCGCACCGGCTTCTCGATCACCGGTCCTTCGCCCGGCGAGAAGTGAAACGGCATGCCCATCACTTCCAGCGGCAACAGCAAGTCGGCAAAGATGATGGCGGCATCCACGCCGAGGTACTCTGCCGCCGTGATGGTCACCTCCGCGGCGACCTCCGGCTTCTTGCAGATTTCCACCAGCGAGTACTGCTTGCGGACCTCGCGATATTCCTTCATGTAGCGGCCCGCCTGGCGCATGAACCACACGGGAGTGGTCGGCACAGGCAGGCGCTTGCAGGCGCGTACGAAGAGCGAATCAGGAGCAGACATAACGTTTAACTGTAGCAAATCACCTCACTTCCCCCAGTGACGACAATCACAGGGAGTTCACCTTGACCTCTTTCAAGCACTGTCGTCACGACGTTGTCCCCGCAGTATCCGTGGTTGCAGTTGCTTGTCGCCCAATCTTCCTCAGTGTCTCTGTGCCTCTGTGGTGAATACCGATGGTGTGTCCCCCGTCACTTCCCATTTCGCCGAGGGTTTCTATAATCACCCGTTGGATCGCGTCATGCCTCCTGCTCAACCCAGGCGCGTCGTCAATCCGTGGCTCGTGACCGCCGCCGTCATGCTGGCGACGTTCATGGAAATCCTCGACACCACCGTGGTCAACGTCTCCGTGCCCCACATGGCCGGCAACCTCGGTGCCACCGTCGAAGAAGGCACCTGGGTCGTGACCTCCTACCTGGTCTCCAACGCCATTGTCCTCCCCATGTCCGGATGGCTCGCCAACCGTCTCGGTCGCCGCAACATGCTGCTCGCCTGCGTCACCGGATTCACCCTCACCTCGGTCCTCTGCGGCATGGCCACCAGCCTCGACTCCCTGATTTTCTTCCGCGTCCTCCAGGGCCTCACCGGCGGCGGACTCCAGCCCCTCGCCCAAGCCGTGCTCCTCGAAACCTTCCCGCCCGCCAAACACGGCACCGCCATGGCTGCCTTCGGCCTCGGCATCATCTTTGCGCCCATCCTCGGTCCCACCCTCGGCGGCTGGATCACCGACAGCTATTCCTGGCGCTGGATCTTCTACCTCAACCTCCCGATCGGCGTCATCTCGGTCATCATGATGAGCGCCTTTGTCCACGACCCGCCCTACATCGGCAAGAACAAGTCCGGCGGCATCGACCTCTGGGGCATCGGGTTCCTCGCCCTCGGCTTCGGTATGTTGCAGGTGATCCTCGACACTGGCCAGCGCAAAGACTGGTTCGGCAGCACCCAGATCCGCGTCTTCACCTTCCTCTGCGCCTTCGGACTGGTTGCGCTGGTCATACGCGAACTGACTGCCAAGCACCCGATTGTCGATCTCCGTGTGCTCAAGGACCGCACCTTCACCGCCGGCACCAGCATCATGACCATGCTTGGCTTCGTCCTCTACGGTAGCCTCATGCTGCTACCGATTTTCCTGCAGACCCTGCTGGGCTATCCCGCCCTCGAATCCGGTCTGGCGCTCTCCCCGCGCGGCGTCGGTTCGCTGGTCATGATGCCCATCGTCGGCGTGCTCACCAACCGCTACGATCCTCGCAAACTCATCGCTGTTGGCATCGCCGTCGGCAGCTGGACCATGTTTCAGCTCTCCGTCCTCAATCTCAATGCCGGCTACTGGGACATCTTTTGGCCGCAGGTGATTCAGGGGGCTGCCATGGCCTTCTTGTTTATTCCACTTATGGCGGTCAGCATGTCGGCCATCCCCCGCGAGAAGATGGGCAACGCCACCAGCATCTATAACCTGATGCGCAACATCGGCGGCAGCTTCGGGATCGCCTCCATGACCACCTTCCTCGCCCGTCGCAGCCAGGTGCACCAGGACCAGCTCGTCGCCCACATCACGCCCTACGATCACAGCGCGCAGATGACTTACCGCGGAATGCAGGCTTGGTTCATGGCCCACGGCGCCAGTTCCACCGATGCCGCAAAGAAGTCGCTGGGCGCGATGTACGGCATGGTGCAGCAGCAGGCCGCGCTGCTCTCCTTTGTCGAAGCCTTCTGGATTATGGGCGTCATGTTCCTCGCCATGCTGCCGGTGGTCTTATTGCTGCGCAACCCTCGCGACCTCCACCCCCACGTGAAGAAGTCGAAAGGTGAAAAGCTGAACAGCAAGCCGTTGGAAACCGCCCCCGAGCCCGAGATCGTCGGCGCGTTCCACTGACGGGTTGTCATTGATGGATGGACGAGGCATGGCGACCGACGGATCTGCTTTCCCGTCCACGCTGAATGCTCCTTACGGCCAACGTATGCTGAGCGCGTAGATTTCTTGGGAGCCAATGTCACGGGTGAAGACCGGCGAGCCATCCGGCGCGATACTGACTCCCGCCGAATCCGCCACCCGCCGAAGGTTCTTCAGGCTTGAAATAGTTTCAATCTGGTGGTCGGCGAACCGAAGCCGCTGAGCTTTTGGTTCAGCGCCACCCGTGGCTAAATAGAGATACTTGCGATCGGGCGAAACCATCCAGCTAACAAAGATGCCTTCTACCAGGTCGCTCCATTTCCCGGTATTGAAATCGAATGTCAAGAGTTTCGTAGCCGAGTTGTTAACAGCAACCAGTGAATCCTGGGTTATCCACTCGCCTCCGCCCTTACCCTCTGAGGAAGGGAGTACCGACAATTTCCCTGTGCGAACATCGAAGATTTGCATATAGGAGTGCTGGTTGGTGTCGCCGGTGTAGGGCGACTCGACAAAGGAAGTCGCGAGCACGAGGTTGCCGTCAGGGGACCAGCTCGGAACCATGGAAAACTTACCAACAATCCGCTGCGGCGGCCCGCCGTCCACGGCGACGATATATGTTTCAAACTCATGGGTCGAGAAGGCGACTCTCTTACCGTCTGGCGAGATGGAAGGGTTCGTCACTTTCATCGGAGGGTAAGTCAATTGCGTGCGCTCGCTTCCGTCGCTGCGGCTCCGCCAAAGCGTGTGATCCGGATATGAAACGTAGACAACCCATTGTCCATCGCGAGAGAAGGCTGGCTCTATCGCTGAGATACCGGGAAGGAATGGAACGAATTGATGTGACGCCATGTCATAGCGAACGAGCTCGCCGCGCCGCTTGGTGCCGATGGCAAATATCTGCTTACCGTCGTGGCTGACGGTGGCACCGGAGTAGGTCAGGGGTCCGTTGGTAAGTCGAACTGATTCTCTCGTCCGATGAAGAATCCCGGTTTGCATTGGAAGCGCCCAAAGGTCCTGCCCGCCAGCAGAAGGTACGCGATAGACGAGATACTTGCCGTCTGAAACCCATGCTGCACAACAGGCGTCTTGCAGCAGAGTACGAAAATCTGTTCCTTCCGTTGTGATTTGGGCGAGCGAGACTGGTTGGCGCCGCCGCTAGGGGAAACATTGAACGTAATTCGCTCGCCGTCGGGCGAGACGATGGGGGACGGGGTGGACGCCGCTGGCATGGCGAACAGCTTGCGCGGGTTAGAGCCGTCTTTGTCGGCCACGTACAGCTCGCTGGTGGTAGAAAAGATAATCCGGCCATCAGGAAAGTAACTTGCCCACTGTGCTTCGATATTGCCGAGGCGGCGGGGCTCGCCCGCAGGCAGGGGAATCGACCACAAGGGGCCCGTCGCGGCATCCATGCCGCCGAGCACCGCCAGCAGCGCAGATCCATCCGGCGCGACTGCCGTAAGTTGGGGACTTACCAGGCTGGTATCAACCGGAGCGGTAGGTCCGCCACTGACTGAGACCTGTGCGATTCTCCAGCTCTTTGACTGACCTTCGTTGAAATAGATCCGCGATCCATCGCTGACTAATTGGCCGTCCTTCGGTATGCCATCGTCGGTGAGTTGCGTGACCGACTCTACCACCGGAACGGCTGGCGGCATTCTCCACCATGCAATGAGTGCAGCGGCAAGGGCAACGATAGCTGCTGTTGCTGCTACCCACATCCAACGCGAGCGCTGACCTGGTTGATCGCAGCTACCGACGAGCTGCCCGAGTCCGACAGGGCTTCCAGCGCAAACGCCAAATCCGATGCCGAGTGGAACCGCTGTTCAGGATTCTTCTCCAGGCAGCGATGCACGATTCGCAGCAGCGCCGGAGGAGTGCCAGGCGCAATCTGCAAGATGGCGGGAGGGTCTTCGTTCAGGATGGCGGTCATCGTCTCGGTTGACGTGGGCTTGCGAAATGCTCGCTTGCCGGTCAGCATCTCGTACAAGATCGCGCCGAAGGCGAAGATGTCAGCGCGAGAGTCAGCAGATTTCCCGCGCACCTGCTCGGGAGACATGTACCCGACGGTGCCCAGCACCACGCCAGGCTCGGTGCCCTCCTGCGCCGAAACTGTAGGGCCGTCTGCGAGTGCGGCCTTGGTTTCCGTCAGCTTGGCCAAGCCGAAGTCGAGGATCTTTACCCGGCCGTCTTTGGTTACGAAAATGTTGTCGGGCTTGAGGTCGCGATGAACGATGCCTTTTTCGTGCGCTGCTGCCAATCCGCTTGCGATCTGAACCCCGTAATCAATGGCTTTGCGCACCGGTAGCGGACCGTGAGACAGTTGCCGCCCGAGCGTGCCGCCCTCAAGTAACTCCGACACCATGTACGGCGCGCCTTCAAAGGTGCCGAACCTGTGAACGGCAAGAATGTTGGGATGGTTCAGCGCGGCAGCGGCTTGCGCTTCCTGCTCAAATCGGCGCAGCCGGTCGGGGTCTTGCGAGACATAGGCCGGCAGCACCTTGATCGCAACTTCGCGCTTCAGAATCGGATCGCGGGCGCGGTAGACCTCGCCCATCCCGCCGGCACCTAACGGGTCGAGGATTTCGTAGCTATCAATCTTCGTGCCCGGGGTCAGCATCATCGGTGAGGCGGATTATAACCCTGATTGTTGAGGACAGATACACTCTCATTAAGACTTCCAGTGTCTCTCAGGCACAGCCTAGGGAGTATGGAAATTGTCTTGATAGTACTAACCTTGTCTGTTTGCCCAGGGTGTACACTGTTCGCCATCAGGGTGAGGCTTCACGTGTCCACCAGTCCACAGTTATTCGGCTGTCATCCCAACCTCAGCGATGAAGTGAACCGCAACATCGTTCAGTCCGAAATCGAAGGTGGCGTTTTCCTCCACGACCTCCCTCCCGCCACTGTGCTCGAGATTCAGACCCAGCACCACTGCTATCTGGTTGTACTTTTGGACGAAAACAACGTGCTGATCTCAGGCCATCCCCAGTTCTGCCCCGAACCGACTCCGGTGGCCATATCGGGTTCGACCTGGGGAGGTTCCATGCTGAAGCGCCGTTTCGTCGGTCGCGGCATGCATCTCGAATTCCGCCATCCCGAATATCAGATGCCCATCGTGACCTCGCGCGTCCAGGAAATCCGAGAGCCACGATTGCGGAAGGTTCGCGAGCAACACACCATCGGTCGATCACACCCGCTGATTCGCCATTCTCCGACCGACCAAAAAGGGCCCTTCACCGGCATCTTCCGCTTATCACACCCCACCGTGACCGGCGCCCTTTCGCCTCCTCCGCCATCGGGCGAATCATGGCTTCGAGGAGAGGGATTAGTGTCTCTTGCCTCATTCCGGGTCCAATTCGCGGACTTGAGATAGCTCTTTGACATCTCGGCGTGCCCCGCGGCTGCGGCTGGATTCGTGCCATACTTGTATGGAATGTATAAGGAAAAATTGTCATACTTGTATGGAATGTATGGTAATTTCGTGTATTACTTGTATGTATTGTATGCCAACTTGGACCTCGAAAAACGCCCGAAATCGCACCTAAATCCTTATGGGTCACATGGATACGTATAAGTCTCCTGAAATCAATTGCTTGCGAGCAATTTTACCGTAACTCACTGATTCTAAAGGTGGCATAACAATTTTTCGCAGTTTTGGGCGTTGTGAGACACAGATTCTCCGCCAGATCCGATATTCCTCGCCAGCTACCAGTTACCAGTCACCCTTCTAGAATGGTCTCCGTGCCCCCTGCCAATTACCGCGGCCGCCTCGCCCCTTCCCCTACCGGCCTGCTCCACATCGGCCATGCGGCGACCTTCTGGACGGCCTACCAGCGCTCACTCAAAGGCGAAGGAGCATTCGTTTTTCGCGACGAAGACCTCGACCCCCAGCGCTCCAAGTCCGCCTTCGCCGCCGCCATGCTCGAAGACCTCCGCTGGCTCGGTATCCGCTGGCAGGAAGGCCCCGACCTCGGCGGCCCCTTCGGCCCCTACCGCCAGAGCCAGCGCCGCCCGTTCTACCTCGATGCCTGGCGCAAGCTGCGCGACGCGGGAGCGATCTACCCCTGTAATTGCTCGCGCAGGGACCTTGCCCTCTCCGCCTCCGCTCCCAACGAGGGTGACGACGAGCCGCTCTACCCCGGCCGCTGCCGCGAGAAGCTGGGCGAGGCCACGAACTATGCCGATCCCAAGGGCGTGAACTGGCGCTTCCGCGTACCCGACGGTGAGACCATTCACTTCGACGACCAGCACCTCGGGCCGAAGTCCTACATTGTGGGACATGACTTCGGAGACTTCGTCATCTGGCGTCGCGATGATGTTCCCGCCTACCAGCTAGCAGTTGTCGTTGACGATGCCGCCATGCAGATCACCGAAGTCGTTCGCGGCGCCGACCTGCTCAAGTCCGCCGCGCGCCAGCTACTCCTGATCCGCGCTCTCGGCCTTCCGACGCCCGCCTACTTTCACTGCGATCTGTTGCGTGACGCCTCAGGAATCCGCCTCGCCAAACGTCACGACGCCCTCAGTCTCCGCGCCCTCCGCGAGCAAGGCCTGACGCCCGCCCAGGTTCTCGCCATGTGCGGCATCCGCGGACCCTAGAAAGCAACATTGCAAGCTGTCGCCTAAGCAGGTATCTTTGCGCCAACAGCGGAGGAAAGCGATGAAGATCAACTGGGGAGCTATATTCCTCGCGGCAATCGTCCATTTCGGCTTCGGAGCCTTCTGGTTTACGGCGTTTGCTACCGCCTGGCGCGCCGGCATTCGCATGTCGCCCGAAGAGATGCAGGTCTACATGGCTCACCCCAACTTCTGGCCCTACATCATCTCGTTCCTCTGCAGTCTGGGAATGGCGCTTGTGATCTCCTGGGTGTTGGGGATGGCCTGCAAATTCAGCCTCTTTCGCGGCATCGTCGCCGGCATGATGGTTGGCATCGTCGCCGCTCTCGCCATGATCACCGAGATGGCCTTCGAATACCGCTCCAGCAACTTCATGTTCATCTCTGCTGCCTACCCGCTGATCGGCTGCGCGCTGATGGGCATCGTGCTCGGCGTCTGGAAGCCCAAGGGCGCTGTGTCTGAGGGCTGATTCTGACCGGCAACTGAGCAGGATTTGTTCGCCTACGACACTGCTGAACACGGAGCTCCTGGCTCTTCGCACTCCGCAATTCGCTAGAGCTACCTGAGACGCAGACGGAAAGTGAAATGCGAGGAGCGAAAAGCGGGTTTTCTCGCCGCTATAATCGAACGATATGGTCACCACCCCGGTAGCTCCCGCAGCCGCGCAGATTCAGTACGAGCCCGTCATCGGACTGGAAGTTCACGTCCAGCTTCTGACGAAGACGAAGATCTTCTGCGGCTGCTCGACCCAGTTCGGCAATCCTCCGAACACCAACGTTTGTCCGGTGTGTCTTGGCCTTCCCGGAGCGCTACCCGTTCTGAATCGCCAGGCCGTCGAGTTCGCCGTTCTCGCCGCGATGGCGCTCAACTGCGAGGTGCGCGAGAACTCCATCTTCGCCCGCAAGAACTACTTCTACCCCGATCTCCCCAAGGGGTACCAGATTTCTCAGTACGACAAGCCGATTGCCGAGCACGGCTACATCGAGATCAACGCTGCCGGTGGCGGCAAGAAGCGCATCGGCATCACCCGCCTCCACATGGAAGAGGACGCCGGCAAGAGCCTCCACGATGGCCTCCCCGACAGCGCCGACTGGACCTCCATCGACCTCAACCGCTCCGGCGTGCCCTTGATTGAAATCGTCAGCGAGCCTGACATTTCCTCACCTGACGAAGCCTGGGAATACCTGACGCGCCTCAAGGAGATCATCTTGTACACCGGCGTCAGCGACTGCAACATGGAAGAAGGCTCTCTACGCTGCGACGCCAACATCAGCGTGCGTCCTGTCGGGCAGCAGAAGTTCGGCACCAAGACCGAGATCAAGAATGTGAACTCGTTCCGCTTTATCCGGCAGGCGCTGGAATACGAAATCGAGCGTCACCAGCAAGTGCTCCGCTCCGGCGCAACCATCATGCAGGAAACCCGCCTTTACAACTCGGGTGAGGGCCGCACTTACAGCATGCGCTCCAAGGAACAGGCGCACGATTACCGCTACTTTCCGGAGCCCGATCTGCTCCCGCTCGTTGTGGATGAGGCGTGGCGCAAACAGATTGCCGCCCAGCTGCCCGAGCTACCCGAGGCCAAGCGCGCGCGCCTGGTCGAGCATTACGGCATCACCGAGGCCGACGCCGCTACCCTGACTCGCACGCAGGCCATGGCGGACCAGTTCGAAGAAGCGGCTTCCGCCGCCAAGAATCCTAAGCGGGTCGCCAACCTGGTGCAGGCTGAGCTCTTGGGCCGCCTCAAGGCCAAGGGTCTCGAGATCGAGCAGTCACCCATTTCCATGAATGGGGTCGCCCAGTCCGCCGACCTCGTCGAATCGGGCGCCATCAGCGGCAAGCAGCTGAAAGAACTCTACGACCTTGCGTTCGAGCGCAATGAGGATTTTCCGGCGATTTACGAGAAAGAGAAGCCGCAGCAGATCACCGATACCGCGGCCATCGAGGCGATGATCGACGAGGTAATTGCCGCCAATCCCAAGCAACTCGAACAGTACCGGGCGGGGAAGAAGACCGTGGCAGGCTTCTTCGTCGGCCAGATCATGAAGGCTTCGAAGGGCCAGGCCAACCCTGCGTTGGTGAACGAACTGCTCGCCAGGAAGCTTGAGGGATAACTCACGAGGCCGGATTTGTTACGCTGGTGATTCGCATGTCGCGGCCCCTTCTCATCTTGATCGCTTGCATTTCGTCGGTGACGGTCCTGTCCGGATGCGGCACTCCCGGCGCACCGCAGCTGCCTTCACTGCAACTCGCGCGCCCGGTGGATGACCTCACGGCCTCGCGCAAGGGCGACAAAGTCCAGCTCGACTGGACCCTGCCGCGCAAGAACACCGACCGCACGCTGGTCAAAAGCATTCCCGACAGCCGTATTTGCCGCCACGACGGAACGGAGCTGATGAGCGGGTGTGCCGTGGTAGCTACGGTGCAAAATCCAAAGACCGAGGAAAAGCACAAGGGGGAGCAGCCCCCTCCGCTTCACATGAAATATGTGGATACGCTCCCCACGCAACTCGGTGAACAGGACCCCGCTGGGTTTGTGCGCTATGCAGTAGAGATCATGAACACTCGCGACCGCAGCGCCGGGCTCTCGAACCAGGTACTGGTTCCGGTTGCGCCCACCATTGCACCGCCCGAACATTTCCACGTGAAAGTGGAGGCCGACGGGGTCCTGATTTCCTGGACCGATGCGGCCGTGCCTATTGCAACGCGGGGCCTGACGTATCGCTATCGCATCGAGCGCAGTCCTGCCGGGGCCAATGCCTACTTTGCCCTTGCCGACGTCGAACCCGAGTCCGAAGGCTTCTATCTTGACAAGACATTTGCCTGGGAGACTAAGTACGACTACCGAATCACTTCCGTAACCGAAGTGCACGCCCAGGGTGTCAACATGGCGGTCGAAGGGGACGACTCGCCGGCCAGTCACGGCGTTTACCCAGGACATCTACCCGCCGTCGGAGCCCACCGGGTTACAGGCGGTATTCTCGAGCGTCGGCCAGAAGCCCTTTGTTGACCTCACTTGGGCGCCGAACATGGAAAGCGATCTCGCGGGGTATAACGTCTTCCGTAGCGTTAACGGAGGCACGCCGGTGAAAGTCAACCGTAAATTGGTGACCGTGCCCAGCTTCCGCGACGAAGATGTCGTTGCCGGTAAGATGTATGGTTACTCGGTGTCAGCGGTGGACCTGAGGGGCAACGAGAGTCAGCCGTCCATTGCAACCAGCGAAGCGGTCCCCGTCAGCCGATAACGGAGGCAATATGCGATTCTGCCGCTACCAACACAACAGCCTGGTGCGTTACGGACTGATAGAGCAGAGCAATAGCGGGGAAGTGATCGGCCGTGCTTTGGAGACCCTTCCGACCTCGATCTTTGACTTCGAAGGTGGCGTGACGGTTGAACTTCCTCTGTCCTCCGTTGCCCTGTTGGCGCCAGTGCGCCCGAGCAAGATTGTCTGTATCGGACGCAACTATCGGGAACACGCCAAGGAACTCAATCATGCCATCCCGACCGAGCCGTTGATTTTCTTAAAGCCGCCGTCGGCGGTCCTTGCTCCAGGCGGTACGATTCTGCGGCCCACGACTCTCTCGCAGCGCGTTGATCACGAGGCCGAACTGGGAGTGGTGATCGGCAAACGATGCCGAGGGTTGCTTGAAGGCGAAGACGTACGCGAGTTCATTCTCGGCTATACCTGCGTGAACGACGTGACGGCCCGCGACCTGCAGAACAAAGACGGGCAGTGGTCGCGCGCCAAGGGCTTTGACACATTTTGTCCGATTGGTCCCGTTGTCGTCTCCGGCTTGGATCCATGGGGCGGGTTGCGCGTCCAGGCCCGCGTTAACGGCGCATTGCGCCAGGACGGCACCACTGCCGATTTCCTCTTTCCGCTCGACGTGGTGATTCGCTTTATCTCGCAGGTGATGACACTTGAACCTGGAGACGTAATTGCGACGGGCACGCCTGCGGGAGTCAGCCCACTTCAGGCAGGCGATACCGTTGAAATTTCAGTCGAGGGCGTCGGAACGCTCAGCAACCCCGTGGCAGACGCAGGTTAGACGGTGCAGAAGCGGACGGAAACACACTTTCTCAATCCGCGCTATGCTATCCACAGTGAGCCATGAATTCCCTCGGGTACTACCCCGTCCTTGCACTCGGTACCGTGGCAGTCATTGTTGGGTACGTCCTGCTGGCGCGCAAACCCAAATCAACGGGTGACGCGTTTGAGCGCGAACGGCGTACCAAGCTTGCCCAGGGCGGGCGAATCATCGACGGAACCGTCATCGACGTCCATGAATTGGAGGAAACCTCTGATTCCGGCCAGATGATCCTCCTGATCTACACCTACGATGTGGCCGGGGTCACCTATGAGGCTTCGCAGGATGTCACCCGCTTGCGGCAGTTCATCGACCTGTATTCGTGCCGTCTGGGCCTGCACGCGTCGGTGAAATACGATCCCCACAACCCGGGCGACTCGATTGTTATCTCCGAGACCTGGTCAGGGCTGAGGGAGTCGCCCATCCGGGCGAGGACCCGCCCTGTTGCCAGCTAGCCCTGGCTTTTGTGCAGCCTAAGGCCAAGGCCGGGCGTCTAAGTTAGAGTGGAAGTTTACCGGATTGCGGTTTAACCATTTGGTAACTCCCGCGGTTGTTACAATTGTCTTTTATGCATAATCTCCCCCTCCCGCTGGCGGCATTCGTAGCAGGCGTTCTTTCGTTCCTGTCACCGTGCGTGCTTCCCCTGGTTCCTGGCTACGTATCGCTGATTTCTGGCGCGACAGCCGAAGATCTGCAGAACGAAAACCGCCGCCTGCTGGGCAGCGTCATGCTGCACTCCATTACCTTCATCCTGGGTTTCAGCGTGGTGTTCATCGCGCTCGGCGCAGTGGCGACTGGCGTCGGCCAGTTGGCGAATCAGTATCACAACATCCTGGCCAAAGTGGCGGGAATCATCGTCATAGTCTTCGGGCTGCACCTGACCGGCCTCCTCAAGATCAAGGCGCTGTACGCCGATAAGCGCATGCATGACGTGAAGGGTAGCTCCAGCGCATGGGGCACGTTTGCCGTCGGTTTCGCCTTCGCCTTTGGCTGGACACCCTGTATCGGGCCTATCCTGGCAACCATTCTTGTGCTGGCTGGAGCGCAGGGGACTGTCTTCAAGGGGGTGCTGCTCTTGGCCGTGTATTCGATGGGGCTGGCAGTGCCGTTTCTGCTGACTTCTTTGGGCGTGGACCGCTTTCTCGCCTTTTACACCAAGTTTCGCCGCCACTTGCACACCGTGGAAGTCATCAGCGGGGTGCTCCTGATTGCCGTGGGCGTGCTGATTTTCATGAATAATCTCAAATTGCTTTCAGGATACCTTTCGTTCTTGAACCGATTCGCACTGTAGGGGCAGCAAAGTCGTGAGACGTAACGCAAGCGTTTTTGTTATTTTATGCATCGCTATCCTGGCGATGGTGGCAAGCGGAAAGTACCTGAGCCGCAGCCGCCAGTATAGGAATACTTCCGCGCTGGTGGGGGATGTTCGCGGACTCCCCGCGCCCGACTTTGCGCTCACTTCCCTTGACGGTAAGGTGGTGAAGCTGTCGGATTTTCGCGGGAAAGCCGTGCTTCTGAACTTCTGGGCAACGTGGTGCTCGCCTTGCAAAGTCGAGATGCCTTGGTTCGTGGAACTACAGAAGAAGTACGGCAATGACGGGCTGGTGGTTTTGGGCGTTGCCATGGATGACACCGAGGCCTCTAAAATCGCGCAGTTTACCAGTGAAATGGGCGTTAACTACCCAGTATTACTGGGCACGGATAAGGTTTCCGAAGACTACGGTAACGTTGAGTTCCTGCCGACCAGCTTTTACATTGACCGCGAAGGCAAGCTGGTCGGGAAAGGCACCGGCTTGCTCGGTCGGGAGGAAATCGAACAGAACGTGCAAAAGGCGCTGGCGTCGCGCGTGGCTGGGGCGACTGAGCCGAAGGTTGCGCCTGCGCCAGCCGACACCAGCAGCCACTCGTCCACCTCCCAATGAATCGTGCTGCATCCATTGTGTTGTTCACCTGTCTTTCGGCCGCAATGATCGTCGGCCAGGAGCCGGGATCGAAAGTCCCGTCTGTCGAGTTTGCGCCGGTGAGCAAGGTGCAGATCAAGCCTGGCGGGGCGGTCAGCGTTCCCCTGGACTTCCGAGTGGGCAGCGAATTCCACATCAATTCCAACCAGCCGAAGTCGGAACTACTGATTCCGACCGTACTGAAGCTCAACGCCACAGCGCCGATTCGAGTGGCGAGCGTAAATTATCCTGCGGGACAGGATGTCGCGTTTCCGTTCGCCCCGGGCGAGAAGCTAAGCGTCTATAGCGACGATTTTTCGGTGACGGCGGTGATCAAGGCGCCTTCCACGGCAGCGGTCGGCGAGTATCCAGTCAGCGGGGAGCTGCGCTTCCAGGCATGCGATCGCAGTGCCTGTTATCCGCCCCGGTCGATTGCCGTGAGCTTCGAGGTTGTGGTGGTCGGCCACTAGCTGGTTGCCGCTTGTGCCCTAAGGCCACAGGACTTCGGTTAGCAGCACCACTACGTGCGCAATGGCGGCGTTGTCGGTTCCGACGCCCTCTGGTGTCTTGGCCTTTAGTCCGACCTGATCGGGGGTGACGGCCAGCAGCGTCGCGACATTTTTGCGGATGGCCGCGGCGTAGGGCCCAATCTTGGGTGATGCCAACACCAGGGTGCAATCCACATTTCCTACCGTGTAGCCGCGCGACTCGACCTGCTTCATTGCCTCGCGCAGGAAGACAGCCGAATCCGCACCTTTCCACTGTGGGTCGCTGGGCGGAAAATAGCTGCCGATGTCACCGGCGGATACCGCGCCGAGCAGAGCGTCGGTGAGCGCATGCAGCAGGACATCGCCGTCAGAATGGCCGGCCAGGCCGCTTTCGTGAGGCAGCACGACACCGCCGATCTTGAGAGGAATGCCGGGCTTGAACTCGTGTGAATCCCAGCCAAAGCCGATTCGCGGTACCTGCGCGGCATGTGCGTTGTACGACATCGATGGCCTATTCCTTGACGCCGGTTGTGCGGCGGTTCTGCTGCGACAAGTAGAACTCGGCGAGTTCGAGGTCGCCCGGAGTGGTGATTTTCAAGTTGCGGGCTGAGCCCATGACGACGTGCACGGTTCCATCCGAGCGCTCGATCAGCGACGCTTCATCGGTGCCCAGGAAGCCGTCGGCGGTGGCATCGTCGAACGCTTTCTTGAGCAGGGAAAAGCGAAATCCCTGCGGCGTCTGCGCCATCACCATGCGCTCGCGCGGAACGGTGGCGAGCACGACAGCGCCATCGGCGGTGCGGTCTACCTGCTTCACCGTGTCGATCGCCGGAATGCCGGCGATGGCGGCGCCATACTTCTGCACCGCGTCGATGACGCTATTGATGATTTCATCGTCCACAAAAGGCCGTACGGCGTCATGAACCAGCACGATGTCTTCGGGCGCAGCGTCCAGAGAAGCGAGTGCGTTGGCTACGGAATCTTGCCGGTGTTCGCCGCCTTCGACTACGCGCAAAGGCTTCTGGAAGCCTTCCAGCGCGGCCTGTTGCAGGAAGCCAGCGGTTTCGTTCCGGCGCAGCGCAATCACGATCTCGCTCACGCGGCTGTTCCGGTCGAACTTCCGGATGGTGTGGAAAAGTATCGGGGAGCCCTGCAGCTCGAAGAACTGTTTGCTCTTGGCGCCGGCGGAGACCGCGGACATGCGAGTGCCGAGTCCGGCGGCGGGAATGATGACAATGACTTTCATAGCGGGCAGCGAAGTATAAACGTCCGGTATGACCGAATTCAAATCGATACCGCCGGGACTGGTTTCTATTCGGGCTTGGGAATGTCGGGTACAGCAGCGGGCCCAGGCACCGGCTTGCGTACCTCAGCTCGCGGCTCGGCCGGGCGCGGCTGCATCATTGCGGCCCGCTCGTCGAACTTGCCGAAAATCATCTTGCCGGCCGTGGTCTGTAATACCGACGTGACCGAGATGTCGATGTTCTTGCCGATCATCTTTCGGGCGTTGTCCACGACCACCATGGTTCCGTCGTCGAGGTAGGCGACACCCTGGTTGTATTCCTTGCCTTCCTTCAGGATGAATACCTTCATGACCTCGCCGGGCAGCACGATAGGCTTCAGCGAGTTCGCCAGTTCGTTGATGTTCAGCACCTCGACGCCCTGCAACTGGGCGACCTTGTTCAGGTTGAAGTCGTTGGTGACGATCTTGCCTTCGTACACCTTGGCCAGCTCGATCAGCTTGAGATCGACTTCGCGGACGGCCGGGAAGTCGTCTTCGACGATCTGCACGGTGAGGGTGGCAATTTTTTGGATGCGCTGCAAAATGTCGAGGCCGCGGCGTCCGCGGTTGCGTTTCATGGAGTCAGCAGAATCGGCCACCAACTGCAGCTCGCGGAGCACGAATTGCGGCAGAACGATGACGCCGTCGAGGAAGCCGGTCTCGGCAATGTCGGCGATGCGCCCGTCGATGATGACGCTGGTATCGAGAATCTTGTAGCTCTTCTTGGACTGCTTTTCGCCGCCGAAGATGCCGCCCAGCGCCGCCAGGTTGAGCAGGTCTCCCTTGCCGGCGCCTACGACCAGTCCGACATAGGCCATCAAGAGCATCAGGAAGAGCTGCAGGAAGCTTTGGGTTGGTCCGGGCTGCAGGCTGTTGCGGATGACCAGGCTAAACAGGTAGGCGCCAACGATGCCGAGAATGCTGCCGATGACGGCGCCGATCAACCTCTTCAGGCTGACCTGCCGCAGGCGGAGTTCAAACAGCACCACCGCGAGGCCGAAGAGCAACCCTACGCCGGCGGCAGGCCAAGGCGCCAGGCCGAGCGGTTTCAGTTCGTAGCTCGATAAGGCCGTTATGAAAACAAATAAAATACGAAGTACTACCAGATCCAAGGGACACCTCCCCGAAGCCAACCCCGGCATCTACAGCCCGGTTGAAAGCAAACTGGACCGCGCCTATCGGGCCCACATTGCTAACCCGTTCCCCGAGGCGATTGTGGCTTCCTCGTACTAGTAAGCGGAGCAGAGTTAAGATATAAAAACGCCCCGCAGCCGCCCCCAAAGGGCGGGAAATAATCCTGCTTCACACCGCAGCCGAAGTATACCCCAGTTTTTGGACGCGCGACTAAAGCGCCGCTTCGGGGATGCACTACACCGTCGCGACCAGACGCCGTCCCAACCCACAAGTCGCATTTAGAGCTCCGTCATACTCTTTGACGAGAAGAGCCTTGGCCGGTCTCCCGATCTGGGCTGGAGGCGGTCGACATGTCCCCGGGTTGGGCTTCCGAGTCGAGTGCGAGGTGGCACCCCCCTCCCCTCCTCTCTTGTGTTTTCAGATACTTGTGATGGATTTTTGGTGCAGCCTTGGATAAATAAAGGCTTTATTGGTACGTAATAGGAAACATTGGGGTTACGGGCGCGGTGTTTGCGGGATTCTCGGTTGGCGGGGAGGGCGGCGGCGGTGAGATCCATGGCCCAGAGCATCAGTCGGGCGGTGGCGAAGTCGACGCTGCCGGTGTTGATGACGCGCATGATTTCGATGCGGTTGAGGGCGAGGTCGCTGCGGTTCATGGGGACACAAAGTCGAGGGATGGAGGCGAGGCGGCGGGCGCGGGCCATGTTGTGGAGACGGGCGCGGGCGTCGAGATGATGGCGGCAGCAGGCGCGTCCTCGGACGGCGGGGCCGTGACAGTGGCGACCGTCGGGAAACGTGTGGCGGCAGAGACGGATTATGAGATGCGAATTCACAGAGACCTCCGCAGGGTCAATCGTTCAGGATAGGTTCAGGTGCGGGGGAAGGCGAGAGGAAAAATGCAGGGCGACATTACGAAGGTAACCAGATTTTCCCGAAATGGGAAGGATCTGGAAAGAGCCGTCCGGCCGTTGGAAAGAACCTCAAATATCCCAAAAAAGGATATGTGGCCACCGTCGGGGAAAGGTCAGTTTTCTACCTGACGAGCAACAGCAAGTTGTTGGGTTGCTTCCTGCACCGGGAACTTGCCATGCGAACCGAGAGTCGAACTGCTGGGCGCGGAACGGGTGGGAGCAGTATCAGGGGCATCAACGAGGCACGATCTGGGTAGGTGGCATTTCCCAAAATGGTACTGCATTACTGTAATTTTGATCGGATTGCAGTCGGGAGTTCGGGAAAGCGGCCACGAGCAGTAACATCCTAGCGAGCCGGATTTCGAAAAGTATATTCGTGCTTATAACGTCTTCACCGGAGACAGCTCGATCGAGCAAGGAGGCATTCAAATGAAACTTCGCATCAGACTACTGTTGACGCTGGCGAGCATAGTTATCGCCGTCGCACCTGTTTGGTCACAAAGCCTGTGCGACACCATACCGGGCAATCTCGTCTCCAACTGTGGGTTCGAAACCGGTGACTTCACTGGTTGGGCCAGCACCGGAGGCTTCCCTTTAGTTGCAGTGTCGGACTACGCTGAGTGGGTTCACACCGGAATCTACGGAGCCGCTTTGGGCACTGAGTTTCCGTGGGAAAGCGAAACGCTGACGCAATGGGTAGGCGGTCCGTACACCAGCTATTACTTGACCTTCTACTTAGAAAATCCTTCTGACCTCTCCTCCCCCCCCGACTCTTTCCTTGTTTTTTGGAACGGAGTTGACGTAGGTCCCGACATAGTAGACTCCGGAAGATTCACGTGGGAAATGTACTCTATAGATCTGACCGGCTTCATTTCGAGCCAGCAATTGAACCAACTGACGTTTGAGTTCAGCAATTATTACGCTTTCTGGGGCTTGGATGACATTAGTCTCACGTCAACCCCCGAGCCGGGGGCTCTAACTTTGCTGGGAACAGGTGGCTTGGGATTGGCAGGCGCACTCCGTCGTAAGATCAAGTTGTAGATTGTTTCTATGCAGGACGCTGAGCAGAATTCCCCTCCGGCTTCCTTGTGCAAGTTCAAGATAGCTGGCGCGAACAGGCCATCTCGTGCGTAATCGCTCACGAACACCGCTTTGCGCGTCCTTGTTTAGAAAACGCTGGTGACGAGTAATTGCGCCAGGGCTAAAGCCCGTGAGGTTAAGAGGCGCATTCATCATCGCGCTAAAGCCTGGTGCTTCCACCCTTATTCTTTAGCAGGGGCTGAAGCCCGTTCGCAAGTCGGGCGGTTACGGTACGACCAAGGTCGTGCCCTGATACGAGGCGGTAGAAAGTCGGGCGGAGTTCGTCCCACCCTTTCGCCAACAGACGGCGAAAGGATGGGGCACCGCGGTGACCAAGTGAGACGCCGCTCCGCGGCTGTAGGTCATCCACATGCCCCTGTAGCGCGCGCTCAGCGACGCCTAACGGCAAGTCACGGCTCCGCCGTTTGAAGATCGCGAACGCCTGATTGCCAATCCAAACAACCCCACATATCCCGACGGAAGGGATATGTGGGCCACCAACGATCTTACGAATTGAAATCCTACATCGTTGGTCGCATCGGCCTGGGCTAAAGCCCCGTTAAGTTATGAGTTCGTATTGCCACGCTAAAGCGTGGTACTTCCACCACACCCCCACAAATCTAGCGGCCGGCGCCCACCGGCTGGCGCACGGTGGCGGTGCGTTCGAGCTTGTCCCAGGCGAAGGAGCCGCCTTGCACGGCGCGCTTGAGGGTCTTGAAGAGGACGATGGAGAACAACTGGCGATAGGCGAAGCGCTGCAGCCAGACGTGGCCGAGCAGAAGGAAGTCGCGCTTGCGTCCGGGCTGCTGGCGCTCCAGGGTAAACGCGATGGCCGAAGCGATGAAGTCGATGATCATGAACAGCGCGAAGTAAACGATGAGGCGGCGGAAGTCGGCAGGGTTGGTGGACTCGGGATGGAAGTACTTGTTGACGAAATACGTGAGCGCACCGATCACGAACATGATGTCGATGAAAGGCGAGACCAGCGGCAACAGGATCTGGAAGATGATGACGTTGGGCAGGGCAACCCAGCCGAGCGCGCCCTTTTGCTTGAGCGCCCCGATGTGCTTCCACACCGCCTGCATGATGCCGAAGGACCAGCGGAAGCGCTGGCGCATCAGGCCGTTGGCGGTGGTGGGCGCTTCGGTGTAGGCGAG
Organism: uncultured Acidobacteriaceae bacterium; assembly: GCA_963796615.1. Taxonomy (GTDB): domain Bacteria; phylum Acidobacteriota; class Terriglobia; order Terriglobales; family Acidobacteriaceae; genus DASRAA01. The sequence continues at coordinate 177,314 of CAWCMJ010000009.1, forward strand.
GGCGCGGTCCTCATAGTTCACGTGGTAGCCGGCTTGCAGCAGGGCCATGGTGAGGTCGGCGTCCTCGGCGACGGTGTCATGCTGGTAGCTGCCGGCGGCGCGGACATCTGCGGTGCGCCAGGCGCCAATCGCACCGGGTACGACGCTGACGGCGTTCAGGGTGTTCAAGGCGCGGCGCTCGAAGTTCTGGCTGGTGATGTATTCCAGCGCCTGCCAGCGGGTCCAGAGGTTGACGCGGTTGCCGACCTTGGCGTTGCCGGCGATGGCCGCCACCTTGGGATCGCGGAAGTGGGGCACGAGATACGAGACTGCGTCGGGCGCAATGATGGTGTCGGCATCGATGCCGACGAAAATTTCTTCGGTGACGTGCTCGAGGGCGTAATTGAGCGCCGCGGCCTTGCCGGAGTTGGGCTTGGTCAGCACGGTGACGCGGCCGTCGGCGATTTCCGCACGGAAGGCCTCGCGCGTGACCTCGAGGGTGAGGTCGTTGGAACCGTCGTCAATGACGATGGCGCGCAGGTTGGGGTAGTCAGAGTCGAGCACTGAGCGCACCGTGCGCACGATAACTTTCTCTTCATTGTAAGCGGGAATCAACACGGCGACGCTGGGCCGATAGCCGGGATCGACCAGCTCATTGCGGCGGTGGAAGCGGTCAAAAATTGCCAGGGCACCGACCAGAATGAGTCGGGCACTCATCAGCACGTCACCGACGAAGAAGACAAAGATGATGAACGAAGAGATCAGCGAAAAGAGCGAGAAGTTCAGGCCATCGATCCAGGAAGCCCAGCGTTCGTTGGTGGAAATCTGCGGCATGACGTCGGCGCGGGTCTTGCCGAGCAGGCTTGACACGGGCACGATTTCGTAACCCTTGGCGCGGACGCCGTCAATGATCCCGGGCAATGCCTTCAGGGTCTCACTGCGATCGCCGCCGCCGTCGTGCAGCAGGATGATGTTGCCGCAGGCGAGATTGCCGGGAGCGCAGGGCGGCAGATTTTTGAGAACGTCGGCGACAATCTCGTCGGCCGGACGCCGCGGATTGTCGCGCCAATCGTTGGGGTCCACTTTGTCGCCGATGGTGATGTAGCCCAGTTGCTGCGCCAGCTCGAGCGGACGCACCTGATCGGCGGTATCGGGCTCCTGATCAATCGAGTACGGCGGCCGGAACAGCACCGGCTTGACGCCGAGCTTGCCCTCAAAGAAGCGCTCGGTCAGGTTGAGCTCGACCTCGAAATAACCCTTGCTGATGTTGCTGATGTCGGGATGGGTGAAGGTATGGTTGCCGATCTCGTTGCCTTCGGCGTAGATGCGCTTGGTCAGACTAGGGTATTTTTCGGCCTCGACGCCGATGAGGAAAAACGTGGCGTTGACGCCTTTTTCCTTGAGGATGTCGAGGATCCTTGGCGTCCATTTCGGGTCGGGCCCGTCGTCGAAAGTGATGGCAATCTTGTTGGGGGAGCTACCGTACATATCCACGGTGTAGGGCGCGGGCAGGTTCTTGAACACCTCGTCGGAGACCAGGTTGGTCTTGGGATCGACGGTGATTTCGCGCTCGCCGGGCTTGGGCCGCGATTGGATGTGCAGGATCTCACCCTGGCCCTCGATGTCAACGTCTTGTCCGGGCGGCACGACGTTGAGGCGGGAAGTGGCTGAGGCTTCGCCGGGTTTGTCCCAAATCGCCCAGAGAGAGCGGTCTTCCGAGCCCAGCCGCCACAGAGCGAAAGTGTCGATGCCTATCGACTGGGCGGCGCGCATCTGGTTGAGCGCGGTGACGCCGTCGAGAAACCAGACGTCATGGCGGATGTTGTTCTCGTCGAGGTAGGCGAGGTGGGGGTTCATGGCGTCGTCGTCGAAATCAACGTCAGTGTCGGCTTCCACGGCTTCCAGCCAGGCGTCCTGCACCGAAACGTTGTGGACCGCTGCGGGCGGCTCGCCCTTCTTCTGCCCGGGCTTGCGCGCCCAGTCGTAGCCGTAGTTGCCGATGGCGGCGATGATCTTTTCGCGGGGAATGACGGTGAGCGCGTCCTGCAGGTTCTTGACGAACCATTCCTGGCTGGCAACGGCGCCGGGCATGCCACCGGGATAGTGCTCGTCATAGTTCATCAGGATGAGCCCGTCGGAGATCTGGGAGATGCCGGCGTAATCGAATTGACGGTCGTTCACCGGCACGGCGATGTAGAGTTTCAAGCCGCGGGCTTGCAGGTCGCTGTACAACTCCTGCACCAATGTCTTGTAGTCGTCCCGCGAGGCGTCGGGCACGGCCTCGATATCGAGGGTCACGCCCTTGTACTGGTCGGTCTGCAGGAAGGTGAGGAGTTCCTGGCGAAAGCGCTGGCGTGCGGCCGGGTCGCCGAGGAACTTCGCGGTTACGTCGGGTTGCCACTGGTTGAGAATGGGATCGAAGTTGTTCACCAGGGGCAGAACTTCGGTTTGGGCCTTCTCGGAGCGCAGGAAGGGCATGACCTTGTCGTCCACCGGGCGGGGCTTGCCCTGCTCATCCATCAGGTCAAACAACACGTTGGTTTCGGTGACCGACTGGAGCCGCCCGTCGGCGGTGAGGACGTGCAGCCACTCGGGGAAGAGCAGGTCGATCTGGGGAAAATAGTCCTTCAGCGAGGAAAAGCTGGCGGCGTCCCACTGGACGTAAAAGGCGCCGCGAATTCCTTCCAGAGAATTGAGCGCGACTTGCGTCGCCGGCTTCTTGGTGGCGCGGTGCTGGTTGGCACGGCGCTGGGTCTTCCGTTTCTGGGACTCCTTGAGCGGGTGGTAGGGCTTCTTTACCTCGGGCAAGCTCACGCCCGGCACCGACGAGCCGCGGAAAATGGTCACCACAAAAAACGCCACCAGCAGGGTGATTAAAATGACGCTAATGTCGGCCACCCGGCGCAGACGGCGCCAGCGCTTGCCTACGGGATCGAAAAAGATGGGGTTAGGAGCGGGCATTGTGTGGGGACGGATTTATCGTAGCTGTATTCGATATGTGGGGCAATCGATGGAGAGTTCTCTGCTTAGCCTGACAGTATCAACCCTACTGCGGCAAGAATGACTCGCGGACCATAGGGCGCCAGCCGGCGAAGGCGCCGGGAGCGAGGGTGCTATATTCGGCTCGTGCGAGCACTGGAACCGAGTTCCGCTTTCGGGAACGCGCCCTTGCCTTTCTGGCGGGTAATGCTGGAGCACCGCAAGTGGTTCGTATGGTTCAGCTTGGCGGCATTGGCGCTGCGCCTGTTGTTCTTCTTCCGCTTTCCCCACATCACCGGCGACTCGCTTGTCTACGGCGACATCGCGAAGAACTGGCTGGAGCAGGGCATCTTTGGATTGACCCATGCCGAAGGGGTGCAGCCAACCTGGATCCGTCTGCCGGGCTACCCGGCGTTTCTGGCGGTTTGCTTCAAGCTGTTCGGCGTCGAGCATTACAACGCGGTGCTGCTGCTGCAGATCGCGATCGACATTGCGGGTTGCTTTGTCGTCGCCGACCTCGCCCGCCGCACGGTATCGGCGAGAGCGGCAAAATGGGCTTTCGCGGTGGCGGCATTGTGCCCCTTCACCGCCAACTACACCGTTGCTCCGCTGGCCGAGACGCTCAGCATCTTCTTCGCCGCTGCGGCTTTGGACGCGGCGGTGGCAGCGTTGATGCACCTCGAAGACGGATCGCCTGCGTGGAAGGCGTGGACGGTGTGCGGTCTCGCGCTATCGGCGGGTATCCAGATGCGGCCTGACGGGGGAATCCTGCTGGCTGCCATTGGCGCGTATTTGTTGTGGCGCTTGCTGAAAGGTGCTGACCATCGCGGGCAACTGTTTTGGGCGGGAACGCTGGTGCTGGTCATCGCTCTGGCGCCGCTGGTTCCGTGGACCGTGCGCAACTGGCGGGACTTCCATCGGTTCGAGCCACTGGCGCCGCGTTACGCGAGCGATCCCGATGAATTTGTCCCCACGGGCTTCGACCGCTGGATGCGCACGTGGATCGTGGATTACGTCTCCACCGAGGACATTTACTGGCAGGTGCCGGGCAGCGAGGTTGACATCAGCCTGCTGCCGGCGCGCGCCTATGACAGCGCGAGCGAGCAGCAGCAGACGCAGGCGATTTTCGACGATTATGCCAAGTCCCACGTTGTGGGACCGGAGCTGAATGAGCGCTTCGAGCAGTTGGCCGAGCAACGCATCCAGCGCCATCCGCTGCGCTATTACGTATGGCTGCCGCTGCTGCGCTCGGCTGACATGTGGCTACGCCCGCGTACGGAGATGCTGCCGCTCGACTCGCGCTGGTGGGAGTTTGCCGACGATACGCAGGACGCCGTGCTGGGGTCGCTGTGGGGCGCACTGAATCTGCTTTTGCTGTTGGGGGCGGCAATGGGACTGATTCGCGGTCCGCGGCCGCTTTACCTCGGGATGATGCTGTTGTCGGTGCTGCTGCGCTCGGCTTTCCTCGGCACGATGGAAAACCCCGAGCCGCGTTACACCCTGGAGGCCTATCCGGTGGTGTTTCTGCTGGTGGGCGCGTGGATTTCAGGATGGAAGCGGTGGGAGCGGAGTGGGCTGTGACCGCAGTCTGCAAGCGGCCTGCTGAAGGGGTCTTTTTTCGTCGCGGAGCAAGAACTCCAGGAGCTGAAGCCCTGTCGTATTTTGAACGCATTACGGCAGGGCTGAAGCCGTGCCCTGATACGAGACCATCGCGAGCACGAGTCTCTTCGCAAATTGCTAGAGCACCAGGTTGTCGATCAGGCGCGTGGTTCCCACCCAGGCCGCTACAGCTACCAGCGTTCCAGACGAGACTTTGTCCACGGGATCGAGAGTGTCGGGATCGACGACTGCGAAATAGTCGAGCCTGGCGCCGGGCTCGGAGGCGATCTCTTGCTTGCCGAGTTCCGCCAGCGTTCGGGCGTCAACCTCGCCGGCCTTTGCGGCCGTTTTGACCCGCTTTAGCGACCGGCTCAGCACCAGTGCCTGTTTGCGCTGTTCGACAGTGAGATAGACGTTGCGCGAGCTCAGGGCCAGGCCGTCGGCTTCGCGCACGATGGGACACACCACGATCTCCACGTCGAGGTTGAGGTCGCAGGCCATTTTGCGCAGCACCGCCACCTGCGCCGCATCCTTCTGCCCGAAGTAGGCGCGGTTCGGACGCACGATCTCAAACAGCTTGCAGACCACGGTGGCAACGCCGCGGAAGTGCCCCGGCCGCGAGCCGCCGTCGAGTTTGCCACTGAGGTCGCCTACGTCGACATACGTTTGTGCGCCCGGAGGATACATCTCGGCAACCGGCGGAGTGAACACGAAATCGACCCCGAGCTCTTCGAGCAGCGCCGCATCGCGCTGCAAGGTCCGGGGATATTTGTCGAGGTCCTCGTTCGGCCCGAATTGCAGCGGGTTCACGAAAATCGACACCGCGGTGACGTCGCATTGCGAGCGCGCAGCCCGCACCAGCGACAAGTGCCCCTCGTGCAGCGCCCCCATGGTCGGGACTAACCCCACGGTCTTTCTGTCGCGGGTGGCGCCGCGGCACACACTCTTCATTGCAGCGATGGTCTCGATCTGTCTCACAGTTGACTCTCGAAACTTCGGCTCAATTCATTACGATTTGGGCGGAGCGGCGGGCTTAGCCTTTCCAGCGGGCGAAGCTTTTCCGGTCGCGGGCGGCGGAGGCCCAGCCTCGGGCAGCTTCCAGCTCGCCATGATGCGCCGGAACAGCGGCTCCATGCTTGACAGCGTCGCTGGCGCGGTCTTCAGGGCTACTGAATAGATTGCCGAATCCGGGCCTTCAATGAAAGCCAGTTCTTCGATCCATTCGCGCCCATTGTCTTGTTCCTTGTACTGCAGCTTCACCAGTTCTGCCGGATTGCCGCCCACGGTCAGTTGCTTTCGCTCCTGCGTTTCGAACGGCTGGCCCGTCTTGCTCACTCCCGAGACCGCCTGCGCAATGGCGGCGCCGATGGTCATTGGCTGCTCGCTGCCTTGCGGCGGAGGAATAACTTGCGCCACTGTGACTTCGTCCCAAAGCTCGCGCGCCTGTTGTTGCGGCGGCGCGACTACGACGCCTGCACCGCCGAAGATCTCGCCCAGCATCGTCCAGGCGGCAGGGTATTTGAAACAAAAGCCGCCCTCCGCATGGCAGTACGACTTCCACGGAACGGTTTTGGCCGCAGGCTTGTGCGCGGTTTGCGCACCAACAGAAAGGCATGAGCCGACGGCCAAAGCCAAGGCCGGGACCGTCCGGAAGAAAGTTCGCATGCCTCTAGACTGTCATGGCGCGCTTGCGTTCGGCAATGTCGCGCAGCGCCGCGAGGGTGTCTTTGGGCAGATGGTAGGATTCCTCGTCAGCAGGATAGCTCCCCGACTTTACGTCGCCCTTAAAGGCCTGCACCGCGGTCGTGATGACCGACCCGAGGTCGGCGTAGCGGCGCACGAACTTGGCCGGGGGAGCCGCGCTCAGCGGGGTCAGCCCCAGGAGGTCGTGGAAGACCAGCACCTGTCCGTCGCAGTCAGGCCCGGCGCCAATGCCGATGGTGGGGATTTCGACTTCCTGCGTGATCATCGCCGCCACCTCGCGTGGAATGCCCTCCAGAACTACGCAACACGCGCCGCAGCGCTCCAGGGCGAGCGCGTCGTGCATCAGTTGCTCGATGGCCGCCAGCGACTTGCCCTGCACCTTGTAGCCGCCCATGGCGAGCAGCGACTGCGGCGTGAGTCCGATATGCCCGACCACGGGGATCTCGGCATCCACCAGCCGTTCGACCAACTGCGAGCGCTTCTCGCCGCCCTCGAGTTTCACCGCCTCAGCACCGGCTTTGATGAAACGGGCAGCGTTACGCACCGTCTCCTTGCCGCTGACGTGATACGACGCGAAAGGCATGTCGGCGATGAGGAACGCGTGCTTCACCCCGCGACGCACCGCGCGGGTGTGGTGCAGCATTTCCTCGACCGTGACGGGCAGGGTGTTTTCGTAGCCCAGCATGACCATGCCGAGCGAGTCGCCCACCAGCACCATGTCGATGCCGGCTTCGTCGAGCAGGCGCGCGCTGGCGTAGTCATACGCTGTGAGACACGTAATCGCTTCGTGCTTCTGTTTCTTCTCGAGAAGAGTGGCGGGGGTGACTTTCGCGCGGAAGTCGCCGGTGGTGATGCTCACGATGTCCTCCAGTGCAGTTCCGCATCCGCGGATACCGCCTGTTTGGCCTGTCACACGGTAATGTGATACCGGGACGGTGGCCGAGAGAATCTTACACCCGCGGCGGAGGGTAGAAAACAACTATTTTGCCACTTTCGGGAGATCGACTGTTGCGTCCCGAAGCGGGACGGTTTCGTCACTCGCCGCTGCTGTGGTCGTGGATGATGCGCCAGCCCTCGGGGAACTGGCGGAAGACCAGCGTAAACAGCCCATGCGGCTGCTTGCCGCTGGAGAGCGTCAGCAGGAACTTGCCGCGCACGAACGCGGATTTCGGGCCCAGCATTTCGACCTGCAAGTCCTGAAATTCCAGTTTGCCCATCTCGGCGCCGGCGGATTGGTACTTCTTGCGATAGCGCTCGAGCGTGGGCTGCCAGCCGCGCGTCACCGTGGCTCCCGAGAAGAAGGTCAGCTCCGGCGAATTCCAGTACCCGGCCATGAAGACGTCGAGATCGTGGCGGTTCCACGCGTCCACCTGCGACTGCAGAACTTTGCGGATGGCCGCTTCCGGGGAGCTCGTCTGGCCAATTCCCGCGGCGGAAAGCCAGACCGCCGCAATCACGACGCACACGCTGCTGCGAAGAACTCGTCTCATCGTCGCCTCCGTCGGGCCAGTGTATCGCGGCCGTTTCGAAGCGCAAGAAAAGCCGCGCCTCAGCGGGCGCGGCGCGGAATCTCGTAGGGGCTTCTGCACACGGCTAGGCGGAGGTTTTCTCCCAAGGGCGTTTGGCGCGCTCGCCGTCTGGCAGGTCGCGTTCGGGCAGGCGATCATACTTGTACTCAGCGCTCACTGTGCCCAGCGATTCGTTATAGAGGCTGATGCCGCCGGTGCCTTCTTTCAGTTCCTCGGCAAACTGGTGCAGCGCGCGCAGGTGGTCCGCCGTCGCGGCAATTTTGGTCTTGGTGGTCTGCAGCAGCTTCTGGTTGCCGTGGTCAACCAGCTTGGCAATCTCCCCGCCAACCAAGCATCCGGGATAAGCGAAGATCTTGACTCCGCCATCAGCCGCGCGCTCGATGGCGGCCGAAGCGTTGTATTTCTTCAGGAAGACCCGTCCGCTGGTGGCAGGGGCTTCGAGTACGTCGAAGCCGTTCTCGCGGAACCAAGCAAGCGCTTGCTCGTAGGTCTTCGGTTTGAGTTTCTTGGGCATGAGTCTTAAAATCGGCCGCCATCGGCCGCCTTTCCGGGCGGAAACCGCCGTCTCGCCGTGACGCCTGTAGAATTCTTACGGTTATCAGGGCTGGTCGAAGTCTGCGTTCGGCAAGCACAAATGTCGCACACCGTCCGGCGAGTCAGCAAGCTGCATCTAGCAGAAGTTGCGTTGCAGAAGACCTGCCGACGACCGGACTGGCCTCGTTAACCATCGCTGAATGTTGAAGTTACGCCAAGCCGATTACGCCGCCATCCGCCGCCACGGGGAGCAAGCTTATCCCCACGAGTGCTGCGGCATATTGCTCGGAACTCGCGCGGCGGAGGTCCGCGAGGTCCGGGCGAGTGTCCCCTGCGGCAATGCCGAGGCGGATTCGCCGCGGCGGCGCTACAGCATCGATCCGCGCGAGATTATCGGCATTCAGCGCGATGCCCGAGAGCGTGGCCTGGAGATCGTCGGCTTCTACCACTCGCATCCCGATCATCCTGCGCGGTGGTCGCCCACTGATCTGGAAGAGGCCCACTGGAATGGCTGCTCCTATGTCATCACCAGTGTGCGGCAGGGCAAGGCCGCGCATACCTTGTCGTTCGTTCTGACCGGCACCGGCGAGGAGGACAAGGCGCTGGTGGAAGAAGAAATCGCGCTCGAATAGCTGGCCGCCACGGTCCATCGCGCCAGGCGCGAAACCGCATCGGCTACAATCGAATATTCCTCATGCTCAGGTTTTCTACAGCCGGTGAATCTCACGGGGAGGCGCTGATTGCGCTGCTCTCCGGCATGCCCGCGGGGCTGCCGGTCGATCTCGACTTCGTCAACCGTGAGCTGTGGCGGCGGCAGCAGGGTTACGGCCGCGGCGGGCGCATGAAGATCGAACGCGACACCGCGCACATCCTCAGCGGGGTGCGCCACGGCCGCACGATCGGCTCACCGATCGCCATCCAGATCGCCAACGCCGACTGGAAGAATTGGACCGAGTCGCTGCCGGTCGACGAGGGCGACCCCGCGAAGCACAAGCGCGTGGCGTCGCCGCGGCCTGGGCACGCCGACCTCGCCGGGGCGCTGAAGTACAACTTCAGCGAGGCCCGCTATGTGCTGGAACGCGCCTCCGCCCGGGAGTCGACCGGACGGGTGGCCGCGGGCGCACTGGCCAAGCTGCTGCTGCGCGAACTCGGCATCGAGGTACTGAGTCACGTCGTCGCCGTCGGCAGTGCGCGGCTCGAGGCGCCGGTGACGTGGGAAGCGATTCAGGCGGTCGCCGCCAAGGATGAAATTCTGCTGAGCTGCATCGACCCGGCCTCCGAGGCGCGTATGAAGGAGCAGGTGGACCTGGCGCTGCGCACCGGCGATTCCGTGGGCGGAATCTTCGAGGTCGTGGCACACAACGTCGCGCCCGGGCTGGGTACGTACGCCAATTGGGACGAGCGCCTCGACACCCACCTCGCCGCCGCCGTGATGTCGCTGCAGGCGGTGAAGGGGGTGGAGATTGGCGATGCCGTGGCCGCCGCAACCTCGATGGGCTCTGCCGTACACGACGAAATCGGCTACGCATCGGGTGGCGCGTTTACTGACTTCACCCGCGCTTCGAACCATGCCGGCGGACTGGAAGGCGGCGTTTCCAACGGACAGGACATTCGGGTTCGGGGATACCTCAAGCCGATCTCGACGCTGCGGCGTCCGCTGGGCTCGGTCGACTTCGCCAGCCGCGAGCCGGTGAAAGCCGCCTACGAACGTTCAGACGTGTGTGTGGTTCCCGCTGCTGGTGTTGCGGCCGAGGCCATGGTGGCACTCACGCTGGCGCGGTTCGCGCTGGAAAAGTTCGGCGGTGACTCTGTCATAGAATTGAAACGCAACTTTGAAGGATACTGTCAGCAGATTCGCCACTTCTAGATGATCTACCCAATCGTAAAACTCGGCGACCCGGTCCTGGAGAAATCAGCAGCCCCCATCACCCACTTTGACGACGAGCTGGCCAAACTGGCCGACGACATGTTCGAGAGCATGTACGCGGCGCATGGCGTAGGACTGGCCGCGCCGCAAATCGGCATCAGCAAGCGGATCGCCGTCATCGACGTGACCTTCAAGGAAGACCCCGAGGCCAAGATCGTGCTGGTCAACCCGGAGATCGTCCACGTCGAGGGACGGCAGACGTCAAACGAAGGCTGCCTCAGCATCCCGGAATTTCGCGAGAAGGTGACCCGCCCGCGCCTGGTCACGGCCCGTGCGCAGAACCTGAAGGGCGATACCATCGAGGTCACCGGCGAGGAGCTGCTGGCGCGCGCGCTGCTGCACGAAACCGATCACCTCAACGGCAAGCTCTACATCAGCCACATCAGCGCACTGAAACGTGACCTGATGAAGCGTAAGATTCGGAAGCTGGTGAAAGCCGGCGAGTGGTAATCGGCGCATGATGGACCTGGTCTTCTGCGGCACGCCAGTTTTCGCGGTCCCCACGCTGGAAAAGCTGGTGACGGCCGACTTCCGCGTGCAGCTGGTGGTCACGCAGCCGGACCGAGCCAGTGGGCGTGGGCTTGAGCTGACCTCATCGCCGGTCAAGCGGGCCGCACTCGAACTCGGCCTGCCCATTCTGCAGCCCGACAAGATCAAGAGCAACGAAGAATTTCGCGCCGAGTTGGAGCGCGTCGCGCCGGATGCCATCATCGTGGTCGGTTACGGGCGCATCATCCCGCAGTGGATGATCGACCTGCCCCGCTACGGCAACCTGAACCTGCACGCGTCGCTGCTGCCGAAGTACCGCGGAGCCGCGCCCATCCAGTGGGCGATTGCGCGCGGCGAATCCGTGACCGGTGTGACCACCATGCGGATTGACGCTGGTCTCGATACCGGCGACATCCTGCTGCAAGAGGAAGAACCCATTCGCCCCGAAGACACGGCGCTGACGCTGGGGCCGCGACTGGCGGAGACGGGCGCGGAGCTGATGATCCGCACGCTGGCAGGACTCGCGAATGGCAGCCTCACGGCGCAGCCGCAAGACAACGCGCACGCTACGCTGGCGCCCATCCTTACGAAAGAAGATGGCCTGATCGATTTCTCCCGCATCGCCACCGAGACCTGGAACCGGCTTCGCGGCTTTCAACCCTGGCCCGGGGCGTACACAAAGTTTCGTGGCAAGACACTACAAATCCACGCCGCTGTTCCCGCGCCCGAAATTGCGCTGGTCAAGGCCGGGTATTTTGTGGTCGAGCATGGACGGCTGCTGCTGGGCTTCGCCCACGGCACGGCGCTTGAGATTCACGAATTGCAAGTCGAAGGCAAGAAGCGCATGAGCGCCTCCGACTTCGTCAACGGCTATCGCCCGCGCAGCGACGAGCCGGTCGGCGCCTGACCCGATGCCGATCTCTTCCGCCCGCGCCGCCGCCTTTGACATCCTGCTGCGGGTCCACACCCAGGACGCCTATGCCAGCGAACTGCTGCACTCCGAGCGGCTCGACCGCCTCGACCCGGCGGATCACCGGCTGGCGACCGAGCTGGTTATGGGCGTGCTCCGCTGGCAGTCGCGTTTAGACGCGGCCATCGCACCCCATTCCTCGCGCCCTCTGGCCAAGCTCGACGCGCAAGTTCTGCTGGCGCTGCGCCTCGCTGCCTATCAGGTGATGTTCCTGAGCCGCGTTCCCGCCCGCGCCGCCATCAACGAAAGCGTGGACCTGGTAAAGCGTGCCGGCAAGACTTCGGCCGCTCCGTTTGCCAATGCGGTGTTGCGCAAGATCGCCGCCGCCGGGCCGTCCGTTCCAGCAACCTTAGACTGCGTCAACGCCGCGCAGCTCGCCGAGGAATTCGCCCACCCTTTATGGCTGGTGGAACGCTGGGCTGCGCACTTCGGCCTCGAGAAATCAAAGGCGATCTGCCGCTATGACCAGCAGGTGCCCGCCACCTGCATTCGCGTCGAGAGCGACGATGCCCTGCGCGAACTGAGCGCCGAAGGCATTACGTTCGCGCCCGGAGCGCTCTTGACCTCCGCGCGCGTGGTTACCGCGGGCGACCTCACGCAAACGCGCGCCTTCCGCGAAGGCCGTGTGTTCATCCAAGACGAAGCTTCGCAACTGGTGGCTGCGCTGGTGGGCAGCGGTTCGCGGATTCTCGACTGCTGCGCCGCACCCGGCAGCAAGACCGCCGCTATCGCCGCCCGCAATCCGCAGGCGAAGATCGTCGCTGCCGAACTTCATCCCCATCGCGCCGAGCTACTCCGCAAACGCGTCCGCGCCGCCAACGTTGAGGTCGTAACCGGCGACGTTTTGCAAGTGCCGCTGCAGGGCGGCTTCGATCGGGTACTGGCCGACGTGCCGTGTTCCGGCACCGGTACGCTGGCGCGCAATCCTGAAATCAAGTGGCGGTTAAGGTCGGGCGATCTTCACGAACTGCATGCCAAGCAAGTTGCGATTCTCAGCGCCGCGTTGCAGCAACTCGCGCCCGGCGGTCGCGCCGTGTATTCCACCTGTTCGCTTGAGCCGGAAGAAAATGAGGCGGTCGTGGAGGAAGTTTTGGCGGCAAACCAAACCGTTCGCCTGCTCGATTGCCACGGCGAATTGGAGCGGCTCAAGGAATCCGGAGAGCTCTCGGCCGATGACGTCGGCACTCTGGCAAGTGGACCTTATCTTCGTACGCTCCCCGGCGTGCAACCCTGCGACGGGTTTTTCGCCGCGGCTTTGAGACGCGAAAGCTAAGACCGAGAGGCGAACAGCGGGTTTACCTCGTCACTTCCAGGTTCACCGTCTGCCCCTCCCACACCCGTTGTCCGGCCGCAGGGACTGTCCTCACGATGATGCGCGTTCCCGCGGGCAGGGTCTCCGGCGAGGTGGCGTCGGCCCCCGGCGGAGGCTGGCTGCTGATGCTGCCGACGTTAAGCCCAGCGGCTACGATGGCGTTCACCGCCTCGTCTTCGGTGCGCCCGTGGAAGTCCGGCATCACGTACGACTTCTTGTCTTCGGCTGCGGCGATGAGCACGCTGACTTTGGGCGCTGACACATTAGTCGCGTTCGCCGGAGGACTCTGCGCCACCACCTGGTCCGGGGTGGCGTCGGGCACTTCGGCCACCGCCATCGCTCCCATTTCGAGGCCGCGACGCCGAATGTTGATCTCGGCCGAGCGCTCGCTGTCGCCCGTCAAGTCAGGAATCGTCACCCGCTGCGGCCCCATGCTCTCGGCCACGCGCACGCGCCAGCCTCGCCTCACCACTTCATTGGGCGCGGGCACCTGCGAGAGGATGTGCCCCGCCGGTATCTCGGCACTGTAGAAACGGTCGCTGCGATCGAGCACCAGTCCATGCGCCTCCAGCGCGGTTTCCGCTTCGTACGGCGTCATGCCGACGATCTTAGGGACCGCCGTCTGGCGACCGTGAATGGCGAAGCGCATGGCTGTCAGCATCGAGGCCATGAAGACCACGATCAACACCAGCACGCGCACCACCCAACGGAAAAAGCGGCGCATCAGTGCGACTCCCCGTCACCCGCAGAGCTGTCGGGCGTGTCCACCTTCCGGGCCACAGCGTTCGGCACGTCCGGTGGCGGCGCGGCAAATTCCTCGTTGTCCTTGCCCTTCAACGCCACCCGCATGAAGTCCATCCAGATGGGCAGCGCGGCCACCGCGCCCGTCTCCTTGTTGCCCAAGCGTCTTCTTCTCGTCGAAGCCGACCCACACGCCGCAGGTAATCGACGGCGAAAAGCCCACAAACCACGCGTCGGTGAAGTCGTTGGTGGTACCGGTTTTGCCGCCCAGCGGATGCTTCAGCTTCGCCGCCGCGGCGCCGGTCCCGTGCAGCACGACTTCCTGCAGCATGCCGACCATGATGCGCGCCGTGCGGGCGCTCACCACGTCTTTCACTTCGGGATAGTCTTCTTCCAGCACCCGGCCGTCGTAATCCTCGACCTTGCGAATCGACCGCGGCGCCACCCGCACGCCGTCGTTGGGAAACGTTGTGAACGCGGCGGTTTGTTCTTGCAGCGTGATGTCGGCCGCGCCCAGCGCCACCGGCAGAAACGCCGGCATCGGCGAGGTGATGCCGAACTTGCGAGCGTACTCAATCACAACCTTGATGCCGCCCACTTTTTCGGTCACCTTCACTGCGGGAATGTTGCGCGAGTGCGCCAGCGCCCGGCGCAACGTAATCACGCCCTCAAACTTGCCATCGTAATTGTGCGGTACCCAAGGCCCCGCCGGCCCTCCCGGAAAACTCACTGGCGCGTCGAGCACGGTATCGTCGGGCGTCATGCCCTGGTCGATGGCAGCGGTGTAGATGTACGGCTTGAACGACGAGCCCACCTGGCGCAGCGCCTGGGTGGCGCGATTGAACTTCGATTCCTCGAAGCTGCGCCCGCCCACCATAGCCTTAATGTCGCCGGTGGCGTTGTCCAAGGCCAGCAGAGCGCCCTGCACGCCCGACTCGTGCTCCAGCGACACTCGGCTCTGCGTGCCGTTCAACTCAAGTACCTTCACGTACACGATGTCGCCGCGCGTCAGGAATTGGTTGGGCGACGTGTAGCGCGTCCACTTGATTTCATTAGCTCCCAACTCCGCTCCGTAGCGCCCAAACTTGAGCGCCGCATACTGCGGACTGACGCTCGTCACCAGCGCATGTACGTAGTCGCCGGGCTCGATGTCGTCGTCCCAGTCCGAGTGGCGGTAGGTCTCGATCGTCTCGCCGTTGGCCACCACATTCAGCAGGCTGCCCCGCCATCCATGGCGATGTTCGTAAGCGGCCAGGCCGTCGAGTACGGCGAGATTCGCCGCCTTCTGCAGCTCCAGGTTCAGCGAGGTGTATACCCGCAGACCTTTTTCGTGGACCTCTTCGCTGCCGTACTTCTTTTCGAGGTATTGCCGGATCTCCTCGACAAAGTACGGCGCGACGCCGTTCGGTTCGCCCTGCAGGTTCAGCCGTATCGGCGAGTTCTTCGGCGCGTTGCGCCTCTTCGGCGGTGATCTTGCCGTCCTCCAGCATGTTGTTGATCACCAGGTTCCGCCGGTGCAGCGCGCGCTCGGGATTGTTGATGGGCGAGTACGCATTCGGCGCCTTGGGCAGGCCCGCGAGCACGGCCGCTTCTTCGATAGTCAGGTCCTTGGCCTTCTTGCCGAAGTAATAGTTCGCGCCCGCCTCGAAGCCGTAAACGCCATGGCCGAGATAAATCTGGTTGGCATAGAGGGTGAAGATTTGCGGCTTGGTGAAGCGCCGCTCGATCTGGATGGCCAGCAGGGCCTCCTGGATCTTGCGCCGGAAGTTGCGGTCGGGCGAAAGAAACAGGTTGCGCGACAGCTGCATGGTGAGCGTGGAAGCGCCCTGCGCCCGGGCCCCGGTCGCGACGTCGCGATAGGCCGCACCAAACACGCGCCACACGTCCACCCCCCAGTGGCTTTCGAAGTCCTTGTCTTCGGTGGAGATGATGGCGTCGCGCAGCACTTTGGGATAGTCGTCGTACTTGTCGATGACGCGCCGCTGCAGCGCAAACTGTCCGATGACACGGTTCTGGTCGTCGTAGAGTTCGGTGATCGTGCTCGGCCGGTAGCGTTCGAGCTCGGTAACCTGTGGCAGGTCGGTGGAAAACACCAATAGAAAGCCCGCGCCCGCGCCCAGCGCCGCCACCAGGACGATCAACAGTAAAAACACGAGAGTGCCGGCGTATCTGTGCGCGGTGCTGCCGTCGTCTTGTCGCGCTGGTCGCTTGGGTATCTCGGGTAGCTCGGCAGGATCTTCGACGTCGTATTTCATGGGGGAAAGCTGCCTTCAGGATAGCACCGGAAATCGCCCTCAATCTGTTGCCGAATTTGGCCCTTTGCTCCGTATTGCGGCCCGCCGTCATCCAACCTGAGTGATACTGTCGAAAGGCAGTCGCAATGGTCACCAACGTCCTCTATCTCGGCCGGGTTGCGTACGGCACAGCGCTCGAACTCCAGCGCACGCTGCAGGAGATGCGCAAGGCCAGCCGCATCGAAAACACGCTGCTGCTGCTGGAGCACGAGCCGGTCATCACGCTCGGCCGCAATGCGAAGCTGGCGAACGTCGTTGCGCCGCCGGAGTTTCTCGCCCAGCGCGGCGTCGAGCTGTTCGAGATCGACCGGGGCGGCGATGTGACGTTCCACGGGCCCGGACAACTGGTCGCGTATCCCATCTGCGACCTGCGAAGTTTCGACCCCAAGATCGGCGCCGTCGAGTACGTCCGCCGACTGGAAGAAGTGCTCATCCGCACCTGTGGCGATTACGGCATCGGCACGCAGCGCATCAAGGGACTCACCGGCGTCTGGACTTACGCGCTGCCCAAAAAACCCGAGGCCAAGATCGCCGCCATCGGCGTGCATATCTCGCGCGCCGTGACCACCCACGGGTTCGCACTGAATGTCTCGACCGATCTGGATTTCTTCTCCCTCATCGTGCCCTGCGGTCTCACCGGCAAGCCAGTGATCTCGATGGAGCGCGAGTTGCAAAAGACGATGTCGCTGGAAGAAGTCGCTACGTCGGCCTCGCGCAACTTCGGCCGGGTCTTCAATACGCAGATGCTTTGGCTGGAGTCGCTCGACGATTTGCTGGCACGGGCTGCGCCCGCGCCGCCTGCGAATCAAGACACGCCTGCGACTCCGCCGAAGGAATTGCGCGAGTTGCACGGCGATGGCAGCGAGTTAGCATAGTGGGATGTCGCCATAGAATGAAAGCTCGAGCAACTCACTGGATGTGCCTGGCCCTGATGGCCGCTGTGCTGTGCTACGGTCCGCCGCCAATGCGATCGCAAGCCGCCTCCTCACCAAAGCCGCTAACCTTGACTTTCGTTACCATTCCCCAGCACGGAGTTCGTAAGGTTGGTGGTATCGGGCTCACTGAGACCTTCGATCCGGCAACTTATGAGCGGCGCGACTACATTCAGTCGCCATTGAATTCTCCGCCTCGGGAGTTCTACCTTCACCATCGCGGAATCGCGGTCGCCGTCGTTCCTGCTTGTCACGTCCTGATAGTGGAGGACGACTACACTACGAAGTTGTCGAAGTTGGTCGCGGTGAACCTGCCCAGCCTCGCGCCCACCGGCGTTTCTGAGGACGCCGTTTCGCAGTATCGAATCGACGTCGGCGCGGGCCCCGACATTTTCGTCAACGCACAAGCCTTTGCCATCTCGCGCGATTGCGCCCAAGCGCTGGTTTCGGTTGCATTGACCTCGGCTTCCGCCGCCACGCCGGAGGAAGCCGCTGCCGCTGCCACGCGATATCCCACGCGCTGGTACGTTGTGAGCCTTTCTACGGGAAAGATGACGCACAGCTTTCCACTTGGTCCGAGACCGGCTAACTGGCAGTGATCCAGTTGCCGCAGAGATCTAAGTGGCCGTTCCATTACAATCGCGGCTTAATTAACCGGAGGCTTCTCCATGATGCGTAAACTTGTATTCCTGTTCGCTATCGTTTCCTCAGTCACACTCACTATCTCGGCGCAAACTCTCTCCCCCAAGTGGGAAGAGCTCACCGCCCCTGACTTCATCCAGGCCATCCACCAATCGCAGGGAGTCTGCGTGCTGCCCTTCGGCATCATCGAGAAGCATGGCCCGCACCTTCCTCTCGGCACCGACCTGCTCGACGTCCGCTTCGCCGTGATGAACGCCGTGCAGCAGGAATACGCCGTCGTCTTCCCCGAGTACTACTTCGGACAGATCTTCGAGGCGCAGCAGGAGCCCGGCACCCTCGCCTACAGCCTCTCCACCCAGCTCACGCTACTGCAGGAGACGGTGAAAGAGATGGCGCGCAACGGCTGCAAGAAGGTCCTCATCGTCAACGGACACGGCGGCAACGACAGCCTGCTGCCGCTTTTCGCGCAGGCGCAGCTCGCCACTCCGCGCGACTATGTGGTGTACGTCTTCGGGCTGCCCCGCGAAAATGTCCCCGGACGCCCTCCGCTCAAGACGCCCAACAACGACATGCACGCCGGCGAGAGCGAGACCTCGCACATGATGGTCGCGCGGCCTGACCTGGTACACCTCGATCGCGCCGATCAAGAGTCCGGTGCCGACCAGAACCGTCTGCAGCTGCCCGAGAACGTTTACACCGGCATCTGGTGGTACGCCAAGTTCCCCGACCACTACTCTGGCATCGGCTCCGCCGCCACCAAGCACTGGGCGAGTTCGACCAGAAGACATGGTCCAGCCAGATCGTCGAGGCCATTAAAGCGGTGAAAGCCGACCAGCAGGCGCTGAAGCTGCAGAACGAGTTCTTCGAAAAGACCACCCACCCGCTGGAGACGAAGCAGTAGTTGATAGGGGATAGTGAATAGGGGATAGACGCGGGCAAGTCGGACGGGTCCCGCACTCAAGCGTCGTTTGCTTGAGTGGGTCTTTTGAAGTTCGCTGCCTTTAAGCCTTACGGTTTGCGTCGCCCCTTAGACGACGTTTATCGTTTCTCTGCACCTATGCCGAAGAAGAAGCCACTCCGAAGCCGCGCCTGAAGCCGAGGCCAAACCCGCTGTCGCGGCAAGTGCAGCAGGCACCGCTTCCAAGTGGCGACCTCGTCTCGTCCGCACCTACGACATCCCCGACTACCGCCTCGAGCACCCCAAGTTCCGCGTGTACCAGTCCGGCGAGGGCTCCAGCGTTGAGTACAAAATCGAAGGCGACCTGAGCGCCCCGGCGCCGCCGATCCGCGAGTCGAAATATCTCTCCCGCGAGCAGTGCCTCGCCATCTATCGCTGGATGCTGCTCAACCGCCGCATGGAAGCCGTGCTGGAGAATCTCTACAAGCAGAGCCTGGTCGTGGGCGGAGTTTACTTCGGCCTCGGCCAGGAGGGCTGCTCCTGCGCCTCGGCCTTCGCCCTGCGAGAAGACGACTGGCTCGGCCCCATGATCCGCAACCAGGGCTCTTCGCTGGTGCGCGGCTTTGCCCCCGCGACATCATGCGGCAATACATGGCCAAGGCCGATTCGCCCACTTTTGGCCGCGACGCTTCGTCGCACTTCGGCGACTGGGAGCGCCGCCACGTCTGCGCGCCCATCTCTATGCTCGGCGAACTCATCGGCATCATGGCCGGCGTTTGCCTCGGCGCGCGACTGCAGGGCAAGAACATTGCCGGACTCACCTACATCGGCGATGGCGGCCAGTCCACGGGCGTCACCTACGAGAGCCTCAACTTCGCCGCCGTGCAGAAGCTCGGGCTCGTGCTGATCGTCGAAAACAATCTCTGGGGATACTCCACGCCCAGCGACATGCAGTTCTGCGTGAAAGACCTGGCCGAGCGCGCCATCGGCTATGGCATTCCCGGCGTGATCGTTGACGGCACCGACCCCTGCCAGGTGTACGACGCCACCCACGAGGCCTGCGAGCGCGCTCGCCGCGGCGAAGGGCCGACGCTCATCGAAGCCAAGATGATGCGCATGAAGGGCCACGCCATTCACGACGCCGCGCACTACGTTCCCGCCACGCTGTTCGAGTACTGGCATGCCCGCGATCCCATCGCCCGCTTCGAGAATTACCTGATCAACGTGAAGCGCTGGCTCACGCCGGCGGAAAATCAAAAGCTACTCGACGACATCGAGCGCGAGCTCGAAGCCGAGCGCGCTGCCGCGGTGGCCTCGCCCATGCCCGATCCCGAGACCGACAAGACTCACCAGGGTGTCTACTGCGACGACTCGTGCCACAGCATCAGGCCGCTGTACGGGCCGGTGCAGGCCGCGGTGCGCGGGACGGCATCGGCCACGTCCGGTCGCGCAGACTCCGCGGTGCACCTGAAATGATGCTGCGGTCGCACCCCACCGCTTCTCCTCCGGGCCATGCGAGTCGAACCGCCGACTCGCGGGTTCATGTTCTGGCCATGAAGACTCTCTGCACGCTGGTCCTCGCGCTCGCTGTCGCCACCCCGGCGCTCGCCGACTTTCCCTTCAAGAAGAAGCCGCAGGAATTCACCACCCGTAGACCCAACGAAGTGGCGGAGACGCTGCGCAGCGGCACTCCGGTGCAGCGCAATGACCTGGCGCTGGAACTCGGCATCCTTGCGCCCGGCCCGTCCAACTCCATCACCAAGACGAGACTCTCCCTGTGTGGATTTCAGCCACATCGAGGAGCATCTGGTGACGCTTCAAGCGGGATCGGAAAACTCCGTGTTGCTCGCCGATTCTCCGCTTGCGATTCCACCTACGTCGTGGTATTCGATAAGGCGCCGAAGTCCGAGTGGCGGCATGTCCAGACCGTTCGTCTGCCAACGCGCTCGCAACGGCCTGCGATCAGCTTCGCCGAGCTGATTCAGACCGGCGTGTCCGAGATTCTGGTGCACCACGAGATCACCAGCGACAGCGGCAGGGTTACGCAGCAGAACTTCGTCATCTTGAAGATGCTGCACGGCCGGATCGAGGTCGTGCTTCGACGCAGCCGAGCACAGCGAAATCACGCTGACCAACCGCATCCCCGGCGAAACTGACCATCTGCAGCAGACGCAGACCTCCACATTCGATCTGTTAAAGGCCCCTGCCGGATCGCCGGCAGTTTACCGCGTGCTGGAGAAGCAAGACATCACCGATAACAAGAGACTCAATCACGCGCTATCTGGTTTGGACATGGGACCCCGAGCTGGAACGCTTCCGTTCGGCGCCTTATGACGGTGGCGACGCCCGGCCCGCGCAATCCCCGGCCAAGAAGCCCGCAACGCCGCCCGCGAAACCATCGCCCAAATAGGACCCATTTCCAGTTACAATCGCCGGACAGACTACAACTATGGCACCTGTGACTTATCTCGAAGCGATCCGCCAGGGCATCTGGGAAGAAATGGAGCGCGATCCCGCCGTGTTCTGCATCGGCGAGGACATCGGCGTCTATGGCGGCGCGTTCAAGGTCACCGAGGGCTTCATCGACCGCTTCGGCCCCGCGCGCGTGGTGGATACGCCGATCTCCGAGATGGCGATCGTGAACGCCAGCTTTGGCGCTGCGCTCACCGGCATGCGTCCGGTGGCCGAGTTCCAGTTCATGGACTTCATCAGTTGCGCCTTCAACCAGATCGTCAATCTGCTGGCCAAGGCGCACTACCGCTGGGGCGCGCCGGTGCCGGTCGTATTGCGAGGGCCCTCGGGCGGCGGAGTCCACGGCGGCCCGTTCCACTCGCAGAATCCCGAAACATATTTCGCGCACACGCCGGGACTGAAGGTAGTTTGTCCGGCCACGGCCTACGATGCCAAGGGGCTCATCAAGTCGGCCATTCGCGACAATAATCCCGTGCTGTTTTTCGAGCACAAATTTTTGTACCGTCGCATCAAGGAAGAGCTGCCCGCCGAAGATTACACGGTACCGATAGGGAAGGCACGAGTGGTGCGCGAAGGCCGCGACGTCAGCGTCATCACCTACGCGGCGATGGTGTACGTGGCGCTGGAGGCCGCGGAAATCCTGGCGAAGGAGGGTATCGAGCTTGAGGTCGTCGATCTGCGCACGATACTTCCGCTCGACCGCAAGGCCATCCGCCAGACGGTGGAGAAGACCAGCCGCGCGATCGTGCTGCACGAAGATACCAAGACCGGAGGTATCGCCGGGGAAGTAGCGGCCGTCATCAACGAGGAGTGCTTCGACGCGCTGGATGCGCCCATCGTACGGATCGCTTCGGCCGATACGCCAGTGCCGTTTTCGCCTCCTCTGGAAGAGGCCTTCCTGCCGAAGGTCGAGGACGTGATGCGCGAGGCCCGACGGTTGCGCAAGTACTAGTCGCTGGCGTTTCGGGGCCGTCAGTGTTAGCTCGCAAAACGTCACTTTTCTTAACACCCCGAATTGCGCGGTGGTTTAGTCTGTAGTCGTTGGGATTTCCAACATTCTGCATGTTCTGAGGAGAGCTATGGGCAAGTTTCTTCTAGGCGTCATCGTTGCACTCATCGTCGTTTTCGGCGGCGGGTACCTGTGGGTTTCCGGTGGACACGTCGATTCCCGCGCTGTTCCCAACGGGCCGAGTCAGTTCGAGCGGCGGCTGGCCAACCATGCGATGGACGAGTGGGTCGATGCCCATGCCTCCAAGCAGGAGAACCCGTACCAGCCCACGATGGGGAACATCATGGACGGCTCCATGGTGTACGACAAAAATTGCGCCTTCTGCCACGGCAGCCTGAAGCAACCGGTCTCGCCGATGAAGACCAAGTTCTATCCTCCAGTGCCGCAGTTGATGACCTTCACGCCCGACGATCCCGACGCCAGTCTGTTCTACGTCACCAAGTACGGGGTGAAGTTGACCGGCATGCCCGGATGGGAGGGCGTCTTGACCGACGACGACATTTGGAAAGCCGTGCTGTTCATCAAAAACTCATCGAAGCTGAAGGACAGCGCCGCGCCGGCGGCAACGGCGGCCCCGACGAATCCGGCGGCGAAGTAGGAGCAGAAGACAAGCAAAGCATCAACGCCCCAGCCGCTCTGGCTGGGGCGATTTTCTGTTCCATGCCGAACAAAAAGTCGTTTTCCTGTAAGAGAATTTTGCGCCGCGGAAGCCTATTGCGCATTGGGCTTAACGTATGTCACTTTGCCGCTAGTCTTGAGCTTAAAGACGTCGTTGGAAAGCTTTTCGTTGAGCTTGATGTTGTTGTACTTCGCCAGGCGGTAGTCGCCGGAACGCTCGTTGAAAAGTTGCTGGACGCTCACGCCGCGCGACAAGTCGATCCAGAGCGTAATGGTCTCGAACATGTTAGCGACCTTCTGCGACTTGGGCGTCAGCTCCAGCTTGGCGGCATTGACGCCCTGAACGTTTTCCATACCGCCATACTTCACGTCGAACGACTTCGCGAGATCGTGCCCGCGGCCGCCAAATCCCAGCACCAAAAAGGTCTCGAAGTCGGCCTTGTTCTTGCCCGAGTTGTACTCCGTCACCTGTCCCGCCTTGGGGAGGTACACAGTGACCGTGCCTCCACTGAACAGAACGTACTTCTTGTCGGGCACCGTAATGTCTGCGGCCATCTGCACATCATTACTGCCCTGCCGGCGGAAGTACATGTTGCCCTTTTGAATGTCGTGCTCGTCCACGACTTTCTGGTACTGGTCCCAGACAAAGTCGGTTTGCGCGGTCTTAAAGTCGGCGGCGGCCTTGTCCATCGAGTTGAGCACAGCCTCGAGGTTTTGGGCATGAACCGCGAGGGAGGCGAAAACCAGCGCGACTGCGGTGATTGCGGTTCGAGTTCTCATGGATTCCTTCCTGTGCTGCCGCTGCGGCTAGCGGTGTCCCCAGACTTTATACGCGACGGTGGTGCCCTTGGTGTCGCGCACCGCTTCGAAGCGCTGGATTTGGACCTCGCCGGCGACAGGCTCGATGATCCGCGATAACTCGTCGCGCACCTCGGCATCATCGCCGGGACCCAGCGGCGGCGGCGTCCACGGTATAGACAAAACCGTCGCCTTCCGGCTTTACCAGCACCTCGGTTTGATGAAGCGGGCGCGGCTGGGGCTTGTCGCGGAAGTTGATCCAGAGGGGCCCGAGGAAGATGAAGGCGAGAATGAGCGTCACCATGATGTCGTAGTGGACGCTGCCGCGGGGATACATCCACCAGATGTAGCCGCGAATGGTTTGGGAGATTTTGCCCATTGCAGGTTCAAGTGTAGAGCATTTGGGGCGATGTTAGGCAAAACACAACATCCACCACAGAGACACTGAGGCACTGAGAATGCTCAGGCAAAAACCAAAAGCAGCCACCGATATACACGGATCTACACGGATGAGACTTCACCGCGAAATCTAAGGCAACCGCGGAATTCGTGGAGCATGCGGATAGGGCTCGGGAATAAAAGCAAAGCCGAACCGACTACGTCCGCAGCTCGACCAGGGTTGCACCGCCGCCGCCTTCGTTCTGCGGCGCTTCGGTAACGGTGGCCACGTGCGGGTGTTCCTTGAGGTACTGCCGCAGCGCTTTGCGCAGGATGCCCATGCCGCTGCCGTGAACGATGCGCAGGCGCACGACTCCGGCAAGGAAGGCGCGATCCACGAACTTTTCGACCGCGCTGGTAGCTTCGTCCACGTTCTGTCCGATGACGTTGATCTCCGTGGGTGCGCTGTCGTCTTCTCGGGTCAATGACACACCAATACCGCGCGAGCGGGCGGCGGCTACAGGATTGGCTCCCGCAGCGGCGATCACGCTGGCGACATCATCCCGCGGGACCTTCATCTTCATCGGTCCAACCGCAACTTCAAAGGAATCATCATCGAGATGACGCAGCACCTTGGCATCTCGTCCCAGCGAGCGCAGGCGCACCGTGTCGCCCACCGCGACGCTCTGCACGATATGCGGCCGGGCGTTCTGGTCGCCTTCGTCGGAGCCGGTGGTGTGGGCGACCACGGTGGAGTCGAACTGCTCACGGAACTCGCGGCGCAGCTTGGCGATGCGGCGCTCGGCGTCTTTGGAGAGCTTGAGCGCCTGGGCGCGGTCCGCTACGGCATTGACCGTCTCCCGCGCCTGGTACTCGAAGCTGTGGAGCACGCTCTCCAGCTTCTTTTCCATCTCGCGGATCTTCTCGCGCTGTTCTTTCTTGCCTTCGAGCGCAAGGTGGCCTCGCTCGCGGGCGATCTCCTGCTCGCGGGTGCGAAGGGCAGTGCGCTCGGTCTCGAGCTCGTGCAACTGCTCGTGCAAGCGGTCAAGGAAGCGCGAGACGTCCTGCGTCTGCGAAGACAGCCGCTCGCGCGCCGAGGACACGATTTGCGCGTTCAATCCTAGCTGCTGGGCGATGTTGATGCCCGCCGACGCTCCCGGCACTCCCAGCCGCAACTCGTAGGTCGGAGCCAGGGTGCGCTCGTCGAACCCCACGGCGGCGTTCAGCACACCCGGCGTGTTCGCGGCGTAAACCTTCAAAGCGGTGTGGTGGGTTGAGACGATGCTCACGCAGCCCACCTGGCGGAAGAAGTCGGCGATGGAGACGGCCAGGGCCGCGCCCTCTTCAGGATCGGTGGCCGAGCCCAGCTCGTCGAGCATGACCAGCGAATTGCGGGTGGCGTTGTGGGAGATGAAGTCGATGTTGGTGACGTGCGCGGAAAACGTCGAGAGGTTCTGCTCGATGGACTGGTAGTCGCCGATGTCGGCGAATACGCCGTCGAAGATGGGCAGCTCGGCGCGCTCGGCGGGAACGGGAATGCCCGCCTGCGCCATCAGCGCCAGCAGTCCGATGGTCTTCAGCGCAACGGTTTTACCGCCGGTGTTGGGGCCCGCTGATGATCAACTGCCGCTGCTGGCCGTCGAGCTCGACCGTGAGCGGCACCACGGCTACGCCTTTCGGCTTCAAGTTACGTTCCAGCAGGGGATGGCGCGCGTTGCGCAGGACCAATGCCAGTGTCGGCGCCCTCGTCAGCAACTTCACGGCGACGCAGTCGTAGTCGCTGGGCGAAGCGCGCCTTGGCAAACTGCAGCTCCAATTCACTGAGAACGTCGACGGCGCTGCCAGACGCATCCGCTTGTTCGCCGATTCGCGCCGGTCATCTCCAGCAGAATTCGGTGAATCTCGGCCTGCTCTTCGTCGAGCAGGCGCACCAGCTCGTTGTTTTGCTCGATGGTCTCGAGCGGCTCGATGAAGACGGTCTGGCCGCTGGACGATGCGCCATGGGCCACGCCCTGCACGCGGCGGCGCTGCTCGGTCTTGACCGGAATAACGAAGCGGTCGCCGCGAATGGTGATGAGTTCGTCCTGCACCGCTCCGCCGTCGGAGAGACGCCTCAGGTAGGACTGCAGCGAC
Organism: uncultured Acidobacteriaceae bacterium; assembly: GCA_963796615.1. Taxonomy (GTDB): domain Bacteria; phylum Acidobacteriota; class Terriglobia; order Terriglobales; family Acidobacteriaceae; genus DASRAA01. The sequence goes on from CAWCMJ010000009.1 coordinate 203,251, forward strand.
TCCTGGATGGTGCGGCGCTGGCGGTCGATGTCGCGCCGCACGCGGGCCAGCTCCGGCGAGGCATGGTCGTCGAGGGTGCCGTCAGGCAGGATCTTGTTGTGGAAGTAGCGCAGCAGTGGGTTGAAGTCGCCGATGTGCCTCGAGAGCTCGCTGACCGCCGTCCCACTTGGCTTCGACCGCGGCCGGCGGATGAAGCGCCGCTCTCGCGCCATTCGGCGGCGCGGTCGGCCAGCGTGAAGCACATCGCGGACTTCGGTCAGCTCCAGCGCTCGCCCTTGATGCGTGACTTGTGGATGAGCAGCGTCGGATCGAGCAGGCCGTGGAAATCGAAGCGTCCTCCAGCTTGCAGATAGCCGCGCAGCTCGCTCGGCGAGCTGTTGCTGGCGCTCAATCCACTGGCGGTCGCTGCAAGGCGCCAGGGCGGCGATCCGTGCCTGCCCGAGCGGGGACGCGGCGTAGGCCGCCAGCAACTCGCGCAGGTGGTCGAACTCCAGCAGGCGCTCGCTGGAGTGCTGGATGGGATCGGGAACACTCATGGGCAACCGTTTCATGGTACAGGAGCGGCAAGACGGCGAAGCTGCTCCGGCCGCCGCCGGATTCATACGAAGGTTCAACTTCTGGGATGCGGGAACGCGATTACACTTTGGTGTTTGCCGCGGTTACACTGTTGCGGTAGCGCAAACAGGAACAAGCGGCGCACGCCCAGACTGCGCGCGAAAAATTCGCCATGCCCCATCACGAGGAACTCATGACCAACAACCTTTCGGATGCATTTGTATTTTTCGGCGCCACTGGCGACCTTGCGCACAAGAAGATCTTTCCCTCGCTGCAGAGCATGATCAAGGACGGCGTGCTGGATGTGCCGGTGATCGGCGTCGCCAAGTCGGGCTGGAACATCGAGCAGTTGCGCGAACGCGCCCGCGACGGCATCACTAAGTTCGGCGGTGGCGTGGATGAGGCCGCCTTCAAGAAGCTGTGCGAGCTGATGGAGTATATCGACGGCGATTACAGCCGACGACAAAACTTACGCCCAGCTGCGCGCCAAGCTGGGCAATGCGCAGTCGCCGACGCACTACCTGGCGATCCCTCCCATGCATGTTTCCGGTGGTAGTGAATGGGCTGGCCAGTCAGGATGCGCCAAGAACGCCCGCGTGATCGTCGAAAAGCCGTTCGGCCGCGATCTGGTCTCGGCCCGCAAGCTGAACGAGACGCTGCACCAGGCATTTCCCGAAGACCACATCTTCCGCATCGACCACTACCTGGGCAAAGGTGCGGTGGAGAACCTGTTGATTTTCCGCTTCGCCAATAGCTTTCCTCGAGCCCATCTGGAACCGCAATTACATCCACAGCGTGCAGATCACCATGGCCGAGTCGTTCGGCGTGGAAGGCCGGGGCAAATTTTACGAAGAGGCGGGCGCCATTCGCGACGTGGTGCAGAACCACATGTTGCAGGTGGTGGGGCTGCTGGCGATGGAGCCGCCGACGACGATGTATCCGGACTCGGTGCGCGACGAGCAGGTGAAGGTATTCCGGTCGATTCCGCCGCTGAGCCCCGCCAACATCGTGCGCGGGCAGTTTCACGGCTACCGGCAGGAGCCGGGTGTGGATCCGCACTCCGACGTGGAGACGTTTGCAGCGGTGCGGCTGGAAGTGGACTCGTGGCGATGGTCGGGTGTGCCGTTCCTGATTCGCGCGGGCAAGTGTCTGCCCATCACAGCGACGGAAGTCTTCGTCAAACTGCGCAAGCCGCCGCTCACCAAGACCGGGTCGCGAGGGTCGAAACTACTACCGCTTCCGCCTCGGGCCGGATTTCGAACTGGCCCTGGGAGCACGGGTGAAGCGTCCCGGCCCATTGATGGCGCCGATGCCGGTGGAGCTGTCGGCAGTGAAGTACTCCGCCAGCGATGAGATGGAGGCCTACGAACGCCTGCTGGCCGACGCCATGAAGGGCGACCAGTTGCTCTTCGTGCGCCAGGATGCCGTCGAAGCGCAATGGGCGATCGTCGAGCCGATCCTGGGCGACTGCTGCCCGGTGGAGAACTACGAGCCCGGTACCTGGGGCCCGCCGGACTCGCGCGAATTGGCCGCCGACATTGGCGGCTGGCACGATCCGGAGTAGGCCGTTAGGGTACGCGAACGCCCGAGACGAAGGGATTGCCCGCAATCACGAAGCGCAGCGGCTCATCCACTGCTTTGTTGACGTTGATGCGCGGGGTAACTGCGATTCGTGCGGGGCGATGGCCATCGTCGGCGATCCACAGGTCGGATTGCCGGTGAGTGAAGTCTTTGCCGTTGTCGCGGGGGCGGGTGATGCCCAGGGCCTGCGACATTCTGCCCGGGCCGCTTGAGATCATCCGCAATTGCGTCAGTGCGCGGCTCGGACGGAAGTTCGATACCTCTCGCCTCGGCCATCGCTTCCAATCCCGCTACCGGCTCAAGGGCCCGCAGCAGCACGCCTCCAGCGTCGCCCTCGGGCATGCACGAGACATTGGTGCAGAAGTAGATGCCGTAGATGAAATAAACATAGGCGTGTCCGGGCGGACCGAAGAGCACGGCGTTGCGTGCGGTGCGTCCGTTATAGGCGTGGGCGGCCGGGTCGGAGGCGCCCGAGATACGCTTCGGCTTCGACAATGCGTCCGGCGAGGTATTTTCCGCCTTCGCGGCGGACAAGCAACTTGCCGAGTAGCTCGCGGGCGACGGTGCTCGGGATCGCGGTTGAAGAATTCGCGCCTTAACCTGGGGGCCGCCAGCAAGGTCTTCGCCGATATCAAACTTGCAGACTGCGCGGGCGACGCTTGGCTTCGATTCGCTTCCATTACAATGAAAGTGAACCATGAACAAGATGATCTTGGCCAACCTGGTGCATCGGCCTTTCCGCACCATCATCAGCATTGTGGCTGTAGCGGTTGAAGTCACCCTCATCCTCCTGATCGTGGGCCTGTCTATCGGCATGCTCACCGACACCAAGAACCGCCAGGTGGGCATTGGCGCCGACATCATGGTGCAGCCGCCGGGCTCGTCGCTGCTGATGGGCGTGAGCGGCGCGCCGGTGTCGATCAAGGTCGCCGATCGCCTGCGCAAGCTCGATCACGTGGTCGCGGTGGCTCCGGTCGTGACCGCAGCTCCCACCGGCGGCGCACTGGAAGTCATTGATGGCATTGACTTGCAATCGTTTGATGCGATGGGCGGCGCGTTCCATTACCTCTCCGGGGGGCCGTTCCAGGGCCCAACGACATGCTGATCGACGACTACGTGGCTTCGTCGAAGAAGCTCAAGGTCGGCGACACGGTCGAGCTGCTGAACCACACAGTTCCGCATTTCGGGCATTGTTGAGCACGGCAAGGGTGCGCGCAAGTTCGTGGCCATCGGCCACGTTGCAGGACATCATCGGCGCCACCGGCAAGGCCTCGATCTTCTACGTCAAGCTCGACGACCCCAACAACGCCGACGCCGTGGTGCGCGAGATCAAAAGCATCCCCGGCATGGAGCAGTACGGCGTCCACTCGATCAAGGAGTACCTCAGCCTGATGAGCTCCAGCAGCATCCCGGGGCTCTCGACGTTCATCGACGTCGTCATCGGGATCTCGATGGTCATCGGCTTCATCGTCATCTTCCAGGCCATGTACGCCGCGGTGATGGAGCGGACGCGCGAGATCGGCATCCTGAAGTCGCTGGGCGCGGGCAAGATCTACATCGTGAACGTCGATTCTGCGGGAGACGCTGCTGATCTCGATCGGCGGCATCATTCTGGGGATTGCCGTCAGCTATGCCGCGCGTTCAGCGTTGCACCAGAAGTTCCAGACGCTGCCGATTCTAATCACGCCGGAGTGGCTGCTGCGGGCGACCATCATCGCCATCATCGGCTCGATGCTGGGAGCGTTCTACCCGGCGCTCAAGGCCGCACAGAAAGACCCCATCGACGCGCTGGCGTACGAGTAGCGAGCAGGCTTGGATCGTCACTCGACTCACAGTTGGATAGGTAGGCTTTTCCTGCCAGACGTTGGTGTTTGCAACGATTTGGCGCGACCATGCCATGGCTCACATGCAAAGATTATTTCGTCGGTCGTTTAGAATCAATGGTTTGGGGGAAAATTCCTCGCAAGCCATTGATTTGTAATGTAGTTATACGTATCCATGTGTGCGCGTGGGACTTAGCGGCGCGATTTTTGGGTCCTTGCGCCCGTCCTGATCCCAAGTTGAGAACTGTCAAAGAACCATGCTTGTCGCGCCTGGGCGCGGATGGGGCGGAGACACCACGCCTCACGCCCTCACAAGTTGGTTGTACCGCGGCAATAAAGACCAGTGCCAGAGAAATCTGCATGGGCAAGAAACTTTAGTAACCAACAGAAGGCGGCCGAGTTGGCGGGACTGCACGAAACTCCGGGCTCGGATACGGGTCATCGCTGGCGCGACTTCCGAGTTGCCAACAATCCAGCAGTAATGGACGAGATGGGCACGTATCGACACCCATGTGCCGCGAGAAAACAACGGTTCTGGTTGTTCTAAGGGCTATGAGCCGAGACAGCTGCAGGGATAATGAACTGCGGCACAAGCTCCAACTCCCATCGATACCACTGGTCGAACTCACCGTAGGCGCCACCCGCAATGCCGACGACAAGGTCGAGATCGGGCACGACGATGATGAACTGTCCGCCATTTCCTTCGGCGGCAAAGACCCGATATGTCTTCACGCCGCTCTTGAGATTGTGAATGTGCCATCCATAGCCATACTGATGTTTCTGCCCGAGGCTATAGGTCTCGGCAAATCGCGAGTGCACGGAAGTTGACTCTGTGACCCAGCTTTTGCTGACGATTCGTTTGCCGTTCCACAAGCCCCCGTCCAGATAGAGTTGGCCCAACTTGAGCTGATCTCGCGGGCGAAGGTAAGCTCCGCCTCCCATATACGCTTGCCCATCCGGCATAAGATTCAGGTAGTAACGCCCGAACTGCAAGGGGCGCGCAAGATACTCGTCGAAAAACTCCGGCAGCCAACGATGCGTCGCGGCAGCAACCGCTCCCCCAACCAGGTTCAGGTCGGCGGAGCAATAGATAGCATCCTCTCCACCCGGATCCTTCAACATGGGTAGGTCAAGCGAATACTTGTACCAATCGCGCTGCTGCGCGTCGCCCTGCATTCGATCTTCGTTGCCGGGCGAATCGTCATTGTTATCGTCACAGGCGTTGCCGGCAGTCATGGTCATGATGTCGCGAAGCACAATCTTTTGTTTGCGCGCATCCCAATTCGCGAACGAACCGTATTGCGTGAAGAGCGGATAGATGGGGGTTTGGGGCGTCAGCTTCGCCCCGTGCTCGTTGGCCAGTCCGACCAAAACGGGAGCGAAGGTTTTGCCCGCAGAGCGCATGTCGTGGACGCGATCCTGGGAGAACCCATAGAAGTACTCCTCGAGCACCAAATGGCCGTGACGGGCAATCAAGAGGCTCTGGATCTTTAGGGAAGTTCCGGCGGGATCGGCCGCGAGAATCCGGTGGACCAGCTCCGCGATTGGCGCTTGGTTTAGTCCCTCGGCCTGCAATGAGGCGGTGCTCCAGCCGTCGTTGTCTGGAAGAGGCTGGCGATAGCTCCACGAATCATTGTCTGACGGAGTTCGCGGGTAAAACCCCACGGCGTCGTTTGCGTTGCGGTGCGTGAACTGAAATCGCGGAAGCCAGTTGACCACTTGTAACGAAAGGACTCCCGACTTTTCGTCTAATGTCCCCTCGGTCTTCTTGCCATTCGCTTCGAGGTAAACCTTCGCTCCTTCCCGTGTCACTGTGTAAACGCGCCTGCGGAAGAAATTCGCCTCCGGATTGCTGATGGTCGCGGTCATCTTCCCGTCCTTCGAGGTGATGAGAAGATAGAGCGAGATGTGCTGATCCAGCGGCACGACTGTGCCACGCCACACAGATGGGGCAATGGAGTGGAACTGGATGGGGCTGGCGTACTGTGGATCCAAAATCTCTCCGCCCGGTTGTATCCACTCTCCTCGGACCGTGTTCGAGGCTGTGTCCACGGTTCCACGGAACTCCGCGATATCGTCTGGGAGCTTAAACCGAATGTCGCTACCGTGCATTTCCGCGGCAACGCGGAATCCGGCGATGGAGGCGCGCCACACATCCTCGCGTCCGTCCAACGTAAGCTCGCCTTGGACGGGCATGCCGAAACGCACCTCGGCGCCCCAGAGGCCACTCAGCGGATCCACGCCGGAAGTCTGAGACAACACGGTTGAAGGAACCAATGCTGCTACCAGGGCGAGGACATAAAACAGTGCGTTGCGTGCAAGAAAAGTTAGATACCGCGTCATCAGAGTGATCTCCTGGCCTCAGTATCGTCAGGTCACTTCGTTGTCTCTTGTACGAATTGAACTTCCCGTCTGACGACATCGCCGTGCAACCGTCTTCGATAGGCGTGGGGAGCCATGCCAAAGTGCTCGCGAAATGACGTGCTGAAGTGACTCTGATCGAAAAAGCCGGCCCTGAGCGCGACTTCCGATAGCGGAATGCTCGCGTTGCGCATAAGCGCCATGGCGTTACGCAGGCGGCACCGCATTCGATATTCTCCGGGCGTACAGCGGAATGCCTTTCGAAATGCCCGGGCAAAGTACACGGGATGCACTCCCAGGCGCTCCGCCATCTCAGTGATCTGCAAAGAATCGCTGCACCGTTCATGCAAGAGTTCGCGCGCCCTGCCAATCCACGGAGGGAGAGAGGTCCGTTGTTTGTCTGGCCAGAGATTTACGCCTGACACCGTCGAAAACAGTTCCCAGCACGTCGCTTCGATCGATAAGGAGCTGGCAGGCATTGAAGCTACGCAATGCTGGACCAGGCGGAACGCGGTGTTCACGCCGTCACCAGAAGAAAACGCCGTCGCTGCAGCGGGTAAAGCAGCCCAGTCCAAAGCGACACGCAGGCTATGGTTGGAGATAGAGACCGCTAGAAAGCGACCACTCGGAAGCAAAAAGCTGTCGCGATGGGTTGTTCCGGCGGGGTTGAAGATTATCATCGGGCCGGAGCTGACGGGCTCTGCACCATCGGCGCTGGAGAGATACGCCCCCAATAAGACAAACACAAAAGATGCATTGTCGTGCGTGTGCAGGGGCAGATTTTCCGCACGTAACGTCGGTGAAAGGACGGATACGGAAAAGCCTGGGACCTCCCGGCGAATCTGGTTGGAACCGAAATAGACTCCGTACGGAAGACTTGTCGAGCCTAGCAGCATATGCAAGTTATACGCGCTGCTCGACCCGCGTGTTCGCCATTTGTCGGCAACCCGATGTGGCAGAATTCCGCTGATTCGATAGGTCCCGGCGAACCGGCTGGGAGGAGATGACTAAGGCTACCCATTCCCACTGAATTCGGAGCGCAACGACAACAAAAAATGCTTTGCGTTCCGCGGCTGCGAGTGTAATCCTCGCAAAGGACAAAAACGAGCCATGTGTTTTTCAGCGACGGCAAACTTTGTGGGCAGCGGGATTCTGGGCGCGGTTGGCGTCGTCACCTTGACGAAGGTGAAGCACAGGCGTGAGGTGCTTTTCGCATCGTTGCCCGTGCTGTTCGCCATTCATCAGTTTATCGAGGGATTTGTCTGGCTGGGGCTGGACGGAATTCTTTCCCCTGCGGTGGCGCACGACATGGGCGCGGCGTTCATGCTTTATGCCCAGGGGCTTTTGCCTTTCCTGCTGCCGCTCAGTGTGGTGCTATTCGAGCCGAATGCGACGAGCCGCAGGCGGATGCTGCCGTTTCTCATCCTCGGTGGAGCAACCACGCTTTATATTTTGTGGGCGCTGACGGCGTTCCCATTGCAGCTCTTCGTCAAGGGAAACAGTATCGTGTACATCAATCAAGCGACCAACAATACAGCTGTCGCATTGCTCTATGTGATTGCAACTTGCGGCTCGCTGTTTTTCTCGCAGATCAAGATGATGGTGATCTTCGGCGCGGCGAACCTGGCGATACTGCTGATTGTTATGGAGGTCAAGCGATACGCATTCACCTCCTTGTGGTGTGCCTACGCGGCAATCGCCAGCGTGATCATTCTCGCTTACTTCTGGAGCAGCCAGGAAGACCGGCCATTCCTGTATCCACCGCAAGGAAGTACGAGATTAGTAGCCTAAGGTCGGCTTTGAGCACTTTCAGAGAAGGTGTAGACCGATTCCCAGAGGGGCTAAACAGCTTGCGGAAAAAGTCGGAGACCCTGACAACTCCGGACTAAAGTCTGCTCGGCAGAGATCAAACGGGTTTGCGGCACATCTGAAGCCGTGCCCTTTCGAGGCAAGAGTTCGACTACCTCAACTGTAAAACCACTATCATCCCTGGCGCCGGCCGAGCAATGAGCCGCCGACGAAGATCCGAAATTAAAAGGCCGGACATTGTGTCCGGCCTTGACAGCTCTGAAAGCTGCGAAAAGTTACAGAAGCAGTCTGCGGCGCAGGACGCCAGCCAAGCCGACGATGCCCGAACCCAGCAGAACCAGGCTACCCGGCTCAGGAGTAGCGGTTTGGTGGGAGTGAACGTGAAGTTCAAGTCCATTCCCGTAAGAGATCCGAACGTCTGCCCGGCGGTCTTCCGGATGCCAAGCGAGATCGTATCGCCAGCATTCACCGCGAAGCCTGCTGAGCTGAACATGTCCGGATTCGTCAAGTCCTGACCATTTGTGACCGTGCCCGAATCCAGCGTCGAATTGCCGTAAAACAGAGCCCAGTCGTCGGAACGGCTAACCATCGAATGCGCGTACCAGACCATTCCAGATTGGATACCGACCGTCCCAGAGGTAGGAGCGGTCCAGATGGCGAACAGGTAGTCACCAGCGTTTGGCGAGTGTCCAACAATATCTCCGGCAAGAAAGTCGTTGTTGGTTTCGCCCGCGGCGCTGCCGTTCACCAGGGCGCTGAATATTTCCGGCGTATTCATATTCAGATCAGTGCCTGCACCCCAGTATCCCGTACTCAACGCAGGATACAACAGGTTTCCGTTGTTCTGCGGAATCTGGAACGAGAGCAGCACGCTAGTCGAAGGTGTGGCGCCTTCCGTGTAACTCCAGTTACCGTTCGGATTCCCATTCGTGATACTGAAATCGTTCTGTAAGCTGACCGTGCTTGCGTGCAAAGCGACCGAAAGCATTCCCGCCGCGAGTGCAATCTTCAAGAACTTGTAATACATCGAGCCTCCTCAATAATTCCACTACCGATAGATTCCGCTTTTTGATGGTGTAATTTGGTCCAGCGATTCCAGTAGGCAGCGAGAGTGGTTACAGGGGATCTCCATCCCAGAATCCGCCAATTATGTAGCTTTTCGCTATTTAAAGCAAGCTAAGTTCTCCGCAGCAGTGGAATCCTCGACGGCGTGGCGCTGCCTCTGAGGCCTATAGAAGCTGTCTCAAATGGCAGGTCGCTGAAAACCGAAGTCCCATCGTTCACCATCCCCGGAGAGGAACGGCTCAAGAATTTCTCTATCAAAACGGGTCTACGAGACCAGCTTGTTTGGTTGTCAGATCCTCATCGGCATCACGACGTAGCGGTACTTAAAGCCGTCATCGCTGCCGTCGTCAGGGCGCATCTGGCCGGCCGATTGGGCGTCCTTGAACTCCAGTCGAACCTCTCCGCCGCTAGAGGCCTTCAGGAAATCAATCAGGTACTCCGAGTTGAAGCCGATGGTCATCGCGTCGGCCGCGTACACAACTTCGATAGAGTCTTCCGACTCGCCCGACTCCGTGGACGACGATGAAATCTTCAACTCGTTCTTATCGAGCTTCATGCGGACGGCGCGCGAACGCTCGTCGGCGAACTGGGCCACGCGCTGGATGGCGGTGCTGAGGTCGGCACCGTGCACGACGACCGACTTGGTTGTCTCCCGCGGCAGCACGGCTTCGTAGTTAGGAAATTGTCCAGTCAACTGGCGCGAGGTCAGCAGGCGCTCGCCGATGCGGAAGAAAAGCGTGGAGTCGTCTTTGGCGAACTCGACCTGCTCCACGTCACTGTTCTGCAGCAGGGAGAACAACTCGCTCATGGCCTTCTTGGGGATGAGCGTCTTTTGTTCGCCGGGGACGTCGAACGTCTCGCCGGTTTTTTCGATATGCGCCAGACGATGGCCATCGGTGGCGACCATGGTGATCGACTCGGGCTTCAGTACCATGAGGCCGCCATTGAGCGTGTAGCGCGATTCTTCGTTAGAGATGGCGAAAATCGTGCGGCCAATCATGTTGCGAAGGGTCTGCGCCGGGATCTTCACGCTGCCATCCGCCGGAAATACCGGTAGCCCGGGGAAGTTGGCGCGCGCCATGCCAACCATCTTGGTGTTTGAGCGGCCGGAGCGAATGTTGACCCAGTGGTTTTCCAGCAGCTTGATGGAGATATCGCCATCGGGCAACAGCTTCACGTAGTCATACAGCTTGCGGGCCGGGATAGTGCAGGCGCCTTCCTTCTTGACCTTGGCCGCGCAGGAAGTGCGCAGGCTCAGGTCCAGATCGGTGGCCGTGATGGTCAACCGGTCGTTCGCCGCCTCAAAAAGAAAATTGGAAAGGATGGGAATGGTCGTCTTGCGCTCGACGACTCCCTGGGTGGCAGTGAGTTCTTTGAGCAACTCAAACTTGCTGACGCTGATTTCCATCGCCGTTCCCTGGACCGCCGGGGTTGCTTCCGCAGCCATGTGTTCCACCTTTGCCGTCGCGTTTTGCAGGAGGTTACATCTGCCCGCGACTTCTGCCTTTCCTTATATCAAATAAGAATCCTATAAAACAGTAGTAACCGTAGTGCCTCTGGAAAAGTGGAAAAGAACGGCAAAACCGCTTGCCCGCTGCCCGGAAACGCCGTTGCCCTTCACCAAAAGCCCGTCAGCTCCGGGCGCGGTCTGTTGGGAACCAGGACCGCTGCCGCAATTCAGACTACTCTTCCACTCGATTCACACTTCATCCACAGCGCACTGTCAGGAAAACTGGCCCGGAAAGTGAAAAACCGCGCCCGAGGCGCGGTTTATCCACCCAAAACTTCGGTGAGTTTGTTCAGCAGCCTGTTCAAATCCTTGTCGGTCTTGCGCAACTCGGTGATCTTCTCCACCGAATGCAGCACCGTGGTGTGGTGCTTGCCGCCGAACTGACGCCCGATCTCAGGCAGCGAGGCCTCGGTCAGTTGCTTGGCCAGGTACATGGCAATCTGGCGGGGATACACGATGGAGTGCGAGTTGTTCTTCGCCTTGATCTCCGCAGGCCGCAGGCCGAACTGATCGGATACCGCCCGCTGGATGGCCTCGATCGTGATCTTACGGACCTGCGAGTCGATGAGGTTCTTCAGGACTTCCTGCGCCGTGAGCATGTTGAGGTCGCGCCCGGTGAGCGAGACGTAGGCCGTCAGGCGAATCAGCGCGCCTTCCAACTCGCGGACGTTGCTGCGGATATTCGATGCAATATACAGAGCCACGTCGGTGGGCAGCGATACGCGCTCCGTCTCCGCCTTCTTCTGCAGGATGGCGACCTTGGTCTCTAGATCCGGCGGCTGAATGTCGGCGATCAGGCCCCACTCGAAGCGGCTGCGCAGGCGGTCTTCGATCTCCGCCAGCTCTTTCGGCGGGCGGTCGCTGGCGATGACGATCTGCCGCATGGACTCGTGCAGCGCGTTGAACGTGTGGAAGAACTCCTCCTGCGTGCGCTCCTTGCTGGCGAGAAACTGGATGTCGTCCACCAGCAGCACGTCCATATTGCGGTACTTGTCGCGGAAGCTGGTCATCTTGTTGTTCCGCAACGCGTTGATCATCTCGTTGGTGAACTTCTCAGCCGACAGGTAACAGATGGCCATCTGCGGATTGCGCTTCTTGATCTCGTGTCCGATGGCCTGCATGAGGTGGGTCTTGCCCATGCCGACACCGCCGTAGAGAAACAGCGGGTTGTAGGCCTTGGACGGCCGCTCGGCCACGGCATGCGCCGCGGCGTGGGCAAACTGGTTGCCCGAGCCAATGACGAAGCCGTCGAAGGTGTACTTGGGATTGAGCTGCGCCGCACCATCCCAGTCGAAACGCGCCTGGCTGCCGGCGGCAACTGCGTCCGAAGAGGCAGACGAATCCGCGGCGTTGTCTGCCACGTCTTTCTCGGCGGCAACCTCGGCCTTCTTGGCATTCTTTTCCGGATCGGTGACGAACTCGACGTCCTGGTACTCCAGCCCCAGGTTCTCGATCGCCTCGCTGATCAGGTCGCCGTACTTGTCGCCGATGTGGCAGAAGTCGGGATTGGGCACCTTCACGAATAGCGTCGGTCCCTGCGAGTGCGAAAAGCGCGTAGGCTTCAGCCAGGTCTCGTACGAGTGGCGGTTGACTTTCTTTTCCAGGGCGTCGAGCACCAGTACCCACGGATTGGGAGAGGAAGATCCAAAATAAGACATAGCAAACATAACCCGGAGGCTAAAATGCCTCGAATCGCATCTAGAGCTATTTCGGGGGGAGGCGATACTTCCGCCACCTTCCGCCCCACGATTCAGGAGAAAGTTACGATCCGTAACCGATGAGGCCACGGGAAAAGTGGCATTCCATGAGAGAGTGCGTGGAGTGTTTTCTCAGTGGCTGCATCGCATCCTAGCACGAAAAATCCACAGGACAAGTCGCGGGGAGCACTGCGCGTGGCCACACGCGTTGCGAGTGATTGATTTCGTGAATGTTACTGGCGCGAAAAAAAATTTACTGCTGCGCGCGTGGTGCAAAAATCAACGCTCCGGTGAATCTGCACCAAGAAGTGCAACAGGCGGACGGCAAGCTCCGCTCGCGAATGTCTCCTGCCAGGCTTCCAATCCATGCCCCGGTTGCGGGGCAGGCGGTCGAACCGATATACTTTGGGTTTGCCCCAACTAACTTTTTGCCAGTGAGGAGCGCAGTTTCGTAATGCCGAAGCGCACATTCCAACCCAACCGTCGCCGTCGCTCAAAGACGCACGGATTTCGTTCTCGCATGAAGACCAAGAGCGGACGCGCGGTCATTTCCCGCCGTCGCGCCAAGGGACGCAAGCGCGTCGCCGTGAAGCCCGGCTTCCGCGAGTAGTCGTACTGAGCCGAAATTCTGCCCGGACCAGCGCCGGTTCCACGTCAGAAGCGAACGGAATCCGGCGCGAAACGCAGCCTGTGACCTCCGCCAGCCGTGCCTATCCCAAGTCGAAGCGCCTGTTACGGCACGACGACTTTCAGCGCGTTTACCAGACGGGCCGCCGCCAGTTCACGGGCAACATGACGGTGTTTTTCCTGCGGCGGAGCGCGGTAACTGCCGATGCTGGCCCTTCGCTGCGAGTCGGTTTTACCGTAGGACGCGTGCTGGGCGACGCTGTGGAGCGTAACCGCATCAAGCGTCGCATGCGGGCGGCGGTCCGCGGCAGTTGGCCGGAACAGGAGGCTCCAGTGGACGTGGTGTTCAACCCCCGCAAATCGGTCCTGAGCCTGCCATTTGCAGATGTGGCGCAGGAAGTGTCGCGTGGGTTACAGTTGGCTCTCCAGCGGGCGCGAGAGGCGCAGGATGCGCCGCCAGCCGGGCAAGGTAAGCGGAAATGAAGTCAGCCATCCAGTTCCTGTTGCGCGGTTACAAGCGGTGGATTTCGCCGATGCTGCCGCACGCCTGTCGCTTTGTGCCAACCTGTTCGGAGTACGCACTCGAAGCTGTGGAACGCCACGGCGCCCTGCGCGGAAGCTGGCTGGCGCTGCTGCGTCTGCTGCGCTGCCATCCATTTGCCCGTGCCGGCCTCGATCCGGTGCCGGCGGAATCGCCCTCAGCTTCGCAAAGCTGTGATCATGCCGGTTGCGCCCCGTTGCGCGCCGCCGGAGAAGCGGTAAGCCGCCACTACTGAAATGGAACGAAATTTTGGCCGAATATAAAAATCCCCAACAAGAACCCGGCGGCCAAGGCCGCATGATGCCGATCATGGTGGCGGTGTTCGCGCTGCTGCTGATCAGCCAGTTCTTCCTCTACAAGAACAAGCCCAAGACGCCGGCGGGCGCCAACCCTGCCCAGACCACGACCGCACCCGCGGCGGAAAAAGCGGCAGAGCCCGCTCCGTCTGCCGAACCGGCAGCTCCCGCGAGCGCGGCTCCGGTCAAAGCGGCTGCCTCCGAGACCGAGACGGTGGTCGAGAACGATCTCTACCGCATCGTTTTCACCAATCGCGGCGCGCAAGCCAAGTCCTGGGTGCTGAAGAAGTACAAGGACGAGAAGGGCCAACCCCTCGACCTGGTCAACCACGAATCTTCGAGCTTCGGCCTGCCGCTCAGCCTGTTTACCTACGACGAGGCCCTTCGCACCAAAATCAACTCCAGCCTGTATACCGGCGCTCCAGAGGGCCAGGTGGCGGCCCCCAGCGAAATTTCGTTCGAGTTTTCCGATGGCGTGGTCAGCGTTCGCAAGACGCTCCGCTTTGACAACTCCTACGTGATTTGGCTGGAGACCGAAGTTACAGTCAACGGCAAACCGGTCCAGGCGTATCCCTCGTGGCCCGCCGGTTTTGGTGACCAGGGCACTGCGCCTTCCTTCGCCTCCGCCCGCATCGACTACTTCGCGGGCAGCAAAGTGGAGCGTCTCGCGGCCAAGAAGATCAGCGGCGGCAACACGATGCGCGGTCCGTTCCAGTGGGCCGGTCCGCAGGACCAGTACTTCGCGGCCATCTTCCTGCCCGACCAGCCGCAACAGGCGGCCATGGTCACCTTCCGCAACGGCATCCAGGTTCCAAAGGATCCGGCGAAGCCCGACCCCAACAGCCTGCAAAAGGTCGAAGTGCTGGGCGCGGCCGTGGGTAATGTTGACGGATTGACCCGCGAGCGGATCTTCGTCGGCCCCAAGACGCTGGAAATTCTGGGCTCGATCCACAGCAATTCCCTCAACGGCGAACCCGGTGGCCCCGACCTAACGCACGCCGTCGACTTCGGCTTCTTCAGCCTCATCGCGCGCCCGCTGTTCCTGTGGCTGCTGTGGACGCACGAGCACATGGCTTCCAACTGGGGAGTCGCGATCATTATCCTGACGGTCATCATCAACCTGGCATTGTTGCCGCTGCGCATCACCAGCATGAAGTCGGCGCTCAAGATGCAGAAGCTGCAGCCGCAGATGAAGGCCATCCAGGAGAGGTACAAGAAATATCCCATGCGCGATCCGCGCCGCGCCGAGATGAACACCGAGATCTCCGCGCTGTACAAGGAACATGGCGCCAACCCGGCCGGCGGCTGCTTGCCGCTGGTCATCCAGATGCCCTTCCTCTTCGCGTTCTACTCGATGCTGGGAGTGGCCATCGAACTCCGCCAGGCGCCATTCCTCTGGCTGCATGACCTGTCTTCGCCCGACAAGCTGTTCATCTTGCCGGTGCTGATCGTTATCAGCACGCTGTTCGTGCAGAAGATGACGCCCAACGCCGGCATGGACCCGGCGCAGCAGCGCATGATGACCATCATGATGCCGCTGATGCTCGGCTTCTTCAGCTGGTCGCTGGCCTCAGGACTGAGCCTGTACTGGGTCGTCGGCAATATCATTGCCATTGGTCAACAGTACGTGATGAACCGCACCGGCCTCGGCAAGGAAATGCGTGCCGAGATGGAAAAGCGCGCCCGCAAAGCCGCAAAGTAGGGACACCAAAAAGCCGCTATGCCGATAACCGACAAGATCGCCGCCGCCAAGAAAATCAGCGAACTGCTCAACGGAATCATCTCCACCGGTGACTTCCGCCTGCGCTACAAGATCATGGTGGACCCGCCCGCTGCCGACCACGATTTTGTCCATCCGCAAATCAAGGTGGACCTTTCCGGCGCCGACAGTCCACTGGTGAAGGAGCGTGGCGGCGAACTGCTGCGCGCCTTCGAGCACGTCGCACTCGAAATGCTGCGCCTCGGCCCCGACGAGCACGACCTGGTCGTCTTCGACTGCGAGAACTTCCGCGCCAACCGCATGGCCGAGCTGCGGATGTCGGCCAACGTGGCTGCCGAGAAAGTGCGTTCCAGCGGCATGCCGTATGCCTTCGCTCCCATGTCATCGCGCGAGCGGCGGCTGGTCCACCTCGCCCTGCGCGAAGTCGAAGACCTGCGCACCGAAAGCGCCGGCGAAGCCCTGCAGCGCTACGTCGTCGTCTACCCCAAGGACTACAACGGCAAGCCTCCTGCGCCCCCGGCTGCACCATCGCGGCGGAGATAAAACCTTTTCACCACAGAGACACTGAGGCACAGAGAAATCTGTGTCTTCTTTTTTGCCTGAATATCTTTTCTCAGTGTCTCCGCGCCTCTGTGGTGAATAATCACAGTGATGAATCTCGACGACACCATCGTTGCCATCGCCACGCCTCCGGGCCGCGGCGGCATCGGCGTGGTGCGTCTTGCCGGCCCGGAGGCGACGGCAATCTCGCAACCGATGTTGCGCCTTGCCCACGACCTCCAGCCCAACCGCGCCCACTTCGGCGAGCTGATCGATCCCGCCACCAACGCCCGCATCGACGAAGTCGTCGTGACCTTCTTCGCCAAGCCGCACTCTTACACCACCGATGACGTTGTCGAGATTTCCTGCCACGGCTCACCTGTCGTCTTGCGTCACGTAGTCGAGGTGGCCCTCGCCCGCGGCGCGCGCCTCGCCGAGCCCGGCGAGTTCACCATGCGGGCCTTCCTCAACGGGCGCATCGACCTCACCCAAGCCGAAGCCGTTCGCGACCTCATCGACTCGCAAACCCTCTACCAGGCGCAGGTCGCTGCCCGTCAGCTCGAAGGCGCGTTGTCCAAGCGCCTGCAGCCCATCAAGCAAAAACTCGTTGACCTCATCGCCGTCATGGAAGCCGGCATCGATTTCGCCGAAGATGATGTCTCAGTCATCGCCGACGAGCAAATCCTCGAGCGCATTGGCGCGGTCCATGCGCCGCTAGAGCAACTGCTCGCCAGCTTCGCCTACGGAAAGGTCGTGCACGAAGGACTGACGCTCGCCATCGTCGGCCGTCCCAACGTCGGCAAGTCCAGCTTGTTCAACCGCCTGGTCGAGCACGAGCGCGCCATCGTCACCGCCACCCCCGGCACCACCCGCGACCTCGTCACCGAGACCGTCTCCATCGGTGGAATTCCTGTGCGTCTGGTGGATACCGCCGGCATCCGCGACGCACTCGATGAAGCCGAGAGCATCGGCGTGCGCAAATCGCTCGAGGCCCTCGCCGACGCCGACATTGTGCTGGTGGTGCTCGATGCTTCGCACCCGTCCAGCGATGACGCCGCCCGCCGCCGCGATACCGAGTTGATATCTCTAGTGGCTCAACGTCTCGCCATAGTGGTGCAGAACAAGATCGACACCGTCGCCATCGCTCCACTCGTCCCCGATGGCGGCCTGCCCGTGGTCATGACCTCGGCGCTCACCGGTCAGGGCATCGACCACCTCCGCTCGAAGATCTTGCAACTCGCCGGCGGCGACGGCGCCAGCCAGCCCGAAAGCGGCTTCCTCACCAACGTCCGCCACCAGAAACTGGTGCAAGACTCCATCACTGCCCTCGACGCGGCCACCGCGGCCGTCCCGCGCAAAACTCCGCACGAGATGCTGCTGATGGACCTCTACAACGCCCTGCGCCCGCTCGACGAAATCACCGGCGCCACCACCGCCGACGACATCCTGAACCTCATCTTCAGTTCGTTCTGCATCGGGAAATAGGACTTCGGCGACGAACTTGTGCATCAAGTTCTGCTGAGAGGTTCGGTGGCGAAGCATATACTTGCCTCACCACCGGAGATTAGTCGCCATGCCGCACCTGAACATCTACGTTTTTCGTTGCTCGCGCTGCGGCGAGCCCGCAGTGTCGCTGTTCAAGGAAAAGACTCCAGGCGGCACCGAGTCCGGGGACACCATCTTCCCAGCCATCGATCTCAAGTCCATCCGCGCCCAGTGTTCCGCCTGCAAGCACACCCAGTTCCGCGACGCCGCCGAAGCTGCGCATCACGAATTAGTGGACTGGAATTAACTCCGCATTAGCTGGGATCGGGCCAGTTTCCGACCGAACGTTGCAAGCAGCCACGAGGTAACCGAAAAGAAATCCGTGAAGATCTGTGTAAATCCGTGGCTGAATTGTGTTTCGAGTTACTTGGACAGCGCCCCCAGCGCTGCCCGGAAAATCGCATCGAAGTTTTCGCGCCCCGCCGAGGCCACCGCGCGCTCCACGCACTTCTCCGCCACCGCCCGCTGGTAGCCCAGGTTGGTCAGCGCCGAGATCACGTCTTCCTCAATCGCCGATACCGGCGCTGCGGTCTGCGGCGCGCCGAAGGCGTCGAGCTTGTCGCGCAACTCCACGCACATGCGCTCGGCCGTCTTCTTGCCGATGCCGGGAATGCGCGTCAGCCGCGCGAAATCATTGCCCCGGATCGCACCCACCATGTCGGCCGTCGGCATGCCGCTCAATATTGTAATCGCCAGCTTCGGCCCGATGCCGCTCACCGTGATCAGCTTCTCGAAGAGCTGCTTCTCATCGGCGCGCAGAAAGCCGAACAGCGCAATCGCATCCTCGCGGACATGAGTGTGAATGTGCAACGCCACTTCGCTGCCCTGCGCCGGCAGGTCAGAAAATGTCGGCACCGTGATGGTCACGTCGTAGCCGACGCCCGCCGCCTCGACGATGGCCTGGTTGGGATGCTTGGCGATGAGTCTGCCACGTAAGTGAGCAATCATAAGCGAAAAGCGAAAGGCGAATAACGATCGGCAGAAACGCGACTAAGCTACTGCCTGCGTCGGTGGTACACCGCAAACTCGTACCCCGGATTCGGCGGGAACAGATCGTTGATCTTCCGCAGCCGCTCCGCCATCGCCGCCGGAGCCAGCAGCGGATAGTCGCGTTCCCGCAGCTCCTGGTAATCCACGTCGAGGAACAGCGACAGCGTGTACACCGCTATCGCATCGGCGAACGCCGCCATTTCGAATTCCTGCTTGGCCTTCTCCGCCTCGGGGCCGTCGCTGGTCGCGATCTTGCGCAGCTCGTAGGCGTCCATCGAGGTCTCGCCCCGCGCCTTGTCGGCCACCTGTTTCCACACCAGGTCGCTGAACTCCTGCGCCACCCCGACCTTCTCCACGAAGTTGTGCCCTACGTTGATGAAAAACTCGAACGCGATGGCAAAGTTGTCTTCCATCAGCCGGGTCGAGATGAACACGTACTGGGAATCGCCCAGATTATGGTTGCGATGGCAGATGGCGCTGTCGGCCAGTTGCACGTCGTAGCGGTCGGCGATCATCGTCTCTTCGTCGAGATTCAGCGTGAGCGGCACAAAGTAATACGCCTTGCGGCTCAAGGCAGCGGCAATCGTTCGTGGCACCGCCGTCACCATGCGCTCGATATCGCGGATGGGGTTGGTCACCTCGCCCATCACGGCGTAGCAGATGCCGTTGCTGGCTTGCGTAACCGGCGCCAGCCGCACCACTTCCGCCGGCGTTCGCGTAATTGCCTGTGACAAATGCGACATGAAGGCTGATTGTAAACCAGTTGCGCGCCAGTACGTTTCCTCGCGCCTGATGTAACCTGAAAGGGAGTGATCTCCACGTTGGAAATGGCAACTACCCGGCAACCCGGCCCCATCGCGGCATTCGTCGCCTCCGCCGTGCGCGTGCTCTTCACCACGCTCATCTTCACCGCCGGAGGCATGGGCCTCGGCCTGCTCCTCGGCATCCTCGGCATGGTCGCCTACGGCCTCATCGCCGGAGTCCAGCCCGACATGCGCAACGCCTATCTCCACTTCGCCATTCCCTCTGGCCATCACCGATCGGCATGCATCGCCTTCGTCGGCGCGCTGGTGCTCGAAGTCCGCGCCCGCCGGACCCGCGCTTAGCGCGGACCCGTTCGACAAAACGTACAGGAATCCTGTACTCTGCATCAAGGAGCAACGCCATGCCAGTCGACACCACCTACACCAGCCTGCGCGAGAACCTCGCCGCCGTACTCGATCGTGTAACTGACGATCAGGAGGTCGTCATCGTCCGCCGCCGCGGTGCGAGGGATGTCGCGCTCATTCCGGCCGACGAGTTGTCCAGCTTGATGGAGACGGCATACTTGCTCCGTTCGCCGGCGCAACGCGAAGCGCCTGCGGGCGTCGCTGCGCCGCGCCAAGCAAGGCAAAGGCAAGCCGGAATCGGTCGAAAAACTGCGGCGGGAGATGGGGTCTTGAAAGGAACTCCTGAGCCGCAAGACGGTGTTCGATATCGAATTCCGCCGAGACCTGGAATTATTGGATCAAAACTGACCGCAAAATTGCCTTGAGGGTCATGGAATTGGTGGAAGCCGCAATAAGAGACCCATTTACAGGCATCGGAAAGCCGGAACCCTTGAAGCACGAGTTGGCCGGATGCTTTGGTCGCGCCGCATTACCCCAGAACATCGCCTCGTGTACCGGGTCACCGCCTCGCGCCTCGATTTCCATACAAGCCCGCTATCACTACTAAAATCGAATTGATGCCGTAGCGCCCTGGGTACAGGCGATACTCGGCACGCAACAGGTGAATCTTCATGTCCGAACTCATCCACGTAAAACTCCCCGACGGCAGCGTCAAAGACGTCCCCCGCGGCACCACCGCCCTCGACATCGCCCGCGGCATCAGCCCGCGCCTCGCCGACGCCGCCCTCGCCGCCCAAATCCGGCCGAGCCACAACGGCAACGAACCCAAGCTCGTCGATCTAACCAAGCCCCTCGAAGAAGACGTCGAACTCCGCCTGCTCACCGAGCGCGATCCCGAAGCCCTCGAAGTCTTCCGCCACTCGTCCGCGCACCTCATGGCCGCCGCCGTCCTCGAACTCTTTCCCGAGACCAAGCTCGGCCACGGCCCTGCCACCGAGAACGGATTCTTCTACGACTTCTACCGCGAGAAGCCCTTCACGCCCGACGACCTCGCCGCCATCGAGAAGAAGATGCAGGAGCTCGCCAAGGCCGACCTGCCTTACGCGCGCGAATTTCTGCCTCGCGCCGAAGGCCTCGAGCGCTTCAAGTCCGAAGGCGACTTCATGAAGTGCCACTTCATCGAGCAGTTCACCCAGCCCGATGAAAAAATTTCGATCTACAAGACCGGCAAGTTCACCGACTTCTGCCGCGGCCCGCACATCCCGTCCACCGGACGCATCAAGGCCTTCAAACTCCTCAACATCGCCGGAGCCTACTGGCTCGGCGACGAAAAGAACCCGCAGCTCCAGCGCATCTACGGCACCTCGTTCTACTCCAAGAAAGAGCTCGACGACTACCTCAACAAGCTCGAAGAAGCCAAGAAGCGCGACCATCGCCTGCTCGGCAAGCAGCTCGATCTCTTCTCCATTCAGGAGCTCGCCGGCCCCGGCCTCATCTTCTGGCATCCCAAGGGCGGCCTCATCCGCAACGAGATGGAAGACTGGATGCGCGACGAGTATCTCCGCCGCGGCTACTCGCTGGTCTTCACCCCGCACGTCGCCCGCACCGACCTCTGGAAGACCTCCGGCCACGCCGGCTACTACGCGCAGAACATGTTCACCCCCATGGAGCTCGACGACGCGGAATACCGCATGAAGCCCATGAACTGTCCGTTCCACATCCTCATCTACCAGGACTCGCTCAAGTCCTACCGCGATCTGCCCGCGCGCTACGGCGAGCTCGGCACCGTCTATCGTTACGAGCGCTCCGGCGTCATGCACGGCCTGCTGCGCGTGCGCGGCTTTACCCAGGACGACGCCCACATCTTCTGCACTCCCGAGCAGATCGAAGACGAAGTCGTCGGCTGCATCGACTTCGCGCTCGAAGTCCTCCGCGTCTACGGATTCGACAAGTACCAGGTCGAGCTTTCCACCTGGGACCCGAACGACCAGAAGACCTACGCCGGACGCCCCGATCAATGGGAGCTGGCCGAGCGTTCGCTCGAGCACGCGCTCAAGCGCCGCAACATCGAGTACAAGACCATCCCCGGCGAAGCCGCGTTTTACGGCCCCAAAATCGACGTCAAGCTGGTCGACGCCATCGGACGCCTCTGGCAGCTCTCCACCGTGCAGTTCGACTTCACCCTGCCCGAGCGCTTCCAACTCGAGTACGTCGGCGAAGACGGCAAGCGCCACCAGCCGCTCATGGTGCACCGCGCCCTCTACGGCTCCGTCGAGCGCTTCTTCGGCGTGCTCATCGAGCACTACGCCGGAGCCTTCCCCGTCTGGCTCTCACCCACGCAGGTGGCCATCATCCCCATCGGCGAGAAGCACCAGGCCTACGCCAACGAAGTCGGCGAAAAGCTCAAGGCCGCCGGAGTGCGCGTCCACGTCGACGCCCGCAACGAAAAGATGAACGCCAAAATCCGCGAGCACGCCATGCAGAAGGTTCCGTTCCAGTTGGTGCTAGGCGACCGCGAAATGGAATCCCACGAAGTCAACGTCCGCGTCCGCGGCCAGGAAAAAGCCGAAGGGTCAGTGCCGGTGGATGCATTCGTGGAGCGGGTGAAGAAGCTGATCGAGGACAAGAGCCCCACTCTATAAGACACAGAAACAAGGCGCAGTGGGGCGCCCCTGGCAGGAGCGACGCAAAAGGAGATTCCTGCTAATATCCTTCAGACGCGGTGTGATTCAGCCGAAAGTCCGTCGACTATGGGAATCAGACGGTGGTTTCTAGGTGCGATCCTAGTTTGCTCCACTCTCGCCCTCTTTTTTTGTCTAAAGGGAGAAGACAGTCCGTACGATTACATGACCCCCTCAAAACAACAGTCCGAGTGGCATGTGTTTCGACAGCGGAATGTGTCTGCTTATTCCTATTACTTCATCTGGCCTAAATCTCGGCGCGAGCAAGTGATGCAAGGGGAAGATCTCGGTCTGTATTTCGATATGTTGAGGCGAGGAGATTCCAGTGATATCGCCGACAGGACCGCATATCATTGCGGGTCTGGGCACTGGGGCAGGGATCGCAAGGATCAACTTGATCTTGGGCCGGATGTTATTTATCTTTGCCCTGAGAATATTAGGACTCCTTTGTCGCAGCTGATGCGACGGAACATGCGATAGCCTCAATTCTAGCCGTCGGCGCTGCAGTTTTTATCATCGCCAACTTGCTTCTCAAATTTCGGCGGGCGGGTGGCCCACCCCGTCAACTTAATCCACAAACAAACTGAGATGAGGGTGGCCCATCCCGCCTTCTTTTTGGCGGGGTGGGGCTTTTCGTTTGTCGAACTACGATGGCGGGTGGCCCACCCGGTCAAGCTATTGATAAGAATAGCATTACATCAGAGGGGTGCCCCATCCCGCCGTCTTTTTGTTCAGTCCCATGACATCCTTTACAGGGTCGTCCCAAGACATCCTTTACACTCCGGCGCGAGCGCAGCGAGCGCGGGAGACGACGTCAGGATGGCTTGGAGGACAATGGGAGCTCAGGGAGCAGAGAGTGCGGTTTGTGGTAGCGGCGCATCGCCGCGAGAAGTCCATGGCCGAGCTGTGCCGCGAGTTCCGACATTTCGCGTCCAGCGGGATACGAGTGGCTGCGACGATACGAAGAAGGCGGAGTGGAAGCCATTGCCGAGCGCAGCCGGCGGCCGCAGCACAGTCCGCGGCGGAAACAGGAGGCGATCGAACAGCAGGTGATCGCGCTGCGGCGTCGCTATCCCGACTGGGGTGCGCGCAAGCTGCGCGTCTTGCTGCAGGAGCACGGGGTGGACATTGGCGCGCAACACGATTCATCGCATCTTGCTGCGACATGGGTTGGTGCATCCTGGCGGGTGGCCCACCCCGTCAACTTAATTCACAAAGAAAACTACACGAGGGTGGCCCATCCCGCCTTTTTTTGGCGGGGTGGGGCTTTTCGCTTGTCGAGCGACGATGCTCCGATAGAACAAAAGCCCCACCCGGGCAACACCAGCCCGGATGGGCCACCCACTTCACAAGCTCACGTAACCACCGTCACAGACCCGCATCCACACGTGGCGATAGTCTCACCCCATGCCTTGGGGACTTGTCCGTTTTCAGCAATCCAAGTGTCTCCACTTCATCACCTTCACTTGTTACCGGCGGCAACCCTTCCTCGACACAACCCGGCCGGTGGCCCAGGTATCAAATCCGTGCCCCACGTTCGGCCCTCTTTTGGCCTAACGTGGGCGCCCTCACCCCTGCTGGGATGTTAGGTTCACCCGTCACTGACGCGTTAGACCTTCGCCTGTGCTCTTTCCCCATGCCGAAGGGGCTCTGCCGTATCCAGCACACTGGGCTTTCGCACTTCATCACCTTCAGTTGTTACCGTCGGCAACAGTTCTTCAACAACCGACACGTCTATGACCTCTTCCCGATCTGTCTGGAGAGAATGCGGCCGGTGGCCCAGGTATCAAATCCGTGGCCGGTGGCCCAGGTATCAAATCCGTGCCCCACGTTCGGCCCTCTTTTGGCCTAACGTGGGCGCCCTCACCCCTGCTGGGATGTTAGGTTCGCCCGTCACTGACGCGTTAGACCTTCGCCTGTACTCTTTCCCCATGGCTGGTGGCCCAGGTATCAAATCCGTGCCCCACGTTCGGCCCTCTTTTGGCCTAACGTGGGCGCCCTCACCCCTGCTCGAATGTTAGGTTCGCCCGTCACTGACGCGTTAGACCTTCGCCTGTACTCTTTCCCCATGCCGAAGGGGCTCTGCCGTATCCAGCACACTGGGCTTTCGCACTTCATCACCTTCAGTTGTTACCGTCGGCAACAGTTCTTCAACAACCGACACGTCTATGACCTCTTCCCGATCTGTCTGGAGAGAATGCGTAAGAGATTTCAAATGCGCGTCTACGGATACGTCGTCATGCCCGAACACGTCCACATTCTCGTGAGTGAACCGGACAAGGGCACGTTGGCCGACGCAATCCACTTCTTGAAGCTGTCGTTCTCCAAACGGTTGCGATCCCAGGTTAGCGCCCAAAAGAAGGGCGCGAACCTGGGGCACGAAGTCCTAGGCCCGTTCTGGCAAAAGCGCTATTACGACCGCAACGTCCGTGACAACCGGGAATTTATCGCGGCTCTCAAATACATCCACCGCAACCCGTTGAAACGCGGACTCGTAGAAAAACCCGAAGACTGGTCCTGGAGCAGCTACCGCCACTATGCGCTCGGCGAACTCGGCACCGTCCAAATCGAGTCACCGGTTTCGGCATGGAAGCGGCGGCAGATCGGGAACGAGAACATCCTTACACTGCCTTAACACGGATACCCGCTGGCACGGGTCCCACACAATCCATGGCCCATATTTCCTGCTCTTGGCAAATGTGGGGCTATTGCCCTTTCACATCCTCCGCCACAGGCACTGCGTGCGGTCCGGCGAATTGAACCCGTCCAACTGATTGTCCGTCACGTTCTGAATGTAGAACGCCAGGTTCCACGGCTGCGTCTGCCGGTTCATCGGAGTGCCGCCAGTGTCATAGTTTCCGTCCAGAAAGAGTTCGTGCGGTTCATTTACCCTCCACGACCCCTGATACATGGTGGGAACGATTTGAGGGGGAACAAACAGCAGGCCCGAAAAGCCCCAGCCGTGCATCATCGCAATCTGCAGGGAATACGTGCGGCCACTTACTTGAAAATCGATCCGCCAGCTGCCCAGAACTGCCTGGGCAAGCGGTTTCGGCGGTGGCGGCGGCGCGACCGGCTTTGGCGGCGGGACCGGCGTCAACCCGAGGTAGCGCAGCCCGGCATCGAGCCGCGCCAATGCCGCCTGAAATTGCTCTTGCGTGAAGTCGATCCACTGCAGCTGTCCCACCCATTGCAGCGAGGCCGGCAGTTGGCAGCCTTGGATGACCACCGGAAGGACCGCCCGCTTGCTGCTCTGCGCGTAGGCCAGCTCGCTCTCCACATAGGCAGACGCGCAGGAATTCGGCGACAAAGCCACGATGACGACCGTCGAGTTTTGGATGCCCTGCGTGATCGCCGAATGCCACTCTGCGCTGCCCGGGATGCTGTCCAGATCGAGCCACACCGCGTATCCCAACTGCTGTAGCGCGGGCAGCAGTTGGTCACGTACGAACTGCGCATCCGCATGGGCGTAGCTGATAAATACATTCGCCATCGCATTACTCCTTACTCCAGCAATCGAATGGAAATTATTCCCGCAGTCTTTTGTCGGCGGACCCTCGCGTCGCGAACAGACTAACGATTTTTGTTGGCACACGCCAGAGACGTTTTAGGTCCACCACCCGCATCCGCAAAGGCCCGAAGGGACGGCACTTCCTCTCGTTGAGCGCGGCTTTCGTGCAATCCCTCGATTTCTCTGCGGCTCAATGCCTCCGAAAGGAATTCGCTCCTCATCGGCCACCTCCCCTTATCACATCGAAACGTGACCGGCGTCCTATCTTCGCCCGCCGTCCTGTCCTACACTCACGGCTCGAACGATGAGGGAGAGCTGTCTGCCACGAAGCAGACAGCCGGACACTACCCACATCCGCAACGACACTGTGAGACTTGGCCATGTCTTGGCATGATTTTGGAAAGTGTTCGACCCCCACCTGCCCGACACCACCCGTCAGACCGCCAAAAATCGCCCCTAACTCCTTATTTCAGAGGAATTTGCCTGTAAGCCGTTTGTTTCCAGGATTTTACGCGCAGACTTTTCGTATCTCCCTTAGAATGAGGATTTTGCAAGGATGTGGGGGGAGGGGGTGTACGCCCTAAATCCCGCCTATCTCGTTCCAATATGGAACCCGATCCGTCTTCATCCCTGCCAATCCGCGGCCGCTTTTGCCTTTTCCCGCTATCGTCTAGAATGCCGGCACGGAGAGAAACTATGGCAACCGCAGCTGCGACCGAAGCCAAGCCCCAAGTCAACCTCGAGCAGATCAAGTTCGACATCTGCTGCGCCGCCCGCATTCTTTACCGCCAAGGCATGAGCGTCGCCAACGCCGGACACATCAGCGTGGCCATCGCTCCCGACCGCATGTTGATGAACCGCTTCGGCCCGTCGTTCGCAACCATGCATCCCAATGACATTCTCACCCTCGATTTCCACGGCAACATCATTGAGGACCACACCCCGCAGAAGAACGCGCGCCTCAACGAAACGGTCGAACTGCACGGCATCATTCATCGCTACAACCCGCACGCCGTCTGTGTCCTGCACACTCACCCGCCGGCCACCGTCACTTGGAGCACGTTCCGCAAAGTGCCTGAGATTTACGACCAGGAGAGCTGCATTCTCGCCGGCGAAGTCGCCGTGGTGGAAGAGGACTACGAAGGCCTCGCCTCGGGAGAAGAGCGCACCAAGTCCGCCGCGCTTGCCCTGGGCAAACATCGCGCCGTCATCCTCCCCAACCACGGAGCCATAACCACCGGACCGAACGTGCAGTTCGCAGTGTTCACGATGATCCTTTTAGAGGGAATGGTCGCGCGAAACCTCTCGGTACTCTCCGCCGCGCGCGCCACCGGCCTCACGCCGCAACCCATCAAGATGGAAGTTGCGCAACAAGTTCGTATCGGCATCGCTAAGATGAACGCACTGGAGCCGCTCTGGGCCGACCTGCTGCACAGGCTGGTCGCCACCGACCCGGATATCTTCGCGTAAGACTAAAATTGTCGCGTGCGCGACCAGGTGCTTCAATTTATTCGCGAACGCAATCTGCTGAAAGCTGGCGACCGCGTCGCCATTGCCGTTTCCGGCGGAGCCGACTCCCTCGCGCTGCTGCGCGTGTTCCTGGAACTGCGCTCCGAACTCGGCATTGTCCTCGCAGTCGCCCACTTCAACCACCAGCTTCGCGGAGCCGACTCCGACGCCGACGAGCGCTTCGTCGCCGACCTCGCGCGTCATCACGACCTCCCGTTCTTCACTGGCCGCGCCGACGTCCGAAGACACTCGAGCACTAACAAGTTGAGCCTCGAGCACGCCGCCCGCGAACTGCGCTACAACTGGTTCGTCGAGCTGGCCCGCGAGCAACGCTTCGACGCCATCGCCACCGCTCACAACTCCGACGACCAGGCCGAAACCGTGCTGATGAAGTTCCTGCGCGGAGCCGGCACGCGTGGTCTTGCCGGAATTCATCCCATCCTGGCGCGCGATGGCTTTCGGGTCATTCGCCCGTTCCTGGAAACCTCCCGCGTAGAAATCGAGCGCTACCTCGACGAAGTGAAACAGCCCTGGCGCGAAGACCACACTAACCAGGACACGCAATTCACCCGCAATCGCATCCGCCACGAACTGCTGCCGCTTCTGGAGCGCGACTACAACCCCAACCTGCGCGAGCTGCTCAGCGAAACCGCTGAGGTCGCCGTTGCCGAAGAGGAATACTGGCAACGCGCGGCCGAGGCGTTCCTCGGCCGCTGGCACGAGCAACCCGGACGATTGCTGGTGCACACGCTCTCCAGTCGTCCGGACGGACTGTCGGTTGAACCAGTCGCGCTGCAGCGTCGCGTCCTCAAGTGCTTCCTGGAAAGCCGAGGTCTCTCCACCGATTTCCATCACGTCGAGATGCTCCGCCTCTGCGCCCTCGGCCAAACGCCAGCGGTCGGTATTCCCGGCGGATGGCTGGCTAAGCGCGATGGAAATTACCTGATACTCACTCCGCCACCCGAACCAGTGGCCGAGAAAGGTCAGCTCTACGAGTACTTCCTGCCAACTCCCGGAAAGCTGCTGGTCCCGGAACTCAATCTGACTCTGCGAGCGACCGTCGTTCCCGAGAAGGCCGCCGCCCTCGAGCCGCCCGGAACGCTACTCCGCGCTAGCATCCTGCCCGCTCGGCTGACCCTCCGCAACTGGCAGCCCGGCGACCGCTTCCGTCCTGCCCACTCCGGCTCGGAAGAGAAGCTGAAGCGCCTCTTCTCGGATAAGACGGTCCCTGCCGACCAACGCCCTCTTTGGCCGGTCGTCCTGTCCGGTCCGCAGATCGTCTGGGTCCGCGGATTTCCCGTCGCCCACGAATTTGCCTGGACCCTCGGCTCTGGCGATGCCCTTCGCATCGATATTGTGGCGCTCGATCGAGCTGGCAACGCTACCTAACCCACTGAAACGGTGTCTATATAAGTGGAAGTCGCCAGAGGCCCGCTTCCCAAAACGGCCCCAGATGCAGTGGGTTGCGGTAAGTCTTTTCCCGCGTTCCGTTTAAGGCGGGTTAAAATGAAGGCAGGAAGCGAAAACTACATCCAGCGCCTGCCGATGGCATCTAAAGGTTTTGGGCCGGATTTGTTTCGGCCCGGTTACACAGGAGTCCCTAGTGAATTCGACGGTCAAGACGATCGTTTTTTGGTTGGTGATAGTGCTCGCCGGCGTTCTGCTGTGGCAGGTCGTCAAGGGAGCGAACCCCAGCGCCAAGGAACGCGAAATCAACTATTCAGAGTTCATGTCGCAGGTTGACCAGAACAACGTCAGTGAAGTGACGGTGGTAGGCAACGATGTTCGCGGCAAGATGAAGAACGACAAGTCCGCGTTCCACGCGGTTGTGCCGCCGAATCTTCCCGACATGTACAAGTCGATGAGCGACCACGGCGTCAACATCACCGTGAAAGACGCCAACGGTGGCAGCTACACCTGGCTCATCAACCTGCTGCCCTTCGTGCTGCTCGGCGCGCTGTGGTTCATCATGATCCGCCAGATGCAAACTGGCGGCAACAAAGCGCTCTCGTTCGGTAAGAGTCGCGCCCGTCTGCTCAGCATGCAGCAGAAGAAGATCACGTTCAAAGACGTGGCCGGCGTGGACGAAGCCAAGGAAGAGCTCAAGGAAATCATCGAGTTCCTGCGCGAGGCGCAGAAGTTCCAGAAGCTCGGCGGGCGCATCCCCAAAGGCGTGCTGCTGGTCGGGCCTCCCGGAACCGGCAAGACCCTGTTGGCGCGCGCGGTGGCCGGTGAAGCCAACGTTCCGTTCTTCAGTATCTCCGGCTCCGACTTTGTCGAGATGTTCGTCGGCGTGGGCGCCAGCCGCGTCCGCGACCTGTTCGAGCAGGGCAAGAAGAACGCTCCCTGCATCATCTTTATCGATGAAATCGATGCTGTCGGCCGTCATCGTGGCGCAGGCCTCGGCGGCGGACACGACGAACGCGAGCAGACCCTGAACCAGTTGCTAGTCGAGATGGACGGCTTCGAGTCGAACGACGGGGTGATTCTGATCGCCGCGACCAACCGTCCGGACGTGCTCGACCCGGCGCTGCTGCGCCCCGGTCGCTTCGACCGCCGCGTAGTGGTTTCGCTGCCCGATGTGCGTGGCCGCGAGGAGATCCTGCGGGTCCACATCCGCAAGATTCCCCTCAGCGACGATGTCGATTTGAGCGTGCTGGCTCGCGGGACACCGGGCTTCTCCGGCGCCGATCTCGCCAATATGGTGAACGAGGCCGCGCTCTGTGCGGCGCGTCAGAACCGCAAGACGGTGCTGATGTACGACTTCGAGACCGCCAAAGACAAGGTGTTGATGGGCGCTGAACGCAAGTCGATGCTGCTCTCCGACGAGGAGAAGCGCATCACGGCCTACCACGAGGGCGGACACGCACTCGTAGCCGCCGTGCGCGATTACGCCGACCCGTTGCACAAGGTCACCATCATTCCTCGTGGCATGGCGCTGGGCCTGACCATGCAGTTGCCGATCGACGACAAGCACACTTATCGGCGCGAATACCTCGAAACCCGTCTCGCCATCCTCATGGGCGGACGCGTCGCCGAGGAGCTGTTCCTGAACAGCATGACCACCGGTGCGGGCAACGACATCGAACGGGCTTCCGATCTGGCCCGCAAGATGGTCTGCGAGTTCGGCATGTCTTCGATGGGACCGATCACCTTCGGCCGCAAGGAAGAGCAGATCTTCCTCGGCCGCGAGATCAGCCAGCATCGCGACTTCAGCGAAGAGACGGCACGGCAGATCGACGCCGAGGTTCGCCGCTTCGTGGACGAGGGCTACCAGTCGGCGACCAGCATCTTGTCGTCGCATCGTGAAGCATTGGAGCGGATCGCGCAGGCACTGCTGGAGCGCGAGGTGCTCGACGCCAACGAAGTCATGATGCTCATCGCAGGCACCGAGTTGCCTGCGCGAGTGGACCACAATGCTCCCACCGGCCCGAAGGACACGGACGAAGTCCAGCAGGTGCTGAAACCGGCTCCCGGCCAGGGCAACACGGCTCCGGGAGAAAGGCCGGCACAGGCGTAACCAGTGGATAGTGACGAGCGGATAGTGGTTAGTTAAGAATGGGCGGCCCTCAGGCCGCCCGGTTTTTTGATCGGCAGCCGGCTTATCCCACCCTAGTGAATTGCAACTTCCCGCTTTGCCGTGTTGCACAACGAAGTCTTTCTACCAGGAAACGCTTTGCCCTTTCCGTATGCAAGAGGTTGCATCTATTCCTGAGTCTCGCAAAGCCAGCGTCAGTTAAGTGGCTTAGGTTCAACAGAGGCTGGTACGTAACAATGGCCACCGAATTGCACATATTGCAGTGATACGTCCGAAAATTCAATAGAAACGACTAGGAGAACTTTGCTTATGAGATTGACTGTTCGTGTGCTTCTGTTGGCGGTGCTCATTGCATCATCCAGCTTCCTCTACGCCGGCACTCTAGGCGTTACAACCAGCAATGACGGTGTAGCCGTGAACACCGGTACTTGGACCCTTGGGTACTCCTTCATGGTCAACTCCCAAATCACGGTGACTGGATTGGGTGTGTTCGACGCCGGCAGCGACGGCCTGAACGTCAGCCACGACGTCGGGTTGTGGGACTCCAACGGCAACCTGCTCACTTGGACGACGGTGCCCGCGGGCACGGTTGCGCCACTGAACGGCTACTATCGAATGGCAACAATCTCCGGCTACACGCTTACGGCGGGCGACATTTACTACGTGGGATCGGTAAACGGCATCGACAACGATGGCTGGTTGCAAGATCCGTCGACCCTCATCGCAGCGCCTGAAATCACCTACCTGTCTCGTCAGTTTGAGTTTTCCAATGGCGGGCTGGTGTTTCCAGATCTGGCTGGGTCGGGAACTACTGGATACTTCGGCGGCAACTTCGAGTTTGGAGGTTCGTCTGTTCCGGAACCGGGCACGCTGCTTATGCTAGGCAGCGGAGTGCTTGCCGCAGTGGGGACGCTTCGTCGCAAGTTCCGCCCGTAGCCGCGTTGGGTTCGTCCTGAGAAGCCAGATTGTCATAACAAAGCCGGAGCCATGCGCTCCGGCGTTTCTTTTGTTGCGAACTTGTATTCCGCCGGCGGCGATAATCGCTTACCCGCAGCCTAAGACAACACCTTGATGAGCGGCCCCTGCTTCTCCACAACTTCGCCGACTTCCGCGGCGTTTGCTCCAACATCGATCAACTGCGCTACCAACCGCTCCGCATCCGCTTCCGCCACCGAGATCAGCAATCCTCCTGCCGTCTGCGGGTCATAGAGTAGCGTACGCAAATCTTCCGGCACATCGTCGGCATACTCGACACAGCCCTCGGCGAAGCTGCGGTTCGACTTCAGTCCGGCCGGAACGTACCTGCGCTGCACGCATTCCAGCGCGCCCTCCAGCAGCGGAACCTTCCCCGCGAACAGCCGCACGCTTACGCCCGAGCCCCGCGCCACTTCGCGCAGGTGCCCGATCAGCCCGAATCCGGTCACGTCGGTCATGGCATGCACGGCGAAGCCACCTGAGGCCACGACTTCCGCCGCCGCTTTGTTCAGCGTAGTCATCGCATGAACCGCGCCGCGAATCCAGGCAATGTCGGCCTTACCGCGCTTGATGGCTGTCGAGATCACGCCTGTGCCGATCGCCTTGGTGAAGATGAGCC
This sequence comes from uncultured Acidobacteriaceae bacterium, assembly GCA_963796615.1. Classification (GTDB taxonomy): domain Bacteria; phylum Acidobacteriota; class Terriglobia; order Terriglobales; family Acidobacteriaceae; genus DASRAA01. Next base: position 235,853 of record CAWCMJ010000009.1, read on the forward strand.
GGTCGCCCGCTTTCGCGCCGCTGTTGGCCAGCACGCGCCCGGGATGCACCGTTCCAGTCACGGCGTAACCCAGCTTGATCTCCTCGTCCCGAATACTGTGTCCTCCGATGACGGTGCAGCCGGCCTCGACCATCTTCGACAGTCCGCCCGCCAGCATCTGCTCCAGGATCGTGATGTCGCCGGTTTCGGGGAAACACACCAGTGCCAGCGCGCTGATTGGCCGCCCGCCCATGGCGTAAACGTCACTGAGAGCGTTGGTGGCTGCGATCTGGCCGAAGGTGTATGGGTCATCCACGATCGGCGTGAAGAAATCGACCGTCTGGACGAGCGCCAGCTCCGGCGTGAGTTGATACACGCCGGCGTCGTCGGCTGTGTCGAAGCCGACCAGAACGTTGGGATCGTGTTGCCGGGCTAATTTCCCAAGCACCGAGTCCAGCACCGCCGGACTTAGCTTGCTGGCTCAACCCGCGGCTTTCACCATCTCCGTCAAACGCGGCTTGGCGTTGTCGGGCACAGGCTCATTGTAGCGAAGAATATCAGCCACGGATTTGCACGGATCTTCACGGATGAAACCCGGCGGAATCGTTCTTACTTCAGCAGATGAATGTCACTTCCATAGAGAAAAAGCAGCGCGCCCTGCAGCCGCTTCGACCAGGCAGGTTCGTCGTGCTTTGCGCCCTCTTCCACCACGACCTTCAGCCGGCTCGGTCCCAGCCCCTTGGCCTGCAGAATCTTCTCCAACTCCCGCACGGCATCTACGTACGGCGCACCGGCCTTTTCGTCTGCACCCTCCGCTGTACCGATCGCCACATACATCCTCTGCGGGAACTGTGTTGCCTTCTCCGCATCTTTCAGCAGTTGCTTGTTCCCGATCAGTAGCGGCGGGCTTTCAATCAACGCCTTGCCGAACACCCCAGGATGCGTCAGCACCGTGTACAGCGTCACCGCACCGCCGTACGACGATCCACCCAGCCCTGTGTTCTGCGCCCCCAGCAGCACGCGGTACTTCCTCTGGATGAGCGGCATCACCTCGTGGATGACGAATTCACCGTACTGCTTGCCGTGTACGTCCTGCGTGTCCGGCTTGCCCAGCTCCTTGTTGTCCGGGTCGGGATAAGGCAAGTATTCGTTCGCGCGCCGCCCGCCTGCGTTATCGATGCCGACGACGATCATCGGCCCAATGCGCATGCTGCCGGTGAGGAATTCCACGGTCTCGTCGAACTTCCATTCGTGATTGAATGCCGTGGCCTCGTCGAAGAGGTTCTGCCCGTCTTGCATATAAAGCACGGGGTAGTGCTTGTTGCGATTCACCGGAGCGAAGTAATTGGCCGGCAGCCACACCCGCAAATTGCGAATGTTGCGAAACACCTTGCTGTTGATGGTGATGATCTCCAGCTCGCCAAGAACGCTATGCTCTTTGGGCGGAATGAGCTGATCGATGGTCGGGTTCGCGGGCGCGGTTTGATTCTGCGGCTGTGTAGCAGGCACCGGGCTCGGCAGCGCCGTTTGCGCGGCGAGGCTAAAACTCAGAACCAGACAAATGACGGCGACCAAGAGTGCGGTGCGCTGTTTCGGCATGGCAAAAGCTTAGCAGGCGAATTCAAATTCTCTGTGAACTCGTGTGGCCGGCAAACTCCTTGCCAATCCGCCGCCGCTTTTACTTCAGCTTCAGATTCACCAATTCCATCACCGGATAACTCTGGTCCCAGTCCTCCGAGATGTGCTCCAGCGTAACGCGCACCGTTTTTGTTTGGCCCGGCCCGATGGGCGCGCGGCTCATGTCCACCAGGTCGGGATAGCCCGCTAGCTGGTTTTCGACCAGCACGCGCAGCGGCAGAGTCTCTTTCTGCACGACCTGTCCCATCGTGTTCTTGAATTCCGCATGCACATCGGCGCCCGTCAGTGCCTTGTCGCCAGTGTTGGTGATGTTGAAGTCGAGGTAGGTGACGGTGCCGCCCATGTAGTTTTCGGCGGCGCTCAGCTTAATGGCGGAGAGCTTCAGCTGCTGTGCGTAGGGATTGGTCTCGGTGCCCGCCGGGGCCTTATGGCGGCCGAAGAACAGAATGGCCCCCACGGCAACTACCACGGCGACTAGGCCGACCAGCAGGGGGACCCAGTTGCCTTTTTGGTCTGGTGCAGGAGCGGGTTCGTAGGCCTGTTCCATCACAAGCCGATTTTACTCCGCTTCGGCTGCGGGCTCGCTACCGTACGTGGACGGCGACAATCTTGAGCGTCGGAAGTTCATGGTTCCAGGCAGACGGAACCGGCTCCACTGCCACCCGGAAGAAGCGCATTTGCTTGGAAGTGATTGGGTTTCGAGAAAATTCGTCTTGGACCAAGTCTGTCCCGCCGTGGGCCATGCCTACCAGCGGCTTTTGCACGCTGGCGATGACCTGTCCCTGCGAGTTCAGAAAGTTCACCTCGGCGGTTGCGCCGGAGACTGCAGCCTTCCCCAGGTTGGTAACCAACCCATCCAGGTAGAGTACCTCGCCGCCGGGCGCTTTGCTGAGCTGCACATCGCTGAACTGCAGGTCCTCCGGAACGGTATTTACCGCCGCCCGAGGCTCATGGGCTTGGGCGTTTCTCCCTCCAGGCGGAAGATACCGTAGAACCAGCGCCAACACCGCCAGCGCGATCGCCGTCGTCAGGAGACGACCCGTGACCGAACCCGATTTGCGCAATTTCACTCTGCGGCGAGGGCTGACCAGAGTGGGCCTGACTCGCTCGCCGACCGTGGTCCTTGGATTAGTTGCCATTACAGTCCTCTAGGCTTGTGGGCCGGTTGTCTCAGCGTTCCGTGCAACTGGTTGAATTTATTTGCAAGCCAGACGAGGGGGGCTAAGCGTCAACTCCGCGCATTGTGAAGCCGATCGCGATATTCTAGTTTAACAGAGCCGTCCGACTAAAGTTGCTCGACAGGACAAAATTCTCCACTTACAGGGTAATTGTAAACACCACTTAGAGGCCATTCCATGATTTCGTTCCTGAGCCGACCCCTAAAAAACCTACGGCGCCGGGGCGACTTGCCACCAGCGCCGTAAAGCACCGTTGAGTGTTCTGCCTACTCCCCCGCGAGTGTCATCCCGTCAATGCGCAGCGTCGGCGAGGCGATCGCGCCGCGAAACTCCAGGTCATTGCCGATCTCGCTTACGTTGGCGAACATGTCTTTCAAGTTGCCGGCCACCGTAATTTCTTCCACCGGATAGGTCAGCTGGCCATTCTCGATCCAAATGCCGCTTGCGCCGCGGGAGTAATCCCCCGTGACCAGGTTCACGCCGTGGCCGAGAAACTCGGTCACGAACAAGCCTTCCTTGATGTCGCCGATGATCTCCTGCAGGCTCTTCGCGCCCGGCTTCAGAAAGAAGTTCCCCGGCCCGATGCCCGGAGTTCCGGCCAGGCTCCGCGAAGCATTACCCGTGGTCTGCATGCCCAGCTTCTTGGCCGTGTAGGTGTTCAACAGGTACGACTTAAGCACGCCATTCTCGACGACCACCGTCTTGCGGCTGGCCACGCCCTCGGAGTCGAACGCGCTGGTGCCGAACAGGCCGGGCAGCGTGCCGTCATCCACGATGTTGACGTTGTCTCCGGCGATCTTCTCGCCCAGCTTGCCTGCCAGGTAAGACGCGCCGCGATATACCGAATCGCCGTTGACCGCCTCGAAGATATGTCCGATGAGCGAGCCCGATACGGTGTTCTCAAACACGATGGGAACCTTCGCCGTTTTGACCTTGCGCGCGCCCAAACGCCGCAGGGTGCGCTTGGCGGCGACCTCGCCGACATGTTCTGGGGTCTCCAGCTTCTTCAGCGTCATGGCCACCGAATACCAGTAGTCGCGTTGCATGGCCGAGCCTTGCACCTGCGCGATGGGCACGGCCGACATTGAACAGTACGAGCGGCGCGAGTCGCCGACAAACCCGTTCGAGTTCGCCAGCACCTTGTAATAGATGGACGCATCGAAGCTCCCACCGTCGGAGTTGATGATCCGCGGATCGGCCGCCAGCGCCGCTTTCTCCGCCCGCCGCGCGTAGTCAATGCGGTCCGCCGTCGGCAGCGAATACACGTCTTCGTTGTAGAGCTCGAGGTCGCCTTCCAGCTTGCCCTGCTGTTCGGGCGCCGGGATGCCGGCCATCGGGTCCTCGCTGGTGATTTTGCCCAGGTGCAGCGCCGCGTCCACCATCGTGCGCAGCCCCTCGGGCGAAAGGTCGCTAGAATATGTGCTGGCTGCGCGCTGTCCGAAAAACACGCGCACGCCAATCCCCTTCGAGCCCGATTCCTTTAGCGTTTCCGTCTGGCCCAGCCGCACCGTAGTGGAGAACTCACTACCGTCAACCGCGACAGCTTCCACGGCCGTAGCGCCACCCTGCATCGCCTGCCGCACCACATCCACCGCAATCTGCTTCAAATCAGCCGGTGACACCTGCGTGCTCACCGCGCCTTCCATCGTCGATACGTTCATGAATTCCCTGAGTAGTCCAGAATTGAATGCAATGCATGATGATCCGAGTAAAACCGCGGTAAAAATTACCCGCCTGTTCCACCCACGGTGAGCCGGTCCACTTTCAGCGTCGGAATGCCCACGCCCACCGGCACCGACTGTCCATCCTTGCCGCAGGTGCCCACGCCCTCGTCGAGCTTCAGGTCGTTGCCCACCATCGAAACTTTGGTCAGCACATCGGGGCCGTTGCCGATCAGCGTCACGTTCTTCAGCGGAGCCGTCACCTTGCCGTTCTCGATCAGGTACGCCTCCGACGCCGAGAACACGAACTTGCCGTTGGTGATGTCCACCTGTCCGCCGCCAAAGTTCACCGCGTACACCCCGTGCTGCACCGAACGAATGATGTCCTCCGGTGAATCTTCGCCCGCCAGCATGTAGGTGTTGGTCATGCGCGGCATCGGGATGTGCTGATAACTCTCGCGCCGTCCGTTGCCGGTGTTCTCCATGCCCATCAACCGAGCCGACAGCTTGTCGGTTAGGTAGTTTTTGAGGATGCCCTTCTCGATCAGCACCGTATTCGCCGTGGGATTCCCCTCGTCGTCCACGTTCAGCGAGCCGCGCCGCCCCGGCATGGTTCCGTTGTCGACCACCGTACATTTGTCGCTGGCCACGCGGCGGCCCATCATCTCGGTGAACGCCGACGTCTTCTTGCGGTTGAAGTCCGCTTCCAGCCCATGTCCAATGGCCTCGTGCAGCAGTACGCCCGGCCATCCGGGGCCGAGCACGACTTCCATCTCGCCCGCCGGTGCTTCCACCGCATCCAGTTGGATGATGGCCTGCCGCGCCGCTTCTTTCCCAAAGTGCTCCGGCGTCTTTTCCGTAAGGAAATACTCCAGCGCCACGCGTCCACCGCCGCCCGAAGTCCCCGGCGCCGACTCTTCGCCCGACTTCGCCAGGCAGAACACGCTCATGCGCGCCATTGGCTGCGAATCCTCGGCGAAACTTCCGTCCGAGCCAATCACCAGGATCTTCCGTAGCTCATCCGCATAGCCCACGCGCACTTCCTGGATGCGCGGATCATGAGCCCGCGCCGCCACATCAGCGCGATTCACCAGATCCACTTTCGCCATCACGTCGGCTTCCACCGACGGCAGCGGTACGGGATAAAGATTGTGCGCCGGTGCGTCCGTTAGTCCCACCACCGGCTGTTTCGACGGACCACTGGCAATCATCGCGGCCGTCCGCGCTGCATGCAGGAGGCGCTCGGGCGCAAGGTCGTCGGTGTAGGCATAGCCGGTGCGTTCGCCCGAAAGCACGCGCACGCCGCAGCCCACCGAAATGCCCTGGGTCGCCGACTTCACCATGCTCTCGTGCAGCGAAACCGAGGTCGAAACCTGGTATTCAAAATAGAGGTCGGCGAAATCGCCGCCCGCGGAAAGCGCTGCAGCCAGGTATCGCTCCACGTCTGCCTGCGTCAAGCCGTAACGGTCAAAAAAGAACTTCTTGTCCATAGGTGTTTTCTTAGATGCCCTGAGTCCGCATTCGACGCGGGCATGAAGTTCGATTATCACATACACCTGTGCGCTGCGTTGCAGCCCGCAACGCTCTGTCTTCGTTACGCTTCCCGTAAGGGGAAGCATGCAAAATAGCGTCATTTCCGCGGAATCCCTCGGGCGAATGCTCGAGTCCTTCCTCGCCGACGCCCCCCACGCCGTCGTCCTCGAAAACGGCGAGACGCTCTTTGACTTCGCTACGGCGCGTTACTCGGTCTCAGGAGAAGGCAAGTGCGTCCTCCATCTTTGGTCCGAGGAGCGCAACTCCGTCCGCCGCGTCCTCGACGCCGAGATGAAGCCCGGCCTGATGTGCCTCAGCGTGTTACGCTTCGGCCAGTCGCGGCCCATCGTTCTCGAGATCTCAGGCGACCCCGCCGCGGCAGGCTCCGCAATTACCCTGCGCGCCATCCGCACCCGCTACAAACAAATCTTCGAGCGCGTCCTGCTGCGCGAGTTCCACGGCTACAAGCTCGAATCCGTCAGCAACCGTCCCGACCTGGAGCACTCTTGCAGCCCGGTATACACCCGCGGACTTTTGCGCAAGGGCCAATCCGCCTTCGCCGTCCTTGGCGTGAGCCGCGACGAAACCCAACCTTCTATCGATGCCGCCCTCACCTTCGGCATCCTCTGGATGCACCACCAGCGCGAACAGCTTGCCGGACGTTCCCACGTCGCCGGCCTCAAGCTTTTCGTGCCCGCCGGACGCAACGAAATGATCCGCCAGCGCATGGCGCATCTCAACCGCAGCGCCGCGAAGTGGGAGCTCTACGAACTCGACGAGCGTGCCGAAACCTGCTCGCCCCTCGACTGCGACGACTCCGGAAACATCTCCACCCGCCTGGTTCGCGCGGTTGACGCCCCCGCCGCCCGCGCCCGCTTCGCCGCCTCTATCGCACGGATACACGCCATTGCGCCTGCCGCCGAAGCCTACGTAGATTCGGCCAGCGAGATCAGCTTCCGCCTCCACGGCCTCGAGTTCGCCCGCGCCAAGCTGGCCCCCACCGAAGGATCGTTCCGCAATAACGAAATCATCACCTTCGGACTATGGCCCGCCGAATACACCCTCGAAGACGCGAACGAATCCAGGTTTCGGGACCTCGTCACCCGCCTCGCCGCCCGCCGCAGTGCCCACGGCGACCGCAGCGATCCGCTCTTCCGCCTCTGTCCCGAGCGCTGGCTCGAGTCGCTTATCACTTGCGACGTCCGCACCATCGACGAGCGCCTCGACCCACGCTTCGTTTACTCGCAAGTGCCGGCTTTTGCCTCCACCGACCGCGCCATGATCGACATTCTTACCAGTACGCTCGACGGGCGCCTCGCCATCCTCGAACTCAAGGCCGATGAAGACATCCATCTCCCGCTGCAAGGACTCGACTACTGGGCGCGCGTGCGTTGGCATCAGCTCAACGGGGGCTTCCAACGCTTTGGCTACTTTGCCGGACGCGAGCTCGCCGACGCCCCGCCACTGCTCTATCTTGTGGTCCCTGCTCTGCGCACCCATCCCGCAACCGATACGCTTTTGCGCTACGTCGCACCGCATATCCAGTGGACCGTGGCGCAAATCGACGAACGCTGGCGCGACGAAGTGCGCGTAGTAAACCGCAAGCACCCACAAACGTTGTTAGCTGCTGATTTGCACGTTTGACCGCCCCTCTGTATGAGACTAGACTCGGCCTTGAGTGAGCCGTTTCTCTCCTCTTTCAGATACTCTGAACTAAGACAGCCGATCTGAAGTTCTCCTCATTCTTAAGCCGTCCGCCGCTAAAAAGCATTCGCACATGATTTGTCCTGAGTGTGACAGTGAAATGTCGAAGAAGTGGAATCCCAGTTCCACCAAGACAACTGCGGGCGCGACGGTGGTTTGGGAATGCAGTGTATGTGGTTGCCAGCTCACGCAAGACGACATGAAGCTATCCGCGAAGCAGTCGCGCGGCCCCGGTTCGCCACCCGGGACCGTTTGACTCGGCAGCATCCCGTCGTCGGATCGCGCTGTTAGCCCGGAACCTCTGAATGAAACTCTTCTCACTCCATTCCCGGCTGGGCGGAGGAAGCAGTTTCAATCCCGATCCCGCAGCAGCTGGTTAGCGGTCAACCTGCTGCCGCGCTTATTGATTTGTCTCACTCGGCGCAACTATCCCATGTTTCTCGAGTGGGACACGACGCGTTCGACCCGGCCTTAGACTCCTTACTACGGCTTGACCCCACCCTCGATCGCCCGAAACTTCCAATACTCCCCTGCGGTTTCACTCAAATCCCCTGCCGCCTTTTCGCCCTTGAACACGCGCGACACACCTCGCACTACCCGCCGCATCGGCAACTCGCCACTCGCGTCCGTCAGGAACAGCTCGCCCACTTTCACCGTGCGGTAATACCACCGCTTCAGCAGCGCGAGGTGTTCCATCCATTCCAGTGCGCTTTGGAGCTTCGGTATATCCACTCCCGCCAGCGCGTCGTTGATCCGCGCCTCCATCGACTGCGGCTTGGCCTGCATGTGCGCCGCCTCCGACTTCGACGCCACATCCAGCCGCACCGGCTCGCAGATTCGTCCCGCGATAATCTTGAACAGCGCCACCGAATCCGTTACCGCCGATGGCTGAAGCATTACGCCGTTCAGCTCATCCAACCTCCGCACGATCTCCGGCAACGTTGCCGTCGCCGACTTCACTTTCTCCAGCCGTGCATGCAGCGCCGCCGCGCCTTCAAAATCCAGACCCGTCGAAGCCTCATCGCGCATCCGCTCAATCTCCCGCACCAGCGATTGACCGCCGCTGGCGAAATACTCCTGCACGCGTCCCACCTCGGCCGCGTACTCCTCGTCGGTGCAGCCCTTGAAGCACGGCGCCAGGCACATCTTCATTTCCGAATAAATGCAGCCGGGAAACGCCGGATCAGGCTTGAGGTCGTCGGTGCAGCGCCGCATCAGGAAGAAGTCGAGCGAGTCATTGCAGAACTTCTCCGCCGCCACCCGAGAGGCAAACGGCCCGAAGTACTGGGCACCGCTCTTGCGCCCGCTGATGCGCGTCGTCACCGTCGCCCGCGGATACGGATTGTCGAGGATCAGTTTGACCAGCGGCGCAAACCGCAGTCGCATCCGGTCGCCATACGTCGCGGGAAACTCGCGCCGCAGCGTCTTATAGAGCAGCAGCCCGGCCTCGAAGTCCGATCCGGTCGCTGTCCACTCGACCGAACGCACGCGGTCGCGCAGGTTGAGCTTGCGGCTTCGTCCCTCCGGCGCGCCCAGCAGCCTTTGCAGCCGCCGCCGCAGGTTTGCCGACTTGCCCACGTACGGCTCACTGCCGGCCTCGCCGCGCAGCACAAACACCGCGGCCGAAGCTGGCGCGGTCTCATACAACTCGCTATCGTGTTCTGGAGAAAACTCCACGCGAAGATTCTAGTGGATAGGGGCTGGTGGGTAGTGGTAAGAGAACGCAACTCGGTGCCTCAGCAGGCTTCTCGCCACGCTGCGAAAGTATGCCGACCTTGATTCTTGCTGTTTCTTGCCTTTTCGTTAGTCGGTCTCGCCGGCGCCTCATCGGCTGGAAGTGCGCCTTCTTCGAGTGGCAGCCGGTAATCGCGGCCATCCATTTCCACCTTCTTGCACATCTCGTGGAGCCGCGAACGCATGCGCTCCCCGATGCGATCGCCAAGCGTTTCCTTTCGGCATGAACGTCGCGGCAGCCGCATCACTCAAGCGGTAATCTTCTTCTCGTGGATTGCGAGCGTGTTCCGGAGGTCCGGAAGTTCGTGGTGATGATCGTCGTCTTGTTGTCGTTGTAGCGGGTATTAAGGATGTAGTTCACTGTATCGCGCTACCCACTCCGTACTGCGTGCCGCGCCCAGCTCATCCAGCACCAGCACCTCGGCATCAAACACCGGCCGCAAGATATCCATCTCCGTCACCCGCACCGATGCGTTATACGAGTTCTGGATCGACTTCAGCAGCTCGCGATAATCGCAGAACAAACACGGCACGCCTTTGTCACGGATCAGTGCCTTCAGGATTCGCCACCGCCAGATGTGTCTTGCCCACGCCCACCGAGCCCGACGAAGTAGCAAGCCCGGTCTTCTCTACCGGATACTCTTCCACGAACCGTCCGCCGCAAGGCGGCTTTGGCCAATTTCGCAGTCCTCAGGGTTTTCCGGGTCGTACTTGAACGTGCCCAGCTCGCAGTGCTCGTACCGCGCCGGAATCTTCGCCGCCGCAAGCAACCGCTCGGCGCGTCCTTTCAGCCGGCAATCGCAGCGCGTCACCTCGCGCACCTCGCCGCGCACAATGTCGCGCCAGCCCGTGCCACCGCAGATAGGGCACACCTTTTCTTCGATTGTTTTCACGTCGACCATTTTGAACCAAATCGCAACTCGACTCTACTGCCCTCATCGCGGCTACGCAAGGTCTGCATACTTCGTCAACCGCCCCCTCGATTTGCCATTTCGAGCGCAGGGAGCGCAGCGAAAGGAGCGATGGGACTTCCATTTCGTCGGCATGACCACGATGTCGGTGGGAGCGAAATTCCGCGCCTGCTTCTTGTTTTTCGGCCTCGTTTCCTCTGTGTCTCAGTGTCTCTGTGGTGGATTTGGTTTCCCCCTAACTCCTTCCCTATCATCACTCTCCCGCTCTGCCCCCAAAGTTGCATGCCGAACTCCGTTGCCCCGCGCCCATCTCCGCAGTAAACTACTCGCTCCGAATTCATCATTCCTTCATAATCCGCGCCAAAATCATATGGACCGTTATCTCTGCATTCATTGCCACTTCTATCAGCCGCCGCGCGAGAACCCCTGGCTGGAAATCATCGAGCAACAGGACTCCGCGTACCCCTATCACGACTGGAACGAACGCATCACCGCCGAGTGTTACGCGCCCAACGCCGCCTCTCGCATCCTGACCTCCGACAACCGCATCATTCGTATCGTCAACAACTATTCCCGCATCAGCTTTAACGTTGGCCCCACCCTGCTCTCCTGGATGGCTGATCATGCACCCGACACCTATCAGGCCATCCTCGACGCCGACCGCCGCAGCCAGGACCGTTTCTCGGGGCACGGATCCGCCATCGCCCAGGTTTACAACCACATGATCATGCCGCTGGCCAACCGCCGCGACAAGCAGACGCAGGTGGTCTGGGGCATCCGCGATTTCCAAGCCCGCTTCGGCCGCGAACCCGAAGGCATGTGGCTGGCTGAAACCGCCGTCGACATCGAGACCCTCGAAGTTCTCGCCGACAACGGTATCCAGTTCACCGTGCTGGCCCCTTCTCAGGCGAAAGCCGAGCGCCGCGAGACCACCGCCAAGTTCAAGAACGTCGAGGGCGGCAAGATCGATCCCACCCGCCCCTACATCTGCAATCTCCCCTCCGGCCGCAGCATCAACCTCTTCTTCTACGACGGCCCCATCTCGCGCGCCGTCGCCTTCGAAGGACTTCTCTCCGACGGCGAACGCTTCGCCAACCGTCTCGTCAGCGGATTCACCGACAACCGCCGCTGGAAGCAGCTCATGCACATCGCGACGGACGGTGAAACCTACGGCCACCATCATTTCAAGGGCGAAATGGCCCTCACCTATGCTCTGCACCACATCGAAACCAAGAAACTGGCGCAGCTCACCAACTACGGCGAGTACCTCACCATTAACCCGCCCACCCACGAAGTCGAAATCGTTGAGAACACCGCCTGGAGTTGCTCCCACGGCCTTGGCCGCTGGAGCACCGATTGCGGTTGCAACTCCGGCGGCAAGCCCGGCTGGAACCAGTCCTGGCGCGCGCCTTTACGCAACGCTCTCGACCATCTCCGCGACAGCCTCATCGAGCCCTACGAAACTAAGGCCTCGGAATTCCTGACCGACCCCTGGCTTGCCCGCGACGAGTACGTCAGCATCGTGCTGGACCGCGGCCAGACGACCCTTGATAAGTTCCTCGCCGCTCATGCCCGCCGCGGCCTGTCGGAAGACGAAATTGTCACCGTGATGTCGCTGCTCGAAATGCAGCGCCATGCCATGCTCATGTACACCAGTTGCGGCTGGTTCTTCGACGAACTCTCCGGCCTCGAAACCGTGCAGGTCATCATGTACGCTGGCCGCACCCTGCAACTTGCCCAGCGCCTCTTTCCCGATCACCACGAGCAGACGTTCCGTGAGCTATTGCAGTCTGCCAAAAGCAACCTGCCGGAATACGGCAATGGCGCCCAGGTCTTCGACCGCTTCGTGAAGCCGGCCCAGGTCGACCTGCTCGCCGTCACCGCGCACCACGCCATCGCTTCCATGTTTCAACTCGACGGCGACAGCGATTTGGACCGCGCCTATGAAATCCGCCCCCTCGAAGAAGTTCGCCTCGAGTCCGGACGCGCCCGCCTGGCCGTCGGCGCCACCCGCATTCATTCCCGCATCACCCGCAAGCATCGCGACGTCTGCTTTGGAGTGCTCCACTTCGGCGACCACAACATCATGGCCGGCGTCCGCCAATATCCCGGTGAGGCCGAATTCCGCACCCTCGTGCATGACGTCAGCGACTCCTTCCAGAACGCCGACCTGCCCTCCGTCATGCGCCTGCTCGACGACAAATTCAACCGCGCTGGCTACACCCTCAATTCTCTGTTTCGCGACGAGCGCCAGAAAGTCATTAGCCGCCTCCTCGGTTCCACCATGGACGAGGTCGAGTCGGCCTACCGCCTGATTTACGAGCGCCACGCCCCGCTCATGGGTTTCTTCAGCGGCATGGGTGCTCCCTTGCCAAAGATGCTGCACCAGACCGCCGAATTCGTCCTCAACACCAGCCTGCGCAAGGAGTTTATCGCTGACGAACTCAACGTCGAGCGCGTCCGCCGCCTGCTCGACAGCGCCTCGCGCGAAAAAATCCAGTGGGACTCCGCCTGGCTCGCCTACGCCCTCACCCGCCGCTTCGCCCGCATGGCCGACGATCTCGCGCTCAAGCCCCGCGGCGGCCTGCTACGCCGATTCAATCTCGCGGTTGATCTGGTGCGCTCGTTGCCTTTCGAAGTCGACCTCGCCCGCGTGCAGAACGTCTATTTCCAGCTGCAACAGCACGTTTATCCCGTGGTTGCGCAGGAGGGCACCCCGGACTCTAAAGCCTGGCTTGCCGAATTCACCGCCCTCGGCGAAAAACTCGGTTTCTGCCTCGACCAGAAATGAATCTGGGTCCCCATCCTTTGCGCCGCTCTTTGTCGCGAGGGTCGGGAAACGAAATCCTCGATCAACTTCAAACCTGCTTGCTGCTCGTCCCTCCGCCAGCATCCGAGGCTGCCTTTGCCGTTCTGCCCAGTCCTCTCTGTGTCCTCTGTGCCTCCGTGGTGAATGCCGCCTTTCCCAGGTTTTCCGGTTTCGCTTGACACGCGCCGCTTTTCGCAGCTAAATATTCCCGCCACACTTTTGCCTCCCGAGTCAGGAGCCACCATGAACAAAACTGATCTGGTTGAAAAAATCGCGGCCTCCACGGGCATCACCAAAACCAGCGCTGCTGCTGCCATCGACACTTTCGTTGACGCCGTCACCGCCGCCCTCAAAAAGGGCGATCGTGTCACTCTCGTCGGCTTCGGTACTTTCTCCGTCTCCCAACGCAAGGCCCGCAACGGACGCAACCCGCAAACTGGCGCCGTCCTCAAGATTGCCGCCCGCCGCGTTGCCCGCTTCACCCCCGGTGTGGAGTTGAAGAAGCACGTCAACAAGAAGTGATTCCGTCTGCCGCCTTTCTGCGACCGGATAGGCGGAATTCTTTCGCAGGGAGTACGCTCTCTGGTATGGCTCGTAAGCCCCAAGACGCGGCCCCGGAGCAGAGGTTCCTGCGCAGAGTCATCAGTGTGACCAACGACGGCACGCTGGTGAACTTCCACCTGGCATGTGGCCATCTCATCTCCGAACGCAAGGCCGACGTCACCAGTCCGCCGCCAACGCAAATCGATTGCTGGGCCTGCCGCGCCGAATTGGACGAGTGACTTCGAACCCACCCGGTCGTCCCCGGGGAGCGTGGTGCAGTTGCCTTTTGCCTAAGTCCCCTCCGCGCGCTCCGCGGCCTCCGTGGTAGCTTTTGCCTTTGCTTTTGTGCCGAGATTTCTCTGTGTCTCCGTGTCTCTCTGGTGGATGTTGTTTTTCCCGTTCCCGGTCGGTTTGCATCCTTAGGGCTCCCGCCGGAATCTAACTTTCTGAGTCGCATCCCGTCAGTTGCCCGATTTGCCCAATTTCCGGTAAAATCTAGGTTTGCAACCAGCGAGTTAGGGAGTCCCATGAAGGCAGCCATCCATCCCGTTTACACCGAAACCAAAGTCCACTGTGCGTGCGGCAACGCGTTTCTGACGCGATCCACCCACAAGGGCGACATCAGCGTTGAAATTTGCTCCGCCTGCCACCCTTTCTTTACCGGCAAGCAGAAGCTCATGGACACCGCCGGACGCGTCGAGCGCTTCCGCCGCAAGTACGCCAAATCCGACGCCGGCAAGGCCGAAGCCGCCGCTGCCACCGCTGCGGCCGCTACAGCCACCAAGTAACTTAGTTTCTTTGGTTTACCCAAGCCTCCGCTCCGGCGGAGGCTTTCTTTTGCCCGCCTCTACCGCAGAGGCTCGTCTCACAACAATTAATCCTCCCACCTGCATCTTTCTGCCGTATCAATCATCTTTCGGAACATAACGATCCTACAATTCAGGGAGGTCTTTTATGTACGTAGTCACCGGAGCCAACGGCAACACCGGCAGCGTCGTCGCCGAAACCCTTTTGCAGCAGGGCAAGCCCGTCCGTGTCGTCCTGCACAGCGACAAGAAAGCCGCCGACTGGAAAGCCCGTGGTGCCGAAGTAGCCATCGCTGACCTCGCCGATTCCGCCGCGCTGGCCGCCGCCCTCAAGGCCGCCGAAGCCGCCTACATCATGTGCCCGCCTTTGTACGGCACCAACACGTTTCTCGCTGACATGGCGAAACTCTCCGACTCCATCGCCGCCGGCATCAAGACAAGCGGCATTCCCTACGTTGTCCTGCTCTCTTCCATTGGAGCCCAGCACCCCGCTGGCACCGGCCCCATTCGCAATCTTCATTACGCTGAAAAAGTTATCCCCGCCGCTGCTCCCAACGTCACGTTCCTCCGCGCCCCATATTTCATGGAGAACTACGCCCCCGTCCTGGGCGCCGCCGTTGGTCAGGGCATCCTTCCCAGCTTCTTCCCCGCAAATTTCCGTCTGCCCATGGCTGCCACGCTCGACATTGGTCGTATCGCCGCCGGCCTCCTGCTTCGCCCCGCACCCGGCATCCGCATGGTTGAGATGGAAGGCCCGGCGCGATACACCCCCGCAGACATTGCCGCTGCGCTCACCACGCTGCTCGGCAAGCCCGTCAACGTCGTCGAAGTTCCGCTGGCGGCGCTTGTGCCCGAGTTCACCAAGCTCGGTTTTACCGAAGACGTGGCCAAACTGTTCCAGGAGATGTACGAAGGAATCCTCAACGGCACCGTCGCCTTCGACGGCTCCGGCGAGCACCGCAAGGGCACAGTCACCCCGCAGGAAGTTCTCGCGGCATTGCTGAAACCCGCTCCAGTGCAGGCTTAAACTCGCGCTGTGTGCCCCGTCCTGTACGAGTCTTTTGCGGACAGGGTGGAAACGGCGCTCCGCGAGCGCTGTTGCCTCTTGCGTACTGCTTCTCTGTGCCTCAGTGTCTCTGTGGTAGATGTTGCTTTTGCCCAAACCCGCTAAAATCAAGAGATGCCCAAGTTTTTCGACAACCCGGCCGAACGCACCGCCCCTCCCGGCGTCCGCGTCCCCGCGTCCGTAACTTTGGGCTCCGTTGAAATCCGTCCCGCCACCGTCCTTGCGCCCATGGCCGGCATCACCGACACCGTCTTCCGCCGCTTCATCCGCAACCTCGGCGGATGCGGCCTCATGATGACCGAGTTCACCTCCGCCGATGGCATCATTCGCCACAAAGACAAGAAGGCCAAGCGCTACCTCACCTTCTACGGCGACGAGCACCCTATCTCTGCCCAGCTCTTCGGCAGCGACCCGAAGACCCTCGCCGAAGCCGCCCGCATCGTGCAGGACCTCGGCTTCGACCTGGTCGATCTCAACCTCGGCTGCCCTGCCCGCAAAGTCGTCACCTGCAACGGAGGCTCCGGCCTGCTGCGCAACCTGCCGCTCGTCCAGAATATTTTCGAGTCCGTCCGCGCCGCCGTGACCGTCCCCTTCACCGTGAAGTTCCGCGCCGGATGGAACGACAAGGAAATCGTCCACGTCGAACTCGCCAAGATGGCCCAGGAATGTGGACTCGCCGCCGTCGCCCTCCACGCCCGCACCCGCGAGCAGGGCTACTCCGGCCAGGCGCGCTGGGAGTGGATCGCCGCCGTGAAAGACGCGGTCAAGATTCCGGTCATCGGCAACGGCGACATCCGCTCGCCCGAAGACGCCGCTGCCATGGTTGCCGAAACTGGATGCGACGCCGTCATGATCGGCCGCTCCGCCGCCAGCAATCCGTGGATCTTCCGCCAGATCGAGCAGTACACGCTGACCGGCGCGTACGACACGCAAACCGAGGCCGAGCGCTACCACATGATCCGCACCTACTTCACCATGCTCCACGACGAGCAGGTCCCCGGTGCGCCCGGCAAGATGAAGCAGTTCGCCGCCTGGTTCACCCACGGCGTCGCCAACGGAGCCCACCTTCGCAAGGCCATCTACGAGTCACGCGACGAAGCCGAAATCATCGCCGCCGTCGACCGCTTCTTCGAGCCCCAACTTTTTGTCCAGCCAGTCTCCAGCTATCCGTCTGACGCCACCTGCATTGGTTAATTCTTCGCAAATCCTATCTCCCCGTGGCGTCTTCAACGGACGCACACGCCTGGTTTTGTCTTAGACTGCTGACATTCAACGTTAGGAGACAATTCCATGGCCTGCTCTCCGGAAGTGCTTCGCGATATCCCCCTGTTTTCCAACCTCGACAACGACGAACTTACCGTCCTCGCCGGACAGGTCGAGCTCAGGCAATTCCACGCGCGCCAGCGTATCTTCCGTCTGGGCGACCCGGCCGAACGCGCTTACATCGTGGTCTCCGGCGGCGTCCGCGTAGTCATCACCGACGAAGACCATCAGGAAGTACTCCTGCAGCAGCCCGTCCCCGGCGAATTCTTTGGTTTCGCCTCCATGCTCGAGCAAACCCCACATCAGGCGGAAGCCGCCGCGGTCGAAGAGACTTCCTGTATCGAGATTGATCGCAACGATTTGATGGTCCTGTTCCAGCAGAAGCCACACGCCATCATGGACCTGCTGGCTTTCCTGGGCCGCCAGTTGCATAATGCCCACCAACTCGCCCGCGCCCGCTCCATCCGACCGCCCGAAGATGTCATCGACGAGCGCGAGACCTTTGGCGAGCGCATTGCCGACCACGTCGCTTCGTTTGGCGGCTCCTGGACTTTCATCATTGTCTTCGTCGTGTTCATGGCCGGCTACTCCGCAATCAATGTCATTCTTGGCATAAAGGCCTGGGACCCCTACCCCTTTATTCTCTTGAACCTCTTCCTCTCCGCCCTCGCCGCCATCCAGGCGCCGGTCATCATGATGAGCCAGAACCGCCAGGACAAGAAAGACCGCATCCGCAGCGAGATGGACTTCGACGTCAACCGCCACGCCCGCACCGAGCTTCAGGGCGTCGCCCAAAAGTTGAATACCCTTAACGATCACATCGCCGACATCGAGGAACTCCTGCGGCAGAAAATTGCCTAGCTCCACGCTCCGGCATGGTTCGCCTTGACCTGGTCTGCTAGCCTTGAACCGCGCCCTCGCGCTCGAAAGGATTGGCCGCCCTTGATCAAGCTTCTTTCTCGCATTGCCTTCGTTGCATGGCTGATGTCCGGCCTTACTCTCGCCCTTGCCCCGGCGGCGTACGGAGTGGTGAAGCTGCCGAACATCCTCAGTGACCACGCCGTGCTGCAGCGCGATGCTCCTATCCACATCTGGGGATGGGCTGACCCCGGCGAGAGCGTCACCGTCACCTTCCACGACCACCAGCGCCCGGCCATTGCCGACCGCCTCGGGCGCTGGGAAGTGTACCTCCCGCCCGAGCACGCCGGCGGGCCTTTCGAACTTCGCATCGCGGCCACCAATACGATCGTCCTGACGGACATCCTCATCGGAGACGTGTGGTTTGCTTCCGGCCAGTCCAACATGGAAATGCCCCTCGAGGGCTTTCCGGGAAGCGCCGTGCTGAAGAACGCCGGCCAGGAAATTGCCACCGCCGACCAACCCAACATTCGCCTGCTCCATATCCCGGAGAAAGCGTCCAACTATCCCCTCCGCGACCAGCCGGCCGCGTGGACGCTCTGCACCCCGGAAACCGCCTCCAGCTTTTCAGCAGTGGCCTATCTCTTCGGACGCGAGCTTGAGCAGCGCGAGCACATACCGGTCGGACTGATCGACTCCACCTGGGGCGGAACTCCCGCCGAAGCTTGGATCAGCCTCGACGGTATCTCCGCCGATGCCGCGCTAATGCCCGTATTTTCTTTCTGGTCCGCGCTCGCTGATCAGCAGCCCGACACGCCGGCTTTAGTGGCTGCCGACCAACGGGAAGACGCCGCGGCCAAGCTGGCGGGCCGTCCGCCGGTCAAGCACTCCTGGCATCCCGATCTCGATTCCTGGCAGCCCGCCGCGCTCTTCAACGCGATGGTCGCGCCAGCCACGCCCTTCGCCATCAAGGGCGTCATCTGGTATCAGGGCGAAACCAACAGCAACGTCGGCCGTGCCAACCTCTACCAGCGTGTCTTTTCGACCCTCATTTCGGATTGGCGTCTCAAATGGCAGCAGGGCAATTTCCCCTTCTTATACGTCCAGATTTCCAGCTTCACCTCTGGCCCCGACGAATCCTGGGGGACCCTCCGCGACCAGCAACGCCGCACCCTCGACCTCGTCAACACCGCCATGGCCGTCACCCTCGACGTAGGCGACCCCGGCAACGTGCATCCCTCCGACAAGCAGACTGTCGCCGCCCGCTTGGCTCTCGCCGCCCGCGCTCTCGCCTATGGCGAGACCCTCGAATACTCCGGCCCCCTTTTTCGCCAGGCCACTGTCGAAGGCGCGGGCATGCGCATTTGGTTCGACCACACTGCCGGAAAGCTGGTTTCCAAGCCGCCCACTCTGGCTGGCTTTGAGGTTGCGGGCGACGATCACCATTTCGTAGCCGCCACCGCCCGCATCGAGGGCGACACGGTTTTTGCCGCCAGTCCCCAGATCGCGCAGCCCCGCTATGTTCGCTACGCTTGGGCCAACGCCCCCGAGGCCACGCTCTTCAACGCCGCCGGCCTGCCGGCGTCCACTTTCACCTCCGAGGAGACGCCACTCAAGCCCTGCACGCAGGCATGTGCGCATTGACGAGCGAGGTCTGGGGCTCTTTGATTTCTAGGGTCCGCCGGCATCCAAAAAAGCCCCACGCCCTTGCGGCGTGCTATTCAGCCTCCACCCGATCCCGCACCTCCGAACATCCTTCGCCATCCGTGCGTAATATGACTCACAACGGAGGAGCTGCCCGTGCGCAAACGCTGGAAGGAATTTGGCCTGGGAATGTTGTCTATGCTGTTCGCCCTGCTGGTCATGAGCGGACTGCAATTCGTGTACAAGAAATATCTGCCCGACAGCGTGGGGCCGCTCGCCGTCGCGGCCACCTTCCTGCTGGCTTACCTCATCGGAGCCCGCTGGATCGAACGTCGCCGCTCGGTGTCCGAACTCGCACTCCGTCACGCCCTTCCCGAACTCACCATCGGCCTCGTGCTCGGCTTTGGCTTGTTCTCCGCTACGATGGGCATACTCTGGGCGATTGGCGTCTATCACCCCGCCGGATGGGGCAGCGCTAAAGGCCTTGCCGTTCCCTTGGCTTTCGCCGTCTTGTCCGGGATCCTCGAAGAGCTGCTTTTCCGTGGCTACCTCTTTCGACTCAGTTCGCGCGTTGTCGGAACCTGGGGCGCGCTGCTCTTCACCTCGGCGCTCTTCGGCCTCGCTCACCTCGGCAACAAAGGCGCCACCCTCAGCAGCGGCATCGCCATCATGCTCGAAGCCGGAGTCCTGCTCGGTTCCGCTTACGTCGTGACCCAGCGCCTCTGGCTCCCCATCGGTTTGCATATCGCCTGGAATTTCACCGAAGGCTCCGTCTTCGGTATGCAAGTCTCCGGCAACTCAACCGCGCCAGGACTGCTGCGCGGCTCGCTTACTGGCGCGCCTCTCCTCACCGGCGGCTCCTTCGGCCCCGAGGCTTCTATCGTCGCCGTTCTGGTTTGCTTGGCGGTCGCAATCCTGCTGCTTTATCGCGCCGCGCACCTCGGCCGCATCGAGCCGCCCGCGTGGGTACACTCCCCCGCGTCAAACGCCGTCGCGCTGCAGGCCCCATGATTTTCCGCGAAAACCTGATTTTGGCTTTTCAACAATCTCTTCCGGCCTGCCGCTTGCGCCCCGGCGCCGTTCTCGCGGCCCCAGGCGTTTTTCCTCCCGCGCCCTCATGCTTTTCCCCGCCCTGCCGATAAAGCTTCTATGAAGACGCACGTGCTGACCATCGCCGTGCTCGGCTGGGCGCTCGTGTTCTGCGCCACCGCCGGCGCGGATCCTATTCCTTTCGCTTACTCAGGGCCGGGGCTTTCCGTGTCGGGAACCCTCTTTGGCGCCAACCACGCCAACGGCTCCTGGACCATCACCGGTATCGACGCTACCTACAACCAGATCCAGGTCTCGGACATTGTGCCCGTCGACCTCGATCCTCATTTCCTTTACAACAACGTCTTTTACGACTCCGGCTACGCGGACTATGCCGTCGACTATTACGGCATTGTGTTCTCCGTCCCGGGATTGGGCGATGTCAACCTGTGCAGTGCAACCGGCGCGGGTGGCGGCTGCGGTTCCGGCGGCTACGCCTCCATCCTCTGGGATGGCGGCGGCTACCAGTTCACGCAGGTCAACTTCCCGCAACTCAGTCAGTCAACCTCTGGATCGCCCGTACCTGAGCCTTCCACCTTGGCCCTTTTGGGCGGAGGACTGGCCGCGGCGGGCTTCACCGCTCGGCGCTTTCTGCGCCGCTGAACACGACGGCCGCGCCCTGCGGTGACGACGCGGCCGTCTTGCGGCACCTGAGCTAAACCGGAGACTCGTTCTCCGGTTTTTCGTTTGTGGCTTTTGCCTTTCCCCGCGAAAACATTTCCCCGCGAAAACAGTTGGCCATTCCCCCCTCGGAGTGTAAGATTCCGCTGTCGCGCGCCAGCACACCCTATCCACACCCTCCAAATGTTCCGACTGCGGCGCTGCTCACACTCGAGAACTGCGGCCGCGCACGCCGCGCCAAGGAGATTCCGCACCATGAAAAAACAGTTGCTCATCTTCGCAATCGTTGGACTGATGCTGTCGCTGGGGGCAGGCCAGGTCGTGGCACAGGCTGCCTCCTCTTCGTCCTCGACCGACACCTCGACCACGACCAAGAAAACCAAGAAGAAGAAATCTGCTTCCGACACATCGGCCGCTACTGCCGACACCACCAAGTCCACCGACAAGGCTGCAAAAGAGACCTCCAAGTCCGCCGCTTCCACGCCTGCCCCGAGCGCTCCGGCCCCGGTGGCTAGCAAGCCCGCCCCGGCCGCAGTGAGCACTCCCGCTCCGGCACCCGCCAAGTCCGCTGCTGCAACCCCCGCTCCGGCCGCAACCACAACTGCGCCTGCCGCAAAAGCGACGACTACCAAGCCTGCCGCGACCACCGCCGCCGCCGGTCCACCGCCACAGAAAGGCATGGTCTGGGTCAACACCGACAGCGGTACCTATCACATGGAAGGCAGCCGCTGGTACGGCAAGACCAAGCAGGGCAAGTACATGACTGAAGCAGACGCGCAAAAAGCCGGCTACAAGGCCGCTAAGAGCGCCGCTAACTGATTGCCTTGGTCACACACTGTGGGAGCTCTCCGGCAACGGGGAGCTCTGTTCTTTCGCCGCATCGACACGCGTATCACTGGTGGATGCGCGGGTTCTAGCCTTTTCTGCCCACTTTTGTACTCCGTGGTGACCGATTTCCGTTCTTCCGCGCCTGCGCGATATGCTACGCTGGCGTCGGTTCGACCGGAGAGGGTTCGTGCGCATTCATCTTCTGTTTTTGGTTGTCGTCCTAGGCTTCACGCTCGCTGCGAGCGCCCAAACCAAGACCGTTGCCGAGCGCCTCGGCTACCCCGCCGACGCCAAGCTGCTCATCATTCACGCCGACGATCTCGCCGTGGCCCACTCCGAAGACATCGCCAGCTTCGAGTCGCTCGATCGCGGCGCCGTTTCTTCCGCCAGCATCATGGTTCCCTGTCCATGGCTCACCCAGGTCGCTGAATACGCCCACTCCCATCCCGACGCCGACCTCGGTCTTCACCTTACCCTCACCAGCGAATGGCGCTCCTACCGCTGGGGCAGCGTCGCTCCCAGTGACAAGGTCTCCAGCCTGCTCGATCCTGCGGGCACCTTCTACAGCACCACCGAAGAGGCTGCCGCTCACGCCATTCCCGCCGAAGCCGAGCTCGAGTTTCGCGCCCAGATAGAACGCGCTCTCGCCGTGGGCATCCATCCCACCCACCTCGACAGCCACATGGGAACCGCCTTCGCCTCGCCCGAGTTGTTCGCCGCGTATGTGAAGGTTGCCCACGACTATCACCTCCCATTCCTCGCCGTGAAAGTCACCGACGAGCGCTCCAAGATGCTCTCTCTCCTCTCCCCGCACGATGTGCTCTTCGATGCCGTCGCCATTGCCAATTCCGCCGTGCAGCCGGCGCACTGGACGGAGTTTTACGTCGACCTAATCAAGAACCTCAAGCCCGGACTCACCTACCTGATCGTCCACCTCGGCCACGACGACGGCGAGATGCGCGCCATCATGGGACAGGAAACGCCCTTCGGCGCTGCCTGGCGTCAGCGCGACTTCGACGCCGTCAACAGCCCCGAATTCCAGCAGGTCCTGCGCGACAACCACATCGTGGTCATTCACTGGCGCGACCTGCAAAAGCTGGTCAACGTAAAATAAATTTCGAGGATCTGCGTGCCCCGCCCTTATCGACCGTCTCCTGGTCGATAGGATGGGATCCGCCCCACTCCGATTTTCCTTTCTTTTCCGAATTCGTCTCCGTGCGTGAAGCCTGCCCTGATCTCGCATTGCGGGACGAACGGTGATCTCCGTGGTGGATTTGGCTTTTGATTTTCACCCAAGGTTTCTCTGTGTCCTCTGTGCCTCGGTGGTGAATCCTGTGGGGCTCCCCCGCCTCGGACCAATTGACTCCCGCCGACTTCGACCGTACTATCAGCTAACCCTTCGAGCACCAACCGGAACATGATCGGCACGACGGTTTCGCACTACCGGATTATCGAAAAACTCGGCGGCGGCGGCATGGGCGTCGTCTACAAGGCCGAGGACACCGACCTTGGCCGCTTCGTCGCCCTGAAATTCCTGCCCGACGACGTAGCGCAAGACCCACAGGCCTTGGAGCGTTTCCGCCGCGAAGCCCGCGCCGCTTCCGCTCTCAACCATCCCAACATCTGCACCATTTACGAAATCGGCAAGCATGGCGAGCAGTCCTTCATCGCCATGGAGTTCCTCGACGGCATGACCCTGAAGCATCTCATCGCCGGCAGGCCGGTCGAGATCGAAACCATCCTGCCCCTCGCCATCGAGATCGCCGACGCCCTCGACGCCGCGCATGGCGAAGGTATCGTCCACCGCGACATCAAACCCGCCAACATATTCGTCAGCAAGCGCGGCCACGCCAAGATCCTCGACTTCGGATTGGCCAAAGTCACAATCAAGGCAGGCTCGTCCAGTCAGATCGCATCGGCGAACACCATGACCGCCGTTGACGAGCAGCATCTCACCAGTCCCGGTGCGGCAATTGGCACCATGGCCTATATGTCGCCCGAACAGGTTCGGGCCAAGGAACTGGATGCGCGCACCGACCTGTTCTCGTTCGGCGTGGTCCTCTACGAAATGGCCACCGGCATTCTGCCGTTCCGCGGAGAGAGCTCAGGTGTCATCGCCAAAGCCATTCTCGACACGACGCCCACGCCTGCGGTACGTCTGAATCCCGAAGTGCCGCCCAAGCTCGAAGACATCATCGGCAAGTCGCTTGAGAAGGATCGTGAATTACGCTATCAGCACGCGTCCGATATGCGGACCGACCTGAAGCGGCTGCGGCGCGAGTCCGACTCGGGCAAGACGGCGCACGATTCCGCGACGGGAGATTCGTCGGCCACGCCTCAAGCTGCCGCGCCTGTCCCCGGGTCTGGCATTTCAGCAATCGCAAACACAGCTCAACCGTCATCTTCTTCTGTGCTGATCGCCGAGGCCGGAAAGCACAAGGGCGCGTTGCTCGGCACCGCGGCGCTGCTGGTCGTTCTGTTTGTAGCCGCCGCCTTCGGCCTTTACAAATTTCTCGGCCGAAGCGGTCCCGCTTTAGATACTCGCAACATCAGCATCCGTCCCCTTACCGACCATGGACAGGCCATCCTTGGGATCAGCATCTCCGCTGACGGAAGGTTGCTGGCTTACCCCAGGCGCGAGGGCGAACGCAGCCTTCGGGTCAAGCAGGTGGCCACCGGCAGCGAGGTAACCGTGGTGCCGCGCCAGTCAGGTTTCTTTGAGGGTACTGCTTTTACGCCAGACGGCAACTATCTGTACTACGGCCACGATGACCCGGCGAACTTGAACAACGTGATCCTCTATAGTGTGCCTGCTCTGGGTGGGGCATCGCGTCAGATCGCGAGCGATGTAGGCAGCCCCGTCTCATTCTCGCCCGACGGCAAGCGCATGGTGTACCGGCGCACCATCCAGGATAAGGGTGAAGATCAGTTAGTGATCGCGAATGCGGACGGCAGCAATGAGCAGGTCATCTTCCGGCATGAGTACGGCGTCAACAATTTCACTACCGGTCCTTCCTGGTCGGCTTCCAGCAACCTCATCGCTGTGGCTGTATTACAGCTCGGCAAGAACCAGCTTGCATCCATTCTGGTGCTTACGCCCGAGGGCAGGCTTGTCAAGAGCCTTTCTCTCCCGATGGCTGTTTTCGACTTGGCGTGGCTGCCCGATTCGTCTGGACTGCTTTTCATCGGTTTTGAACTTTCGACTTCGCGCAATCAGATTTGGTTTCAACCTTATCCGGAGGGGCAGCCGTTCAAGATCAGTAACGACTTGAGCGACTATCACTCACTCAGTGTTACTGCTGACGGAAGGTCGTTTGTTACGGTCCAGGAGCGCAAGGCGGCAGTGATTTACGTGGGCGATTCTCCAGCTGTCCTGAACGACAAGATCGTCTGGAAGCTGGCCCCGATTTCGACCGAACAGGCGACCGGCTACATTCTTTCCTGGACTGCAGCTGGAAAACTCCTCCAAGATGATGGTGCCAATCACGTCTATAGTACCGGCGCTGATGGCAGCAACCGGGTTCCCTTGCTGGCAGGAAATGAGTTGATTTTCTCGCCAAGCGCCTGCGGGTCCGGCGATGTGGTCATTGTCGCCAGGATTCTCGAAAACAACACCGCCAACCTTTGGCGTCTTAACGTAGCATCCGGTGAATTGAAACAGCTCACCTTTGGAAAGGACGATGAAGCTTCTTCTTGTACGCCAGACGGCAAATGGGCGCTTTACGCTGGATTCTCTGCTACCGACAGCATGCGACACATTTTCAAGGTTTCAACTGACGGCGGCCCACCGGTGGAATTGGCCAGCGGCCAGGTGTTTGGTCCGGTTGTGTCCCCGGATGGCACGTCCGTTGCCTATAGCAGAACTGACGGGCAAGGGGCGAACGCTAAGTCCAAATTCATCGTGCAGAGGCTGGAGGGTGGCTCACCCTTGCACGAGATCGAGCTGCCGTTGGCTTACAATGCCTGGTCTCTTGGGTGGACGCCCGACGGCCATGCACTTACTTACATCCACAACACGACTGGCAATACGCAGAACGTCTATATGCAGCCCCTGGCTGGCGGGCCGCCCGTGCAGTTGACCCATTTCGATTCTGAGCCGGCACAGGTGAAAGCCTATGCTTGGTCACGCGACGGCAAGAAATTCGCCATCACCCGCGCTCGCTACGCCGACTCCGACGTCGTCATGTTCACCGGCTTCCGCTAGGCCCGGCTACCATTTCCTGCGAACCGCAAGCGCGGCTCTCCTTATTTGTCCATTATCTTTATCCCTGACTATCAGTGTCTCTCCGTGCCTCTGTGGTAGATCTTGCTTTTGACTTTCGCCCAAGTCCTATTCGCGTGATCCGCGAAATCCGCGGTTGCTTTTGCCTGTGCCCCCGCTTTCTCCGTGCGCTCCGTGTCCTCGGTGTCCTCCTTGGTGGAGTTTGCTTTTGACTTTCGCCAAATTCTTCTCTGTGTCTCAGTGTCTCTGTGGTGGACGTTGTTTCTGCCGCAGCCTGCGCTATGCTTACTTGCGATGCTCGACGCCGACCGCATCACCGCGCTGCTGCAACCCTTCATACCCGAAGTCTCGCCGGAACTCGCCAGCCAATTGCAAACCTATCTCGAACTCCTGCTGCGCTGGAACGCCCGCATCAACCTCACCTCCGTCCGCGATCCCGAACAAATCGTCACGCGCCATTTCGGCGAATCGCTCTTCGCCGCCCGCGTGCTTCGCGAGGCCGGCGCACTCACGCCCAACACCACCCTCGCCGACCTCGGCTCCGGCGCGGGATTCCCCGGCATCCCCATCAAGCTCTTCGCGCCCGACCTGCACGTTACCTTGATCGAATCGCACAACAAGAAAGCAACCTTCCTCCGCGAGGTAGTTCGGGCGCTCGGCATGTCCCACATTGTGGTACATAACGGCCGCGCCGAATCCTGGGGAGATACCGCGCACGTGGTCACTCTCCGTGCGGTGGAGAAGTTCTCAACCACCCTCCCCGTCGCTGCCAGCTTGGTAGAACCGCGAGGCACCCTGGCTCTCCTGATCAGCGAGTCCCAGACCTCATCCGCCATTCACGCTTTGGGAACCGACTGGGAAGGCGACGGCGGCCGGAAGATTCCGGGAAGTGAAGGACGGATCGTCTGGCTGACTGGAAAAAACTGGCCACCTAGCTGAAAGAGTGGGAGATTTATTTCAAGTTTCTTTAGTAAAACACGGGTGAGTGGGAAAGTTATGCATGTTTAGGCTGCAGCCTGCCATCTAATAAATGGATTATTCTCAGATCTGGCAATTTCCAGTCCTGGCATGCCATCGCGACTGGCCACGAGACATCGAAGTATTGATAGTGGGAAGTAAGTCTATAAAATTATGAATAATATTGACTTCGGTGGGAGTAAAGCGTCAATGATGAAGCAAAAACCATACATGCTGACGGACAGTGCGCGAATAGCAGTCCGGTTTGAGTAAATTGCGTGTTGCAACATGATTGTTCCACGTGGAACAATTTGTCATCCCGCCCCAATCTGACCCGGTTGACCGCCGCCGCACGGATGGCCGGTCCGAGGAATCCTGTTCCATCCGCACACCGCTCAAATTGTTCCACGTGGAACAATTTCCCTCCCAGATAACCACAGCCCCCGGTAATCGTTACTTAGCGCAGAATCAATCGCTTCCGCATCACTTCGCTAGAATTGCACAGTTTTTCCTCCAAAAACTTCAACTGCACCATCCTCGGGCGTTGCCCATTCCAGCCTCTACGTTCTAGTCTCTAATTCGAGGATTTTCCCGCCTGTGGGCCGAGTCATCGCAATCGCCAATCAGAAAGGCGGCGTGGGCAAGACCACCACCGCCATCAACCTCGCGGCTTCACTGGCTTCGCTGGGTGCGCCCACCCTGCTGGTTGATTGCGACCCCCAGTCCAACGCCTCCAGCGGCGTCGGCTTCGCCCGCGACCCTCACCGCATGAGCACCTACCAAGTCCTGATGGGTGAAGTCACCGCTGCCGAAGCCCGATGCCCCACCGAAATTGAACACCTGCAGGCCATTCCGGCGCATAAGAACCTCATCGGCGCCAATATCGAGCTGGTTCCGCTCGACCATCGGGAGTATCGCCTGCGCTATGCCCTGGATCCCGTGCGCCAGGAATATGAGTTCGTCGTGCTAGATTGTCCTCCGGCACTGGATCTGCTGACCTTGAACGCCTTGGTAGCGGCCGATTCGGTGCTGATCCCCATGCAGGCCGAGTATTTCGCACTGGAAGGTGTGACCGAACTGCTCGACACCATTGACCGCATCAAAATCGAACTGAATCCGGCGTTGGCGGTTGAGGGAGTGGTCATCACAATGTTTGACGACCGCACCAACTTGGCACAGTCGGTAGCGGCCGATTTGCGCGGGTTTTTCGGCAGTTTGATGTGCGAAACCACAATTCCGCGGAACATTCGCCTGGCTGAAGCCCCCAGTCACGGCAAGCCGGCGCTGCTGTATGATCCCCGCTCCCGCGGCAGCGAAGCCTATTTGCAATTGGCGGAGGAGATTCGAAACCGCAGCCGCCAGCCCCAGCCGGAAATCATGCAGCCGGACGCCGCCGGCTAGCCCCGAGAAAGTCGAGACGAATCATGATGGAAAAACGCAAAGTGTTGGGCCGGGGGCTGGATACGCTGCTACCGTCGCGTCAGGGTTCTTCGCCCGCCCCTGCGCCAACGGCTCACCACGGCGAGAGCATTCAGCAGCTTGCGGTAGAGCTGATTGACCGTAATCCCTACCAGACCCGCACCCATGTGGACGAGGCCGCCCTGCAGGAGTTGGCGGATTCGATCAAGGCTACCGGCGTTTTGCAGCCGATTACAGTTCGGGCGGTTCCGGGTGGCCGCTACCAGCTCATCGCCGGCGAGCGGCGATGGCTGGCCTCGCAGCAGGCGGGGAAGCCGACCGTCCCGGCCATCGTGCGCCAGGTTTCCAACGAGCAGGCGATGGAGATGACCATCATCGAAAACCTGCAGCGGGAAGACCTGAACCCGATGGAGCAGGCGCGGGCGTTTGATCGGCTAAGCCGGGAGTTCGGCTTGACGCAGGAGCAGATTTCGTCGCGCACCGGCAAAGAGCGCTCCTCGGTGGCGAATTTCCTCCGGCTGCTACGCCTGCCGGAGCCGGTTCAGGCTTGGGTGGCCGCAGGCCAACTGAGCTTTGGCCACGCTAAAGCGCTGCTCAGCCTTGATTCGCCAGAAGCCATGTCGAAAATTGGGCATAGCGTGATCGAGAAATCCCTTTCTGTCCGCCAGACCGAGGATGCGGTGGCGAACTGGCTGCACCCCGCGCCCAAGGGGCTCGCAAAGGAAATGAAAGAGCTGTTGGTGGACCCCAACGTAAAAGAAGCGCAGCGGCAGCTTGAGCGGGTGCTGGGCGTCAAGGTTACGGTCAAGGACCGCAACGGCAAGGGGAAGATCCTGCTGGAGTACAAGTCGCTGGAAGACTTTGATCGCATTTTGGAAGTGCTGAATAGCAAGTAACTGATTTATTTACAGTTACTTAAGTAGAAATCGAGTGAGGCTCCAATGCGCCGGATGACGGTAGGCAATTTCGAGGTAACGGTCCTTTCCGACGGAACCTATGAGTTGGATGGCGGAGCTTTCTTCGGTGTTGTGCCTAAAGTCCTGTGGGAGAAGCGGATGCAGCCTGACGCCCGGAACATGCTCAAGGCCGGCACAAACTGCCTCCTCATCCGCGACGGAAGGCAGACAGTGCTGGTCGAAACCGGTATCGGGTCAAAGCTGAGCGAGAAGCAGCAGGGAATCCATAAGAACCAGGTGCGGCTGATGAAAGACTTCGAGGAGGCGGGGGTTTCGCCGGACGAGGTCGATATCGTCATCAACACGCACCTGCACTTTGACCACTGCGGGTGGAACACCTATTACAAGGATGGGAAAGCGACGGCAACGTTTCCGCGGGCCAAGTACTTCGTGCAGAAGGGCGAGGTGGAGCACGCCCACGAGCAGCACGAGCGCGACCGGGTGAGCTACATGACCGACAACTACGACCCGCTGATCGAATCGGGACAAATGATGTTGCTCGACGGCAATGCCGAAATTACCCCGGGAATTTCGGTGAAGCGATTTCCCGGGCACACGCGAGACCTGCAGGCGGTGATCGTGCGGAGCGGGGGTGCGACGCTGTGCTATCCCAGCGACCTGATACCGACGGCGAACCATCTCGATCCCACCTGGGTGATGGGATATGATTTGTATCCGTTGACCAGCATCGCGAGCCGGCACCAGTTTTATGAAGAGGCGATACCGGGGAAATGGCTGATAGCCTTCACCCATGACCACGAAACGCCGCTGGCGTACGTTGAGATGGGGGACAGGGGTCGGCCGGTGGCGGTGCCCGTAGCGCAATAGTCTAAAGCCACCGCCCAAGCGGGCCAAAGGCGGCCGCTTGAACGGGGTACCCGACCGGGTTGGCGGCATGGCACGTTAGTGCCATTTACCGGGACGGGTGAGACATCCTACATTGTGGTAGTACCACAATGTGGCAGTCGAGGTGAGGCATGGGAAAAAAGGACAAGAAGAAAGACAAGAAGAAGTCCTCGCAAAAGCAGGCGGCGACGAAGCCCTCCAAGGGCGGCGTTGACTTGCGCAAGGCCGAGCTGCCGGGACGCCCCAAGCCCATGAAGCCCGCCGACATCCGCGCCCTGCGCGAGAGCTTGAACGCCAGCCAGGCACTGCTGGCGCGGCTACTCAATGTCAGCTCCAATGCCGTGGAGAGCTGGGAGCAGGGCATCCGCGAGCCGCGACAGGCGACGCTGAAGCTGCTGCATATCGCGAAGAAGAATCCGGGCGTGTTGCTGGATTAGTTTCTCGCTCGACCGACAAAAATCAAAAGCAAAAACCACCACAGAGACACTGAGGCACGGAGAAGATTTGGGCGAAAGCCCAATGCAACCGCGGAGCACGCGGATACTTCTCGGGCAAAGTCAAAAAGCATGGCCAAACTCGATGAGGAGTTCCGCCATGCGTGTCTGGGTCGCGAACTACTGCAAGTTGCCGGTGGCCGGGGTTGTGGCCGGAGCGGGTTTGTCGGCGGCGGTTTGCGTCTGGGTGGTGACGAGGGATTCCAGTCGCGACAGGCGCTCCTGGAAGGCGGCATTCTGGAGTTGCAGTTGTGACTTGAGGCCCTCGATCTCTCGCTGCTGGGCGAGCATTTGTTGCTGCTGCGCTTTGGTCTGCTCGCGCAGGGCTTGCACGTCTGTCTGCTGGGCGGTGACGACGGCGTGCTGCTTCTGGAACTCGCTCAGCAGCATGGGAGCGAGCAACTGATACTTAACTGAGTAGGGCCGGCCTTCTTTGTCGTACACCACCATTTCGGGGTACACCTTGGCGACTTCCTCCGCGATCAATCCGTACTGGAGCTGAGTGTGATCCGTCGTCGTACTGTGGCTTGTAGAAGAAAGGTCACTGGACGCAACTGGAGCAGCTTGCTGCTGCTGTCGCCCATATCGGCGATCTGGTCCTTGAAGCGGAGAGATGATGTGTTGCAGGTTCCAGTCGTCCCCCATAGCTTTCCCGTGGCATCGACGCAAACTGCTTGGTTAGCTCCTCCTGGTGTGCTGTTGTAGATGCCCGCGAAATAGGCTGTGAGCTCGCGGCCCTGGGTGCCGATGCGGATGGTGTTGTTCTCGGGATGATCAAAATCGCAGCCGGAACAGATGGCATCCAGATAGATGTTATTCATAAGCGATCCCTGGGTGCCGGTGTTGGCGCCGATGAAGATGTTGTTGTCGCCGAACAGCGAGTTGTAGCCAACGCCGGTGCCAATGAACGTGTTGTTGTCACCCACGGGGTTGTCAAAGACTGCTCCGGCACCGATAATGACATTGCCGCTACCCGCTCCTCCCAAGGCCGCCTGATGGCCAATGACGACATTGTCACCACCCAGGCCGCCAAGGCCAGTCGCGACTCCAATGCTGACATTATTGGCGCCCCCACCGCTGCCGGCGGCATCTCCCACAGCAATGTTGTTGGTACCATTGCCTGCGCCGGCAAGATATCCAACGTAGGTGTTATTGACGCCGGAGGTGTTGTCGTATCCCGCCTGGTAACCGAAGAAACTGTTGCCGTCTGCGGTATTGTTGAAACCAGCCTCGAACCCAACAATTGTGTTGTCGCTTCCATGCGAGCCGATGAAGGCGCCCCAACCAGCGTCGAAGCCGACGTACACATTGGCGTTCCCGTCAGTGTTGCGGAAGCCCGCGCCGGCGCCAATGGCAACATTCTCAATGCCCGTAAGATTGTGCAAACAAGCCGCGGAGCCGAAACAGGAATTTTGGTATCCCTTAGTGTTGCCGTAGCCAGCATCGTAGCCCGTGAAGGTGTTGAGGGTTCCGGTGTCGGTGAGATTGATTCCTTGGCCGCCGGCACCCAGGCCGAGCCACGTATTTTGATTCGCTGGGATTACAGTTGGCCAGCCAACGCTCAGGAAAGGAAGCTCTTGGCTAGTAATGTCGTACCACTGGTCCGCGGTGATTGCGCCGTTCACCTCGAGTGGCGTTGAGGGGTTCGTTGTACCGATGCCCACGAAACCTGTAGTAGCTCCCGCCGGGGACTGGTAGATCACAGAGTTACAGATTACGCTCGCCGGTGTGAGGGGACCGGGGCTGGGAACAAATCGCGGAATGTAATACGGCGCAGGGTTGCCTGCGGTAGGGCAGAGATAATTGAACACTGGGCCAACACCGCCTGAGTGGTTTAACCGAATTGGCTGTGCCGCTTGCTGTGCCGTTTGCCGTACCGCTCGATAGCGTTCGTGGCTGAGCTATTGATCGGCGCCCGCAGACGGCGCTGCTGGGATGCATCGGGCGCAGGCTTTGACGAAGGCGGAGGCGGGGAGGCCGCCGAGGGTTTCGGCTTCGTGGGCCTTGAAGGCGTAGGGGACGCTGACCAGCAGGACGCGGGGCTGCTCGGATTGTCCCTGCACCTGCACGCCCAGCCAGCGCTGCTCCTGCTCGGAGAACATGGCAGCGGGCAGGCCTTCGGTTTTGGTGCTGCCCAGCAGCACTGTGTACTGGCCGGTGGCGGTGGTGTTTAGGTTGCGGGTCTCAGACCAGACGGCTGCTCCGCCCACGGCATCCTTGTAGATGGAGAAGATTACGCCAACGGTCTGGGAGGCGAGCGGAGCATTGTTGGAGTCTTTGAGCAGGCCGCTGTAGCGGACGAGGTCGGGGACGGCGCTGGCGGCGGGCTGTGGGGTGATCTGGTCTTGCGCGGGTGCCGCAAGTCCGCACATGAGGAACAGTGAAAGCGTAACAATTGACCAGCTAACTTGGGTTTTCATATTCGTCCCCTTTCGTGGGCTCTTCCGCATGGGTGGCACAAATTGCGGTTGGGTTTGGCGGACCCGATCGACTCGCTGTCACATGTTCCGCTTCCTGAGGCGCCAGCCGTAGCCGATGAGTCCGGAGGTGATGAGCAGGAGAGTGCTCGGCTCGGGAACCGGGTCCAGCTGCATGATCGGGCCATCCTGACCGAAGCCGGTTAGAGAGAAGTTCAGATCTTCCAGCGGAATCGGATCTGGCGAGGACAAGGTTGCGATGCTGGCGAAAATCGGACCATACGAGGAGGCGTTGAAAATCTGACTAACATCGCCTTCCTCTTCTACCCACTCTGTGCCGACTACATTCGTTCCAGCTAAGTCGGTGAATAGAGTGACCCTGGCGACGGTCCAGTCTGTGTTCCCGGCGAGGGAGGCAGCAGCGGTGAACTCCACGGTCGCGGCGGAGCCGTCGTAGCCGTGAGATCCTATCTTCTTCCCGCCGTGGGTCCACCACGATTCAAGTGCATAAGTGACATCCACTACTGAACCGGAGCTGGCTGAAGCGCCAATGTGAGTGGTCTGGCCCGGGTTGACCGTGGCACCGGACCAGTCGATCTCGACCGCAGTCGTCCCATCTCCGGTTACGGCGCCGGGACCAAAGCTAACCGCCCCACCCTCGAAAGTCTGGAGCACGGTAACCGGCGTACTCGTTGACAGCTTGATGTGAAAGTCGTCTGCGATGGTCCCGGTGGTGTTTGTAAAATCGATATTGAAGGCTAGCCCGAAGCCGCAGAGACAGGGTGGCCCGGGAGTGGCGAAGGCTGGGCTGGCACCGATGAACATTCCAATGAGTGCCGCCGCAATCGATACCGCTAGCCTGTTCCAAGTCTGCATCATCTCTCACCTTCATTTCTCCCCAGAAGTCAGGATTCCGAGGGATCTGTGCATCATTTGGCCTATCGTCGGCCGCGTAGGGGCGAGGTTACCCAGCCGGAGCCGATGCAAGGAATGCATCTTCCACCGGGAGCAGCCCCGGGACGGACAAATGTCCCTCAACGAGTTGAGTTCAGTCTGTGCGGGATGACGAGTAGCGCACGGGCTGAAGGTTGTAGCGGGAAAAGGGGCCGCGAGGAGCGTGCTGCCAGTCGATCGATTGCAAGAGATCAACCAACCTTGGGAAGGGGCCTATGAGGGATGAGTCCGGTTAGGTTCCAGACTTCGTCGATCACTTACTAACGATGTAGGGCGATCTAGTCCTAGAGTGGCGCTGGAGTAGTCGCACTAGTATCGGTTTGTGAATATGACGTTACAATTTCATAAAGTCAATACCACTGAGGTGGTGGGAAAGAAGAAAGTTGGCGGCGGTTAGTTGTCGGTTAAGTTCGGGCGGATTTTGTCGCCGGTTGTACCGTCGCCGCAACCCATACCGTGATAGTCAGACAGAATCCGACGGACTAGGAGTGGGACGGATCCCACCCTATCGACCAAAGAACGGTTGATAGGATAGGGCACCCAGCGGTAAGGCCAGGGCTAAAGCTCACGTGGTTCCGGCGCTACGGTTCACCACGCGAAGGCGAGGTGCTTCCACCGGAAAACAAATGCGTCGAAATGCGGCTCGCTCACTTTCCGGCGAGGTTGACGGCGATGTCTCCGGCGATGGGGACCATGAAGCGTTCGCCCTGGTAGGCCTTGACCATGCAGACGATCCAGAGGATGAACGACACAAAGCCGATGACCGACAGCAGGGCGATTCCCACTCCCCAGCTGCCCCAGTGTTCGCCACCGGAGAAGCCTCCCATGAACCAGCCTAATCCGAACACGACTCCAACGACGGCGCGGATGACATGCAGGCCGCCGAAGGTCACGATGGATTGGGCGGCGTGAAAGCGCACGTAGGGGCGGTGGTCGATGAGGAAGAAGATGATGCCGGTGATCCATCCCAGAACGTAGCTGAGAGTGGCGGCGGCGTTTTCCGATAAGCCAGACTGGGCAGCGACCGGCGGCTGAAAGGAAGTGGCAGGCTGCTCTTGTCCGCACTTGTCGCAGAAGCGCGCGTTGGGGGAGAGGGCGGTACCGCACTTGGGACAGTGAACCATGGGGGTTCTCCTTCTACCGTTGGCAGAATGCTACACCCTTTGGGGGGAAGCTGGGAATGAGTTGAAATTTCGAAAGAACATCCACCACAGAGACACTGGGACACAGAGAACACGTGTGCAAAAAACAAAGCGCCCGCGCATTTCTTGGATGACGCGGATCGAATTGGGAAATAGGGGCGTGTGGTAGCATCGGGTCGCTTCTCTCCGGAATTTCAAACCGACCATGATGTGGCGAGCGGGACTGGCTGTTTTCGTCTTACTTTGGCTGTCGACGCCGGACTCCGCACAAGCGCCCAGCAAGGCTCCCGCACCCTACCAGGCACAAAGCACAAAAGAGATGGGCGAGCTGCTGGTGAAGATCTTCGCCGAGCAGGATGTACAAACCGATCCGAGCAAGGACGCTGAACGCGCGGCGGCAGCTGCAAATCAAACTGGTGGGCGAGTTGCCATGGCAGGAAGAGCTGCGCACACGCTGGTCGCTGGCCGAGAACCTGCTGCGCGCGGGCGACAGTGCCGGGGCGGTGAAGCAACTCGAATTGATCCGTAAAAGATGTAACGAGCTATCTGTGCGGCTGGGGCCGAACTCGGAGCAGCAACTGCGGGATTTGTTGGCACTCTCATACCTGCGGCTCGGCGAGCAGGAGAACTGCGTGGCACACCATGCGCAGAACTCATGCATCTTCCCGATCACGGGCTCGGGCATCCACACAGAGAAGCGCGGTGCCGAGGGGGCGATCCGTGAGCTGACGGTGACGCTGCAAGCCGATCCGAAGAACGTGCTGGCGCGGTGGCTGCTGAATATTGCGTACATGCAACTGGGGAAGTGGCCGCAGGACGTCCCGAAGCAGTGGGTGGCCGGACCGGAGCTGTTCCAGTCAGACTTCGATATTGGGCGGTTTCCTGATGTGGCCGGCGCAGTGGGCCTGGGCTTTATGGACCACGCTGGCGGCGTGGCCATGGAGGACTTCGACGGCGATGGGTTGCTGGACCTGATGATTTCGTCGTCTGGGGCCGCTGGACCAGTTGCGGTTCTTCCACAACAACGGCGACGGGACGTTTACCGAGCGCACGAAAGAAGCCGGGCTGACGGGCGAGGTGGGCGGGCTGAATTTAGTGGCGGCGGACTACGACAATGATGGGCATCCGGATGTGCTGGTGCTGCGTGGAGGATGGTGGGCGGAGCACGGGAAGTATCCGATGTCGCTGCTGCACAACAACGGAGACGGGACATTTGAGGATGTGACGAAGAAGGCGGGGCTGATGTCGCTGCATCCGACGCAGACGGCGGCGTGGGCGGACTTCGACAACGACGGCTGGCTGGATTTGTTTGTCGGACACGAAAGCACGGGGCCGGACAAGCAGCCGTCGCAGCTATTCCATAACAACCACGACGGAACGTTTACCGAGGTAGGGGCGGCGAACGGGCTGTCGGATTTGGGCTTCGTGAAGGGCGTGGCGTGGGGCGACTTTAATAAGGATGGCTGGCCGGACTTGTATGTCTCGCGCAAGGGGCAGCCGAATTTGCTGTTTCGCAACGACGGGCCGCGGGACGCGAAGCATCCCCGGGCGGACAAGTGGAAGTTTACGGACGTGACGGAGAAGGCGGGGGTGGCGGAGCCGATCCATAGTTTTGCAACGTGGTTTTTCGATTACGACAACGATGGCTGGCCGGACATTTTTGTGGCGGGATACTACAACGACACGTTGAACGATATCGGAGCCTTCGAGTTGGGGCTGCCGTACAAGGCCGAGACGCCGCGGCTGTATCACAACAATCACGACGGGACGTTTACGGACGTGACCAGGCAGGTGGGACTGGACCGGGCGATCCTGGCGATGGGCGCGGGCTTTGGCGACCTCGATAACGACGGCTGGCTCGACATTTATTTGGGCACGGGCACGTCGGAGCTGGAGGCACTGCTGCCGAACCGGATGTTCCGTAACGATGGCGGAAAGAAGTTTCAGGACGTGACCACAGCGGGCGGATTCGGGCATCTGCAGAAGGGACACGGGGTGGCGTTTGGCGACATCGACAACGATGGCGATGAGGACGTCTTCGAGGAGATTGGCGGGGCGCTGCCGGGCGACACGTACCAAAGCGTGCTGTTCGAGAATCCGGGGCACGGCGGACACTGGATTTCACTGGAACTGCAAGGGGTGACCACGAACCGCGCGGCATTTGGGGCGAGGATCGAGGTGACGGCACAGACGCCGGGAGGACTGCGGCATATTTACCGCACGGTGGGGTACGGGTCGAGCTTCGGGGGCAATCCGGTGCGGCAGCACATCGGGCTAGGGGACGCGACGGCGGTGACGAAGATCGAAGTGACCTGGCCGAGGTCGAAAACGGTGCAGCGGTTTGCGAACGTGGGGATGGATGCGGCGTATCGCATGAAGGAAGATTCGCCGGAACTGACGGCCGTCCGCTACCAGAAGTTTGAGCTGAAACATGCGGCGGCGGATGCGGCCCACGTGCACTAGAGAAGAGCAACCGCTAGCCGCGTCGATGCGCCCTGGTTGTCCAATCAATGCGCCAATAATATTGGACGCATAGTTCAAATAGGTCTAAACTCTGCCTACCGATTCATCGTAGCGACCTTGGGAACTTGTGTTTAACTGACCGCCGAGATCCATGCAGCCGTTTGGACTGTAGTGCACGCTCCGGCAGGTCGTGTGATTAACCAGTAGTACCTGCAGAGGAGAGATGTATGGACTTAGGTGCAAATGTTCGAAAACTGGCACTGGGCGCGATTGCCATCTCCAGCTTCATTCTGACGGCTGGCGGAGCCCAGATTGCTGCGCAAACCTCAGAGAAACCCAACATCGTCATGCTCATGACCGACGACACGGGGTGGAACGACTTCGGTGCCTATTCCGGAGGAGGCGCTGCCAATGGCCATCCCACGCCCAACATCGACAAGATGGCCAAAGAAGGGGCCACCTTCACCAGTTGGTACGGACAGGCGAGCTGCACGGCGGGTCGCGCCTCGTTCATGACCGGGCGCATCCCCATCCGCTCGGCGCTGTCGATCGTCGTGGCCCCGGGTGACGAGAATTACTTGCGCCCTGAAACGCCGACGATTGCCGAGTTCTTCAAGAAGAACGGCTACACGACATATTTCTCGGGCAAGTGGCACCTGGGCGACAAGCCGGTGGCGTACCCCACCAATCATGGCTTCGACGAGATGAAGGAGTTCGCCGCCTACTACGCTGGCGTCTATTCCTACCCCGATACCGACAAGTGGTTCCATCCATGGTTCCCGTCGTACAACGAGAATTTCGAAAAGATGTGGGATTCCGTGGTCAACCTGGGTGAGTGGGAAGGCGTTGCGGGAAAGCCCGCCACGAAGGTGGCTACCATCACCTACGATTACATGGCGACGATGGACGAACGGATGGCCGACTACGCTGTCGACTACATCAAGACGCACGCCAAGAGCGGCAAGCCGTTCTTCATGGACGTGAACTGGATCAAGATGCACAACCCGACCAATGCTGCGCCCGATTTCAGGGGCCGGTCGCATCTCGGCGACTATTCGGATTCGCTGATGGAAATGGACGCCGACATCGGGAAGGTGCTGGACGCGATCCACGAATACGCGCCCAACACCATCGTGATCCTCACCGCTGACAACGGCGCATGGCTGGATGCGTACCCCGATGCCGGAACCACTCCGTTCCGTGGCGAGAAGGGCTCGGCGTTTGAAGGCGGCTGGCGCGTGCCGGCCATCATGACCTGGCCCGGACACATTCCGGCGGGCGTGCAGTACGGCGAAATGATGTCGCACATCGACTGCTGGTCAACCCTGGCGGCGATGGCGGGCATCACGCCTCCGCCGGTTGGCGAAATGAAAGACAACAACGGCAAGCCCATCTATTTCGACAGCATCGACAACAGCGCCTACATCCTCGGCAAGGCTCAGCACTCAGCCCGCAAGTCTTGGATCTATGTCAACGGCGAGTACCTAAATGCGATTCGCGTTGATATTGGTGGAGATCCGAAGGAACCCTGGCTGAACATCGCCTGGAAGTTCATGTGGACGGCGAAGGAATCATGGCTGGGCCCCTCGCAAAGTCTGGGATCGATTCCGGCTGTGTACAACCTCACCATGGATCCTTATGAGAAGTACGACATGATCTTCAACGGCGCCGCGCCAACCCGGGGAACAACAACCTCTCCGGGAAGGTACGCCGGCCAGGACAATGGCTGGACGGCTGGATTGTTTTCAGCCGCGCTCATGGACTTCGACAAGTCCATCATGAAGTATCCGAGCATCACGCGCTTCCCTGGTGGCGCGTCGAACGACTTGATACCGGACCTGCAGCATCCTAAGAACCCGCTGCCGCTGTTGGATCCGGCCAACTTGCCGAAGGCCGTGGCGACCGGCGGATAAACCGTGGCTCATGGCAAAACAGAAACGGGGTGCGCACGCTGCGCACCCCGAGCAAATTTGCACTGGCGTAGACTGGATCTTATCGCCAACCATGACAGCCACTGATCGCCCTGCTGGCTCCGATGAGAGGAGGCGGCCGTCGATTGGCGGAATTCAACAAGCGATGATTAACCCAAAGGAGATTAGCGATGTTGTTCCATCCCAAGAAGTCTAAGGTACTGCTGGCGGGACTGTTCGTTCTGGCTTTGGCCATCGTCGGGCAGAGTGCGGCAGCCGAAGATGTAGTGCATGCCGTCAGCGGCATCGTGAAGTCGGTGGACAAGACCAGCAAGACGATCGTGGTCAAGGCCTCCGACGGCACCGAGCACACCATCAAGTGGACGGACAAGACGACGGTGAAGGGCGTCGATGCCTCAGGCAAGGCCGTAGCCGCCGGCAGCGTTGACACCTATGACGGCCTCAAAGAGGGCAGCAAGGTCTCGGTGAAATATACCGAAAAGGGCGGGGAGAAGACTGCCGTCGCCATAAAAGATGCCAGCAAGGCGACAGCTAAAGCCGTAGCACAGTGACGAACCAGAAACGTCACGGCTCATTGGACGGGCGTTGCGGAGGCAATCACAAGGGACGCTGAGCGGGAGATCACCAGGAGGCGGGGAAGGGCGTGTGTCGTTCCTCGCCGTCCTGAGTAATTTTCAAGCTGACTCAGGCGCCTGGCTTGGAATATCTTGCAAGCATGAAACGACTCTGTCTCCTGACGCTTTCGTTTGTGTTGTGTGCAGCGATGCCGGGGTCCGCGCGGCAGAGCCCGCCCGCGCAGCACGAGCCGGCTGCCCAGTCGCCAGACGTGGGGCTGCCCGTGAACTTCCAGCGCCATACCGGCGACCTGGATGCAATCGTGAAGCGCGGCAACATTCGGGCGCTGGTGCTCTATAGCCGCTCCAGCTTTTTCTACGTGGATGGCCGGCCGGCGGGCCTGAACTATGAGGCCCTGAGCGACTTCCAGCAGTTCGTGAACCAGAAGCTGCACACCCGGCAACAGGTGCAGGTGATGTTCATTCCGGTGCGGCCCGACCAACTGGAAACTTACTTGACGGAAGGAATCGGCGACCTGGTTGCGTATCCGGTGATTGTCACGCTCGCACGCCAGCAACGGGTGGCTTTTACGCTGCCCCTGGAAACCGGCGTGAAGCAGATTGTCGTGACGGGAAAGAGCTTCGGGCCCGTTTCGTCGTTGCAGGACCTGAGCGGGAAGAAAATCTTCGTCAATCCGTTGACCACGTACTACGACAATCTGCAGAAGGTCAGCGATTCGCTGGTGAAGCAGGGCAAGGCGCCCATTCTGATCGAAAAGGCCGACGAGAACCTGAAAGACGAAGACCTGATGGAGATGGTGAATGCCGGCATCTTGCCCGCGACCGTCACCATCACATCGCGCGCCAAGCTGTGGGCCAACGTTTTCCACGACATCACTCCCCATCCCGATGTCGTCATCGCTGATGAACAAGATCTTGCATGGGCGGTGCGCAAGGACAATCCCAAGTTCAAAGCATTGCTGGATGAGTGGGTGAAGACCCATGCCGCCGGAACGTCGTTCGGCAACACCCTGATGCGGCGGTACCTGCAGAGTGCAAAGTACATTACGAATCCGACGAGCGAAGAGCAAATCAAAAAATTCAATGAGCTGGCGGGCTTCTTCAAGACGTACTCGTCGGAATATGGCTTTGACTACTTGATGGTCATCGCCCAGGGCTACCAGGAATCGATGCTCAACCAGGCGGCGAGGAATGGCGGTGCGGTAGGGATCATGCAGGTGGAGCCGTCAACCGCTGCGGCGCCGCCCATCAGCATTCCCGACGTGATGACGGCCCAGAACAACATTCATGCTGGGGTGAAGGTGCTCAAGACCATCGCCGACCAGTATTTCAGCGATCCCGGGATTGATCCGGAGAACCGGCTGTTGCTCACCTTCGCGGCCTACAACTGCGGTCCGAATCGCATTGCCGAGCTGCGGAAGGAAGCTCCGGCCCAGGGGCTCGACCCCAATAAGTGGTTCGGCAACGTCGAGCTGATGGTGTCACAACGGGTAGGACAGACAACGGTGCAGTACGTCAGCAACATTTACAAGTACTACATCGCCTACAAGCTGGTGGTCGAGCAGGGGCAATCGCTGCAATAGGTCCCGGGAATCAGATTCAACAAGCCTGTCTCACTTTGGTTGCAATTTCCTCGCGGTCCACACGATTGGCTGGTCGGCCGACCGGGCGTGGCCGCTGATCGGGATGACCGTGGTGGTTTACATCACGGGCCGGGGCCCCAGCCTCACGGCTCGTCAGCTGCCGCGGCAGTACACTGAAAAGACGACGCCAGTCTGAGTTGGAAACGGCCAGGCGCCGAATGACGGAGTCAGAATAAAGTGATGAATTTTCCAGTCCTATTGTCCATTCCGACGGTTTTAGTGTTGTGGCTTGCGGCACGATACGGGGCGAACCTGCGCAGGCATCGGCCCCTGCCAGACGCGGCGCGTGACGATTTTGGCATCGTGCAGACGGCTACGCTGACCCTGCTTGGCTTGCTCATCGGCTTCACCTTCTCCATGGCGACCATCCGGTACGACTTGCGCAAGAGTTATGAGGAAGCGGAAGCCAACGCGATTGGCACGGAATATGTGCGGGCGGAACTGCTGCCCCCGGCCGAGGCGGTGCGGGTGCAAATCCAGCTCAAGAAATACACTGACCTCCGTATGGAGTTTTACAAGACGCGGAACCAGGACGAGTTGCAGCGAGTCAACGCCGACACCATGCGTTTACAGACGGAGATGTGGAATGCCGTGCAGGCCCCTGCACTCGCCCAACCAACGCCGGTGATGGCACTTGTGGTCTCCGGCATGAACGACGTCCTGAACTCGCAGGGCTATACCCAGGCGGCGTGGTGGAACCGGATCCCGGTTGCCGCCTGGGTCTTACTGATGCTGACGGCGATCGGTTGCAATGTTCTGGTGGGCTATGGTTCGCGTGGCGCCAGCGCGAAATCCAGCCTGCTGTTCGTGATGCCAGTGCTGGTCGCCATCTCCTTCCTGCTGATTGCCGACATTGACAGCCCGCGGGGAGGACTCATTCACGTAGCGCCACAGAACCTTGCCGCGCTCTGGCAGTCCTTGCACAAGTGACGCCGTTACCACCGGATACTGGCGGTGGTCCTACGAAGCAGGTGGAACGAACGTCTGGCTGAGTCGGTCAGGGTCGAAGGCACGGCTACGATCGCCTTACGCCCGCTCGAAGGCGTGCTTGGCGTGCAGGTCGTCGAGCGCCTTTTCTTTGGCGGCGTGGAATTCCGCGGCGCGGGCGACCAAGGCGTCAGTGGCTCGGGCGGAATCACCTGACAGCTCGGCCATTCCCTGCTCGGCCAGCTTTTTTGCGGCGGCCAGCAGCTTGCCCTGCATGTCCGCGTCAGAGGCGTCGAGGTACAACGCGTCGCAGGGATCGGCAATCAGGACGGGCTGCCGCTCCAGGCCTCCTGCCCAAAAGATTTTGCGGGCGACGAAGGCTTCGACCTCCACAGGCTGCACGTGCCAGAAGGTGAATTGCTGCCGCTTCAGGCTGTAGCAGCGGCTTGACACCGGGACCGGCTGCCGCTTTCCGGAACGCAGCAATTGCAATTGCCGGTCGTCGAGCGCCTTGCGGGCGGTATTGACCGAGACCTGAAAGGCCAGCTCGCCATCACGAGAGGGCAGCACTTCATTGATGCTCTCCGACAAGTTGAGCGCGATATCGGCATGCAGTTCTCCCCCGTCAGCCAACCAAAGACGGCCATGCACGACGTGCCAATCGCTGCCGCCCTCGGAGCGGTGAAAGGGCCATTGCAATTCCAGGCGGACGGGCAATCCGTGCAGCGATACTCCGTGATAGGTTTCCAAGGTTTCCATAGTGTTTCCGATGTTGCGCCCGGAGCGGTAAACGCTTCACGGGAGGTGTGCGGCACACAAAACTCTCTTTTCCTCGATGAATACACTGCGTGGACGCAACGCAGCACGCGCCCGCGGCATCCATAGATTCTACCGTTTTTTGCGAAAGGAACCGCGTGCCCCA
This sequence comes from uncultured Acidobacteriaceae bacterium, assembly GCA_963796615.1. GTDB lineage: Bacteria > Acidobacteriota > Terriglobia > Terriglobales > Acidobacteriaceae > DASRAA01. The sequence continues at coordinate 279,586 of CAWCMJ010000009.1, forward strand.
CCTCTTCGAGGCCCTGACTCAGCGTTCTATCACCTTCCCTAATCGAATCGCCGTTTCGCCGATGTGCGAATACTCCTGCACCGACGGACTGGCCAATGACTGGCATTTCGTGCATCTTGGCAGCCGTGCCGTGGGCGGCGCCGGGCTCATACTGACCGAGGCGGCCGCCGTCTCGCCCGAAGGCCGCATCAGCCCCGACGACCTCGGGATTTGGGGCGATGCCCACATCGAGCCGCTGGCACGCATCACGCGCTTCGTGCGCTCCCAAGGAGCGGTGGCCGGCATCCAGTTGGCGCACGCAGGTCGCAAGGCCTCAACACTCGCTCCGTGGAAAGGCAACAGCCGCGTCGAGATCGCCGATGGCGGTTGGGAACCGCTGGCGCCGTCGGCGATCGCGTTCTCGCCCGACTACCACACCCCGCGCGCGATGACCCGCGACGACATCGGCCGCGCCGTCGCCGACTTTGCCGCCGCTGCCGAGCGCTCTCTCGCCGCCGGCTTCGAAGTGATCGAGCTGCACGCCGCGCACGGCTACCTGGCGCACCAGTTTCTGTCGCCACTCAGCAACCAGCGTGACGACGAATACGGTGGCAGCTTTGCCAATCGCGTTCGCTTTGTGCTGGAGATGACGGCAGCGGTGCGCAAGGTCTGGCCGGAGCGCTTGCCTTTGTTTGTTCGTATCTCGGCCACCGACTGGGCCGAAGGCGGGTGGACGCTTGACGAGTCTGTCGAACTGGCGCGGCTGCTCAAGCCCGAAGGCGTGGACTTGATCGACTGCTCCTCCGGCGGGTTGGTGGCGCACGCGCGCATTACCGTGGGCCCGGGCTACCAGGTGCCGTTTGCGGAAACGATCCGCCAGGACGTCGGAATTGCCACGGGCGCAGTGGGGATGATCACCTCTCCGTCGCAGGCCGACCAGATCGTTCGCAATGGCCAGGCGGACGTGGTGCTGCTAGCGCGTGAGCTTCTGCGCGATCCCTACTGGCCGTTGCACGCCGCCGTCGAGCTGGGGATAGCCGCGGACTGGCCGACTCAGTACCTCCGCGCTGCGCCCAAAGGCTCGATGACGCGGAAGCCGCGCCAGGGCTGAACCAGCGGCGCGGCATTTCCCGGTACTCTGCAGCGACAGGTATTGTCGTGACCAGTGCGTCACAATCAGCATCGAATGGTCAGCACTGGTAAGGTTGAGAGGCGGGTGCCTATGCCGGATTTTCCCGAATCGCGTCGTGGATTTCTAAAGACCGCCGGCCTTGCAGCCGGGGCCGCTTTTTTGTTGCGACCCGCAGCCGGGCAGTCCGGTGCGCCGATGGCCGGCGAGTCCCACAGTGTGGTACCGGAGGCAACGAAGCGCGACTACACCCTCCGGATTCAAACGTCGCCCGTCGAGATCGCTCCCAACCGCATCCTTTCGATGACCAACTACAACGGGCAATTTCCCGGCCCGCTGTTGCGCTTCAAAGAAGGTCAGCCCGTCACCGTCGATATCTTCAACGACACTGACGTTGCCGAGCAGTTGCACTGGCACGGCCAATTCCTGCCGACGGACGTGGATGGGGCCGCCGAGGAAGGCACGCCGTGGATTCCGGCGCACGGCAAACGGCGCATAACCTTTACCCCCAGACCGTCGGGCCTGCGCTTCTATCACACCCACAACCGCGCCGGCGCCAACCTTTACGCCGGGCAATACAGTGGACAGGTCGGCCCGGTGTACATCGAGCCCAAAGAGAACCCCGGCCGCTATGACCGCGAAGTCTTTCTCACGCTCAAGGAGTTCGAGCCCACGTTCAGTCGCGGCGGCGACATGGCGATGAACTTCCTTACCCCCGCCGCACCCAATTCGCAACTGCAGCAGCAGGGCGAGTCGGCGATGAAGGCCTCGCTGGCAAAAGGCATGCCGCACGGCTACGAGGTGGGCTACGGTTCCTTCACCATCAACGGACGCATGCTCGGCCACGGCGAGCCGGTGCGGGTGAAGCGCGGCGAGCGCGTGCTGTTTCATGTGCTGAACGGCAGCGCCACTGAGATTCGCAGCCTCGCGCTGCCGGGGCATACGTTTCGCGTGGTCGCGCTCGACGGCAATCCGGTGCCCAATCCGGCGAGCGTGCCTGTTCTGTGGCTGGGTACCGCCGAGCGCATCTCGGCCATTGTCGAGATGAATCATCCGGGAGTGTGGATCATGGGCGACACGGGTGACGATGACCGCCATCACGGCATGGGCATCGTAGTTGAGTACGCCGGACAGAAAGGCAAGCCGCAGTGGGTTGCGCCCCCGCCGTTCAAGTGGAATTACGCGCGATTCGGCGCCCCGCTTGAGCGCGCTAACGTGGCACCCGGTCCCCTATTCAATCCCGCGTCTGTCGAATTTTGGCGAGATCTTCGACATGCTCTTCGTCAAAGACAACGCCGCCGACGAAGGCTTCAATCGCTGGACGATCAACGGCGTAGCGTATCCCATGACCAACGCGATGGTTCCCGCGGCGTTTCATTTGCGCGAAGGCAAGCGCTATCGACTGCGGATGCGCAACGCCAGCGATGACATTCACCCGGTGCATCTGCATCGGCATAGTTTCGAATTGACGAATATCGCGGGTCAGCCGACGGCGGGAATCCTGAAAGATGTGGTGATGGTCAATGGATATCAGGAAGTTGAAGTCTCATTCGTGGCGGATAATCCCGGGCTCACGCTCTTCCACTGCCATCAGCAGTTGCACATGGATTTTGGGTTCATGACGCTGTTTGATTACGTGTAGTCGGCCAGCGAAACTTCCACTTGCGCCGGTGCGACATTGTGAGGTCTAATGACGCTCCACGCCGACGACTGTTTTGCGGTGAGAGCGGCGACCAACGGGGGGAAGACAATGCCGGTAACACAACAAGCTGTAGGTCAGTTGTATGCGCTCGAACTGGCGGGAGTGAACCAGGGGATCGTGCAGTCGTTCGAAGGGGGTTCGGCCGTAGGGGACGTAGTGGTGGAAAAAATCGGCCCTGACCACATTGCGCATAAACACCTTGCGGGCGTGAAGTTCGACGACATCACGGTGACCGTGGGCACGGGAATGGGGAAGGGACTCTATGAGTTCGTGAAGGCGACCTTTGACCTTAGACATGACCGCTACGACATGGCTGTCAAGCGCACGGACTTTAACCAGAACGTGACTTGGGAAATGGACGCGTTTCACACATTGGTGACCGGTGTGGGATTTCCCGAGCTGAATGCAGCGTCCAAGGACGTAGGCAGGCTGACAATCAAGTTTTCGCCGGAATACACGCGCATCAAGCCAGGAAGCGGCAAGTTGTCGCACTCACCCAACAAGCCAAAGCAGTGGATCACCTCAAATTTCCGGTTGACGATTCCAGGCCTGGACTGCACGCGGGTCAGCAAGATTGGGGCGCTGAGCCTGACGTTGGAGGCGGCAACCAATGCCGTCGGCGAGCAACGCGGTTATCTGAAGGATCCGGTCGGCTTGAACGTGCCCAACCTGGTGGTGACTCTCGGTGAACAAGGCGCCCAGACGTTCGTCGACTGGCAAAAAACTTTCCTGATCGATGGAAAAAACGGCCAGGATCAGGAAAAGGAAGGGACCCTGGAAATCCTTGGCCCCGACCTGAAAGAAGTTTTGTTCACTTTGAAGTTCCACGGGTTAGGAATCTTCCGGCTGGCGGCCGACAAGTACCAGTCAGGAGTGGAACAGGTCCGCGAGGTCACGGCCGAGATGTATTGCGAGAGCATGGAGTTCGCCTACGGTCCAGGCGCGGTGGGCAGCTAAGGGCGGGCAGACGTTGGGTCGCGTATATTCGTCGCATGATTCCACGATTGCTGAAAGCCCTTGCAGCCGCGTCACTGCTCGCGCCCGTCGCGCTACTCGCGCAAACTCCCAAACAGGCCGCCGAGCAGTGGCGCGCATCGCATGAGCAGCAAGTCTTGCAGGAGTTCACCGCGCTGCTTTCGATCCCGAACGTGGCCAGCGACACGACCAACATACAGCGCAATGCGGATGCGCTGGTGGCGGCGCTGCAGAAGCGGCATGTGGAGGCCAGGCAGCTCACCGCGGCAGGTTCGAATCCCGTGGTGTACGGCGAAATCAAGACGCCCGGCGCCAAGCGCACCATCGTCTTCTACGCGCACTATGACGGGCAGGCGGTCAATCCCGCCGACTGGGAGAGCGGTGCGCCCTTCACGCCTGTAACCAAGATGGTGAAGGGCGAGCCGCGCATCTTTGCGCGTTCGGCCTCCGACGACAAGGCCGCGATCGTCGCGCAACTCACTGCGCTCGATGCCCTCCAAGCGGCGAAGATTCCGTTCAAGGCTAACCTGCGTTTCGTTTGGGAAGGCGAGGAAGAAGCCGGCTCCACCAACCTGGAAGCGGTACTGAAGAAGTATCGCGATGAGCTGGGCGGCGACGTGTGGCTCATCTGCGACGGCCCCACGGACCAGAGCGGAACGCAGAGCGTGGTCTTCGGCGCACGCGGTGTGACGCACCTCGCTGTGACACTTTACGGACCGAACCGCGAGCTGCACAGCGGACACTACGGCAACTGGGCACCCAATCCCGCAATGATGCTGGCGCAGTTGCTCGGCAGCATGGAAGACGCCGACGGCCACGTGCTCATCCCGCACTACTATGACGGCGTGGCTCCGCTGAGTTCGCTGGAGAAGCAGGCGATTGCCGAGGCTCCAAACAATGGCGAAATGTTGATGAAAGAGTTTGGGCTGGGACGCGCCAACGGCGGCGGCAAGCCCCTGCTGGAGCTGCTGAATGAGCCCACGCTGAACATCGATGGCTTCGCCTCGGCGCGCGTCGGAGCGAAAGCGAACAACGTCGTGCCCTCAACGGCGACCGCCGACATTGACATGCGCCTGGTGAAGGGCTTGGACTGGAAGACGCAGCAGCAGCGCGTGGTGGACTACATTACCTCCCAAGGATATTTCGTTACCGATGCGCCGCCCGACAAAGCCACGCTGATGGCGCATCCGCGAGTCGCCTATGTGATGCGCGATGCGGTGGGCTACAACGCTGTGCGCACACCCATGGACCTGCCCATCGCACAGGCCGTGATCGCCGCTGTCGAAAGTGCGCGCGGTCCGGTGGTGAAACTGCCTACCATGGGTGGGAGCGTTCCGCTGGAGATGATCGTCAACACGCTGCATACGAACACCATCACTGTGCCCATCGCGAACTACGACAACAACCAGCACGCAGCGAATGAGAACATCCGGCTGCAGAATTTGTGGGACGGGATCGAAGTGATGGCTGCGCTGGAGGCGATGGAGTAACGAAGCGACTAGCAGCTACCAGTCGGCAACTAAACCGGGTTCATGAATACAGTAGCTGATCGGCACCTGGGTAGCGCCGCGCTTCAGAGTCCGTGGGAGAACCCAGTCTTCGAAAACGTAGCGGAAAATTCCTCTCGATATCATTCCTCAAGCAGCCGCGCAGCCTCGGCACCGTTCTCACCAAAACTGTCCAGCCCCTGAAGCATCTCGCCCTACCGCCGGGAACTCCCCTGACTGGCGCTTCCCATTTTGGGCCGTGGTGGTTACTTTAGTTTTCCCAGCACCCAGATTCTTCTGGCCATGATTGTCCCGCCGCATTAAACCATATCTGTAAGTCCGGGTACAGGTGTGCCTTGCCAATCCGCGCCCAGCGCGCACGCAAGACCGTGACCTTTGACAACCACGCTTCCGTGAACTTGCAGCAGCTTCCTGGCTCCCGCACTCCGGCTAAGTTGATAGAGTAAGTTAGTGCTATAGCTATGTAGAACTTTATCAACTTAACTATAAAAGTTGGCTAATTATAAGCTGTTAAAATGTTTACGTTGTGTAGTATGGTGTTGTAGTGATGTATATCTAAATTTAGTAGCCACCTCGACCGACGCGGACGCTATCGTGAATTTGGTATGCTTCGCTCACGTCCGCTTCGTCAACAACTCCACCACCGCCGGGCCCGCCTTGTCGGCCGGGCTCTGGCCCTCGTCGTTGACCAGTGTCGGATCGGCTCCAGCGTCGAGCAGGGCCTGCACCATTTCCACGCTATCGTGGGCCGCTGCGGCATGAAGGGCGGTGTAGCCCATCATCTGGCGGGCGTTCGGGTTAGCTCCCGCTCGCAACACCATGTTCACCAGGTCGGCGCGGCCGGAGGCGGCAGCGCTGTTGATGACCGCAACCTTCATGGAATTCGTAGCCACGGCGTTAGGGTCGGCGCCGCAGCGCAGCAACTCTTCCGCGGTTTCAGGCTGGCCGAAGAACGTAGCCAGATGCAGCGCCGTAAACCCGTCACCGCTGTAACTCTTTGCCAGTGAAACATTTCCGTCCAGCAGAGCCCGCAGCCGCGGCACGTCGCCTAAGGTCGCGGCCTCGAAGACATCGAGCTCCCCGGCCTTTTCGCGCAGCACCGCTACCAACTCGTGACGCCCTTCGTAGCGTGCCTGCAGGATGGCGGAAGCGCCAGTCTGGTTATGGGCGCGCGCCAGTGCTGGATCGGCAGCAAGCATCTGCTCAACGCGGGCGAGGTCGTTGTCGTGAATGGCAGCGAAAAATTCCTGGGACATGGTCGCCTCCGTCAGAAAGGATCAGTCACGTCTAGAACGCAGCTGCGCCGGCCTCGGCAACCGCGTGGTCCTGCTCCCCGGAGCCGCCGCTCACACCGATGGCGCCGACGACCTTGCCGTCGCGCTTCAGGGGAATGCCCCCGGCGAAGATCATGATTTTGCCGCTGTTAGAGGCATGGATGCCGAAAAACTGCCCGCCCGACTGTGAGTGAGTGGCGAGGTCTTTCGTGGCAATATCGAAGGCGCGCGAGGTGTAGGCCTTCTTTTGCGAGATGTCGATCGAACCAATCCACGCCCCGTCCATGCGAACGTGGGCGACGAGGTTGCCGCCTTCATCGGCGACGGCGATGTTCATGGGCTGGCCGATCTCGTGGGCCTTTTTTTCGGCCGCGGCGATAATGCGGCGTGCATCTTCCAATTTGACAGCGGACATATTCCCTCCGACGGAATGAGTTCGGCCACAGGCGATCCGGGTGGCGGATTCCGACAATACCGGGTAATGGGGAGTTTTGGCAAGTTGGCGAGTCCTCAAGCGGTTTGTGGATTTTCGTAGCAGAACGCGCTAGGGTTAAGGCACTGAGGCGCGGTACCCAAGTGGTAAGGGAGAGGTCTGCAAAACCTTTATGCGTGGGTTCGATTCCCACCCGCGCCTCCAGAAGTTCTGCTAGGCGCCGGTGTATTCGGTGACTCGGAGTTTCGCTCAGCGGCTACTCCAACCTCGCTGCCCGCCATAACAAAAGTCATCGCATCCGGAGCGAAAGCAGCCACGCTTGTGGCGAAGCGCAGCGACCACCGTTATCCGGGAATTAACTGGGCGTTATCGATGGCCGGAATTGTTGCAACTATCTCTAGTAGTACTATCTTTGCTCACTTACCGTGTAGGGCATGGCCGAAAAGTCTTTTGTCCTCCGAGTTCTGTTTTTTGTGTCACTGGTGTTGCTAGTTTCCCAGTCACTGAACCTTCAATTAGCCGCCCAAACCGATCTGGGGGCCATTCGTGTCCACGTGCAAGATCAGAGCGGCAGCGCGATTGCAGGTGCTACTGTAACCGTGCGTAATCCAGCTACCTCGTGGGAGCGGACGGCGCAAACCGATGGCTCCGGCGATTATTCGTTCGTCGGTGTGCCCTTGACCGGGCAATACACGGTCGGCGTAGCCGCGGCACAGTTTAAGACGGCACAGCAAAATGATGTCCAGCTGCGGGCCGGTAGCATCGCGACTTTGAATTTCGCGCTGAATGTTTCCGGCGAGAAGGCCGTGATCAACGTCTTTGGCACCCCCGGTTCGCTGCCCACCGAGTCGAACCAGGTGTCGACGCGTCTGGACCTGCAGAAGATTGAAGACACGCCTGTCCTGAGCAACAAAGTGTCCAGCTTGCCACTCTTGAATTCGTCGGTCCGTCCGGCACAGACAACGGGCGACGTATTTATGAACGAAACGCTATACGTCATCAACGGCAATGGCCGTCGGCAAACGACCTATCAGTTGGACGACACGGACGCTGACGACAGTTGGGGACGGCAGACGATGTTCGCAGCTGTTCCTTTTCCCGTAGTACAGGAATTCACGGTTTACACCAATGCGACCTCGGCCGAGTGGGGACGGAACGCGGGCACGGCGGTAAACGTCGTCACGAAGTCAGGGACCAATGACTGGCATGGCGACTTTGTGGGCATGGGCCGACCGGCCGGCACGCAGGCCAACACACCACTGACCACGCATCCGGCGGACAACGTAATGTCGCAGGGCAGCGGAACGGTTTCCGGACCGATCGTGAAGGACAAGACATTTTTCCTCGCCTCTGCCCAGTACAGCAGCCAGGACCGCGCGGCTGTAATCACCTCTCCCGTGACCCCGGGAGCGGTTTACGAAGGCAATTTCAGCCAGTGGCTGGCCCTGTTCCGTATCGACCAGATGATCGGAAACAACAACCGGCTGACGCTGCGTGGCAACCTGGACCGCTTCCAGGACACGAACCCTTCGGACGCAGTGAGCGGCGCAACGCTGCCGACGGCAGCGCGTGTGTTCACCCGCAACACATACCAGGCAGCGCTCACCGACGACTGGACACTGTCGCCGACGATGGTCAACGATTTCCGCTTCCAACTGCTGGTAGCGTCGCCCATCACCCGATTCATCCCGCTGGTTTCTGCCCCGCAGGAGTACGTGTCGGGCTATTACACGAACGGGGAGTCGCGCTGGGCGAATCTGCTCAACCATCAGTACGAGTGGGGTGACACGCTGAGTTGGTCCAAGGGACATCACCAAATTCGAACCGGCTTCAACGTGATTTACTCTTCGTCGGGCGGCTATGGACAGGAGTTCGGCAGCGGCTACATTGACGGACGATTCCAGATCAATGCGAAGTACGAGACCATCCCGATCGCGACACTGCTCACCTACAATCCGTCGCTGCCGCCGCCGGGCTACCCGTCCAATGCAGCTCCGGTCGCCAGCAGCTTCACCCAATCGTTCGGTAACTCGACTTATAACGTAAAAGAAACACTGTACGGGATGTTCGTTCAGGACAACTGGACGGTGCGTCCCAACCTGACACTGAACCTTGGCCTGCGATATGACGGCCAGACGTTTACCAACCAGTACGCTATGTTCTCGCCGCGAATTGGGGCAGCATGGCAAATCCAGCCAAATACGGTGGTGCGCGCGGGTTACGGAATCTATTACTCGGAAGAGCGCGCGAACCTGGAAGCCTCAGCAGCGCTGGGCGGTCCTCAAGGCGTGTTTACTTACACGGTGGCGCCCGGAGGCTATGGCTTTCCGACCTCGTTCGCACCCATCTCCGGATTTCCTCCCGGCGTGGCCTTGCCGGCGCGCGACATTACGATTCTCGCGGGCCAATGCAATTACCTGAACGGCTTCCTTCCCGTGAGTCAGCTGCGCTTCTGTCCGAACACGTTTTACAACCCATACACTCAGCAGTGGAACCTGGGCATCGAGCACGATTTCGGGCACGGCTGGCTGTTCTCGATGGACTACGTTGGCTCGCACACGATTCACATCGAGCAGCCGGTGGACATGAATGCGCCTTCCGGGTTCACGCGCACGGCCCCGGGCCAGACACGCTCGGCGGCAGCGGCCAACGCGACCCGGCCCATCGTGCCGGCGAACAATGGCTATCGCCAGGTGCTCGCTTACTCCAATTTTGGAGCGGCGTTTTATGATGGGCTGCAAGTGAAACTCAACAAGCAGCTGACCAGCCGGCTGTCGATGCTGCTGAGCTACACGTGGTCGCACGACATCAACACCGTGGAGTGGGACGGCACCGGTCAGAACCCCAACGACTACTCTTGCCTCGTCGTGTGCGAGAAGGCAACCAGCCTGCTGAACCAGACCAACCGCGCAGCACTGAGCGGCACCTACATGTTCCCGTGGCAGATCCTGTTCTCCGCCGTGGCCGAGATGGGTTCTGGCTTCCCCTACAACGTAACGACCGGCGTGGACAACAATGGCGACGGCAACAACTCAGACCGGCCAGTCGTGAATGGGGTTGTGGTGCCCCGCGATTGGGGACGGGCCCCGGCACTCTACAACTTCGACTTTGCATTGCAGAAAGCATTCAAGGTCGGTGAGCGCATGAATGTAAGTGTGCGGGCCGAATCGTTCAACACGTTCAATCACCTGAACACGTTCAGCCGGAACGGAGTCTACGGCAATGCCGCCGCGCCGGTCGCGACCTTCGGGCAGCCGGTCGGTGGTCTTGCCAACATCGGATCGCCGCGCCAGATGCAGTTCTCGGCGCGCATCCAATTCTAGGGCAGTACACCCATTGGGCTGCGCGTACCCGTCCGGGCCAGGTAGCGGACGGTGCGGGCGGCCCTTTTACCGTTTAGGCTGGTTCTGAGGGCAATATGCAAAAGGGTCTTCGGCAGGTCAGGCGTACGCTTGCTCGTACGGCGATAGCGGCTTGCCTGCTATTGGTATTGGGATCGACGATGGGATGGGCGCAGTCTGCCGCATCGCGCGGGAGCCTCAGCGGCACTGTCACCGATCCGCAGGGCAATGCCATACCGGGAGCCAAAGTCACGGTGCGCAATGTGGACTTCAGCTCCACTCGCACTCTGGCGACGGATGAGAATGGTGCGTACAGCGCCACCATGCTTACACCCGGTGCTTATACGGTTGAGGTGAAGGCGCAGGGTTTCTCGCTGAAAAAGCCAGCCCGCGTGACACTGAATGTGGGTGCGAGCGTCGAGGTCAACGTCCGGATGGGCGTGGCGGCAGTTTCACAGGGCGTAACCGTTACGGCCCACGGGCCGACGGTGGAAGGAAACACGCTTCCTCCCGCCATTAACAAACAGGCGCCGGAGGTAAGCAATACGCTGGCAGGGCTGACGGTGACGTACCTGCCGAACCGCGATCGCGATTTCAGCCAGTTTGGACAACTGGCCGCCGGAGTGCAGCCGACGCTGGTCAATTCCGGTCTAGTGGTGGACGGCCAGCGCCCGAACTCGCTGGCTGTGGCCGTGGACGGGGCCGATTTTTCCGACCCGCTGCAGGGCGGGCAGCGCGGCGCCGGTGACGGATCGTTCTTCTTTCCCCAGACCATCGTGCGCGAGTTCCAGATTGTGCACGCGGGAGTCTCGGCAGAAGTCGGCGGGACCAATGCCGGGTTCATCAACATCGCCACCAAGGAAGGCAGCAACAAATATCGCGGGGAGGCCTTCTACATTGGGCGTCCGTCTGCGCTGACGTCGCCTGACACCTTTGGCCATTCGCTGGACAACACCCAGAACGAATTTGGCGGCTCGATTGGCGGACCCATCCGAAAAAACCGCGCGTTCTTTTACGTCGGCATGGAGCAGGACTACCTCGATGTGCCCTACTGGACACAATTTGAAGCGCAAGCGCCAGGCGTAACCGTTCCGTCGTCACTGACAGCGTTGCAGCGGCAAATTGTCGGCAACAGCAATCCCACGGCGGTGTTTGCGCGGACCGACGTGCTGCTCAACCAGAACAATACGCTGAACCTGCAGTTTGACTACAACCGTCTGCACGCAACCGATGTGGCCGATGGCTCGACCCGCAGCATCGCGTCGAACGACAACAGCTCGGCATTGACGGGAACGAGCTATTGGGTGCGCGGCAATCTGACAACCGTGTTCGGCGGGTCGATGGTGAATCAGGTGCTGGCCCAGTGGGCGCAGGACCAGCGCACCATGACGCCGAACGCGACCACGCCCGAGTATGTCATCAACGGCTTCGGCATTCTCGGCGGAAGCAGCCTGTCCAATTGGGCATTTACCTCGAACATTAACCGCTTCAATGACGACCTGGCGATCATTCGAGGCGCTGTTACATTGCACATCGGGGGCAGCTTCGCCTACGACCCGGCGCAGCAGCGCCATGAAGCCAACCTGAACGGCCAGTTTGACTTCAACTCACTCGCCGATTTTCTGGCGAACGATCCCAGGCGCTATCAACAAACCTTCGTCACCGGCGATCGATACTATGACGGCGCAGTACGGTCGCTGGGTCTTTATGCCGACGCGAAGATTACGCTCACGAAGACACTTACCGTGACCGCAGGACTGCGATGGGACGCGCAATGGAACCCGCAACCGACCCATCCCAATGCGGCAATCCCATCGACGACGTATATCCCGAACGACGTCAACCAATGGCAGCCTCGGTTGGGCGTGGCGTGGAATCCAGCGGTCAACACGGTGGTACGGCTCTCGGCGGGACTGTATGACGCGCCGACTCCAGCAACGTACTTCCAGCGCGTATTCACCGATAATGGGCTGAATACGGTGGTGGCTGACAGCTACTACGATCCCCAGATTCTGGCGCTGGTGGCGAGCGGCAACCCGCTACCGGCGCCGCCAGTTGGGCTCACGACACCGGCGGCTTTGGTGGTGGGAATCAACCCGTTGTTTCGTAATCCGCGGTCGTTTCAGGCGGCGGGTAGCTTCGAGCAGCAGTTGAATGCGAAGACTTCGCTCTCGGCAGGATACGTTCACAACAGCACCTGGGACCTGCAGCAAATGGTCAGCCAGAACTTGTTTGCGCCCACCTATGACGCGAGCGGAATGCCGATTTTTCCCCCGCAAAGGCCCAATCCCAACGTCGGCCAACTGCTGATGAATCAGTCGTCGGCCCATTCCTCGTACGACGGGATGACGGTGACGGCGAACTTCCAGCTTCCGCATCGATCGCAGTTGGTGGCCAATTACACCCTGGCAAAAGCCCGCGATAACAACTCCAACCTCGGACCTTTTACGCGAGTGCCGGGACTCAACCCTTACGACCTGTCGGCCGATGCATCGGACTCCTCGTTTGACGTGCGCAACAGCTTCAACCTCAGCGCCATCACGAATCTGCCGCACGGCTTCAAGATCAATCCGATTTTCATCGCGCGCTCGGGAACGCCCTACACGCCCATCATTGGCTTCGACACGCAGAACGATGGCAATGACTGGAACGATCGCGCCATCGTCAACAATTCGGTGGTGGCGCGCAACAGCTACCGGCAACCGGCGTTTTTCAACCTCGACCTGCGCTTCGTAAAGGACTTCGCACTGCGCGGCGAAGGACGCCACCTCGACCTGTTCATGGACATCTTCAACATCATCGGCACAGGCAATCGCAATTTCGGGCCGGAAGCGATCAGCGTGTTTGGCAATGCCTCGTCGCCGGTGTTCACTGCAGGGCAGGCGCAGTTTGCTCCCGACACGAATCACATGGGAAGCGCACGGCAGTTTCAGTTCACGGCGCGAATCACGGCATTCTGAGACGGACGGGGTCTCATCTCATTCCTTCTTTCCAGCCGTGGGGCCCGCGACGGCAGCGACAGGCGCAAGATTACTGGTCTCCAGAGCGTGGTTCAGCGTGGGAAGTTCGTCCGCGAGAAGCTTGCGATAATCCGACGCCACCGCATTAAGTTCAGTCTCATACGTCTTCAACAGTCCAAGCTGAGTTTCCGTGGGAGCGAAGTCAGCGCCACCAGCCACGTCGCCGCCGCCGGTCCCGACCTCGGCGTTCAGCCAGATCAGGTTGAGATAGAGTCCATAGGGTTCGACGAAATACTTGTCATCGCTATTCAAAAGCGCCTGCGAAACCAGGCGGTGCTCAATGGCCTCTAGGTTCTTGTCCATCGCCTCGGCGGCCTGCAGCAGTTGAGCCCGTTGTTTGGCCTGAGCTTCCGTCAACGAACGAGGAGCAGCGGATGAGGGCTCCGAGTCATAGTCGTCGCCTTCCTCGGCAAGGGCAGCTTTCGCCTGGTCATGTTTCTTCGGCGGACGCAGCATAGACTGGATCACTTCGAGTTGCTTGCGCAGCCACTCGATCTGGTTGACGGTGTCGGAGACCCGGCTGATGTTGTCGCAGATTTGCAGCAGCGTCTTGACCGACTGATCGATGTCCGCGTCCGTGCCCGGGGCCTTGGGATCGCGCACGACCGTCAGCGGCTGCGTGTACGATTGGCCGTCAACCTTCAGGCGTACGGTGTACGTGCCCGGAGCCACAATCGGGCCGACTTCCGCGGGACGGCTTCCCCAGTGCGTAATGGGTCGCGAGTCGGCATCGCGGAAGCGCGGCTCGTCCCAGATGTGCGGATTGTCGGGCGCCGCAGTGCGCAGGGCCACTAGTCGCGGTGATTCATAACGCAGGTCCCACTTGACTCGATTGAGGCCGGGCTGGCCTTTGGCCTGCAGTTTCCGAATCGCGGAGCCGTGCGAGTCCAGAACCTCCAACTCGACCGGGCCTTTGGGCTTGGCCTTCAGCGAAAAGTTCAGCATCGCCTGTGGAGCTCGGACGAAGCGATAGGTCGAGCGCGGCTCGAACAACACAACCGCCGCATCGGAGTGCTTGGCCGCGAGATGTTCCAGCGGGGTGATGTCGTCGAGAATGTAAAGTCCGCGACCGTAAGTCGAAACCACCAGATCGTGAAAGTCTTTCTGCACCACGGCCCAGGTTACGGGCGAGTGAGGCAAGCCCTCCTGCAGCGCGGACCAGTGCCCACCGTCATCAACCGAGTAATACAGCGCATTGCCCGTGCCGGCGAACAAGAGTCCGGCAGCATTCGGGTCCTCGGTCACCGTCTTGACGTACGACAACGCGTCCTTGGGAAGGTTTCCCGTGATCGACGTCCACGTCTTGCCCATGTCGGTAGTCTTGTAGAGGAACGGGTCGCGGTTGTCGACGAGATGGAAATCAACGCTGATGTACGCCGTACCGGCGTCGAAAGCCGACGGTGCGATGCTGGTAATTGTGCCCCACGGCGGCAGTCCCGTAATGTTCTTCGTGACGTTGTTCCAGTTCGCGCCCGCGTCTTTGGTGTACCAGACCTGCCCGTCGTTGGTACCGGCCCAGATCAGTCCCTTCTGGATCTTCGATGGTGCGATGGCAAACACCACCTCGCCATAGAACTGCCCCAGGTTGTCACCGACGATCCCTCCGGATGGAACCAGATGCGCCGGGTCCTGCGTCGAGAGGTCAGGGCTGATGACCGACCAACTGTTGCCCGCGTTGCTGGTCTTGAAAATCACCTGGCAACCGTAATAAACGGTGTTGTGGTCGAACGGATCGACAGCCAGCGGCGGCGTCCAATGGCAGCGGTACTTGAGCCCATTGGGAGGCGCGTCCAGGGTATGCATCCACGGACTTACTGAGTGCGCCTCCTTGTTTCGGGCATCCCAGCGAGTGACCGTGTCACCGTAGCAGGTAGCCCAGACGATGTTGGGATCGACGGTATCGGGAATCGTAAAGCCCGACTCGCAGCCACCCATTTCGCGGTCCCATCCGCCTTCCGGCTGATCGAAAGGCACACTCGGGCCGCGCATGTTTCCGTCGTCCTGCATGTTGCTGTAGAAGTAGTAGGGGACCTGATTATCGACGGCGACGTGGTACATCTGGCCGATGGGCAAGGTGACGCGATGGAAGCCCCGGCCATGGACGGTGGTGATGATCAGGCCGGCGTCATCGGTGATCACGAAGCGGTCTGGGTTGGTGGGATCGATCCAGATGTCGTGGGTGTCGCCGCCCCAGCGCACTTCGCGAAAGTTCTCGCCACCGTCGAGCGACTGGTGGAAGGAGCTGTTGGCCACGAGAACTTCGTTGTCGCTGCCAGGCGAGACAGCAAGTCGGATGTAGTACCCACCCCGTCCAATCAGCGCGCGCTGGTAATTGACCGCCTTCCACTGGACTCCGCCGTCGTCGGACCTCCAGAGCGAGCCCTGGTCTTTGGTCTGGATCAGCGCAAAGATGCGGTTCGAGTTGGTGGGCGCCACCGCGACATCGATCTTGCCCACGGGCGATTTTGGCAGGCCGTGCTCTTCGATGCGGGTCCACTTCGTTCCGCCGTCATGGGACACGTAAACCCCGCTGCCGGGGCCGCCGCTAATCTCAGCCCAGGTGTGCATCTCGACTTGCCACATGCCCGCAAACAGAGTGCGAGGATTCTTTGCGTCCATCGACAGCCCGGAGCAGCCGACGTTTTCTCCCGCGAAGAGCACACGCTCCCAATGCTGGCCGCCGTCGGTTGTGCGATAGACGCCGCGCTCTTGTTGCGGCCCCGTCGTGCGCCCCAGAACACAGGCAAAGACGATGTCGGCATTCGTCGGATGGATGACAATTCGGCCGATGCGGCCCGACTCCGGCAGACCCATGTTGGTCCAGGTCTTGCCCGCGTCGGTGGACTTGTAAATGCCATTGCCCATCACGTCACTGTCGCGGATCGCCCAGGCCTCGCCGGTTCCCGCCCACACTGTGCTCGATTCGGACGGCGCTACTGCCAGCGCTCCAATCGCCGCGACGGGCTGCTTATCAAAGATGGGCGTCCACCGATTGCCGCCGTCTGTCGATTTCCAGACCCCGCCTGAGGCGGCGCCCGCATAGTAGGTGCTGGGGTCTCCTGGAATGCCCGCTACGGCGGCGATACGATTGCCGACCTTGGGGCCGACGAAACGGAAACGGAACTGGCTTTCCGACTCGGCATCGGGCTGTTGTGCAACCGCGGAAACCATGCTGCCCACAATTGCAATTGAAGCGACAAACACGCCCATGCGTCTGATAAGCATCCTTACAGTTCCTCCGAATCGAACAGCGTGAATCTTACATTACAGGGTGGAATGAGTGCGCCGGACCGCCTGAATCAAGTGCTAGACTAGCGCGCCTGCCACAGATTGCCGGCCCCCGACGATGGCGAGGTGGCCGCCGAAAACTTACAGGCTCTCAGCGCGAGGATCTACTGGCTCAGCGTACTGTGGATCCCGAAGCTTCCACAAAATTTGCCGCAGCATGCCTAGCAGCACCTCGGCATCGCGGACGTTAATCCGCATGCGGCGAACCATGCGGCGGGCTTTCTCTTCGGTCGCCGCCAGTGTCTCGGGCGTTGCATAGCCACTGCGCTGTAGCGCTTCGAGCAAAACTGCGGTGAGGCGCTCCAGTTCGGCAGCCGTCGCTGGCTCCTCGATCTCGGCGGCGGGCAGCGGTTTTGATTCCCGCATCAGCTCATAGAGTGTCACCGCCACCGCCTGTCCCAGATTCATGGAAAGATGAGCGTCGCGCGTGGGAATATGTAGCAGACAGTTGCAATGGGCGAGATCAGCATTGCTCAGGCCGGTCTTTTCCGAGCCGAAGACGATGGCGACATGGCCGCTCGTCAGTCGCTCGCGGACTTGCGCGGCGGCTGCGTCAAGCCGGTACATAAGGTGCTGTACCTCGCGGTGCTGGATCGCCGTGGTTCCAAACACGAGGACGCAGTCGCCAACGGCCTCGGCCAGAGACTCGAACGATTCGGCGTGCGCCAGGATTGCAGCGGCAGGTCCGACGGCGCTCCGGGCTTCACGAAACGAAGGCTCGAACGGATTCACCACGCGCAAGTGCAATATGCCGAAGTTGCTCATCGCGCGCGCGGCGGCCCCGAGATTGAGAGGATTGCGCGTGCCCACCAGCACGACGCGTAAGCGATCGAGTTCGGAAGAAGTCGGCAAGGGTGAATTCTACGACACGAAAATGTGCCGCCAGGCTTTACTCCATGTCGCACGCGGCAAACGGGCGCCAGCGGCAGGCGATCTTGCCTACGAGGAAGACCAGGCTGGCAGCGATGACGACGATCCAGCCGTTACAAGTCCGTTGTGGCCAGCGAGTTTGCCACTCAGGGTCTCCCGACTGCCGTTTCGATGTTCCAACGTTTCATCCAAAGGAAAAGCACCAGCAGCCCCCATAAGTGATAGCCCATGTTGGCACGGCGCTCCAAATGGTCGTCGATCAGGCGGCGGACGAAGGGCCACTCGAAGAGCCCGCTGGCGGTAACCGCTTCTTCCGAGAGCGTTTGCAGGAGCAGTGGCCGCAGCACGCCGCGGAACCACTCGTGGATGGGAATGTCGAAGCCGATCTTGGGGCGATGGAGCACCGAGTGCGGCAGCTTGTCCTGCATCAGGCGGCGCAGCACGAATTTCGACTCCGAACCGCGCAGCCGAAAGTTGTCGGGTAGGCTGTTGGCGAAGTCGACGATGCGGTCGTCGAGAAAAGGTGGCCGCACTTCCAGCGAGTGCGCCATGCTGATGCGGTCCACTTTGTAGAGGATGTCATCGGCCAGGTAGTAACGCTGATCGAATTCGAGGAAGCGGCCGAGGTCGCGGCCCGGTCGCAGGTTGGCCAGCACGCTTGCCAGCGGCGCGGAGTCAGCGTAGCGGAAGAGTTGTTCTATTTCTTCGTCGGAGAAAGTGCCGTTCCAGAAAAGATGCGCCCGGCCGGGGTCCACCAGTGAGCCTTGCAGGAAGCGTTTCACCTTGTACTCGAAGCTGATCTTATCGTCGGAGACCGGCAGCAGACGGGCGGCAGCCAGCCCTGCCTTCAGCAGCGGAGATGGAAGCTTGCGCGCCAGCTCACTGTAGCGATTGGCCTTGTAGGTGAGGTATCCGGCGAAGAGTTCGTCGCCGCCTTCACCGGTGAGAATCACGGTGACATCCCGCGCTGTCATCTTGGCCAGAAACCACAGCGGAACGGCCCCGGCGTCGGCGCTGGGTTCATCCGAGTAATACGAAATCTGTTCGAATGCAGTCGATCAACTCGGCTTCCGGATTCAGGTCAAATTCGGTGTGCTCGGTGCCGAAGTGGCGGCTCACTTCGCGAATGTAGCGCCCTTCGTCAAACGATTTTCCCTGAAATGTGACGCCGAAAGTGTGAATGCGATTGGGGCTGGCGTGAGTCGCATAATGCAGTACCGTCGAGGAATCGAGTCCGCCGCTCAACCAGACACCGAGCGGCACGTCCGAGATTAGCTCCTCCTTCACCGACTTCTGCAACAGATTGTCGAGCTGCTCACAGGCGGCCTCGATCGAAGCAGGCGCTGGTAGCCTTCTCTTTCGGCGGAAGATAAGGGCGGGTCGAGCACACCCCGTCCTTCCACTCCAGCATGTGTCCGGGCAGCAGCTTCACGATGCCCTCGACCAGCGTGTAGGGCGCAGGAACGTAGTTGAGGCTAAGGTAACAGTTCAGGCCGTCGAGCGAGATGCGGCGCGGCACGTTGGGATTGGCGAAGATGCACTTCAGCTCAGAGCCGAAGTACACTTCGCCTTCCTGCTGAAAGTAGTAGAGCGGCTTGATGCCCATGCGGTCTCGGGCCAGCACCAGGCAGCCGCGCGACTGCACCCAGATGGCAATGGCAAACATGCCGCGCAGGCGCGCGAACGAAGCGTCGCCCCAACGCAGGTACGCCTGCAGAATGACTTCGGTGTCGCAGTGGGAGTGAAAGACAGCGCCCTCCCGCTCCAGCTCTTCGCGCAGTTCGACGAAGTTAAAGACCTCGCCGTTGTAAACGATGACGGCGTCGCGGTCGTCGCTAAAGACCGGCTGGTCGCCGCCGGCGATGTCTAGAATTGCGAGTCGGGTCGCCCCGAGCGAAACCTCTTCGCATTCGAAATAGGCCTTCTGATTGGGGCCGCGGTGGGTGATGGAGTCCACCGCATGTCCGAGCACGCCGGCTGGCAGGGGCTTACGAAGGTGTGAAAATCCGGCGATGCCACACATCTAGATCGAAGCGTCCGTTCCCGACTGGAGTGTAAGATTGCTGGCGCAACGCCGCTATCATGTTGGCATTGCCGTTGCAAACAACGGCGCGCTGCGAAGCTCGACTCTCTTCAGTGTAAACCGAGACATCCGCTTTTCGAAATTGCGGATGTCCGCACCAAATCAGCGATTGCTATGCTTGCGATGCGAGGTGGGGCATGCATCACATCCTGTTTTATGACGTCGTCGAAGGTTATGTTGAGCGTCGCGCACCGTTGCGGGCCGAACATCTGGAGTTGGCCCGGCAGTCGCAGGCCCGCGGCGAAATGGTCATGGGCGGGGCACTGGCTGACCCCGTGGATGCCGCCATAATTCTCTTTCGAGGGGATTCGCCTGCTGCTGCTGAGGCGTTCGCCAAGGCCGATCCCTATGTGCAACACGGGCTCGTGAAGTCGTGGCGGGTACGAAAGTGGATGACGGTGATCGGAGACGAATAAGGCTGGCCTGCTGGCCAGCCCCGCCTCTACGGCTGCCCCATCTTCTTTTCCATGGCCTCGTGGATTTCCTGCTGCCGGATCTGCTGCAACTGTTGATACTGCTGCGGGTTCAGGATGGCCTTGACCTGTGGGTCGCTCTGCTCGTGGATCGCCTTGATCTGCTCCAGCTTTTGCAGTGGGCCAAGCGAGGCGTTGTTCTTGATGGCCTCCAGCTTTGGCGCGTCCGCTTCCAGGATGGGCATGAGTTGCTGCTTCTGCTGTGGAGTCAGGTTAAGCTGCTTGGCAAGCGCCGCGAATTTCTGCGCCTTGCCGGCGGCGGGGGCGGCCTGGGCGTGCGAGCCGGGTGCGAGACCTAGGAACCCTCCCACCAACAACGCAATGACGACATACCGTGCGACGATCTTGTTCATAGTTCTCTCCGTGGGTCGTGCGAAGGATTGTACGAACGGGGCCGGTGAAATACGTGACTCTAAAAATATCAGATGGCACGGAACCGAGGAGGTGGCGGCAGCTAGCTCGCCGCTGCGCGCCTGCACCCGCACCTATTCCGCCGCCCCCGGCTTGAAGATCATGCCCTGGCCGGTCTTGCCGTCCATCAGCACGGAGATTGGCCGCTCGAAGTGCAGCAGGCGCACGCAACCGTGATCTGCTGTGCCGGATTGTTCCGCCAGCCACTCCCAATCGACGAAGCCCTCGTCCGCGTCAGGGTTCACAGTAAAGTAGCCGACGCGGAAAGCCGTCAGGTTCTGGAAGAAGTGGCTGCCCTGGGAAGGCGTGACGCGGAAATCCTTGAAGCCCGATTCCACGATCACGCGCGCCCCTGCGATCTGGTCCCAAGTCACGGGAATTCCGAGCCACGGCTCATTCGAGCCCCAGCGGCCGACGCCGATGAGCAGGTACGGCTTTCCTTCGGCGCCGAGTTGCGCGTTGAAGTGGGCCACGCTCTGCGCCACGTCGTGGCTGCGGGCGCGCTCGAAGCGGTTGAAGTCCACCACGATTACATCCCTCAGATCGGCAATTCGGCCGTGTCCCAGCACCTTGGCGCTTTGGCAGATGAGGCGCGACGCTTCGACCTCGCCCATCTGCAGCTCTTCGCCCTCGCGCGACATCACCAGCGGACGCATCTGCAGGAAGCCAAATTCCGCGTCCTCGCCGGGACGCCCCGGCATTTTCACGGCAAACTCGATTTCCACCGGACGCCCCATGGCGTCTTCCCCGATGACCATGAGCTGATCGAGGATCTGCGGCAATGGAAACAGCCCGTGCTTGAGGATGGGCGCGAAGCTGATGAGGCGCGCGCCGGGCCGGCTCAATCCGTCGTATACCGCGTGGTTCTCCACCGAATACGTCGACGCCACCATGTGGAGCGTGCCATCCGCTTCGGCGGCACGGATGGGGAAAGCAGTCTCCCGAAGATCGTCGGCAGGATCTTCGTGATGCACGCGAGGCGTCAGCTCCAGCGCCCAAAACTCGGTCTGCGAATTCGCCAGAATGTCTTCCACCGACGAGAACTGCACCAGGTGGCGTGGATAACGCGGGCTGAAGGTGAGGCACTTCCCTCCTCCGACCACAGCACGCCCCATGCCGAGAGCCACTGCGGCAAAGCCGTCTTTCGGGGTCTGCGGCTCCATCGGATAGAAGTTGCGCGAACGCACCACGCCGGAGAAGTCCGGATAGAACCGCTGCCCGTGCGGTGAGCCCACCACCTGCTGGATCATCACCGCCATCTTCTCTTCTTCGAGGCGGTAGGGCGTGGCGCGCACGTAGGCCTTGGAGTGCTGGCTGAAGGTGGAAGCGTACACGCGCTGGATGGCTTCGGTGAGTTGCCGAAGACGCACCTCGAAGTCGTGGTCGTGATTGCCCAACATGAAGGTGTCGTACACCCCTGAAAAGGGTTGGTATTGCGAGTCTTCCAGCAGGCTGGAAGAGCGCACCGCGAGTGGAAAAGTCACTTTCTCCAAAAACGCGCGCAAGTGGGCCTGCACGTTGGTCGGCAAGGGCGAAGCCAGGAAGCGCGTGACAATTTCTTCGTCGCTGTTGCAGCGCATGGCAAAATCATGCAGCTCGTTCTCGGCGATGAATCGGTCGAAGGTGTCGGTGGCCAGCACCACCGTGCGCGGCACGCAAATGCGTACTCCGGAATAACGTCGCGGCATGTGCTTGGGTTGCAGCAGGTGGCGGGCGAAGGCCAGTCCGCGCGCCTTGCCGCCCAGCGAACCGTCGCCGATGCGCAGGAAGTAAGTGTCCTGCGGCTGGAAAATCTCGGGATTAAAATCGCCCACCAATGTCTGGCTCTGCTCGCGCCGATAGCTGACGATGGCTTCGATCAGGTCGCGCCGCAGCACTTCGATGCTGGCGAAGTCGGAGACCTTGCGCGGCCGCAGCTTCTGCGCGACCGCAAATTCGGTGCGCGCCATCAGCCAGTGCGAGAAGTGGTTGCGCCCCGCGTGGTACGAAATGCTCTCGGCGGGAACGGTGCGCAGCGCCTGTTCGAGTTCGCCCAGGTTACTGGCGCGGGCGACTTCGGTTTTCCGGTCGGGCAGCCGGAAGACGAAATCTCCGAAGCCTACCTGATCGATCAGCCAGTTCCGCAGGTCACCAAGCAGGGTGGGCGAGTGCTTCTGGAGAAAGGCAAACTCCTCGGCGTAGGCCTTGGTAATGAACTCGGGGCGGCCGGACTGCAGCACAATCGGCACGTCGGGCACCACGCTGCGGATCATTCTCGCCAGGTCAAAGCCAGCTTCCGGCATGAGCTCGCCACGGCGGGGAAATTCCACGTCGAGCACCACGCCCAGCAGGTTCTGCCGGTAGCGCAGCGCCAGCTCCGCACCGCTCTCGAAGTCTGAGGCCAGCAGAATCTTCGGGCGCGCCCTCATGCGCACCAGCTTGTGCGCTACGTTCAGCCCTTCGCTGATGAGCCGGCGGGCCTGGCTGATGAGTTCGGTGTAGATGACCGGCAGGAACGACGAGTAATAGCGGATATTGTCTTCCACGACCAGCATGACAGGCACGTCCATGACATCGGTGTCGTGCTCGACATTCATCTTGTCTTCGATGTACTTGATGATGGAAATGAGGATGCGGGCATTGCCCTGCCACAGGAAAATGCGCTCGATGGCGCTGTTCGGGACGCGGGCTACAAAGTTCTTGACTTCGCGGTATTCGTAAGCCAAAACCACCACCGGCACTTCCAGCCCTGCGCGCTTGACCTCGGTGGCAATTTCGGCAGCGCTCATGTCCTCCACTTCAAGGTTGGTGACGATCAGGTTGAAACGCGAGTCGGAACGCGCTAGTTGAATCGCTTCGGCGCCCGTCTTAACGTGGGTGATACGCGGTACATGCTGCAGGTTGAGCTCATAAGACTCGCCGATCAGCAGTTCGTTGAGCCGTCCGTCTTCGCGCAGAATGAAGGAGTCGTAAAGGCTCGAGACCAGCAGGATGTCCTGCACGCGGAACGGCATGAGATTTTCGAAGGCCTCAAAGACCTTTTCTCGCTCCATGGCGGCTTCAACGGCGGGGTTGGAACTCATGGGAAAATAGTAATCCTCGGACGGAGATTGTGGCTGTGCGCCATAAACCCTCGGCGGTGACGTTGAGGACCCTTCAAATTGAGTTCGAATTTAGGCATTCAGCCTCTGGACAATAGCGCTTTGGGGGCCCAGCGGGTTTGCCAACCACGACCTCGTCAAGGCCATCTGGGGAGGGCGACAAGCTCCGCCCGAGGCTGCTGCCAACCGCTACGGCTCTGATACCTTAGAGTCACATCATGTCACTTCTGGACGATTTCGGATTCCGGCCAGCGCGCATTGGCATAGCCATCATCCTTATTCTGCTGGTCGGAACTGCCTACACTACGTGGCGCAATGCTCGCATCGATGCACTGGCTCGCTCTGCGCTCGATAAAAAGGGCGACATCAACACCGTGCAGCGTCTGGCTCGCTATTCCGGACAGCGCTCCGCAGACTTGCTGGGCGTAGTGGCGGCCGGCGCGCAGGTGCCGGAAGTTCGCCTGGCTGCGTTGCAAGCGCTGGTCAACCGCAAAGATGCGGCTCACGTCTCGCGCCTTTCGGAGCTGATGCTTCCGTCGGAGAGCCTGCAAATGCGGCAGGCCCTGGCCAACGCCATTTACCGGACGGGATGTTCGGTGGAGTGTGTGCGAAACCTTCTTTACTTCGAGGAACGCATGTGGCGGGGCGACCGTCCGGCGGAGGACACGGCTCCGGTACCTGCGACTGGGCTGTCTGAAAAGGAAAAAGAGCTGCAAACGGCGCTGGATGAGACCCTGCGCAAGCACAAACCCGAGCTGGGCGTGATCCTGGAAAAAGTGTACGGACTGAACACCTCGTTTCCCAGCCCGTTCGCTGTCGAGGTCGTAACCCGCTTAGGCGTGACCGAGGCCTGTCCGGTCCTGATGCGTACCTACCTCACGGTGGATGAAAACGTGAAGGCGTCGCCGGAATACAAGAACGTGGCTGACGCCGTTGAATCGTTGGGTTGCAGCAAGCGGCCGGTGCCCAGCCAGCCTTGACGTTTAAGGAATCATTCGCCGGGAGCCAATTGTCGGCAGAATCCCAGGCAACACATGGAGCGATTCATGAAGCACCTCGTTGCAATCGTTTTGCTGATGAGTTCCCTGCTGGCAGCACAAACTGCGGCGGCCTTGAATGGTGTCCACAATTCAGTGGAGGCGGGCGTGGATTCCATCGAGCACGGAATGTACATCAGCGACGCCGACTTGCAGACCATGGTGGCTCACGGAACGTACTACGTGCCGACCCTGTTTGTCGGAGAATACGTCGCCCAGGGTCGCGCTGCTGAAGGAGCAAAAGTCTGGGTGGACATGATCAAGATCCACAACGAGACGTTCAATCGCGCACTCAAAGCAGGCGTGAAGATCGCCTTTGGCACCGATGCCGGCGGCTTCGACTGGAAGATCAACCCGGCAAAGGAATTTCCCCTGATGGTGAAGGCCGGCATGACGCCTGCGCAGGCACTGCGCTCGGCCAACATGACTGCCGCCGAGTTGCTCGGCATGCAGGACAAGATCAGCTCGGTGGAAGTGGGCAAGTTCGCCGATATCGTGGCTGTTCCGGGCGATCCCATGAGCGATGTGCAGCAACTCGAGAAGGTGAACTTCGTGATGAAGGGCGGCACGGTTTACGTAAAGCCGTGATCAGGTTTCACAGAATCGGCACGTGCGGCGCAGCGGAGCGAGGCAAGTCGCCGGTCAACCGCGGATCGTCGGCGATCTCGATGGCGCGCTGGTAGGGTACAAATCCGAACTTCCTGTAGAACGCCAGGGCCGAAGGATGGTCCGAAGTGCAAGTATGCAGCCACACTCGCTGCGGCTTGTGTTCCCACGCCAGCGGCAGGCAATGCGCCAGCAGCGCGCGGCCCGCGCCTTTGCCGATCATCTCGGGCGTCACTCCGAAGAAGGCAATCTCGATGTCGGGCATGCGGCGGCGATCGAACTCCAGCAGGCCGTGGTCTTCTCCTGCGTGTGAGAGTACGAAGATATCGATGGCCGGGTCCTCGAGAGTAGCGCGGAGTTCGTCGTCAGATGCTCGCAGCCGGCTGAACCACAGCCATGGCTCGCCAATTCGGCGGTAGAGCGCGCGATACCAGTCGAGGTCGGGATGCTTGATGCGGCGCACAAGGAATTCCGACTCTGTGGAAGTCGGCGGCGCGGGCGGCTGGCGCATCTCGAGATACGTCACGACAGCGGCGATCTTTCCGGGCAGCAGGTCGGTGTATCCGTTCTCCATCGGCACCACGAGTATAAAGCCGGCTCGGTCTGACTCGAGCGGCAGGGTTGGTGTAAACTGCCGTGACCCAGCGGCTCCGTAATGAGCGCTGGCTAAGGGACCTGGAGGCGGAATGGCGTTACGGATCGAAAGTCGTCCGGTGGGCGATGTGCTGGTGGTGCAGTGTCACGGGCGCATCGTGAACGGGAGCGAGGTAAATGCCCTGCACGCGTATTTTGGCGACACGCGCTCGAAATACGCTGACGTCGTGATGCAACTCGACAAGGTGGAATTCATCGACAGCAGCGGATTGGGCGCGCTGGTGAGGCTGATGCACACCTCGCGCACCAAACACGGCGACCTGAAACTCTGCGGCGCGCCAGAGAGCGTCCGCAAGGTCCTGCAGATGACCAACCTGCTGTCTGTGTTCGAGGTGTACGACTCGCTGGAAGAGGCCATCACCGCAGCTTATCTGGGCTCGCGCTATTCGAAAGGCAAAGAGGGCGACACGCGGCCGCGAGTGCTGTGCCTCGTCGATTCCGGCGACGTGCGTGCGCTGATCCGTGAGGTGCTATTCAGCGCCGGATACAACGCCGTGGTCACCGCAAAAGTCGAGGACGCGAAGATCCTGCTGAAAGCCATGAAGGCGAAGTCGGTGGTGCTTTCGGCTCACGTGCAATCAAGCCACAGCCGAGAGACGCAGCAGGCGCTGCAGGAAATCGATCCAGCAATCAAGTTCGTCGTTCTCGACGACGACCTTGCGGCGCAGGATCCGGGAGAAGCGATGCAGAAGCTCCTGGCAAGTTTAGGCAAGGCATGATTTCGCGGCGGCGGTGGCCCACAATTGTCTTCCGTTCGCAATTGCGGGTTTCGAGGGGCACCCGGCTGCGCCGCTTGGCACGCGCATCAGGCCATTACCTTGTCATGGCCGGTCTTCTCATTCGACAGAGAACTACCTCTCTCTGTAACTGCATGCACCGCTTCACCCGTCCGCAACGGAGTAGGCCTGCATTGAGTTATTCGCTCTCTTGTGGCTGTTTCATAGTCAGCATACTGTGAGCTTGTTGTGAAATAGGAACAGCTGCGGGACAGCAAGGAAAAGGAGCTTGTTGTCCAGTGGTAACGGCAGCAGGGTTGGGCGGACTGGAGACTAATCGAAGGTGTCCGGCCAGCTCACCTCGGGGGGAGCGGTACTTGTTTGCCCACCGTTAGTGCAGAAAATTGCACATCGACGGCCCGAAAGCCTGTAAGTAGTTGTAAATGCAGAGCTGGGTTTGGCGAAAGGATTGCACCTAAATCGATGCAGAGTGCGCCGAACTTCGCCTCCAGAGCGACTGATAAAACTCAAGATTATTCCGGCCACTGGGGCATGAACGTCTAGGCGGTCAATTCTTTAGATGGGAGCAGCAGTTGCGGGCGGAACCCAGAATTGAACGCTAATCAGACCACTGCCGGGTGCCCCAGGTTCGCGTCCCTCTTTTGGACGCTAACCTGGGAGCAGGAATACTCGGGCTGCTCCGCCTTTCGCCGCCAATTGTGGGTTTCAAGGGCTATACGATTCTCGCAATTTTCGTCCTTCCCCAAATCACGCAGCCACGTGATGCACGCCCTTTCCTGTCGCGGCCTGAACGCGTAAAACACCAGACGTGAGGCGAGGGATTCGTGTCCCTTGTCAGCCCGTGCCTAGGCTGCGGGCTGCGCTCTTTGACAGGTCATCCGTGGCTGCCGCATGTCATACAAATCGTACTTGTATGGCAAATTTGGCACATACTTTGCATACTTGTATGACAACTTTCGTACATACTTGTCATACTTTCAATACCAAAAGTGGGCCTAAAAAGGCGAAATTTGTCAGCTAAGTCCAATCCTTGCTTATGGATAGCTATAACCAGTCGTATTATCAGCGACTTAGACACAAATTTCTCCTAAGCCGATGATTCTAAATGGTCGTGTATATTTTTTATTCGAAAAGTGTTGTACATCACCAATACACCGAGTGCATCCCGGCAGCTCGACCTTACGAATGGCCCACGTTGGCTGAGTTCTGCCGTGACTGGATTTCGATGTACACGTTGATGAGCGAAACCGCAGCGGGAGTTACCCCAGGAATTCGGCTGGCCTGGCCCAGCGTGCTCGGGCGCACGTGCATCATCTTCTCCCGCATCTCGCGCGACAGGCCTGAGACCCTGGTGTAGTCAAACCACGCGGGAATGGCGCGCTGCTCGGAGCGCTTGAGCCGCTCAATGGACTTGGTCTGCTGGTCGAGATACCCGGCGTACTTGATTTCCGTTTCGACCGACTTCAATTCGTTGCGGACGGCCACCGGTAGGTGACTGGTAACTGGTAACTGGTCACTCGCGAGCGTATCGCGGTCGAAGAACGACGGTGACAAGCACGCCAGCAGCGGCGCGAGGTGTTCGATCTGGATTTCCGGACGCTTGAGCATTTGCGCCAAAGTGACGCCGTTGACTTCGCTGCCGAGTGATTCGAGCATGTTCCGCGCAGCCGGATCGTCGCTGACTCTCGCTTGCAAGTCAGCGTTGATTCGCGTGCGTTCCAGCAGTTCGCGCATGGCTGCCATGCGTTCCTGCTTGGCGAGATGGTCGGCCCACGCGGCGTCGTGAATGAGGCCGACGCGGCGGCCGTGCGGCGTGAGGCGGCGATCGGCGTTGTCGATGCGTAGATGCAAGCGGAACTCGGCCCGCGAGGTGAACATCCGGTAGGGCTCGTTGGTGCCCTTGCTGATGAGGTCGTCGATGAGGATGGCGGTGTAGGCTTCGGTGCGATCGAGAATCAGCGGCGGCTCGTTTTTGATCTTCAGCGCGGCGTTGATGCCCGCCATGATGCCCTGGCACGCGGCCTCTTCGTAGCCGCTGGTGCCATTGATTTGGCCGGCGAGGTAGAGGCCGGCGACCTTCTTTGTTTCGAGCGTGCGTTGTAACTCGGTGGGGTCGATGGAGTCGTATTCGATGGCATAGCCCGGGCGCAGCATGTCTGCAGTTTCGAGGCCGGGGATCGACTTGATGACCGCGAGCTGCACTTCAATCGGCATCGAGGTGCTCATGCCGTTCACGTAGATTTCGTGCGTGTTCAGCCCTTCGGGCTCGAGGAAAAGCTGGTGAGTTTCTTTATCGGGGAACTTGGCAATCTTATCTTCGATGGAGGGGCAGTAGCGCGGCCCGATGGATTGGATCTGCCCGCTGTACATCGGTGAACGCATCAGGTTCTCGCGCAGGATACGGTGCGTTTCTGCCGTCGTGAATGCGATGTAGCACGGCACTTGCTTGTCGTGGTGCGCGACCCGCTTGGTGCGGAAGCTGAAGGGCGTCGGATCTTCGTCGCCGGGTTGTACGGTGAACTTCGACCAGTCAATGGAGCGGCCGTCGAGCCGGGGCGGGGTGCCGGTCTTCAGGCGACAGCCGCGCAGTCCGAGCGCCTTGAGCGATTCGCCCAGCAGGACCGCCGCGGGTTCGCCGCTGCGTCCCGCAGGATACTGCTGCTCGCCGCAGTGGATGAGGCCGTTGAGAAAGGTGCCGGTGGTGACGATGACGGCTTGCGCGCCGACGGTGCGGCCGTCGCGAAGCTTGACGCCAGTTGCCAGTTGCCGGTTGTCAGCTGTCAGTTCGTTCTGACCGCCATCTTCACTGACAACTGGCAACTGACAACTAATAACTAGCTCCGCCACTTCTGCCTGCTTGATGTGCAGGTTGGGCTCCGACTCCAGCACCTCGCGCATCTTGAGGCGATATTGCTGCTTGTCGCATTGCGCGCGCGGAGACCACACGGCTGGGCCGCGCGAGGTGTTGAGCAGGCGAAACTGGATGCCGACTGCGTCCGTCACTTCGCCCATGATGCCGCCGAGGGCATCGACTTCGCGCACGAGGTGTCCCTTGGCAATGCCGCCGATGGCGGGATTGCACGACATCTGCGCGATGAGGTCAACGTTGAGCGTGTAGAGCGCGGTCTTCAGGCCCATGCGAGCGGCAGCCATGGCCGCTTCGCATCCGGCATGGCCGGCGCCGACAACGACAACGTCGTAGTTCTCCGTGAAGGTGAGCGATGACAACAGGTACTTCCCCACGAGGGCCGCAGATGCGGCGGATGTCTCTATTCTAGTGGGCAGTGGATAGTAGAGCCAATGGCAACCGCGGTTTGCGCTTATGAATTCCGATCAATCTTCGATCTCGCTCAGATGACTCGCGCCACGGCAGGAATTCGGCGAAGTGCGGCGGTCGTTCCCCAGCTCAACAGAATCGCGCCGAGCGTGACCAGGAGCCCTTTCACGAAGCCGGAGAGCGAGGCTGGGAGCAGAGCATACTGCAGCCAGCTTACGAAGACGTAGTGAATAAGGTACATCCCGTAGGCGTTGTCGGTGAGGCTGTCGAACACAGCGCGCCGGCGGGTGGCGAATCGCGCAAATAGCGAGATGAACCCGAAGCACGAGACCGCGCACGATAGAACCCACAGAATGCCGAGCAGCGATCCCCAAGGCACCGGCTTGGCAGTGCCGCTGATCATCGTGATGAAAGCTGCTGCCAATGCGAAGTAGGCCAGCACCATGGCGGTCGTCCACAGCGGCCACCGACGAGCGAGTTTGCCGTCTCGCGAGAACAGGCCGCGCGACATGGCAACAGCGCCAACTCCGATGGCGATGAGGAAGTAGGCAAAGTAGTGAAAGATGCGGCTGGTTTGGAAGAAGAATGGCCCGAAGACCGACCAGCTGTCGGCGCCAAAATGCAGTGCCATCGGGATATAAGAAATCGCGGAAACGGCGACGAGGCCCAAGTAAAGCAGGATCGGACGATCGGCTGCTCCGGCGGTTACACGCGCCAACCGCGGCATGAGCGTCGGCGCAAAAGCGAACAAGGCGGCAGCGAGGATATCGAAGGCCAGCAGGACCCAGATGAACCAAGCCGGTCCGGCGGGCCAGCTGCCGAGAGAGAGCCAAAGTTGCCAAAATGCGGCGATGCCGGCATGCCCCGGGGTCGTGAGGTAGGTCGGGTAATAAGCGAGTGGAGTGATGGAAGCGACAACCATGAAGGGCACTCCCAAGCGGAGCATTCGATCGCGGAGAAATCGGCCGGTGCCTTTGCGCCCGATGCTGTGGGTGACGAACAGTCCCGACAGGAAGAACATCAGCGACATAAAGAACACGTCGTTGAAGCCGGTGAAAAAAGTCCAGCCCAACCACTTGTGCGGATCGATAACCGGGAAGGCCAACCACCAGCGGGGCTGCGCTATCAGCGTAGCGTTGCGTGCCGGAGGATACGGGTGATACGCCAGTGCGGAGTGATGCGCCACCACCAGCAGAGTGATGAAGGCGCGCAGGTATCCGATGGCGACGCTGTAGCTGCCGGTCAGCGCATGGGTTGACCGGGCGCTGGAGGATGCGATGGATTTTTGGGCAGCGGTGGCAGTCATCTCCATGCATCCTTTCGGGTTATAAAGGCGCGACTTCCTGTGGTCCGGAATCGCGAAACAGGGTAGTGTACAGGTCCCAGGCGATCTGCGCGGCAACGATCACGGCAGTGATCGCCAGCCCGAGATGGATGCCCTTGTTGATGCCGCCCAGCGCGACATGCAGGTTTGCGTCGGCAGCCTTGCCCGGGACCAGCACGGCCTGTGCGTTCACGAGGAAATAGAGAATCAGCAGCGTCAGCAAACGATAGAAGATGCGAAATCCGAAGCGGCCTCGGTCCCAACCCGGGCGGACAAACGAAACGGCGTTGCGCAGGACATCGACGATCACCATGACGACGTACAACGGGTACAGGGACTGAAAGACAGGCCCGAGCTGGATGAGGCTCACGGCGGGCCCGAAAAGCCAGAACTGGTGCTTCAGCGCGACCAGCCACCATACGCCAAAGACAGACGCGGCTACCATCCCTGCAATGCTGTCCCGGGTGGAAGCGCATTTGTGTTTTTTCGACAGCTTGGGCAGAGAGCGGGGGTCCCATTTGTCAAAGAAATTCAGCTTGGCCTGCACGATGTCGAGCACCACGAATACCAGCGTCACCCAGGCGAAGACTTTGAGCGCGGCCATCGGGTATTCGAACAGGATCTTCAAGGCAGCGCCGAAACCCTCTCCGGTGGCTGCAAGCGACACGGCTCCGAGGGCCATAGCAAAGAAAACGACCACGAGAATGAGCCGCAAGACGATCCAGTACACGGCAAAGATCGAGGGGTCGATCAGATATCGCTGCTTGCGGTAGCGGCTGGCCAGCAGCCACGGGTGCCCGAGTTTCTTGAGCAGCGCGACCTGCTCGTCTTCGGTCAGAGGTCGCCCGAGGGCGCCTTCGCGCTCTTCGACTTGCGAGAGGACTTCGTCGCTCAGCTCGCGTACCACGTCTTCCTGCTGCCGCTTGGGCAGCGCGGACTTCACGGATTGCAGATAGCGGTCAATCAGTTCCATGGTTCGACTCCTGTGGAGGGACAGCGCCGGCTGGCGGGGCGTCCGAGGTGGGGGGACGTTCGGTGCCTTTCAGGATCGAGTCGAGAGTGTCGGAGAGCTCTTCCCAGTCGAGGAGCAACTGCGCCAGGATAAGCTGGCCGGGCTGCGAGAGGCGGTAGAAGCGCTTATTGCGCTTGTCCTGCTCGCGCCACTCGCTGGCCAGCAGCCCTTGGCTCTCAAGACGCCGTAGCAAGGGGTAAAGTGTTCCCTCCTCCAGCAATAAGCCATGTTTTTCCAGCGACTTACGAAGCGTGTAGCCATACTGTTCACTGCGCAGCTCGGCCAGCACGGCCACGATCAACGATCCGCGGCGGAGTTCGGAGCGCAGATTTTCAAGAACGTCGGCGCTCGATTTGTCCCCTATGTGAAGCATAGTAGCTGCCACATAGTGTGCGATACACAGTATAATTTGTCAACTGAAAATTGCGAGCCTACTGCGAAATTCTTAAGCAATGCTGGAAGTCGCGGAATTGGTTAATCTGCCACTCTATAACTGACGTCATAACCAAGAATTTCAGCCGGATTCGGTCAGGCGCATATACGGTTGCCTCCGTTCAAAGGCTTTGGGTTCACATCTAGTTTTCGTCGTTGAGCGGACCATCCTTGGCTTCGCGATAGGCGCGGACCGCTCCTGGGCTGACGAAGTATTCGTCGAAGTTTCGACCGCGCGCTGCGTTGGCGCCTGCGAACTGGCTGCGGAATTTAGCCATGTCCACTGATTTCTGAAACTGTTCTTGCGTCAAGCCTTGCTTTACGGCGGCGTGCGACTGTTGTGAAAGTGCCTCGAGTGCTTGCGTTACCAGCAGCATGTACTGTTTGTCGTGCTCGACCGGACCGTGACCGGGAACGATGGCGACGGCATCGATGGCGGACAGCGCCTTCATGGTGACGATCCACTCATCGATGAAGGAGCCGATAGCAAAGGGAGTAGGCGCGACCAGCAGGTCTCCGGTTATCAGCACCTTGGCATCGGGCACGTAGATCACGGCGTCGCCTCCGGTGTTGCCGCGGCCAAGGAAGCTAATTTCGACCTTGCGCCCGCCAAGATCGACTGTCATGCGACGGTCAAACGTGACGGTTGGAGGCGCATGCGGCGTCTGCTTCAGCTCCAGGTACATGAACTTCGCTTCCACGAGAATCTGGGTGTAAGAACTGCGTTCGGCGTCGCTGAGGGGTTTGCCGCCTTGGCTCTTGCCAGAGGCGAGAGCTTGCTCCAACTGAGGCATGTACTTATTCATCTCGGTAATGTCGTCGTAGAGCGGATCGGGTCGGGTGAGTTCGAACTGCGTAGCCGGAGCGCTGACGATGGCGATACCAGGCCACTGCTCGCGGTACAGGCTGTTGCCGCTGACGTGGTCGGGGTGCCAGTGCGTGTTCACCAGGAAGCGCACCGGCTTGTTGGTGAGTTGTCTGATCTCGGCAATTACGCGGCGGGTCACGCTGGGAATGTGGCCGGAATCGACGACGAGTGCACCGTCTGCGCCCACGATCAGAACGGAGTTGCCGCTGACAAATGCGGTGGAGGCTTCAGGCGCGATGAAGCCATAGATGCCTTCTCCGAGCTTCACGGTGTCGTAGCTGGTGAAAACTGAAGGGAGCTCTTGCTGCGCGAAAACGAAGGCCGACGCTGAGAGAAGAAGAGCGACAACGGTAAAGAAGAAGGTGCGGACAGACGACATGGAGGCCTCGCCAGAAAGAAGAGAAAATAAAAAAACGACAATTCATGCTACGTTCCACACGACTACAAGGTTTCTACGGTGGGATGAAACGACGCAGCGTTGAAGCAGGATATTCCCAATTCGGGAAAACTTCATTGCCATCAGCGGAGTTCTCACCGCCTTTGTTTTTTTGGGGGAGGTCACGATAACCTCGAAGCATGCCCAAACCAGTTCCCCTCGGCACGCGCGGCGTAGCCGAAACGACCGTCCAGTTCAAGTACACCCTGTCTGCCTGGAAAGAACACCTGCCCCCGGTGTACTCCACACCCAACATGATCGGCATGATGGAGGCCGCCGCCTACAACGCGCTGGAGCCCTATTGCGAAGGTGACGAGGTCAGTGTGGGGACAGCGATCAACATCGTGCATCGCGCCCCCGCCGTAGAGGGTCAGAAGATCACGACCGAAGCTGTCCTGGAGTCGTTCGACGGGCGTTTCTATACGTTCAAAGTAAGCGCTAACAACGGGCAAGAGGTCATCGGCTACGGCACTATCGCGCGCGCCATCGTCAGCAAGGCCAAGTTCGAAGAGAAGCAACGGCAGAAGCAGCAAGCGACCGCTGCCGGATCAAACCGGCAGCCCGGGTAAGTATGTCGCAAACATCGCCGCGCCAACCATTGCAGTTGCTACTCCAGCAACGTGACGGTACCGCTGCCTAGATCGTAATAGGCGGCCGTAACCTTCACTTCGCCTGACTTCACCATTCCTGCGATTACCGTGGAGGACTGCCTGAGCAGCATGGCTTGAATCTTTGCGTTGGCTATCGTGACCGCTTTGAGGTCACTTCCGGCCTGATCGACCGCAGGCTGAATGTGCGGGAAAAGGGAGCTGATTTGCCCCGGCACCTCGTTGCCCTGGATGGTCGCTTTGACCGCGCCGCAATTCGAGTGCCCCATGACCAGAATGACCTTAGTGCCGAGGACCGCTGCGCCGTATTCCAAGCTCCCGATAATTTCCGGCGTGATCAGGTTCCCCGCAACTCTGGTCACAAAAATATGTCCGATGCTCTGGTCGAACACGAGTTCTACCGGAACGCGTGAATCGGCGCAGGAAAGCACGGCTGCGAACGGTTCCTGTTTTTCCTCGGTGTGCTGCTTGAGGATGGCGAGGTCGTGCTCGTGAGAGGTCAAGCTTCCGGAGGTGAAGCGCTTGTTGCCTTCCATCAGTTCTGACAGCGCAGCGTCGGGCGTCAGTTTGGATTGCGCCGTTGCGGCCGGCGGAAAGCCGAGATCAAGGCTACCCGCAACAAAAGCCGCTGCGGTGGCGGTCAGTCCGGTTCGAAGTAAGTCCCGTCGTGAGAACTCGCGATTGGAAGATTGTTTCATCGGCAACTCCTTGGCCTGAGATTGTGTCGTATTTCGTGCCATAAAGGCAACGAATAATCCACTAAAAATGCTCGCGAGGGAACGCCACATCCGCAGTACGAGAGCGGTATTAGTGGTAGAGTTCGGGAATTGACCGGCGAAATTGCGCCCTGGCTTCCCTGGCTGTGCGACGAATCGGAAGTGATTCGCGGTCAGAATCGGTGCGAGGTGCTTATGAAATCTATCCAGTGGCTGCGCTTGCTTTCTGCGGTGTTGCTATTCAGCCTTGGAATGGCGGCGCAGAACGTCGTGAGCGCGGCTCCTGCTTCGGTGGGCCAACTATCGGCCACCATCACGCATGCCGAGATCGAGCAAGCACTGCAATCGGCGCCGAAGACCGCCATCCAGGACACCGAGTTGCGGGTCGTTTCGGTACGCGGCGACTACAACGTCGGGGTCTTTGTGGTGCGTCGGACCCCGGTGAATGGCGACGCCGTGCCCGATGCTTATCAACATCATGATGTGACCGAAATCTATAGCGTCGTCAGGGGCAGCGGCACGCTGGTTACAGGTGGAACGCTGGAACACCCGACCGAGATTCCGCCTCATAACCCAAGCGTCATGCAGCTCATCGGCCCCACCGCCCAGGGTGTCGCGATCAGGGGAGGAACCAGCCGGCAGATCGGCCCGGGCGACGTGGTGGTGATTCCCGCGGATACGCCGCACGGCTTCACGCAACTGGGCCCGGATGGCATTTCGTATGTGGTGATGCGTGTCGATCCGCACCGCGTTTTACCGCTCCGCTGATCCGTGGCGCATCCGAGCTGCGGTGATGCGGTCAAAGATTGGTCGACGTTCTAGACAGACGAGGTCAAACGGAATGTGCAGAAACATCAAAACGCTCTTCAATTTCGACCCGCCGGTGACGGACGAAGAGACCCGGGCGGCGGCGCTGCAATTTGTCCGCAAGATCACCGGCTTCAATAAGCCGTCGAAGGCCAACGAAGCGCTATTCCTTGCGGCGGTGGATGAGATAGCTGTGACCTCCATCCGTCTGCTCGGTGCACTCGAGACGTCCGCTCCGCCGAAAAACAGGGAAGAAGAGGCGGCGAAACGCGCTAGGACCTATCGGCGAGCAGCGATCCTCTAGTATTTTCCCCGCATCGTTGCGAAGAATTTGAATGAGTGACATTTTCGTTAGCCATGTCAAAGAGGACAGGATGATCGCCCTGGAAATTGCGTGGTCTAAATTGCGAGCCCTATACGACGTGGTGCTGCGAAGAAGACTAGCCCCAAGGGGACCCTATCTGAAATAAATCGGTGACAAAATCGAGAGCTGCCAGGCGGTTGTCCTGCTTATGTCGCGACAGCCGCTGGGCTCGGACCAAACGACAAGGGAAGTGAATTCAGCCACGAGTTACGGAGATCATTTGCGGTGATCCCCATCCTGTCCAAATGGGGTCGGCCCGATTCTTCGCCGGGGCCCTTCGAGGGCCATAGACATTGGGCATCCGTCCCAGCGAGACTCGACAGTCAGAAGGGGCAAAAGCCGAGCGCGCGGCGCGCACAGCCATGAAGTGGCTATGGTAAGCTTTTCCTCTGATAATTCGCGCGCAGATTGTCCGAAGCGCGAAATTTTTCCGGCCCCGAGGATGGCACGAATGGCATCCGATCCCATGACCGCTCCGGTGACGGCAGGCAGCACACCAGGCAGCACACCAGGCATCGCACAGCCTGTAGCCGCACCGCTGGCCCGCACCGCAATCTTTCTGGTGGTGACGCTCAATCCGGGCCCGGACAGCTGCACGACGGTTCGATCGTTGTGTGGAGATCTGGCCGCGCTGTTGCGGGCGGTAGGATTTCGTGACTTCGAGGCGGGGCTCTCCTGTGTCCTGGCGTTCGGGTCAGAAGCATGGGACCGGCTGTTTGGGATGCCGCGTCCGGCGGAGCTTCATCCGTTTCGTGAGATTCGTGCCGGGACGCGACATGCCGTCTCAACGCCGGGCGACTTGCTGTTTCACATCCGCGCGAAACGCATGGATTTGTGCTTCGAACTGGCCACGCAAATCATGGCACGTCTCGGTGATGCCGTGTCGCCCGCGGACGAAGTTCACGGCTTCCGTTACTTCGACGACCGCGACCTCCTCGGCTTTGTCGATGGAACCGAGAATCCGACGGGCCAGGCAGCGATTGACGCTGTGGTCGTGGGTGAAGAGGACCCCGTATTCGCCTTCGGAAGCTACGTCATCGTGCAGAAGTATCTTCACGATCTAAAGGGATGGAACGCCCTGTCCACCGAGGCGCAGGAGCGCATCATCGGCCGCACCAAGCTGTCTGACGTTGAATTGGACGATTCCGTCAAGCCAACGTCCGCGCACAACGCACTTACCGTCATCGAAGAAGATGGGAAAGAGATCAAAATCTTGCGCGACAACATGCCCTTCGGGCGGGCCGCGGACGGCGAGTTTGGCACCTATTTTATTGGTTACAGCCGTTCGCCCAGTACGATTGAGAAGATGATGGAGAACATGTTCATTGGCCGCCCGCCCGGCAATTACGACCGGCTGCTCGATTTCAGCCGTGCGGTCACGGGAAATTTGTTTTTCGCGCCCTCCGCGACATTTCTGGAAAACGTAGCCGAAGACCTGCCTGCGGCCGTTGCATTAACCGAGCGGGCGGTCGCAGCCTCTGCGCCCGCGCAGGAGAACGATGGTTCGCTGGGCATTGGGTCCCTCAAAGGAGACATCCCTCATGAATAATCTGCACCGAGAGCTTGCCCCGATTGCCGATACTGCGTGGGCGCACATCGAAGAGGAAACATCGCGCACCCTCAAGCGCCACCTGGCGGGCCGGCGGGTAGTCGACCTGCATGGGCCGGCGGGCTTGGGCCTTTCCGCCGTCGGCACCGGACACCTGCGACCGATCGCGGGCCCAGGGGACGGCATCCACGCCAGCCAGCGCGAAGTGAAGGCGCTAATTGAGTTGCGGGTTCCGTTCGAGCTGGAGCGGCAGGCCATCGACGACGTGGAGCGGGGCGCCAACGACTCCGACTGGGAACCGGCGAAGATCGCCGCTCGCCGCCTCGCTTATGCTGAGGACGGCGCGATCTTTGTGGGCTATTCCGCCGCGGGAATCGTCGGTATCTGCGAAGGAACCAGCAACCCGACCACAAAGCTGCCCGGCGATGTGCGCGAGTATCCGGAAGCCATTGCCCAGGGCCTGAGCCAACTGCGCTTGGTCGGCGTCAATGGACCCTATGCCGTGCTGCTTGGCGCCGACGCTTACACCGCATTGGCCGAGACCAGCGATCACGGGTATCCGGTGCTTGAGCATGTCAAGCGGCTGGTCAAAGACAACATCATCTGGGCGCCCGCCGTGCCCGGCGCCGTTGTGGTTACAACTCGGGGCGGCGACTTCGACCTGCACATTGGCCAGGACGTTTCCATTGGTTATTTGAGCCACAGCGATACCGCGGTCAGCCTCTACTTGCAGGAGACATTCACCTTCCTGATGCTCACGGCTGAGGCAGCCGTCGCGCTGGCTCCGCCAGCGAAGGCAAAAAAGAACTGACCTGAGTGTCGCTGGTCGTACCACCACATTCTCTGTGGCCTCGTGTCTCTACGGGAAGTCGCCGCCCCCCGCTACAATCATCCTTCATGTCTTTTCGCTTTGACATCGAGGCCCGCGACGGCAAGGCGCGGGCGGGGCGGTTCTTCACGCCGCACGGCGTGGTGGAGACGCCGGTGTTCATGCCTGTGGGCACGCTGGCGACGGTGAAGGGCGTGCCACAGGACGTGCTGGAAGAGCTAGGCGTCCAAATTCTGCTGAACAACACCTATCACCTGTACCTGCGTCCGGGAGTGGAGATGGTGCGCTCGCTGGGCGGAGTGCAGCGCTTCATGGCGTGGGACAAGCCCATCCTGACCGACTCGGGCGGGTTCCAGGTGTTCAGTCTGAGCGACCTGCGCAAGGTGACGGAGAACGGCGTGGCGTTTCGCTCGCACCTGGATGGCTCGTCGCACCTGTTCACGCCGGAGAGCGCGATAGCGGCGGAGATTGGCCTGGGCGCCGACATCATCATGGCATTCGATGAGTGTACCGAGCATCCGGCGGAGCGATCGAGAGCGCAAGCCTCGATGGAGATGACCCTGCGCTGGCTGCAGCGCTCGCGCGACTATTTCGAGGCGCATAAGGAAGAGGTGCCGTGGTTTGACAGAAAGTTGTCAGTCGCCAGTTGTCAGTTGTCAGTAACTTCAAAAACAACAACGGGCCAGACGCAGGCGCTGTTTGCCATCGTGCAGGGTGGGATGTATCCCGACCTCAGGCGCGAGTCGGCGCAGCGAACCGTCGAGATTGACCTGCCCGGCTACGCCATCGGAGGGCTGAGCGTGGGCGAGCCGCGTGCCATGACCTATGAGATGGTGGACGCGGCTATTCCGTATCTGCCGGAGAACAAGCCGCGCTACCTGATGGGCGTGGGGACTCCGGAGGAGATTGTCCATTACGTTGCGCAGGGCGTGGACATGATGGATTGTGTCCTGCCCACGCGGGCGGCGCGCCACGGGCTGCTGTTCACCTCGGAAGGCCGGTTGACCATCAAGAACGCGCGGTTTGCCCGCGACGAGGGGCCAATTGACCCAAATTGTGGCTGTAAGGTGTGCGAGCGGTACTCGCGGGCGTATTTGCGGCACCTCTACGCGTCTAACGAACTGCTGGCACAGACCTTAAACACGGTGCACAATTTGGCCTATTACCTTGACACCATGCGGCGCGTCCGGCAAGCTATACTACTTGGGGAGTTTTCGACTTTTCTGTCTGGTGTGAAGCCACCGCATTTGAGTGCCCCCTAGCGACGACCCGGCCTGACGACGGCTACGGCTGACGGCAGGATGGGGCACCAGGCTGAGAATCCCTGAGCTTCGAGAACGTCCTGCGGTAATCCCTGCTTGAGCTTTGGATGCGGCAGTAAGGGAGTGCGTCGCGCGACGGCTGTGGAAAACGCAAGCGGTGAGAAGCAGGTCCCCGGTGGGCTCTAGTTCTCCGGGGATGACGACAGAAAGTCGAAATTTAACGACACATGCAGACATTCATAGCGACATATTTGCAGGGAATCGGCGGCGGCCTCGGATCCATGGGCCCGATCGTGATGATGGTGGCGATCTTCGCCATTTTTTACTTTTTGCTCATCATGCCGCAGCAGCGCAAACAGAAAAAGTGGGCCGAGATGCTGACCCGCATCAAGTCGGGCGATAGGGTAGTAACCAGCGGCGGCCTGGCCGGCATAGTGCTGTCGGCCAAGGATGACACGCTGATTCTGCGCGTCGCTCCCGACAACCTCAAGCTCGAAGTGGCGCGTTCGTCGGTGGTGACGCTGACGACGGATGAAGACGATAAGCAGCTTAAGTCCTAGCAGGATTGCAGTGACTCATGAATAAGAACCAGACCATTAAAGTCGTCGGTATTATCGCGGTGCTGATCTTCTTTCTATTCGGCATCTTTGGGATTCCACAGAGCTTCACGCCGGCCGGCTTGCTGGCGTCTCTACAGCAGCGCATCCACCTCGGGCTCGACCTCAAGGGTGGCACGCACCTG
The DNA here is from genome assembly GCA_963796615.1 of uncultured Acidobacteriaceae bacterium. Lineage (GTDB taxonomy): Bacteria > Acidobacteriota > Terriglobia > Terriglobales > Acidobacteriaceae > DASRAA01. The sequence goes on from CAWCMJ010000009.1 coordinate 320,412, forward strand.
ATTCTGCAGGTGCAGGTGAACGACGCCATCAACGCTGACAGCGATCGCGCCGTGGAGCGGATGAAGGACGATTTCAAGGCGAAGAACATCAACTACGCCGAGATTTCCAAGCCCGATCCGCAGCAGCATCCCGAAGTGATCAGCATCAAGGGCGTTGCCCCTGATTCGACTAGCGAACTGCGCAGCTACGTCTCCGACCATTTCCCGGAATACGACCTGGCGTCGGGCCCGGAGAACTCCTTCACGCTCACCATGAAGCCGAGCATCGTGAAGGAAACCAAGACCAAGGCGCAGCAGCAGGCGATCGAAACCATCCGCAACCGCATTGACCAGCTCGGCGTCAGCGAACCCGTCATCCAGGAGCACGGTCTCGGCGACTACCAGATCCTGGTGCAACTGCCCGGCGTCGACGATCCGGCGCGCGTCAAAGAAATCATGCAGTCCACCGCCATGCTGGAAATCCGGCAGGCGCTGGGTGGCCCCTACAACAGCGAACAGGAAGCCATGCAAGCCAATGGCGGCCTGCTGCCCGCGAATTCGGTGCTGATGAAGGGCAAGAACATCGGAGCCCAGGGGGCGAGCGAGGGCGACGTGTACTGGATCATCACCCGCGCCTCGGCCGTGAGCGGCGGCGATCTGCGTACCGCGGATGCGGGCCGCGACGAGAACGGCCGTCCCGACGTGAAGTTCACGCTAACGGGCGAGGGTGGACGGCGCTTCTTTGCCTTCACCAGCGCGCACGTGGGTGACCGGCTGGCCGTCGTGCTCGACAACAAGGTCATGGAAGTGGCGACCATCCAGGAAGCCATCCGCGACGAGGGCCGCATTACCGGCGCATTTACCGAGCAGCAGACCCAGGACCTGTCGCTGACGTTGCGTTCGGGCGCGCTCCCGGCGGGCATCAAGTACCTGGAAGAGCGCACCGTGGGACCGTCGCTGGGTGCGGATTCGATCCGTGCGGGCGTGCGTGCGGCAATCTTTGGCATGCTCGCCGTGATGGTCTTCATGCTCGTCTACTACAAGTTCGCGGGCATTAACGCCGACCTCGGACTGTTCCTGAACTTGGTCATCCTGCTGGGTTTTTTGGGATTCACCGGCGGAGTCTTGACGCTTCCGGGAATAGCCGGCGTCATCCTCACCATTGGTATGGGTGTGGATTCAAACGTTCTGATCTTCGAGCGCATCCGGGAAGAGCTGCGGCACGGCAAGACGCCGCCGCAGGCGGTGGAGCAGGGCTTCAAGCATGCCTGGGTAACGATCGTCGATACCCACGTGACCACCATCGTGTCGGCCATCATTCTGTTCCTGTTCGGAACCGGGCCGGTGCGCGGTTTTGCCGTGACCCTGAGCTTTGGTCTGGCGGCCAACCTGTTCACTTCCGTCTTTGTATCACGCGTGATTTTCGACGCCATCCTCAGTCGCCACCAGCGTGGCGAGGCTTTAAGCATCTAAGGGGTTCGCAGTGGAGTTTTTTGGTGATACCAATATCGATTTCCTGGGCAAGAAGTGGTATTTCCTTGCCTTCTCACTGATCTTCAGCGTCGCCGGACTGCTGTCCATCTTTTTCTGGCACGGCATTCCATTTGGAGTGGACTTCAAGGGCGGCACGCTCGTCTACGTGAAGTTCGCCCAGACTCCTGACCTGGGCCAGATCCGTTCGGCCATGGACCGCGCCGGTTTGAAAGACCCCAAGATTCAGCGCTTTGGCGAAGCCGGCAATAACGAAGTGCTGGTGGCGCTCGAACAGCGCGAAACCAACGAGTCGGCGCTCGACCAGGGCAAGAACACGATCATCAAGGCGCTGGAGTCCAGCGAGGCGCAGCAGGCGGGGAAACGCGATCTCAACAACACCGGTCCGTCGAGTCTGCAGCAGTTTCTGCTCGCCAAAGATCCGCTGCACATCGGGGGCATTGACGCTGCCGCGAAGTACCTGGCGATTGCGCAGCAGATTGACGACTTCCGTAACAAGGAGCACGGCGGAGTACTCACGTCGGTCGACGAGTTAAAGGCTGTGGCCCCGCCGGAAGTGATCGCGGCGATGGAGCCGGACTTCTATGCCTCGAATTTCGCCGTGCGCAACGTCGAGATCGTGGGCCCCCAGGTGGGCGGACAGTTGCGCAAGCAGGCCTTGTGGGCGACGCTGTATTCGCTGGCGGGCATGCTGGTGTACCTGTGGTTCCGCTTCGAGCTGATTTATGGCGTTGGCGCGGTGGTGGCGTGCTTCCACGACACCATTATCACCGTGGGATTTTTCTCGCTACTCAACAAAGACATCACTCTGACGGTAATTGCGGCCATCCTGACGCTCATCGGTTACTCGATGAACGACACCATCGTTGTGTACGACCGCATCCGCGAGAACATCAAGCTGATGCGGCGCGAGGACCTGGCTACCGTGGTGAACAGGAGCATCAACCAGACCCTGAGCCGGACGATTTTAACCTCGGGCTTGACGTTCCTCACCGTACTCTCGTTATATGTTTTCGGCGGCGAAGTGCTGCGGGGATTCTCGCTGGCCCTGGTGATCGGCATCCTGATCGGAACCTATTCCTCGATCGCGGTGGCGGCGCCAATGCTGGTCGCGTATCAGGAATACCGGCCTTAAGAAGACAGGGCGCGCTACTCTACCGGCGGCCGGTTCGGCGCGGGAAAAGGCGAAGGCCAAGGCATAATCGATTTTCTGGTGAACACAAGTGGCTTCCGGGGTGTATATTCAAATCCTTCGGTTAGAAGCCAGGTTGGCGTGCAGCATGAGCGCACGCGGTCGGACGGCGCGGGTCCTTTACGGTAATCGGATTTTGGGAGCAAAAAGCAGTTTGCCGGTGTCAAAGTAAGAAAAGAGTTCTACGGAGATAGGGCTATGTTTGAAGACAGCCTCATGGAGTCGGGAGGCAAGCTAAAGACGAAGCAGGGCGCCACGACTGCGATTTCTTTCATCCTCCAGATTCTGCTCATTGGCGTGCTAGTGTTGCTACCGCTCATCTTTACAGAGGCGCTGCCGAAGGCGCAGTTGATGACCTTCCTGGTGGCTCCGCCACCGCCACCGCCACCCCCTCCCCCAGCCGCCATGCCGGAAGTGCACATCGTAAAGCCCCGGACCAGCGACTTGGACAACGGTCAGTTGCGTACCCCGACGGCCATCCCGAAAAAAGTCGCCATGATTAAGGAAGACGAACCGCCACCGCCTTCGACGGGCGTGGCCGGCGTCGTGGGCGGCGTACCGGGCGGCGTACCAGGCGGAATGGGTGGCGTACTGGGCGGCATCATCAGCAACGCTCCGGCCGTCGTGCCCAAGGCAGCCACGCCGCAGCGCGTCCGCGTCTCGCAGGGCGTGTCGGCAGGTCTGCTGATTCGCCAGGTCAAGCCCAACTATCCTGCGCTCGCCCGTCAGGCGCGCATTCAGGGTACGGTGGTGCTGCAGGCGGTGATTAGCAAAGACGGGTCCATCGAACATTTGACCTTGGTCAGCGGACATCCCATGCTGGCCCCGGCGGCCATCGAAGCCGTCAAGCAGTGGAAGTACAAGCCGTACTTTCTGAATGGCGAGCCGGTCGAGGTTGACACCACCATCAACGTCAACTTCACGCTGGCCGGAGGATAGCCGACAGACTGTGTGCTGGCACGAGATTTGGGGCGGTTGCATTGTCCCAGAAGTTCCGTTTCACCTGAATACCGAGATACGTACTGCCGTAACGAAAGTTCCTGAGGAGGAGAATTCGATCCATGCTTTTAGCAAACGTTGCAACCTACGCACTTAGCCATGTACCCAATGCCGCCGTCTGGATGTTCCAGGAAGCCGCAGTGGGATGGGACCCGGTTTCGCTCTGGAGGCAGATGGGCATCCTGGCGAAGATCGTCGTGATCATCCTGTTCATCATGTCGGGCTGGTCCATCGGCGTGATGATTGACCGCGCCATGGCCTACAGCGCCGCCCGCAAACAGTCGCGTGCATTCGCCCCCGCCGTCGCCGGCGCCCTGCGCGAAGGCAAGATCGACGAAGCCATCAAGATTGCCGAGCGCAACAAGAAGAGCCACCTGGCGAAGGTCGTCAGCGCCGGTCTCCACGAGTTCCGCGCCCACGGCGAGTCGGCCGACATCCCGGGCGAGCAGATCGAAGCCTCGCAGCGCGCCTTGGAGCGTGCCGAAGCCATCACCCACGCCGAATTGAAGCGCGGTCTGGGCGGCCTGGCCACCATCGGTTCCACCGCACCTTTCATCGGGTTGCTTGGAACGGTCGTCGGCATTCTCAACGCGTTTAAGGAAATCTCGACCCAGAAGGCAACCGGTCTGGGCGCCGTCGCCGGCGGTATTTCAGAAGCCCTGGTGACCACCGCTATCGGACTGTTCGTCGCCATCCCGGCCGTGATGATGTTCAACTACTTCTCCGGCAAGGTGGAAGCCTTTGACGTGGAAATGGACAACAGCTCCAGCGAGTTGATTGACTACTTCCTGAAGCGTCGCGGAGCCGTCCGCCGGTAGACGGAGTTTGGCGCACGTGCTGTAGGCCAGATTCCGATACTACGGGGAGATTGAACCATGTCGTTAAGCAAACGCGACGAAGGCTCGAAAATAAACTCGAACATCAATGTCACGCCCATGGTGGACGTGATGCTGGTGCTGCTGATCATCTTCATGGTCATCACACCCATGCTGCAGAAAGGCGTCAGCGTGGACATGGCCAAGGTCGCCAGCCCAACTCCCATGCCCGATGCCGACAAGGAAGATGCCTTGCTGGTTTCGATCATGCGCGATGGCAAAATCTACTTTGGCTCCGACCGCGTGGACGCCGACAAGCTGACCCAACTGGTCAAGGACCGCCTGGCCAATAAAGTGGACAAGCGCGTCTTCATCAAGTCGGATGCACGCGCCCGCTACGGCAACGTAGTGGACGTGGTCGACAACGTCCGTTCGGCCGGCGTCGATGATGTGGGTTTACTGACGGAACAGCTGAAGACGGGAGCGGCGGCGCAAACTCCGCCGGCCCCGGCGAAATAACGGGAGTCAGTTATGGGAATGGTAGCAGGGGGAAGCAAAGGCGGCCCCTCGTGTGATATCAACGTCACGCCGATGATCGACATTTTGCTGGTGCTGCTGATCATCTTCATGGTCATCACGCCGCTGACTCCGAAGGGCTTGGACGCGCTGGTGCCCCAGCCGCCCAAGAACAAGGACAACAATCCACCCCCTAGCGACCGCACCGTGGTGGTGCAGTTGCTCAAGGGCAGCGGTGACAAGGCGAATCTGAAGATCAACCAGGACGACGTCACGTGGGAGAACCTTGAAGGCCGGTTAAACGACATCTTCAAGACCCGCGCCGAGAAAGTAATGTTCGTCAAGGCCGATCCGGATCTCACCTTCAACGAAGTGGCGCAGGTGATTGACATAGCGCACTCGGCGGGCGTCGATAAGGTCGGGCTCATCACCGCCAAGATCGAAGCCGGCCAGTAGCAGGTCGAGTAACAGGAACGTGAATCGGGAAGCACTCCTCCTTTGGTATGGCGGGACGCCGGAAATCGGCGTTCCGCCCTGCCATGCGACCTGACAACACGTAACGGAGAGTGAAACCACACATGAACAAGACCGCACGGATACTGACCATCCTAGCTGTGCTGCTGGCGCTGCTCTCGGCCGTGGGCTGCGAGAAACTGCGGGCGCGTGACCAGATCAACAAGGGCGTGAACGCATACAAGAGCGCCAAGTACGAAGAAGCCATCGAACATTTCAAGAACGCGGTGCAATTGGATCCGACCTTACTCAATGCCCGTCTTTATCTGGCAACCGCGTACATGCAGCAATACATCCCCGGGGCAGACTCGCCGGAAAACAACCGCTACGCCGAGCAGGCCATCGACGAGTTCAAGAAGGTGTTGGACGCTAATCCGCCCAAGGAGCAGAAGATCCTGGCTCTCAAGGGCATCGCCTCCCTCTACTTCAACATGAAGAAGATGGACATGGCCAAGCAGTATCACGAGCAGGTAGCCGCCCTCGACCCCAACGATCCCGAAACCTATTACTCCATCGCGGTGATCGACTGGACGCAGGCCTACCAGCCGCGCATTGAAGCCCGCGCCAAGCTGGGCCTGAAGCCGACCGACGACATCAAGGACAAGAAGACTTGCGCTGAGCTGCAGAAGGCGATTTCGGGCAACCAGGCCGTCGTCGAAGACGGCATTGCCAAGCTGCAAAAGGCGATCGAGCTCCGTCCCGATTACGACGACGCCATGGCTTACCTCAACCTGATGTATCGCGAGCGCGCTGACCTCGAGTGCGACAATCCTGAAGCCCGTGCAGCCGACCTGAAGACGGCGGATGATTGGGTTGACAAGACCATCGCCACCAAGAAGGTCAAGGCCGAAAAGGCCGGTCCTTCCGGACTCGTCACCACCGAGCCGGCGAAGTAAGCTCCACGGCCCTGGTGTGAAATTCGCCCCTCCTCCGGGAGGGGCTTCTTTTTGTGTCACTGTCATGTGTGATTGCGTCACTCGCCCCCGCCGTCCCATACAGTACAATTCTTGCTTTGACGCGGAGAAAGCTGCGCGCCGCAGGACATTTTTGCCCTACGGCCGGCCGCATTCCCCGCGTTGAAGGCGTACGCATGTTCAAACGCATTCTCATCGCCAACCGCGGCGAAATCGCCGTCCGCATCATCCGCGCCTGCCGCGAAATGGGCATCGAATCGGTCGCCGTCTTTTCCGACGTCGACCGCCGTGCCCTGCACGTGCGCAAGTCTGATCACGCCTACCACATCGGTCCGGCCACGGCCAGCGAGTCATACCTCAACATCGACAAGATCCTCGACGTGGCCCGCCGCAGCGGCGCCGAGGCCATCCACCCCGGCTACGGATTCCTGTCAGAGAACGCGCGCTTTGCCAAGGCCTGCCGTGACGCCGGCGTCAAGTTCATCGGCCCCACGCCCGAGTCCATGGAGATGATGGGCTCGAAGACCAGTGCCCGCCAGCACATGAAGAAAGCGGGCGTGCCGTTTGTTCCCGGCTCCGAGCGGGGCATGGAGTTTGAGGCCACCGCGCGCATGGCCGAACAGGTTGGCTATCCCGTGATGCTCAAGGCCGCCGCGGGCGGCGGCGGCAAGGGCATGCGCCTAGTCCATAAGCCGGAAGACCTTCGCTCGGCCTTCGAAAACGCGCGCAGCGAGTCGCAACGCGCCTTCGGCGACAACGAAGTTTATCTCGAGAAGGCCATCATCAACCCCCGCCACATCGAAATGCAGATCTTCGGCGACGAGTACGGCAACGTCGTCTACCTCGGCGAGCGCGAATGCTCCGTCCAGCGCCGCCATCAGAAGGTGCTCGAAGAGGCGCCCTCGCCCATCGTCGATCCCGACATGCGCCGCCGCATGGGCGAGGTCGCGGTCCGTGTGGCCAAGGCGGCTAACTACCGTAACGCGGGCACCGTCGAGTTCCTCGTCGACCAGGCCAGGAATTTCTACTTCCTCGAAATGAACACTCGCCTGCAGGTCGAGCATCCCGTCACCGAATTCGTCACCGGACTCGACCTCGTGCACCTGCAGATGCACGTTGCGTCCGGCGAGCCCCTCCCGTTCAAGCAGGAAGCCATCACCCTGCGCGGCCACGCTATCGAGTGCCGCGTTTACGCCGAAGACCCTGACAACAACTTCTTCCCCTCGCCGGGACAGATCACGCGGCTGATCTCGCCGTCAGGGCCCGGCATCCGCCGCGACAGCGGCATGTACGAAGGCTGGACGGTGCCTATTGAGTACGATCCCCTGCTGGCCAAGTTGGTGGGCTACGCCGAAACTCGCCAGCAGGCAATCCAGCGCCTCGAGCGTGCGCTCTACGAGTATTTCGTCGGCGGCATCAAGACCAACATTTCGCTCTTCCGCCGCATTCTCAAGGACCCGGACTTCCGCGCTGGCAACATCGACACCGGTTTCCTCGAGCGCTTGCTGGCCAACAAATCCGTGGAAAGCAACCCCCATCACGAGATGATTGCGACGGTCGCGGCCGGCATCTTCGCCACCATGGATCCAAAGCACACCTTCCCCGGAGAGGGCGGGCTTCCCGCTCCAGCCAACGGCAAGGCCGCCCCGCCCGCACCCAGCAACTGGCGGCGCTCCGCGCGCATGGACGGGATGCGACCGCGATGAATGAAATAGCTAACGGCTAATAGCGAATGACGAATGACCAATTACTAGTTACCAGTTACCTCTTATGACCTACGACGTAATCGTTGACGGCAAATCCCATCGCCTCGAACTCACCCAGGGCGAAAAAACCTGGTCGTGCAAAGTAGACGGCCACGAGATCGAAGTGGACGCCGCTCTCACCGCCCGCGACGTCATGTCCGTGCTGGTCGGTGGCGACGCCTTCGAGATCAAGCGTGAGCGCTCGCTGCAGGGCGAGATTCACCTGATCGTCGGCAGCGCCCGCTACGCCATCGATGTGCAAGACCCGCGCTCCCTCCGCACTCGCCGCGCTGCCGGCGAAGGCGAAGCCGGGCCGCAGAAGATCATCGCTCCCATGCCCGGCAAAATCCTGCGCATCAGCGTCGCCATCGGTGACGAGGTCAAGGCCGGCCAGGGCATCATCGTCATGGAAGCCATGAAGATGCAGAACGAAATGAAATCGCCCAAAGACGGCAAGGTGCAAAAGATCCTGACCTCCGAGGGCTCCACCGTAAATCCCGGTGACACGCTGGCGGTGATTGAGTAGCGGATCATCGTCCGCCATCAGACGTCAATTGCTGGTTTAAGCTACGTACCGATTGGGTCGTTAGTAATAGTAATAGGGCCGTCCCGGTCAACTGGCGGTCATCGTCCGTATTTCCTGCAATTCAGACACCGCCGCCCCGCAACTGTGAGATCAGCTGGACGACCAAGTCAGAATTCAATGCGCGCTTGAAGCGCAATCATCCTTGGGCTGCTGTCGCCTCCCAGTCCGACGCCGAGTAATCCCGTCGGAGGCGACGTTGTGTAGGTCAGTGCGCCAAATCCCGTCTGGGTGGAAGAGTTGCCCGACACGCCGGCGAGGACGTTGCTGGGGAGTCCGAAATTGGGATGGTTGAAGACGTTGAAAAACTGCACGTCGAAGCGCAGTGTGAGCCGCTCCGACAAGGGAAACAACTTGGTGATGTAAAGGTCGTTCCAGAAGAAGTCGGGCCCGCGCAGGGCGTTGCGGGCGAGGTTGCCGAACTGGCAATTCTGCGTGGTGTCACCGCCGCTACAAGTTCCAGTCGAGGGGTCGACGGCAGAAACGAACGCGTCGGGGTTCAGCCACTGGATCGTCCCCGGCTGCGTGACGCCCGGGATGTTGCAGTGGCGGCAGTAAGGGTCAACTCCCGGTACGATGCTGGCAAACTGTGGCCCGCTGCCTTGCACGATGCCGTTGCCGTTTGCCGCGTAGGGTGTGCTCAACACCGAGAACGGCACCCCGCTATGCCAGAAGATGCTGCCGGAAATCTGCCACCCATTCACGATGTATCCCAACTCGCGGTTCTGGACCTTGAACGGCAACTGATACGTGTACTGTGCGGTAAGGTTGTGGCGGATATCGTAGTCGCAGTTGCCGTAATCGCGCGCCAACTCGCCGGGCAGCGGTGAAAGAATTCCTCCCGCGGAAAACTGGAGAAAGCCGCCGTTCGAAACTGTGTCGAGGCAGTGGCTCCATGTGTAGTTGATCTGGCCCTGGAAACCGTGGCTCATGCGCTGCATGGCACTCAGCTGCAGTCCGTTGTAGTGGCTGTTGGCGCCGGTCTCAAACTGCGTTACGGCGCCAAATCTTGGGTCGGTCGGCTGGCCATACGGAAACGGCGAGAAACATCCGGGGCACACCGTCTGGTATCCGTTGGCTTGGGTGAGGTAAGGCTGGTTGACGGCGCGAGTGCCGACGTATTGCGCCTGTACTTTTGCCGTGTTTCCAAACTGATGCTCAACGCCGAGGCTCCACTGCATGAAGTACGGGGCATGGAGTTTGCCGTCAGGAACTGCGGTGATGGCGACCGGCGGAAGGCAGGTTGCGGAATTCGAAAGCGCCGAAGCACAGGAAAGCTGGCCTTCCGCGAAGCCGCTGATGAATCTCCGGTTGGCCGCGATGGTGGCATCGACGGCGCTGTTGGGAACACCCGGCGCGATGGCTGTGCCGCCGACGCTACCCAGCAGTCCGCCCTGAAATGTCTGCACATAGGGCGGGTTCATTCCGACCAGGTCGGCAATGCTGCCGGGAAGGATGTCACTGAAGACGCCGAAGCCTGCGCGCAGAACGCTGTTTGGCTCGAACTGCCAGGCGAACGCCGTCCTCGGCTGCAGAATCGCCAGCGGTGTGGATTCGAAGAGATGTCCAAGCCCCGTCTGGATGGCCTCATTCAGCGGCTGGTTCACATCGTGGGGGATGGCATAGAACGAACCGTCGAGGCGCGCCACCTGGTAATGCGGATTAAGCGGGTTGCTGTTGTAGGTATCGCGCAGGCCAAACGTCCAGGTCAGCGAGGGCGTGAGCCGCCATGTGTCCTGGGCATAGAAATCAAGGTTGAGGAAGTTGAAGGGTTCATTGGTGGACGTGGGGAAGGTCTTGCTCGCGGTCGAGGCCACGCCGTAGATAAATTGCGGCAGGGTCGTGTAGGCCACCGTGGGGACGGATCCCTGCCCGAAGTCGTAATCGTTCAGACGAAAGATGCGAATATTTGTGCCGAAACGCAACTCGTGCGCGCCGTGGCTCCACGCCAGATTGTCGTTAATGAAGAATCGCGTCACCCGCCGTCCCTGGACCCACGTGTTGTCGAGCCCTCCGACGGTGGTGAAGGGTGCGTTGCCGCCGATTCCCTGCAGCACGATGGGAAACGCCGCCAGCGTCTGCTGAAAATCGCTCGGAGCAAACAGACTTTCATACCACGAGAATGCCGGGTTGAAATCGTTCACCAGGTTTTGCGAAAAGACGTGCGTGTAGCCCGCAGCAAAGGAATACAGAGGTTGCGAGGAGATGGAATTGAAAAGCGGATTGATGGGGTCGGTGTAGGCAGCCTGCAGTCCGGTGTCGGCCTGAAAGCGAAACCAGGCTGTGTCGTCAGGGCCGATGTTGTAGTCGATGCGGGCCGTCTGCACCTCTTCGTGGTCGTCGCTGGAATGCGAGACGCCTTTACGATTAGCGCAACCGTTTCCGTTTGGGGGCGAGCCGCCGACTGAAGTGCCATCCGAATTGAACGGGCAGCCAAGCACCGCCAGTGGCGTGCCACTGGTGTTGGAGTAAAGCGAAAACATCTTCTGATAAAACGGCACTTGCTGCGGAGAAGCCGCGTAGTGGGAGCCGGTGACGGAATCGGTGCCGCCCAGGGGCAGCTGCTGCAACACGTACTGCTGGAAGGCTGCGGTGGGCACGGTCACGGTGGAGAAGATAGGCAGAGCGATGCGCACCCACTCGCTGTCGAAAAAGAAGAACAGCTTGTCATGGATGATTGCGCCTCCCAGGCTGCCTCCAAAATGATTGACCACCGAGCCCGGCTTCTGATTGCCGGATGTGGCATTGAGGAAGTAGTCAGACGCGTTCAGGAGCGCGCCGTTCCAGAGCTCGTAGAGATTGCCGTGAAACTGGTTGGTGCCGGATTTAGTTACATAGTTAATTTGCGACGCTCCGTAGCGGCCCTGATCGACGGAATACGAGAGCGTGTTGACGGTCACTTCCGAAATTGAGTTGAGGCCTAGCACCAGGTTGGTCGAAAGACCGCTGTTGAGATTGGTCAACGGATCGTTCGTCTCGAGGCCGTCCACGATGTAGCCATTAGAGAGCGCGGGCAGGCCGTTGAATTCCACGTTGCCATAACCATTGGTTCCGCCAACGAAGTCGTTCCCACTGCCCGCCGTGTTGATGACCGCCCCGGGGGCAAATTGCAGTGGGTAGGTCAGATCGCCGCCGGGATTGGGCAGGTCTTCGAGCGCCTGCGCGCTCAGGGTCGTTGTGGTATTGGCGTTGTCAGGATTTAGGATGGCCGCCTCCGACGTGACCATGACCGTCTGTTGGGTTTGCGCAACCTTGAGGGTCAGGTTCACGGTCTGCTTCTGGCCTAGCCCGGCGGCGACGTTATTGGCCAGAGCGGGCTCGAAGCCTTGGGCCTCCGCACGGACCGTGTAGGCGCCGGGTAGTAGCTGTGGGAAGTTGAAGCGGCCGGATTCGTCGGTCTTCGCAGCCCGCTTCAGACCGGTGTCGCGGCTGACGACCGTAACGAGGGCGCCGGGCACCGCTGCGCCGGTGGTGTCGGCGACCTGGCCAAGGATGGCACTGGTTGTTTCGCCCTGGGCCCATGCGCCGGCCGAAGCCAGCAGGACACCCGCAGCGGCCAAAAGCGCGAAGCAAATCGCTCCCGGCGAAATCAATCGAAACTTCTGTCTCACGGCCGACCCCAGAATCCGGAGGACAGGGCTCTCCTCGCGGTGAAACTAGGATACACCATGAAGTGTTAACTATAGTTAATAGGATGGAAATTATTGTGCTTTCGAAACCCAGATCCGTTCTGCTGCCGCGCCCCCCAGCCGGATCTGTCGCCTGCCCACGGACACGGACACCGTGCCGTCGTAATTCCGTGATTCGACGATGATGCGGACCCCCGGCCTGATCTCTTCCTGGTCGAAGAATTCCAGGAGCTTGCGGTCCCGCTCGTAAACGCTGGCCACTTTGTATTTTGAGCCTGGGTCAGCCTCGGTCAGCAGGCGCAAGCCGCGTTTGCGCCGTTCAGCGGGACTGCGCAGTCCTAGGCCATTGCCGTGGGGACACACGGCTTGTTGTCCCAGGCGTTCCACCAGCTTGGCCTCGAACGCCGGAGACACCGCGTGTTCGAGACGCTCGGCTTCGTCGTGGACTTCGTACCACTTCATGCCGAAAATTTCCGATAGCATCCGTTCAATCAGGTGGTGGCGGATGATGGTCCGTTCGGCGATTTCGCGGCCCTGCGGCGTGAGCCGGACATGGCCGTCGCTCTTGATGGCGACGAAACCATCTTTGGTAAGCCGCTTCAGGGCGAACGTTACCGCGGGCCGGGTCACCAATAGCCAATGCGCGAGGGTCGCAGGAATGACAGCTTCGCCTTCGGCTTCCGCCTCGGCGATGGCCTTTAGGTAGTCTTCCTTCGAGATCGTAATCATCAGTGAAACCACCAAGCTTCTATAAACTCGAGCAGTCTAACACTAGCTGACCACTGGGCCCGAACGACTCTCTGGCCTGCTGCCTGCCAACGATTTGGCCGCCCGCGTTCCAGTGGGCGACTATTTGAGCGATTGACCCTTGAAAATTCGTATCGCCGCATTCCGCGACATCCCGCCATATCCCGTGGATTACGTGAGTATATGATTGCGCAAATTGAGTTGACAGATCGGCCGGGTGCCCCAGGTAACCGATTTACGCCCGGACAATAACGCTGTGGGTGCCCCAGGTTCGCGCGCGGTCTTGGCGCGCTAACCTGGGATCACTGCACCCACAACGGCGAATGTAGTAAATTCCCTCCATGCCCGCGAGCCTCCGGCGACGCCAGCAATCCGGACAGACCCTGCAGCAGTACACGCTGCCGCTGGCGGCGGGCGTGCAGGCGGTGTACAACTCCAGCGGACTGCAGTATTACCGCCACGCCGACTGGCTGGGTTCGTCGCGCTTCGCCGGCACTCCTTCGGGCACGGTGCAGTACAGCTTGTCCTACGCTCCCTTTGGCGAGACCTATGCCGAGAATGGCACGATTGACCGTTCCTTCACCGGACAGACTCAGGACGTGATCGCCAGCTCGCAGGGGATTTACGATTTCCTCCTCCGCCAGCACGCCGCATCGCAGGGACGCTGGCTGGTGCCCGATCCCGCCGGCCTCGCCGCCGTCGACCCCACCAACCCCCAGACCTGGAACCGATATGCATACGTCGCCAACAACCCGCTGAGATGCATAGACCGCATCGGGCCTGGATGTCGATTGTCCAGGTGGAACCGCAGAATAACCGTCGGAGCATGCACAGACGGAAGCCGTTATGGAGTTGCACGGGATCCTAGTTGGTGGACGTTCATGATTCAAGGATCACCGCAAATGCCATGTGCATTTCCTGGAGCCTGCAGTCGCTCCGCCGGGGGCGGGGGTGGCGGGACCGGGAGTCAGTCGTCCGCCCAAAAGCAATCCTGTTGTAAAGGGGCCAGCTAACCGCCAGTACAGAATTGCGTTCAGGCCACCGCCTTCCAAGGGGCTGTATAAAGGGACTCTCTGCAGCGTCGCAGTTTTCTCAACAAAACATTGGCGTAGGAGTGGCGGTCAGCATGGTGCCGGTCACTGGTTCGGCCTGCTGGAGCTGCTCACGACAGCTGGTGGTCAGCCCAAATGGATAAGGGCTTTCCTGACCACTGTCGGCGGCAACATAGCGCCATTCAATGACAGCTTTGTAGGGCCAACATGGGGGGCCGGTGTCTTGGGCGGCCCTCAAGTCACATTCTCCAATGCCACCAGCCCACAACAGCTCGGAGGCCCTTCTGTCGACGCCTCCGGCAGCGTTGCAGATGGCTTGGGCAACGGAGGCGAGTGTTCGGTTGGAACTGGTGGAGTATGGCAGCTTAATATCACCGCTGGAATCGGAGCGGGAGGATAGGTGGTGCTGCAATTGCTCAGGACACAACCGTGACCCCGATCTGCCACTAGAGGAAACTGTTATGAATATCGCGGGCTAATTCCGAAGACGGGTCGCATCGCATCTAGGTTTATCTATTGCGGCTCGGTGCCAGCTCTCTGTTCTTTGTTGGCGCGAGCTAGTCACTGGCACATACCGGGCCAGGGATTACGGTAGCCGTCTTGCTAGGTTTGTTTTAGCGTTTGCCGCCGAACTACGCCTCGGGGAAGATACGCTTTCAAGCGGCAGATGGAGACGCTGGGTGCGAATTTCTTACCGAGACACCGTTGAATGCAAAGTCTCGACTCGCCGGGTTAGCGTGTTGAAGCTCGATCGAGCAGCACCGCCTTGGATATCGGTTGTACTTCGTCCGGAGGAACGAACCCAGATGCTCACTTCCGGCGGACAGTCGCGGTTGACCTCCCTGAGCAATACTAAACGCTCAGCGAGCCTCTGCAATTCACTGCATCCAGACACGTCCATTGCTAAGAGGGGTATAACAGACTGCATCATTGCCATGTTTGCCGGACTCGAGGCAGCAATCTTTCCCGGCTGTTGCTCCCCGACCTTTCAATCCAATTCGATCCGGGAACGTTTCCTCGATGGCTTGTGAGGTAAGCAACCTTCCAGCGAGCAACCGCCTCTTGCCTTACCGCGATTCTTGTATGCTCGTTCTGATCGTTCTCAATTGTGAGTTTCAAAGCGCTTTGAGTCGATTTTGCGGTAGTCGGTACCTCGAGACTAATCGTGAAAAGGTTATCGGCTGAACGTCTTCGAGTGCGGCTTGATCGGCCCGAAAGCTTAGGGGTACGTGAAATCGGCCTGCGGCGTCGGGTTAGGGATGACACGTCACCCCTACAAGGGTGCTGCGGGCGCCCGATGGGCGCTGAATGGTAACCGCTGAAAAAAAATCACATCTCCGATTCAGGTTGCTGTAAGAGCGACTTCCGGTTACCGCAGGCGAACTTGTTGAAAAGAAAGAGCAGCGCAACATCTCCCATTTTTTCCTCTGGGAGTGTACGGAGCGCGGGAGGCCAGTCAAGGCTCTACGCCGGGTGCCCCAGGTTCGCGCGCGTTCTTGGCGCGCTAACCTGGGATCACTGCACCCACAACGGCGAATGTTGTAAATTCCCTCCATGCCAGCCAGTCTGCGCCGGCGCCAGCAATCTGGACAGTCTCACTTCGTCACCTTCAGTTGTTATCGCCGCCAGCCCAATTTCAATCGCGCGGAAGTCTACGACCTGTTTCCCGTCTGCCTGGAAGGCATGCGCCGCCGTTTCGACCTGCGCGTTTATGGCTACGTGGTGATGCCCGAACACGTCCACCTGTTGTTGAGCGAGCCCGAGCACGGCATGCTGGCCGACGCGATCCACTACTTAAAGTTGTCGTTTACTAAGCGGCTCCATGGCCGATGTGCGGCCGCCCAGATTAGCGCGCCAAGAACGCGCGCGAACCTAGGGCACCCCGCCGGTTTCTTCTGGCAGAAACGGTACTATGACCGCAACGTCAGAAATGCCGAGGAGTTCACCGTGAAGCTGCGCTACCTGCATCGGAACCCCGTGAAGCGCGGACTGGTGAAGGAGGCGAAAGACTGGCACTGGAGTAGCTTCCGGCATTATGCTTTTCGCGAGATCGGAGTAGTGGAAATTGAATCGGAATGGACGGCGAGAGACCGTGAGTTGGCGGCGACAGGCGCCGCTCCGCGCACATTCCTGCTCCCAGGTTAGCGTCCAAAACCGGGACGCTAACTTGGGCTCACTACACTTGCCACCGCGATGGTTGTAATTTCCGCCAGCGGCTCACATAATTCTTTTGGGATATGTGGGGGTGTTGCCAACCGCCGGACGGTGCTTTCCCCATTCTGCCCATTTCGGGAACGTTTGGTTACTTTCGTAATGTTGCCCCACATTTTCCCTCTCGCATTCCCTCCGCACGTGACCCTATCCTGAACGAATGACCCTGCGGAGGGCTCTATGAACTCGCATCTCGTCATCCGTCTCTGCCGACACACTTTCCCCAACGGCCGCCACTGTCACGGCCCCGCCGTCCGCGGGCGCGCCTGCTGCCGCCATCATCTTGGGACCCGCGCCCGTCTCCATAGCATGGCCCGCGCCCGCCGCCTCGCCTCCTTCCCTCGGCTTCGTGTGCCCATGGACCGCAGCGACCTCGCCGTCAACCGCATCGAAATTATCCGCGTCATCAACACCGGCAGCGTCGACTTCGCCACCACCCGACTGATGCTCTGGGCCATGGATCTTACCGCCGCCGCCCTCCCCGCTGAGCCAGCCTCCCGTCAGCACCGCGCCCATAACTCTAATGTTTCCTATTACGTACCTATAAAGCCTTTGTTTTCCAAAGGCTGCACCAAAAATCACTCGCAAGTCACTGAAAACACAAAAAGGGAGGGAGAGGGGGTACCACCTAATTGCTGAAGTGTCCGCCTCCTATAATGCAGCCATGAAGATGGACTGGACCACCAAGCTCATCCACTCGGAAGCGCAGGTGCCCGAGGGCTTCCGCTCCCTGGTGACGCCGACCTATCGCGGCTCCACCGTACTTTTCGATGACGCGGGCGACATTAGCGACGACTGGGACCAGTATGAGGTCGGTTACACCTACGGCCTCTACGGCACGCCAACCACTCTGGAGCTTGCCGCCAGGATCTGCGAGCTCGAAGGCGGCTACCGCACGCTGCTTACGCCCGGAGGCCAGTGTGCTGTCTCGACCGTTCACCTGGCCTTCCTGAAGGCCGGCGACCACATTCTCGTGCCGGAGAGCATCTACGGCCCCAACCGCAAGCTCGCGCGCTTTGTCCTGCAGCGCTTTGGCGTCGAGACGACTTTCTACCCGCCCGGCATCGGCGGCGACATCAAGGCGCTGTTCCAGCCCAACACGCGCATGGTGTGGTGCGAGAGCCCCGGCTCCATCACGATGGAAGTGCAGGATGTCCCCGCCATCGCCGCGGCCGCGCGCGCCCACGGCGCGCTCGTGGTCATGGACAACACCTGGGCAGCAGGTGTCCTTTTCGACGCCCTCGCGCACGGCGTGGACATTTCCGTACAGGCAGTGACCAAGTACGTTGCCGGGCACAGTGACCTGCTGCTGGGCGCGATTACCGTGCGAGACGAAAAGCTATGGAAGACGCTGGGCGCGCATCAGCAGGTGTTGGGCGCTGCCGCTTCCCCTGACGATTGCAGCCTCGCCCTGCGCGGCATGAAGACCATGGCGGTCCGCCTGAAGGCCATCGAGACTTCGGCGCTGAACATTGCCGAGTGGCTCAGCCTGCGGCCGGAGGTCGAGCGGGTACTGCATCCGGCGCTGCCGTCGTGTCCCGGACACGAGTTCTGGAAGCGTGATTTTCTTGGGTCATCCGGACTTTTTTCCATCGTACTGAAACCCGACATTCCCAAAGAAAAAGTTCTCGCGTTCGTGAACGCGCTGGAACTCTTCGAGATTGGCTACAGCTGGGGAGGCGTCGCCAGCCTTGCCGTGGCATATGACTTCACGGGATTCAAGGGCAGGCCGGAGTACGGCCACCGCATCGTGCGTCTGCACATTGGGCTGGAGAAGACGGAAGATTTGCTCGCAGATCTGGAGCGGGCCTTGGAAAGGCTGCGGTGAATGAAATCGCGCGGACTGAGGTCCGCGCGAAGCCAGCTCATTGACAACGAAATCTACTCAGCGTCTGCGACGCTATTTCAGAGTGCCGGCTTTTTTCAGGATGTCTTCAGCGAAGAAGTTCTGGACCTTGGCCTCGTCGCGAATGACCTCGTAATACGCGGCCTTCAGCAACTGCTCCTTGCGATCGCGGAGCTGCTCACGGATGGCCTGCTGGACGCGCGGGTCCTTCAACTCGCGCTGGCCGGCCGCTTCCTTGCTGATAAGCTTGACGACCCGGAAGCCAAAGATCTGGTGGCTGTTGGGATCGCCCACCACCAGCACGCCGGAGTACTGGCCGGGCTTGAGCTTGTTGATTGCGTCGAACGCGGTGTGGTCTCCCTTGAGAGAGGACTCGGGCACGAAGCCGAGATCGCCGCCGTTCTGCGCCGTCTCCGGCTGCTCGGAGAGCGCCATCGCGACAGAGGCGAAGTCTTCGCCGCTATCGAGGCGGTTCTCGATCATCTGGATCTTCTTCTTCGCTTCCTCGGCGTTTTGCGCCTTGCCGGCGACGTTCTGGGCCTGCGGATTGGGCTGCGTGGTGACCAGAATCTGCGCCAGGTGATACTGCGGCTCAATCAGGTTGAACTCGGCCTTGTGCTGGTTGTAGTACGAGGTAATATCGTCGTCGGTGATGTTGATCTTGGAGGTGATTTCCTTGTTCAGCACCTTGTCGACGGTAATGGAGCGCCGCAGGTCAGCCTTGAAGTCGGCGAGGGTAATGTTGCGGGCGGCGAGCCGCTTGTCAAACTCGTCCTGGCTGAAGGGGGCCTTGATTTCGGCCAGCTTGCTGTTGACCTCGTCGTCGGTCGCCAGCAGGCCAAGCTTCTCGGCCCGCTGCATCAGGATCTCATTGTCGATGAGCTGCTTGAGGATGTTGAGGCGCAGGGTATCCGCCTGCTCGTCGGCGGGCTTCTGGGGAGCATCAGCGGTCTGGTTGTTGTAGTACTTGTCCACCTCGGTACGCAGGATCTTGCGGCTGTTGACGGTCGCCATCACCCCGGCGGAATCCTGTTTGGTATTACAGCCGATGCCTGACAACAGCAGGAAGAGAGTGCCCGCCAGAACGGCTGCCGATGCGGCGCTCAGTCCACGCTTCGCGTTCGATTTCAAACCTAGCTCCTCGTATTGGGCAAACTTGCCCGGTACTTCGCGATCACTATCATCCGTCGGCGCCAATTGTCGGGGCATGCCGAGCTACTTGCTCGTGGGCTGGGGAACCGCGGCCGGCGGCGCTGGCGGTTGTACTCCCGCAGCCAGCAGTTGAGCGTTCAGAATCGCCCGGACCTCGTCGGGATCCACCGCGCCTTCCAGTTTCTGGCCATTGATGTACATGGTGGGCGTAGCGTTCAGTCCGAGCGCCTCCCCTTCGGCCATGGAGGCCTTCAGTTGCTTGTCAGGCTGGTCCTTGATGCAGGCCTGGAGGCGCGTCATGTCGGCGCCGTGCTTCTTACCGATGTCGAGCGCGATGCGGTCGAGTTCAGCCTTGGCCTTCGGAACGTCCTGTCCGCCAATGGTCCTCTGATTGGCGTGTACGTAGTCGGCAAAGTCCCAGTAAGCGGTGCCATTCTCGACGGCAAGGCAATTCGCATCATTGGCCGAGTGAATGGCCCAAGGGTGCATGGACAGGGGAAAATCCTTGTACACAATCTTGATGCGGTCGCCGTACTCAGGCAGGATTTCCTGCATGAGGGTCGCGTGCATGCGCGAGCAGAAGGGACACTCGAGGTCGTCGTAATTCACCAAGGTGACCTTGGCGTTGGGGTTGCCGCGCACCGGGCGTCCGCTGAGGTCGATCTTGCTCATGCGGTCGGCATAGAGGTCCTTGGTAAGGTCGATCCTGGTGAGCTTGGCCAGGGTCTTGCCGTCCTGCGATAGCAGGAAATCGACCTTCTGCTCATGGCCGCTACTTCCGGTCAGGGTAATGGTCACGGCATCGAACGTTGGGATGTCACTAGGCCGCCGAGAACTGACATCGACCGTTATGCTGGGTGGAAGGTCATACTGTGCCTGAATCTGGCGCTGGATCTTGGCCTTCAATTCGGGGGAGACGGCGGCCCCAGCGGATTGCGGGACGGCTGTTGCCGGGGGATTGGCTGGACTGGTTTGCGCCGAACACCCGGCGCTGACCAACAACAACAAAACTACTGCGCGTTTCATCAACAAGAGACAGACCACCTTAAAGTTAGAGCCTGAAACCCTCATTATCTCACGCGAGCCCACCCTTGCGCAGGCTGCGAAGCGAATGGAGATCAGACGTTTCGGCCAGCGGAGCAACGGTGCTCAGTCCTTGCCGTGGGTCAGAATTTCGACCGGGAGGACGGCGTTCATTGAGCCGGAACGGAAGCCTTCGAGGTCGAGGGTCACGTAGGCGAAGCCGAGGGCCTTGAAGACACGGGCAAATTCCGACGCCATGGCGGAACTGAGGGCGCGAGGCAATTCATCGCGGGCGATTTCGATGCGCACGATGTCGCCATGGTGCCGCACGCGGAACTGGCGGAATCCAAGGCGGCGCACGGCCTCCTCGCCCTGCTCGACCACGAGCAGAGCTTCGGGAGTCACCGGGCGCCCGTATTCGATGCGTGATGACAGACAGGCCGAGGCCGGCTTGTCCCAGATGCGTAGCCCGGCGCGACGGGCCAGTTCGCGGATGTCCTGCTTGGTGAGTCCGACATCGAGCAGAGGAGCGGCCACGCCGTGGCGGCGGGCAGCCTGCTGTCCGGGGCGGTAATCGCCCTGGTCGTCGGCGTTCACGCCGTACGCGATGATGTCGAAACCCTGCTTTGCCCTGAACTCCTCCATTACAGTGAACAGCTCGTCCTTGCAGTGGAAACAGCGGAGTCCGTCGTTCTGGCGGTAATCGGGGCGTTCCATTTCGTTAGTCTGGATGATAGTGAGAGGGATAGCCTGCTCCTGCGCGAAAGCGACGGCGTCGTGCATCTGCGAGCGGGCAAGGCTGGGTGAGTCGGCGAGGACCGCACGCATCTGGTCGCCAAGCTGCCGGAAGGCGGCCCAAGCCAGAAAAGCCGAATCGACGCCGCCGGAGTAGGCCACCAGGACCCGCCCGAGCGCGTCCAGTTGCTGTTGCAGAGCGCGGAACTTGGACTCGAGGGCGTCAGTCACGGGTTCGCTGGCTTCCGGCATGGTTTGATTGTAGCTGGCGAGCGGCGCTACGAACCTGTGGTTCAGTAGATTCTCTGCAGGCGCTTCAAGTTGCCAAACGTGCCGACGTTGCTGAGGCTAAAGGCAAAGCGGTAGGCGTTTTCGTTACGAACAGGCCCGAGTGCCCAGCGCGAATACTCGAAGGTGACTCCGCAGCAATCCCAGTTATAGGCGCTCTGGACAGTCGCGCCCTGGAGATAGCCGTTCTTCATGTCGTAAATCATGGACTCGGCCGAGCTGAATCCGCGACTATTGAGACCGCCGTAAACGAACTCGACGCGAATCTGGTTGGTGATGTCGGGCGCCAGGACTTGGTTGACGTTGGAAGGAATCACCTCGCCGGGAACGTGCATGTAAACCGGTCCGCCCATTACCAGCCACTTTGGCGCCAGCTTCTGGGTTAGAAAGACTGAGCTGGAATTGACCTGGTGAAAGACCGGGTCGTAGTCCAGATTCCACTGAAAATCCCAGGGACCATTGTGTACGAGCAGACGCGAAATGATGGGCGAAGCGTTGCGCGGCTGGGTAAGGAAGGCGATGCCCGAGAAGTCCACGGTACTGTCGAAGACGTTCCGCTGGTTGGGCACGAGGGCGCCTCCGAACGAGGGATTGAAAAAGTACTTTTGGGCGATGGTCCAGGTTAAGAACTCGTGCGCGGTGCCGTCCTGGTCGTCACACGAGGGCTTCTTGGAAGACGTCACTTTCCTGCCGTCCGGCGCCGCCACATCGGATGAGAGGGACTTGGGGCGCTGGAAACATTCGGCGCTCGCCTTGGTTTTCTTGGCGAACAGGCGGTTGACGACGCCGTACTCTACACCGCTGGAGTCGGCGAGTATGTCGCGCTCGTCGAAGCGGATGATGTTGGAGAAATTGCTGACACCGGTTTCATATCGGTATGCCGCATAAGGCTCGACCACATGCTTCAGCACATAGCCGAACATCTTGCGATCGAAGATTCGGTCGAGGGCCGGCGGACGCACCTCCATGGAAGCCAGCTCGACGTTGCGGTTGAGGGCCTGAGCCACGGCGACGCCGATGACGCCGGTGTTGTTCTCGGTCGGCAGCAAGCGCTCACTGTACACCGTCTCCCGCACGCCAACTTCCGGCCGGAAGGTCCAGCCCTTAAAGACCGTCGGCAACGAGATGGTGGGATAGACATCAAAGCGTCCTACGACGTTCTGCGTCTGGAAGCCGGGTTCGTGGCGCGACACGCCCTCGCCGGCGACTTCGTAGGTATACATGAATCTGGAGTTGCCAATCGGTGCCTCCAGACCCGCCATCTGAAAGCTGGGGATGTGCGCGATGTCAATTACATCGCCGTGAACCGTGCTTTGGTAGTTCTGGTAGCGGGCGATCCAGAGACCCAACAGATTGCTCGACCAGCTTTTGCTGATGAATCCTGAGGAGCGGACTTCGGAGTTGATGGCCTCGGTAAAGCTCTGGCCAAACGCCAGTCGGAAGACGTAGCTGCTGAGGTAATCGACCGAGATCACACCCCGGAATCCGTCGGGCAGGCTGGCCCAGCCGTTGACCTTGAGCTCCTGGCCGCCCTGGTTCTCCTTCGTGGTGGGATTGCCCTGCTCGTCGATTACGCCGTAATACTCCGTGTGAAACCCGTAATGCCAGCCAATATTGCGATAGCTGCCGACCTGCGCCCAGCCGCGTGAAGAAAAATAATAGCCACCGATCTCGGCATCCGAGTTGCGGTTAATGGCCCAATAGTAAGAGTCGCCGATGATAAATCCCTTGGAGTTGGATTGCCCGATAGCGGGAATCAGGAAGCCGCTGTGGCGTCCCAGGTTGTCGGCGGGATGCTGGACATAAGGAAAATAAAAGACGGGGATGCCCTTGATGCGCAGAGTGGAGTGATACATCTTAGCGTCGCCGCCGACTTCCACAGTGGCGGTGGCGGGGTGATATTCCCACTTCGGTTTAGGCAATTGGCACGAAGTGACCACACCCTGGTGCACGCGATACAAATCAGGGCCAAGCTTGTCGACGACCTGGCCCGAGAAGAAGAACGGAGTGGACGAGCGGAGGAACATCGCCTGGTTCTTAACCTGAACGCCGGTGGATCCGGTCACATCGTAGAAGGTTCCGGTATCGCGGCTGACGTCGTAGGTGGCGCGAGTGCCAACCAGGTGCTCGCTGTGGGTGCCGCCGTCGTACACCACATGGCCAGTGGCGGTGATTTTGCCGGTTGTGGAGTCGTAGATCGCCTCGTCACAGTGGATGGTACTGTTCCGGAAACGGATTTCCACATGGCCCCGGACCTTGTAAACGTCCTGAATTTTCTCCTGCTCGTCAGCGCGTATGAGGACCTCGTCGCGGTTCAGAACGATGTTGGCTGGAGGGCGGGGCGTGCCCGATGCCTCATCAGCGGCCCTCTGCAGTTGCTGTTGGACGACCTCTTCCATGACCTGCATGCCCTCGTCATCGGGGGCGGGCGTGACCTGTTTGTCCGTTGCAGGTGGCTGCGCCGGACTGGGTTGGGCTCGATTCTGCGTGTCGGAGGGAAGGGCTGAGGAAGGTGGTGCAGATTCTGCTGCATCCGTCGCACTCCGTAGCTGGCTGGTTACTAGCGCAGGGGCAACAAACAGATGACTTCCCAGGAGCGCCGTGATAATCAATCGAGTGCGGGGAATCATTGAAGGCCGCGCGTTGCCTCGCCGGGGAAGATAAATTCAGTCGAACCTTGCAACTTAGCACGTTGCAAGGACTCAGGCCAAACGCGAAGCGCTGACGGCGGATCCACGCAGCTCTGGCAGTTCTTTAAACCCGATTGGCAATGACTGGTTGTTCCACTTTCGGCCACCGAGCTGTTATTTGCTTGTGCCCGAGCAACGAAGCGGGCGGTCTTCAGTCCTCCGAGGGAATGACAGGCCATTTTTCGGACCGTGGGCGGAAGCGCCGCACGGCGAAGGGGTAGTCGCGCCACGATATGACGGAACAGCAGCTCTCCCAATTCGCAGACGAAGTGAACCGGGCAAGCGAGCCGGAAAAGGTTTGGCGAAACGAAGTGCAGGACCGACTGGCGCGGTATAAACACCGGCGCGGACGCCGCATCGAAGGCGCCTACACCATGCGCTTCCCGTTCCCTGTGGAGGAAATCGCGGAGACGGTCCCGGCGGCAGCGGAAGCAGCGCTGACAGCGAGTCCCGGACTGGCAGAATTCGAGCCGGTTAGCCCGCCCGAACTCTGCGCAACCGACAAGGCGGTGGCGCCGGAGGTCGACGACGTTGCCGAAGGCGAAAGCGAGGCGAGCGTTACGGAAGTTCCCGAGGCCAGCAACAACTTCGTTTTGCAAGCTTTACACGCGGAAGAGGAAGACACGGTCTTCGTTGATTCGACGCCGCGCCCGCGTCCCAAGCGGAAGGTCATCGCGTTTCCCCGCCAGTCCACGTTGGCGCCGGAGGTGGTGCAGCGCCTGGCCGACCCGGTGACCGCCGAGGCGCCGCGTATTCTCGATGTACCGGAAGAGCTTGAGGCGATTCCGTCCACGCCGTTTCTCGAAGGATTGCAGCTCGACGCGGCCGACGCGGCGGCGGCGGTTGCCACCAGCCGTGAACATGTGGACCTGCCTCTCCAGGCAGTAGGAATCTCCAGACGGCTTGTTGCCGGCATGGTGGACCTCGCCGTGACCGCAGTTGCGACCGGCGTATTTGCGGCCGTGGCGTTCCAAGCGCTCGGTCATCCGGCACCAGGCAAGCCATTGATTTTGGGCTTTGTGGCCGGGGCCGTGCTGGTGTGGACGGCCTACCAATACTTGTTCGTCGTGCATGCCGGGAAGACAATGGGTATGATGGCGGCGCACATTCGCCTATGCACATTCGCGGGCCGGCCGCCTCTGATGCGGCAAAGACGCCATCGGGCGATGGGGTTGATGCTGTCGTCGCTGTCGCTCGGCATGGGGCTGATGTGGGGGTTCGTCGATGTAGACGGCCTCTGTTGGCATGATCGCTTGAGCCGCACTTTTCTGGCACGGCGGGGCTGAGCCCGCGAATCCGTTTTTGTGAGCTGACAACCCGTGGTCTCAACGTGTAGATTTCAAGACTACGCACAATTCTCGTGCGCAGCCGAATCAAGCGGGATTCGGACGAAAGACGGGGCCCGGGAACCAGCGAACTGAATGTCCACGCCAGCCAACAATCTGCAAAAACCAGCCGTACGAGTCTTCGTCGCCACGACGGTGATGTTGACGTTTATCTCGTTCTGGCGGGCGGCCGCGATCGTGCTTGCCGACCTGGCGTCGTCAGCCTACTACGTGGGCGGCGACGCGGAGAAAGTAATCGGCAAGAGCGCGCCCTGGTTCGTGCTGGCGGTGATGATCTTCAGCTACGCGGTGCGGGCGCTCTACATCGAGTCGAGCGCCATGTTCGTGCGCGGCGGTGTGTACCGCGTGGTCAAGCAGGCGCTGGGCGGAACGCTGGCCAAGCTCTCAGTGTCGGCGCTGCTGTTTGACTACGTCCTGACCGGCCCCATCAGCTCGGTAGCGGCGGGTCAGTATTTCGCAGGCTTCCTCACGGACACGCTGCACCATATTGGCCACGATGTTCATATCCCGGAGAACGCGTTCAGCGCGGCGTTTGCGATCGTCGTGACCGGTTATTTCTGGTGGAAGAACATCCAGGGCATCCACGAGTCGAGTGAGCGGGCGTTGCAGATCATGAAAATCACCACCGTGATGGTGGTGATGCTGATCGTATGGTGCCTGATCACCATCTTTAAGACCGGCGCACATTTGCCGCCGCTGCCTGCGGCCGCTGACATGCACCACGACCGCGAATCGCTGGGATGGCTACTGGGCACGTGGGCGCAAAAGATTCCGCTGATCATGCTGATGGTGGGCTTCGGACACTCGGTACTGGCTATGAGCGGCGAGGAGTCGCTGGCGCAGGTCAACCGCGAAATCGAACACCCCAAACTAAAGAACTTGGAGAAGACCGGGCTGGTGATCTTCCTCTACAGCCTGTTCTTCACCTCGCTGGTCTCGTTCTTCGCTGTGATGATTATTCCCGACGGCGAGCGCGCGGGGTACTTCGCGAACCTGATCAGCGGTTTGGCCATGAATGTCGTCGGGCCGTACTCGCTGAAGCTCGTGTTCCAGGGCTTCGTGGTTATCGTGGGCGCCCTCATTCTGTCGGGAGCGGTGAACACGGCCATCGTGGGCGCGAACGGCGTGCTGAGTCGCATGGTGGAGGACGGCGTCCTTACCACCTGGTTCAAGAAGCCGCAGAAGAAATTCGGCACCAGCTATCGGGTGATCAACATGATTGCCGGGCTGCAGATGCTGACGATCATCGCCAGCGGCGGTAACGTGTACCTGCTGGCTTCGCTATATGCCTTTGGCGTGATCTGGAGCTTCTCGTTCATGTCGTTGGCTGTGCTGGTGCTGCGTTACACGATTCCCGAGAAGCGCGAATGGAAGGTGCCCGGGAACTTCCACATTCGCGGCGTCGAGATTCCGGTCGGACTGGTCCTCATCTCGATCGTTTTGTTCTCGACGGCCCTGGTGAACTTGTTTACGAAAGAGCTGGCGACCATCGCAGGAGTGAGTTTCAGCGCGGTGTTTTTCGTCGTGCTGACTGTCTCCGAGCGTGCAGTCGCCGCGCAGCATGCCAGCGGCGAGTCGGGCCTGGAGCAGTTCAACGTCGCTGCCAACGCCGAACTCGACGCGGAGGCGATGGATGTGCGTCCGGGCAACGTGCTCGTGGCGGTCCGCGATCCGCGGAACCTCGCGTATCTGCGGGATGTGCTGACGCGAGTGGATACCACTCGCACCGACGTGGTCGTGATGACCGCGCGCATCTACCACCGCGAGCACTCGTTCAGCGGCAGCGTGGAGATGGAGAGCTCCGAGGTGTTCGAGAGATATGAGCAGGAGCTGTTTACCTCAGTGGTGTCAGTGGCGGAGAAGGAAGGCAAGCACGTGTCGCTGGTGGTGGTGCCCACCAACGATGTGTTCGAGGGCATCGTCGCGACGGCACAGCGCCTGAGCTCGACCATCGTAGTGTGCGGATTATCGCGCAAACTAACGGCCGACGAACAGGGCAAGTTGACCGGTGACGCTTGGGAGCGCCTGCCCGAACCGCGCCCCCGCCTGACCCTGATTGTGGTGGGACAGGAGGGCGACCGGCACGAATACCTGCTGGGGCCGCACCGTCCGCGCGTCCGCAAAGAAGACGTGGACCTGTTGCATAGCCTGTGGCGTGAAGCCACGGTCGATCCCAAGTTCCGCGAGCTGCATCACTACCACGTACTTAACGTGGCCCTGCAGGAGATGGAGCGTCGAATGCACAACGGCTCGGAGCGCGAAGAAGTCATGAAGGATCTGCAAGACGAGATGTGCCGCCCCTGTGGTCCCACACTGCCGGATGAAGGCACGCCGTCGGATTAACGCGTTCAGCGCTGTCGCGGAATGGCTGAGGCGGCGCGGTCTTGCTAACATCAGGGTGTGAGCAAGAATTCCAAAGTACGTGTCCGTTTCGCGCCTTCTCCTACCGGGCAGTTGCACGTCGGCAACGCCCGTACCGCACTCTATAACTGGCTATTCGCCCGCAAGATGAAGGGCACGATGGTCCTGCGCATCGAAGACACCGATCTCGAGCGCAGCGAATCTCGCTACGAAGACCAGCTACTCGAAGATCTGAAGTGGTTCGGCATCGATTGGGACGAAGGACCCGATGTCGGCGGCCCGTTCGCACCCTACCGCCAGAGTGACCGTCTCAACATCTACCGGGAGCACGCCGAGCGGCTGGTGAAAGAGGGCAAGGCGTATCTGTGTTTCTGCTCGCAGGAGGAACTGGAGCGGGAACGAGAGGCGGCGATGGCACAGCAGCGGTCTCCACTGTATTCCGGGAAGTGCCGGCAGCTCGCTCCCGCAGAGTCGGAGCGCCGTCGTGCCGGCGGTGAAGCTGCGGCCATCCGGCTGGCGATTCCCGAGCACCCGATCCGATTTCACGACATCGTGCGCGGCATGGTGGAGTTTTCCAACGAAGCCGTGAGCGACCCCATCATCCTTCGCTCGAGCGGCATCCCGGTTTACAACTATGTCGTAGTGGTGGACGACGCGCTGATGGAGATCACCCACGTCATCCGCGGCGACGATCATCTCTCGAACACGCCGAAGCAGGTGGCGCTGTATGAAGCGCTGGGATGGCCGGTACCG
This sequence comes from uncultured Acidobacteriaceae bacterium, assembly GCA_963796615.1. Taxonomy (GTDB): domain Bacteria; phylum Acidobacteriota; class Terriglobia; order Terriglobales; family Acidobacteriaceae; genus DASRAA01. Next base: position 348,992 of record CAWCMJ010000009.1, read on the forward strand.
GAGTTCGCGCACCTCTCGACCATCGTGGGTGCCGACGGTGCGCGCTTGTCGAAGCGGCACGGCGCGACTTCGATTGCCAACTTCCGCGACATGGGCGTGCTGCCCGAGGCACTGGTGAACTACCTGGCGCTGCTGGGTTGGGCGCCGACGGGTGGCAACCGCGAAGTGTTCACGCCGGAAGAGCTGTGCAAGGAATTTACGCTGGAGCGGGTAACGCCTTCGGCGGCCATGTTCGACATGGAAAAGCTGTACTGGCTGAACCGCCACTACATCAAGAAGAGCGAGCCCTCACGGATTGAAAAATTGGCGGAGCCGTACTTCGTCAAAGCTGGAATGCTGCCGGAGAACCCGGACGAGCGCACGCGCGCGTGGTTTGGCAAGGTCGTCGCCTTGCTCGCGCCCTCGGTGAACAAGCTCGATGAGCTGCCCGAGCGCGCGGAATTGATTTTTCGCGTGGACGCAGCGGCGGCGTTGAACTCACTCGACAATGCTAAAGTGCTTCGCGCCCCGAAGGCGAACGAAGTCCTCGCCGCGTTTGCCGAGCTAGCCGAGGCCGACAAGTCGACCATGACGCCGGAGCGTTTCAAGGCCATCATGAACGAAGTGAAGGCGAAGACGGAGACGAAGGGTAAAGACCTGTTTCACCCCGTGCGCATCGTCTTCACCGGCTCGCACTCCGGGCCGGAGTTCGACAAGCTGATCCCGATCCTCGAAGAAGGCTCGCAGCTAGCGTTGCCGGTGCATGTGATGAACACGCAGGAGCGGATCGCCGCGTTTAGAGCGGCGCGTTAGACCGGTTTCATGAATACCGTAGCTGATCGGCACATCGGTTGACCTGCGCTTCAGCTTGCTGAGAAACTCTCGATTACACCGGTATTGAAACGGCGCAGCTTTAGGTGCGCCGTATAAGTCCTGTATTTCTGTCATCACGGGGCGACTTTCGTCGCCGAGGGATCTGCTTTTCGGATTCGTTCAGCAGCCTGTTCAGCCGGCGCCACCCTTCCGCGCAATTCGATCCGCAGGATTGGCTTCGACATGGCCTGTTTACGCTCGCGATGCAACCAACGGATCAGCAGCCAACGTGATTCACAAGGGAATTATCCTAAGATGCAGTTGGTGGGTAAGTGAGCCGCAATCGGAGGAGAAACCGAAGAATGAAAGCCTTGCATTGTAGTGTGTTAGCCATGGTTGTGACAATCGCTGGTGTAAGTCAGAGTCAATCTGCGAAGCAAGCAGCAGGCCATGACTCGGCAAGGGAAAGGCTGATCGGAGCATGGCATCTGGTGCACATAGACGCACCAGGGCCCGATGGGAAGCCCATCGACATCCCCCAGCCGAGAGGGATGCTGATCTACACGCGCGACGGCCATATGTCAGTGCAGCTCATGTACCCCAAATCGGCAAATGCCTTATCCAATGAGTACGTCAGGAACGGGTACGAGGCTTCTTTCGGCAGCTACGACTTGGATGAAGCGCAGCACACCTTGACCCATCACGTCCAGGGTTCGGTTACGGGCGATCGTCTCGTCGGCAAGGACCTTCCCCGCGTTTATCAGTTCACCGGAGAGGGGCACCTGATCATCCGGTCGGCGCGGCCCGATGAACACTGGTTCGTCACTTGGGAACACTACTGAGTCGCTGGCCCCCTTCAGAAGGTTATTCATGAACTTGTCTTTCTTTAAGCGCAAATTCGGACGGGTTGTGTGAGCGTAATACGGCGTGATTACGAGTGTGAAATCGTCATCTCACACGTAATCCGGTCCGGGCGCGGGTCTAAGCGTTCGAGCCCGCCGACGCGGTCACACAAAAAACCGTGCTATCACGTCCCTCTGTGTCCTGCGTCCTATTCCGCCGGGGTCCATTTCGGTAAAACATCCTGTGTGAGGCAAGAGGAGGAGTGTGTCTTGGCTCTCATCGCCCGCCTCGGCGGACAAGTGCGTGTCGCTCTTTGACAATCAACTGCTTTCGGTTGTACCGCCCCGGAGTATGACTTATATAGCTTGTATTATTTATATGACCTCATGCGGTATGATTTGTATAACAAGTATGACAAGTATCCGCGCCCAAACCGGTCATTTTCGCCCGTAAGTCCCACGGCTGGTTATGGATACGTATAAGTCCCTATAAAATCATCGACATGCGAACAAATTTGCGCTAACTTACTGATTCTAAAGCGACGCGAATTCTTTTTTTCGTCAACTGTTTGGTCGCTATAAAACACTTTCTAAGTCATTGATTTAATTGGTTCCGATTGGAGCGACCTTGCCGGTTAACTGCCGGATCAGCGCGGTTTCGTGCTCCCGGTAGGGCGTCCCATCCGCCTTGAACACGTCGTGAAACCACACTGGCGGCTGCTCGAGCACGTAGGGATGGCTCCATGACTCCCACGGATAAATCGTCTGCGTCTTACCCGAGACAAGCCCCCAATTGATGGCGCCGACATGGTGCTTCTTCGCGATAGGCAGGACGCCATCGAAGGTGCTTCCCGCCGAGCGCGCCATGTACTCCGTGCAGATGATCGGCCGATGCTGCTTCTCCAGCCACACCACCCGGCTCTCGAAGTTCTCCGGCCAACTGTAGTTGTGAAAGGTGATGATGTCGGATTCCTGCAACTGGATCTGTTCCATCGGAGTCGGGCCCGACTTCGGCCAGTTCGCCCTCCCACAGCCCGCTGGTCAGCGGCTGCGTCGGGTTCGCCGAGCGCGCCCAGGCAAACGCCTGCGGCAGGAGCGCCTGCACCAACTCGATTTTGTCTTTCGGCTCCTGCTGTTCGTAGTAGCCGTACTGGAAGCCGCCGGGCTCATTCCACACGTCCCACGCGAGAATCCGAGGGTCGTTCGCAAAAGTCCCCACGACTCCCACAACGTAGGACTTCAAGCGCGGGTACTGCGTAGCATCTTCCAGCGCCTTGGCGCCCGGGCTTTGCACCCATCCGGAGTTGTGAACACCCTGCATTGGCGCGCGCTGCTTGCCCAGTTTCGGCATGGGGTCCCAGCAGGAGTCGAACAGCACCAGCATCGGCTTGATGTGGTGCTTGGCCGCAATCGTAAGGAACTGGTCGAGACGCTGCTGGAAACCCTTTGCGTCCTGTTCCCACAAAAGGTCGTGCAGGAAGACGCGCATGGTGTTCATCCCCAGCGACTCCGCCCAGCCGAGTTCCTTGTCGATCTGCTGCGGATCGAAGGTATCCGCCTGCCACATTTCCAGCTCGTTGATGGCGCTGGCGGGAATGTAGTTCGCTCCTACCAGCCACGGCTGCTGGCTATACCAGGCGTTGGCTTTTTCCTCGGACCAGCGCTGCGCCGGTTGCGCGAACGGTTGTGACGAAAAACAGAGCAGGATCAAAAATAGAAATGCTGATGACAAAATGCGTTTCATGAGCGTCCTCGAGTGTACTGCGACAGACTACTCCGGTTTCTTGGGATTCGAAACGAGCTGCTTGATCCTTCGTCGCTGCGAAGCATCCTCAATCAGCGTCGCCAGCCGGCGCAGCCGGGTGTCTTCCTTCTTGGGCAGAAAATGCCCGATTTTGCTATCCTTAACCTACCTTCCTGATAAGAGAACTTCGTCCTATGGGCCGGAATTTCCGTCCGGCAGACGGCTATCTTACGACGGAGGAATATCTAAGATTCAACGGCTCGATCGGGCCGGGGAGATTCGTAATGAAGAAGTTTTGGATTGCCGTAGTTGGATTGACTCTTGCGTTCGGAACCACCCTCTTCGCCGAAGACGTCGTTCACGCCGTCAGCGGAATCGTAAAGAGCGTCGACAAGACCAGCAAGACCATGGTCGTCAAAACCAAGGATGGCACGGAACAGACCATCAAGTGGACCGACACGACCACCGTGGAAGGTGCAAAGGGTACCGCTAAGGGCGTGAGTGACGCCAGCAAAGCGACCTACGATGGCGCCAAGGAAGGCACTGCCGTTACGGTGAAGTACACCGAAAAGGGCGGAGAAAAAACCGCCGTCGCCGTGAAGAGTGCGAGCAAGGCCACTGCGGACGCGACCAAGAAGGCCGCCGACAAGACGGCTGACGCAGTAAAGTAAACTCAGCCTACAGTCCAATGAACAAGGGATGCCGCGACGGCATTCCTTGTTGCTTTTGGATTTTCCGTCCTGCTATTCGTCCCTGATGGCAGCTTGTACGACCGGCAGCAGCTCCGGCGGAATGGAATCCAGACCATGGGCTTCCTTGGCGTGACTGGCCGCGGCCTGCATGAGTTCTTCCATTGTTTCCGCCTTCGCTGTGAAATCGCAACCGATCATTCCCACATCTTTGCAACTGATTGACTTGGCCATGGAATCCGGCCCTCCTGTGATGCGCGCTCGCGCGCCGCTTGATTTTGAATTGGCTGCTTTCGGCAGGACTCATCCAATGGCATCCAACTTACACTGCGCCGCTCGTTGCGGGCAACTGAGTGAAACCGCCTCTTACTTTACTTTCGACTTCCCGTATCTAGCAGCCACCCCGCGGTAATTCGTCTCCTGCCAATCACTTAGGAGGGTGGATCGTCGCTTCTTATGCCCTCGATAAAAACTATCAATTTCCGCAATCAAGGCTCGGCTTCTACACTTCCCACACATACCAACGGTTCGGCTCGGTAGTGCACTATCCGGCAAGCGAGGACTCTCTTCGCCAGTTTGGTTCGCGCGATCGGAAATGAAGCATCAGGCAGCCCGGTAAGCGGTGGCACGGAAATCTTCATAAACTGCGGCACAGGCATTTTGGATCAGAGCTTCAAAATTGTGTTTCCGGCGGTGATAGCTTGGATTTCGATCAACTGACGACGTTCCTGGAGGTCGTGAAGCTGGGCAACTTCTCGCGCGCGGGCGACAAGGTGTTCCGCTCTCAGTCGGCCGTCAGTGCGCAGATCCGTCAGCTAGAGCAGGAATACGGTACCCGTCTGCTCGATCGTTCCGGCAAGCGCGTCAAGCTCACTCCTGCGGGTGAAGTTCTCTTCGAGTACGCCAACCGACTTCTGGCGTTGCGGGGCGAATCGCTGCGCGCTGTCGCTGATCAGGACCGCATGCCGCGCGGTGTGCTCGCCATCGGCGCCAACGAAGCCACCTGTCTCTACGTGCTGCCGGAGACCTTCGGCGAATACCGCCGGCGCTATTCCGATGTTCAGATCAGCATCTATCGCAATTTCAGTCACAAAATTCTGGAACGACTGCAGGACGGCCTCATCGACGTCGGAATCGTCACCATGCCGGTGAAGGCGCCGAGTCTCGTGGTGAAACGCATCTTCCACGATCGCCTGATGCTGATGACCAGCCCCAACCATCCCTTGGCGCGCATGGACGCGGTGCCGGTCGAGGCCATGGTCGATTACCCCATCATCCTGCCCAAAGCCGGGCACACTCGCAAGACCATGGACAAGCTGCTGCGCCCTTACCAGCCGCAAGTTCGCATTGCGATGGAATTGCCCAGCATTGCCATGATCAAGGCATTCGTGGCGTCCGGGATGGGCATCTCGCTCATCAGTGAGAGCTTCGCCCGCAAAGAGTGCCGATCCGGCGATTTGCGTCTGGTTCCGCTGGCTGACGCGAATTTGTCCCGCGAGTTGGCGCTGGTATATCACCAGGACCGCACTCTGCCGCGCTCGGCGATGGCCTTCATCGAGTTGTTACAGAACGGTGTCCGGCAGTTCAAGACGGCGGGCGTATTTGAGGTCCCCGAACTATCGCTGTTCGAAACCAACACGCAGCAAGCTGCGCCGCTCGAGACATAAGTGGCTTCCTATGGGTCGCGCACCGTTTGTTTTCAATTGCTTTGGCAGCAGTGCTCCATTTGTTGATAACCGCTTCTTATCGACCTTATAAGAATTTGATGTCGCGAAAATTACGATAGCTGCGTCCGGAACTATGCGTTGGACTCTCGCTAGAGCGTTCCGTACTTTCGTAGTTGAATCAAGTTTCGCGGAGGTTCTGCAATGACGCACTCACACTACCGCAAGAAATTCGCGATAGCGACCATCTTCCTGGCATTTGCGTGCGCCGGTTTTGCGCAAGACAGTTCGACCTCGACTCCCAAAGACCAGAAACCGGCAGATCAGGCACCCGCCGCTGCCCCGGCACCCCCTTCTGCGCCGGCGGCGCCCACGCCGCTCCCCACACCCTCCACTTACGGACCGCTGCAATTGTCGCCGCCCATCAACTTCGAGGCGGGTCCCTTGGGACACTACAGCGTGAACGGCGCGGTAACAGGAATTGGCTTGTTTCAGAACAACGCGGTGCCCGGCAACAATCCGCAGGAAGGCGCATTCACCAACGCCTTCATCTTCTTCCAGAAACCGACCGGTTGGTTTCAGGTTTACGTGCAGGCAGGCGCATACGACCTTCCTGCGCTTGGCTCGGCCTTCATTTCCAACTCCACAACCAACAGCGATCTTTACGGGCCCGTACCCGTCGCGTACGCCAAGCTGGTGTGGAAGAACACCAGCGTGCAGTTCGGACTGCTGCCAACGCTCATTGGCGCGGAGTACACGTTCAGCTTCCAGAACATGAACATCGAGCGCGGCCTGCTATGGAACCAGGAGAACGCCATCAACCGGGGCGTGCAAATCAACCAGACGTTCGGCAAGTTCACCGCGTCGCTGAGCTACAACGATGGTTTCTATTCCAACCGCTACTCGTGGCTCACCGGCGCGCTCACCTATACCAAGGGCCCGCACTCCCTGGCGCTTACGGCGGGCGGAAATCTCGGCCAGACCAACTGGCAAAGCTCTGTCCACCCCGGTGCAAAACAACGGCATGATCTACGACATCATTTACACCTTCACGAAGGGGCCTTGGGTCGTTCAACCATACGTGCAGTACACCGACGTACCCACCCAACCGGGCGATCGGAGTAACCCAGGGCGCATCCACTTGGGGCGGGGCGATTCTTGCCAGCCGGATTTTGAAGCGGGGATTCTCGCTGACGGGACGTTGGGAATACATCTCGAGCAGCGGCAGCTTGGCCTCCAATTCCGTCAACCTGCTGTATGGACCGGGCAGTTCGGCGTGGTCAATCACTGCGACGCCCACTTACCAATACAAGAAGTTCTTCACTCGCACGGACATTTCGTACGTGAGCACCAGCAGCTTCACGCCGGGCTACGGCTTCGGATCGTTTGGAGGAAAGCCGAGCCAAACTCGGGGCGTGGTTGAGCTCGGGTTCCTGTTCTAGTACCCAGACAGCACAGCATTTTGCAAGTGGGCGTGATCGTTGCGAATTCGCAAAACAGGAGAAATGGAATGGCAGCAAATCGTCAGCAAGGAACGTACTTGGCAACCATGCTAGTTGGCTTCACCGCATTCCCGGCCGGTATAGCCATCGGCGGCGCGAAAGGCATCCTGACCGCCGTCGTCGGCCTCGCCCTGCTCGTTTTATCGGGTGTAGGTTTCTACCGCATCAAGGGCGAAACTTCGGCTAATTAAGTCTGAACCTCTTAGGAGTGAGTCATGAAATTCGTCGGTGTTCTTTTGGCAATCGTGGGATGGCTGGTTCCCGTCATCGCGCTGAATTACACACAGTCCATGGGTGCAAGATTTTCTCTTGCCTTGGTGGGCATTGCGATTTCGCTGGCGGGGATTCTCGGAGTGCTGAATTCCGCCCATCTGAAGACCGTAATTTGGAAGCAATAGCCAGGCAGGGCGGCAACTCGCACAGCGGCCCGCGGCCCACCAATCCCGGCCGCAACGCGTACCAAGAATCGTAGGGAGGAGAAATCATGACTAGGTTTTCAGGTCGAACGAGTGTCTACTCGCTCTTGGCGGGAGTTCTGTTGTTGTGCTTTGGACTGGGCGTTTTGGCGCAAGCGCAAACCGCTGCGCCGGCCACTCCTCCACCCGCGGCTGCTGGGCCCGCCTCTACTGCGGCCGCGCCCGCAATCGTCGCACCTGCAATGGACGCTCCGCTCGACGTCAAGGCAGCACAACCGCCTTCCGCCGATGCTCTGGCTAAGGGCGATCCCAGCGGCACCATGACTGGCACCGTGAGCGACGTCGTTGTGTCTGACAGCAAGAAAGGTCTGACGCTCGCAGACACGGTCAACCAGGTCGGTCAGAACCGCATCGCCATCAATTTCGTCTGGACACTCGTCACCGGCTTCCTGGTCATGTTCATGCAGGCCGGATTCGCCATCGTGGAAACTGGCCTCTGCCGAGCCAAGAACGCGAACCACACCATGATGATGAACTTCATGGTGTACAGCCTGGGCCTGTTCGCCTTCTGGGTGTGCGGATTTGCCATTCAAATGGGCGGCGGCGCTCCCTACTCCACTTTGGGTGGGGCCAGCCCGCTGAATTCCGAGCACGTGTTCAACTTCTTCGGCAAGACGTGGGGCGTGTGGGGCACTCACGGCTTCTTCCTGACGCAAGGCGGAAGCTATGACGTCGGCGTGATGGTCCTCTTCCTCTTCCAGATGGTCTTCATGGATACCGCTTTGACCATCGTCACCGGCTCCGCTGCCGAGCGTTGGAAATACGTCGCCTTTGCGGTTTCATCTGTGTTCATGGGCGCGCTGACCTATCCCCTGTTCGCCAATTGGGCTTGGGGCGGTGGCTGGCTTTCGCAACTGGGAGCGAACTTCGGCCTCGGCCACGGCTATTGCGATTTCGCCGGTTCCGGCGTGGTCCACGCCGTCGGAGGACTCACGGCTCTCGCATTGTCGATGATAATCGGGCCTCGCATCGGAAAGTACTCCCGTGACGGCAAACCCAACGCCATACCGGGACACGATATCGTGTTGGTACTCACCGGCTGCTTCATCCTGGCGTTCGGCTGGTTTGGATTCAACCCAGGCAGCACTTTGGCGGCTTCGGGCAACGGCGCGCTCCGGATAAGCTCGGTCGCGGTGAACACCATGCTCGCGGGAGCAACAGGCTCTTTCGGCGCGATCTTTTATATGTGGATCCGCTACAACAAGCCTGACGCCTCAATGTCGGGCAACGGACTGCTGGCCGGACTAGTCGCCATCACCGCACCAAGCGGCTTCGTGAGCACGATCGGTGCGGCTATCATCGGACTGATCGCTGGAGTCCTTGTCTGCATAAGTGTTGAATTCGTTGACCGCGTCCTAAAAGTCGACGACCCGGTCGGCGCCATTTCGGTACACGGAACAAACGGCATCTGGGGCGTCATCTCGGTCGGTCTGTTCGCCGATGGTACGTCGAACTACGGCGGCAGTTGGAACGGCGTCAATGGCTCGGTACGCGGTCTGTTCTACGGCGACCCGAGCCAACTGGTCGCCCAATTGATTGGAGTAGGGACACTCATCGGGTTTGTCTTCTCTCTTTCCTACGTTGCCAACATGGTGATTCATCTGGTCGTGGGACAGCGCGTTGATGCCGCCGAAGAGTTGGAGGGCCTGGACATTCCGGAAATGGGTGCCCTGGGCTATCCCGAATTCGTTTTGAAACCGGAAAGCATCGGCGGATCGATGGCGGCTGACTGATTCGTTCACTCACGAACGGCCGCGAAAGGAGACAAACATGACGAGTGCTTCATTACAATTCGGCGATCCGGCGGATTACCCATTAACGATGCAGGCGGCTTCCAGCTTGCTGGTTCCCAATTTGGCTCGGCAATACCTCGCCGAGGGTGTCACCCACATCCAGTCCGGCGACGCGGAGGCGGCGGTTGCCGCCCTCTCGCTTGCTGTCGAGCAGGCGCCCGAGTATTCTGACGCGCACGTGTTTCTCGGAATCGCCCAGGCGTTGGCGCACCGTATCTATCCGGCGCTTGACCACCTCGAAGAGGCTGCGCGCCTCGACGAGGACAGCTTCGCCGCGCACTACACCTTGGCGCAGCTCAACTTCAAGTTGCGCATTCCGGCGAAAGGATACGCCGCCGCTGAGCAGGCACGCCAATGCAACATGACGCTTGAGCAGCGCAAACTGCTCACCACGCTGCTGCGCGACGAGAAGGCGCGGGAGAGGAATGGTATCGCGCGGCCCCTGTTCAACAAATCGTTCAGCCTTCCTGGTCTGTTCCTGGCAGGCATCGGCTTGGCCGCGGCAATTGTCACGGTCATTCGGCTTATGCACTAGGCGGCGTTTGGTGGCGCCTTGAGACAATGGGAGTGAAGTGATGACGGAATCGTTCCGAGTCTTAAAGCAACAGCGGATTGCCTTGTCGTGCGCCCTGGTCGTGGGACTGGTGCTGGTCCTGCTGATGCACGCTCCCATAATTCCCGTTGTTCTCGGCTGTGTGCTGGCCACCGGATTGGCGGTCTTCCGCTCCATAAGTCGCTCCGGCGCTGCGAAAGGAGATCGATGAACACGTCACTGCAAATTCTATTGAGCATTGCCGTGATCATCCTGGTCGCCAAGGTAGCGGGGGCCATCACCTCGCGGATCGGCTTGCCGCTCATCCTCGGTGAACTCTTGGCCGGCGTGTTGTTGGGGCCGACCCTGCTCGATATTTGGTCTCTTCCGCTGCTGGCCCGGCCTGCCGGGCCCGATGGTGTCTCCGTCGCCAGCGTGTTCAATGTCCTTGCAGAGGTCGGCGTTGTCCTGCTGATGTTCGTCGCCGGACTCGAAACCGACATCGGATCTGATGCGGACGACCGTGGCGCCCGCTTTCTGGGCGGCCACTGGTGGTGTCGTGCTCCCCATGGCGGGAGGCGTCTTCCTCGCGTTGCGCTTCCACTACTCGTGGCAGGAAGCGCTCTTCATAGGGACCATCCTGACGGCGACCAGCGTGACCATCACCGCGCAGACGCTGATGAACTTGAAGCAGTTGCGTTCGCGCGCCGGTTCCACCATCCTGTCCGCCGCGGTGATCGACGACGTTCTCGGCTTGATCGTGCTTTCGCTCGTGATCGCCATCGCTCCCCAGATCGCAAACGGCGGCACCGCCTCGTGGCGGGGAATGGCGTTTACCATCGTCAAGATGGCAATTAGCCTCCTTGGCATGTTCTGGCTTGGTCCTCCCGTCACGAAGTGGATCTTCCGCCGGGCGGCGCGGCTGCATGGCCACCACACTGAAGTAGCGGCTGCCCTCATCGTCGCCTTCCTGCTGGCGTTCCAGGCGCAATGGCTGGGCGGAATGGCGGCCATCACGGGCGCATACATTGCCGGCCTGTTTGTTGCCCAAACTCCCGCCCACCAGAAAGTGCTGGAGGAACTGCATCCCATCATCCACTCGTTTTTTGGGCCGATCTTTTTTGTGTCGATCGGTCTGGCGGTCAACGCCCGGCACGTCTCTGGCGGCATGTTGTTCTTCGCCATCCTGCTTCTAATTGCGATCGCGGGGAAGATCGCGGGATGCGGCTTGGGCGCTCGTTTCACCGGCTTCACCAACCGCGAGTCGATGGTCGTTGGCATCGGCATGATTCCCCGCGGCGAAGTCGGTCTTATCACTGCCAGCCTGGGATTGGCGGCTGGCCTCGTGACGCGCGACGTTTATGTGCAAGTGGTAGTGCTGGTGTTGATCACAACCCTGATTACGCCTGCCATGCTGAAGTATGCGTTTCCGCCCGCGACGTCGCCGGCCGGGTCGACAGTGCCCGCGATTGACAGCCTTACGATGGGTGATGGAGGCGAGAACTTCGTCGCCAGTAGTTAGTGACCTGTTAGCAGATGCTGTACGGAAATCTCGTGTTGCATCGGAACCGGAATCAAGAATCGAGGACAAAGGAACCATCATGACCAAACTTGAAGCGATCATTCAACCCTCCCGATTTGAAGCCGTGAAGGACGCCCTGCATGAGTTAGGCGTGGAAGGGATGACCATTTCAGAAGTGCGCGGCCATGGACGCCAGAAGGGACACACGGAACACTATCGCGGCCGTGAGTATAGCGTGGACCTCCTGCCCAAGACCAAGATCGAACTGGTGCTCGACGACCAGATCGTCGAGAAAGCCGTCGAGGCGATTCTGAGGACCGCGTCCACTGGCAAGATTGGTGACGGCAAGATTTTCCTCTCGAAGGTCGATGACGCCATCCGCATCCGTAACCAGGAACGCGGCGTCACCGCTCTGTAGCGCAGCCTCCAGTCCCTTTGTTCGATCGCCCAAGGAGAATATTTGGCTGACACGCTCCCGGTTGAAATGAAAGCGACGCTCGGCCTCACCATGAACGCCATGGCGCTGATCGCGCCTGGCGCTTTCCTGTGGCGCCCTCCCACTCCAACACTCCTGCTGCCCGAACCGCGCCCGGAGATGCGAATGCCGTTTCGACGCTCAATCGAGCCCGCCCAGCGCCGCATCGACTGATCGCTGGCGCCGATAATCTCGGCCCCGGCCACCAGGTAAGCTTCTCCGCCATGTCCCGTAAGATCACTTCCTGCACTTCCATCGCCCGCTCCATCGCGGCCTTCGAGGAAGAGGCCATGCTTGCAATGGTCTCCTACTTTCGCCGCCGGAAAAGCGGGTACATAACGTGCTCTCTCAACCGGACATATCAAGTGCTACTGACAACACCCCAGAAACTTGTTGTAAGTACTCGAACAGTCTGTTACTGTCCACCGACAGGCAGGTAGGATCTCCCCATGCTCTCGCCGATCCGCATCTTGCATTTCGAAGCTATCGGCTTTCTCTTCGGACTGCTGGTGGTTGTTTCGTACCAGCTACTCACCCGTCAGATCAACCTGCAGGGCGTTTTCCATCGCAAAGACGGCACCGGGCAAACCAGCCCCGAGCGTGTCCAACTCCTTCTGGCCACCATTGCCGCCGCCGCCCGCTACGCTACCGAGGTTTCGCAGGCGCCCGCCGGCACTCTCCCCGACATCCCTTCCAACTGGCTCTATGTGATGGGCGGCAGCAGCAGTATCTACGTCCTGCACAAGGCGTGGAGCACCTTCAAAGCAGCACGGCAATCAGGAGGAAAATCATGACGTTAGCGCAACTTTGCGGGTTCGTACTGTGCCTGTTCCTCGGCTTGATGGGGCTCACCATCCTCTACCTGATCTGGACCAAGCAAATCAACCTGAAATACCTGCTCAGCGAAGCTGACGGCTCGGCCAGTATGTCGCGCTTTCAGTTGTTAATCTTCACCTTCGTCATTGCTTTCAGCCTGTTCGCGATCGCAGAGAACGGCATGAAGTTCCCTGACATACCCACTGGCATCCTGACTCTTCTGGGCATCAGCGCCAGCACTTATGCCGTTGGCAAAGGGATCTCCTACAGCCAGCCTCAACCCACGATGCAGCCCGGCGCCGACATTGACGGTGATGTGGCCGACGCGGTGGCTGACGCGCAGGCAGCCGCCGGCCAGGCAGCGGCACACGCGGCGAGCGCGCAACAGGCGGCGGCCCAGGCCCAGCAGGCCGCTGGAACGCAGAGCTAGGCACGGTAGTTTGGTCCCTTGTACCGGCCTCGTACCGGCCCTATTCGCCGACTGAACGAGAGGTTTAGCCATGCCGCAAGCGAAAGATAAGTCCAACTCGAATAGCACCGCTGCAACGACGACCCGACGCACCAGGTCGCGCACTACTGGCAGCGCTGTTCGCACCATTGGCCCTGCCATCCCGCTGGCGGTTGCCCTGCTCGGCAGCTCGGTCCTCCCCGGCGTGAAGCCCGTCACTCCTCCGCCTGCCGCCCCTCCCGGAGCCCAAGCCATCCAGCAGCCGGGATCGTTCTCGCCGGTGTGTACCCTGCCGTTCGATGGCGTACGTAATCCCGCCAGCGACGACCACTGCGGAATTTACGGAGATAAAACAGACCCGGCGAGCCAGGCGGAAAGCGCTGCCAAGAACAATTTCTGTGCGCCGACCTACGATCCCGATGTGATGACCTATCAGAAGCTGCTCGACCTCCAGACCCAGAGCGCTAACATCCCCAAGGAACTCGATGACCGCAAGGAGGTCCAGAACCTGGGGGAAGGCAACTACGTCAGTTATGTTGCCGTCATCAAGAACGCGCATTACTCCGACACAACGGGTGGAGAATCGGTGAATTGCAACATGTCCGGCAATCCCCCGAACGATATCCACATCGTTTTGATGTCTGACCCCAACGACACCGATGAGTGCCACAGCACCACCGCGGAGATGAGTCCGCACTACCGCCCTGCCAACTGGACACCAGCAGCACTGAACGCCCTTGGCAAGCCGGTCCGGATCAAGGGACAGTTGTTCTACGACAACAGCCACACCCCTTGCACGGCACACTCGCGCCCCAATCCCAAACGCGCGTCATTGTGGGAGATCCATCCCGTTTATTCCATCGAGGTCTGTCGATCAAGCAATCTGGACGAGTGTCGCAACAGCACCGACCCGGCGGAATGGACCGCCTTGCAGTAGCTGCCGCCGTATCACGACGGCGCCGAACTTGAGGTTCAAAATCTTCCTGGTGGCAAGAATGACGGACATAGGAGAAACGAAAATCCCGAGGTAGTGTCGGTCTGCTTTTCTTGCCAAGAAGTTCGCCTTAGACCCTTGCCAGCCAGTGTCTGCCGGATGGTCGCGCACACGGCGTCCGATCTCAACGTGGGCTTCGGATGGGACCGGATTCCACGTCCATCCAGAAAAACCGACCTGAGCCTCGGGAATCTATCTTGCTCGGGGCTTGTTTCTTGTTTTCTCCATCAACGGCCCGCGCTTGCCAGTGGCCAACCCCTCGACGCCTTCGAGCAGTTTCAATATGAGCGGATTGGCAATGCGTGAAACACGCTCTCCGACGCTGAGAAAAAAGTCACCGAAGCAGATCACGGCGCCCACTGAGGCAGGCTAGTCACGACAAATCTCAGGAGTGGGATGCCAACCCGGCCCGACCGCTTGCAGAAACAGACGCGCCCCTAGAGAGAGCAAAGATTCGAACCAAGCGCAGCCGATCGATGGCAAGTGCAACTGGGTACGGCGAAAATCGGGGTACCCCCCTCCCCCATGCCCACTTTCAGAATCAATCACTTAGAAAGAAATTCTTTGCAAGTACCTAGAAACAAATAAGTTATACGTATAGTATTACAAACAAATGGTTTAATACTGCTTTTGGGGGGCCTAGCGCCGCGATTTGGCCGTTCTTGAGCGAATCCCTGCAAAGTCACAGAAACAAATGAGTTATACGCAAAGTCCTGTTATCAAAGAACTTAGCTGGCGGGTCTCTCCGCTGAGGAAGGACCTTGCCTTGGCGTCTACCAAGCCTGCCAGAATCAGAAATACAGCAGCGGGTGTGGCGGCGCCAAGAGAAATAGACAGGCGTATGTGACGAAAGTAACCTAATTTTCCCAAAATGGGATGAATGGCTTTCACCGCGGTTTCAGGTTAGGCGTATTCGTGGGCGGTGCTGCCTTGGGCGCGCGGCGGGTCAGAAAAAGGCGGGTCGGTACGATTAAAGAAAGTGCGAGATCAACGACGCCGGAAGCGGCAAAACAGGTGACTAAAACAAGAAGGGAGATTCCCGGGCGTGAAAGGTCGGCCCAGCCCTTTGTTGGTGCACCTCCGTACGAGAAACAGAATGCCTGCTACCGCAATTTGTTACCATCGCCCCCATGCCGCTCCTAGAGGCTGACAACCTCGTAAAGACCTTTTCCTCGGGACCAACCGCCTTCGGAGCCGCCTCCACCCGACAGGTGCGGGCGGTGAATCATGTCTCGCTGACGATTGAGCCCGGAGCAACCGTCGGGCTGGTCGGCGAATCCGGTTCCGGCAAGAGCACCCTGGGGCGCATGCTGCTGCGGCTGATCGAGCCGGACTCCGGCAGCATCCGCTTCGACGGTCACGACTTGCTGGCCGCCTCCAGGGCTGATCTCCGGCGATTCCGGCGCGACATGCAGATCATCTTCCAGGACCCCTATGGCTCGCTCGATCCGCGCATGACGGTCGAACAGATCATCACCGAGCCGACGCTCATCCATGGTGACGACTCGGGTAGTACCCGCCGCGCTCGCGTCGCTGAGATGCTACGCGCGGTTGGTCTGGATGAATCTGCCCTGCGACGCTACCCCCACGAATTCAGCGGAGGCCAGCGCCAGCGCATCGGAATCGCCCGCGCTCTCATGCTCCGCCCTCGCTTCATCGTCGCCGACGAGCCGGTTTCCGCGCTCGACGTCAGCGTGGGAGCGCAGATTGTGAACCTGTTGCGGCAGTTGCAGCGCGACTTTCAGCTCACTTATCTATTCATCTCGCACTCGCTGCCGATCGTGCGCTATCTGGCCACGCGCATCGGGGTCATGAAGCAAGGGGAGCTGGTCGAGATTGGCAGCACCGAACAGATCGTCAGCGCGCCGCGCCACGAGTACACGCGCACCCTACTGGCGGCAAGCCCCGAGCTGGAGGCATCCTCTATGTGATCCCGAGAGCTGATTGCGCATCCCATGCGGGAGGATGATCGCGGAACGACGCGCCCTCCAACCGCAGCAGAAATGCCTTGGTCGGTAATCCGCCTCCGTATCCGCCGAGTTCTTTGCCTCCCGCCAGAACGCGGTGGCATGGCACAACGATCGCCACCGGGTTGTGATGGTTGGCTTGGCCGACCGCGCGATACCCGTTCGGGCTCCCCACCGCCCGGGCGATCTCCCCATAGCTGCGGGTTTCCCCAAAAGGAATCCGCAACAACTCGTGCCAGCACCGTCTCTGAAACTCCGTGCCGCGCAGATCGAGCGGCACCGTAAAGTCGCGGCGTTTGCCGGCAAAGTACTCCTTGAGCTCCGCCCGAGCGTACGCGGTCGCGTCGTTCGACATTTCGCACCGAACGGCCTTTCCCGCCAGCTTATGAGGCGGGCGCGTGCCGAACGACAACACAGCGAGGCCTTCGCCAATAACTCCGACGACCAACGGCCCCACTGGAGATTCGACCTGCGAGTAATGCAATGTCTCCATCTCGACCTCGTGCGATGGTTTTAACCTTTTAGGTACCGCGACGTCCAACCCAAAACCGGGTTAACCCATGGGTCAACCATCAAGCCAGCCGCGGACAAGGTCTAACATTTCCCCACGCCTGGCCGCAAACAGCTAAAATAAATAGAGGAAGCCCCCCGCTGCCTTGCGACATCCAATGGAAAATGACGGCTGGTCCCACAGAATGAAGCTAACTCGCACTGGTATCACCCTCCCGGCTCTGCTGCTTGCCTGTTCGCTGGGCAGCCTGGCGCAAGACAAGCCTGCACTGCATGTCAAGGATGTGCAATCGGCCCCATCTTCCTCGGCGGCGGCGGCGCCCGACAAAGCGGCGGCCTACTATCACTTCGCCATGGCGCACATTTACGAAGAGATGGTCAATATGTATGGCCGGTCCGAGTATGCCAACAAGGCGATTGACGAGTACCGGCTGGCCATTGAGAACGACCCCACCTCCGAGTACCTCAACGCCGGGCTCGCCGAACTCTACGCCAGGAGCGGACGCATCAAGGATGCCGTGATTGAGGCCCAGGACATCCTCAAGCGTGATGGTGACAACCTGGACGCGCACCGCCTGCTGGGCCGCATCTACCTGCGCTCGCTCGGCGACATGCAAGCGGGAACTCAGTCTGAGGAGATCCTCAAGCTCGCCATCGAGCAGTATCAGGACATCGTCCGCCTGGATCCGAAGAGCGTGGACGACCGCCTGCTGCTCGGCCGCCTGTACCGCCTCAACAACGATCTGGTGAAGGCGGAAAACGAGTTCAAGACGGCAGTTCAAGTGCAGCCGACCTCGGAAGAGGCCGTGACTGCGCTGTCGATTCTCTACAACGAAGAAGGCGATACCTCGCGTGCGCTGGAAGTGCTGAACTCCTTCCCTGAGGCGTCGCGTTCGTCGAAGCTTTACGCTGCCCTGGGTTACACCTACGAGCAGAACAAGGCCTACAAGAAGGCCATCGAGGCGTACCAGAAATCGGTCGACCTCGATCACGATAACCTCGATTCCGTCCGCGGCCTGGCCCAGAACCTCCTTAACGACGGACAGACCGAGGCCGCCCTTGCCCAGTTCAAGGTTGTGGTTGATGCAGACCCGTCTGACGCGCAGACCTACATGCGCATGGCGGAGATCTACCGCCGCAGTGGCCGGTACGATGAGGCCAGCGAAAGCCTGAAGAAGGCCAGCGCGCTGGTACCCGATTCGCTCGAAGTGAAGTTCAACGTGGCGGTGATTGATCAGTCGCAGGGGAAGTACGACGACGCAATCGCGATCTTGAACCAGTTGTTACAGAAGACCGAGCACGTCAACGGACAGTACGACACCTCGGAACAGAGCAACCGCGCGATTTTCCTGGAGCGGCTGGGCTCGGTCTATCGCGACGCCAACAAGCCACAGCTCGCCAATGACACTTTCCGCCGCATGTTCGACCTGGGCGACGAGAACGCCATTCGCGGCTACCAGGAAATCATCGAAACCTACCGCGACCAGAAGCAGTGGCAGCAGGCCACCTCAACCGCGGAAGAGGCAGCGAAGAGGTTTCCCAACGACCGTGCCATGCAAATGGTCGCCGCCTCGCAACGCGCCGACATGGGAGACTCCGCCGGGGCCATCGAGCAGGTCAAGCTGATGCTGAAGGGAACCGGCGATGATCGCGACGTGTATGTCGCGCTCGCCCAGATGTACAGCCGGATTAAAGACTGGCCCCAGGCCGAGGCCAGCATCAACAAGGCGCTGGAGCTCTCCACCAAGCCCGACGACAAGGAATACGCCATGTTCGTCGCCGGTTCTATCTATGAGCGCCAGAAAAAGTACGACCTCGCCGAAGAAGAGTTCCACAAGGTCATCGCAGCCAACCCAAAGAACGCGCAGGCCCTGAACTACCTTGGCTACATGCTGGCCGACCGGGGCACGCGCCTCGATGAAGCCCTAGGGTACATCCGCCGGGCAGTGGCCCTCGACCCGCAGAACGGAGCGTATCTCGACTCGCTCGGTTGGGCCTATTACAAGATGGGCAACTACGAGATGGCGGAGCAGAATCTGCGTCTCGCCTCAGAAAAGATCGGCAGTGACCCCACGGTCCAGGCCCACATCGGCGATCTCTACCAGAAAACCGGACGCCTCAAGCTTGCGACCACCCACTGGCAGCGCGCGCTGGAAGAGTGGAAGAAGACCATTCCCGCCGAAGTAGATACGGATGAAGTGGCCAAGGTGCAGAAGGACCTGGAGTCCGCCAAGGTCAAGCTGGCCAAGCAAAGCCCGGACAAGGAATAACCGTCTAAAAAATCACGCCCCCGTTCTTGCTGATGGGGCTTGGGTTTTGATTTGGGCGGCCGTTTTGGTATCTGCGGTTGATTTTGCGATTGGTCGCAACTCGAAACTCGGGACTTGTTTCGTTACACTCTCCCCATGCTCGCTCCGCACGCAGTCCGCGTTGAAGACTCCCGCGGACGCCGCCATTCCGAGCCAACGCACCCGTATCGCAACGCCTTTCAGCGCGATCGTGACCGCGTCATCCACTCGCGCGCCTTTCGACGGCTTGAAAACAAGACGCAGGTTTTTACCCGGCGGTACTCCGACCACTTCCGTACCCGGCTAACCCACACGATGGAAGTGGCGCAGATTTCGCGCACGATCGCGGCCGCGCTCGATCTGAATGTTGATCTCACTGAAACTCTCGCGCTGGTGCACGATATCGGGCATCCGCCGTTTGGGCACGCGGGAGAGCGGGCGCTGGATGCCGCCATGCACCGACACGGCGACTTCTTTGACCACAATCTGCAGGCGCTGCGGATTGTTGAGGACTTTGAGTTGCGCTACGCGGAGTTCCGCGGCCTCAATCTGTCTTTCGAGGTGCGCGAGGGCATCATTAAGCACTCGCACGACTACACGGTTGCCGAGCATCCGGAGTTGACGGAATACCTACTGGATTTGCGGCCTCCGCTGGAGGCGCAGTTGATCGATTTGACCGACGAGATCGCTTACAGTACCGCCGACCTCGACGACGGGTTTGAGGCCAAGCTGCTGAAGCTGGAAGACGTACGCAAGAATGTGCGCGCGTTCGAGCGATTCTATGTGGAGATGGAGGCGAAGTATCCTGACGCGCCCGACAAGTTGAAGTTCAACGAGGCGCTCAAGCGGATGCTGAACCGCTTTGTGACCGACCTGATTGAAAATACGAGACTACGCGTGGCGGAGTCGGGTGTGGCCAGCCTGGACGATGTGCGCAGGCATCCCGAACGGCTGGTTGCGTTCAGTCCGGAGGTCGAGCAGGAACGGCGCGAGGCCAAGGCGTTTCTTTACAAAGCGCTGTACGAAAGCAAGCCGCTGCTGCCGGAGAAGATCAAGGCGGAGAAGATCGTTACCGAGACGTTCGACTATCTCGTCGCGCATCCCGAGGCACTGCCAGCAAGTTATCAGGAGAAAGTCGCGCATGAAGAGCTGGTGCGGGTGGTGTGTGACTACATTGCGGGAATGACGGACCATTACGTGCAGGATGTGTGGAAGAAGCTGGGGGCGGGGTAGAATTTGCAGTCCTTGACATGTGCTGCACACGAAACTACGCTTGCCGCCTGTCCAAGACGATCCAGATTCGCAAAGTGCCCGATGCACTGCATCGGCATTTAAAAGCGCTGGCTGTAAAGCAGGGCTTGTCGCTGTCTGGCTATTTGTTGGCGGAGATCAAAGAAATTGCCGTTCGGCCGACGCTGGCCGAGTTCCGTGAGATGTTGCAGAGTCGCGAGCCAGTGACTGCCGAGATCGATGCAGCGTGAATCATCCGCGAACGTAGAGACGCCGGTTGATGAAACCCGCGTTCACGAAAACCACTTCCAGAAATTCTCACTTCTTCAGCGGGTAGAGCTTGATGTCGCGGAAGTAGAGTTCGGCGCCTTCTGACTGGATTAGGATCTTTCCGCTGGCGGGATAGGCTTTCGAGCCTTCGTTCACCAGTTTGCCGTTGAGGTAGTGCTTCACGTTGTCACCTTGCACGACGATCTCGACGACGTTCCACTCGCCGTGGGGCTTTTCGATTTCGCCGTTGGGGTCGCGGTAGCCGGTGACATTTTGCCACGGCCCTTCGCCGATGCGCTTGATTTGGCGGCGCCACCTGCGGGTCCGGTTTCCCGTTTGCCATCGGTGCCGGTGAGCGCGGCGCCGTCGGTCATGTAGAAGTCGCCAGTCTGGCCTTCGCAAATCTGGTATTCGAGCGAGGTTGGCCAGACTTTCTGCTCGCCCTGGATGTGATACAGAATGCCGCTGTCGCGGGCCTGGCCTTCACGCGGAGCGTGCGTCGCCTCTCCCCACTTGAACTCGGCGCGGAGGTAGTAGTCGGCGTATTCCTGCTTGGTGATCAGGTATCCCATCTCCGTTCCGGAGACGTGGATCACGCCGTCTTCGAACTTGAACACGTGCTCAGGATCGTTGTTTAACCCCTGCGTCTTTAGGAAGCTGTCGAAGCCGGCAGGATGGCTGCCATCGAACAGCACGATAGCCTTGCCGTGCTTGGGAACATAAGAGTTGGCGGAATCCGCAGTGGCAGAAAGCAAAAGGCAACCGCAGATATCGGCCAACAGCAGGATTGAAAGCAAGAGTCCTCGGCGAGTGTGAGCCACTTATTCTCCCTGGAAAAAGATCGTGCCGTGCGATACAACAGGCTGGTACAAGGCGGTAAATGGGGGCCACGGAAGTCGTGGGTCAGTCGCTGTGGGGTTCTCCCAAAAGATTCGACTCCATACCGCGTCTGTCTGGCCTTATGGAAAACCGCCCATAGCACAGCTTTCTCAAGATGGTGTCGGGACGCAGGTACCAACTTGCCCAACCCAGCGGCGAGTCGCCGTTCGCGTCTTTCGCCTCACGGTTTCCTCCATGGTCCAATAGAAGCTGAATCGTAGCTTCTCCCGAGAACGCGGCGGCGCGATGCAGCGGGGTCTCCCCCTTGGTTCGGCAATCCCTCATGAAACAACCCGTCTCGACGTTTGGCTTTGTCGCTCGATTGGTATCCGCCCCGTTGGCGAGCAGGACTCTCACGACCTCGACCTGGCCGGTGCGCGTCGATGACAAAGCCGAATGAAGCGGCGTCTCTCCGGTGTCGTTGTCCGCCGAGTTTACGTCCGCTCCATTTTCAATCAGGAACTGGCACAGTCTCCAGTGTCCGTGGAATGCCACGGCATTGAGCCCAAAATCCGGCCCAAGAGACTGCAGCGATTCTCCTTGCAAGAGCAGGAACTTGATCGCGCTCACGTCGCCGTAGTAAGCACACCATTGGATGAGGCTAGTGCCATTGGCGTCCACGGCGGTGGCGGGATTGCCTGCGCGTATGTGCTCGAACACAAAGTCGGTGCGCCCGTCTGCGATCCGATCAATCATGCTACGCCTCCCTCGAGCGGTTCTTTCTAACTTACTTAGGGAGTCAATCGCCGCCCGAATAGGCGTAGCGAAGCGCGTTCCCTGGGCTCTTCCAACGCGACGGCCGCGCTACGTCCACCGGGACCGCGCTTCAAGTCGGCGGTAACGTATGCGCACGGATCATGCGGTCCGGCGGGCTTGCGAAACCAGTTCTTCAGAAGCCCAATAATCCAGTGAGCGAAAGACATTGAGACACGATCCTCCTGCTGTTAGACGCCCGCCGCCATCGCGGGCTGGATCTCGTCAACTCTCAAAAAAAAAGGCGTGGGGTACTTGCCGGTGTAGCAGGCGGTGCAGTATTTGACCTCGTCGCCCTCGCCCGCGGCCTTGCGCAAGCCCTCCAGCGAGAGATAGGCCAGCGAGTCGGCGTCAATGTACTCGCGAATTTCGTCCACGGACTTGTTGGCGGCGATAAGCTGGTTCTTCTCAGGAGTATCCACCCCGTAGTAGCAAGGCGAAATCGTCGGCGGGCAGGAAATCCGCATGTGCACTTCCTTTGCGCCTGCGTCCCGAACCATGCGCACGATTTTTCGGCTGGTCGTGCCCCGCACGATGGAGTCGTCGATCAGCACCACCCGCTTGCCCTCGATGACATTGCGCACCGGGTTCAGCTTCAGGCGAACGCCGAAATCGCGCACACGCTGTTCCGGCTCGATGAACGTGCGTCCCACATAGTGGTTGCGAATGAGCCCGAACTGTATGGGGATGCCGCTCTCCCGCGAAAAACCCATGGCTGCGGTCACGCCCGAGTCGGGCACCGGAATGACGATGTCGGCATCCACCGGCGACTCCAGCGCCAATTGCCGCCCCATGGCGTCTCGCGACTCTGGCTACTGAACGTCCGAACACGATGC
This sequence comes from uncultured Acidobacteriaceae bacterium, assembly GCA_963796615.1. Taxonomy (GTDB): domain Bacteria; phylum Acidobacteriota; class Terriglobia; order Terriglobales; family Acidobacteriaceae; genus DASRAA01. The sequence goes on from CAWCMJ010000009.1 coordinate 372,014, forward strand.
TGTCGGGACGCGAGAAATACACGTGCTCGAAAATGCAGCTCGAAAGCGGCTGCTGTGTGGCGTAGAAGCGGGAATGCACGCCCTCAGGGCCAACGATCGACGAGTTCGCCTGGCTTGACCTCGCGCTCATACACCGCTCCGATCAGGTCGAACGCACAGGTCTCGGAGGCAAAGACGATGGCGTCTTTGCTGGTGCTCCGACTGCGCCGGAACGCGTCCCATTACCAGCGGACGGAAGCCGCGGGGATCGCGCGCCGCAAACACGCGGTCGGGCGTCAGCATCACCAGCGAGAATGCGCCTTCGATATGGCGCAAGGAGTCGCTCATGGCCGCCGCCAGCGTCTCTTCCTTCGAGTGCGCGATCAGGTGAACGATGACTTCGGTGTCGCTCGTGGTCTGGAAGATAGAACCCTGCCGCTCCAGCTGCGACCGAATCTCGTGGGCATTCGTGATGTTGCCGTTGTGCGCCAGCGCAATCTTGCCCTTGCTGCACTCCACCCGAATGGGCTGCGCATTCAGCAGCGCCGAGTCGCCGGTGGTGGAGTATCGCGTGTGTCCGATGGCCAGCGAGCCGGGGATTCGCGCCAGCGTATCGGCCGTAAAAATGTCGGAGACCAGTCCCATCGCCTTGTGCAGCTCATGCGATCACCGTTGGCTGAGGCGATCGCCCGCCGACTCCTGCCCGCGATGTTGCAGCGCGTAGAGGCAAAGGTAGGCGAGCTTGGAAGCTTCGGGGTGGCCGTAAATGGCGACGACGCCGCACTCCTCGTTCAATTTGTCAGACATTGATCAACATCGCTCACCTATTGCTCTGTTCAGATTTACGAAACATTTGAAACATTCGCAACTATTCTCACGCTCGTTCACCGGCAACTGCGTCTGCTCTTCGATTTCCGCGTGCAGCGCCTGCTCCAGCGCGCGCGCCCAAGCTCTCTTCAAATCCGACACTGGTGCGGCACACGACGGGCTTGCCATCGATTGCGAATTCCAGACCTTCAGGAACTGTCTTGCCGATCTGTTCTGCCGAGATGCCGAATTTTACCGCTACTTGTGCATTCTCTCGACATTTTCCGGGTCGCAGGAAAAAACGATGCGGCTGGCGTCCTCGCCGAACAGCATGAACTCTGCCGCGAAGCCTCCCGAGGTCAGATTCACCCGCGCCCCGATGCCGTCGGCGAATCCAGCACTCGGCCAGAGTCACCGCCAGTCCGCCTTCGGTAGCAGTCCTTGGCGAAGTCGACCAGTCCATAGTCGATCATCTGCGATCATCGCCTTCTGCAGTGCCGCTTCCTTCTCCAACTCCAGTGCCGGCGGAAACCCCACAATTGCGCCCAGAATTTCCTTGGCATATTCCGAGGAGCCAAACTCGGCCTCGACGTCGGCTGCGTCGCCCGGCTCTTAGCCGCTGCAGCAGGACCAGCGCCTGCCCGGCCGCCTGGAAGTCGGACCCACCGCCTTGCTGACGTCTTCCAGAATGCCGACAATGCCAATGACGGGCGTCGGATAGATGCCCTCGCCCAGCGTCTCGTTGTAGAAGCTGACGTTGCCTCCCGTAATTGGCGTTTCCAGCTCTTCGCAGGCCTTAGTGATGCCGTCAATCGTCTGCGCGAACTGCCACATGATGTGCGGCTTCTCGGGGTTTCCGAAGTTCAGGCAATTCGTTGCCGCAACTGGAGTCGCGCCCGAGCAAGCGACGTTGCGCGCCGATTCGGCTACGGCATGCATCGCGCCCAGCTTCGGATCGAGCTAGCACCAGCGACCATTGCCGTCCAGCGCCATCGCCAGTGCGCGGTTCGTGCCCTTTACGCGGATCACACCCGCCTCGCGTCCCGGCCCTTCGACCGTGTTGGTCTGCACCATCGAGTCGTACTGCTCATACACCCAGCGCTTCGAGCAGATATTCGAGCACGCCAGCAGCTTCTTGAGATCGTCCGTCAGATCGGCGTCTCGCCCAGTCTGATCGCACTCCGGCATCTCGCGTTGAACCGGCGGCTCCCAGCGCTCCATCGGACGCTTATAGAGCGGTGCCTCATCGGTCAGCGCCTGGTTGGGAATCTCGGCCACAATCTTGCCGTGCTCTATCACGCGCATGGTTGTTTTCCGGAATGACCCGGCCGACGGTGACGCCATCGAGTCCCCACTTCTCGAACACGCGGAAGACTTCGTCTTCGCGGCCCTTTTCGGCCACCAGCAACATGCGCTCCTGCGATTCGCTCAGCATGATCTCGTACGGGGTCATGCCGGTGTCGCGCTGCGGGACTAGATCCAGCTCGATCTCCAGACCCACGCCGCCGCGCCCACCCATCTCGCACGTCGAGCACGTCAACCCGCCGCGCCCATGTCCTGAATGCCGATGATCGCGCCGGTTTGCATCGCTTCCAGGCAGGCTTCCAGCAGCAACTTCTCCATGAACGGATCGCCCACCTGCACGTTCGGACGCTTGGCTTCGGATCCTTCGCTGAACTCCTCACTGGCCATGGTCGCGCCGTGGATGCCATCGCGCCCGGTCTTCGAGCCGACATAAATCACCGGATTGCCGTCGCCCGCCGCCTTGGCATAAAAAATCTGATCGTGCCGCGACAGACCCAAAGCAAACGCGTTCACCAGCGGATTGCCGTTATAACAGCTCTCGAACTTCGTCTCGCCGCCCACGTTGGGCACGCCAAAGCAGTTGCCATAGGACGCCACGCCGCTCACGACGCCTTCCATGACCGAGTGGTTCTTGTGCATGCTGATCGTCGGCGCTGTCGATCCAAGCCTGGCTGCGCCGTGAATCGGCCCAAACCGCAGCGAATCCATCACCGCCACCGGACGCGCGCCCATGGTGAAGATGTCGCGCAGGATGCCGCCCACGCCGGTCGTCGCGCCCTGAAACGGCTCGATAAACGACGGATGATTGTGCGATTCGATCTTGAAGGCGCACGCCCAGCCATCGCCGATGTCAATGATGCCCGGCGTTCTCGCCCGGACCCTGCATCACGCGGCTGCTGCGGGTCGGCAGCCGCTTCAGATGCACGCGCGACGATTTATACGAGCAGTGCTCGCTCCACATCACGCTGAATATGCCCAGCTCGGTGAGCGTGGGCTCCGGCCCAGCAATTTCAGGATGCTCTGGTATTCGTCCGGCGTAATGCCGTGATCGCGCAGCAATTGAGGAGTGATTTCGGCGGGAGCGGTAGCGTCAAACTTCGCGGATTCAAGTGGGCTCATGGCATCTCGGGGGTGGAACTTCTATTCTCGCATGCGCGGAAGCGCCGCGAAAGCAGCCTATTCTTCCTCTTCTTCATCCCACTGATGCCCGCAGGCCAGGCAGCGCCAGCGTCGGCTCTGCGCCGCGGAGGGCTCGGGAAACGGGATGGCCGCTGACCAGAGCGTAATCTGGTGGGGATTCGAGCTGGCGACGCGGCGGATCTCCAGCGACTCGCACTCCGGACAACACGCCACCATTTCGTAGTCGGAGTCATCGTCCTCCGGATCCGGCCGGAAGTCGTCGAGCACCTCGAGCGCGCGCACCACCTGGTGATCGGGTACCTGCAGCTTGATGCCCCACATCGCCATCCCGATGTGCAGGTTCATGGCGTGCTCGTCACGCACCGAGGCCTCAATGCCGGCTGACGACAGCTTTCCCTGGGCGAGCTTGGCTTCTCCTATGTTCAAGAACGTCGCGATGGTGACCAGGTCGTCGGACATTACGGATGAAGGCTAGCCTAGGACTAGCTTACGCCGCCCGTCAATGCCTCGAGATGCGCCCGCCGACTGTGCTCGGCAATAGCCTCGACAATCTGCAGAGCCAGCGCGAGGGCGTTGCGCCCCTGCTCCAGCGACACTTCGGGAGTGCTGCGGGTCCGAACCGCGCGGAGGAAGCTAAGCAACTCGGCGCGAAGCGGTTCCACGGGCTCAATCTTCGGCTTGAACGGCGCAATGCCGGGAAGCGCGCTGGCAACCATGCTGGCGGGATTGAACGGATCGTCGTCGGCATTCGCGTTTGAATCTCCGTCCACGGTCAGCACCAGCACGTCCTGGCGGGAGAAATCGAGCGACACGTATTGCCGCGGCTGGAAGAAGCGCAACTTGCGCACTCGCTCAGTGCTGACGCGGCTGGCGGTGAAGTTGGCCACGCATCCCGACTCGAATTCCAGGCGAACGTTGGCGATGTCCACCTTTTTCGACAGGATGGGCAGGCCCACGGCGCGGACCTCTTTCACCGGAGACCGAGCCATAGTCAGCACGATGTCGAGGTCGTGGATCATCAGGTCGAGTACGACATCCACGTCGAGGGAGCGCGGGCTGAAGACGCTAAGGCGGTGCACCTCGAAAAACATCGGCGTGGTCAGCAGGGGGAGTGTGGCGCGGACCGCTGGGTTGAAGCGCTCGAGGTGGCCCACCTGCACGACGCGGGTGGTCCGGTGCGAAACGCTTTGCAGTTCGTCGGCTTCGGCCAGCGTGGCGGCCAGCGGCTTCTCGATCAGCACGTCGGCTCCGCCCTGCATTAGCTCGCGGGCGACTGGCACGTGCGCCACTGTGGGAACGGCGACCGAGACTGCGTCCACTCCGCCAGCCAGAAGTTCGGCGACCGAACCAAAAGCGCGGGTACCGAACTCGGCGGCGATAGACCGCGCGCGGGCCGCGTCGGCATCGACCACGCCGACGAATTGCACGTTCAGTGCCGGGTCGGCTTGGAGGTCGCGATACACGCGGGCATGGTTGCGGCCGAAGGCCCCGGTTCCGACGACGCCGACGCGCAGAGGGCCGTTGATTTCAGGCATGCAGCGATTGTCGCGCATCAGCGCTTGCGGAGGCAAAACCGCCTACGAGGTATGTCCGGGGATGTGTGTGACTGGCGTTTCCGCCACAATGCAAATGCCGGCTGCGTTGGCGGCGGCCAATACGGCGGTCTTGTCGAACACGAGGCAGCGTCCGGCGTCCAGCGCCAGGCACGTCGCGCCAGCCTGCTTCATGGTTTCGATGGTCCTCATGCCAACTACGGGAACGTCGAAGCGCATGTCCTGGTTGGGCTTGGCGACTTTGATTACGGTGAGCGCGCGGCTGAGCGTCGAAGGTTCCTTGCCAAGCGAGGGCGACTTCATCAGCTCGCCGGCCCGCAGGATGGTCGCGTCTGTGCCTTCCATGGCCTCGACCGCGATACAGGCGGCCTCGGCGATCACGACGGTCTGCCCGATATCGAAGCGAGACAGGTGCTGAGCAACGGCGCGCCCGTAGGTGATGTTGGTCTGCTCATTGTCGGTTGGACCGCGACTGGTCATCACGCCGTCGTCGGCGAGCATGGGCTCAAGCAGCGCAGTGGAACTGATGAGGTGGATGCCTTCCGCTTCGAGCACCTTGGCAATCGCACCGATCAGCGAGTCGGTGTTACGCGTGGCAAGGCCAAGCAGGACCTTCGCCAAGCGCCAGTCCGGCTTGATGCTGCTGAAAATCTGCTTGTGTTTCACCTGCCCGGCCATGACGGCGCGGGTGACGCCCTCGCGCTGGAAGGTTTCGATGAGCTTGGAAAGTTCTCCCAAGGACAGCCAGTGTACGGAAGCTGCGCCCTGATTTTCGATTTCGGGCGAGGCCTCTTCCTTGATGGCGGCGACGACAACCTGCATGCCCTGGGAGCGGGCAGCCTCCAGCACCAGGAACGGAAACTTGCCGTTTCCCGCAATCAGGCCCAGTTGCACTGGAGAGGGGTTGTCCATATTAGCGATTTTGCCAGCAAGTGGTCGCCAGTTGCCAGCTACTTGATCACACCCCTCTGTGATGTCTCGATAAACCGCACAAGCATCTCCACGTCGTCGCCAAGCTCGCCTTCGGAGCGCAGCTTTTCCAGTGCCTGCGACGTGTTCAGCTTCGACGCCAGCAGGACTTTGTAGGCGTGGTGCAGTTTTGTGATTCGTTCTTTCGAGAAGCCTCGCCGCTGCAACCCGACTTTGTTCAGCATGAAAGCGTGGGTATCGCGCTCGGCGCTGGTCATTGAGTAGGGCAGCACGTCCTGCGTGATGGTGGTGCCGCCGCCAACATAAGCGTGTGCTCCAATTCGAACGTATTGATGCACCGGGCATAGCGCACCCACCACCGCCCACTCTTCGACGGTTACGTGTCCGGCCAGCGTCGCGCCGTTGATGAGCATGGCGTGGTCGCCGATCACGCTGTCGTGGCCAATATGGGTGTAGGCCATGATGAGCGTGTCGTTGCCGACGCGGGTGACGCCGCCGCCCTTCGTGGTTCCACGGCTAATGCTCACGTATTCCCGGATGACATTGCGGTCGCCCACTTCCAATCGCGTGGGTTCACCCCTGTATGTCACGTCCTGTGGAGGGTCGCCGACTGCCGCAAATGAAAAAATCTCGTTGTCCGACCCGAACTTTGATGGTCCGCCCAGCACCACATGCGAATGAAGTTTGCAGTTCTCGCCGAGTTCCACTCCGGCGCCCACCACGCAATAGGGACCGATTTCACACGAGGCAGGAACCTTCGCGGAAGAATCGACGATGGCCGAGGGATGGATGCTCATAGCAGGGCTAGGCCTTGTCAGCCTCAGCCGTCGGTTCGGGCTTCGCCTTGCGGCGGTCGAGCAGCCGGCAAGTGATGACCGCCTCGCATGCAACCTTTTCGCCGATGTAAGCTTTCCCCTGCATGCGTCCGGCATTGCCTCGCCACACCAGCACGTCCACCTCAATGCGGAGTTGGTCGCCCGGTGTCACCGGCCGCCGGAACTTGGCCCGCTCGATGCCGGTAAACAGCAGCAGCTTGTGCTCGCGGTCAGGAAACTCGGTCAACAGCAGCACGCCGCCAGCCTGCGCCATGGCTTCTACCACCAGCACCCCCGGCATGATGGGTCCAGCCGGAAAGTGGCCAACGAAATACGGTTCGTTGACGGTGACATTCTTGAGGGCCACAATGCGCTTGGTGCGCACCAGCTCGGTCACCCGGTCAATCAGCAGAAACGGGTAGCGGTGGGGCAGGATCTTCAGGATTTCCTGAATATCGAAGCCCGAAGACGCAGCGGTTTCGGCAGGCGCTGAGGTCGCGATGTCGGTCATAAGCTTGTCTCGCAAGACTCCCGATTATACATTCCATAGCAGTGAACGAATGACGCCCCTGCAAGGTGCGGCAAAGCCGGAGACCGAAGATGAAGAAGACGACAGAGCCCGAGTCAAAGCTCCTGGGAAACGCTGTGCTGCGCTGGCTCAGCGCACGACAGCCCGAAATGGTGGCGCAGATACGCGAACTGGTGACGCGCGAATCGCCCACCCACGACAAGGCCGCGTGTGACGCGCTGTGCGACTACCTCGCCGAGCAGTTCGGTACCATTGGTGGCAAAGTGAAAGTACATCGTCAGAAATCGGCGGGAAATCACCTCCAAGTGGATTTCCCTGGGCCGAAGGGGAAGCAGCCGGTTCTGCTGCTGGGCCACTACGATACGGTGTACGACCTCGGAACGCTGAAGTCCATGCCGTGGAAGGAGCATGACGGAAAACTCTCCGGCCCCGGCGTCTTCGACATGAAGAGCGGCATTGTTCAAATGATGTTCGCCCTGAGCGTCCTGCGTGAATTCGCAGGAGGGCTACCGCGTCCGGTGACAGTGTGGCTGGTGTCGGACGAAGAGGTCGGCAGCGACAGTTCGCGGACACTTACTGAAAAACTGGCGTCGCAATGCGCGGCAGTGCTGGTGTGCGAACCTTCCGGGCCGGGTGGAGCCGTAAAGACGGCACGCAAGGGTGTGGGCGATTTCATCATCAAGGTAACGGGACGGGCGGCACATTCCGGACTCGACTTTGAGAAGGGAGAGAGTGCGATCCAGGAACTGGCGCACCAAATTCATGCCATTGCTCGCCTGACAGACTTGAAGCGCGGCATCACGCTGAACGTCGGTGTCATCCGGGGCGGCACGCGCACCAACGTCGTCGCCGGCGAAGCCGTTGCCGAGGTGGACCTGCGCATCGGTAAGAAGGCCGACGGTCCGGTCATGGAGCGTAAGGTTAAGGCTCTCAAGCCGGTAAATCGCAATTGTAAGCTGGAGATCACTGGCGGAGTAAACCGCCCGCCGCTGGAGCGTACCAAAGCGGTCGCAGCTTTGTTTGCGACCGCACAGAAAGTCGCTGGCGAACTCGGTTTTACGCTGCAGGAGATCGCCGTCGGTGGCGGTTCAGACGGTAACTTCACCGCCGGGATCGGGGTTCCGACCCTCGACGGTCTGGGAGCGGTCGGCGACGGCGCGCACGCCGCGCACGAGCACGTGGTCGCCGCGGCGCTGCCTCGGCGGGCGGCACTTCTGGCAGGCCTAATTGGCTCGGTGTAAATGTTTTAGGGCCCAATCCTGGACAGTGAAGTTCTTTGACGCGCCCTGCCGAAAAGCCTAGAATCCAAGCTAGAAGCCCGCATACCGATTTTGCCTAGCCGCAGAACAACCGGGCTGTTCGACCGGAGGATTTATGTTTGGTGGAAAACTGGGCATGCCGGAATTGTTACTTATTCTGGGAGTAGCCCTGCTCATTTTTGGCCCCAAGAAGTTGGGCGAACTGGGTAAGGGACTGGGCGAAGGCATTCGCAACTTCAAGTCGTCGATGAACGAGGGTGCGTCCAGCACCACGAGTTCGACGGAAGAAAAGAAATAGCTCAGTCAAGTTCACGCGGAGTGGCCCGGCCAAGGGAACTCCGCGTTCGTGTTTTTGCCCGGCGCTTAGCCGAGTAGTTTCCCCGTCTCCGCTTCCAGCTTCCGCATCATCCGGTACACCCGGGGCACGGGCAATCCCACCACATTGAAATAGCAACCGGCGATGCGCTCCACCCAGCGTGAAGCCAGGCCCTGGATGGCGTACGCTCCCGCCTTGTCGATGGGCTCGCGTGTGGCGACGTAGGCCCCAATCTCGGCGTCGGTCAGCGGGCTGAAGCGGACTTCGGTGATTTCGGCCTCCGTCTGCTCCAGACCCGGGGCCAACAGGCACACTCCGGTTATGACTTGGTGTGCGCGACCGGAGAGCAGTCGCAACATGCGGGTAGCGTCGGCATCGTCCCGCGGTTTCTCTAACAGATGCTCGTCGGCCACGACGATTGTGTCAGCGCCTAGCACCACACTGTCCGAGTGGCGCGCAAAGATGGCGCGGGCCTTGTCGCGGGCCAGACGCTGAACGTAAGCCAGTGGTTGCTCACCGGGCATCGCCTGTTCGGGAACGTGCGCCGGTTCAACCTTGAATGAGATGCCGGCATTTCGTAATAGTTCGGCGCGGCGAGGCGAGGCGGACGCGAGGATCAGGGGCATGCAGGTCGATTCTAGCGGGCGGCGGCTCTCGGCGGCGAACTTCTCGTGCCTTTCGAAGCCCCCATACCCTGCTAGAATTGCCCTAGCCCCTCTGGCACGCCGATGGACCCTTCACTCATCCGAAATTTCGCCATCATCGCCCATATTGACCATGGGAAGAGCACGCTCGCCGACCGTCTGCTGGAGCTCACCGGCTCATTGACGGCGCGCGAGATGCAAGCCCAGGTGCTGGACGCGATGGACCTGGAGCGGGAGCGCGGCATTACGATCAAGGCCCACTCGGTGCGCATGATGTATCCCGCACAAGACGGTAAGACCTACCAGCTCAACCTCATCGATACCCCCGGCCACGTCGACTTCAGCTATGAAGTCTCGCGCTCACTGGCCTCGTGCGAAGGAGCATTGTTAGTAGTCGACGCATCGCAGGGCGTCGAAGCGCAAACTCTGGCCAACTCCTACATCGCCATCAACAACGGGCTGGAAATCATCCCGGTCATTAACAAGATAGACCTGCCCAGCGCCGACATTGAGCGCACCAAAGAAATGATCGAAGGAGCCGTCGGCCTCGATGCCTCGCACGCGCTGGCCATCAGCGCCAAGACGGGAGTTGGCGTCCCCGAAATTCTGGAAGCCATCGTGCGGAAGGTTCCGCCTCCCAAGGGAAAGGCCAGCCATCGTCTGCAGGCGCTGATGTTCGATTCCTGGTTCGATCCCTATCGCGGAGTGGTCGTACTTGCCCGCATCGTGGAAGGCACCATTCGCAAGGGGCAGCGCATTCGACTCATGGCCAACGGCCGCACCTTCGACGTCGAAACCCTCGGTGTGCTGACTCCGAAGCCGGTCGAGGTCGATGAGTTGAGCGCCGGCGAAGTCGGCTTTCTTATCGCCAACATCAAGAACGTCGCCGATACCGGTATCGGCGACACGATCACCGACGACGTCCACCCCGCGCTGGAACCCCTGCCCGGCTTTGAGGAATTGAAGCCGATGGTATTCGCCGGGCTGTACACCGTCGACGCCCACGAGCACACACTGCTGCGCGAGGCACTTGAAAAACTGCGTCTGAATGACGCTTCTTTCTTCTTTGAGCCGGAAAGCTCTGCCGCTCTAGGTTTCGGTTTCCGTTGCGGCTTCCTCGGCTTGCTGCACATGGAGATCATCCAGGAGCGGCTGGAACGCGAGTACGATCTCGACCTCATCACCACCGCCCCCAGCGTTCGCTACAAAATCACGCTCACCGACGGCAGCATCCTCGAGGTGGACAACCCCTCGCGCTGGCCCGACCCCACGCTGATCGAAAAGATTGAAGAGCCCATCATCACGGCAACAATCCTCACCAACGAGGAGTACGTCGGCGGCATACTCAAGCTGGTCGAAGACAAGCGCGGCAAGCAGAAGGCGTTTGAGTACGTCAGCTCTACCCGTGTCATGCTGACCTACGAACTGCCGCTGAACGAAATCGTGATGGACTTCTACGACAAGCTGAAGTCCGTGTCGCGCGGATACGCTTCCCTCGACTATCACCTCACTGGCACGTGGGTATCGCCGATGTGGAAGCTCGATATCCTCGTCGGCGGCGAGCCGGTGGACGCGCTTTCCATCATCGTCCACAAAGACTTCGCCTACGATCGCGGCCGGGCCCTGGTGTCGAAGATGCGCGAGCTGATACCGCGGCAGATGTTCGAAGTCGCCATCCAGGCCGCCATCGGCGCCAAGGTAATCGCCCGCGAAACCGTCGCCGCCATGCGCAAGAACGTGATTGCCAAGTGCTACGGCGGCGACATCAGCCGCAAGCGCAAGCTGCTGGAGAAGCAGAAAGAAGGCAAGAAGCGCATGAAACGCATCGGGCGGGTCGACATTCCGCAGGAGGCGTTCCTGGCGGTGCTGCGTGTGGGCGAGGACTAGGTCCTGAAGTAAGCGCTACCTCCTGCGGTCGAAGTTTGAGCGCGACGCACATTGCGCTGGCTTGGCTGCGGTCTGCGCCGGTGCGGCGACCGAGTTCTTGTCGAGAACGAAATTCGCCGGAAAATGCGACACGCCATGAAAACGGCTAGTCAACTCGCGACCCGCAGCGACGCCCTCTCTGTCGTCACGGTGAGTCAGCGTGGCGCGCAGCGGCTGAAGGGCGGACACATCTGGGTTTATCGCTCCGATATAACGAAGGCTGAAGGCGTGCCGCCCGCTGCGCTGGTCGAGGTGCGGGATGAGCGCGGGCGCCCTCTCGGCTCGGCCCTGTACAGCAGCTCATCGCAGATCGCCATACGCATGCTGACCGGCAAAGTCATCGCAGAGGCCGAACTCCTTCCACTGCTGCGCCAGCGCATCGATTTGGCCGTGGACTTCCGCCGAAAGAACGTTCGCGACAGTGACTCCTGCCGCGTCATTTTCAGCGAAGCTGACCTGCTGCCCGGCCTCATCGTGGACAAGTACAACGACGTTCTAACGATTCAGGTCCTGACACAGGCCTTCGACCGCGAAGTTGTGCGGGCGGCGGTTGTCGAGAAGCTTGGTGAGCATTTCCCCGGCTCTAGTTTGATCGAGCGCGTCGACCCCCACATCCGCCAGCTAGAACAACTCCCCGAGCGAGAGTCGATATTGCTTCACGGTGACAAGTCCGGGACAATCTTTACACTCAATGGTGTCCGGTTTCACTTCGACGCGTTCGCTGGCCAGAAGACCGGCGCTTTCCTGGATCAGCGCGAAAACTACGCCGCTGCTGCCCGTTACGCCCACGGCGAGGCCCTCGACTGCTTCACCTATCAGGGAGGTTTTGCCCTCCATCTCGCTCTCGTATGCAGCAAGGTGACCGCGGTGGATTCCTCCCGCCCCGCCCTCGAAGTAGGCGAGCAAAATGAACAACTTAACCGCGAAACGCAGGCCTGTGGGGAGATTGAGTGGATCGAGGCCAACGCCTTTGACCTGCTCAAGGACTACTCGGCCGCCGGGCACCAGTACGACACGATCATTCTGGATCCGCCCGCCTTCGCCAAGTCGAAGCGGGTTGTGGACACCGCCATTCGCGGCTACAAGGAGCTTAACCTCCGTGCCTTCAGGATGTTACGGCCGGAGGGAGTCTTGGTTACCTGCTCCTGTTCGTTCCACGTGGGTGAGGGGGAATTCCAGGAGATGCTGTGCGGGGCGGTCGCCGATGCCGGACGCAGGGTAAGAATCCTCGAAAAGCGCGGCGCAGCCATCGATCATCCCACTCTTATCGGTGTGCCGGAAACCCACTACCTCAAATGTGTTGTCGCGCAAGTAATTGAATAATAATAACTTATAATAGTTTAAGCAAGCCGCGGCAAAGCTTTGTCCAATACTTGACAATAACATGCTAATATTTTATGATTCTTTCGTACTGACATAGCATCTATGTCAGGGAGTGGCTTGATAGCCACCACATTTCGAAACCGTCTTGGAGGTTGAACATCATGACTGTGTTGACTCGTTGGGAACCTTTCCGTGAATTGAACACTTTGCAGAACCGGCTGAATCGCCTGTTCGAAGAGCAGGTCGCAGGCGGACGTGAAGAGTCACTGACCGCGGGCGCATTTGTGCCTCCGGTTGACATCTACGAAGACGAGCACAGCATCCAGCTTAAGCTGGAGGTGCCTGGGATCGAAGAGAAGGACCTCGATGTGAAAGTCGAGAACAACGTGCTCACCGTGAGCGGCGAGCGCAAATTCGAGAAGGAAGAGAAGGAAGAGAACTTCCGTCGCGTGGAGCGCCGCTATGGCAGCTTCGTCCGCTCGTTCACGCTGCCGAGCACGGTGAACACCGAAGACATCAACGCCGATTACAGCAATGGTGTCCTGAAGATCAAACTGGCCAAGCGCGCTGAAGCCAAGCCCAAGCAGATCAAGGTGAACATCGGCAACGCCCTGGTGAACAAAAACTAAGCCGCCTGGGCGGCTTTCACGCCGGATGTTTGTCAAGCTGCGAATCGGCGACAAATCGTAAGGGAGGCGGAACAAAAGGTCCCCTCCCTTTTCGTTTGCCCGCGTGGTCCGCCGACGGGACTAAAATTGGCGCGTGATGCGAATGCCGAATGGTGACGAGCGACTCGCGTTCTTCACTGGCAACTGAGAACTGACTACTGACAACCGGAGTTTTTATGGCAATTCGATGGGACAAACTAACTGTAAAAGCGCAGGAAGCCATCCAACGGGCGAACGATCTCGCCAGCGAGCACGGCAATCCCGAGCTGCAGCCCGTGCATATTTTGGCGGCGCTGTTGGAGGACCGCGAGGGCATCGTCGCTCCGTTGCTGGAACGAGTGGGACTGCCGGTTCACCCTGTGCAGTCGCAGGCCATCGCTGCGATCGACAAATTGCCCAAGGTCTCGGGTGGAGGGGCAGCACAGGCGTCGCTCTCCAACGCCGCCAACCAACTGCTGGAGAATGCCTTCAAGGAGGCTGCGAACTTCAAGGATGAGTTCGTCTCCACCGAGCACTTGTTACTGGCGATAACCAAGCTGAAGAAGGATTCCGCGCAGGAGATGCTGGCCAAGGCGGGCGCAACGTATGACAACATCCTGCGCGCACTTACCGCGGTCCGCGGCAACCAGAAGGTGACGGACCAGAATCCCGAGGCCAAGTACCAGGCGCTGGAGCGTTACGCTCGCGACCTGACTGAGTTGGCGAAGAAGGGCAAGCTCGATCCGGTGATCGGCCGCGACGAAGAGGTGCGTCGCGTCGTCCAGGTACTCTCGCGCCGTACCAAGAACAATCCGGTTCTGATTGGCGAGCCCGGCGTCGGCAAAACAGCCATCGTCGAAGGACTGGCGCAGCGCATTATTTCCGGCGATGTGCCCGAGCAGTTGAAGAACAAGCGAGTGGTCTCGCTCGACCTGGGCGCGATGCTGGCGGGCGCAAAGTACCGCGGCGAATTTGAAGACCGCTTGAAGGCGGTTCTGAAGGAGATCGAGCAGTCGGAAGGGCAGATCATACTTTTTATCGACGAACTGCACACGCTGGTGGGAGCAGGCGCGGCCGAGGGAGCGATTGACGCCTCCAACATGCTGAAGCCGGCACTGGCTCGCGGGGAACTGCGAGCCATTGGCGCCACCACGCTCAACGAGTATCGCAAGCACATCGAGAAAGATGCAGCGCTGGAGCGCCGCTTCCAGATCGTCTATGTCGGCGAACCAAACGTGGAAGACACCATCGCGATTCTTCGCGGGCTGCGCGAAAAGTATGAGGTGCACCACGGCGTTCGCATCAAGGATTCGGCGATCGTCGCGGCGGCGACCCTGTCGCACCGCTACATCTCGGACCGCTTCCTGCCGGACAAGGCGATTGACCTGATCGACGAGGCGGCGGCTTCGCTGCGCATCCAGATTGACTCGATGCCGACCGAGATCGACCAACTGGATCGCCGCGCCACGCAGCTCGAAATCGAACGCCAGGCGCTGAAGAGAGAAGATGACACCAACTCACGCGAGCGGCTGGCGACGGTCGAGAAAGAGCTGGCCCACATCAAGGAAGACGCTAACGCACTCAAGCTCCGCTGGAAGCAGGAAAAGGAATCCATAGCCAGCGTGCGCGCCAAAAAGGAGCACTTGGAGAAGCTCAAGCTCGACATCCAGGAAGCGACGCGTAAGGGTGAGTTCGAGCGTGCCGCGCAATTGCAATACGGCGAACTGCCGAAGCTCGAAGCCGAGATCAATCAGCTCAGCGCTCAAATGGACGGCAAGCAGTCGCGCATGCTCAAGGAAGAGGTGGACGAAGAAGACGTCGCCAAGATCGTGAGCAAGTGGACCGGCATCCCGATTTCGAAGATGCTCGAGGGTGAAGTGCAGAAGCTGGTCACGATGGAAGATCGCCTGCGCGAGCGCGTGGTGGGACAGGACGACGCTCTGTTGCGGGTGGCGAATGCGATCCGGCGCTCGCGAGCGGGACTGAGTGATCCGCGGCGTCCGATTGGCTCGTTCATCTTTCTCGGCCCGACCGGCGTCGGCAAGACCGAACTGGCACGCGCCTTGGCGGAGTTCCTGTTCGACGACGAACATGCCATGGTGCGGATCGACATGTCGGAGTACATGGAGAAGCACTCGGTGTCGCGCTTGATTGGCGCGCCTCCGGGCTATGTTGGCTATGACGAAGGCGGGCAGTTGACCGAGGCGGTGCGGCGGCGTCCTTATGCGGTGGTGCTGTTCGACGAGATCGAGAAGGCGCATCCCGACGTGTTCAACGTCTTCCTGCAGATCATGGATGACGGCCGCTTGACCGACGGCAAAGGACGCCATGTGGACTTCAAGAACACCATCCTGATCATGACGTCGAACATTGGCTCGGCGTACTTGCAGCAGGCTGGCGTCGCTCCGGAGAAGCAGGATGAAGCGCACGAGCAGGTGATGGAAGCCCTGCGTGCTCACTTCAAGCCCGAGTTCCTGAACCGCGTGGATGACATCATCTTCTTCAACCCGCTGGGCAAGGAGCAGTTGGTGAAGATCGTCGATCTGCGGCTGCGTGACTTGCAGAACCTGCTATCGGCGCGGAAGATCACGCTGGAGCTGACGCCCAAGGCGAAGGAACTGATCTTCAGCGAAGGCTATGACGCGGCGTACGGGGCGCGTCCCCTGAAGCGGGCAATCCAGCGGCTGGTACAGGACCCTCTGGCCATGAAGATCCTGGACGGCGAGGTGCTGCATGGTGACCGCGTGAAGGTCGATGTGGAGAAGGGCGGCGCCAAGCTGCGGTTCGAAGCGACACACCCGGTGGCAGCAGAGGCAGTAGCAGCGCGATAAGGATTGCGATGGGTACTGACAAGGGCACGGCTTCGGCTGTGCCTTTACTATTGCAATCTCAGTTGGAAGCGGTTTCGTCCTGTGAGGACAGGCTCTCTTCCGGGGTGGCGGCGGCTGGCGGCTTCCCGGACTTCGCGTCCTCAGGCTTGGGTGGCGGCGGAACGTAGTAAAGGATTCGCTTACAGTAATCGCAGGTCATGAACAGTTCATTGGTCATGACCTCCTGAAAGACCTGCGGGCGCAAGAGAACGCTGCACGCCCCACACTGCTGGTCGTCATGGACCGCAGATAGCGCCGATCCGCGCAGCTTGAGTACACGGTCGTAGTGGCGCAGCACGTCTTCGCTTACGCCCTCGCGGAGCGCATCGCGCTGCGTGGTCAGCTCCGCAAGCTCTGCCTCATCGGCAGCGGTACGCTTGCGGGCTTCTTCCTTTTCGCGGTCGTTTTCGGCAGTATCGGCCTTGAGCACAGCTTCCGCTTTCTTCAACTCTTCTTTGCGGGAGTCGGCGGCGACCATGATCTCCAAAATCTTGTCCTCGGAGGCCGCGATCTTGTCCTCCGCGAACTTGATCTCGTCCATCAGGGCCTTGTACTCATGGTTGGTTTTTACGTTTAACGACTGGTCGCGATACTTGCTGATCTTCTGCTGCTGGTCCTGGATGTCGGATTCGTGCTTCTTGCGGCTGGACTCGTCGGCTTTCGCCGCAGCCACAGCCGACTCGACCTTGGCCTTGGAGCCGGCCAGCTTCTTTTCGATTTCCGCCACGTGCTTGGGAAGGGCCGCGACTTCGGCGCGCAGGGCTGCAACGTGCGCGTCAATTTTCTGGAGCTCGATGAGTTTTTCCAGGTCGGAGGTCATTACGCCTTGAGGGAACCTGCATGGATTCTAGCACGCAGGAAAGGCCCTCCGCCCGCGCGGCCAGCGGGGTTCCTGGACCAGGCGGACGGGTGTTATACACTTTTGCCCGAAAGCAATTCAAGCCCCGGAGCACCTGTGAAACTTAGACTCCCCGCCCTTCTGCTGCCTGTCGTCCTAATGACTTCGCTGGTCTTTGGCCGGGAACCGGCATCTGCCCAGAGCGGTCAGAAGCTGACCATCGAAGCGATCTATGCCGACGGCGGCATCCTCGGACGCGCTCCTGAGAACGTGCAGTGGAGCCCCGATGGTACCAAGGTCTCGTATGTTCAGCGCGACGACAGCGGCGACCACGGTGCGCTGTATTACATCGATCTGGCCACGGGGAAGCCCGCGGCCCTGGTATCGAGCGAAAAGCTAGGTTCGCTGGTGCTCTCGACCAGTTCGGTGAAGGACGAGCGCCAGAAGGAGAACTCGCAAGGCTACTCGGTGGCAGCGTACCACTGGTCGCCCGACTCGAAGCATCTGTTATTCGACGCGCTGGGACAGCTCTGGCTTTACAGTCTTGACTCCGGCACCGCGGTGCAGGTAACCTCCAGCGCCGACGCGGCCAGCGATCCCAAGTTCTCTCCTGACGGCGGGCGCCTGGCTTATGTGCGCAAGCATGATCTGTATGTGCGCGACATCAAGCACGGCCAGGAAGAGGCCGTCACTCGCGACGGCGGTGACAACCTGCTGAACGGCGAGGTGGACTGGGTCTATCTGGAAGAGCTCTACTCCCGCAGCAACTACTTCTGGTCGCCCGATGGCAAGTCGATCGCCTTCCTGCAGATGAACGAGAAGGATGTGCCCACGTATCCCATCGTGGACTGGATTCCCACCCACCCAACCGTCGACATGGAGAAGTATCCCAAGGCAGGCGATCCGAATCCCAGCGTGCGCATCGGCGTGGTGGGGTCGAACGGCGGCAAGGTGAAGTGGATTTCGGCGGGCGGCGGGAAAGAAGGCGACCTGCCGCTGGGCAACGATCCCAACGTACTGATTCCGCGCTTCGGCTGGGTGCATGACGGACTGCTATGGGCGATGGCTTTGAATCGCCTGCAAACGCGTCTGGACATTTACTTCATCGACGTGCAGAGCGGTAAGTCGCGGCGCGTGCTCACCGAGGCCACAGATGTGTGGATCGACATGCATCCCGAGGTGGACTTCAAGCTGCTCTCGTCGGGTGACCGTTTCCTGTGGACGAGTTGGCGCGACGGCCATTACCACATCTACCTCTACCAATTCGACAAGCAAAACCCACTCGCCGGCGAGGCCAAGCTGGTAGCGCAACTGACCCACGGCGACTGGGAAGTCGAGAGCATCAACGGCGTCGACGAGGCGCAAGGGTTGGTGTATTTCACCGCCAACGAGAGTGACTGGCGGCAGGCAAATGTGTTTGCCGTCGGGCTTGATGGCAACAACCTACATCGCATCTCGAAGGAAGAAGGCACGCACGGCGTCAATTTCGGGCCGGTGAAGACGAAGTCGTACGTAGATACCTACTCGTCGCTCATGACGCCCCCGCGCATGTCACTTTGCACGACCGATGGTGCCTGCAATACATTCTGGCAGCCGCGCAGCGTGGAGGGCTACCACATGATTGCTCCTAAGCCGGTGGAGTTTACAGCCGCCGACGGAAAGACGAAGCTGCTGGGCACGCTGCTGCTGCCTGAAGGTGGCCCGATGATGGCCAATGGCAAGGCGCCGCTGATTCTCAATCCCTACGGCGGGCCGGGCGCGCAGAATGTGCGTGACGCTTGGGGCGGAGCGACCTTCCTGTTCGACCAGATTCTCGCTCGCCAGGGATTTGCCGTGCTGGTGGTAGACAACCGGGGCATGGCCAACCGAGGCAGCGCCTTTGCAGCTCCGATCAAGCATCACTTCGGCCCGACGGAGTTTGACGACCAGATGGCGGCACTCAAACAGGCGCTGGCGCAATATCCGCAGCTGGATGCTTCGCGCCTCGGCTTCTGGGGCTGGAGTTACGGTGGCTATTTCACTCTCTACACGCTGGAGAAGACCGACGTCTTCAAGGCGGGCGTGTCAGTGGCCCCGGTCACCGATTGGCGCAACTACGACTCCATCTACACCGAACGCTACATGGGCCTCCCTTCGGACAACGAAGAGGGCTATCGCAAGAGCTCTCCCGTGAACTTCGCCAGCGACTTGCACGGCAGCCTGCTGGAAGTGCACGGCACCAGCGACGACAACGTGCATCTGCAGAACACCATCCAGATGGACAACGCTTTCATCGCTGCCGGAAAGCAGTTTCAGTTAATGTTGTATCCTCGCAAAACGCATGGCATCGCCGGCAAGGCGGCGCGGACGGACCTGTTTCACCGCATCGAAGGCCATTTTGAGCAGAACCTGGCGCCGGCGAAGTAGGCTGGAGACCGAAATCTGCTTCCAAGGATGAACACTAACTTGAAAAGTGCGAAATTCGTTTGTTCTCTACTGATCGCGCTTGGCTTGCATGCCACCGCCTTCACGCAGCAGCCGGCGCCAACCCGCACGATCGTGCGGGCAGGCAAGCTGCTCGACGTCCGCACCGGTAAGACGCTGACCAACCAGGCCATCGTCATTGAAGACGGGAAGATCATCAGCGTTGGCCCGGACACGGGCGCCGCCGATGCCGGCGCTAAGGTCATTGATCTCTCGGGCAAGACCGTACTGCCCGGCTTGATCGATGCCCACACGCACCTGACGTTCAATCCCAGGTTCGGTTATGACACGCTCGCGATCTCCGTACCGCGCGAAGCCCTGATCGGCGCCAAGAACGCGCGCGTCACTCTGCTGGCAGGTTTCACGTCAGTGCGCAACGTCGGTGCGAATGGATTCACCGACATCGCGCTGCGCGACGCCATCAACGCGGGCGACGTTCCCGGCCCGCGCATCGACGCCAGTGGGCCGGCGCTCGGCATCACCGGCGGCCACTGCGACAACAACCTGTTGCCCTACGAGTATCACGCGACTGAAATTGGCGTCGCCGATGGCGTGGAGAACGTGCAGCACAAGGTGCGCGAGGTCATCAAGTACGGCGCGGATGTCATCAAGATCTGCGCCACCGGCGGTGTGCTGTCGCTGGGCGATAATCCCCAGCACTCGCAGTTCACGCAGGACGAGTTGAGCGCCATCATAGCCGACGCGCACCGTCTGGGCCGCAAGGTCGCCGCGCACGCGCACGGCGCGCAGGGCATTCGCTGGGCGGCCGAGGCCGGCGTGGATTCTATCGAGCACGGCTCGTACATCGACGACGCGGCCATCGCGGTCATGAAGCAGCACGGCACCTACCTCGTGCCCACGCTGTATCTCGGGGACTGGTTCATCGAGAATGCGCCGAAAACCGGCGTCCCGCCGCAGATGCTCGCCAAGGCCAAGGCGGTCATGCCCGCTGCGCGCAAGAACATAGCTCATGCCTTCGCCAGTGGAGTGAAAGTCGGCTTCGGCACCGACGCAGCCGTTTATCCGCACGGCCTGAACGCCCACGAATTTGCCGTGATGGTGAAGCTAGGGCTGACGCCTTTGCAGGCCATCCAGGCGGCGACCGTCAACGACGCCGACCTGCTCGGCTGGTCCGACAAGATTGGCGTGCTCGAGCCCGGACACTACGCCGACATCATTGCAGTGGATGGCGACCCGCTGGCGGACGTAACCATGCTGGAACACGTGAAGTTCGTGATGAAGGGCGGGGTGGTTTATAAGAGCGAGTAGTTGCCGTTGCTGTTCTTACTTGCCCGCAGCCGCAGGTTTCTGATTCAATCCTGAGGCAGCGACTTCCGTACTCTCAGGAGCATTGCACTGGCGAAACAAATCTTTGCCTGCAAGTCCATCGACAAGCTGATCTCCGAGTCGGAAGACCCCGAGCATCGGCTTAAAAAGACGCTTGGCCCGTGGTCGCTGACCGCTCTGGGCATCGGCGCCGTCATCGGCTCGGGAATCTTCACCGTAATCGGCACGGCCATCGCCGGGCAAAAGTTCGACACCTCGTCCATTCTTAACGCTCCGCTGGCCGACTTACATCGTGCATCATGCCGCGACGCTCGGCCGCCCCGGCGCCGGCCCGGCGCTGGCGCTCTCTTTGGTGCTGGTTGCCATCGTCTGCGGGTTCACCGCGCTGTGTTACGCCGAGCTGGCTTCGATGATCCCCATTGCCGGCAGCGCCTACACCTACACCTACGCCACCATGGGCGAGTTGATCGCCTGGATCATCGGCTGGGACCTCATCCTCGAGTACGCCGTCAGCAACATGGCGGTCAGCGTGGGATTCGCCGCCCACTTGGTCGACATGTTCGACTGGTTCGGATGGCATCCTGCGCTGCGCTGGATTTCCCCCGCCTATCTGCCCTCAGGCATGACCGACTTCCAGGGCAACGTGCTGTACGCTCCCGGCCTGCATTTCGGTTTCAATATTCCCGCATTCCTGGTGGTCATGCTGCTCACGGTCGTGCTGGTGCGCGGCATTCGCGAATCCGCCGAAACTAACAACGTCATGGTGATCCTGAAGATTGCCGCCATCCTGGCGTTCGTCTTCGCCGGCATGCACTACATTCATCCGTCGAATTACCATCCGTTCGCGCCCAACGGATGGTCCGGCATCCTCACTGGCGGCTCCATTATTTTCTTCACCTACATCGGGTTTGACTCGGTTTCAACCGCGGCGGAGGAGGCGAAGAACCCGCAGCGCGACTTGCCCATCGGCATCATTGCCACGCTGGTTATCTGCACTCTCCTGTATATCTCCGTGGCCGTGGTGCTCACCGGCATCGTGCCCTGGCAGAAGTTGATCGACGACGCCGCGCCGGTGGTCAACAGCCTCAAACAAATCGGCCTGACCACACATTCGGTGTCGCTGCACTGGATACGTCTGGCGGTTCTGTTCGGCGCCATGATGGGGATGATTTCATCGCTGCTCGTCTTTCAGCTCGGGCAGGCCCGCGTCTGGTTTGCCATGTCGCGTGACGGCCTGCTACCCAAGCTGTTCGGCCGCGTGCATCCGAAGTTTCGTACTCCCTCGACTGCAACTTGGATCGCGGGCTTCCTGGTTGGAATTCCCGGGCGGCATTCTCGACATCGGCACGCTGGCCGACCTTTCGAACATCGGGACGCTGTTTGCCTTCGTGCTGGTGTCGCTAGGCGTGATCATCCTGCGCTACAAGCAGCCGGAGCGCCGCCGCGGATTTCGCGCGCCGGGTGGGCTGATGGCGCCCGTGTTGAGTGTGCTGTTTTGCATCCTGCTGATGATGGGCCTCCCCATTCTGACTTGGCTGCGCTTCTTCGTGTGGCTGGGCATCGGTCTCACGGTGTACATGCTTTACAGCCGCTACCGCAGCGAGTTCTGCCCCGAAGACCGCAGGCGGTAGAATCGAATCGTATGACGGAGTCCTTTGCAGGCGCTGGCGCTCCCAGCGCCTTCATTCTTTCGCTGCCCAAGGCCGAGCTGCATTTGCACCTCGAGGGCACGGTCGATCCGGTGACGCTGGCCGAGCTGAGCCGCCGCCATCCCACACCGCTGTCGACGACGAACGACCGCTACACCAACATCGAAGACAGCGGCCGCGTCTTCTCGGAAGACGAAGCCCGCGATCTTTATCAGTACAAGGACTTCACCGGATTCCTGTTGGCCTTCAAGGCCGTCACGGAACGGTTGCGCACGGCCGAAGACTATGAACTCGTCACCTACCGCATGATGCAAAAGCTGCACGCACAGAACGTGCTGCACGCTGAGGTTTATGTGTCGGTCGGCGTCATTCATTGGCGGGGCGGCGAGTTTGCTCCGCTGTTTGATGGCCTGGAGCGCGGCCGCCTGCGGGGCGAGCGTGAATTCGGCATGTCGCTGTACTGGATCTTCGACGCTGTCCGTCACTTCGGGCCACGGCGTGCTGGGCTCGTTCTGGATGAAGCTATCGCGCTCCGGAAGCAGAGCAACAGCGTTGTCGGCATCGGCCTGGGTGGCGACGAGCGGCGGGCTCCGCCTGAGCTCTTTCGCGATGTCTATGCCCGCGCGGCGAGCGAAGGCCTGCGAACCACCGTTCATGCCGGAGAGACCGTTGGCCCGGAATCGGTCTGGTCTGCGCTGCGCCAGTTGAAAGTGGATCGCATCGGCCACGGGCTAACTGCAGCCGACGATCCCGCACTCGTCGCGTACCTGGCGGAGAAGCGAGTTCCAGTCGAGGCTTGCATCTCCAGCAATGTCCTGACTGGCTGTTGTCCGTCGGCGGAGCAGCACTCGGCCCGCAAGCTGTTCGACGCTGGCGTAGTAGTCACGCTGAATACCGACGACCCCGACATGTTCCGCACCAGCCTGGTGCGCGAGTATCAGATCGCGCAGGCCGCGCTGGGCTTCAGCAACGCAGAGCTACGCGAGCTGGCATTGAACTCGTTTCGGGCATCGTTCTTGCCGGAGAGCCGCAAACGACAGCTGACCACGACTTCCTAGGAAGAGATCACCATGCCCAAGCACATCGGAATCGTCGCCTGCAGTGCCGAGGGAGCAGCACTGTGTTATCGCACCATCTGCGACGAGGCTCCTGCGCTCATGGGCCGCCATATGCATCCCGAGATTTCGATGCATACTCACTGCCTTGGCGAGTACATGGACTTCATCCATCGCGGTGACTGGCAGGGCGTTGCCGAGCTGATGCTTTCTTCGGCCAACAAACTGGCGACTATTGGCGCCGACCTCCTCATCTGTCCCGACAACACCATCCATCACTCCTTTGATCTGGTCACGCCGCGATCGCCGCTGCCCTGGCTGCATATCGTGGACGAAGTTGCAGCAGTCGCCAAGTCACGAGGCTTTTGCAAGCTGGCGATTACCGGCACCAAGTACACCATGGAAGGCACGGTGTACCAGACCAAGCTGCGCGCGGCGGGCATCGAGTACCTCGTACCCGACGCGAAGGAGCGCGCCCGCATCGACCAGATTATTTTCGAGGAGCTGGTGAACGGCATCTTCGAGCCCGAATCGCGAGTCTACTTCCAGCAAGTGATCGGCCGGATGAGCCACGCAGGCTGCGATGCGGTGGTTCTCGGCTGCACGGAGATTCCGCTGTTGATCGATGACGTCACTTCGCCACTGCCCACGCTGGACTCGACACGAATCCTCGCGCGGGCGGCGTTGCGTTACGCACTGGCGTAACTAGAGCAGCTTAGTTATTGGTACAGCCAAGCAGCGGTTCTTGCCGATCAACGGCCGTATTCATGAGACCTGTCCAGCGAGGGAGCGGGCTCGACAGGTGTACTGGTGACCTACAACACAATAACAAATAAATAAAATATCACGACTGTTTAGAATCAATAACTTAGGAGAAAATTGTTCGCATGTCATTGATTCATCAACCGGTTATACGTATCCATTTGTGCCCGTTGAAGTTAGTGGCCATTTTTTAGGGTTGAATGGTAAGGTCAGGCCCAATCTGAGAATTTTCAAAGAGCGTACTTGCTGCGCAGTGGGCGCGGCATGACCAGAGACACATATCCCTTGGCGCCTTAGATCAAGTTGTAATGGCTACGGAAAGACGCCACCAGAAAATTCGGCAGAGCAAAGAAACTTTAGTAACCAGAGCGAACCAAAATGGGAATCAGCCCCGCGCAGAACGCCCTGCAGCGAGCCTGGACGACATGGTCGTCGAACCGTGTGTAAGCTGCTGAAGCCGTGCCCTGATACGCAACTCGCTCCGCAAACAGTACTTCCCAAAGCCGAGTAGGAATGTGAGCCGGACGCGACTTAAAGGGAGCGAAGCGCACGTTAGTCAAACGAAGGCGAACGCGGGCCACCTTTGACGGCTAAGCGGCGGCGACGCGCTGAATGAGGTTTTCCTGCTCGCTCTTGCTTTCGGCGCCGATGGTGAAGGCGTCGAGCAAATTGAGTGACAGCGCGTACGTGATGGCCTCGCTCTGCTTGTTGCGCAGGTCGCCCTGGCCGAGGATCTTCATCCCGATGATGCCCTTTCCGGACGACTTCATCTGCTTGATGACGCTGACCACGGTGGCGGGATCGTCGTCCATATGCGAGCCGATGGGGTTGATGCGCACAAGGTCGACTTCCACCCAGGGCGATTTGGCGGCGGCGCGGAGGGCTTCGATCGAATGGCACGACACGCCGTGCGCGCGGATGATGCCTTTCTGCTTGGCTTCCGAGAGCACGTCCATCGTGCCTTTGAAGCGCTCGGTCCAATCGCCTTCGGTGACGCAGTGCATCAGCACGATATCGAGGTAGTCGGTGCCGAGTTCTTTGCGATAGCGGTCGAGATCGGCGCGCATCTCCTGCGGTGTGCGCGAGGGGCTTTTGGTCATCACCGTGACCTTGTCGCGCGGCAACTGCTTCAATGCGGCTGCGACGTGGGGATGACTACCGTAGGAATCGGCGGCGTCGAAGAACCGCAGGCCGTGGTCGTATCCGTTGAGCAGCAGCGCCGAGAGGCCGCTCACACCCAGTGCTGTCTGGTTGGAATGCCTGGCGTAGCCAACCGTTCCGGTACCCATGGCAAGGCGGCTGGTCTGGATGCCGGTGTTGCCGAGCGTGACGGTGTCATTCGCGGCGTATTTGCGCGGAAGGCGGGCATCGGCGAGCGCGTTGAGGACCGACCGACGCGCCAACCACGCCGCTCCGAGTCCCAGGGAAGTGTTGACGATGAACTCTCTGCGCTTCATGGGTGACTCCCTGCGGGGAAGATCGCTGACGAGTGCCATGTTAGACGATGATGGCGCTCATTTGGCTGCCTAAAAAGCGGAAACGCTTTGCATCGGGCTGAGTGCCGGAACTTCACTCGTCGCTGATAAAATGACCCACACTTGGGGTGATGCTTGGCAGCGACTGTTCCGCGCGTGGTCATCGTTGGCGGTGGTTTTGGCGGGCTGTATGCGGCCCGCGCATTAGCTGGCGCGCCGGTCAGCGTCACTCTTATCGACAAGCGCAATTATCATCTTTTCCGGCCGATGCTGTACCAGGTTGCGACCGGCCTGTTGTCGGCCGACCAGATTTCCGGCCCGCTGCGCTCTATCCTCGCGCGGCAGGCGAACGTCGAGGTGCTGATGGACGAAGTCACCGCCATCAACACGGAGCAGCGCACGGTGCGTCTGACTGATTCGGAATTGCCGTACGATTACCTCATCCTGGCCACCGGAATTCAATACAACTACTTCGGGCACGAGGACTGGCGAGCCGAAGCGCCGGGGCTGGAATCGCTCGATGATGCGGACCTGATTCGCGGCAAACTATTACTGGCCTTCGAGCGCGCCGAGGAGATGGCGGCGCTGGGGCAGGGCACTCCACAAGACGTGCAGAAGCTGCTGACGTTCGTGCTGGTAGGCGCAGGTACGGTAGGCGTGGAAATGGCCAGCACTCTGGCGGAGATGTCGCGCATGGCGTTGGCCCACGACTTTCGCCACATCGATCCGCGGAAGGCGCAAATCCTCCTCTATGAGGCAGCGCCGCGCGTGCTTCCTATGTATCCCGAGAAACTCTCGGCCGACGCGCAACGCCATTTGGAATCGCTAGGCGTGAAGGTTTACACCAGCACTCGGGTGACCACAGTCGATGCAGACGGGATTGTCGCCGATGGCAGGCAAATTTACGCCGCCACGGTGCTGTGGGGAGCCGGAGTGCTTGCCTCGCCGGCGGGTCTGTGGCTGGGCGCCGAGACCGACAAGTCGGGCAAGGTGATTGTCGGGGCCGATATGTCGGTACCGGGGCGTCCCGAAGTGTTCGTGATCGGCGACACGGCCCACGTGGTGGCGTATTCGCGCAATTTGCTGGGCATACGGTCGAAACAGCCGATGGTGCTGCCGGGCGTGGCCCAGCCTGCCATTCAAGAAGGAGAGTACGTTGCCAAGGTGATTCGCAGGCGCGTCAGCAGAAGGCCGGCACCGCCTCCGTTCTGGTATTGGGACAAGGGTGACCTGGCGATCGTGGGGCGAACCTACGCGGTCGCCGATTTGCGCTTCGTGCGTTTTGCGGGATTCCTGGCCTGGCTGGTTTGGGCGGTGGTGCATGTGTATTTCCTCATAGGATTCGCGAATCGCTTCTTCGTGCTGCTGCAATGGGGATTCGCGTTTCTCACCAAGCGCCGCCAGGTGCGCGTCTTTCCCGGGCAGGAAAAGCGCTGAACTAGTACAAGAATCGAAAATGACTGTTCTAATGGAGGCCACACGGTGACCGAATGGGCTGCAGCGGATTACGAGCGGATATCGAGTCTGCAACAGGCAATGGCGGAAGAGGTGCTGGCGCTGCTCGACATGGAAGGGGCGCAACACATTCTCGATGTCGGCTGCGGCAATGGAAAGATCACCGCTGAAATTGCGGCGCGGGTACCGCACGCCACGGTGCTGGGTGTTGATCCGTCGCACGAGATGATCGAGTTCGCATCGAGTCACTATGACGCTGTGGTTTACCCAAATCTCCGCTTTGCGATCGCCGACGCTCGCAGCCTGCCCTACCGCGAAGAGTTCGACGTGGTCTTGTCTTTTAATGCGCTGCACTGGGTACCGCAGCAGGAGGAAGCGCTGCAATCCATTTCCGCTGCGATGAAGCCGGGAGGCCGTGCGCAACTTCGCATGGTCTGCAAAGGAGGACGTCACAGCCTGGAACATGTGCTCGAGAAGACGTGTCTCTCGGAGCGCTGGTCGACGTACTTTGAGCAATTTCATAAGCCGTACGTGCATTTGACGCCCGAGCATTACAGCGAGCTTGCCATGCGCAATGGGATGGAAGTGGTCCACGCGAAGAGTGAAGACAAATCGTGGGACTTTAAGACCCGCTCGGCATTTGAGGCCTTCGGCTCGGTGACATTCGTGGAATGGACGCGCCTGCTGCCCGCGCATGAAGAGCCGAACTTCGTTGGAGACGTGCTGGACCGCTACCGGCTGGTCGCGGCACAGCAGGCCGGCGAGGAAAATACTTTCAAGTTTTATCAAATGGACATCGGGCTGAGGCGTTAATCGCAGCAGCGATTTTGAATTTCGCGCGCGATATGCGACCCTTTCGCCGTGCGCGTTGTTGCCATGCTGGCCCCTTTCGCGAAAGAGCACGACGTCCGGCCCTTCGAGTTGCCGGGCGTCAATTTGTTCACGGCCAACGAACTCGATCCTACTGACGAACCCGATGCAGCACTGATTTTTGGGGGTGACGGGACCCTGCATCGCCACCTGGGCACGCTGGCGCTGAAGAAGATTCCGGTGCTGCCGGTGCCGATCGGCAGCGCCAATGATTTCGCGACGACCATGGGCATCCACTCGGTGGACAATGCGCTTACCGCGTGGGTGCAGTTCTGTGCAACGGGCATCAACACGCTGCTGGTGGACCTGGGCACGATGCAGCCACTGCTGCCGTTTGAAGCCAGCGAGCTGCTGTCTGCGGTTTCCGACGACGATGGCGACGAGCCGTGGGTGGGCGATCGCTGGAGACCATGCACTTCGTTCCCGACGGTCCGCGTCCGCGACCTGCCGCAACTGGGTCCGCGCATCGAGAAATCGGAGGCGCGGCGATGGTTTGAGGCGGAGCGCCAGGTGACGCGTACCCGCTACTTCGCGTGCATCGCCGGCACAGGTCTTGATGCGGTAGTCAGCCGGGAGGTGATGGACCAGCCGCGCTGGCTGCGAACCCATGGCGGCTACGTTTGGAGCCTGATCAAGAGCCTGCCGCGCTTCCGGGCGCCGGAGATTGCGGTGTCGCTGGAGATCGACGGCTGCTGGCAGACGCCGGTGCGCGAACCCGCCGTCCTGATCGCCGCCGGCAACGGCCCGCAATATGGCAGCGGGATGCGCCTGGCCCACCTGGCCGACATGGATGACGGGTTGCTCGATGTCTGCTTTGTCCGCAACCTGAGCAAGCTGCGCCTGCTGCGGCTGTTTCACGTGGTGTTCAGCGGGCGGCACATCGGCATGAAGGAAGTGGAGTACTGGAAGGCCAAGCGAGTGCGCATCCAGACCGACCCGGTGATGGACCTCTACGCCGACGGAGAATTCGTGTGCTCCACTCCGGTGGAGCTGGCGGTGGAGCGGGAAGCGCTGCAGGTGATTGTGCCGGCGTAAGTGCTTGCTACGCCGACACAAATTGTTGACAAAGCGATGACGAAAACCGTCTAACCTAAACTAAATTGCTGTTCTGTGCGTACTACTTTTTAGGAAGCCCCGGGTTCTTTTGAAGGGCTATACTGTAAAGAGGAAATGTCCACCCCGGAGTCTCAGAAACCCGCGAATCCCGACCCGCGCCACGACATCCTTCCCACGTTATTTGGCGAAGGCCAGGGCTTGTACCCGCAGCGGAAGGACACGTTCGTCTATTCGTTCATCCTTCACATGGTGGCTGCGGGCCTGATTATCTGGTCTGGTTTGTGGGTGAACGAGCACAAAGATGAGATTAAGCAGCAAGTAGTGGGACTGGTGACCGACATCAGCCCGTACATCCCGCTGCCAGTTTCGAAGACGAGGGCGGGCGGCGGTGGCGGCGGCGGGGATCGCGACAAGCTGGACGGCCCCCAAGGGCGCGCTGCCCAAACTCTCCAAAGATCAGATCGTTCCGCCCGCGATCGTGGTACGGAACGAGAATCCCAAGCTAGTCGTCGATCCGTCGGTGGTGGTGCCGCCGCAAATCAAGCTGCCCACGCAGGGTGATCTGGGCGATCCGCTGTCCAAGGTGCTGGGACCGCCCTCGAACGGTACCGGCGCCGGTGGCGGTATCGGTAGCGGCTATGGCGGCGGCGTAGGTTCGGGCACGCGGACCGGGCGTAGGTCCCGGGCATGGCGGTGGTTATGGCGGCGGAGCGTATCGCGTCGGCGGCGGAGTAAGCGCGCCCAAGGCCCTCTATGCGCCTGATCCGGAATACTCCGAAGAAGCCCGCAAGGCCAAGTACCAGGGAACAGTAGTGCTGTGGCTGGTGGTGGATGCCAATGGGCATCCGCAGCAGATTCGCGTGCAACGCTCACTGGGCATGGGCCTCGACGAGAAGGCCATCGAAGCCGTGAAGCAATGGAAATTCGATCCCGCCCGTAAAGACGGCCAGGCCGTGCCGGTGATGATCAACGTGGAAGTTAACTTCCGGTTGTACTAGCAGTTCTTGGTTGGCGATGCTTCCATTTCGTTCTCGAATCTCCACGCGTTTCGTTGTAAAATCGCTGCGCTTTGGGAAGTCTCCCCGGGGGCGTCCCAGGTCAATCCAATCACGAAGAGGACTTCCCATGCTTCACCGCAAGATTGCGATCGTGCTCGCCCTGGTCATGCTCGGCGCCATTACCCTGCCAGCGATGGCGCAAGAAACCAAACAGCCCAGCGCCGCCCAACAAGCCCAGCAGCAGAAGATGAAGGACTGCAACGCCCAGGCCAAGACCAAGGCGTTGAAGGGCGACGAGCGACAGAAGTTCATGTCGCAGTGCCTGAGCGCAGCAGGAGTCCCGTTAACGCAGCAGGAAAAGATGAAGACGTGCAATCAGCAGGCGACCGCGAAGAGCCTGAAGGGGGACGAGCGCAAGAGCTTTATGTCCACCTGCCTGAGCGGATCGACGAAGTAGTCGAAGCTCGGCCAGCGGAGTTCAGCGCCCGGGAGCGCGCGGCAGACAACGTGGCGCGACCCGGGTATTTCTGTGTCCGGCGGAATTAGCTGCGGAACTTCTTGGCCAAGGGGTCGACCCGTTCCTTGGCGGCTCCGGCCCACTCCTGCGCCTTGTCGGCCAGGTCGGAACCCTTATCCACCCAGTCGCCAGCCTGGTCGCTCCAGTCTTCGACCCGCTCGCGCAAATCGCCGGCCTTGCGCTTGAGTTCCCGGCGCATCTGTTTGCCGGTCTTGGGTGTCATGAGTGCAGCGGCAATGGCTCCGGCGGCAAAGCCAATCAAGAGAAGCGCAAATCCCAGGGCGGCGGTGTTACGGCCGGAAGGCTCGTACTCGCCTTCGGCTACGAATTCGTTGGCATCATCGGTCATGGCAGATTCCTCTGCCTCTTATGGTACCCCGAATTGCCGGGGAATGGCGGCGGCAGGCGAGCCCTACTACTGCCGCCGAATTGTGCCGGCTAAGCGCTAACCGAAAGGGCGTTGGTAGCGGTCTGGCTGCCTGGGAACGCCTGCCGCGGCGAACTGCTGAAAGTCCTGCAGCATGGTCGAATAGGCCTGCTGCGCCGCCGAGAGGTTGCCAGATTGCAGCGCCGAGCCGAGCTGGCTGAACAACTGGCTGATCGCGCTGCTGCCGCTGGTGTCGCCGCTAGCGTGGTGATGGTGGTGATGCGTGGTTAGAGGTTGCGTCTGAATGTCCTTTTGCAGCTGGGTAAGGTCCTTCTGAGCGGCGGTGGTGTCGCCGGCTTTGAGGTCAGTGGACAACTGGTTGAAGTCCTGGGAGACACTGTTGCCGCCTTGTGAGGTGGAACTCACCGGCGGCTGGGGCTGCATCTTCTGCAGTGCGGCAAAGTCGGCTTGGGCGGCCGTCAGGTTGCCGGACTGCAGGTCCTGTCCCAGTTGCTGGAACTCCTGCTTCGACTTTTGCATGCGGCTCTGGAAGACTTGCGCACCGAGGCTGAATGCGGCACTGCTCAAAATCCCTGCTACGGACATGGTCGCCTCCTTGGGCGGTCTGATATCGGGTTGTACAAACTTATCGACAATCGCGCGCCCAAGATTAGGCGCGGCTCATGTACAGGCAATTTGCAAACCACCTGCCAAAGGAACAGGGTATCGTTCGGCCCATTCAGTCAAGTACTTAGCGTCAGGGTCGCGAGGTGGCGAGGGGGCACGTCGGGATGAAACCCGGCAAGCCTGCCTACCTGACCCGGCATAGATTGCCGTTCTTAAGGTCCTTCCGGGAGCCGCCAACGCCGCTTGACCGAGCGCCGCCGACGATTTCCCAATCCCTGTGCTGGCCGTGTAAAATCAAGTGTTTACCTGTCGAATCCCGCGTCTCGCGCAGGGTTCCTCCCAAGACTTGAAGGAGTTTTACCCATGGCAATACCAGCCACACAAATGCGTCCCGGCATGGTCATCAAGCACAACAACGACCTGCACTCGGTGTTCAGCGTCGAGCACCGCACCCCCGGCAATCTTCGTGCTTTTATCCAGGCCAAGCTGCGTAACCTGCGAACAGGAGCGATGTTCGAGCACCGTTTCCGCTCCAGCGACGCCATCGAAAAGATCACCGTGGACCAGGTCCAGATGGAATACCTGTATCAGGACGGCGACAACCACGTGTTCATGAACACCGAGAACTACGAACAACTCCATCTCGGCAAGGACGTGCTGGGCGACGCGGTCGATTATCTGACGGCAAACCTGCAGATTTCGGTCGAGTTTTACGACAACAAGCCGGTGGGCGTTGAATTGCCGCAGACCGTAGACCTCACCATCGTCGAGACCGAGCCTGGGCTGAAGTCGGCCACCGCCAGCAGCGTGACCAAGCCGGCCAAGACCGAAACCGGACTCGTAGTGTACGTTCCGCCCTTCATCAATGAGGGCGACAGGATCCGCGTGGACACCTCAGAGGGCGCCTATCTGTCACGGGCGTAGGCGACCTGTCTTCGATAGCGCATTGGTGGTGTTCCATTTTGCTATCCGCCGGGATACAATCCACGCGCTAATTGCGCTCGCTGCATCCCACGAGGTCCCCCTTGACTCTGGTCGTCGGCGCCGCATTAGTTTTCAAAGACAAACGATCGAAGAAAGGTCTCTGACATGAAGAAGGTGCTGCTCGTTGCACTGTGCCTCGCCCTGGCGATTTCCGCCCTTGCGCAAAGCAAAATTGACAAGCGCATTTCCGAGTCAACCACGGTGCTCGCCAACATTCTCGACAAGCCCAATGGAATACCCAGGAGCCTCCTCGACAAGGCAGATTGTGTGCTGGTCTATCCCAATGTCAAAAAAGTGGGAGTTGGATTGGGTGTCGGTTATGGCCGTGGCGTGCTTCTCTGCCGCAGCGGCAAAATGATGGACGGCAGTTGGGGTGCTCCTGTCCTGTATACCCTCGACACCAGTAGTTTGGGCGCCCAATTGGGTAGTACCTCGACGGATTACGTGTTGCTGGTGATGAGCGAGAATGGAGCCGACAAAGTGCTTTCGGGCAAGATCAAGCTGGGCTCGGACGCGACCGCCGCGGCAGGACCATCTGCGGCTCAAGCGGTCGGCTTCAACGATCCTAAGATTGATATCCTGACGTATTCCCAGACAAAAGGCCTGTTCGCAGGCGCGTCGTTGGGCAGCGCGTCGATGGGAGCAGACAACACGGCCGACCAGGAACTGTATGGCAAAACGGTTGATGCAGTGGAGATCATACGGGGAGATGTACCGGTCCCGGCAGCGGCTAAATTGCTGGTCGAGATGCTGAATAAAGTGTCGCCGAAGAAAAAGTAGTTGCGCGGGCGATCGCTCCTGCGCTTCTGGGCTTGAGAAATCCTGGTACTTGCAAGAGACAAGGGCCGGGCCCTGCATCCGCATGAGTTTGTCTGTGCGTAGCGCCTTGACTTGAATTCGGCCTTCGATCGGTTCGAGGGCCGTCTCTGAACTGGTAGCGCAGATGTCGCCGTCTTTGGATGAAGACGATGCTAGCCAGTTGTGTGCGCCGGAGGGCCCCGACTCTAATCGGCGTGACCCTCCGACAAAATCCTCTGCAACTGCAAGTTAAACCAAGGAAACAGGTTGCGGAGCTGGTTACTTAATGTGTTTCCCTGCTTTGCTGTCGAGAAGCGAGACCAGAGACGCGCCGGCTGAGGTAGCCTTCACATCGCCGGAGACAATTTCCTTCGCGCTGACCGTCTTGCCGTAAAGCCGCTGGTTGGCGTCGCTGTCCGGATTAAGCGAAGCGCCGTCCAGTGAAACACCCGCAAAAAGCTCCCGAGGAGCGGGAGTAGGTCAACATATCGGCCGTATTGCTCAAAGTGCCAGCCGATGCGCCCGGGCCAGCTGCCGCGCTGACATCGCTGCCCACCTTTACCTTGCTGTTGAGCACCTTGTCCACGGCTGTCGGGTCATGATGGCAATCACGATGTCGCTGGACTTGCCACCGACCTGAAAGCCGGCGCTGGCGCCACCGATGCTGTACATGGCGGGTGGCGACCACTTGCCGGTGAAGCCGTTCTCGCGGCACGACATTGGGCCACGTCCGCCGGTCCCGCCAATGCCGACAGCGAATTTCTTCACGCTGGGAAGAATCATGATGCAATCAGCCTTTTCCAGCACACTGCGCGGAACATCGTTCGAGGAAAGCATGGCCTGCAAGACTGAGGCTGCATTGCGGAGGGTTTCTTCGTCGTCGGACTTGCTGGCGCCCCAAACAGGCAGGGTGACCAACAGTAAACAAAGAGATGTCAGCAAGGAGAATAGAACTTTGTGAGCGTTTCGCATGGTGTTACACGTCCTCCGTAAGTTGCCAGATTCTTGAAGTTAGCGGTCGCGTGGGGGGTATTGCGAGCGTTTATAACAATATCATCGGGCAAGCCGTCCGGCAAGGCGGAAAGTCCCGTATGGCGGGAAGTGACGTACCCAATATGACCATAAAGCAGAGGAGATGTTCGCCGTAGTGACCCTTACTTGGTTGCGGCTACCGCCGCCGCCGTTTATCTTGAAATCGCCTATGAGTGACGATCTAGAAACCCGCCGGTATCTTGTTATCCGGGCGCGTGCAGGGCGTCGGCTTCCGCTGGTTCGTGGAGCGGGAGGCGGCGATACTCGGCATCGCGGGTGGGTGCGGAACCGCGAAGACGGACGGGTGGAAGTGATGGCCACCGGCACACGGCAACAATTGAGCGTGCTGCATGGCCGCCTGCGCGAAGGTCCGCGCGCTGCCCGGGTCGACGAAGTCGCGGTGTCGCCAGCACCATTTCTCGACGCGAAATCATTCGGGGTAGAAGGAGCCGTGTTAGCCGATGTCGCCGCCGCAGAAAACTGTAACGATCTCAAGAAGTCTCATTCGCGAAGTACCCGATTTTCCCAAACCCGGCATTCTCTTTTACGACATCACTACGCTGCTGAAAGACCGCAAGGGGTTTGCCCGGCTGATCGACTCACTTACCGAGCACTCCATAGGCAAAAATATCGACCTGGTGCTGGGCATCGAGGCGCGCGGATTTATCTTCGGCCCAGCCCTGGCTTACCGCCTGAATGCCGGATTTGTACCCGTTCGCAAGCCGAAGAAGCTTCCCGCGGAAACTCTGAAGTGGACCTACGAGCTTGGAATACGGCAGCGACACACTGGAGATCCACAAGGACGCCATCTACCCGGGCAGCGGGTACTTATCTGCGACGACCTGCTGGCAACCGGCGGCACGGCCCGTGCGGCGGCCGAGATGGTGAAGTCACTGGGCGGGAACATCTGCGGACTGAGCTTCGTGGTGGAACTCGACGGACTGAAGGGGCGGGACAAACTGAAGGATTACGACGTGTATTCGCTGCTGCACTACGGGATGTAGAGCCCAACCTTCGAAAAACTTACCAGATGGTCTTCACCAACGGGCAGGCTTGTATTCGCTGGTCGGCGGTGACCAGTGGGAATGCCTTCGGCCTGGGCGGTGGCGGCGATGGCCCGGTCCGCGGGATCGGAAGGGAAGTCGGCGGGTAAGATAGGCGGTCAAAGCTGCAATTTCCGAAGTAAGTGGCACGACCATGATTTCGCCGTCAGAGAGTCGATGGTCTCGCGGACAGTCCCTCGCCGTTCAATTCGGTCGGCGGCAATCAGCCGCGCCAGTTCCAGCAGGGTGACAGCTGAAATGGCCAAACCACCCTGCAGCTCTGCGCGACGGATCGCCGACTGTGCCGCTCGCCTGATAGCTTTCGGCTCGCCAGATTGGTCCAGACCAGGACGTGAGTATCCAACAGGATCATTTCAGCATGTCCCAGTCTTCCAGCGGGAATATTGGCTTGACGAGGTCATCCGGGTCGCCGTTGATCTTCAAGACGCCTTCCAGCCTGCCGATGATGCTGCCTTTCCTCTTGTGTTGCCGTTCCCGGCGGGAAAGACCTTAATCGACGGCTCACCCCGCTTTGTTACCAGCAAGCGGCCTGCCGGTTTCGTTGACCTCATCCATGATCGGCGAGACACTTGGCCTTGAATTCGCCCGCCGCAATCTGCCTAGGCCGGCCGGAACCTTCGCGGCCTTCGGTTTCTTCTTCTTCACCAGCACCGATTTACTCATGACCATGTCCTCATGACCATGGTCATTTTAACATGACCACTCGACGACCAGTCGATGGTGTATCTTGCCCCCCAGCACGATCCGGATCGCCTCGCGAGTAGGCAATGTGTTCCTGTTCCAGGATGCGCGCCGCCAGCGCATGATCGTCGTCCGTGTCGAGAACCGGCACGGTCTTCTGCAGAATGATGGCGCCGTGGTCGAGGTCAGCATCCACGAAATGCACGGTGCAGCCGGAGACTTTCACTCCGTAGTCGAAGGCCTGTTTTTGCGCGTCGAGTCCGGGAAAGCCGGCAGCAGCGACGGATGAATGTTGAGGATGCGGTTGGGGAACTGCGCGACGAACCACGGCGACAACAGGCGCATGTATCCGGCGAGGCAGACGAGATCGACGCGGTGCTCGCGCAAGGCGGCTACCACGGCGCGGTCGTGCTCCTCGCGCGGGATGCCCTTCGAAGGCACAACCAGCGCTTCAGCCCGCGCCGCCGCGCCGACTCGATGCCGGGAGCGTCCGCGCTTGTTGGAAATGACGACGGCGATGTTGGCGTCGAGTTTGCCCGACGCCACGTTGTCGGCGATGGCCTCAAAGTTCGAGCCACGCCCGGAGAGCAGGATGCCGAGGTTCTTCATGATGACTGTAGCGAATCATAACGGCGTCTTCACGAAATTGTCAGCGGGGCGCGGTCCCGCTGCTCCGGGCCTGGATCGCTAGGCCTTGCAGAACGCCAGCAAATCGGCATTGATCTGGTCCGCGTGGGTTGTCGGCATCCCGTGCGGAAATCCCGGATACACCTTGAGCTGTGCGCCCTTCACGAGCTTCGCAGACAACAAAGCCGCAGCGCCGATCGGCACGATCTGATCGTCGTCGCCATGGAGAATGAGGGTCGGCACATCGAACTTCTTGAGGTCTTCGGTAAAATCCGTCTCCGAGAAGGCCTTGATGCAGTCGTAATGAGGCTTAACGCCGCCCATCATGCCCTGCAACCATAAGCGCTCGCGGATGCCCTCGGAGATTTTGGCGCCAGGCCGGTTGTAGCCGTAGAAACGGGAGCGTAATGTCTTTGTAGAATTCTGCACGGTTCGCCAAGAGTTGCGCCCGCAGGTCGTCGAAGACTGAGATCGGAAGGCCTCCGGGATTCTTGTCGGTCTTCAACATCAACGGCGGTACCGAGCTGATCAAGGACAGCTTTGGCGACACAACTGGTGCCGTGACGGCCGATGTAGCGTGCGAGTTCGCCGCCATCTGTCGAGTGGCCGACGTGAATCGCCTCGGTGATGCCGAGGTGTTCGGTGAGCGCAGCCAGGTCGTCGGCATAGGTGTCCATTTCGTTTCCATCCCATGTCTGGGTGGAACGGCCGTGCCCACGCCGGTCATGCGCGATGACGCGGAAGCCGCGTTGCCCGAAGAACATCATCTGGGCCTCCCATTCGTCAGCGCTTGAGGGCCAGCCGTGGCTGAAGACGATGGGCTGGCCGCTTCCTCAGTCCTTGTAATAAATTTGCGTGCCGTCATGGACGGTGAGTATGGGCATGGTGATTCTCCTTGGTGCAGGTTGGGTACGTCGAGTTGCTTACAGGCGCGGCGCTGTCTGTGCCGCGGGAAATCCGAGCAAGCCAGTGAACCACAAGAACGGATTCGACGAACTACGACGTCGAGCGAATCGGTGCCGGGTGGAACCGCTTCGCTGCGCGCCAGGTCAACCAGACGAATATGGCCAACACCACGAACTGCGCAATTGCGAATGGCGCCTCGGTCTGTGTGGGCGCCAGCGCATGCAGCGAAGGGATTTTGGCGAATGCCTGCACCACCGCGACGAAGCAGTTGAAATACAGAGCGATGGCGGCGGTTACGACGTAAATCCCTCGCCATCCGCCAGCGAGATGCTTTCCGTAGCGTGCCCAGATCGCGATCGCCAGCACGATCAGGGAAAGGATCCCCAGAATGTGCGACGGCAGCAATTTCTCGAACGGAAACAGGAAACCCGTAACGCTCGTCAGGACGGTAGTGGTCAGGAAGATCGCGGTCCAGCCGTCAAGCCGTTTGCCGCTGAGCAGCCCGTACAGAACGATGAATCCCGATCCGATTCCCGCGAGGCTGATGATCACGTGGAGAAGGGTGAAAGTAGACAGACTCATGCCTAGGACCATGATGTGTTTCCTTTCAGCTAGATTGTTGGACTACCCCGGTTGACGAAGCTCGTGCCTGCTTAGAGCGGAGCCGGAGAAATAGCGATTCACATTTTTTCGAAAGAGTGCAGTCGCGACGTGACCCGCGGTTATGCTGGGAGGCGCGGGATAGCCAGCAAATTTCGTCATCCAAGCCATCGCGTGAATCTCGATCGCCGCAAGGGATTGTCCATCCAACTCGTGTCCGGCAGGGGGAGGTTCATTGCTTCCTTGACGGTCAGCCAGCCGCGCGGTAAATCGAAGATCGAGGTACCGCCTTTCTTGTTGATCCATGAAAAACGGCGCCTTGCCTCGCTTTGCAGTGCGACGTTCAGCGTGACTCTGCAATCTTGCGCCACGTATTCGAGCACCTTGTCGTGCTGACCGCCTTGCCACAGTTGCGGAGCCAGTTCGCCGTCCACGTCCTGTGACTTGGCTTGGCCAATTGCCCTCGCGGCGGCGCCGAGGCTGACGGGGTAACCCTGGGCGCAGAACACGTGGAACATGACGTCGACGTGGTCCAGCGCAAGTTGGCGGCAGGCGTCGAGGCGGCCTGACTCCTCGGAGAGGACGTCGAAATCGAAACCGAGCCCATTGAATGACAGCAGCGTGTAGCCGGACTTCGTACGCGCCAGCAGAAAATCGAGGAACTCGGCAACGTCGTGTTTGCGCATCGGGCCTGTCGGGTCGCCGGCAGCGTCTTTTGAATAGAACAGGCGCGGCTGGCTTTCGTCGGCGCAGAGCGCGCCGATACAGCTGATTCCGAGCGGCCGGTGCGCCAGCAACTCGCCCGTCAGGTTGGGAATGATCTTGTAAGTTTCGATGTCGAACGCGAGGTACTTGCGGGGCATGGCTCATTATGGTCCTCGGGGTGACAGGGCTCAATGCTCGCATTGCGCGGACCTAACCTTTCGCTTTACCATCGCCCCATCGTGGTTTTTCCCAAGGACAGCCTGGATCGCGAGCGCATTGTCTCGGCGGCGCCGCTCGATGACGACGCGTCGTTCGAGCTAAAACTACGTCCGCAGCGGCTGCGCGAGTTCATCGGGCAAGACAAAGTCAAGAACAACCTAGAGATCGCCATACAAGCGGCGAAGTCGCGCGGCGAGGCGCTCGACCACGTTTTGCTCTACGGGCCTCCGGGGCTGGGCAAGACGACGCTGGCCAACATCATCGCCAACGAACTGGGCGCGGCGTTTCAGCAGACCTCGGGACCGACGCTGCAGATCAAGGGCGACCTGACGGCCATTCTCACCAACCTGCGCGAAAAGCAGGTGCTGTTCATCGACGAAGTACACCGCATGCAGCCCGCGCTGGAAGAGTTGCTCTACTCGGCGCTGGAAGATTACAAGCTCGACATCATCATCGGGCAGGGACCGTCGGCGCGCACGCACACCATGGACGTGAAGCCGTTCAGCTTTATCGGCGCCACCACGCGCGCCGGGCTGCTGTCTGCGCCGCTGCGCTCGCGCTTCGGCATCGTGCTGCGGCTGGAGTTCTACACCCACGCCGACCTGAAGATCATCCTGGAGCGCTCGGCGGAGATTCTCAACGTGGAGATCGACGAGCCTGCAGCAGTGGAAATTGCGTCTCGTTGTCGAGGCACACCGCGCATCGCCAACCGGTTGCTGCGGCGGGTACGCGACTACGCCCAGGTACGCGGCACAGGCAAGATCGACAAGCCCACGGCGCAGGCGGCGCTGGAGATGCTCGAGGTCGATCGCCATGGGTTTGACGAAATTGACCGCAAGCTGCTGCTCACCATCATCGAAAAGTACCAGGGCGGGCCGGTAGGCTTGAACACGCTGGCGGCGTCACTTGCGGAGGAGGCTGACGCCATCGAGGAAATCTACGAGCCGTTCCTCATCCAGATCGGTTTCTTGGACCGCACCCAGCGCGGGCGGGTGGCGACACATCTCGCGTATCAGCACTTCGGCATCAAGCGGCCCGGCTCGACGCCGACCGCCGGACAGGACACGCTGTTCTAGCGGCTTACGTCGCCCACGCATACCGTATAAAATAGCCAGATACGTCCAACCGACTATTTTCCTCATCCAAACACTGAACCCAAGGAGAACTTTGCATGGCTGACCTGATGAAGACTTCCAACCCGGCGCT
Organism: uncultured Acidobacteriaceae bacterium; assembly: GCA_963796615.1. Lineage (GTDB taxonomy): Bacteria > Acidobacteriota > Terriglobia > Terriglobales > Acidobacteriaceae > DASRAA01. The sequence goes on from CAWCMJ010000009.1 coordinate 412,298, forward strand.
GGGGCAGGACACGTTCCGCGACCTCGCCGGCGCGACCGGCGACTCGATGACAATATCGGGCACGGTGAACAAGGCCGGCATCCTGATGCTGTTATGCGTGGCCTCGGCGGCATGGACGTGGAACCGCTTCTTCGCCACAGGGGAACCGTCGTCCGTGGCTCCGATGCTGGTGGTCGGCGGCATTGGCGGCTTCATCCTGGCAATGGTCACCATCTTCAAAAAGGAATGGGCGGGCGTTACCGCGCCGTTGTATGCGCTGGCCGAAGGCGCGCTGCTCGGCGGCATCTCGGCCATGTTCGAGCTGAAGTACAAAGGCATCGCCATCCAGGCGGTGATGCTGACGTTTGGCACGCTGGTGGCCATGTTGCTTGTGTATCGCAGCGGGCTCATCAAGGTGAATGACAAGTTCCGCATTGGCGTGTTCGCGGCGACGGGTGGCATTGCGCTGTTCTACCTGGCGCAATTTGTGCTGGGCTTCTTCGGCATAACGTTTCACGCGGTCAACAGCAGCTCGCCCATCGGCATCGGATTCAGCCTGCTGGTGGTGGGCATTGCGGCGCTCAACCTGGTGCTCGACTTCGACTTGATTGAGCAGGGCGCGCGCTCTAACGCCCCCAAGTACATGGAGTGGTATAGCGCCTTTGCGCTGATGGTCACGCTGGTGTGGCTGTATCTGGAAATGCTGCGGCTGCTGACCAAGCTTCGCGGTCGCGATTAAGGCAGTCTGGTTTTTCCGGGAAGGCCCCGCAAATTTGCGGGGCTTTTTCTGCTTGTCTAGTCGCGAAAGAACCCAATCAGCGCCGCGTTCACCGCCTCCGGCTCCTCGTGTTGCAGCCAGTGGGTGGCCTCGGGAAAGTACGTTAGCTCGGCGGAGTCGCAATACTCGACACTCTCCTGCGCCATCTCGGGCAACAGGAACATGTCGCGCTTGCCCCAAAGGATCCGCGTTGTTACGCGTACCTGCATGTCACGTGGCAGCGGAGGCTCGGCGCGGGAAAAGGCGCGGTACCAGTTGAGCATTGCCGTGACGGTACCGGGATTCGACCACGCCTTGCGGTATTGATCGAGGTCCTCGGCGGTAAACGTCCCGGGGCGGCTGCTGGCCACCAGAGCTTTCACTCCCTGCGCGAAATTGTTGGAAGAGAACCGCCACTCCGGCAGGCGCGGCAACTGAAAAAATGCCATGTACCAACTGCGCAGCATCTGGCGCGGATTGTGCCGCAGTGTCCGCAGGAATACAGACGGATGCGGCACATTGAGAATCGCCAGCTTATGCAACCTTTGCGGATGCTGCAACGCCGTGGCCCACGCCACCGCCGCTCCCCAGTCGTGACCGGCGAGGAAAAACTTCTCGCGCCCCACGCTGATCGGCGATAGCGAACACATCTGCCACCAAATGGCCGACCGCATAATCGGGGATGTCTGGCGGCTTGCTGCTCAGGTTGTAGCCGCGCTGGTCGGGCGCGACCACACGAAAGCCTGCAGCGGCCAATGGACCAATCTGCTTGTGCCACGAGTACCAGAACTCGGGAAAGCCGTGCAGCAGGATGACGAGCGGGCCATCGTTGGGACCGGCGGCCATGGCGTGCAGGCGAACATCATCGCGTTCGAACCAGAGCTCGTCGAGCTGAGGCAGGGCGGACATGCTGACTATCTTACGCAGTTGCGTAACCGCCGGGTGGCCACGCAGCGCTGCAGTTCATGCGACTTTGGGAGCTCCAGAGCATCTGCATGTAAAGTAGAAACACGGAGCTGCCAGCGTCCCTGATTCTGAAGCGCAAAATGTGCGGAACACCGACGCCCCCTACTCGCCGGTGACCGACGACGAAGCGAGGCAGCACCCTTACAAATCTGCATGAGAACCTCCGGCCTTTTGACCGCAAGCAAGTTGGCGCTGGACTCCATCCGCGCCCACAAGCTGCGCAGTTTTCTCACGTTGCTGGGCATCATCGTGGGTGTGGCCAGCGTGATTCTCGTCGGCGCGGCCATTGACGGGCTGGGCGCCTACTCCATCCAGATCACCGAGCGCACTTTCGGCACCGAGAGCTACCTGGTGGCGCAGATCGCGTCGGTCGGCCGCCTCACTTCGCGGCAACTGGCGGAGAAGCAGCGTCGCAACAAACGCATCCGGCCTGACGATGTTGCCTACTTGCGCGAAGTCACCGGCGACCGGATTATCTACAGCCCTTATCAGCAGCGCGTCGAAGACATCAAGGGCGGCAGCGACGTGTACGAGGCGGGCAACCTCATAGGAGTTTCGTGGACGCTGCCGGAAATTCGCGACGTGCCAGTAGCCGACGGCCGCTTCTTCACCAGCACCGAGGAGCAGATGCGAACCAACGTGGCGGTGATCGGCGAGGACATTCGCACCAAGCTGTTCCCCAACGTCGCGCCGCTTGGCAAGACGATTCGAGTGGGAGGCGAAGAGTTTACCGTTATCGGGGTGCTGGAGCGGCAGGGCTCTTCGTTCGGGCGCTCGCTCGACAATCCGGTGTACATTCCCACCACGGTTTACGACAAGATTTACGGCAGCCAGAACGGCGCGGCGGTGTTCGGCAAGCCCCGACCGGGCAGCGGGCTCGGCATGAATGATGCGCTCGATATCACGCGCACCGCATTGCGCAGCCGCTTTAAGGCCCTGCCCGGTCAGGATGATAACTTCGACACTCTGACCCCGGATTCGGTGCGCTCTTTCATCGATCAGGTGCTGGGCGCGATCTCGGCTGTAGTGGTTCCGGTCACCAGCATTTCTCTGCTGGTCGGCGGCATCGTGATCATGAACATCATGCTGGTGAGCGTCACCGAGCGCACCCGCGAGATCGGCATCCGCAAGAGCATCGGCGCGCGCAGCAGCGAAATCATGCTGCAGTTCCTGGCCGAGTCGGTGATCCTTTCGCTCGCCGGAGGCCTGATGGGGATTGCGCTGGGCGCGGTGCTGGCGCTGGGAATCGGCAAGGGCTTCGGGCTCACGCTGACCATCACGCCGACCTACATCATTCTGTCGGTCTTTATCTCCACCGCGGTGGGCGTGGCGTCGGGGCTGTATCCCGCGCGACGGGCAGCCAAAATGGATCCCATCACCGCATTGAGGGCCGAAACATGACGCGCATCAGCATTCGCGAGACTCTGTCGATGGCGTTCTCCTCGGTGTGGACGCATCGGTTCCGTTCCGGCCTCACCATTCTGGGCATCGTCATCGGGATCACCACGGTGGTCACGGTGGCGGCGCTGCTCACCGGCCTGCGCAAAAGCATCGTGGAGTTCTTCGAGGAGTTCGGGCCGAACAGCATTTTTGTCGCCCGTGTCAGCGGCGATCCGAGCGGGCGGGGCGCGGCGCCCAAGGAGCTGAAGCGCCGGCCGCTGACTCCGGAGGATGCGGAGTACCTGAAGCAGGTCGTTCGCTCCATCGACGACGTGGGCGTCTCGCTCTACTACCTGCCGCCGGCGGGCAGCTTCCTGACCGCCAAGATCGGCAGCTACGAAACGGAGAACATCTCCATTGCCGGCGCAGTCGGCCAACCTGATCGGAAATCGCGCCGCGCGAGCTGCGCGCCGGCCGCTACTTTACCGCGCAGGAAGACAGGCGCGCCGCCAAGGTGGCCATCATCGGATCCAGCCTGGCGGATGCGCTGTTTCCCAACGGCAATGGAGTGGGAGAGACCGTTCTGGTCGATGGCGCGCCGTACACCATCATCGGCATCTATGCCCCTGCCAAAGGTGGGTTCTTCGGCGAGAACGGCTTTGACCGCCAGGTGCTCATTCCGCTGCAAACGGCGCGCATGCGCTATCCGCAATCGACGAACTTCTTTTTGACGGCGAAGGCGAAGCCCGGCCAGCGCGAAGACGCGGTGGAGGAAATTCGCGCTGCCATGCGCAAGCTGCGCAAAGGTGCCCGAGGGCGCAGACGACGATTTCACGCTCTCCACCGCCGACTCCATCATCAAGAGCTTCGACCAGGTGACGGGCATGATCATCGGCATCTCGGTGGCGATCTCCAGCATCGGCCTGCTGGTGGGCGGCATCGGGGTGATGAACATCATGCTGGTCTCGGTGACCGAGCGTACCCGCGAAATCGGCGTGCGCAAGGCCGTGGGCGCGCGCCGGTTCGACGTGATCCTGCAATTCCTGGTGGAGGCGGTCACGCTTACGGGACTCGGCGGCGTCATCGGTATCTTGCTGTCGGTGCTGATTACTTTCTTGCTCAGCCTCGCTCTGCCGGCGCTGCGGCCTGAGGTGCCGCTGTGGGCGGTGACGACAGGTGTCTTTGCGTCGGTGGCGATCGGCGTGTTCTTCGGAGTGTGGCCAGCAGTGCAGGCGTCACGGCTCGACCCGGTGACGGCGCTAAGGTATGAGTAACGAAGTTTCCATCTCGGCAACCCATCGACACCCCGGTTTACACTAATCACTGGCCACCAGCCACTGACCACTTCTCGTGTCCATCTCCATCGCCTCCTTTGCGAAGATCAACCTCGGTCTCAAGATCGGTCCGTCACGCGCCGACGGGTTTCACGAGCTGCGCACTATCTATCAGACGATTGCGCTGCATGATGTCGTGCGGGTCGAGGCGACGGCGGGCGCGGGTATTGAGATTCGCTGCGAAGATCCGCGCGTTCCCTGCGACGCCACCAACACCTGCTATAAGATTGCCGAGCGCGTGCTGAAGACGGCGGGCAAGAGAAGCAACGTCGTCATCACCATTGAGAAGCAGTTGCCGGTTCAGGGAGGCATGGGTGCGGCGTCGTCGAACGCGGTGGCCGCCATGTTGGGGCTGGAGCGCGTGCTCGGAGTCAGCCTCACCGACCAGGACAAGCACCGTATCGCGGCCGAGGTGGGCAGCGACCTCAACCTCTTTCTTATAGGCGGTACCGTGCTCGGCGTCGATCGGGGGCAGGACGTCCATGCCCTGCAAGACCTCCCCGAGCTGCCGCTGGTGGTGGTGACGCCCGCCGTGGGGGTCTCTACGCCCAAGGCCTTCGCGCAGTGGGATGCGCGGACTGCTGCGGAAAGCGCGTTGACCGCTTCTACTGACGCAGGTACAATTAAAAAGTTCGATCAGGCGCAGTATCCCTGGTTGAGTGAGTCTTACCGTTCGCAGGCATGGCCTGCGGAGGGGCCAGCATCCGGTGTTCCCGCGTTGGGCGGGGACCGGGCCGAGACACCTCTTCTCGACCTTGTCCGAACCGGGATCGAAAACGACTTCGAGTGCGTCGTCTTTCCTGAGTATCCCGAGTTACGTGAGGTTAAGAGTGTTTTGCTGCGTGAAGGCGCGATTCTTGCGTCGCTTTCCGGCTCTGGCTCGACCCTGTATGGCCTGTTCGAGTCGGCCAGCAGCGCCGAAGCGGCAGCCGAACGTATGCAAGCTGCAGGGCATGTGGCCGTTGCTACGAGAACTGTGACTCGGAACGAATACTGGAATCAGCTGTATTAGCAGGTATGACGAGCTGAATAGCTGCCAATACAGCTACAGTTATTTTGGGCGGTCGTCTAATGGTAGGACAGTGCCCTTTGGAGGCACTTGTCTAGGTTCGAATCCTAGCCGCCCAGCCAGATCAGTTAGTGGTCAGTGGGTAGTGGATAGTAAAAGGCACCAAGATTTGGTGCCGATAGAGCCATTTAGGTTTGCGCTAGTTCTGAAGTTGCAAGGCGAATAGCGATCAGCGAAAAGCGAAGAGCCAGTAGCGAATCGCAGGGTCACCCAGCATGTAATCCAACCAGGTTTGGCGGGGTGTGGAGACGATGGAAGCAGCAGGGACAAAAGCCGGCACGGTACAAACCTCGGCCACGTCGGTCGAGACTGCCACAGCGGTCGCACCGCAAGCGGAAAAGAAGATCGTGACGAATCCTGAGCCAAAGCCCAAGCAGCCGCGGCAGCGGACCGACGACAAGTGGAAGGTCTTCTCTGGCACGGCGAATGACGCGCTCGCTACGGAAGTCTGCGAGAAGCTCGGCTTGCCGCTCGGACAGACTCACATCACGAAGTTTCTCTGACGGCGAGACCTACGTGCAGATCCTGGAAAACGTGCGCGGCGCCGATGTTTTCATGATCCAGCCGACTTGCGATCCGGTGGACGAGCACCTGATGCAACTGTTGCTGCTGATTGATGCGCTGAAGCGCGCTTCGGCGCGGCGCATCACGGTGGTGATTCCATATTTTGGCTATGCCCGGCAGGACCGCAAGGACAAGCCGCGCGTGCCCATCAGCTCGAAGCTGGTGGCCGACCTGCTGACCACCGCAGGGGCCGACCGGGCGCTGGTGGTGGACCTGCACGCGCCGCAGATTCAGGGGTTCTTCAACATCCCGGTGGACCACCTGTTCGCGTCGCCGGTGCTGGTGGGTCATTTCAGGGACTTGAACCTGCCCGATCTGACGGTGGTTTCGCCGGACGCGGGCGGCGTGGAGCGCGCGCGCTTCTTCGCCAAGAAGATGGATTCGGCGCTGGCCATCGTGGACAAGCGCCGCACGGGAGCTAACGTGACCGAGGTGATGCATGTCATCGGCGATGTGGAAGGCCGCACCTGCGTCATCCTCGACGACATTATTGATACCGCCGGAACCCTGGTGAAGACCTGCCAGGCGTTGCTCGACGCGGGTGCGAAGCAGGTCTATGCCTGCGCCACGCATCCCGTGCTGTCGGGCCCGGCGATTCGAGAGGATTTCAGAATCGGAGCTGGTCAAAGTGGTTGTGACCAACACCATCCCGCTGACGGAGGCGGGGCGCAACGAGCCGAAGATCGAGCAGTTGTCGATCGCGGGCCTGATCGCCGCCGCTATCCAGTCGATTCACGAAGAATCGTCTGTCAGCAGACTTTTTGTGTAAAGGAAACGAAATTATGGCTACTGCAACCGAAAAGAACATCGCAACCAAACCGCGCCAGGGCGGCAACAAGAACGACGCCCGCCGCCTGCGCCGCGAGGGAATGATCCCGGCCGTGCTCTACGGCGCCGGGCTGGAGCCGCTGACCATCGCGGTCGATCCCAAGCAGATGAAGCGCATCCTCACGTCCGAGTCCGGACACAACAGCATCTTCGACCTGAGCGCCGGCGGCGACGCCGGCAAAGCGATGATCGTGGACTGGCAGTCGGACCCGATCAAGGGCGCGCTGCTGCACGTTGACCTCAAGCGCATTGCCATGGACCAGCTGTTGACCGTGAGCGTGCCTATCACCTTGAAGGGTGAAGCGCCGGGCGTGAAGATGCAGGGCGGCATCCTCGAGCAGATGCTGCGCGAGGTCGAGATCGAGTGTCTGCCCGCCGACATCCCAAGCCACATCGACGGCGATGTGAGCAAGCTGGAATTTGGTCAAACGATTCGCGTTTCGGACCTGCCGCGCAACGACAAGATCAAGTTCATCACCGACGAGAACCAGGCGGTTGCGCACGTGACGGCGGTGAAGGAAGTTGTGGCGGCCACCCCGGTCGAGGGAGCCGAAATCGCGGCGACGGTTGCCGAGCCCGAAGTCATCAAGAAGGGCAAGCAGGAAGCCGAAGGCGAAGCGCGGCCGAAGGCGGCGAAAAGGCCGAGAAGAAGAAGTAGGCGGCGTGAAACTGATTGTCGGGCTCGGCAATCCGGGCATCGAGTACCAGTTCACACCGCACAACCTGGGGTTTCTGGCGGTGGATCGCATCGCCGAACAGTGCGGCGTGGTGGTGAACAACCGCCACTGCCGCGCCCAGACGGCGCGGGCCCGCATCGGCGGCGAAGAGGTCGTGCTGGCCAAGCCGGACACCTTCATGAACCTGAGTGGCATGTCGGTGCGCGAGCTGGTCGAGAAGTACGAAGCGCAGCCGGCCGGCGATCTGGTTCTGTTGTACGACGAGTTGGATTTGCCGTTCGGCGCGCTGCGGGTCAGGCCGCGGGGCCGCTCGGCGGGACACAACGGTGTGGAGTCGGTGATCGGCGCCCTGGGTACGCAGGAGTTTACGCGCATCCGGATGGGTGTCGCTCCGGACCATCCGGTGGCAGACGGCGCGCGGTATGTGCTGTCGCAGTTTAAGAAGGCGCAGTATCCATTGGTGGACCAGGTTTTGGATACGGCGGCCGAAGCGGTGCAGGTAGTCCTCGCCGAAGGCGTACAGGCGGCGATGAACCGGTTCAACCGCAAGGCGGAAGAGGAAGCAACTAGCGATTAGCAGGTAGCAGCTGGCCAAGAGCTGGTTGTCCGGAGCGAGATCGCACTGTTCAGTTTGATAGCGAGGTTTCTACGTTTCATACGTGAACCTCGGAAGTGGTCCCAGAGAATCGAAAGAGCTTGAGCCGTCGGAACTAAAGCTAGTCGCTAATTGCTAGTTGCAAGTTGCTGATGGCAGGAGAAAAACGAATGCAACGTACTTACGAATTGATGTTCATCGTGCGTCCTGACATGACCGAAGAGGACCAGGACAAGCTGGTCGCCAACCTGGAAAGCCAGGTCGGCACCGCCAGCGGCACGGTGAAGAGCGTCGAACGCATGGGCAAGCGCCGCTTGGCGTACCTGGTGCGCAAATTCCAGGACGGCATTTACGTCCTGATGACATTGGAAGGCGACGGTGCCATGGTCAAAGAAATCGAGCGCCGCCTGCGTGTCACCGAGCCGGTGATCAAGTTCATCACCGTGCGCGTGGACGAAGAGCAGAAGCGCGTGGCCAAGATCAAGGCCATTCGCGACACCAAGGTGCGCGGCAAGGGCACGCGGGCAGCGGCTGCGGAAGCCGCGGCAGCCGCGGCGGCGGCGGCCGAGCCTGTGGCAGCGGCGGAGCCGGCGGAGTCGGCTCCGGCCAGCGCGTAGTTTCTGGCGGCGAGCGGCGGACTGCGGTCCTTCGACTCGGACGCGTGCAGTTCGGCGCGTCTTCGCCCAGCACGATTCATAGAGATTTGAGGGCCTGTGACGGCCCGAAGGAGAAACATGGCAGACGAAACGACAAACACGGCAGCTCCGGTGGCGGCCGGTGAAGGCAGCAGCAGCAGCTCCGCGCCCAGTTCGCGTCCAGAGGGCGGCGGCGGCGATCGCGGCCCGCGCGGGCCGCGGCCGGGCGGACGTCCGGGCGGTGGTCCGGGCGGCCCACGCGAAGGCGGACGGAAGTTCTTCCGGCGCAAGAAGGTATGCAAGTTCTGCGTGGAGAAGATCGACACGGTGAACTACAAGGACGTGCGGCTGCTGGGGCAGTTCGTGGCCGAGTCGGGCAAGATCGTGCCGCGGCGGTTGACCGGCGTGTGCACGCCGCACCAGCGGCGACTGGCCGACGCCATCAAGCAGGCGCGCAACATCGCGCTGCTGCCATTCGCGAGTCGATAGTAGCTCGCGGACCGCGTGCTTCCCACATTGTGGGACGACTTTAACTGATAGCTGATAGCCAACGGCTGACAGCATGCGGCGACGCCGCAAATGGAGTTCGAACATGGAAGTCATTTTGAAGGAAGACATCATTAAGCTGGGCCATCGCGGCGACGTGGTGAAAGTCGCGGAAGGCTATGGCCGCAACTACCTGATTCCGCACAAGCTGGCGATTGAAGCCACGGCGGGCAACAAGGCGGTCATCGAGCAGATGAAGGCCGCGTCGGTGCGCAAGTCGGCGAAGGAAAAGGGCAGCGCCGAAGACCTGGGCAAGCAGCTCAACGGCGTGGTGCTGGAGTTCACGCGCAAGTCGGGCGAGCACGACCAGTTGTTTGGGTCGGTCACGTCGTCGGACATCGCGCAGGCGCTGGAAGCCAAAGGCTTTACCATCGACCGGCGCAAGATCGTGTTGGACGTGCCATTGAAGAACGTGGGCGAGTTCGACGTGCCGGTGAAGCTGCACCGCGAAGTCACGGTCAACGTGAAGGCCGTGGTGAAGAAGGAAGCTTCGGAAGAAGAAGCGGTTGCGGCGGCGGAAGAAGCACCGGCGGAAGCGTAGTTCCTCGCGGTATTTGCTGACGAATGAATTGGAAGGCTGGCGATCGCGCCAGCCTTTTCCCATTTTGGGAAACAGCGGCAGCACCGGCACCCCCTCCCCCTCCCCCCTATCCTCGTAAAATCCTCATTCTTATAGGACTTACGGGAAGAGTGCTCGCAAAATCCTCTTAACAAAAGAGTTAAAGGCAACTTCCTCTGCCATAAGGAGTTAGCTTGCGGTTGCCGGGGGAGCGGAACGGGTGAGTCGCCGTCGGGATGGCGGCTGGGACGGGCAGGTCGTGGCATAAAACCTCCAAGTGCAACAGGCTGGCCGCGCGGGGCGGGCAGCGAAGTCGGACAATGCAACGTGGTTATGGTGGCAGGAGTGGGAGAGGCTGTCAACTTACGTTAGTACCCAAGTTGGGAGAACTTTGGTAACCAAGAATTTTGGCACGACGACGCATGCAAAGCAGTGCGGTCTAGGGTCTGGCGCGCCCACCCTAGCGCCCAAAGCGACAGGCGCGAGCGGGCACGGAACCAGCCTGATCATTTCTGCCAGGAAAAAATCTGCTTCCAGTCGTTCTTCATGCTGATGACGGTCCAGCCCTTGGCCTTGGCTTCGTCGTACAAGGTCTGGGGGAAGGCGCCGACCTTGGTGTCGGGCAGTCCCTGTGCCGGGCCGTAGGCGTATTCGCGCGTGGCGTCGTCGTGGAGAACCAACATTTCCAGCGAGGCTCCGCCGCTGGCCTGGGTGTACTCGAGCATCTGGCGGTCGCCGTCGGTGTTGCCGAACGCAGCTCGGGGATGTTTTCCGATAAACAGGTAAATGTCTTCTGCTTTGCCCGCACCGTTGTTGTTGAGCAAGAGCTTCGGGTCGCGCATCAGGATGCCCTGTCCTTCTTTGTTGTAGGTGTACTGGGTATCGAGCGCCGAGCCGACAATTTGTTCCGGAGGTATGCCATAGACCTGCTGAGAATAAGTGCGGACGAAATCCTGGCCGCCGCCGGTCACGATATAGGTGCGGTAGCCGTTGTCGCGCACATACTTCATCACCTCGATCATGGGCTGGTACACCATCTCCGAGTAAGGCCTATCGAAGCGGGGATGCTTCGCCTTCGCCCACCAGTCCTTCACGATCGGTCCGAACTCCTCTGCCGTCATACCCGTGTGGGTGGCCATTGCGATGACTTCGATGTCCTTCAGGGTGAACTTCGCCATGGCCGCGCGATCTCCGGTGACGATGGCCTTGAACGGCATTTTGGTCTTCCATTCCGGATGTTGCGGCGCCATCTCAGCTACGCGATCGAAGGCAAATAACACCTGCGAGTAGATGGGCTGCTCGACCCAGGTGGTGCCGTCCTGATCGAAGGTGGCGATGCGATCTTCCGGCGCCACGAACTTCGGGTTGGTCTTGTCGGTGGTGGTTTTGACGAAGTCTAGAATGGCCTGCTTCGCCGGGCCATCGTTCCAGGAAGGCAACGGGTCAGCAGCGACGCTAGTGGCGGCGGGTTGACCTGCGGTGGGTGTGGTTGTTGTCGGGGCATTGCTGCAGCCGGCGAGAATGAGAACTAAGAGTAAGGAAGTAATTAACGCGAGGCGGGTCTTCATTGCTGTATCTCCTGACTTCGCGGGATCGTATTTCCCGGCGCTTTCTCATTACAGCAAAAAGGGACGAAGAAGGTTGTCCTTCCTCGCCCCATTTCTAATCAAACGGATCGTTGGAATCCGAGTTCATCAGCATTACCGAGCTACGTTGACGCTTACGAGCTAGTCATCGCCCTTGTTGTTTTCCATCTGCTTCAGGATGCCGTCGAGGTTGTAGGTCTCTGGGGCCTGGAGCGGCGGGAACTCCTTGAACGTATAGAGTTCCTTCATCCACAGCATCTGGCCGATGGGAAGCATGTTCCAGTCGTACAGATAGGCGGTGGTCGGGGAGGCAAGCGCGCCACCGAGCGCCATGGCTGATTTCGAGTCCCCGAAGCTCACCGTCTGCTCGAAGGGGTCGCGCTTGACATTCGATACGAGCGTCCAGTGATAGTTCTGAAGCGGCAGGAACCACCCGGTCGCTCCCCCAGGCGCCATCGAGTAATACATCTTCCAGTTCTTGTAGCGCACTGCCGATGGCGTGGCACCGGAGTAGTAGAAGAAGACATCACGCGCGGAGTGCTCGTCGGTGCCTTCCAGGTATGCGCGCTGGTCGTAGCCGTCGAGCATGGTCTTGACGATGCCCGGATATTTGCCGGCCTGAATCTGCTTATTCAGGTCGTCGCCCTTGGGACCGCCGGCGATGTCAACGAACGTAGGCAGCCAGTCGAGGGCCGCGAACATTTCTTTCTTGACCGTGCCCGGCTTGATGTGGCCCGGCCAGCGGACGACCAGGGGAGAACGGTAGCCGCCTTCCCATGCCTCGCCTTTCTGGCCTTTGAAGGGAGTGATGCCGCCATCAGGAAAGCTGACCGTCTCCGCGCCGTTGTCGGTAGTGAAGATCAGGATGGTGTTATCCAACTGGCCCATCGCTTCCAGTTTTGCGATCACGTAGCCAATGTTGTCGTCCATCTGCTTCATGCCGGCTTCGTTGATGCCCCAGTCCTTGCCACCCTGTGTACCAATCATGGCCAGATACTTGTCCGACAACACGGTGGTAACGTGCATGCGCGCCGGGTTGTACCACACGAAGAACGGCTTGCCCGTCTTCTTGGGGTCGTTTCGGTCGAGGAAGTCAATGACCTTGGCCGAGGTTTCCTCATCCACCGTCTTCGAGCGCTCCAGCGTCAATGGGCCTTCGTCCTTGCACGTCTGGTTCTTCTCTGTGCCGTCAGAAGAGTGGCACCAAATGACTGGACGCGGCGGCGTAAGGCAGGTCGTGGTCATTGGATCCACGGCGCCGGGAACTTCAGCTAATCCGGGTACCGGTGTGTTTTTGCATGGCGGAGCGATGCCTTGCACCGTCGGGCTGCTATTGATGTCAGGGAAGCTCACCTGCTGCATCGCATCCAGGTGATAGAGCCAGCCCCAATACTCCTGGAAGCCGTGGGCCGTAGGAAGTGACGCGGTATGGTCGCCGAGGTGGTTCTTGCCGAACTCGCCGGTGGTGTAGCCGAGATCGCGGAGGAACACCGCCATCGCGGGAGTGCCGGGCCGCAGATACGACGGGCTGCCGGGCAATTGCGGCGGAATCATTCCGGTGCGTAGGGGATACATTCCGGTAAAGAAGGCATTGCGCCCGGAGGTGCAGCTCTGCATGGCGAGATAGTCCATGAAGATGGCGCCTTCGTTGCCGATGCGATCGATGTTAGGGGTTTCGCCGACCATTAGGCCGCGATGGTAGATGCTGGGCTGCATCCAGCCGATGTCATCGCCCATGATGACCACGATGTTGGGCGGCTTGGCGGTGTTAGCGGCTTGCGCGTGGGCGCTGACAGCGTCGCCAGCCAGCAGAAAGCTGGAGATGGCGAGTGCGCCCAGCGTAAGTTTTCGAACATTTGCACCTAAGTCCATACGAATCTCCTTACACGGGAATACCGGCTGATGAAACGAAGTGCCACGATGTCAGCACTCCGAAATGCGGCGACACCCTGACCGCCGGGGTGACGGCGAGTTACGCAGAACAAGCGAATAAATGTGTACCGGAAAGTTTAGGAAAATTGCATCTATGCGTCCAATGCTTTTGACGTATCGATTTGATAGCCTAGACGTATGGAATTCGAAATCCGGCTCCTGCGCTGTGCCCTGACGCTGGCGGAACACCGTAACTTTGCCCGCGCCGCCGCGGCCCTGCATCTCTCGCAGCCGTCGCTGTCGCGCAGCATCCAGGGCCTGGAAGCGCAGGCAGGCGTGCAGATTTTCGAGCGCGGAAACCGTAGCGTCGAAGTCACCGATGCCGGCGAGATCTTCCTGGAACATGCCCGTGAAGTGATGTCGCACTCCGCCGATCTAACCCGCGAAATGGAGCTGCTCAAGGGCCTGGCCAAGGGCGAACTGCAGGTCGGGGTGGGGACGTATGTCGGCGTCGGCTTCGTTGACACAGCCATCGCGCGGATTGTGCGCGAACACCCGGCGGTGCGCCTGCGCATCGCCAACGATAACTTTGCAAACCTGCTGCCCGTGCTGCGCCGCCGCGAACTCGATCTCGCCGTGGTGGCCGGGACCGGCATTGCGGTCGATGAGGAGTTTCACGTCACCCGGTTGTCGCGAAGGCAGGGCTATCTCGCCGTCAGGCCGGGGCATCCTCTGCTCAAGCAAACCAGAGAGCTAAACATCGGCGACGTGCTGCGCTATCCGTTCGTCAGCACGTCGCGCTTTCCTCCCGGCCTGCTGCGGCAGTTCGTCAGCGAATCGGCCAGCGCCGAGAATGCGGCGCAACCCGGGCCGAAGACCTTTCCTTCGATTGCTTGTGAGTCACTGAACATGATGAAGAACATCGCCCAAGGGTCGGACGCGGTTGCCGTGCTGCCACTCAATCTGTTGCTCCCCGACCTCGAGGCCGGAACCATGGCGGTCCTGCCGTTGGTGCCCCCGATGCTGCACACGGAGTTCAGCATTGTTCGGCTCGCCCGCCGCAGCCTTTCGCCCTTGGGAGAGTTCTTCGTCCGGACCCTGCTCAAGGTCGATGCCGAGGTGGTCGCGGTGGAAGAGAACGCTGCCAAGAAAGTGTTCGGCCCGCGGCACCGACGCAGTCGAGCTGCGCTGGGCTAGCCGGCAGAACCTATTGAGCCGCAAGAACGTACATTCCAAACGTACATTCCAAAAGAGGAGAGGGCCGGAAGTGCGGTGAAGGAGGCCCTGACCCAGAGTATGGTTCCACCCTGGCACGGAAGGCGCGGACGAGGGTGGGGCGGCTGTCCCAAACACTATAATGACCGCTTACGGATGCCGTCGTAGCTCGTCTATCTAGTTGCAGAGAAGTCGATTGAGTCTGCAACTGGGAGACAGGCGGAAATCAGCATGGCAGCCGAGGCGGTAGCGATTGCACTGACGGTGGGTCCGGGCGCAGGCCTGGCGGGCACGCCGAACGGGGCAAGCGCGACGCCAACCATCGCATCCTCGGAAGGACGAGGCACGGCCGAGCAAAGCCAAAGGCGGATGAACGACGCGGAGCTGATCCGGGAAGCCCAGCGCGGCAACCAGGCGGCGTTCGAGGAACTGGTGCGCCAATACGATGGGCCGGTGCTGCGGCTGGCATTTCACATGACGCGGTCGGAGCAGGACGCGCAGGACATTTATCAGGAAGCGTTTCTGAAGGCGTACCGGAACATCGGGAGCTTCCGCTTCGAATGCTCGTTTTACACGTGGATTTACCGCATCGTGACGAACCTGTGCCTCGACCACCTGCGCAAGCGGCAGGTGAGGAAGGAAGAGTCGGGGGTGGTGACGGACTCGGATGGAGATAGCTTCGACATGCTCGATCAGGTGGCGGATGTGCGGTCGGGGGCGAGTCCGGAGAAAGATTTGATGCGGCGGGAGCTGGGCAAGCGCATCGCGAAGGCGCTGGAGAAGCTGACTCCGCGCGAGAGAATGGTTTTCGAGATGAAGCACTATCAGGGATTGAAGCTGCGGACGATTGGCGAGATCTTGAATACGACGGAAGAGACGGCGAAGAACACGCTGTTCCGCGGGACGCAGAAGTTGCGGGCGGCGTTGAAGGATACGAGGTGAGGGTCACTGGTAGCTGGTAACTGGTAATTAGTAATTGGTAATTAGCGAATGGCTCCCACCCTATCGTCGAAAGACGGCGATAAGGGCGGGGCACACAGAATTGTGGTAGCTGGATTTGAAGGATGGAAGTATGAATTGCGATTGGGTACGAGAGAACATCACGCTCCACTTGTACGGTGAACTGGCCGACGATGCCCGACACGAGCTGGAACAGCACGTGGCGCGGTGCGTGGGCTGCGCGGCGGAGCTGGCCGAGCAGCGAGAATTTCAGGCGCAGATGAATGCGGTGCCGGTGGCAGAGCCGACGGCGAGCTTTCTGGCGGCGTCGCGGATGCGGCTGCAGGAGGCGCTGGAGCACGAGCGTCCGCAGCGAGCGTGGTATCAGCGGCTGGCGTTCGATCCGACGGCGTGGTTGCGGCAGGTGCGGTTCTCGCCGGCGCTGGCCATGGTGATCTTCATGGTGGGCTTTGGCGGCGGGCTGGGCGCGATGTACCAGTCGGTGCGGCACAATAGCGTGGTTCCGCAGCAGGAGAACTTCAGCAGCGCGGCGATCAGCGGAGTGACGTCCATCGAAAAAGACCCGGCGACGAACCAGGTGAAGGTGCAGTACGACCGGTTGGCCCCGGGCATGGTGCAGGGTTCGGCGAGCGATCCGAAGGTGCAGGACCTGCTGCTGTATGCAGCCAAGAGCAACGAGAATCCGGGAGTGCGGCTGAATTCGGTGGACGCACTGATGGACAAGACGGACGATCCGCGAGTGCGGGAGACGCTGACATACGCGCTGCGGTATGACAGCAATCCGGGAGTGCGGCTGCATTCGCTGGAAGGGCTGTCGGGGTATGTGAAACAGGACATCCGAGTGCGGAATGCGGTGCTGGATGCGCTGCTGAACGACAGCAACTTGGGAGTGCGCAGCGGAGCATTGCATGCGCTGGAGCCGGTGAAGACCGACAGCAGCGTACGCATGGCGTTCGAACAGCTGGCGAAAGACGACCCGAGTGACTACGTGCGAGGGGAATCCAAACGCGTACTGGCTGCGATGCCGACGGTGTACTGACGAGCGCCATGAAAGTTGGGACGAGATTGAGGTCAGGCAAAACGGTGCGGAGGAAAGTGGCGGCGGCTGCCCTCGTGACCATGCTGGGAGTTCCACTGTGGGGGCAGACGGCGCGGGTGTTCCGCGAGGGCAACACGTGGGTGGAAGAGACTACGGGCACGCTGCCGGCGGCACGGGAGTTCCGCGCGTTGACGGACATGGGATCGCTGCAGGTACAGGGCACGGCGACACAGGTGACGTACGTGGTGCGCAAACGGTCGTCGGCGGATTCGGAAGCGGCGGCGCGAAAGCAGTTTGGGCAGTTACGCATCACGGCCAGCAAGATCGGCGACGCGGTGGTGCTGGAAGGCCGGATGATGGGACGGAGCGTTAACCGGCTGGCGGCGGATTTCGCGGTGCAGATTCCGCGCCTGACGCAGATGGTGCAGGCGGAAACGCGCGGGGGACCGCTGTCGCTGAGTTCGATCCAGGGTACGGTGTCGGGCACGACGGGCGGCGGCAGCGTGAAGCTGGCTGACCTGGGTGGAGCGACGAAGATCATCAGCGGCGGCGGAAGTATGGAGGTCGGCAACGTAAACGCCGATCTCTACCTGGAAAGCGCCGGCGGCCCGGTGACCGTGGATCGCGTGAGCGGGGAGTTGACGGTGAAGACCGGCGGCGGAAGAGTGAAGATCGGAACGGCTGGGCCGACAACGATCGAGACGACCGCGGGCAACATCGAAGTGGGCCGGTGTAATGGCGGCCTGCGGGCGAACTCGGGCGGCGGCAACCTGAACTTCGGCGAAGTGATGGGATCGGTGACGGCGGAGACAGGCGGCGGAAGCGTGCGGCTGGGGAGCGCACAGGGTTACGTCAAGGTGATCACAGGCGGCGGCACGGTGGAGCTGTGGAAGGTTGGGGAGGGCGCGTACGTAGAGACGGGGACAGGCGGCATTACGGTGCAGTTTGTGGGCCCAAAGTTTCACGATTCGTACCTGCACACGACGATGGGCAACGTGGTGGCGTATCTGCCGCGCGATATGGGCGTGAATGTGCATGCCGCGACGGAGATGGCGAGCGGGTCGGGAATCAGGTCGGAATTCCCCGGGCTGGCGATTACGTCCGAAGGCGGACAGTTCGGCCCGAAGTCGATGTTTGCCGAAGGACCATTGAACGGCGGCGGGCCGATACTACGGGTGCGGACGACGATTGGACAGATTGATTTTCGGAAGATGCAGTAGAAGGCAGTTGAGGTAGAGCTATGCGCGGAATTTCAAAACACTTCGTGAGTTTGATGTTGGTGCTGGGCGTGACAGTGGCGTTACCGGTATTTGCGGCAGCGCCGCCGGCCCCAGGGGCGCCGGGCAGCGGGGCCTACCTGGGCGTGATCGTGGACGGGGTTTCTGCAGAGACGGCTTCGGAGTGGCACCTGCCGAATGGCGGCACGGCGATTGCGAACGTAGACCATGATGGTCCGGCGTTCCGGGCGGGGATGAAGAGCGGAGACATCGTTACGGGTTTCAACGGCAAGCCAGTGAGCGGGCCGGAGCAGTTTGCTTCGTTGATTCAGAGCAGCGCTCCGGGCAGCACGGTGACACTGACGGTTTGGCGTGGCGGGCACAGCCAAGAGATGAAGGTGAAGCTGGGCGACTGGAAGCAGATGGCAATGGCGCCTCCAACGCCGCCGAACCCGCCGATGAGCTCAGTGGGTACGATGGCGGCGCTACCTCCGATGGCGGCCATGCCGGCATTTGACGTGCGGGGCTATACGCCGCTGCTGGCGCGGAGCGGGATCCTGGTGGAGCCGCTGAGTACGCAGCTTGGCGAATTCTTCGGCGTGGCTCCGAACGAGGGCGTGCTGGTGCGTTCGGTGGACAAGGGCAGTCCGGGCGCGGCGGCCGGCCTGAAGGCGGGCGACGTGATCGTGAAGGTCAACAGCGAAACTATCCACGACATGCAGGATTGGAAGAGGGCACTGAAGGCTCAGAGCGGAAAGCTGTCGTTGTTCATCGTGCGCGACAAGCGGCAACAAACGCTGCAGATGAGCGTTCCGGCGAGCACGTCGGAGCTGCAGGGCGGCGCGTGGGAGTCGTTTGAGGAGGGCATGCAGGCGATGGACGCGGAGATGGAGCGGCTGGGGCCTGAGCTCGATCGGGAGACACAGGAACTGAGTACGCTGGCGCAACTCGATCCGCAGCAGATGGATGAAATCCACCGGCAGGCGGAGTCGGCGGCGGCGATGACGCCGGAGATAGAGAAGCAGGCGCGGGAACTTAGCAAGGAGGCCGAGCAGATGCGCAAGCAAGCGGAAGAAGCGGGACGCAGCGTGACTCCAGAGATGAAGAAAGAGGCGGAGGAGATGCGTAGGCAGGCCGTTGTGATGCGCAAGCAGTCGGAACAGATGCAGAAGGAGATCGCTAAGATGGCGCCGGAACTGCAGCGGCAGGCGCGCGAGATGGCTGAGAGCATGAAGCCGGCGGCACGGGAATGGGCGGCGACGGCACGCGACGTCGAACAGCAATGGAAGCAGATGCAACCGGAGCTGCAGAAGCAGATGGACGAATTCAAGCAACAGTGGCAGCAGGAAATGCGCGAGTGGCAGGAGATTTTCAAGGGGAGTAATCCGAAACAGTTGTAAGCGGGACAGCAGACGACAATGAGCGCATTGGGGAGCCGAGAGGCTCCCCCTTTTTTGGTTGCCAGTGGATGGTGGATTGTGGATAGATCTCGCTGGGGCTACTGTTTGCGGCGGAAGACAAGTTCGATGAGGCCATAGAGGACGAGGCAGTAGGTCACGGCATTGGTGACGGTGAACTGACGGGCGCGGAACAGGCCCAGGGGCAGCATGGGAGCGGGCGCCCTGCGCTCCCGCACGAAGAAGCCGGCGGTGGCGGCCAGGCCGGTGACCAGTGCCGCCAGCACGGGGGATATCGCCGTCCGTGCATGGGCCCGCCGATGAGGGCAAAGGCCAGGGCGGCCAGGGCCACGGTGGCCAGGGCGGCGCCGAGGGCGTCGATGGAGCCCCGGGACGCCGGGTTCGCGCGACTCGGGCACATGCCGGGCCGACATCATCAGCACCAGGATCCCCACCGGCAGGTTGATCAGGAAGATCCAGCGCCACGAGGCTGCGCTCATCAGGTACCCCCCGATGAGCGGGCCCGCCGCCGTGGCCACGCCGCCCAGCCCGGACCAGGCCCCGATGGCCTCGCTCCGGTCGTCGGGTGCGAACGAGGCCTCCAAGATGGCCAGGCTGCCCGGGGTCAGGAGCGCACCGCCGACGCCCTGGAGGACCCGGAGGGCGATCAGCTGGGTGGAGCCGGTGGCCACGGCACACGCCGCCGAGGAGAGGGCGAACCAGGCCACGCCGATCACGAAGACCCGCTTGCGCCCGTACCGGTCCCCGAGGGAGCCGCCGAGGAGGAGGAGCGAGGCCAGCGTCAGGGTGTAGCCGGTGACCACCCACTGCAGCGTGCCCAACGAGCTCCTGGAATTCCCTCCCGATGGTGGGCAGGGCGATTCCGATCACCGTGGCATCGATGGCCGCCATGCCCGAACCCAGCACGGTGGCGGCGATGACCAGTCTCCCGGCCACCGACGGAAACGGAGGCCGTCGGGGACCCCGGGGTCGACCGGCGGGCCGGGCCTGGTGGTCATGGGGACACCGTCCCACACCGGAGCGCCGCGGTGGGGCCCCGGCGGTCACGCCGTCGGGTCAGGGCCTCCGGGCGGAGGGCATCAGGTCGCCGGTGCCCCACTGGCCGAGGTCGTTGAGCTGGACGTGGTCCCCGGTGGCCTCGACGATCCGGTCCCCGCCCACGTAGAGGGCGGTGTGGTAGACGGTGGTCCAATCGGTGGGACTGGTGCCCCAGAAGACCAGGTCCCCGGCCCGGAGGTCGCTCATCGGGACCGCCGTGCCGGCGGTGTGGTACTGGTCGTCGGCCACGCGGGCGAACGTGGTGCCGGCACCGTGGCTCCACGAGGCCAGGGCCAGGCCCGAGCAGTCGTAGCCGACCGGACCGTTCCCGCCCCAGATGTACGGCTTGCCCAACTGCTGGAAGGCGAACTGGACGGCCTTGTCCCCGGGCGTGACCGGTCGCATCAGGAGGGCCAAGGTGGGCGGGTTGGCCGCGGTGGCGTCGCCGAATGCGGTGGCCGTCCCGTTCTGCTGCACCACCCAGTAGCCGTGACCGGAGCGGGTGGGGACCACGCGCTCGACGGGATCTCCCGGAGCTCCCGCCGTCGAGCCGTAGAAGGCGGCGTCCCCGAAGGTGAACACGCCCCCGTCGGACGCCACCAGCCAGTACCCGTGGCCGTCGGCCGTGGGGGCCATCCCCACGATGGGCTGGTTCAGGGCGATGGCGCCGGTCGAGCCGTAGAATGCGGCGTCCCCGAAGGTGAACACGCCCCCGTCGGACGCCACCAGCCAGTACCCGTGGCCGTCGGCCGTGGGGGCCATCCCCACGATGGGCTGGTTCAGGGCGATGGCGCCGGTCGAGCCGTAGAAGGCGGCGTCCCCGAAGGTGAACACGCCCCCGTCGGAGGCCACCATCCAGTAGCCGTACCCGTCGGGCGTCGGCGTGAGCCCCACGACGGGCCGGTTGAGGTGGATGTTGCCCGTCGAACCGTAGAAGGCGGCGTCCCCGTAGCTGAACACGCCCCCGTCGGAGGCCACCATCCAGTACCCCCGGGTGTCGGAGGTGGCGGCCAGGGCCACGACGGGCTGGTTGAGACGGGCCGGCGAACCGAGGGACGCCACTCCGAAGCCGTTGAGGGAGCCGGCCGGGGTGGCCAGCCAGAAATTGTCCGACGCCGGCGGGGCCGCCGAGTGGCTGGTGGCGGCCCCGGCCTGGCCCCCATCGGTCCATGCCGCGGCGATCGAGACGGCGCCCAGGGCGAGCAGCCCGGAGGCGCCCAGCGCCAGGCGCCTCCTCCACGGTCGATCCATGCCCCTCGCCTCCACGACGCGCTCGATGTCCAAACGCTCTTCGTGATAAGTCTCCCACTAAAAGTGGGAATTCGCAACCGGGCGAAGCAGGTCCCACCGGGGGCACTCCGAGTCAGTACCGGTCGACCAGGCCGGGCTGGGACCGGTTCCCTGGCCTCGGGCAGCGGCCCCCAAGTCCTGCGAAACTCGAGGGCACCGCGTCGACGACCGATTCGAACGCCGCGGGGTCGTGTCGCCGGGATGGACGGGCATCGTCCCGTCCCGCCGTGACGACCAGCACCATCCGAGCAGACGAGGAGCGAGGTTCCCGTGAGCCATCCCGGTGTCGAGATGATCAGTGCCTTCCTGGCCGAGTCCGGCCTCACCACCGGATCCGTCGCCGAACGGCGGACGGCCATGGAGCGCATCGCCGAGTCGGCCCCCCCTCCCGACGGCGTACGGGTCGAGACGGTCACCCTGGGCGGGCGCCCGGCCGAGCGGATCACCCCCGACGGCAACCGCGCCGACTCCATGGTGCTCTACCTGCACGGCGGCGGGTACTGCTCCGGGTCGCTCGACAGCCATCGCCAGCTGGCTGCACGGATCGCCCTGGCCTCCGCCGGCCCGGTGACCCTGCTCGACTACCGGCTGGCTCCCGAGCACCCGTTCCCGGCGGCGGTCACCGATGCCACCGAGGCCTATCGGGAGCTGCTGGCCCTCGGCACCGATCCCGGACGGATGGCCGTCGCCGGCGACTCGGCCGGCGGCGGGCTGACCGTGGCCACCCTGCTGGCGCTCCGCTCCGGGGGCGCTCCGCTCCCGGCCGCCGCCGTGTGCCTGTCGCCGTGGGTGGACCTGACCCAGTCGGCCCCGTCCTACGATGCGCTGGCCGATCGGGACCCGATGGTGACGCGGGTCGGTCTCGACGAGATGGCCCGCTACTACCTGGGGGAGACCGACCCCCACACGGAACTGGCCTCACCCCTGTTCGCCGCGGACCTGGGCCGGCTCCCGCCCGTACTGGTCGAGGTCGGCGCGCACGAGGTGCTTCTCGACGACGCCACCGGCCTGGCCGACCGGATCCGGGCCGCCGGCGGGAGCGTCACCCTGACCGTGTGGCCCGAGCTCATCCACGTCTTCCAGGCTTTTCCGGGCGACATCATCCCCGAGGCGGACGACAGCATCGCCGCCATCGGGTCGTTCCTGGCCGGGCATCTCGGAGTGGCGGCCGGGACACCGGGGGGACGGCCGCCTGGCGACGAGGTCCGGACCGGTGCACCGAGACCGTCCGAGGAGGACTGAAGCCATGCAGGAGTTTCGAGGCAAGACGGCGGTGGTCACCGGGTCCGGCAGCGGGATCGGCCGGGCGCTCGCCGAGGCTCTGGCCGGCGAGGG
The DNA here is from genome assembly GCA_963796615.1 of uncultured Acidobacteriaceae bacterium. Taxonomy (GTDB): domain Bacteria; phylum Acidobacteriota; class Terriglobia; order Terriglobales; family Acidobacteriaceae; genus DASRAA01. The sequence goes on from CAWCMJ010000009.1 coordinate 435,157, forward strand.
GATGCACCTGGCACTGGCCGATCTCGACGAGCAGGCCCTGGCCGGCACGGTGGAGCGGATCGCGGACCGGTCCCCGTCGGCGGAGGCGGTGCCCCACGTCTGCGACGTGAGCCGGGCCGGGGACGTCGATGCACTGGCCGATGCCGTCTTCGCCCGGTGGGGCCGGGTCGACGTGCTGTGCAACAACGCCGGCGTCTTCGTCGGCGGCCTGATCTGGGACCGGCCCGTCGAGGACTTCGAGTTCGTGCTGGGCGCCAACCTGTGGGGCATCCTGCACGGGATCCGTGCCTTCGTTCCGCGCATGCTGGCCCAGGACACCGAGGGCCACATCGTCAACACCTCCTCGGTGGCCGGGCTCCTCGGCGCGCCGTTCGAGGCGCCCTATGCCATCTCCAAGTTCGCCGCCTTCGCCGCCACCGAGTCACTGGCCCACGATCTGGCCGCCGTGGGCTCCAAGCTCCGGGCGTCCGTATTGTGCCCGGGCATGATCACCACCAATATCGTGGACTCCGACCGCCACCGCCCGGAGGGGCTGGCCACCGAGTTCACCGAGGATCAGAAGTTCGTCTCGGACTACCTGGCCCAGGCGGTGGCGTCCGGCATGGATCCGGCCGAGGTGGCCCGGATGGTGCTGGAGGCCATACGGGCCGAGCAGTTCCTCATCCTGACCCATGACGCCTATCCGCAGAAGCTGCGGGACCGGGCCGACGCCCTGGTGGCTCGCCGCCTCCCGGACATTCCCGACTTCGCCTGAGCGTCCGGGACCGCTCAGGCGGTGGTGGCGATGCCCCCGTCGACGGGGATGACGGCACCGGTCAGATAGGCCCCGGCCGCCGAGGCCAGAAAGATGGTGACGCCGGCCATGTCGTCGGGACGGCCGATGCGCTTGAGGGGCGCGGAGGCGGCGATCTGCTCGCCGAAGGCCTCGAGGGTGGCGGCCATCATCTTGGACTCGAACGGTCCCGGGGCCACGGCGTTGACCGTGATGGTCGGGGCCAGGCGCTTGGCCAGATGGCGGGTCAGCTGGTGCACCGCGGCCTTCGACGCCGAGTAGGAGTAGGACTCCAGCACCGGGACGTGGATGCCGTCGATGGAGCCGATGTTGATGACACGCGACGGCTCGTCGGCGGTGGCGCCCACTTCCAACAGGGGCAGGAAGAACTTGGTGGTGTGGAAGATGCCCTGGACGTTGAGGTTGAGAACCCGGTCCCACGAGGCGGTGTCGTGGTCGGCCAGCGGTGCGCCCCAGGTGGCGCCGGCGTTGTTGACCAGTACGTCCACCTTGGCGTGCGCCGATCCGACCTGTTCGGCGAATCGTCGTGCACCGTCCTCGGACGAGAGGTCGGCGGGCATGCCGGTGCAGGAACCGTAGGGTGAGAGCTCGGCCACCGTGGCCTCCACCGCCTCCTGCTTGCGTGACGCCACCACCACGGTGGCTCCTGCCGCCACGAACCCGCCGGCGATCATGTGACCGATGCCCCGGGTGCCTCCGGTGACCACCACGGTCTTCCCCGCCACCGAGAAGAGCTGTTCCGGGGGCGTGGGTGGGGCGGGCGTCGGCGCGTTGGCATCGCTCATGGACGCCGACGGTAGTGCACCCGATCCGCGGGGACGAGCGCCCGGGTCGTCGGCTCCGTCGGCCACGGTGATGCGCCCGCGCCAGGTCGGGCGCCCGCCCGGCTCGTGCCGTGCGGCGATTGTTAGGGTGCGGGCGGACACGGGAGGCTCGTGATGCACCTGGCACTGACGGCGGATCAGCAGGAACTGAAGGACCGGCTGCGGTCCTATTTCGCCGGTCTGGTGGCCGAGGACGAGGGGGTCGACGACCCCGAGTCCTCCTACACCCGGCTCATCCGCCGCATGGGACACGACGGGTGGCTGGGTCTGGGCTGGCCGGTGGAGTTCGGGGGACAGGGCCGGGGCCCCATCGACCAGATGATCTTCGTGGAGGAGTCCCACTGGGCCGGTGTGCCGCTCCCCCTGCTCACGCTCAACAGCGTGGGCCCCACGCTCATGAGCCTGGGGACCGAAGAGCAGAAGGAGCGCATCCTCCCGGGGATCCTGCGGGGAGAGGTCCACTTCTCCATCGGCTACACCGAGCCGACGGCCGGGACCGATCTGGCGTCGCTCCGGACGCGGGCGGTCCGGGACGGGGACGAGTACGTGATCACCGGCGAGAAGCTGTACACCAGTGCCATCCAGTACGCCGACTACGTGTGGCTGGCGGCCCGCACCGACCCGGACGCGCCGAAGCACAAGGGGCTGTCGGTGTTCATCGTCCCCACCGACGCCGCCGGCTTCCACTGGACGCCGCTGCGCACCGTGGCCGGCGAGTTCACCAGCACCACGTTCTACGACGGGGTGCGGGTTCCGGCGTCGAACCTGGTGGGAGAGGAGAACGCCGGTTGGCGACTGATCACCAACCAGCTCAACCACGAGCGGGTGGCCATCTGCCCGGTGTCGGGGATCCTGCGCAGCGTCGCCGACGTCGAGGCGTGGGCCCGGGACGAGAAGGAGGCCGACGGCACCAGGGTCATCGACCGGCAGTGGGTCCAGGTCCATCTGGCCCGGCTCCGGGCCCGGGCGGAGTTCCTCAAGCTCATCAACTGGAAGGTGGCCTGGGCCGCCGACAAGGGGCTCAACCCGGCCGATGCCTCGGCGACCAAGGTGTTCGGGACCGAGTTCGCCCTGGAGGCGTACCGGCTCCTGCTGGAGATCGTGGGCCAGGCGGGCTACCTCCCCGAGGGATCCCCGGGGGCGGTGGTGCGGGGAGGGCTCGAGCGGAGCTCACGGAGCCAGACCATCTTCACCTTCGGTGGCGGGACCAACGAGGTCCAGCGGGACATCATCGCCATGATCGGCCTGGGCATGCCCCGGGCCCCTCGGTAGGCCGGACGGCCCCCGCCATCGACCTCTAACCTGAGGACGGCCGGGCCCGAGTGCCCGCTGAGCAAGGAGGCATCGGTGGAAGACCACGAGATCATCGCCCGGATCGGGAGCCTGGCCGACGAGGAGCAGCGCCTCGAGGAGCGGCACGTCGGGGAGGGTCTGTCCGACGAGGAGGCGACGCGACTGAAGTCCATCGAGGTCACCCTGGACCAGATGTGGGACCTGCTCCGCCAGCGGAGGGCCCTGCGCCGGGCGGGTCGGAGCCCCGACGCCGCCACCGTCCGGTCCGAGGGCACCGTCGAGGGCTACCGGCAGTAACGAGGGGCCCGACCCGGCCCGGGCAACCGACACTCGGAGCCGGCCTGGCCTACGCTCGCCGGGTGGCCGGACCGGACCGGACCGGCCACCGGAGCATCGGGGAGGAGCCTCATGGAGAGCGTGTCGGTCAACGGC
>CAWCMJ010000010.1:0-70093 GCA_963796615.1 uncultured Acidobacteriaceae bacterium
CCCACAAGAGTGGAAGACGATTCTGTTCATGGTCGTAGGTAGAGAGGCGAGAAGTGAGGCAAACCCCTAATGTGGTCCCAATGAAAGTGTGTCATCAGAACGTGTAACTTCAGATTGGCTCCGTCGAATTCGTCCTGTAGACACGCCTCCGAGGGGTCGGCAGCCGGTTCCCGCGTCGATCATGATGACCACTTCGCTGGATCGTATCTCGAGGCAGGAGGTATTGCCTCCACAGCCTAGGTGGCTGGATATGGGAGTCGGTGTCGTTCCGCGAACACCCCAGAATTTCAATCGCAAAGCAGAGTTGTCCCCCATGTTGCGCAGCAGTTCTCCTCCGGTAGAAGCTAACTGACCCGACCGGCAGCTCGGGGACTTACGAGCCGGGAGCATGATTCATGAGCCGCCACATTATGACACGAGTTGTCAATTGTCGCAGACCGAAGGTCGTTAGTCGGCTGCCCACGGTGAGGCCAATTTTCCCGCGAATAAGAATGACATTAAGCATATGACAAAAGCCATCGCCATAGCGAATTTTTGTGTTGCAATGTCAAAACCTTGTGATATAGGTTGTCACTAATATTTTCCGATGAGGTGGGCAGGGTGCACCTACGGATACTGGCCGGGATCGTCTCGGTGTCGATACTGTGCTTGCTTCAGTTAGCCTGCGGCACGCAAGTGCAGTCGGTTCAGACCGGCACGTCGGCGCCACCGCAGGTTACATTCAAAGCCCAACCTTTCCAACGGCCCGAGAATTGCCTGCCTTGCCACCAGCGCCAGTATGACGAGCTGCATAGCGCGGTGAAGTCCGGGTACCGCAACGTGAGTCCTTTATTCAACGGACTGGAGGCGGCGGGTAACTTCTGAATGGCGGTTTGCTGCGGCCTGTGTACAAGGACAGCACGATCGTGCTGCCCGACGAAGACGGTGCTGAATACCAATATGTACACGTCGCCAATCCTGACGGAGACGCGGCAGGTGCAGGCGGGATTCTGTTTCACATGCCACAACGCAAATGTCGAGTTGGTGGGCGAGGACCCGACAAAGCGAGAAGTGCCACAGCTCGCCGGCCTCGGTACGTGCAATCCCGCGCCACCTGCTGGGCGGCAGTGTTTTCAGCCACAATTGTTGCGGCCGACGCGAGACTACCAAATGGTGGACTTGAACGGAAATCAATTATTGCCTGCCGTGCCGGGAGGAGATCCCCAGCCGGGCGCTTTGCCGTCCCTGGGGGCCGCAGGAGTTACATGCGATTTTTGCCACGATGAAAACGGCCCCGACCTGAGCCGCAGTTTTCAAATGGATGGCTTCGGGAACACCAGTCTACTGCTGAATCAGACGAACTTGAAAGTGGGGCCATTCCCATTTCCGGTGGCCGTCAAGAATGATTTCCATGTCGCGAGCAACGACGCGAACAAGATCGCGTTCCTGCGTGCTTCGGGGCTCTCTGCAACACGTGCCACGATGTGCGAGTGCCCAACCGGAACTTGACGGCCGAAGAGCACAACATAAACCCCGGCGGGGAGAAGGTGAGCTACTTCCGGCTCGAAAATTTGAGTACGGAGTGGCAGATCGGTCCTTATAACAGTACCAACAATCCGTTCGGCAAGGTGGTTCGCTGCCAGGATTGCCACATGTCGCTGTTTCCATATGCTGGCACAACCACATACCAAGTGGGCGACATGACTGTGACCAGCCCTACGCCAGGCGTGTTTGCGACCGATTACGCGGCGGTGCCCGGGGTTTCGACCGACCAGGGCGCTCCGCTCCAGCAAAGAAAAGTAGTGGAGCACTACTTCACGGGCGTCGACGTTCCTATCCTGACCCCAAAGGAATTGAGTACCCGTCTGGGCGCGGGATATCCCGATCCTTACATGACCGGCACGGATCCGCACGGCGTGCCGAACGGGCTGGCGACGCGGCGCGAGGACCTGATGAAGGCCGCCGTGCGCATCAGCCTGAGCAAGACTGACACGACGGTGCAGGTAGGGGAGCCGTTTACCGTGCGGTTGGAGGCGGTCTCGCTCACCGGTCACCGCTTGCCGTCGGGCTTTTCGAGGAGCGGAACGTCTACGTGCAGTTGGCGGTGACGGACGACAACGGATTCCTGCTCTACCAGTCTGGATATGTGGTCGACAAGCCTCATCCCAACACCGGCGAGATGACGCCGGACGGCAATCTGGATGACGAAGACTTCGAGCATCTCCATGCCGTCGTCGACCCAGGCATGCACAAGCCACATACACGACCGGCACTGGGACCAATGGCGGCAACAATGTGGTGGTTGAAGCGGGCCCGGATGACGGGCCGGACGCGCGCGTGTTCGTGGGAGCGCCGGAAGGGCTGGTCCTTTTCCGGAACGAATTGACTCATATCTTCCTTCCCGGCCAAGCGATCGGGCGTATCGACCCTGTGACCGGGTTGCCGGTAAAAGCACAGGGCGTGCATTTCGAAGAGACTTTCCAGGCCGCCTTGGCAAACAGCCGTGGATAATTTCCGTTCTTTGCAGCCGTTACATCCGCAAACGTACAACTACGAAATTCAACTTCCAACACAACAGGAACTACAAGCGATGGGCGTGACGCTTCAGGGGCCGTTGCACGTCCATGCGCAAGTGAACTTCGAGCATTTTCCGCCACTCTTCATGAGGTACCTGTCCGGAGTGACGGGCGCGAACGGACCCACCGGAAATGACCTGAATCTCGTGGACGAGCACCGAATTGACACCTTGCTGAAGAATATTGAAAGCATAGCTTCCGATGACATCGCGGTGAGCTTGACGCAATGAAAATCCGGTATCGATATCCGATTTTGATTGTGTTGTCTCTGGCGTCGGTGCTGGTGGCCGTCTTCGCGCAGAACGGGACGTACACGCCGGGACAGTTTCAGAGCAGCAATCCCAACTATCCCAATCCCAATCCGTTTTATTTCGAAGGCAAGATCGACTGGAATTTGCTCGGCATCACGCAGCCGCAGAATGCCTGGGAATATCTGCAACGCGGGATGCACTTCCAGGATGATTTGGACGATATTCCCGACGCGATCAGCGACTATCAAACATCGCTTTCGATGAACAGCCTTCAGAACCAGACGTGCCAGATCGTTACGGCGGCCACTTTGGTCCTGTCAACGGCGACGGTTCCGGCCCAATTGACTCCTCGCTCCATGCATGTTCACCGTGCGGTTGCGGCTCGGTTACTTGTTGCGAGAAACCGAGTCCCAGCACCGCGATTAGCTTTACCAGGAAGTGCTTCAAATCGATCCGCAAAGACTGGGAGTGAACACGCTGATCGGCGAGGCGTACGTGATCGAAGCGCAGGAGGCGACCGATCCACAGGCCCAGCAGCAGGCCTATATGAACGCCATCGCCGCGTATCAGGCGGAACTGGAGCTTTCTCCGGTGACCCGCAGAGCATCGCGCTGACGGGCGACCAAGCGAACAACTCGAAGGTGCATTGGGAGCTGGCGAAGGTTTACGAAGCGACGGGGCAGAACGATCTGGCGGAGAGCGAACTGCAGTCGTATTTACTGGCGACACAGTGGCACAGTGACGTCTATCCTTGGCGGATCGCGTTAGCAAGAGCCAAATCCAAACGTTGGCACGAGCGAAGTAGCATTCTCCCGCCGGCCAAGCGGTCGTGAGGGGATACGGTGCTCAATTGTTTTCGAGTGATGTTGCGGCGGTGCTTGGGCGGCTTGGCCGCATTAATTTTTCTGACGGGAGCGAACGCCTCAGTCCGTTTGCGCTGCAAACGGCTCCTCCGCGCAGAAAGCAAATCGAGCACGAACATCGGTGCGGCTTGGGACAGCCTGCTGCAAGGCACGATCCCCCAGAGCGCGCCGGACCCCGCGCTGACCGTTGCGCAAGTTTCCTACGAAGCCGGCACTGGCGAGCGATTTCCAAGCCATTTTTTCATGAACGCCCGCATCGACTACTTGCGGACGCAGACGTACTTTCACCGGCCTTCCGACATCGACCGGGGTGATCAACGCTCCCCCCAGTCAGGGTTTTCAATCCGGACGGGAATTCCATACCCGCCGGCCTTTCAGTCCGACACCAATATGATGTACAGCTTCCTGAATTGCGGAACACACGGATGGCTTTCGGACCGCGTGAATTCGAATTTCACCTTTGCCTATTCGGGCAACATGACACACGTGACGAACGCGTCTCCACAGCTCAGCATCCTGGACACGTTTGGCTCGAACAGCCTGTTCCAACTCGTGTCCGGATACATGGATATCAACGGCCGGCCGACTGACGGCATATTGGCGGGAACCAGCCTGCGAATCGGGCCGGCAGGCCGTCTACGGAGCGGAACTAGCGGAGATGGACGGCGCATCGTTCACGATGGACCGTCCAAGTTTTCCTGGACGATTTATGCGGGCCGGAGGTTTCACCTATTACTCGGATCCGACACAGCGCGCCATCGGGGGCGGAAATTTTCTCTTTCGGTTCACTCAGAACATCAGCCTGGAATACGATACGCTTTATTACATCAACGGAACGAACTGCTTCCGATATCGCCAGAACATTGGGAACACGTGGATGTTCGGGGCTGGATTCCGCATGGTAGGGAGCTCTCCGACGGATCTGGGCGGACGCAATGTGGAGTCCGACGGACGGCAAGACGTCGCTGCGGCTGGCTTTCGCCCAGCTGATTACCAACAAGGACTACATTTACGACTACACGTAGAGCGCGCACGATGTCGATCCTTACAACCCGTTAACGCGTTTGAACTTGGGAAGACTGCATCCGCACACGCAATTTCTTATTGATGCTTCGCGGGCAATCAATTCCAAACTGCGTTTGGGCGGAAGCCGTCTGGGTGCGACAGCTGAACAACAGCATGGAATGCCGGCCAGTTTGACACTTCTTTTCAGGATTACCGCGCGCACGCGCAGGTTTTTCCGTGGAACAAGACCGATTTGCTTCTCGGATATCACCTGAGGAACTCGCAGGATCGGACGGGTAGCGTCCACGCCGACCGAGTTCGACGATCTGAGCTCGACTGGCGAGACCAAGGTCCAGGACATCAGCGTGGAAATCGGGCGCAGTCTGATGGAAGGCCGGCTGAATTTGAGAGCCGGAGGATTCTACCGGCTATTGAATTTCCGCGATCAATTTTCGTCGTCATCACAAATGCCCACGACAAAGGAGTTCTTGCGAGACGCCTCCTTCAACCTCGACAGCCGAACCCGGCTCTATCTGAACTACGGACTAGATACGGATTACCCCGTATTTCGACCGAGCATTCAAAACAGCCAGACGTTTCGTTTCGGCATGGCGTGGAGATATTGAGTGGACGGGCGAGCGCATATCCCGAGCTAGCCTCTTTCTTGCAGTCCTGTGCATGTGGGTAGCGGTGACGGCAAGAGGTCAGGGATCCTCTCCCGAAAACCAAGCGGCGTCTCCGCAATCCAAATCGCAAGCACAATCTCAATCTCAATCGCAGGCTCCTTTTTACTTGCACCAGTATCATCTAAAGCAGGTTGGACTCGATTGCGACGCTTGTCACGTGCCGACGAAGCCGGGTTCGGTGGTGTTGCAACGCCCCTGCACACGATCAATGCACGCCCTGCCATCAAGACGACTTTGAAAAGGACTTAAAGCAGCAGCTCTGCTTGCAGTGCCACTCGGTGTTTCCGCCGACCAGCAGCGAGGATTTGCTGCCCTTTCCGCGCTATAGAAACCAACAGCCGATCGTGTTCGATTTTTCCCACGCGAAGCATGTGGACCCGCACGCGCGGGTCGACACGCGCACGGGATTCCGGGCGGATTGCACCTTCTGCCATCATTTCCAAGCGGATGGGGCGTATGCCGGTTTCGGGAACCACGTGGTTTGCGCCAGTTGCCATTCCAAAGCTGGAATGAAACCCCTGCTTAGCGATAAGTCGACCAAAGCGGACTGCCAGGGTTGCCATCGGCCGGAAGAAATCGAGAATCCGAGCGCCGCGACCGTTCACCGCCAATTGGCCTCGTACGTAGCTTCAGGAAAGTACGATCAGATAAGATTTTCGCATGCCCAGCATTTCAAGGAACGAGAGGCTTATCATCTCGATTGCACGACCTGCCATTACGAGGTTCCCGCCAGCACTAGTCTTTCCAGCCTGACGCTGCCGACCATGGCCGACTGCGTGAACTGCCATGACCTATCGAGGGGCATCCCGGCAAACTATCGCATGTCCAATTGCCAGGTGTGCCACATCGACGAGCAATCGGGCCCCGTGCCGGCAATTCATTCGAGCATCGTTAAACCGGCGTCGCATACAGACGGTTTTCGCCTCCATCACGGTCAGGAAGCCTCTAAACCGGGTGCGCCTTGTTTCGTTTGCCATATGAACGTCGCGCCTGCGGCGGTTCGCGAACAGCAGTGCTTGGGTTGTCACGAGGTCATGATGCCCGTGACCCACACGGCACGGTGGAAGGACGACATCCACGGGAAATACGCGGCGCTAGATCGAAAGGACTGCGCGGTGTGCCACTTGACTGATTTTTGCAGCCGCTGCCACAACGAGACGCCCCGCAGCCATCTGCCCCTCCCACAATTCAAAGCGGGCGGTCACGCGCAGCTGGCGATGATCAACCTACGCAGTTGTTTTACCTGCCACACATTCGAAAACACCTGTGCGGAATGCCATACAAGGGGTATTAAATGAATAAGCAATCGTCAACCGGCAGCTACTCTGGCGGTTCCTGGAGTCGAGAGAGAAAGGGACAATCGGCGGCGGGAAGGATTCGAGCCTTTGCGTTGACCGGCTGTGCCCTTTTTTCCCCCGTCGTCGCACGTGCCCAGCAAGAGGCAGCTCGCTTCCAGCAGGACCCAGTCGAGCGGGCTGCGGCGCGGTTCCTAGTTGCTCTGGCAATCATAGGCGCCGCAGTGGTGATTTACAGTTTGCTCAAGTACAAGGGTGCCGCGGTGGGACCGGTGTCATGGGTTTTGCTTATCGTTGGTGCCGTTGCTGCTCCGTTGTTGATAACGGGCGGAGGAACGGTCCTTGTGTTCGAAAGGGCCGAGCGCGTGGAATTCTGCGCCTCGTGTCATCTGACGATGAAATCATTTGTCGATGATATGAAGGACTCCAAAAGCCATAGTCTAGCAGCGCTGCATTTCAAGAACCGTTACATTCCAGACAATCAATGCTATAACTGTCATACTTCATACGGCCTCTTCGGCACTGTCGAAGCAAAGAAGCAGGGGCTGTACGATGTGTTCCGATACTATACTCGGACGTTCCATTTGCCGATTATGATGCGCCAACCGTATCCGAACAACGATTGCCTGAAATGTCATGCGGGTTCCGTCAAATGGATCGCCTCTCATGGGGACTACAAGGACGCTTTGTTCTCTGGTGAGGCAACCTGCATGCAGTGCCACGCCGATTCCAATCCCGCGCACACGCTAGCGCAGAATATCAAGCCATGACTAAAGATGTCGCTGTTAAATCGCGGAGACTCAATTCTGCCTTCACCCGAACCCTGCTGATTGGGGCTCAGGTGCTTGCCCTGATTGTTTTCATCCTGGCTCTGATATTTCTCAGCGCCACAACCGGGGGGACGCTTTTCATCTTCTCGACAATAGCACCTCTGCTGGCGCTCCTGGCAACAATCGCTGTATTTGGAGTCGCTACGGGTCGGTTTTTACGGCGCCGTAGCTCTGTTTGAGATTGAGGACATCGAGCCCGGACAGGTGATTTTTCAGCAGGGAGAGGAAGGCGACTGCGCCTACTTCATTCAGAGCGGAGAAGTAGAAGTTGCGCAACAGGAGGATGGCGTCAGCAAGGTTGTCGCCAGACTCTCGAAAGGCCAGTATTTCGGGGAGATGGCATTGATCAGCAATGCCCCTCGGAATGCTACGGTTCGGTCTCTCACGCCGGTCCGGTTGGCGGTTCTGGGTAAACAGAATTTCCTAACGATGCTCAGCCTCATGCCACACACTCAGGAAGATATCATGCAGACTGTGAACATGAGAGCGATGAGTAATGTAGAGAACTGAGCTAATTGCTTCCGCATAAGGAGAATGCGAAACATGATACTAAAAAGACTTGCAGTTCTGGCAGCCGTAGCTGGCGCGCTACTCGCGGTCTCTTCGGCCAACCCCACTGGCGATGCCGCAATGGGAAAAGAAGTGTTTCTCAAGAAATGTAAGACCTGTCACGGAGAAGATGGAAGCGGTAATCAGGGAATGGCCAAGCTCCTGAAAACGACAATCCCGCCCATGGGCTCGGATGAAGTACAGGGCAAGTCAGATGCCGACATGAAGAAGATTATCACGGAGGGTATGGGCAAGATGAGGCCAGTAAAGGACCTGAGCGACACCGAGATTGATAATGTGATCGCATATGTTCGTACCTTCAAGAAAAAATAACGATCACCGCGGAACCAGCCGGTTCACGGCTGTTATTCGTCTCCGAGTGGATCCGCATTATTTCACTAAACTGACTTCGGTGTCGGGACTCGCGAACGAACATGCTTTTGAGTTGTCCCAACGGAAGAAACAACATGGCAACGAAAAAGCGGATTCTTGTCCTGGGTGGAGGATTTGCCGGGGTCTATACGGCGAGAAGCCTGGAAAGGTTTCTCCGGCCCCATGAAGCCTCGATCTCCCTCATCAACCAGGAAAACTATTGGGTTTACCAGCCGCTGCTGCCGGAAGTGATCTCAGGCTTGGTCGGTTTCACCGATGTCGTGTGCCCGATCCGCCAGGTATGTCCGCGAACCCGCCTCGTGATGCGCGAGGTTCAGAAAATCGACCTGGTCAACAAAGTGGTTACCGTTAGTCCGGGTTTCCGGCCTCGGCTGCTTGAGCTCGCTTTTGACTACCTCGTGATCTCGCTGGGGAATATCAGCAATTTCTGCGGGACGCCGGGAATGGTAGAGCACGTGAAACCATTCCGCACCCTGGCCGATGCCCTGAGTCTGCGTAATCACCTGATTCACACGCTGGAAGAAGCTGAGATTGAAACCGATGCTGAGCTGCGCCGCAAGCTGTTGACGTTCGTGGTTGCTGGAGGAGGGTTCTCAGGCGTCGAAGTTGTTGCTGAAATCAACGACTTTGTCGACAGTATGCGGAAGAACTTTCCGAGGCTTCGAAAGGAACCAGCACGTTGCGTACTCGTTCATGCGGGCTACCGAATTCTGCCCGAGATGTCCGAGAGTCTCGCCCTTTTTGCTTACAAGCTGCTTGCCAAGCGAGGTATCGAAATACGGCTGGCCGACCGCCTGGTGGGCGCCACTTCCGAAAAGGCGCTTTTGAGCTCGGGCGTCGAGGTCCCGACCAAGACCATTGTTTCGAGCGTTCCATCCTCGATTTCTCCGGTACTGCAGAACCTTGTTTGTGAGAAGGAGGGCTGGCGCCTGAAGGTCAATGCAAACCTGGAACTTGTGGGTTATGAGGGCTGCGTGTGGGCGCTGGGTGACTGCGCCTCGATTAAGACCGTCTCCGGCCAACGGACACCGCCCACTGCTCAACATGCAACTCGCGAAGCGAAAACTGTGGCAAAGAACATTGCTGCCGCAGTTCGAGGAGGACCGAGCTCTCCGTTTGCCTTCGAAGGGCTCGGGAAACTTGCTTCGCTGGGCCACTATTCGGCCGTCGCGGAAATCCTGGGAGTCCGCATCTCTGGCTTTCCTGCCTGGCTTTTGTGGAGGGCTGTCTATCTGGCGAAGCTTCCCAGCTTGCGCCAGAAGGCCCGAATTGCGCTGGGGTGGTTTTTTGTTTTGCTGTTTCCGCCCGATTTCGTACAGTTGAGGGTTGTACGCGAAGCCGCTGTCGCGCGACAACATTTTGAGGCGGGAGAAGTCGTTTTCTTACAGGGGGATCTGGGAGATAGCGTGTACCTGATCCAAAGCGGAGAATGCGATGTGCTGCGGGAAGCGAACGGCCGGCAAAGTCCAATCGCGACGCTCGGCCCCGGTGACTATTTTGGGGAAATGGCTTTGCTGAACGACGTGACGCGGAACGCGACTGTTCGGGCACGCACGACCATGGATGTGCTGCTCGTGTCTAAGAATGATTTCGAGGCGCTCAAGACCAACGTCCCCGCCTTCGGGGACGTATTCCGAAAGCTCGCGAAGGATCGTTCTGCGGCGAATCCGGAGACCATTCAGAAAGATTCCTCGGCGGACTGAATGCGAAAGACATCGATGCGGTAACGCGACGACTAGAGCATTTCTCCTTCTACTGTATAGCATAGAAGCGGTGTAAGCGTAGACTGGTGGCCGTCTAGACGGATCTTCTCGTAATAGGCATTCTCCCTTTGTGGCGCGATCGAGGTTGCGCACGAAGAGGAGACCATGGTGGTGATCTCTCAGCCTATATCCCAACCTAGAATCAAGCGGCGCTATCGCAGCGCCGAGGAAAGACGGCGCATCGTCGAAGAGACGCTGGTACCGGGCACTTCCGTCGCGATCGTGGCGTGTGCCCACGGAGTGAACGCGAACCAGGTGTTTGGGTGGCGCAAGCTGTACCAGGCTGGATTGCTGGGGAGTACCCCGGCGGCATCGGTCAGTGAAGCCGGCACGAGTTGCGTTCGGTTGTTGCCGGTCACGGTATCTGCGGACAAGGAATGCGGGCAAGCGCGGACCGCCTTGGCCGGCGGTAAACAGGACGAGGGAGATGGTCAACCGGTGGCTTCGCCGGGTGTGATCGAACTCACGTTGGCGAAGGCCCAGATCCGCATCACTGGCCCGGTTGAGGCGGGTGTGCTGCGTGTGCTGTTGGAGTGTTTGCGGGGATGATCACGTTGCCGACGAACACGCACATCTGGATCGCGGCGGGCGTGACCGATCTGCGCCGCGGGTTTACGGGGCTGAGCGCGTTGGTGCAGACCGCGTTGGAACAAGACCCGCTCTCCGGCCACGTGTTTGTTTTCCGTGGGCGTCGCGGCGATCTGATTAAAGTTTTATGGTTCGATGGAGATGGGCTTTGCCTGTTTGCCAAACGCCTGGAGCGTGGACGCTTCGTGTGGCCGAAGGCGGAAAGCGGCACGGTGTCGCTGACGCGGGCGCAGTTGTCGATGTTGTGCGAAGGGATCGATTGGCGCCGGCCGATGCGCACGGCTGAGTCACTGATGGCAATCTAGATACACAAGCCTGATTTTCACAGTTATTTATGTCCCGTACGCTTTGCGCTCGGCAGAGTTACTGGCATACTTCGCCCATGCTTGCGATGCGCACCACGCTACCGGATCTGAACCGCCTGGATCAGGACGGGTTGAAGGCGATGATCCTGGCGCAGCATGAGCAGTTACAGATCAAGGATGAGCAACTGCGCTCGCGTGAGCAGGAGATCGCGCACCTGAAGCTGCTGCTGGCCAAGTTGCGGCGGATGCAGTTCGGGCGCAAGTCGGAGAAGGTGGCACACCAGATCGAACAACTGGAGTTGAAGCTGGAAGAACTGGAGGAGAATCGTCCTGCAGCTCCGCCGCAGACTGAAACACCGCCCCGTCCTTCGCCTACATTCCCACCTGTAACTCAGCCCTCGCGGCGTGCCTTGCCCGCGCATCTTCCGCGTCAGATCAAGACCCATGAACCGAAAGCAACATCGTGCCCGGAGTGCGGTGGCAGGCTAAAGAAGCTGGGCGAGGATGCCTCCGAGATGCTGGAATGGGTTCCGGGGAGTTTTCAGGTCATTCGTCATGTTCGCCCCAAGCTGTGCTGCACGGGATGTGATGCGATTGTGCAGGCAGCCGCGCCGAGCCGTCCGATCGATCGCGGCCTGGCGGGTCCGGGGCTGCTGGCGCATGTGCTCACCTCGAAGTTCTGTGATCATTTGCCGTTGTATCGCCAGTCGGAAATCTATGGACGCGAAGGCGTCGAGTTGGACCGCTCGACCTTGGCCAAGTGGGTGGGGGAAGCCAGCCACTTGCTGCAGCCACTGGTCGAAGTTCTGCGCCGCTATGTGCTGGCGGCGGACAAGTTGCACGGCGACGACACGCCGGTTCCGGTGCTGGCTCCCGGCAACGGCAAGACGAAGACGGGGCGGCTCTGGACCTATGTTCGCGATGATCGTGCTTCCGGCGCTACGGCACCATCGGCGGTGTGGTTTGCCTACTCGCCGGACCGCAAAGGGGAACATCCGCAGCAGCATCTGAGTAACTTTCGCGGCATTCTCCAGGCCGATGCCTATGCCGGTTTTAACCAGCTCTACGAAGCTGGCCGCATTCAGCAAGCGCCCTGCCTGGCGCACATGCGGCACAAGTTCTACGACCTGATGGAAGCCCACCACTCGCCCATCGCGAGCGAAGCCGTGGAACGCATTGCGGCTCTGTATGCAATCGAGAAGGAGATCCGGGGCCGTTCCCCGGATGAGCGCCGCGCGGTACGCAACTCCAGGGCTCGCCCCTTGCTAGAGTCCATGCGCACTTGGATGGAAAGCTCCTTATCGAAACTGTCGCGCAAGTCCGACACCACGGCGGCGATTCACTATGCCTTGGCGCGTTGGGATGCTTTTGTGCGCTATTGTGATGACGGTCGCATCGAGATCGATAACTCGGCGGCGGAGAGAGCCTTGCGTGCCATCGCGCTGGGTCGGAAGAACTACTTGTTTGCGGGATCGGACCGCGGCGGAGAACGTGCCGCAACCTTTTATAGCCTGATCGGGACCGCCAAGCTAAATGGACTTGATCCGGAGGCGTATCTCCGCTATGTACTGCAGCACATTGCTGATCATTCCATCACCCGCATCGAGGAGTTGCTGCCTTGGAACATCGTCACCAACGTACCGACCGCAAGCGAACCCGCAGCGTAGAGAAACCTCCCGTTGATCCCTGGTCCCTGCCGAACATCGCCGAATTGATCGACTACGGTGAGATCACCATCGGCGTAGTTCGGCCCGTCGGATGCGTCGCTGTGGCTAACGATGAACACAACTGCCTGGTTATGCTGGTGCGACGCGACGGTGAAACCTTGGCCCAGTTGCTGGCCCGACTGGATGGCGCGATTGGCAAAGCTTGCACCGACGATATCTTCACCGACGAAGTCAACTCCCCATCCAAATAAAGTACCCACACTCTCACAACGAGGTCGTGTCCATTAGCAAAGACTGTGGACACGACCTGGGAACTCCATCGGCGCACTCACATGCCTAGTCAAGACGGCCACACGTCTACGCTTACGAAGCGGTCGAACGCCTGCGCGAAGACATCGTGATCCTCAGGTTCGCGGGAATATGTGGGCGTCCGACAGCGGGTAAGCGTGCGACAAACGGCGGTATACGTGCATAACCACCTTTGTCATGAGCGCGCGTGGCCGTGTCCACCAGTCTTTCCAAACGCTGGACAATCTTGAGTCTCCCCGGGTTTGATGTTAATGCGGGCTAGAGCACTTTCAATGTTATTGTAGACCATATCCGCAATGAGAGAACCACGCTAAGGCGCTCTCGGCAGTAATGGCTGCCAGAGCTTCCTTAATCGCGTTCTCCAGAGCATCTGCGGTGCGGGCCTTGGCCGAGCGCAGCAACTGCTTGATCTTCGACCAGGCTTGCTCAATCGGGTTGAAATCGGGGGAATAGGGCGGCAAGTAAAGCAGCTGCGCTCCAATGGCATTGATCAGCTGCTGCACCCCGGCTACTTTGCGAGCCGCCAGATTGTCCATGGTGACCACCTGTCCAGGCTGGAGCTGCGGGCACAACACCTGTTCCAGATAGGCCGGGAAGATATCTCCATCGGTCGGCGATTCGATGGTCATGGGCGCCTGCAAACCTTTGGTGGTCAGCGCCGCTAGCATGGTCAGCGTATGCCAGTGGCTGTTGGGCGTCCCTTCCGGCACCCGTTCTCCACCCGGAGCGCGCCATAATTGCGCGTCATCTG
This sequence comes from uncultured Acidobacteriaceae bacterium, assembly GCA_963796615.1. Lineage (GTDB taxonomy): Bacteria > Acidobacteriota > Terriglobia > Terriglobales > Acidobacteriaceae > DASRAA01. The sequence goes on from CAWCMJ010000010.1 coordinate 13,811, forward strand.
CGTACTGGCCCCGCTCTCATCCAGAAACACCAACTGCTCCGGGTCGATCTGGGTTATGGTTTCTCGCCACGCTTGCCGACGCTGCTGTGCTTCCGGCGTTTCTTGTTCCTGGGCGTGGAGTGACTTTTTTGAGTCGCAGTCCCATCTGTCGTAAGGCCAGCCACAGCCGCCCGATGCTCAAGCCCACGCCCTTGATCTCTTGCAGTTGCTCTTGCAACTCCATCAGGGTCACATCCGGCTGCTTGCGGATTTGCTCTCGCATCCACTCCTGTAGCCTCACCGTCACCCGGCTCACCGGACCACGTCGCCATGGTGGCCGCTCGATCTGCCCCGTGCGCGTGCGCCTGGCGGAGATCTTCTTGGCCCAACCTTCGCTTACCCCAAATTGTTCCGCCAACTCCCCCAGTGTCCCTTGGCCCTGCTCATAGGCCTGCAAAAACTTTCGTCGCAAATCATTCGCATAGGGTCGTGCCATCGGGTGGAGCAGAGAATCGCCACTCCTAGTCCGTTGGGAGACCCCCCGGCTCTGCCGGGGAGGCAGTAGAAGTTTGACAGATACCGGAGTCCATCGCGGAGACTCCCAGACGTGAGCCGCCAAAGCACACGAAAGGGAGTTCGCGATGGACGAAATGGAAAGCCTAAGCCATACCAAGTGGGAGTGCAATTGTAAAATACCATGTGGTGTTTATCCCCAAGTGTCGCAGGAAAACGTTGTACGCCGAACTGCGGCGGCACTTGGGCGAGGTGTTCCGCAAGCTGGCGGAGCAGAAGGAGAGTCGGATCGAAGGGAAGAGCGCGATCCACCTGGCACGGGTGTATGGTGAGAAGAAGAGGAACTTCGTGGGACAGCACTTTTGGGCGCGCGGGTACTTCGTATCTACCGTGAGGCGGGACGAGACGGTGATCCGCGAGTACATCCGGCGGCAGAAGAAGAGGACAAGCGATTGGATCAAATCAACCTGTGGCGCTAATCGGCCACCGGAACGGTGGCCCAAACCTCGGGGCCGCGTTAGCGACCCCGGCCAGCCGCTTTGAGCGGCTCACAATCTAAAGCCCCCGGCTCTGCCGGGGAGGCAGTAGAAGTTTGACAGCTACCGGAGTCCATCGCGGAGACTCCCAGACGTGAGCCGCCAAAGCACACGAAAGGGAGTTCGCGATGGACGAGATGGAAAGCCTAAGCCATACCAAGTGGGAGTGCAAATACCATGTGGTGTTCATCCCCAAGTGCCGCAGAAAGACGTTGTACGAGGAACTGAGACGGCACCTGAGAGAGGTGTTCCGCAAATTGGCCGAGCAGAAGGAATGTCGAATCGAAGAAGGACACCTGCTGCCAGATCATGTGCACATGATGATCGCGATTCCGCCGAAGCATGCGGTGTCGCAAGTGATTGGTTTTATCAAGGAGGAAGAGCGCGATTCACTTGGCCGGGTATACGGGGAGAAGAAGAGAAACTTTGTCGGACAGCATTTCTGGGCGCGAGGGTACCACGTGTCCACGGTAAGGCGGAATGAGACGGTGATCCGGGAGTACATACGAAATCAGGAACAGGAAGACAAGCGGTTGGATCAAATCAACCTGTGGCGCTAATCGGCCACCGTATATCAACTATGTACATATAAGCAATACTTGTGTACATGCAATGGAGGCTCTTATCTGGACACGCCCAGCTCTCAACCACGCCGTTTTCTGTCACATTGTCGCGGGTGTGTACACACCCGTCTTGGGGACGCATCGGTTTCGGCCATAGCTAGGGGCCGCGCGGAAATGGCCGGAAAATGGGCCTCTGATAAGGCTGATGCGCACAGGGTTTTTGGCCAGGGGGCTGGCCGGAGCAAAACTCCGTGCCGCGCCGGCCTCTACGCTCACGTCTCCACCCACGACCAGCAAAAGGTTTCGGTAATTTCCTCCAAACCCTGCGTACGCTCCGTCCCTGTAGCTGAGTTTCAGCGATTGGTGTTTCTCCACCCGGAGAGATCCTGTAACTCCGATGCGCGAACTTGGTCTGCTCGGCCTTGAGGGCCGGAATACTTTTGAGGGGTAAGAAGGACCTGTGGCTCCCTCGGGCACTACTGGAAGCGAATTTCGGGCAAAGCGGCCCGTTGTGTTAAGATAAAAGCCGTATGAGCGAACAGTTATTTACTGGCGGTTTATGGGCGGTTTTGCCAGGAAGAAACACCACCGCAGGCAAACTCGGCGGACTGTGCACTGCATGCAAAACCTGCAAAGCCCTTATCTGACTTGGGTTTGCGGTATCGCGTTGATTCTTAACGCGGGGTCGTAGTTCAGTTGGTTAGAACGCTGCCCTACCATTTGATCTCAAGCATATCTCTAGTATTTCCAATTATTTGTAGATAGCCGCTCAAGGCGCACTGTCACGAAGTCAATTTTACTTCTCATCCTTATTTAGCCAGCTAATACCACTCTGAAACGCCGTCGGTCCACATGTCCTCCAAGAGGACTTCGGGACAGCGAGCAGAGACTGGATCTTCTGAATAAGCCGTGGCCGGCCCAACTGAGCCAATCGGCGCCTACTGAGAACCTAGCTTCTCATTGCTGCGGCCCTCCGACCGGCGCGCTCTACGCCCTTACGGCCGCAGGTGCTCAGAAGTGGCGCGCTGACCGGTTGTGTGTGGGCAACCATGAGGGGTGCCCGGCCGACCGACCGCCTACGTAGGGGCGACCATGGGGTTCTGCTCCGCCCTTGACACAGCGACATGTGATTCGCGTCACGGACGTGCTGTGTGCCGTTGTGAGATAAGCAGCAAATGAAAAGTGTGGGTGCCAAGAGCAACATTCTAAGAGTGTCTGGCGAGTTGAAAGCCGGCTTGGAGTCAGCAGGTCGAAAGCGGGGCTTTCCGCCAGCGCATGTTCTCTTTCGTGAAGACGGGAAGAGCGCCGGTGTGTTCTTTGTGTGTAAGGGCAAAGTGCTGATGGGCGTGCGCGACATGCCCAAGCTGGACAGAGTTTTTTCCGCGGGCTCGCTGCTGGGATTGCCCGCCACCTTTACCGGACATCCGTACAGCCTGACCGCCGTGGCGGTGGTTCAGTCGGATATAGTTCACGTACCACGGGAAGAATTTCTGCAGCTCATGCGCGAGCGCCCCAACCTCTGTCGCGAAGCAACCGATATGCTGGGATGCGAGCTAACTTTTATCCAGTCGGCGCTGGCGGAACGGTGCCGCCAGATTGCCAAAGCGAGCTAGCAACAATATCCAACGCATTAAGGTTGGCCATCCGCAGAGCAGTGCAGTTCCCTTTAGCGGACTCCTCTCGTATCACAGGCGACACTGAGTAACCGGAGCAACGGCGTTTCACACCAGCCAACCGAGCCGTAGTGTCCCTATCGGTGACGGCAGTGGCAGGGAGATGGTTAGCTGCGATCCCGGAGTCCCGTTTCGGGAATTGGCGTAGTCGGGTTAGTCGAATTGCCTGGCTATTCCCAGCAGGCTGGCACAAGCTGAAAACAGCGCATCGTCCTGAAGGCTGGTTACATATGAAAAGCCTGTCACTCAAGCTCGTGTGGTTCGCCCCTCTCATCGCCTTCGACTGCATGCTGGGCATCATTCTAATGGTCGCTGGCCTGCTTCTGCTGGCACCCGACGTCCAGCAGAGTCTGCGGTGAAGATGCCGAGGACCTTGCAACCACCCGTCGGCGCATTCGTGTGTCCGAAGGCAGGCTCTAACTAGAAGACCTGGGCCGGTGATTTCCAGCGATTCTCTGAAGGGCACCAGCTGTCATTAGGGATCCACTAAAAGAAAAAGAGGCCCCAGCAAAAAACGAAAGTCAGGAGCTTCGTGAACTCTTCATTCGCGGCTGCTAGGTTGTCCTGGGTGAACCACAGTCCTCCGACCAAGCCCTGGGAGGAAGGCACAACCGATAACTTTCCCGTGCGTAGGTCGGATGTCTGCAAATAGACCCTGTTCTTTTCCCCGACAGGCGCATCAGCCCAGGAAGTCATGACCAAAAGGTTCCCGTCAGGGGAGAAGTTCGCAATGGAATTTTTCTCGACAATCCTCTGCGGCAACCCACCATCCATGCTTACCACGTATGTTTCGTTAAGAGAGGTGTCGAAGGCGACTTTCGTTCCATCCGGCGAAATGACAGGATATCCCACCTCCATCGGAGGATAAGTCAACTGCATTCGTTCGCTGCCATCGCTGCGGCTTCGCCACAGAGTGTGGTCCGGGTAAGAACTGTAAGCGACCCATTTGCCATCCCGGGAGAAGTTCGGTCGATTGCCGAGATCCCGGAGAGCAACGGTATAAATTCGACGCGACCGCATGTCATAGCGAACCAGCTCGCCCCGCCGCTTGGTACCGACTGCAAAGATCTGTTTCCCATCGCGGCTGGGGCGCGCACTCAGTAGAACAGCGGCCCGTTTGTAAGTCGAATTGGTTCTCTTGACCGATGGAATAGCCCAGTTTGCATAGGAAGCGCCCAAAGATCTGACCCGCCCCCATGCCCGATTCGATGGACGAGATACTCCCCATCGGGACTCCACGCACCATGACGGAGTAATTCATCTGGGCCGGCGCGCACGATCGTGCGGAATCCAGTACCGTCAGCCGCAATTTCAGACAGTGACTGAGGGTGAGTGCCATGAGCATCCGACATTCTGACAACAATTCGCTTCCCGTTCGGTGAAACGCTGGGCGCGTCAACGTCACTGGCAACCGAAAGCAGCTTGCGCAGGTCGAAACAGCAAATGAATGTCTGGATCTGCAGAGTGCAGAAACGACCGCCGACGGGCACAATTGCGAGCTGAGGAGGCGAAGTGACATGTTTCCGCGCTTTTCGCCAGGGCGTCAGAAAAGCGTCGCCAATAATCTGCCGGGTGAGCACTGTTGACCAGACTTGCGCCTATTGAACACCGTATACTTCTCGAACATGATGCGAGTCACCGTGATTGAAATTCCAAATGGGGAGTTCTGCTTCCATTGCGTGGTTGGATTCTTGTTGTGTATCCACCTCCGCGGTCTCTCATTCTTTGGGCCAGACCGGTAGCGAAGAATGAGCAGGCCGAAACAGCCACTTTGATAGTGTCTGCATCAAATCCACCGGTTCTTACGTTCCGTCCAAGATTCTGACCAACGAAGAAGTAGTGGCAAACTTGCCGACCTCTCCGCAGTGGGTGGTCGAAACGTTGGGGATTCGCGAGCGGCACATCGCTGAACCAGACGAATACACGTCCGATCTTGCTGCCCGTGCCGGGCTGGAGGCAATCGCTTCGGCGGGGCTTGAACCAAACGACATTGACTTGATCATCGTTTCCACGGCGACACCCGACCGCAAGATGCCCTCCTCGGCATGCATTGCGCAGATCAAGATGGGCATTCGCAACCGCTGCGCCGCGTTCGATGTGGCGGCGGTGTGTGCCGGGTTTATTTACGGCATCACGATCGCCGGCCAATTCATCCAGAATGGTATGTACGAGCGTGTGCTGGTGATCGGCGCCGATACCTTCTCCAAGGTCACGGACTGGAACCACCGCGACTGCGTCGTTTTTGGAGACGGTGCCGGTGCCGTGGTGCTTGAGAGGAAGGATCGGGAGAATGGGCTCTTTTCGAGCATTCTCCTCGCCGAGGGCGAGGGAATGAACCATTTCACGGTCTACCCTGGGGACGCCTACTTCACAATGAACGGAAAAGCGGTTTACGCAGAAGGCTACGACCGCGGTACCCGAGTGTATTCAGCGAGATTCTCCGCATCAACGGGCTGGGACTCGAAGACGTCTCGATGATCGTTCCGCACCAGGCCACAGCCGGCGTCCTCAAGCGCATCGCCGAGGTACTCAACATCCCCTTTTCCCGAATACAGACGAACCTGGAGTCGTACGCGAACACCGCTGGAGCCACGGTTCCGCTGCTCCTGGACCAGGTAAACCGGCGCGGTCTGCTCCACGAAGGCGATCTTCTCTTGCTCGTGTCCATCGGCGCAGGCTGGACCTGGGGCGCAAGCTTATATCGATGGTAAGTTCCGATCTTGATAAAGGAGGTCGCTTTAATGGCTATCTGAGCTAGTATGCGGCAAATCCAGTTTCGGCAGGTCTCGTTCACGCACTTCCGCAAATCAATCATGGAAACCGGAATGGCTTCGCACCTAACTTCATTTGAGGCAATCATGGACATCAGAACAGTGGGAGTAATCGGCGCGGGCACGATGGGCAATGGCATTGCTCATGTCTTCGCCAAGAATGGATACAACGTCGTGCTGGTCGATCTGGAGCAGCGCTTGATCGATCGCGGTCTGCAAACCATCAGCAAGAACCTGGAACGCGAAGTTGCGAAGAACAAGTTGACGTCGGAGCAGCGCGAGCTGGCGCTGGGGCGCATCACGGGCACATCCGATCACAAGCGGTTGGCCGATTGCGATTTCGTCGTGGAAGCAGCCAGCGAGCGTTTTGAGATCAAGGCCGACCTCTTCCGCGACTCTCGATTCGATCTGCCGGCCCGAGGTCCTCCTGTCGTCCAACACCTCGTCCATTTCGATAACCAAGCTGGCAGCGCTAACCGGGCGGCCCGACAAAGTCATCGGGATGCACTTCTTCAATCCCGTGCCGATGATGAAACTCGTCGAGGTAGTCCGCGGATTGGCAACCTCAAACGAGACTTTCGCGACGGTCAAAGCTCTCGCCGAGAAATTGGAGAAAACTCCGTCGAGGTGAACGACGCGCCGGGCTTTGTCTCGAACCGCGTGCTGATGCCGCTGCTGAATGAAGCCATGTACGCCGTGATGGAAGGCGTGGCCACGCCCGAAGCCGTGGATGAAGTCTTCAAGCTTGGTATGGCGCACCCGATGGGTCCGCTGACCCTGGCCGACTTCATTGGACTCGGACGTCTGCCTCGACATCATGCGCGTGATGCAGTCCGGCCTCGGCGACCCCAAATACCGGCCTTGCCCGCTGCTGATCAAGATGGTCGATGCGGGTTGGCTCGGCCGCAAGTCCGGGCGCGGGTTTTATCAAGTACTAGTCCGTGAGTACTATCCCTTCTTGGTTTAGACCATCACAGCGGCTCACGATCAAGATGACCCAACGATTCGACCGTTCGCGCGCGATCATCAAATTGAGAGCACGCCGGTGCTGCCCGGGTGTAATGGGCATCGAGGCCTTTCCGGAAGCCCCACGCCTGCTGGCTGTTATCCCACGGCTGGGGCGGTGCGAGCTTCCTTGGCCCAGCAAATCAGGCCGGGGATAAATGCGACAGACAGGTCAGGATGGCTCGGCCGCACCCGCACCGTGAATCCATGCAGGCCACTGTGCGCCACTGCGGTCTCGCCCACATAGTGGTAGGTGCCCTCCGCATCCTTGCCTTCCACCTGCAAGGGGACAGCTCGGCTTTCCATCAGTTCCCCTTCAGGAGCCACGCGCCCGAGGTAGAGATCGACGGCGACTTCCTGCGGAGTCAGGCGCCCGAGATGGACCTGCGCGTGCACTCGAATGGTGGAGGCCACCGGGACGTTGTCTTCCGGTCCGTCCTCGACGGCGCCGATCCAGACGTTTTGCCATTCCGTGCGGATGCGATTCATGGCCGCGGCAAGTTCCCGCGCGCGGGCGGCGCCGTTCGCTTCCAGTGCGCGGAATCGTTCGTGGGCCGCGGTGTAGTACTCGCAGGTGTAATCGCGGACCATGCGGTGGGTGTTGACGAATGGGCAGAGCGAGCTGATGGACGCCTTCATGCGCTCGACCCAGCGGCGCGGAATGCGGTCGGGGCCGCGATCGTAGAAGGTGGGAATGACATCGCGCTCCAGCAGGTCGTAGAGCGCCTCGGCTTCCACCTGGTCCTGGTATTGACGGTCGTCGTAGATCTTCGCCGTTGCCGATGGCCCAGCCGATCTGCCGCGAGTTCGGCGGGATCGTTCCACACTTCGTCCCACCAGCCGTCGAGGCGTGCTGAGATTGAGCGCGCCGTTGGCCGCGGCCTTCATGCCGCTGGTGCCGCTGGCTTCCATCGGACGCAGCGGCGTGTTCAGCCAGACATCGACGCCTTGCACCAGGTAGCGCGCGACGGCCATGTCGTAGTCCTCGAGGAAGACGATGCGGCGGCCGAGTTCGGGATCACGGCTCGCATCGGTGATGCTGGCGGATCAGTTCCTTGCCGGCATCGTCCGCGGGGTGCGCCTTGCCGGCGAAGATGATCTGCACGGGCGCGCGCTGTCGGTGAGAAGGCGCTGCAGGCGATGCGACGTCGCGGAGGATCAGCGTGGCCCGCTTGTAGGTGGCAAAGCGGCGGGCGAAGCCGATGGTGAGGGCGTCGGGGTCCAGCACTTCTGCCGGCGGCTTCGATCTCCGCCTGCGGCGCGCCCGCGGCGACTCGCTGGTCGCGACACGCTGCCGCGCCCAAGCGACGAGCCGTTCGCGTCGGCGTTCATGGGTGCGCCACAGCTCCTCGGCGGGAATGGAATGCGACGCGGCTCCAAATTTCGCCATTGGCCGGCTCCTCGCGCCATTGCGGTCCGAGGTAGCGATCATAGAGCTGGTTCATCTCGGCGAAATCCAGCTGCGGAAGTGGACGCCGTTGGTGACGTGCCCGATGGGAATTTCGTCCACCGGCACCTTCGGCCAGAGGGACTGCCACATCTTCCGGCTGACCTCGCCGTGCAGCTTGCTGACGCCGTTGGAGCGCGATGCCAGTCGCAGAGCCAGCACGGTCATGCAGAATTCGCCGGTCCCGGCGCTGCGCGGCCGAGATCGACGAAATTCGCTCAGGGAGAGTCCCAGCCTGCGCGCTGTCTCCGCAAAGTAGCGGTCCATCAGCTCGGTGCGGGAAGTAGTCGTGTCCGGCGTCCACCGGAGTGTGGAGTGGTAAAGACGAGGCTGGCCGACGCCAACTCGCGCGCTTCGGCGAAGCTAAGCTCATGCTCGTGCATCAGACGTGCGACGTGTTCCAGCGCCAGGAAGGCCGAGTGGCCTTCGTTCATGTGATAGACGGTGGGCTCGAAGCCCAGCGCTTGCAGGGCGCGATAGCCGCCGATGCCGAGCACGATCTCCTGCCGGATGCGCATCTCCCGATCGCCGCCGTAAAGCTGGTCGGTGATATCGCGATCGTCCGGATGCGAGTTGAGCGGGATGTTGGTATCGAGCAGGTAGAGCGAAACGCGTCCGACGTTGCACCCTCCATACCTGCGCATAGACCGAGCGTCCGGCGAGGTCAACTTCGACCACTACCGGCTTGCCGTCCGGACCGATCGCAACCCTTACCGGAAGGTTGTCGAAGTCGTTATCATCATGCGCTTCCTGTTGCCATCCCGACTGGCTGAAGTATTGGCGGAAATATCCCTGCTGGTAAAGCAGCCCGACACCCACCAGCGGAACGCCAAGATCGCTGGCGGATTTCAGATGGTCGCCGGCGAGAATGCCGAGGCCGCCGGCAAAGATGGATAGGCACTCGGTGAGTCCGAATTCGGCGGAGAAATAGGCAACCAGCAGATCTTTGTGCGCTGCCTCCTGGATCTTGCGGAACCAGGTTGCATTATTGCCCAGGTAAGTCTTCAGGTTCGAGTCGACACGATTCAGATGTGCCAGGAAGCCTTCGTCCCGGGAGGCGGCCTCCAACTTTCCCTGTTCGATGGTGCCGAGCAGCAGCACAGGGTTGTGCCCGCACGTGTCCCACAGGTCGCTATCCAGCCGGCGGAAGAGTGCGATCGAATCGTGGCTCCAGCACCAGCTCAGGTTGTAGGCAACCTCGCGCAGGTTCTCGATAGCCGGCGGCAACGAGGGTACGACGGTGAACGTATGAACGGGTTTCATCATGGCCGAATCTCCTCACGCCAGGTGGCTGAGTTCAATAGGGAGCGGTATCAAGTGGAATTCTGTGCCGTCCCCGAGGGAAAACTATCGGACCAGTTTCATGAGATGCGATCGATCTTTCCATTCCTCCGCTCGCTCTCGATCCGTTTCCGCCTGCGCCCCCTTTCCTTTCTAAAGCGCTCATCGTTCCGATAGTTCGAGTAGAAGGCAATACCAGAGAGCGCTGCGATACCACACCCTAGTCACTTGCGCCGCCGATCGACGCTGTGCGGTAAAGATTACCGTTGGCGTCTTTCAGAGTCAGGGAACGCTATGTGCATCACGAGTCAGGGTCGGCAAGAAGATTGGCGGGGTTGGCGATGGAGCAGCGACCAGCGTTCGCACACGGTTGCCAGTATATTGCCACCATCCTTGGAACTCTGAGCCGTCCTTGCAAGAAACCTGCATCGGACTCCATGCGCAAACTCCGGCTGAAGGTCGAAACGGCAGAGCCGAGTCTTCGAAATCGCCGTCTATGTCCTCCTTGCGGTTTGGCACGGAATCAATAGGACATATCTTCAGACACCGGGTGTCGAGTCGAAGCCCCTCGCGCAGCGCTTTGAGGGCGCTTTCCTTTCCGCTCCAAAGCAGAGCCACGAGCCGGGAACGGTCATCCAGGCGGACCCGTGCAATCAACTCTTGCTCTTCGATGGTGAAGTAGTCGGCAATGAATGCGTCACTGCGAGGTTCAATGATTTCCAGGTCACATCCGAGGGAGGCACCGGGCGGCGCAACGGCGCAAGCCGCTACGCCAGCACGATGGCTGATAGAAATGGTGACGGCCACTCCTGCGTTCGACACAAATGCTTCGGGCGCGCCGGAAGGGGCTGGGCGCACCTCGATTTCTTGGAGGGACTTCGGATGATCCGGCAACTTCAGATAAATGGCCAGGGCGCATTTCGCGGTCCAGCGTCCCAGTCGCCAATCGGCACAGCGCTTCGCAACGCGCATGCTGCTCAGGCGTATCACTTCGGCCGAGCTGAGCCAATCCTCTGCCGTCGGTACATCCAATTCGGACTGTTCCAGCCAATATACGTTCATCACGAAGCCAGAGTGGGGGTGGCCACATCCATGGTTTTCGGCATTGTTGCCGAATTCTCACCTGGTGGTTGGTCGGAATGCAATTCCTTCTCCCTTGCAACACCACATTCCACCGCATGGATGAGAAAGGGGCGAAGATCCGCGGGCGGAAGGATGTGGTGCAACGCGCCCACTTTGAGGGCCCGATGCACGTTGTGCACGCGATCAAACTCCTCGGCCATTTCCCCCAGCTTCTCGGAGTGGACGACTTTGAAGAGCTCGTTCCACTGGGCGCGTAATCGGCTTTTCTCGACGCCGTCAGTTTTGGGCATCGCATGATTCAACGCCTCGGTCAACGCCTGGAGACGTGGATCTTTGCGGGTCCTGGCTTCGACCTCGCCAGCGAAAACAACGGCCGCCGCCGGCGCTCCGCCAATAACGGAGGCGAAAGTTCCCTCTAACGCAGCCACTTTGAGGTTTTCGTTCAACGCCCCCGAGAAAACAACATAAGCGCCACCGTGATATCGGGAGATCACACAAAAGACCATGGGACCTTTGAAGTTCACCACTGATCGCCCAATCTCTGCCCCGTACTCAAGCTGCAGATTGCGCAACGATTCCGGCGAACCGTCAAAACCAGACAGGTTGGCCAGGATCACTACAGGACGATTGTTGCTGGCCGCGTTAATGGCGCGAGCAATTTTTTTCGAGGACAGCGGGAAAAGCGTTCCGGCGGTCCATTGATCCGGGCCGTCGGCAGGAACAAATCCCAGCCGGGGCGCTGGATGAGACTCGATACCGATGAGACAAACGGGATAGCCACCGAGATGGGCATCCCAAACCACTCCCGTTTCCGCGGCACGCATGCCGGACCAGCGCTCCAGAGGAAGGTGGTCTTGATCCATGACGGCTCGCATGACTTTGCGAATGTCGAAAGACTTCTTGCGTCCAGGATTGGTCTCGTCGGAGAAAATCTCACCAACATGCGCGAATTCGCCGTCGCCGCCGTGAGAGTGTGGATACGACCGGACGTCCCGGTCGATGGGATCGTTTGTCACATCTTTGCGAGGAAAGCGCTCACCCGGGGCCACGTAAGTGTGTTCATAATGGCGGAGCAGGATATGGCAGGCTTCATCGATGTTGCGGGCCCAATACTGCGCCTGGCCGTTGGGACCCATGATGCGGTCGTAGCCTCCTATGCCTTCGTTGTCCTCGGCCGACACGCTTCCCGAATATTCCAGAGCGCGCTTGCCGGTGAGGACCATCGCCGCCTTCGGTGTCATGACCAGAATGCCGCGGGTATGCATCAGCATGGTTGCTTCGGCGTTCCAGTAGGGCTGTGCCCCGACGTTGATCCCATTCACCACTAGGTTCACTTCGCACCCGGCTTGCGTGAATTCGATCAGGCGACGCAGCACACGGGCAATCCAATCCATGTTCTCGACGCCGCTGTCCATGGAGATCTTGGCGCCCGCCGAGAGGGTGAACCATTCCAACGGAATGCCCTTCTCTTGCGCGAGATACAGACCCGCGATTATGAGCCGGCATTCAGGCTCGGCAATTGCGCCCAGGTCCCGGCTCGGATCGCCCATCAAAACGACACGCGTCATGCCCTCGGGATACTTACTGGTGAAGTTACGGATGACGCCCACGATGATGTTGGATTTGTTCTTTCCATACGGACGGTCAACCGGAACCAGACGGCTGTCGGCATCGAGATCGTATTCCACAAAATCGCCGGGAGGAAATTGCGATGCTATCCCTTCCGGAACGGGCGTCAGCATTTTGACGATTTCATACGGGTAGATCATTCCGCGCTGGCGCATGCGGACAACCTTCTGAGTGTAGTCATCCAGCGGCTTGAGCGGTTGCAGTTTGCGGGCGGGCCTGATGGTCATAATCTGGCCCGCGCCGCCCGGACTCGAGATTCGCACAATCATGTCGCGGACCTCGCCCGTCTCGGGTTGCGGAATGCGAGCACGCACCACCACTTGTTCCAATCCCAGCCCATCGGTCGACGGGGCGAGTTTGTGCACGATCTCATCCAATTCTTTGCGGGTGAAATTGACAGTCGGCCAAACGTAAAGCAGTATTCGGTTCCAGTGGAGCCGCTGGTTCGGGCTGCGCCGCGACTGGAACATACGCATACCAGCCACCGCTTCCGCAAACATGCGTTCCAAGTGGGGGAGTTGCACAATGCGGCCTTCCTGGTCGCGCACAGGCGTTAGATCGCGAATTTCCGCGACCGCAAACAGCCGCTCATCCTTAGGATTTTCATTGGCTACGGCGTAGAGAAGATAAACGTCTTCCACTGACGGCAGGCGCTCGACTTTGAAATTACTGACCCGCCAGAGATGCAAGCGTTCCGCCATCATAGGGTGAACGCCGCGGACGAGTAATTCTTCTTCATACATGATCGGCGAGGGACGATAGGTGAAGTGCTGCATGCCGGCCATGCCGGGCCCACGACCGGGTCCGCCGATGGCCACTACGATGCGCTGAATCGTCCGCGGGAACCCGACTTGGTTGAGGGTTGAGCAGACATCCTTCTGCATGAGATCTGGATCGGACAAAAACTCAGGATTCCACGCTTGAAAATCGATGACCACGTCATGGTCAAGGGGCACTTCGTTGATGAAAGGGAAAAGCGCGCGGGCTGCATCAGACAGCCCGAGATACTCGGTATTGGTGCTGAAGATATGGACTCGCCTGCCGTTATCATCATACTCGGCCGATACACAAGATCCTCCTTCTATTGGCACGGAGCGAAACTTCGATAGGGTTTGCCCGCGATAGTATCGCGTGGTGACGATCTCCAACATCAATTCCCGCAAAGCGGGAGGGGCAGCGGCGTACCTGCCTGAGAAGAGGCCGGCCAGCGGTTGAGGACACTCGACCAGGGCGGCAATTTTCTGACGAAGATCCACAGGGTTTGGATTGGTAGCAAGGTGCGCGAGGTGCTCTTCCGCCTGCGCATAGATTTGCCTTCTAGCCCGTTCAAACACCGGGTGCTCGAAGCAGCGATAGCGCACTTCGCGAGCCAGATCGCTGATGGCGGGGAACAACCCACGAGTGGCGTGGATCAGCCGGCCAAGTAGTTTGCGAAAAGGCTCATCAGTCCGTGGCGACGAGGCTTCGGCGCGTTTCAGATGGGTTTCCAGCAATCCGACAATCGGGGCTATCTGCTCGTCAACGCGCTGGTGCGATCTGCACAACCAGAGCAGGCATTCTTCCAGTTCGGGCGAACGCTCGAGTGAGTGGATGCCGTAATGAACCACAGCGCGCCGGAGTGCATCGACGAAGGTTGCCGGCAGGCCCTTGCCGCGCGTCTCGAGCATGTGTAAGTACGAAAAGAGATAGGTCTCGGAGCTGCGTTCTTCCCCGCCATTGAGTTCGTCCATCTCAGGCTGACGCTCGAACAAGGTACATGTGTCGACGAAGATGCCAAGAATTTCATCTTCGCGCGCAGCTATTTTCTTATGGTCCGCGTCAGCTTCAGAAGACTGGCTCCACTCGGAGAGGATTCGCATGGCTTGCGCCGGGTCAACATCAAAACCCAGCACGAGCTGGCGGAGTTCATCCAGACTCGTAATCCAGCGGGACTGAATGGGTTCAGCGGCCCCATCTGAGTTGCGCGATGCACCAAACTCCACTCGCCCAGTAGTGGCCACGGCGTTGTCGTCGCCTAAGGGTTCAATCTGCAGAAGGGGGGCTCCGGCGTCCACCTGTACGTGGGGTATTGCCATTACCTGGCGGACCCTTCCGGAAAAGGGAGCGAGGACCGACATCTCCATTTTCATAGCTTCCAGCACCGCCAAGTGATCCCCGACCGAAACCGTATCGCCTGGCTTCACCGCAATGGAAACGACTACCGCCGGCGCCGGAGCGTGTACCACCCCACCGTCATCCCGATTGATGGAATGCGATACACCGTTCACCTCGATACGGTAAGTCAATCCTTGAACGGCGGAGACGACGTGGAAGCGACTGCCGAACGTGGTGAGCCAATATTCAAACTGACCCAGGTTGTGGATATGGACATCGATGTGGGATCCGTCTACTTCCACACGGTAGCGTTGGAGATCGAGGCAACAGATCTTAAGCGAGTAGGAATGCCCCCGATGGAGTAGTTGCACAGTCCGTCCTACTTCACTCCGAACCTGAGGTCGCCCGCGCACGGCCGACGCATAGAACTGGATCTGTTCTACCGACAGGTCCGCAGCGTACGATTCGATCGCCGCCTGCACCAGCGCCACGTCGGCGAAACGCGTGGATAGGTTGCCGCCGTCTGCCGCCCTTCGATCCAACCATCCGATATCGGCTTCCGCTCGCTCCACCTCGGGGCAATTCAGTAATTCCAGCAGAAATGCTTTGTTGCTGGCGCCTCCCTTGATGACGATTACGCTTTCCCGCAGCGCCCGCTCCATCCGCGCTAGTGCTTCTTTCCGGCTTTGACCGTAAGTGATGATTTTGGCGATCATCGAGTCGAATTCTGCCGGGACGGCATCTCCCACCGCCACACCGGTGTCAATGCGCACCCCTGGTCCGGATGGAAGCTTGAACCTCTCAATCATTCCCGGTGCCGGCGCGAAATCGTTCTCCGGGTCTTCGGCATTCAGCCGCACTTCGATGGCGTGACCGTACGTGCATGGCGGCTCACCTCGCAGGCGCTCCCCCCGGGCTACCTCAATCTGCAGCTTTACCAGATCCAGCCCAGTCGTGCATTCCGTGACGGGGTGTTCGACTTGCAGCCGGGTATTCATCTCCATGAACAAGAAACGTCGACTTGCTGGTTCGTACAAAAACTCGACCGTGCCGGCATTCCGATAGCCCGCTGCCTGGCTCAATCGCACCGCCGCCTGGCGCAGCGCCTGGTCTTGTTCTGCAGTGAGCACCGGCGAAGGAGCTTCTTCCAGGACTTTCTGGTGGCGGCGTTGGATGGTGCAGTCCCGCACTCCCACCGCCCACGTGGTTCCAAAGTGGTCGGCAATGATCTGTACCTCAACATGGCGCGCACCTTGCACCAGTTGCTCCATGAAAACGGTTGCGTCCCCAAAGGCCTTGAATGCCTCTGCACGCGCGCCCTCAAATGCCTTCGTAAGCTGGTTCGCGGAACGCACGCGGCGAATCCCATGACCGCCGCCGCCGGAAGTGGCTTTTATCAGCAGCGGATAGCCAAGACGCTCGGCATGGCGCATGGCATCGTCGATGGTCTCCACCGGCCCATCGCTCCACAGCGCAACGGGCACCTGGGCTTGCTCCGCCAATCGCTTGGACGATATCTTGTCGCCCAGCCGGCGCATGGCTTCACCATCTGGGCCGATGAATACAATGTCCATCTCGCGGCAAAGGTCTGCGAAATCCGGGTGCTCGGCGACGAAGCCCCATCCCACCCACGCCGCGTCCGCGCGCGCGCTTTCCATCGCCGTTCTTAAAGACGTGAAATCAACGTAAGTGCTCTTAGTGTGATTCGTGGCTGGATCGATGATTCGAGCGGCGCCGAGATACACAGCTTCGTCCGCCTCGCGGACAAACATGGAGTGGCGATCAGGCTCGGTATAGAGCGCGATCGTACGTATCGATGTGCCGTGCTCTCGATTGAATTCGCGCGCCGCTTGAATGAAACGTATCGCGGCTTCACCGCGGTTTACGATAACTACCCGTTGAAATTCGCGCTGCATAATCCTTCCGATCGATAGAGAATCCCACTGCGGTAGTACCTGCGTCACGCAGTGACGTTCTGCAGAGCGTGTAATGGCTCGGCATCGACGCTCTCGGGAAGCGTCACCGTCCGATAACCGGTCAGACGCAAGTACCGGTTTCCCTGCGTATCCACTACCTCCGCATCGAACTTTTCTCCCGCCGTGTCTGGAGTGACAACTGCAAACAAGGGGCCTTCGGCCAGCTCGGGGGCACGCGACCAACTCACTTGCTGAACATACAGCGGTAGACCCATCCGATTATGTTCACTGATTTCCACGAGGCCTGCGGTTTGGAAGCAAAGCTCAATCAGGCGCGGCCCGATCAGCGTCGGTCCCTGCGATGGGTTGTGATCGCTGGGCAAAGTCTCGGACATTTGGCCGACAATCCGAGCTCCATCCCGCCAGGCATGATCGAGAACCTGATACGCCGGCCCATGGAAGTAAATGCGATAGATTTGAGCGGCATCGACGACGCCCTCCGACGACAGCCGGAGTGGCACGCCGGCAGACGCTTGTGGCGGTTGCTTGGTCACTCTCACGCGGGCGGTGAAGTGAACTGTCTCCTGGGGTTGCGATTGATTGGGGAGGGTCCGCCGCCCGATCAAGCGGCAGTCTGCCCGCAAATTGTCGCCGTCCGGATAGAACTGGGCCTGGACAAATACCGTGCGTGGCTCGTCCCGGTAGAACTTGAACGGCGCCATGAAGTTTACTTCCTCGATGGCCTCGACACTCCACCCCGGATGCATGCAGAGCGCGGCTTCGGCAAACGCTTCGATCCCCATGACACCGGGGAGCACGGGCGTGCCATCAATGCGGTGATCGTACAGGAACGGCTGAGCCGCCGGATCGAGCGTGGTCTCAATGGTCAAACTACTGTAGAGTCCCATACCTGTGACTTTGCCGACCATCGGCCCGCGCGCTGGTACCCGTTGCTCAAGAGAAGCGGCCAGCGCTATGGTGTCGAGTCCACCGGTTTCGTCCCATTCGTTCAGCATGATGCCAAGACGCTGGGCGACGACCAGTTCGCCGCCAGTTTCTCCTAACGTCAGTTCGCGGCGAATCATCGGAACTCCGGCGTCGGGCGGGAGCATGTCGATACCTGCGAGTTCCATCATTTTGGGGATGGAACCGCGGGTGGCCATTCCAATGCCGCCCCACGCCGTCCAGTCGATGACGATACCGCGCGTGCCGGGCCGCATGGTGCGGAAGCTTGACGTGATCTTGCATAGCAGGTCGTTGGCGGCACTGTAGTCGGTTTGCCCTCCATTGCCGAAGCGGCCTGCGATTGAGCTGAATGCCACCGTCGCACCCAGAGGCATGTTGCCGATGGAGTGCAGAAGATTGAACCAGCCGTCACTCTTGACGTCGAAGACCAGGTCGAATTCACGTTGGTCCTTGTCGGGCAGGAAATGACTGCGTTCGATGCCGGCGGCGTGCAGCAGCACATCGATGCGGCCGCTACGCTGGCGCACCTGGTTGACGATGCTGGCCACGCCGTCCGCATCGGTGAGGTTGATGCTGAAGTAGTAAGGCGTGCCGCCTGCCGAGCGCACTGCGTCGATTGCGCTCTGCGCTGCATGTGCCCTCTCCAGCCCCGCCAGTTCCTTTTCCACCAGCGCCGGCGTGGCGCGGTCGCCGCGCGCTTTGATGCGCTCGAACAGATCGCGCTTGAGTCCGTCTTTGTCGCTCACGAAGCGAGCGAGGTCAGGATTGTTGGGATCGGGTTCAGGAACCAGATCCAGCAGGTAGAACGTGCCGCCCGATGCGGCGGCCAGATCGGCAGTGATGGCCGACACGATACTTCCTGCCGCGCCGGTGATCAGAAAGACGCTGTCCTGGTCGAGCGTCAGACCGTGCTCGCCCTCGGAGGGGGCTGTTCCTGCAATCCCACTGCCCAACGCAGGCCATTCTTGTAGCCAACTTCGACTGCGCCGTTGTCGCGCAGGGTTTCCTCGATCATGATGACGGCAACTTCCGACGCACTTCTTCCGGCCTCGAAATCGACCGCCTTTACGTGAACTTCCGGACGCTCGCGCTTGTAGGTCTTGGTGAAGCCGACAACCGCTCCGCCGAGCGGGGCAACGGCTCCGGCAACGTCGTAGCCGTGTTGTCCGCCAAGTTGCGTGGCCGAGACCAGGAACGTACCAGGCGTCGCGACCTGCTCGTACAGAGCGCGCATGGTGGTGTACAGCGACTTGACTCGTACCCGCAAAGCTTCATGCCATCCCGCCAGCTCCATGTGGCGGAGATCGCCTTCGTTGTCGAGGGCGGGCAGCCAGTACACTCCCTGGATCGGGCCTGAGGACAGCCAAGTCTTGAGGCGCTCCGTCAGGGCGTTCGCATCGAGCGTGGCGTCGAGTATCAGGGCTTCCACACCGAGTGTCTGCAAGTGTTGTGCCAGTACATTGGCGACGCCTTGCTGGTCGGGCATGACCACAACGCGGCTGCCAGGCCCGAGCGTCACTCCTGTTGGCTTGCAGATGGTCAATGGCGGCCGCAAGGTGGGCACCGGGACGCGACGTGGAATCCGATTGGCCGCATCGAAGCTGGCCAAGGCCGGTCGAGGGCGTGCAACCTTCGTCACAGCCGCAGATGGCGCGGCCGCAGCAGGAGCCGGCGCTGCGACCGTTGCCCCTAAGTTCTGTTTATCGCGCGCGAACTGGATGACGTGTGCCAGCGTGGGAAAATCGCGCAGCTTCATGTTCTCTTCGCGGGGAATGTTATACGCCGCCCGCACTGATGCGAACATCTCCGCCTGCTTGACGGTGTCAACCCCAAGGTCGGCTTCGAGGTCGAGATCCAAGTCCAACATGTCCTTGGGATAGCCGGTCTTTTCGGCGACGATTTCCAGCACTTTCTCTCGTATGGCGTCGTCTGTCACCAGTTGTACGGTGGCGGAAGGCACTGTGGTCGCGGCCGGTTCGACAATCGCCGGCGAAGGTGTAGTTGTTCCTGCCAGGTCCGGGCGGTTCTCGAACACGAACCGGATTACGTGACCGAGCGTGGGATAGTCACGCAGCTTGCGGTTCTCGTCGCGCGGGATGTTGTAGATCTCGCGGACGGCGGCGAACATCTCCGCCTGTTTGACGGTGTCGACGCCGAGGTCGGCTTCGAGGTCCAGTTCCAAGTCCAGCATGTCTTTCGGATAGCCGGTCTTCTCCGCCATCAAGGTCAGAATGCGTTCCGTGACTGACTCGCTTTCGGCGACAGGCTGAACCGTTGCGACAGGTGCGGTTGCGGCCACTGCTGACGGCGTGCAGGTCTGCGCTGTCGAGCTAGTAGCTGGCTACCTCAACGGTCGCCGGCGAAGGTGTAGTTGTCCCTGCCAGGTCCGGGCGGTTCTCGTACACGAACCGGATTACGTGACCGAGCGTGGGATAGTCGCGCAGCTTGCGGTTCTCGTCGCGCGGGATGTTGTAGATTTCGCGGACGGCTGCAAACATCTCCGCCTGTTTGACGGTATCGACGCCGAGGTCGGCTTCAAGGTCCAGTTCCAAGTCCAGCATGTCTTTCGGATAGCCGGTCTTCTCCGCCATCAAGGTCAGAATTCGTTCTGTGACTGATTCGCGGTCGGGAACCGACTGAGGCGGCAGTGGGTGCAGGCGCGGCCACCGTTGCCGTGACAGTTGGCTCGACCTTCGCGGTCGTTTCAACGGTTACCGGCGCGGGCGTCACACCCGGCGCGAGATCGGGACGTTTTTCATACACGAACCGGATTACGTGACCGAGTGTGGGGTAATCGCGCAGCTTGCGGTTCTCGTCGCGCGGGATGTTGTAGATCTCGCGGACGGCGGCGAACATCTCCGCCTGTTTGACGGTATCGACACCGAGGTCGGCTTCGAGGTCCAGTTCCAAGTCCAGCATGTCTTTCGGATAGCCGGTCTTCTCCGCCATCAAGGTCAGAATGCGTTCCGTAACTGACTCGCCTTCGGCGACAGGCTGAACCGCTGCGACGGGTGCTGGTGCGGCCACAGTTGCAGTGACGGTTGGCTTAGTGGCAGCGGCCACCGCAACGGTTGCGGCTTCGGCGAAACACCCGGCGCGAGATCGGGACGACTCTCGTACACGAACCGCATCACATGGGCCAGCGTGGGGAAATCGCGCAGCTTGCGGTTTTCATCACGCGGGATGCTGTAGATCTCGCGGATGGCTGCAAACATTTCCGCCTGCTTGACGGTGTCGACGCCGAGGTCGGCTTCGAGGTCGAGATCCAGGTCCAGCATGTCCCTGGGATAGCCGGTCTTTTCGACTGCCAGGTCCAGAATGCGCTCTTTCACCGAATCGCCGGCACTCACTGACGCAGGTACCGCTGCAGGTGCCGCTGAGGTGGTTTGAACGGCTGCTTTTTCTGTGGTCGCCACCACGGTGGGTTGCGCCGCGACGGCAGCATCCGGGCGGTGCTCGTTCACGAAGCGGATTACGTGAGCAATGGTGGGGTAGTCGCGCAATTTGATCTGATCGTTACGGGCGATGCCGTAGGCTTCACGGATCGTCGCAAATACTTCCGCCTGCTTGACCGTGTCGACACCCAAGTCGGCTTCGAGATCCAGATCCAGATCGAGCATGTCGATCGGATAGCCGGTTTTCTCGGCGACCAGCGCCAGGACCCGCTCCTTCACCGATTCGCTGGTTACGGGAGCTTTTGGCTGTGGTGCCGGCGCGACAGCAACCGCCTGAACTTGCGGGCTCGCCTTGGCGGGTACACTCGGCGCCGGAGTTGGTGCCGACTTGGCAGCGACGACGGGTGTGCTCGGCGCGGGCAGCGGTGCCTGGATCGTGGGAGCGGGAGCCGCTACTGGTTTGACTTCCTTTGCGACCGCGGCGACCCGGGCAGCCAGCCCCTGATCGCGCACGCGGAGCGTACGATTGACCACTTCCAAGTCGGCGGCTGGACGTCCCGCCATCCTGGTCAGCCACGCGTCCCACGCAGGCTTATCGACGATGCGATAGGCGTAGCCCAGATCGTTCGGCGCTGTGATGAACTCCGTCCTTGGTCGGGACCCAGTGGAACAATGCCATGCTGATCTGCGAACCGAATCCGGCTCCGAGGCGCAACGAGTACTCGATGGGATAGGCGCCACCTTTCGAGAGGTTCAATGAGCCCAGTTCAGGATCGATTTCCTTGAAGTTGGCCACCGGAGGGACGGTTCCCGTTTCCAGTGTCTTCACCGCCAGAACGTCCTCGATTCCCGTAGCCATCGCGTGGCCGGTAAGACCCTTGGTGTTGGCGATGACGATTTGGTCGGCGGTATTGCCGAAGACGCGACGCAGAGCATTGATCTCTGCCGACGCGCTTCCGCCACGCGCTGGCGTGTACGTCTCGTGGGAGACGAAGACCGTGTGCGGCGCGATCTGCTGCCGTTGAATGCCGCTATGCGCTTCGGCTTGCGCGACCAGGTTCTCCATGATCTGGCCGATGTGGTTGACATCTAGACGCGTGCCATGGAATGCGCTATTTGCCGTTTCCGCGCTCAGCACTTCACAGATGGGCTGGATGCCACGTTCGCGCGCGGCTTCTGCACTCTCAACCACAATGGACGCTGCACCCATGCCCATGATCAGGCCGTGACGTCTGCGATCAAAGGGTGTGGCGGCCTCTTCTACCTTTTCATCTGTAGCGGCCGCACCGCTGGCCAGGAAGCCGGCGCCAAACCAGCCGATCATATGGTCGGAGGTGACGTCGTCTGCCGTGATGATGATCACCCGGCTGCAGCGCCCGGCGCGGATCCAGTCCTCGGCCATTCCAACCGCCTGCGTGGTGGTCGCGCAAGCGGAGTTGATTTGCGTGTTGGGACCGCGAGCGCCGATAAATTCGGCGAACTGCGAATGTCCCATCGACAAGGTCTTCAGCAGGAAGCGCCGGTCGAAGACGTAGGGGTTCTTCTCAATCTCCGCGCGCAGCTCCTCGATCTTGCGGACAATTTCCTGAGCCAGGGCCGAATGACCGTTGGTCCCCGCCACCGCTGCAACCATGCTCTCCAGCGAAGCTAATTGCTCGCGACGGGCGTGGTCTGCATAATAGCGCGCCATCTCGTCGGCGAAGGAGTCGTATCCCGGGAAGGCCGAGCCCATAATCACGCCGGTGTCGTCGCGCATCGCGTCGGGCAATCCCCAACGGTCGGGCAACTGAGTGCCCTTGCTGGTGGTCTTGTAGCGCATGACTAGAGGAATTCCGGCGTCGCGCATGGCGTCGATGCCCACTGCGATAGCCAGGCGGGTGACCCGATCAAGGGCGGCCACGCGCTCGGCGGAAATGCCGAATTCTCTTTCGAGATCGAAGGCGCCGCCACGGCCTGCCAGCTTGATGACGTCCGCGACATCCTCAATGGTGTCGAATCTGGCCTCTCCGCTCTCGCTCTTCACCAGCCGCGTTATACGTCTGTCGAGCATGTCTTGACGAAGCTCAGCGGGGATCGCCTTGATGAATTGATCGCCGCGCAGAATGCGTGCGATGTTGCCATCATCAAAGATGTGCTCGGTACCGGGAAGTCCAATCGCCGCTCCGGTGATCACCACCGGATACTGGATGGCGTCGGGCTTCTGGCCGACAACGGAAGTGGGTGCTGCGACTGTGATTGGTTCTGAGATTTTCGCTGCCGCAGGAACTGCGGTCACGGAGGCGACTGCCGCCGCGGCACTCTCGCGCTTGGCTTCCGCCTCCGCGCTTCCCAGTCCGGCCGCGTAGAGTCCGCACAGTGCTTGATTGAAGCTCACGACATCACCAACTTTCGGATGATTGGTGAAGAACGTAACCACGTCGCCGCGCTCGCCGAGCACTTCTTCGGCAAATCCCTGCAACGCTTTCTTCGGTCCGACTTCGATGAAAACGCGTGCGCCCGCATCGTAGAGCGTGCGCAGTCCCTTCACGAACTGCACGGGACAAGCGACTTGCTGCGCGAGCAGGTCCAGCATCTGGGGAACCACATTGGGCCCCGTGGGATAAAACTCGCCGTTTACGTTGGCAACGACCGGCACACGCGGCGATTGCACATGCAGGTGCGACAGCATCTCACGCAGTGGCCCGCTGGCTGGAGCCACGATCGTCGTATGAAAAGCGTGGCTGACCGGCAACGGCACAACGTTATAGCCCGCCTGCAGGAAGATCTCCGTGGCTTGTTCGACGGCCTTGCTGGCGCCGCCAATGACCGACTGCTGCCCGCTGTTAATGTTGGCAATCACAACGTAGCCGTTGATGGTTTTCAGGATTCGCTCGACTTCGGCGAGCGGGGCGAAAACCGCAGCCATTTTGCCGGTATCGTCCACTGTTACCTGGGTCATGCCGCGGCCACGGGCACTCACGGCTCCCAATGCGTCCTCAAAGGTGAGCGAGCCGGACGCAACCAAAGCGCCGTATTCGCCCAGGCTGTGTCCCATCGTCATGTCGGGCCGGATGCCGTACGCGGCCAACATCCGGGTGAGGGCCAGGTCGATGGTCAGCACGGTGGGCTGAGTGATCTCGGTCTGGCGCAGATCTTCTTCCGCCTTGGCGACGGCGTCCGCGTCGGTTTGGTCAACGAAGATATAGTCGGTCAGCGGCTTGCCGAGCAGCGGGGTCATGATGCGGTCGGCTTCGTCGAAGAGTTCGGCCACGATTGGTTCGGCGGCGCGCAGCGGCGCGAGCATGTTGACGTACTGCGAGCCTTGCCCGGTGTAGAGGAACGCCACTTTACCGGCAGGGCCGCGTCCGCGGAAGATGCCTTGGGGACGCAGCGCCTTCCAGATCGGGGCCTGGTTGGCCTTCAACGCCTTCAGCGCATTCGCCGACTTGATCGCCAGCTCGGCGGCGTCAGCGTAGTCGATCGCGATGCGCTCGACCGCGTCGTAGATCGGAATCAGCCGGCGCAGCCGGCGGCGGTGCAATCCCTGCCGCGGCGTCTTTCTGTACCAGGCGCAGACGCTCGATCAGTTCCGCCTCGGTCGCAGCGCCAATCACTAACGCGCCGCGCAAAGGCGCCTTGCGTGAAATTTCGCCCGGAACGCCGGGCGTAACACTCTTCGCAGACATCGTCGCTCCCTGCACAACAGCCGCCGGAATTTCGCCGACTGCGACCGATCGCTTCCCGTTGCCATTGAGTTTGTGAGGAATGAATTCTTCCATCGCGAGATGGAAGTTGGTACCGCCGAAACCGAACGCGCTTACCCCGGCGCGCCGGACGCCATCGGCAGGCATGGTCCACGGTTTCAGCTCGGTGTTGACATAGAGCGGCGAGTGAGCAAAATCGACATTCGGGTTGGGATGCTCGCAATGCACGCTGGGTGGCAGCACGCTGTCACGCAGCGCCAGGGCAGCTTTCAGCAATCCAGCGGCCCCCGCTGCGCCTTTGAGGTGGCCGATATTCGATTTAACCGAGCCGAGCGCTACCGAACCGACGGGAAGATGGAAACTGCTAAGCACATCGTCCATGCTCTGGACTTCGACCCGGTCGCCCACGCTGGTCGATGTGCCGTGGCCTTCCATCAATGTCACCGTCGCGGGCGATACACCGGCATTCTCCCAGGCTCGCGAAATAGCCAGTTTCTGACCGACCGGATTAGGCGCGGTAATGCCCTTTCCTTTGCCGTCGCTGGCCCCGCCAACTCCGCGCAACACGGCATAGACCTTGTCGCCGTCGCGCTCGGCATCGGCCAGGCGCTTCAGCACAAAAATCACCGCGCCCTCGCCCATGACGAAACCATCGGCTCCGTCGGCGTAGGGGCGGGTGCCGGTGGCTGACAGGGCACCGATCTTGCTGAACTTCACGAAGGTTGAGGCGCCCATGTTGCGGTCGATGCCTCCAGAGATCGCCACGTCAAAATCGTTGGCTACAAGTCCCTCGGCCGCGGAACTGATGGCCGCCATCGCCGATGCGCACGCGGCATCTACAACGTAATTGGGTCCGCGTAAGTTAAAAACGTTGGCGATACGACCGGCGATGCAGTTCGACAATTCGCCCGGCATGGTGTCTTCCGTGATGTCGGGAATCCATTGGGCAATGCGATCATGCAATTCGCGCGTAATGTCGCGGCGTGACGCCTCGGGCAGCGCAGCAAAACTGGCAGAGTGTGACAGTTGGCTGGCATATTCCGGAAAGTAGATGCGCAGCGCGGTGAAATAATGCTTTTCCCCGGCCATGGCGTTGCCCAGAATCACCGCCGTGCGTTCGGTGTTGAGCGGTCGGTCAGGGTAGCCGTAATCTTCCAGCGCTTCGCGGGTGCAGGCAATGGCCCAGCGCTGCGCCTCATCCATCGCATCCACGACGCGCGGCGGGATGGGCAGCCGCCACTTCGCCGGCTCCCACTTCCACTCTCGCACCCAGCCGCCGATCTTGGAATACGTCTTGTCGGGCGCGCTGTGGTCGGGATCGAAGTAGAGCGCCGGATCCCACCGCTCCGGCGAAACATCGGTAATGCTGTAGCGGCCTTGCTTGACGTTTTGCCAAAAAGCTTCTACGTTAGCGGCATCGGGTAGGACGGCTCCTGCCCCTACGATTGCTATCGCTCTATGAGCAGTGTTTTCCATGATGGCGCTCCTGTTTCCTAGGGACTGACATTCGATCTCTGTGAGATCACCGGATGCCTGTTCCTTATCTCTCGGCCCCTACCAGGGCAGATAGTTCTTCGCGCTTGGAAACGCGGTTGTAAAGCACGTCAGCTATGTAATCCATGTCCGCAATCAGGCCCGACTGGGCGCGGTGGATCGCGGGTACTCCCAAAGCTTTTTCAAAGCCGTCCATCTCTGAATCCTTTACGCCGTCGCCTCCAGAGACCCAGCGCAAACCCTCTTCCGCGACCTTGAGCGCCGCCTCGCGCGCAAAGACGCGGCCCATGGTGGCCAGGGCGGTCGCATCGAAGCGATCATTTGCTTTCTCGTTCAGCCGGCCTTCTGCCATAAGCGCCGCGCGACGAGACAAACTGCCAGCACACTCGGCATAAGCGATCACTCGCCCAGACGCAAAGAATGTGTTGATAGCGGGTCAGGCGTGCACGCACGGGCCTTTTCCATCACCTCGGCCAAGGCGTGCAGTGGCCAGCGCCGCGATGTCAGCGCCCACTGTTGGATTCTTGGCATGCAGCGCTTCCAACACCGCGTGCCTGGTCGTGGTAATGCTGCCCACGCGTTTTCAAATGAAGTTGCCAGCGGTCGCGGCTGATCGTCATCTCCATGATCTCGGAGGTGCCTTCGTAGATCCGGGTGATGCGAACGTCGCGGCTGATTTTCTCGACCATATATTCGTGGGTGTAGCCGTAGCCGCCCAGCGCCTGAATGCTGGCGTCGGCAGCGGCATCGCCCGCTTCGGTGGACATGTACTTGGCGATTGCACCTTCAGTGTTCAGGCTGCCTTCGTTACCGGCATCGATGCGTTGGGCAGTCTCCTCGATGAAGGCGCGCCCGGCTTCCAACCGCACGACGTGAGGCACGATCAGCTTGTGGGTGTAGCCCTGCTTTTCCGAGAGCGGCGCACCACCCTGAATGCGTTTGGTGGAGTACGGAATGGCGCGATCCAGCGCCGACCAGCCCGCGCCCAGTCCAAAGGCCGCGACCATCACGCGCGTATAGCCGAAGACCAGTTTGCGCCTGCAATCAAGCCCTTGGCCTTCCACGCCGCCAACCAGCCGGTCGGCATCGACGTAAACATCGTTGAGAGCCAGCGCTGCCGTGTTACTCAGACGAATGCCATGCTTGTCCTCGGGCTTGTCGTGCGTGAAGCCCTTGGTGCCGTCGTCCACAATGAACCAGCTTGGCCCGGCGGGCGTATTGGCCAGGATGGTGTAGTGGTCGGCGATGCCGCCATTGCTGATCCACTGTTTGCTGCCGTTGATCTTGTAGCCGACAATCTTGCCGTCTTTCTCGACGCGATCGGCGGTGGTCTTCAGCGAGCCCAGGTCGCTGCCGGCCTCCGGCTCGGTCGCGCCGTAGGCGAAGAGAACGCCTTCGTCGGCGATCGTGCCCAGCCAGTACTTCTTTTGCTCAGGTGTCGCGCCGAAGGTGATGGGATCGCTGCCCAGGAATGTGGCGAATAACGAGGTGGCGACGCCGAGATCGATGCGCGCCATCTGCTCGCAGATGAGATAGACATCGAAGGTGCTTCCACCCATGCCGCCATACTCTTCCGGAATGAACAGGAGCTGAATGCCCAGCTTGATCGGGATCGCTCATGTGTCGGACGATTTCGACCGGGCATTCGTCGCGCTCATCCAGCGCGATCAGCTCTTCGTCGGGCAGCCGCTTCTTGGCGAAGTCCCGCAGCGATTTCAAACTGAGATTCAGTGTCTTCTTGGTGATCATTTTGCGAACCTCGTTTTATCGGGCGGCAACCGCGCCTTTAGCTTCGCGAACCTTGTTCGGTCAATTCGGGTAGGAACTCCAGGATGTCGGCGACGATGCCGACGTCTGCCACCTGGAAAATGGGGGCCTTGGGATTCTTGTTGATGGCGACGATGAACGGATTGCCCTTCAGTCCGGCCAGGTGCTGGAACGACCCGCTCATGCCGCAGGCCAGGTAAACCTTGGGCTTGCACGGTCTGACCGGAGGAACCGACCTGACGCGACTTCGGCAGCCACTTGGCATCAACCACCGGACGCGAACAGCTCACTACTGCGCCCATGGCCTCGGCTAGTTCCTCGGCGATCGCCACGTTGTCCTTCTCTTGTATCCCGCGGCCAATGGAAACCAGCACCGGCTCCTTGGTGATGTCTACATCGCCGACTTCAGCGGCGACGGTTTCCAGGTAGCGGCGACCCGCTGTGAGCGCGCCGACTTCTGCCGACTTGTCGACGATCACGCCATTCGCCGCCGCGCCCTCGATCGGCTTGAACGCTCCGGGGCGAAGATTGATTACTGCGCCCGAGGAAATGTCACAGCGAACATGCGTACTTACCTGTCCGCCGAATTCCTGGCGAACAACTTTGAGCGAGTTGCCCTCGACGCCATCGATGCCCATCACGTCCGAAACAAACGCCGCGTTCAGCTTGATGGAGAGGCCTGGCGCCAGATCGATTCCAAAGTGATTGTGCGCAACAAGCACGATGCTGCCCGGCGGTACGTACCTTCACCAAAGCCTTGCGGACAAGCTCGGCATTTGGATAGCGCGAGGCTCTCGCTCGCGATCTTCCAAACTTCCCCATAAGACGCACGCAGGCTTTCGCAGACTGCGTCAAACTCCGCACCCGTGCCGGTGACAACAGCCGTCGCAGACGCTGCGGAATCGATCTTCTTGGCCGCGGCTAATAGCTCGGCGGCCGAATCATCGGCGACTCCACCCTTATGCGCGATGTAAGCAAAAATCCGGGCCGTCATTGCAGACCTCCTTTGGCCTTCATCAGCTCAATGAGCTTGTCGGCGATCTCTTCGCTGGTGCCCTGCAGAATTTCTGCACCCTTGCCCAACGTCGGCACGAAATAATCGTCACGCTTCACCTTTGCAGCAGCTTCACCTACGGAGCCCGTGTCAATTCCGAGATCTGCTGCGCCGTACCTTGGAATTTCCAGTGACGCAGCCTGGCGGATGCCCCGCATCCCGACGTAGCGCGGCTCGTTGATGCCCGTCTGGATCGACAGGACGCACGGGAGATCGATCTCGTTCATCTCCTTGTTGCCGCCTTCGATCTCGCGGCCGACTTTCAGCGTCTTGCCTCGGTTACCTCGATGGAATTCACCAGCGAAGCGAACGGGTAGTCGAGCATCGCCGCCAGCATCCCGCCCACCTGCGCTCCGCCGTCTTCGGCCTGCACGCCAGTGAGGATGAGGTCGTACTTTCCCTTCTGCACGAAGCCCTTCAGGACGGTCGCGATGCCTTCACCGCCCGATCCGCTGAAGGCGTCGTCGCAGAGCAGGACGCCGTGGTTGGCGCCCATGGCCATCTCCCGTCGCAGGATCTCTTCGTCCTCGTCCGTGCCCACCGTGGCGACCGTTACGTTGCCGCCAGCCTTGGCGACGATCTGCAATGCCTCTTCGACCGCGTAGTTGTCCGGCTCGTTGATCGAATAGACCAAGTCGTCGCGTTCGATGTCATTTCCCGCACCGTTGAGTTGAATCTCGTTCTCCGACGTGTCGGGTACTCTTCTTGCGCAAACTAGAATCTCCACGCTGCCTCTCCTGAATTTGCTGTTGTCCTTGTGTCACGCGTTGGCGTGAGTTAATACGTCGTCCACTTTCTCCGCGGCTCGGGGAATTTGTCGCACCATGTGCTGGTCTACCAGCTCCGCGAGGTCGATCGCGGCCATCTTTCCTTCCATTCCCGAAACCTTGATCGCATCTTCGATATTCACCATGCAGAAGGGGCAAGCGGTCACGATCACGTTGGCCCCAGCTTCGGCCGCCATCTGCACCCGTTTCACTCCCATCCGCTCGTTCTCTTGAGGCTCATAGAACAGCATCAGTCCGCCACCCCCGCAGCAGAACGACCGGTCGCGGCAGCGGCTCATCTCCACTCGTTTCAGCCCCGGAATCGCATCCAGCACGTCGCGCGGATCGTCATAGACCTGGTTATGTCGCCCCAGATAGCACGGGTCGTGGTAGGCGTAAACGTTGTTTCCGTTTTCGACGTGACTCAGCTTGAGCTTTCCCGATTTCACTCGGCGCGCAATCACCTGGCTGATGTGTTCCACCGGTGGGAGGTCTTTGTAGTCATGCTTAAGCGCGTTGTAGGCGTGCGGATCGGAGGTAACAATTCGCTGAACGCCCGATTCCTTGATGGCATCGGTGTTGTGGTCGCGCAGCGCCTGAAATAGCATTTCTTCGCCGAAGCGCCGCACGTCATGGCCGCTGTCCTTCTCGGCAGCTCCCAGGATTCCGAAGTTCACTCCTGCGTCCGTGAGAATGCGCGCCGTCGCCCTTCCAATCGCCTGAATGCGATCGTCATACGAAGTGATGCTGTCGACGAAATAGAGAGTCTCCGCCTTGTTGTCGCCATTCAAGAGCTTGACGTTGCAGGTTTGCTGGAAGTCTTTGTCCTTGGTCCAGTCAGCCTTCTTCTTCTCCAGCTTGCCGTACGGATTGCCACGGCTCTCCAGCGCCTTGAGCGCCTTCTGGATGGACTTTGGTACATTGCCGTCATCGACCATTCCGCGCCGCAGATCGACGATCTTGTCGATGTACTCAATAAGGAGCGGGCACTCCTCTTCACATGCGCCGCAGGTAGTGCATGACCAGATCTCGTCTTCGGAGTAAATGCCGCCGATCAGTGCATGGCTGTTGTTCGCCCTGCCGATCACCGGGAAATGCTGGAAGGCGTAATCCCGCGCCTTGATAGTGAGGAACCGCGGCGACAGTGGCCGCCCCACCGCATTGGCTGGACAGTTGTCCGAACAGCGACCGCAATCGGCGCACGAATAGAAGTCGAGCATGTGCTTCCAGGTGAAATCCTCGAACGTCTTCACGCCGAACGTTTTCACCTGATCGAGTTGCTGGTCGCTGACGCCCCATCTCACGGGCTTGACCGTTCCTCGGTCCAGCTTGGCGAAGTAAACGTTGAACAGCGACGTTTCCACGTGGAACTGAATTCCAAACGGCCGATAGCACAGCAGGAAATAAAAGGTAAGAACGTCCAGCAAGTAAGCGGTGCGATGGAGGTTCCAGAGCGCGGGCAAAGAAGCTGAACTGAGGGCGTTCTTCAACATCCACGGCAGCGACAGGGCAGCCAGAAATGCTGTATGGCCCTGCTGTGCTAGAAAGGCTACCTTGCTGGCCTCAAAAAGACTTTCGGAAAACATCAGGATTGCGATCAGCGCCAGAAGGAAGATGGCGTCGGCCTTGTGACCTCTGCCGTACTTTGCCGGCACCTCGTATCGCGCAGGCTTGAAGACAATCCGGCGAACTGCGGCGATCACCATGCAAGCAAAGACAACGGTCGCGGCATAGTCCGTGATCATCTCGTAGATATGGCCGGCTTCTCCGGAGGTGCCCGGCGTCACAAAATTCTCCGAGATGCCGAGGATCAGGAGCGAGAAGGCGCGGGTCGCCAGAAGGATGAAACTCGCAAAGATAAGAATGTGAATGATTCCTGCGGTGGTGTAGCGCGGATGCTTCCACTGCCCCAGCCAAAATTGCGCAAGCTTTCCCAGGCGGACCAACGGTCGATCAAAACGGACATCACGTTCGCCGCGAAGGAGCGGCGTCAGGCGCCTCGCCACAATGTAGGAGAAACATGCGAGGCCCAGAAGATTGATGATCAAGAAGAGGACTCGACCTGAGATCAACCAGTAAGCCGCTTGAGCGGGTGTTTGGAGAACTTCCACCATGATGTTCGACATCTCCTCCTTGAATCCAATTTCTCCGTTCCCTGCAATCATTACGCCGATAATCGCGTCGAGACTCTCTCCCCTTTAGTTGACGGTCGCGTGGTGCTCTCTCCGATTCGACCGAAGGAAGACTGGCTGGAAGCGGCATGGACGCGGGAACTGTGGCCACCGGCGCGGGTGTCGATACGACCTGCGCTCTTCGCGCTCGTCCTCTTCTTACTCGGCGTTCTGCCCCGAGCGGCTCTTCGCAGCTCAGCAAAACTCTGATCTACGCACTTTTCCAGCCGTTCAAGATCGGGTGCCGCGTTCACATCACCTGTGAAGCCGAAATATGCAGTGCCGTTGTAGGTGAGGATGGCGCAGTTTATGCCCATCAAGCCGCCGATCGGCACCCAGGGGTACCAGGACACCATCTTGTGACCCATGAGGTAGAGCGGGACCTGCGGGCCCGGGATGTTGGTGCAGATGAGGTTGCACAGGCTGAGGGGAAGTTGGCTGGCAACCGGTCCAACATTTTTCCAGAAAGCGTTGGGCAAGGTTGACAACAAACCGCCTAGCAAGCCAACGAATTGAGCTGCGCGAGTACGCTTGAGAAACTCAACTCGTTCAATTACCACGGCCAGCAACTTCAGGGGATCGCGCATGTCCAGCGGGAGAGGCACTGGCACGAAGGAGATTTGATTTCCCAGCTCCGTGGCGCTTCCGTTGCCGCGCACGTTCACCGGAATCACAATTCGCAGCGACCGCCCGGTCAGTTCAACGCCGCGTTGCTTGACGTAACGGCCAAAGGCCAGCGTCACCGCCGTAAGGACGACGTCGTTTACCGTCCCTCCGCACGTGTTCTTGATCGCCTTGATGTCGGCAAGCGGTACTTCGGTCCAGGCAAACTTCTGTGGCCCGTTGCAGACCACGTTGAAGGGCAAGCGCTCTGCCGGCGAAGCGAGCTCGGACATTATGCCCAGCAACTCGGCAGGAGCATCTGCCGGACTCGCCACAGCCTGCTGGGCCATGTTGAGCAATCCGGAGTGCAGAGTCAGCGCCCCGTTGAAGACCGAGAGATAGGATTTGGCCAACCCGTCCAAGAAGGCTGCTCCCGCATCCCTGGGAGGCGGCGGAGCCTCCACCTTCGGTTTTTTCTTGGAGATCGCAGGCGGGGTCGGGTTGGTATCCATGATGACATTCATTGCGCCAACGCCAGCAATGCCATCCGCGAGACAGTGATGGATTCTAACGACGAGTCCGGTGCGCCCGTCCTTCAGCCGCGCCAGAGTGAAGTCCCACAGCGGCCGCCGCCGGTCCAGGCTCTCGCTCACGATCTTCCCAGCGATCGCCTTGAGTTCTTTCATCGTCCCGTGCTTCAGTGTTACCTCGCGAACGTGATTCTTAATGTCAAATTGCGGATCGAACTCCCAACTCGGAAGAACAAGATCGAAAGAAGTGGACACCACACGCTGACGGTAGCGCGGAATCAGCGGAAGCTTCGACTTGATGTACGCGCGACAGTCCGCGAGCTTGATATCACCCTCGAATATGCTGACCCCAGCGATATTGAGCGGCTGCCCTGGGCGTTCGATATGCAGAAACAGCGCGTCTCCCCAGGAGAGTGCATTACTTTCGGCCCCATTCGGCATATTAGCCACCTTCTTCCAAGCTTCCTTACGGTTGTGGCCCATGCGCGAGCGGCTCAATAATGTGGCCGCCCGCCCGGTCGCTTCATTGATGAAGGCTCTCAGGTCAGAAAGGAGAATCGTGATGTCAGCTTCACCAGTTTGAGCACTTTGTAGATATCGACGTTGACGCCGCGCAACACGACCTTGACGGCTTTATCGTCCGCGATACCAGCTAACTTTTCCATCACCCTCAGCCCACTCGGATTGATCCGGCGCACGGAAGAGAAATCCAGAACCACATCGACCTGGGCACCATCCAGCGTCTCAGGGTCCTTTTGCAGCGTCTGGATCACACGCTCTCCCTCAATTTCAAGCCACTCGACATTCGTTGTCATACGCACGACCATTCTTCAGCGGTTTGTTGCTGCGATACCTTGGCCACTCTCGCCACGCTCCGCCCGTGATAAGCGCTCCAAAAGAGCTCGCCCAATTCGCTCAACAGTGGCATGCGCGGGTTCGAGCGCCAGGAAGGATCGTCGAAGGCAATCTTGACCAAGTCGGGCATCGCCCGCTCGAATTCTTCCTTCGAAATCCCCAACTCGGCGATGGAACGCGGGATGGCCAACCGGTCAAGCAACTGCTCTGTGGCAGCTACAAGATTGTTTACTTTTTCCTCGATCGTTTGGCCGCCCAGACCCAGCAGGTCCGCTACCATCGCATACTTCTTGTGTGCGATATATCCACGCTGGTTCGGCGACGGCATGAACTTAGTCGGTACCCCGGCATTGAAGGCAATGACATGTGGCAACATGAGCGCGTTGGCGCGACCATGTGCAACGCCGAATCGAGCGCCGAAAGCATGAGCCAGCGCGTGATTCACACCCACTGACGCGTTAGAGAACGCAATCGCCGCAATGCAGGCGGCATTGTGCATCATGGTGCGCGCCTCTTCGTCCTGAGGATGCTCATAAGCGATGGGCAGGAACTTGAATACCATTCGAATGGCTTGCATGGCGTTGGAGTCGGTGTAGGGGGACGCGAAGATAGAAACTCCAGCTTCCAGGGCATGGGTCAAACAGTCGATGCCGGTATCGGCTGTCAGGCCTCTCGGCATTGACATAACGAACTGCGGATCGACGATCGCGACATCCGGGCTCAGCGAGTAGTCCGCGAGTGTCACCTTGCGGCCCTGCTCTTTGTCAGTCAGGACGGCGAACGGAGTGACTTCGCTGCCCGTTCCACTGGTCGTGGAAATGGCGATCAAACGCGCCTGGGTAACTTTTTCCGTGGGATACTGAACCACGCGCTTGCGAAGGTCGAGAAACGGCGCGGCCAATTCTTCCAGGTCCGCTTCCGGCGATTCGTACTTGAGCTTCATGATTTTCGCTGCGTCGATCACGGACCCGCCGCCCAGCGCAATGATTTGGTCTGCTTTGTAGAAATTTAGCGCCTCCACTCCTTGCGTGATGACCTTGACTTCGGGCTCCGCATCAGGAATGACCGAGACATGGACGAGAGTTCCCGGTGGAATGTGGCGACGGACAGTGCCTACATGACCGATCTGTTCCATGGCTGGATTGGTGACGATGACGGTGGAGCGCGATGCGAACTGGCGCAGATTCTCCACGGCGTTCATGTTGAAGTAAATCTGATTGGGAACTCGGAACCACATATGGGCTTGTGTCCTTCGCGCCACGCGTTTGATGTTGAGGTAGTTGTACACATTGACGTTATCGGTGGTGCTGTTGCCTCCACCGGTCCCGCATCCGAAGGAAAATGTGGGTACCATGTCGTTGTAAACGCCACCCAGCGCTCCGATCGATCCCGGCGAATTCACAATGATCCGGCCCGCGTTGATCACGTCGCTGAACTTTTGGATGATCTCGTCGTTGCGTGAGAAAATTACCGCTGTATGTCCAATCCCACCGGCATGATTCACATCTATACATACCGTGAGCGCTTCATTGACTGATTTCGCCCGATAGACGGCGAGCACTGGGAACAGCTTCTCGACTGATAGCGGATATTCGCGACCTACGCCTTGAATCGGCGCAATCAGGAGCTTAGTGTTCGGCTTGACCGCAAGACCGACCATGCGCGCGATATCACTGGCTTTCTGACCAACTGCCATGGGTTGCATGAACCCCGTGTTGGGGTCGATCACCGTGCGTCCCAGCAGTTCCGTCTCTTTGTCATTGCAGACGTGCGCGCCCAAGTCCGAAAACTTTTGCAGCACGGAGTCATAAATTTCGTTATCGATTACCACCGTCTGCTCTGAGGCGCAAATGGTTCCGTTATCGAAAGTCTTGGAGGTGATAATGTCCACCACGGCCATGTCCAGGTCCGCCGTCTTTTCCAGATAGACCGGCGTGTTGCCGGGCCCTACACCCAAGGCTGGTTTGCCGGAGCTGTAAGCGGCTTTAACCATGCCCGGTCCACCAGTGGCATCGATCAGGCCGACGTCCTTGTGCCGCATCAGGTAGGCATTGTCTTGCAAGGTTTGCGACTCCAGACAAGTGAAAACGCCTTCGGGCGCGCCGTGCTTCAATGCCGCTTGATACATGATCCGTACGGCCTCGTAGCAACAGTGCCCCGCGCTGGGATGCGGACTGAAAATGACCGCGTTCCGCGTCTTGATCGCCATGATGCATTTGAAGAGCACCGTCGAAGTGGGGTTCGTAATCGGAGTGAGCGAGAAGATAACGCCGATGGGTTCCGCCACTTCTACTACCCCGCGCTCCGGAAACTCGCGAATGGCGCCGACGGTTCGTTTATCCTTGACGTAGTTGTAGACGAACTCTGTGGCCACCATGTTCTTCAGGGCCTTATCTTCCACAACTCCAAGCCTGGTTTCCTCTATCGCAAGGCGGGCCAGATATTGAGCTTGTTCCAGTCCAGCCAGCACCATTGGTTTGACAATGCGATCGACGTCCTCTTGCGTGTATTGCGTAAAAACCGCGGCGGCAGTCCGGGCTTGACTGACCAGCCCTTCCAGATAAGCAATCCGTTCGTCACTGAGGCTCGCAACGTTCTCCTTGTCGCGCGAGATCGAGACTCGGTCGTGCACTTCGCTGGTGTTCATCGCTGCCTCCCTTTGCGAATCTATCGGAGCCCTATCTCCGTGAAACACGCTCACTCTTACTACTTCCAGTTCTCGCAACCATGAGCACGGAGAGCGTTCTGGTCGCGTTCGCTGACGTTACCTTCTCTGTATCTACGCGTAGTCGATCGGATACCTCTCCAGCCAGTGCTCGTCGCGTACCTTACCAATGTTCCTCAAAGCACCAGAAGCCACGCTTGCAGCTAAGCGATAGCTTTCCCATGCGACGGAAGTGGCGAAACCGATTGCACTACCGACGAGACCGTACACAAGTACTCTGCCCGCAGAACTATGCCGGTTTTTCCGATAACCGCCCAACACGCCAATGCACAGTCCAAGGGCGGCGGGCTTCAAGGCATTGCGAACTGACTCGCCAAGAAACGGACTAAGCGGTTTCCCATTGAGAAATGCTTCTCGACCGGAACGCGCTCCTTCAAGTCCGGAACCCAGAAGTTTTCGGCCGTAATCGATATTGGATTTTGACCACTTGGGTTGATTCGTAGGATTACCCCACCGTCAGGACCGGCTCAGGATCGTACTTTCAGTACACTCCCTGGAATAGGTTGTTTCAGCACTCCTCGTCACACCCCCCTGTGACTGTCGTCACACGAGGACCTAGGGCCATGATCCATGATTGCAGGGTTCCTGCAATCAAGAACGGTCAATTCAGGACACACGAAATCTTCGAGTTATTTTCTTTCTGAGAACTCGACCGGTAGCCTGTCTTCCGCCGCCGGTTGCCTTTGTTGAGCGTTACTGCTCAGCTTCTGATGAACGCGCATCTTGTCGACCGGACTAGGCATCATTCGATGAGTCTGGTGGTCGCCGTCGAACGAACGCGACGACCCAGAAGAGATCATCCGAAACAATGCAATCCTTGGGCGCAGTCCAAGCGGCGTGGAGGAAAGACGGACTGTTGATTGCGCAAACGGATCTCGCACTTACCCCGGATGGCATCCCGCTAGCTCGTTTGGAAAAAAGAAATGTCTTATGATGAGAACTTTGAGGACTTTCTGTCCCTTATTGTTCTTCACAGAACGCTCAAAGTTCTCCAGTCGCTATGGCGTGGCGAAATGGAACGCTTTCAGTCCTCGCGCTAAGGCCGTCATCCTCCCCGAGAACGACGGCACTAAAGACAACAAACGAGAACGGTGGCGATAAAAGTCGCCCTTTCTTTTCCCGCACTCACCATTCGCAACTGACCACTAAGGCACCTGGCATTTATGCGACCTTGCCGTGAATCTTGGCATCGCGGGTCTTCTCGCTGCCAACAGTAACCTTGATCTGCTTGGGCTTGGCCTCAACCGTCTTCGCGAGGTTGATCTTCAGCACGCCCTTGTCGTAGTGGGCGCTCACCTGCCCCGGATCCACGGAGTTGGGCAGCGTGAACGAGCGGGTGAAGCTTCCGTACTGCCGCTCGACGCGACGGTAGTTCTCTTCTCTTTCTTCCTTCTCAAACTTGCGCTCGCCGTGGACGATCAGCGTATTGTTCTCGATGCGGACATCAATGTCCTTTTCCTCAACACCCGGCACTTCAATTTTCAGAGTGAAGTTGTGCTCGTCTTCGTAAACGTCCACCGGGGGTGCGAATCCAGTGGTCGTCAACGCCTCCTCTGGGCGGTCGGAATTGAACGATTCACGCAAAAGACGGTTCATGCGATCTTGCAGGGTGGCGGTAGCACGGAAAGGATCCCAACGGGTTAATACTGTCATGACACAGTTCCTCCATGGAGTAATCTAAGAGGAAACACTTCAGATGGGCTGACTTAGTTCAGGGAACCTGAAAGAGTAAGAAGAGATAGCTTGCTCAATTGCAATGCTATGCTTGTGCGCTATCGTTGTCAAACAGCGGCAGTTTGGTAGTGTTTCTTCAATTTGTCTGAACGGATCGGGTATGAATCATCTGCAACGGGATTAGCCCGTCTAACTGGCCGGCCTCGCAGGCAGGTAGTGCATCCAGGAGCATCGTAAGTTCCGGTGCGCCGCCTATTCAGCTTTCTTGCTTGGAAGCGATCGAAGATAATTAACCAGGTTCCAGAGCTCATTTGGGCTTGACCGAATTCGTTCCTTCAGCATCTTCCCATGGCCATTCTTGATGATATAGAACAGATCTCCGTCTGTTTTGTTTTTAAGAATCTCCTTATTGCTGAAGTCGCCGATCTTGAGTTTCTCATCAATCGCTACTTCACCTTTGCCATCACCATTGTTCCCATGGCACATCGCGCAATCGTATCCGTAGTATTTCTTCCCTTGGGCGATCGACTCAGCAGTTGGCTTAACCGGGTTGACCTGATGAACTGCGTCTGCAGGAATCGTGAACGAGTCCGGCATCTCAGCGTTAGGGAGAGTCTGGCTTTCCTGTGCTGCCGCAGGGAATACGCAAAGCGCCAGCGTCACAAGAATGATGAATGGCTTCAACACAGTGCCCCCTTTAGCGAAATGACCGACGCCTCTGTTTGAAGTTGACCGCGGCACTCAACACCGCCTGCTGGGGGCGTTATCGGACTGTGCGCCCGCCAGCTCTTGGATGGCAGACATATTCTGAATCAGCAGGTTGGAACCATGAAGTTCTGCAATCCGCTGCTTGCGAAAATCGGCAAGAGTTCGGGTAACGGTCTCGCGCGACATGCCGATGATTTGCCCGATCTCTTCGTGGGTCAATGCCACCTTGATTCTGCGAGCCGGGGCCGTCGCGGAATCGTCGTGCGACCAATCCAGCATCAAGCGCGCGATTCGCTGCGGCGCTGAGGCCATCACGAACGAGCGCAGCTGGACGTATGCCTGTTGGCACTCGCGGCTCAAATGTATAGCCGCATGCATGCAAGCGTCGGTGTGTTCTGTCAGAAACCTGACAAAGTCGGCCTGTTTGACGAAGTTGAGTTGGCACGATTGGCCAGTTTCCGCAGTTGTCTCGTGTGGGATTCCGGAGATGGTTGCGTTCAAACCCAGCACTTCTCCAGGCCGAGCAATCTTCAAGATTAGGGTTTGGCCTTCGCTTGAACTGGTGGATAATTTCACACGGCCTTTACAAAGAATGTAAATGCCGCGGCATGGTTGCCCTTCCACAAACAGAGTGGCTCCCGCAGGGTAGGCAAGCGTGAACTTCAGCGATTGGAAGGCTTCCATTACCGATTTCGGCAAATGGCAGAAGAAGCCCTCGGAACAGAGGTTGCAGGAGAGACAGTCTTCAACCAGTTCCATCCCGTACGGTGCATTCATCGCCACCCTCGGTGTATCAGCCCAATTCGCGCGCTGCCGGTCGCAGTGGATGAAGGGAGATCAACTTTGCTCTGAAGGGCCGACTGCAACCGGCTCGCGCTTTATCGCGGGAGCATACTGGATTCAACGAGTTCAAGTATGGTCAATATTGCTCACCCAACAAATTTTGGTTGTTGCGTCAATCGGTGCCAGTTCAAGGTCAGCGGCCTTGGAGGCGATGGTTTCCCCATTTTGGGGTATTCAGTGCACTTCCCATCTAACACCCAGCGAGCGCAAGTTCCGTAATGTCTGCGGCTTGCGGCGAGTATGAAGGCACCTTCTCTTCGTCAGCCGCGATTCTCGTCATGCTGCAGCGCAACATTTTCATTTATAACTTGACATGAAATCAGCCTAATACTACAGTTTAGTTAATGCTGCAGTGCAGCAATCAAGGAGATTATCATGAAACAAGACGAAAATCGCGCGCCTCAAGCGCGGGAGTCGTCCTTTATCAATTTACTGTCGGGATGGGTGCAGCAGGGAGTTGAGAATTTCTTTGCTACACAGCGCATCCTGGTTGACCTGGCGATGCGCCAGAATGGCACTGTCATCGATGTTATGCGTGAGAAGCTGACCGCACCTGATTTTCTCCCGGTCGCAATGGTCAAAGAGTTTGCAGGCGAGGGACTGGTCAACTTCATCGAAGGCCAGAGAGCTGATTCTCGGATTGGCACAG
Organism: uncultured Acidobacteriaceae bacterium; assembly: GCA_963796615.1. Lineage (GTDB taxonomy): Bacteria > Acidobacteriota > Terriglobia > Terriglobales > Acidobacteriaceae > DASRAA01. The sequence continues at coordinate 54,185 of CAWCMJ010000010.1, forward strand.
CGGGAGAGTGAGATTCTGGCGACCGGCGTCAAAGAGCGGGTCGGTGGATTCGCCGTTACTGGTGCTCTGGTCGACACCGTTCGTCGCAGCGTCGACACTTTCGTAGAGATGCAACTGGATTACCTGAAGAGCGCCAGCAAGCAGGTGCACGGACGTCTCGCCGCCGTCAAAGCCGGTGAGGAGTACGAGGGTGACAGTCTGGTTGACCTGGCTCGCGAAGGGCTGGAGAATTTTGTCCAGGCCCAGAAGAAGTTCCTCCATGTCGTCGCCGAGGAAACATCCAAGGTGACCGGCGGCAGAGAGGTCAGTGTGAGCAAGGCGAAGAAGACCGAGTTGACGGAACTGGCGCGTGAGGCGGCGGATTCGTTCATCGATGCCCAGAAGAAGTTGATGGACGTAGCTGCGCGGCAGATTCACGTCACCCTGAAGACGGCAGGACACGTTGCGAAGATGATGCCGGCAGTCCCTTACAAGGATATTCCGGATCTCACTCGTGAAGGCTACAAGAGCTTTGTCGAAGCTGAGAAGGCCGTGATCGAGTCCTTCACCAAGCGTCCTGAAACGAAAAAGGCTCCAGTCAAGGGCGCACGTCACGTAAAACGCACGGTACACTCGCGGAAACCGCGCACCATTCGAGTCACCGCCTAGTCGTTGGGAATTGAAGACGCAGGTTGGGTCTCATTCCCCGCTGTGGTGAATTGAGGAATGAGGTCAAGTAACATTGGGCGTTATAAGCGCCAGAGTAAAAATAGACCTCATTACGCCGCGGAAGCGGAGCGTGATGCGGTGGACGCGCTACTCCGTTGTTATGACATACGCGGACTTATAACGTCCGGCAACAGGGGCTGTCGGAGAACTGGGCCGGAACGAGGGAACGGTGGTTCGCCTTGCCCGACCAGTGTACGCATGTGGATCGCTGATCAGGATCTGCGAACGGGCACTCGAACTGCTGTCATCAAGCAAGTCGTGAATTCGGAGACGTCGTCCAAGGGGTGTATTCCCCGTGAAACGCGAGGTTCTCGCAGACAAAGACTCTCAGGCCGACGGTGCAACTAAGCCGAAAGCTCTTGTCATGGCTGTTCCGCAAGCCGATGGCGAAACGGCAGCCCTGGAATCCGGAACTAAGGTCCATCACGCCGAACATCCGCATCCCGTCGGATGAAACGGCGTACTCCTCCCGCACCACGCCAATCTGGCGAAATCCGAGCGCTTCGATCAGCTTCTCCACCACGGCGATATGCGGAATGGGTTTGTGGGTTGCTGTTCCCGCCGGCGTTGCCACTCGGGCCAGTTCTTCCCGGGCTAGCTCGGTGCCATAGGAGCACAGAGTCATGGTCGGAGCTGGAGCCGGTATGGGGCTGAGAATTTCCCCAATTGGCTGATCCTGCTCGATAAGGGTTGTCTCTTGCATGGTATTTCCTCCATAATGGAAATCGGGAAAGCCAGCAGACAAATAGGTCTGCGACTTTCCCGAGTTGCTTGTGCCGCTTCCGGCGGCGCGGCGCCCGACCCTAACAGACGGGTTCATCTTCGCGGTCAAGCAGTTTACGAACAAGAGATCTCAGGCTGCGCGGACTAAGCCGTTGTTTTCCCTGCCGAGCAGTTTTGCTCAGTTCGTACCGCTCTGCGAAACGCAGCATCGCATTACGTGCAATACAGCGTTTCGTTCACGCGATCGGACGCTTGGACTGTCGAAGACGAACAGTGCCAGAAGATTGGCGGAGGGTATGGAGCAGCGAAGTTCAGATTTTTACTGTTTCTCTGGATGGAGCCAACATTCTATCTACGCCGATCCGGAGTCCAATTGTCATGAAAGCTGAGAGGAACGCCCAGGCTCGTCAGAAAAGGCGAAGAGTGCCGCTTCAGCACACCGCAAGGGGTGCATAGTGACCAGGAAACCAAAACGGGAATTCGAGATTTAGTGCTTGGCGACATGTTCAATCTTGACCGGACTTTGGATTCTCGGTGGCCTATATGTAGCTAATACCCGGAATTCACCAATGTGAATACGCAGAAATAGAGGAGACACCATGACAGCAACAATGGAAAGAACACCGGCAGTACTGTCCGCAACCACTCTAACCGGCGACAAAGTCGTAAATTTCCAAAAGGAAGACCTCGGAAAGATCGAACATTTGATGATCGACCTGGAGTCGGGCCGCATCGCTTACGCGGTTCTTTCGTTCGGTGGGTTCCTAGGCATGGGCGATAAGCTGTTTGCCATTCCATGGACTTCCCTAAAGGTCGATACGGTCGAACGTCAGTTTGTTCTGAACGTCGACAAGGAATTGCTCAAGGCCGCTCCGGGTTTCGACAAGGAGCACTGGCCCGACATGGCTGACCGCGCTTGGGGCGCCAAGGTCTACATGTATTACGGCGCCAAGCCCTATTGGAACTGAAAAAGTTCAGGCTGAACGGCGATGGCCAGCCGCAACGAAGCTAGCCGACGTTATCCAAAGTTCCGCTGACGCGACAGCGGGGCGATACGACGGCAAGGTGAGTTGCTGATTCCAGAAGGCTTCGTACCGCAAGGTCGGGGCCGTTTGGGGGTGGTTCCGTTCCAACCGCGACTGGTTGGAATGGAGCTGCCCCCACTTTACAAGCGAGACTTCAATCGTGTAGAGCCTCACTTAACGTTTGGCTCTGGAATGGTTCCTTGCGGAGCCGCTGTCGCAATGATCTCGGAGTATTTCTGCCAGCGTATCCAAACGATGCGCATGGCTGCTACGACCGGGATCGAAAGGTACACGCCCAACACTCCGCCGAGTTCGCCGCCCATGAGCACCGCTGCAATCGCTGCCAGAGGATGCAATTCCAGCGTCCCGCGCTAAAGGTGTGTAGCAAGGTTGCGGAGAACTGCCCGCAGCGACCAGCCTACGATGCGGCGGCTGAACAGGTCCATGACCACAGCCAGAAACAGCCAGCCTTCGTCGGTTGCGATGTAGGTTACGTCGCCGACCCAGACCTGATTCGGTGCCGCCGCGGTGAAGTTGCGATCCAGCAGGTTGGGTGCAATCGGCAGGCCGTGCCGGCTGTCCGTGGTGGTGATCCGGAAACGGCGCTTGCCGCGTGCCCGGATACCGTTCCGCTGCATCAGTCGTTGCACCCGCAGCTTGCCTACGCGGATGCCCCGGGCCCGCAACTCCCGCCAGAGGCGCGGCCAACCGTAGGCTCCCCGGTTCTCTGCAAACACGGCACGGATATGAACCAGCAGTGCCTCCTCACTCAAGTGGCGACGCTGAACCATCTCTCGCCGGCGGACAAAGTGTTCATGATAGCCAGCCACGCTCACGCGCAGAACCCGGCATTGCACGCTGATCGGCCACACCCGTTTGTTCCGGTAAATAAAGGCGTACTTCATTTCTGGCCTTTCGCGAAGTACGCCGTCGCTTTTTCCAGGATGTCGCGCTCCATCTTGACCCGCGCCAACTCTGCCCGCAAACGGCTGATCTCCATCTGCTCGGCGCTCACCTTCGAAGCGCTGTCAGCCCCCTTCAGCTTGCCCTCCCGTGAGGCCTTGACCCAGTTGAATAGTGTCTGATCCACCATCCCCAGGCTGCGTGCCGCGGCGGCTATGCTCTGGCCCGACTCCACCAGCCGCACCGCCTCCTGCTTGAACGCCAGGGTATATCGTGCCCGTTTCGCATTCATCATCTTCATCTCCCTTACTGATGTTAAGCACTCAGCTAAGGGATACGTTTTTCGCGGGCAAAGCTCAACATTCGAAGGGCCCTCGCCCCGTACCCGCTCGTGATGCAGACGATTGTTGAAGAAATAGCGGGAAAGTAATGACCCGCAATTGGGCCTAGACGCCGCAGCGCATTCTCTCCCATCACTTGCCAGCAACCAACTCTCTCAACGAAATGCCTTGCAATCCGGATTCGTAGTATTTAACGCTGCCATCCACCAACTGCGAAAAGCGCAGATAAACTGACCTGCCCCCCATCTTTAGTCCAAGGATAATGAGACTTTCTCCGGTTTTTGTTCGCCTCCACCAACGCTGTTCATAGCGGGGATGGAGGTGTGGGGGAAGGGGCCGGCGTTTGAGGTCCCTTCCCCCACTCCATCCACGTGGAAGCTTGCCGAATGTTTGGCAAACTCCATTGGGGTACTGTTGGCCGTTCGCTGAAAATTGTGTCTTATCTACTTGTCTCAAAATTGGGGTCCAGTTCACAGCGCCAAGCCCCCCGCTGTCGCTTCGTGCCCTGATCAGCGTCTTGAGTCCCAATAGGTCTAGAGGCTTGCAGCCGTTTCGCTCGTAAATTGGAGTTCTCAAGATTCCAGCGCGAGATCGCCTGTCGCTTTCGCGCCCTGACATTGCCTGTGTAACCGAAGAGTGCCTAGCCCGAAGACGGCGCCCTGGTACCCAGGTACTTGGCAACCGCCATCTCCAGATTGAAATGCATCGCATCGCGCCCGAGCGCTTCGCCCAAGTGCGACTTCTGGACTACCTCGAGCACACGCGGGTTCATTCCGACCAGCCATAATCTCACGCCAAGCTCGCGCTGTCGCTTCTCACCCTCAATCAGCATCTTCAGGGCCGTGTACTCCAGATCGGGAACGCCTCGGAGATGAATGGCGACGACCTTAGGCTGCACTTCTTCAATCAACAGTCTGATCTTCTGGCCGATGTGTTCAGCATTAGCGAAGAAAATTCGGCCTTCGATTCTTAGTAGCAGCAAGCCAGCAAATGTTTCATCCTCGGGATGTTCCTTGGAGCGCGGCCGGAAGACGTTGGTCCCCGGCTTGCGTCCCAGGACATAGACCGGAGGATCAGCCACCTGATGCGCAAGAGCGACCATGGAGACAATGATCGCGACAATGATTCCCTTCAGGGTACCTACAAGCACTACACCGGCAAATGCGATCAGAGCCCAGGTGAACTCGGTTCTTCGAATACTGAGGATGTCCCGGAATTCGACCGGCTTAATGAGTCCGATGGAATAGACAATGACCACTGCGGCAAGAGTGGCTTGCGGCATCAAGCCGATGAGCGGGGCGAGCAGAAGCATCGTCACCAGTGTCATGGCCGCTGTAACGATCTCCGACATCTGTGTGCGTGCTCCGGCGAGACGGTTTACCGCTGTCTGGGTGGTACCGCCGCCACCGGGCATTGCGCCCAAAAGCGCGCCGCCGGCGTTGGCCAATCCAGTTGCGAGAAGCTCCCGGTTGGCCCGCGGGGAGGGTTCGTCGCTGCGCGCAAACGCCCGCCCGGCCGCAATGGTTTCCGTAAAACTCATGAGGGCGATGCCCAAAGCGCCGGGCCAAAGTTGGGTCGCAAGTGACAGGACCGGCGGGGTGAACGATGGCAGTCCCTGCGGGATGTGGCCGACCAACTCAACCCCGTGCGCGCGCAAGCTTAGGAAATACGCACCAGCAATGCCTGCCGCAACCGCCAGCAGCGGAGCTGGCGCCTTCGGAGCAAAGTGCTCGATCGCGACCAGCAGAATGATTATCGAGACTCCAACGGCGAGCGTTGCCAGCGATGTCTTGGGAACGCCATGGAGGGTCGCAAGCAGGTTCTGAACGAAAGTGCCCCTGGCAAAATGTACTCCGAGGATCTTCGGTACCTGGTCAACCACGATGACGACTCCAATGCCAGCCTTGAAGCCAATCAGAACTGGCTCGGAGATGAAATTGGCAACGAAGCCCAGTCGCAGGATCGACGCGAGCACAAGTATCGCTCCGACTAACAGCGTCAACGTGGCGGACGCAGCCAGCAGAGAGGCCGGGTCTCCGTTCGGAACGACCTCGCCCAGTTCGGCAGCGGCCAGGATCGCGAGGGTCGTGGTAGTGCTTACGCTGAGTGCGCGCGAGGTGCCCAGCACGGCATAGATCACCATCGGCAGGAAGGCCGTATACAGTCCCACTTGCACCGGCAGCCCGGCGATGGTGGCATACGCCATCGCTTTGGGAATCACCACCGCAGCCGTGGTTAACCCAGCGATCACATCGGGCCGCAGCCATTCTTTCCGGTAAGAGACCATCCAATTCTCCATTGGGCAACCGCCTTCGTTCGCTCAAAGTCTGTACTGCGACATTGCCAGGCTCGGAGCTAACTTCGAACAGCCTCAATCTGCACGACAGGTAATCCCCTGCCTTCACGCATGCGCTGCCAAGGTGAACTCCTCGGTTCCATCTGCCCTTGGGTTGTGCCAGCCACCGCGCGGCGCCAGTCGCTGGTCAAGTTCGATCGGTCCCCAGGTCTGCGGTTCGTAGGAATGCACGGGGGATCCTTGTTTAAGAACTGGATCCACGATCCGCCACGCTTCCTCTACGTAGTCCTGCCTCGCAAAGAGGGTGGCATCGCCCGCAATCGCATCTCCGAGCACTCTCTCGTAGGCCTCCATTTCCTCCGAGCGAGGTTGGCGGCTCGCTATCATTTCCACGGTTTGGCCCGTCATCTGCTCGCCAGGCCCCATAACCATGGTGCCGATCGCGATCGCGATTTCCGGGCTGATTCGGAATCGCATGTGGTTGGGCGACAGTTCGCTTTCCTTTATCACACTTGGCGGCTTGCGAAAGCGAGCAAACACTTCCGTGCAGGTAAGTGGCAGGCATTTGCCAGCGCGAATGTAGATGGGCACGCCTTTCCATCGCCACGAATTGATTTCGAGGCGCATTGCCGCGAAAGTCTCGACATTCGAGTTTGTGGCGACTCCCTTTTCGTCCGAGTAGCCGCGGAACTGGCCCCGAACCAGGTCTCCTGCCGTCAGCGGCGGAATGGCTTTAAGCACCTTCACCTTTTCATCCCGGATAGACTCGCTGTCCGTTCTGGCTGGTGCCTCCATACAGAGATTACTGAGCAGTTGAAACAAGTGGTTCTGCATAACATCGGAATCGTTCCAGTCTGATCGTAAAAGCCGCCGCGGCCCTGAATGCCAAAATCTTCGGCCATGGTTATCTGGATACTCTCGATGAAGTTCCTGTTCCAGAAAGCCTCCATGAAAGCGTTGGCAAAGCGAAAGACCAGCATATTGTGGATGGGTTTCTTTCCAAGATAGTGGTCGATGCGGTATACGTCAGTTTCTTTGAACGCGTGCAGCAACACCTGATTGAGCTCTTGCGCAGAAGCCAAGTCTCTCCCAAACGGCTTCTCCAGCACAAGCCTCGCACCGTCGCCGCAACCCGACTCGACCAACTGCTGCACAACTGTTTCGAAGAGGACAGGGGGATCGCCAGGTAGTGGGTCGGCTGGCGTGCGTCCTTCAATTCCCGGCGCAGCTTCTGGAATGTTGCGGGATCCTTGTAGTCTCCGTCGACATAGCGCAACAGCCCGCTCAGCTTCTCGAACGCCTGAGGATCAAGACCGCCGCGTTTTTCGAGGCTGTCCTTCGCGCGTGCGCGAAGCTGGTCCACATTCCAGCCGGCGTTGGCGACCCCGATGACTGGAATGTCCAGATTGTCGCGTTTGATCATCGCCTGCAGGGCAGGAAAGATTTTCTTGTATGCCAGATCGCCGGTGGCACCGAAAAACACCAGTGCGTCGGAACGAACACTACTCATTATTATCTCCTTCAACCAGCGCTACGGTTGAGATTTGGTTCGAATTAGGCACTTCACATCCTTCTTCAACTCCTTACCCCGCGCCGGCCCTCTGTTCGGGCCGTCGGACCAGCCAGAGCTTCGACATGAGCCAGCTGACCAAGATGCCTACAAGGCTGCCGAAGATCACTTCGGCCACTCTGTGCAACCCGCGAAAGAGCCCCACCCGGGTGGAAGCACTAGCGATACTGGCGGCGATCACGATCGCCGCCGTAATGGGTGCCTGTCGCCACATGGTCTTGACCCGTACCAAATAGCTGGAAATCAGGACCGTGATGGCAAGAGCCACAGGGACCATCCGTGGGCGGCCGCTGCCGACGAGGATGAAAAGGAAGCCAACCGCACAGCCAACCAGCACGTTGATCATTCGGCTGCGAAAAAGCTGACGCGCCTGCTGAGGTTCGGGGTCGGAGGCCGCAACCAAGGATGCGATCGCCCAGATTGGATTCGTGTCCCCGATTTCACGCAGTGTAAACCACACGATGCTGGCGGCAATCAGAACGTTAAGGGCAAAGCGAAACCCGAGGAGATGATCGTAAGAAAGGCCGACGCGGTCGGCGAGGCCTTCGGCCTTTCGAGACAACGATGGCGCGATCATTCGTGCGATTTCGGCGGATTGCCCAGCAGGCGGTAGACCGTGGCCGTCTTGGTGGCACCCAGGTTGATGTAGGCTTCAGCGGCGTACTGCAGCGAGATGAAGAATGCTTCGGTGCGGCGCAGGGCATCTTTGCTGAGTTTGTCGCGGTCCTGGAAGCGGAACTGGTAGGCGAATTCGCCGATGAGCGGGCGGTGTTCACCCCGGGTACGCCAGATGGCCACGTTAGCCTTGCAGGTCAGGCCGTCTCCGAAGTCGAGCAGGCCGATGTCCTGCAGGACCTCTTCGACAATGGTATTGCTGACCAGATGGATCGCTTCTTTTGGTGACTTTCTGACCTTTGCCAACACCGGGAGCATTTCAATCAATGCGTCCATGTCGTTGATATTCTCGCGGCCTAAGCCGATAGCTCCGCGGGTGAATTGCACGTTGTGAGAGTAAAGCAGGCGGATGCCGCCGAGCTTCTCCTTGAGCGGCAGGGCCTGGACCTTGAACTTGACGCGATGATCGCCAAGAATGTTGGGCCGGACATCGGTCTCCGCGCACATTTGCAAGTCGGGATGCCGGAACTTGAACACGATTTCGGGCTCGCCGACGGGGAAGCCGTCTTTGTAAGGGATGCGGCGGCGGAGAATGAAGGCGTTGTTGTAGAGGCGGAAGTCGTCGGTATCGATGAACAGGACTTCGCGGATCTTGACCGGCTGTTCCAGAAAGCCTTCTGTCGTGTACTTCACGCCGTGTTCTTTCGCGGGTTCCTTAAAGACCTTGCCGAAGTCGAAGAAGCTCTCGCGCGAGTGGAACTTGTTGGGCCGCAGAATCAGCTTGCAGCAGACGTATTCAGGGGTGTGAATAGGCATGCCATCGGCATACTGCCCAGGCTTGAGTTGTGGAACGCGGCCCACCCAACTCGGGGTTACGGGCTCCCTCTTCAGGGGTTGTTTGCCGTTTTTTGTGCGGCTTGGTGCAGTTGCTGTCGCGCTTGGCATAGTCGCTCCTCAGTTGCGGATATCGATTGGTATGAATGCTGTCTCGTGGTTACTTCAACGCGCACGCCGCGGCCATCTGTAAATTCCACGCACTTTCGTCGTCACCACGCGGTGAACGGCTTTGCCACCAGATTCGCGTTGAAGTATCGCGGTTCGCCGGTGACCTCCTGACCAACCCAGCCCGGAAGTGTCAATGATTGGGCTTCATCCTTGAGTTCAACTTCGGCGGTGACTAAGCCGCGGTTTTCACCCTCGAACTCATCAACTTCCCAGATCAGCCCTCCGTGCGATATGCGATAGCGAGTTTTCTCAATCAATGGCCGTTCGCACAACTGGTCAAGCATCTCGTTGGCATCGGCCACTGGAATCTCATACTCATATTCGGACCGGCTTGCACCGACGGTAATGCCTTTGATCGTAAGGAATGCCTTATCGCCTGCAGTACGCACGCGAACAGTGCGTTCTTTGACTGTGCTGAGATAACCCTGGCGATAGCGTTTGCCGTTGACCTGACCTCGCCAGGAATCGTTCTTCACCAGAAACTTGCGCTCGATTTCTTTTGCCATTTGCTCTCCTCTACCTGATCAGGAGCCTGACTGTTGCAGCACACAGCCAAGCAATCGCTTAATCTCTCGGATGTAACTGGTGTTCGGCTCATCGACGCCCAACTCTCGAACCAGTTGCAGTACCGCATCGGGATCGACCGACTCAACAGCAACCGTGTCCCGCGGCACACCGTTGATGATGATCTGAGCGTATTCGGCCGTACATGCGCCAATGCGGAACTGATAGCGGGTCTTGCGTACGCCCGCTATGGCTAATCTCGCATCGGCGACGTACTACTTCGTCGAGGAATTCGTCCAGTTCGTACACGGATTTCGACAACGCGGGCGGAGGAAGCTCGAGGCTGGGAAAGACCTGGGTGGCTATGACCGAGCTCTCCAGCGGAAATGTTCCTTTGAGGATCGGTTTCCATTGCTCCAATCCTCGATCTTCTGCCACGAGGACCTTAATGTCCATTAGTGCGGACGCGGATCTTGGCATTGCATCTGTCGGTAGCACTAGAAATAAGATAAGTTTCTTCGCTTTCCGCGGTTCTCGGCTGAGACATGCGCCGAAGCTTATCGTTCAATGAAGCAAGCGTGTCCGCCCACACGCGGAATTCGTAACGAGGTTTGATCTCATCCACTGCCATTCTCCCAATCGACAAACACTTGCCGGACGCAGTTCACGATATCGAGGCGCTTAAGCTTCAGCGAACTGGATGACAACCTTGATGTCGTCCGGCTTGCGTTGTAAAGCGCTTGCGAAATCATCCGGCCGCTCCCGCCGGGTAATCAGCCGCGCCAGCCACGAACGGTCGGCCCGCGCCAATGCCTCGCCTGCCTTGTACCAATGCCTCTTGTTAGCGTTGACGCTACCGACGACAGCGTTGTTTTTCAGCACGACCTCCGCCGCGATGTCGGCCGTAGGCCCTGTACTGCGGCCACCACTCCCCACGCCGGTTAGACAAACGATTCCGCCAGACGCGATTTCCTGTATGGAGTCGGAGATGACCGGTCCGGCTCCCGTGCATTCGATAATCACATCTGGATGAAAGCCGATACTCGGCAACAGTCCCGGAATGGTAAGTCGCACCCAGAGCGCGAACGAGCTCAGGCTTAGAGCCAGACTCCACTCGATCCAACACGTGAACGTCTAAGCCGCGCTGCACTCCCAGCAATGCCGCTAGTAGTCCGATCGGCCCTGCGCCTGTCACCAGCACATGGCTGGGCTCCCAGAACGCCCGTCGACCGATGGCGCTGACCTGTTCCCACGCTTTGGCGACGACCGTCGTGGGCTCGAGCAGAACGCCTAAGATCCCGAGCGAAACGTCAATCTTGATCGTGTACTCAGGCTCGATCCGCCAGCGCTCTGACATGAAACCGTCAATCTGCTTGATACCGCGCTCGGTGTACTGGCCATTGCGGCACATGTCCCACTCGCCAACGGCACAGTTGGGGCACGGTACGGGATCGGGGCGGCGGACAATGCCTACTACCAAGTCGCCCTTCTTGAGCCGGCCACTCGGGTCAGGTTCTAACACCCGGCCGAGGGACTCGTGACCCAATACGAGACGTGTCTTGCCCGGAGGTGCCCATCCATATTTGCCCTCGACAATCTCGACATCAGTACCACAAACCCCAACGGCAATGGTTTCCACCAGTACGGAGCCCTCATGTAGATCCGGCTCAGGAACTTCTTCCCATTTAGCCGTTCCCGGTTGTTTCGGTTCAACAGTGATTGCCTTCATGGTGAAGCGTTCCTCTCGTCCTTATCTAGCTCGAGCGTCGGATTGCGCTCCTGCTTCAAACGCTCACTCTCCTGCCACCTGATGCCGGGTCATCTGAGCCGCCAGTGCGGTCTTTGCGGTCTTCAGTACGTCTTCTTCACTTACACGCGCAAAAAGATCCAGGGTGCGAGCTATTGTCCCGGTCCATCCGGTCTGATGGCTGGCCCCGAGTCCGGCACCGTTGTCGCCGTGGAAGTATTCGTAGAACAGGACGTAGTCCTTCCAGTAGGGATCGTCCTGGAATTTCTTGGTGCCGCCATAAACAGGACGCTGGCCCTTTGCGTCGCGGAGGAACATGCTCGAGAGCCGGCTTGCAATCTCCTTCGCTACTTCAAACAGCGTCATGTACTTACCCGATCCGGTTGGGACATTCGACTTTGAAATCGTTGCCATAGAACGGGTATAGATTTAGCAGCCCTCGTATCAGCAGTACATTTACGGGCATCCAAATCGGTCCGCGCCAGTTTGAGTTACCGCCGAACATGCCGGTATTCGACTCGGCTGGCAGGTACTGGACCTTATATTCCTGCCCATCGATGTGGAACAGGAAAGGATGCTCAAGGTGGTACTTCGAGAGCGAGCGAATGCCGTACGGGCTGAGGAACTCGTTCTCGTCGAGCATATATCCCAAGATGCGCTGCAGCTTCTCCTTGTTGAGAGTCGACAGCAGCCGACGCCCGCCGAAGCCGATGAATTTGTCGTCGAGCGGGGCGATATGCTTCACCACCTCGGGGTGGCGCTTACGGAACAGCTCAATCAGTTCCCGAAGCCTGGGATGGCGCTCCAGCACATTCGGCTCAAACACCGTGGAGGCGCACAACGGGAGGAGCCCGACCATTGAGCGAACCTTCAAACGCATGGCATCGCCATTCGGCAAGTGCAACAGATCGTAGAAGAAACCATCTTCGCTGTCCCACATCTCATCGTGATGATCGCCGATGCGGTCCATGGCATAGGTAATCCACAGAAAATGCTCGAGAAAGCGGAAGGCAATCTCTTCGTACATGGCCGAGTCATACTCGGTGAGGATCAACGCGATCTCCAGCATGTTCTGGCAGTAGAAGGCCATCCATGCCGTGCCGTCGGCCTGGTCGAGATGGCCCCCGGTGGGCAAGGGCGCGCTCCGATCGAACACCCCGATATTGTCGAGGCCGAGAAAACCTCCTGCGAACACATTGCGGCCTTGCGGGTCTTTTCGATTCACCCACCAGTTGAAATTCAGCATGAGCCCCTGAAACGAACGCTCCAGGAAGCGGAGGTCGGCACGGCCTAACTCCTTTTCCACGCTATAGAGAAAGAGCGTTGCCCAGGCGTGGACCGGCGGATTAACGTCGCTGAAATTCCACTCGTAGGCAGGAATTTGACCATTGGGATGGGCGTACAAGTTCCGCAGCATCAGCAGGAGCTGCTCTTTGGCGAAGTCAAAGTCGACAAGGGACAGCGAGATGGTATGAAACGCCAAGTCCCATGCTGCATACCAGGGATACTCCCACTTGTCGGGCATGGAGATGACTTCGCTGTTGAGCATGTGGAACCACTCGGCATTACGGGCGTTCCCCTTGCCTGATCCCAGCAGAGGATGAGACTCGTGTTCCCTCAACCAGCGATCGAGGTCGAAATAGTAATACTGCTTGGTCCACAGCATGCCGGCGAGCGCCTGGCGATGCACCCGACGCTCGTCCTCGCTAAGAGATTTCGGCGTAATCCGGTCGTAGAACTCATCGGCATCGAGAAGCCGGGCCGCAAAGACCTCGTCGAAATCGACAAAAGCCGTTCCTTTCTCGCTCAAGCGTAGGCGCACGACCTTCGATCCGCCGGCAGGGACGTCCAGCACGTAATGCGCCGCGGCCTTGGTTCCGGTATGAGCAGGATTTACAGTATCTTTTTCACCGGCGATCACGTAGCGGTGGAAGGCATCCTTGACGTAAGGCGATGGATTGGCCCGCCCCCACAACCGGTTGGCATTGCTTTCGTTTTCGGTGAACAACAGTTCCGCCGCACCTTCGCACTGCAGGGTACGGTCGCCGAGGTTTGGGCAGGAGGCCACCATGCTCATGGGGCTCACCTGTCTCAGAACAGGCTTGACTTCGCCGTCTCCCCACGACCATGTGTTGCGGAACCACAACGTCGGAAGCAGGTGAATCTGTGCGGTTTCTGGACCACGGTTATGCACGGAGATGCGGATCAGAATGTCTTCCGGATCGCCCTTGGCGTACTCGACAAAGACATCGAAGTAGCGGTCGTCGTTGAAGATGCCAGTGTCGAGAAGTTCGTACTCCATTTCCTCGCGTGAGCGGCGGCCATTGGTCTCCAGCAGATCGCCATAGGGATACGCACGCTGAGGGTATTTGTACAGATATTTCATGTACGAGTGGGTTGGGGTACTGTCGAGATAGAAGTAGTATTCCTTGACGTCTTCGCCGTGGTTGCCTTCGCTATTGGTGAGGCCGAAGAGCCGCTCTTTCAGGATTGGGTCGTGCCCGTTCCAAAGCGCTAGTGCAAAGCAAAGCTGTTGCTTGTCGTCGGAGATTCCCGCCAACCCGTCTTCACCCCAGCGATACGCTCGCGAACGTGACTGGTCGTGCGAGAAATAGTTCCAGGCATTCCCATCGGAGCTGTAGTCTTCCCGAACAGTGCCCCACTGCCGCTCGCTAAGATAAGGTCCCCACTTTTTCCACGGAACACCTTCTTCGCGTGCAGTATTCAATCGCTTCTGTTCAGCAACCTCAACGTAAGACAGCGGAGATGACTCTTCCTTTGAAACGGTCACGGCCTTCTTCCTCTCTCTCTGTTCATGTATTGCGTACCACGCAGTGCTCTCACTTGTGGCCTTTGTTTAACCGCGAGAGCTGGCAAATAGGAGCACTTACTCATGGTCTAGCTTCGGCCACGTTCTCCGGCCATTGGTCGTCGGTCCGTTGCCAGGTTTTGTCCGGGTTGTAGAGTTCCATCTTCTTGACGATTTCGAGGGAATCGGGTCCGAGGTCTTTTTGGTAGACGACTCCGTCGTAGTTGACGATGAAGGTCTTGACGCCGGTCACGCGGTACTCGGCAGGCACGGCGACCAGAGCGAAGCCGCCAATCATGACTCCCTCGATGACGTAGTTGATTGCGCCATTGGGGGCGGTTGGTCCCTGTCCCTTAAGGATTTTGAAGTAGTAGCCGTGGAATCCGCCCTTACCCGCAGTGTAGCCCTCGGCCAGCGCGTCGGCCACGGCCTCGCCTATCGGACCCCTTGGCGTTCCGTCGGCATTCTTCCAGTACAGGCCATCGTGCTTGCCGGGCGTGCTGAGGATCTCCTGCGCGTACTGATTGACGCCGGAATCGTCGTGAATTTCGGCGGCGTATTCCTTTTGCGCGGACACGTAGCCCCGGCAGACGGTGATGGCGTCGAGTTCGTTGGCGCCGATGCGGCGGAAGAGAATTTCCTGGCGGCCTTCCTTGGTGTTGAAGTACCACTTGCCGGTCTTCTTCACGATGGGAATGGGCGCAGGCCACTCTTCCGTACCAACAATGAGGGTGGCGCGGTTGGGATTGGACTTGGCGATCTGGATCGAGTTTTTGGCCGCGGCTTCTCTGGCGAAAGCCTGGGCGTTGTTCTTGTCTTCCACGGGATCGGCGGATTCGACCAGATCGTGGCCGTCGGGGCCAAGAATCGCCAACAGCTCCGGCACATTAAAGTCTCCCGCTGCTTTGATCAGCGCGTCGGCTGCCTGCTGGGGAGTGTCGAAGCCCTTCGGCCCAGTGGCCGCAGTCTTTGTCGCGGGCTGGGCTTGCGCCATGCTCATCATCGGCAACACGCAGCACAGGCCCACCAGGACGAGAACGATCGTCGAAACTCGCTGAGTCGCAATCAACACTCTTGATTTCATAAGCTCCTCGCTCATCATGATGTGCCTTCCTACCTGCGCCTTCCGCCGCCGCCACCGCCACGGGACGCGCCGCCGCCACCGCGAGACCCACTCATACTCGACGAACCGCGTGAGCTGCTGGCGCGCGCCTGGCTGCCGCTCATGCCTGCGCTTGCCCCGCCAAATGCACTCTTGTTGGTGGAGCTGGGAGTATTACGAACCTGCTGGTTGCCGGCGCGGTCGGGTCCAGTGCCTCGGTTCGAACTCATGTTGCCCGCACTCGCGCCGCCCCGGTTAGAGCTCATGTTCCCGGCACTTGCACTGCCCCGGTTCCCGGCGCTCGGCTGTTGCCGCGCCTGGTTCTGCCGGGCATTGTTCTGCCGCGACTGCACAGAGTCTCCGCGGGCAGTTCCGCCGTACTTATTGGCCGTGGAGCGGTCGGAGTAGGGCGCTCCGCCACGATGCTGCGGGTTGTGCTGCCAGTTGCTGTTGCCGGAGTTGACGCGGTTTCCGCCGTTAACGTTCTGCCGGTTGCTGTTGTTAACGAAGTTATTGTTGTTGTTGATGGTGATGTTGTTATTGCCGCCGCCCCAATTGCTG
>CAWCMJ010000011.1:0-187228 GCA_963796615.1 uncultured Acidobacteriaceae bacterium
CCAACCGGTTGACTTCCTTCTCGAATGCTTCGGGATCGTGACATGCGAATATTTGATCTCTGCGGCTCCTAACCAAGGCATTCCAATCCGCCCCGTTCATGGCGGGATTGAAGTGTTTGGTTTCCACCAACCGGCAGACCTTGTCAAAGATCTTCGTGCGTTCGTCTAGCGTCAGATTCATTGCTCCCTAATCCTAATCGGCGTTGATGCGTCCCCAATCGCTACGAACCCTGCCCAATAAAATGGGCTCACTTGTTCGCCGTATTTCGTCAGCAGATCCAGCTTGGCGCCTCGCAACGCCGAACTCGTCTCTTCTCCAAGCGCCAGGCGCTGGTAGAAGCGTTCCATCAGGGCACTGGCAAAGGTGTCATCCGCGCTCCACAGGCTCGCGACAACGGTTTTCGAGCCAGCCGCCAGGAAGGCTTCCGCCAAATCGCTGACTCCTTCCTCTCCTTGCAATTTGCCCACCCCGGTGTCGCATGCAGAGAGCGTCGTCAGGTCGGCGTTTAATCGCAACTTCTTGATTTCCCGGACCTGCAACAAACCGTCCTCACCCGCCTTAGGATCTGCCCCAAGGACTAATGCTGATCGTTCCGGATATAGCGGGTCGGCAAATCCATGGACAGCCAAGTGCAGGACGCGAAACTGGTTGAGCGGTTCTTTCTTGAATGCACTCTCGGTAGCGCTCGCACCAAACAGAGTTTCTGCGCCCTTTCCCACAATTCTACTGATGCTCTCGACCTCTTCTCGCGTTTGAGGCAGATCATGAAGCGGCATTCCGACGAAGTCGGCGAAACTGCGAACAAACCGGCCCCGCAACGTCTCGGAAGCTGGGATTCTGTTTCCCTTGCCGCCTTGATTTTCGTAAGCAACGTCCCCCACTCCAAGGAATGGTCGAGGGGACTCTTGCTGTCTGTCCCTCCTTCGCAGCGCATCGAGAACGGTGGCGGAGGGAGCATAGCTGATAGCAGCGGACGTTAGCAGATACTGTCCGTGGCTATTCTGCAGCGCTTCGAACGGCAGCAGGTTCAATATGCCGTCCGGCACAACGACGAATCGTTTTCCCGTAGATGTCTCAGGAATCGGTTGCACAAGGAACGCATACAGTTGCTTCGCTTCTTCAGCCCCGGTTTTCTTTGCACGGATTTCATTAACATACCGCTGGACCAGTTTCTCGATTTCCTCGCGGCCAACCGGTAGCACTCGCAGGTTTGCGGTCGTGCGCGTAACGGAAATGCAGAAGGAGTTCGGCTCGGCGAGTACGTACTCCAGTAGCGTTTCGTCTGACTTCAGGCTTTCTTGAACCTGGGTTAGCGGTGCGGGGTTAATCGGAAAGCGCTGATCTCCCTCGTTCCACGCCAACCGCAGACGCCACTCGTATTCCGCCAGAGCATCGAGCAACTGTTCACGCTCGACCGGACTGTTGGTCTGCATCAAGCGGGTTTGAGTGTTGGCGACATAACTGTCCAGTGTCGCCGCTTCGGCGGACCCCGATCTCGGAGCGGCCTTTCTGTCTTCCAGGGCGCTGGCCAGAGTTCGTCCTCGGACACGTTCCAATATTTGAAACGCACCGGCTGTGTCACCCTCCTTCGCAACGAGTTCGAAGTGTTGGAGGTAGGTCTGACTCATAGCCGCGGCTATGGAGCTGTTCCAATAGGAGTCATCGCCGCCAAGCATGCCGTCAATGACGTCTTCGGCATGCTTGTAAAGTGCCTTCGCTTCTGCAATGCGGCCGCGTCGTGCTTTCAGGTCAGCCAAAATCGTTAAGTTCCGAGGCACGTAATAGCGATCACCGACCCGCTGGCTCGCAGCGAGGCCCTGCGTCGCACGGGCGTCTGCGGTGGCGAGATCTCCGGAATCACGATACAGCTTCGCCAATTCGAACATGGCGTCAGCTTCCATGCGGTAGAACTGGACTCTTGCTGCGAACTGTCCCGCGTCCTCCAAATTGGCGATAGCCTCTTGTTTGTTTCCGTTTTGCTCCGCCAGCTTGCCGAGGACAATCAGCAGTTGCGCCTCATGCCCGCGTTTCTGCTGTGATCGGGCCTTCGCCAATGCATCGTCAAGCACCCTCTTCGCCTCATCTGGCCTGCCGAGAGCCACCAGTGCTTCCGCCTTTCCTTCATAGCCCATGAAGGGGAGCCCAGAGTCCTTATTAGCCTCTGCGAGCCTGATGGACCTTTCGAAACACATCAGTGCTTCGCTAGGGCGGTTGACCTCTACCATGCCGTTTCCTAGCATCTCCAGAAAGCGGATCTGACCGCCCGTGTCGCCGTTAGTCATCGTCGAGACGAGCGCCGTACCCAAGAGCTTGGCCCCTTGGCCCGTATTTCCTTCCAGGAAGGCAATGATGCCCAATTCACCGGAAGCCCTGGTTGCCCATCGGTCGTCCCCAAGACTCTTTGCAATCTGTTGGGCCTCCAGCCAGTCTTTTTTCTCCGCCCGATAGTCAATCTCGATGTCGGTGTAGCCTTTTGCGGCGAGGCACCAGAGGCGCAACCTTGTCGATCGTTGCGCATGATCGGATTCTGCAACTGGTCGCTCAAGAATCGCGAAAGGTCGACGAAGGACATCGTCTCCGCTTCTGATCTCAGGTGCCCGATCTTGGCGTAGAGCTCATTGCGCGCGTCTCCTCGACTTGCGAAGAGACTCTCGGCCTTGCGCGTACAAGGGCGCTGCTTTCGGCCCGTTGTTTAGCCAGTAAAGGCGATTGGCCTCCGCCAAGAGCACTTGTGGATCGGTTGAACTTTCCGGATGGTCTAAACCATCACTAATGTTGAGCTGCTTGTTGGCAGATATTCTTCGGAGCCATGTGTAGGCGGGGCGCGAGGATGGAATGACAACCGCCAGAACCAAGGCCGCTACAAATAGCGCCTCCTTTGGGACACGAATCCTCACTCAGTGCATACCGGGCCTGGTTAGTGGAGGATGTGCAGAGAGCAAGCGATATGCCAGAGAATGGGGACTGAAAACAAGAGGCTTACGAAGCACGTGGATATGCAGGCCGGTAAGTTTTACCGCGATGGGAAAGATTGCGGACCAACAACTTGGCCTACATTGGTCCGATTCGGCATTTTGCACTTCTGCAAGGCCCCCCTATAATGCCCGCCGACAGCATGGCTCTTGCGTCCTCTCAATCCGTCCGTTCCTGTCTGCCGGGAGCGCGTGGTCAGCGTCCAGCGGCAGGAGGATCCTGCTGCCTGTGTGTTCGCCAATCAAACCAAGCTTCTGCTGCCGCGTTTTCTTGCGAAGTCTGTCGCTGTCGGCGACGAAATCACATTTCCGATTCCAGCACCAGATGCAGTCGGCCCGGAAATCCTCGTCACCAAGAATGCCGCCTCCGGATCGAGCCGTTATATCTACCAGGCGCCAATCGGATACGTCAGCCAGCCCAAGCAGGACAAACGAAATCAGTACTTCGTTTCTGCCGAAGTTCGACGGGGGAAGCCTTGGCATCGGCACGGTTTTCCTGCCTTGCGAGGTCCTGCGCGAGTACTTCTATCGCCTGCCGCGTACGGCCGACAGAGTCGATCATCCCACTCTGTACGAGGTCTTGCGTATCCCGGCCAGCGCTTCGCCCTCCGAGCTTCGCGTAGCTTTCAAGCTGCGCGATCTGGAGCTAAGGACGGCGGGCGTGCGGCACAGCGAGCGAGTGGCGCTGGAGCGGGCATTCAACATCGTTGGTCAGCCGGAACTGCGCGCTTGCTATGACGCGCTGCTGGCCGATCCCGAAGCCCCGGCCATATTTCCGTATGGTGGGTTCGGCTCTCTTTTCGTTGCCGGCGAGCCTTCCCGTGACGGAGAGACGTTCTTTGCCCGCCGCATCCTCGCGTTTTCACCCGATCTCCGGCGACGGCGATTCCATGTGCCACTGCGCAGATGTGATTTCTACGATGACCGGGCACTGTGCCGCGACATGCGCCGCAAGCTGGAGTTGTGGCTCGATCCAGCCGCCCTGCATACACTCTGGGACCGCACCTGGAATCAGTGGAAGCATCTGTTGGGAACCAAGATCGAGGTCGAGGGCACGTTCGTACAGAGCGGCAAATACCGCAAACGCCGTGAGGAGTGGGAACTCGTTACCTGGGAAACTGCGTTGCCGAGCCGGTTGGAGGTCAAACTGCCACCCGATTTCCAGCAGCAAATCGAATCTGCCAAAACTGCCTATCATCGCTTCGGCCAGTATTCGCGGGCTCTGGATCAGATCCGGCTGTGCTTGGAACATCGGGCGGTCGAGCGAGCGGAGCTGCAGCGAATGTGTTCCGAGCTGCGTGTTCCCGGTGACTTTGATGTCGCCCAGATCAGCTGGCGCCCTGATTATGACCCGTTCTTCTATCGCCAGCTCTCACGCCGGGCACGCCGGATCTATCTGTTTCGGGAGGAATACATCTTCGACGTGGAGAAAGCCGTGGTCGTCGAAACCCCACAGCTCGGTCACGCGACTTACGTGTTTGCCAAGCCCCGGAGCATGGATACCTTTCTCGCTCTGTACACCAAGATCACGAAGGACGACATCCGGCGAAACCGCAATAATGCAGCCGAGCGGCTGGGCTTTCTGGGGCGCGTGATTCACGGCACCAATCCGCGAGCGTGGCTCAAGGAAGTCAGGCAACGTATCGGGGAAGGAATTGATTTCGCAGCGTCCATGGCGGAGTGAATCACGGACCAATTCGTGCCCACTTTTGTGGCATCTAATGTTGGCCGCGAATTTCTGCCCGCACCGCTGCTTTGCCCAGCCAAAGTGTAATCGGTGAAATAAATCCGCATACCGGTTGGCGTACTTTGGTACCAATTCCTGACTGACGCCAGTCAAAACGTAATCGCTGAAACAAAGCGGTTTGGCTGCTCGCCGAGCCGATGCGGACGCTAACGGCTGGGTTCAAGCCCGTGTTTTGCCGATCCCGGGCACTCCATGGAGCCGTTTCGAAAGCAACTTGGGCAAAACAACCCCACCGCCGGGAACCTGCGCCGGATAAGGGCCACAACGGTCATTTGACCAAGAATCCATTTCAGACTATTTAGAGTTTCCCGGTCTGCCGCTTCTGCGGTCGGCGACCGAAGGAAGCTCATGCAAAAGGACCATTATGTCTGCTAATTCCCAGCCTGTTACCACTGCCCTCCCATTTCCAAGAACGTCGGAACGTCTGCTCAATTCCCGCGAAGTAGCCGAGTGGCTCGGTGTCTCAATCGACTGGGTGCAAGCTCACGCGACTCGAAGGAACCCGCGCATCCCCGCCGTGTGCTTGGGTACTGGCCGGAACGGAAGGCAGATGCTCCGCTTTCGCCGCCCTGACATTGAGAGCTTCATTGCCGAGCACATGCAAGGCTCGTCTTCATTACGCAGGCGGGCGTGACGCAGAGTCGGGCCCTAACACAATTCTTAGGAGGTTCCCTCCATGGCACGCCCCCGACATCAGAGCGGCTGGATCACGGAAAGCGGCAACACGATTTACGGCAATTTTTGGCGCTATTTCGTTGATTCCGCCACGAAGAGACGGAAGAGGAAACAGGCTTCCGTCCCGTTGGGATAATCGGCAAGATTAAGAAATGGGAGGCGAAGGAGAAACTGAAGTCTCTGATTGCAGAAGATCTCGGCCCCAACAATCAGCGGAGCGGCCAGATCCAAAGACGACTTTGGTATGGTTCGTGAAATATCGCTACCTGCCCATGCGCGAGGGGCGTTGGCACAAGGCCACCAAGGAAAAGACCAGCTACGAAATCAACCGCTATCTGGTGGAATAATTCAGGTGATCGTTTCGATTGGGCAAGTGACCCAATTCGAACTTCAGATACACCTCAACCGACTGGCCAAAGAGTTCTCGGATTCGATCGTCAGGCACGCTTTTTCAAACATCAAGTCCATCTTTCGCAGCGCCCGCAAGATGAAGTTCATCGTCGAAGATCCAGCCGAAGATCTTCTTATGCCGGATACCCGAGCGGTGAAGAAGCCTAAGATCGAGCCGCAAATGATTCTCGATCTAATCGATAGCATTCCTCACCCACGGGACAGGGCGCTATTGGCTGTCGGTTGTTTCTGCGGACCTCGCACCAGCGAAAATCTTGGCCTCACGTGGAAGTCGTACGGCAGACGACCATTTCATTGTCTACGACACCGCATACGAAGGGTCACTATACGTAGGGAAGGTGAAAACAGAAGACAGCCGCGCTCGAATCCCCATTCCGCATCGCATCCGGCCCTACATCGAAGCGTGGCGGCAGGTCTGCCCGGACACCTCCCCGGATGCCCTGATGTTCCCAACAAGCGGACATCGCCGGAATAAGGGCAAAGCGGTTCCTTTCCGTGCCCAGAATTTCTTTAAGTGGAAGGTGTGGCCAATCACCGATAAGCTTGGCATCCCGCGGAATCTGTGCACTTTTCAGGTTTTCCGACGCACCCTCGGAACTGACCTGCAACAGCACGGAACCATGAAGGACGCCCAAGCGATCATGCGCCATAAGCACATTAAGACAACTGCTGAAGTTTACATGGACCAGATCCCGGATAGCGTCCGTAAGGCGATCGACGCCCGCACAGATGCAATCTTCAGCCTCCGCAAAAGGACCACCAAGACAAAATCTCCTGGAGTTTTGCACTATTTAGCTCGACAACGAAAATCGAAGGGGTCTGTAAAGTGAACAAAAGAATGGCTCCTCAGGTAGGACTCGAACCTACAACCCTCCGGTTAACAGCCGGATGCTCTGCCATTGAGCTACTGAGGAGTGTTCACGCAACAAGGCGCGAAATTGTACTGCTATTGTAATGGGCGCGAGGCGGTGCGTCAAAGGGCGCTCGGTTAGCAGAGAGGCGTGGAACGTGAGCATGAAGTCACGACTTTCATTTTTTTTCGTAAGGTGGCACAATCGCGAACCATGGCCCAGCCAAAACGACGCTATCTTCTCGAACGGGATGTTCCCGACACCCGGGACAACCATTACGCCTTCTCTCTGACACCTGAACATCACGCCCGCAAGCTTCCACCCAGGGTAGACCTCCGGCCGCTGTGCATTCCTGCATTTGATCAGGGCAACTCCGGGACGTGCACGGCGCATGCCGTGGCCGGTGCGTTCGCTTATCTGCAGCGCAAGCACAAGCTCCGCGCCATCCGGCCTTCACGCCGTTTCATTTTCTATAACGAGATGGCGATGACTCGCCAGCTCACTGCAAACTGTGTCGTACATCTGCGCGATGCGCTGAAGGCGGTGGCCGCAAAAGGTGTATGTCCGGAGTCGCATTGCAAATACAAAGACGACGACCGCCTGCTGCGAAAGCGGCCTCATGAGAAAGCGTTTCGCGCGGCCCGTAGCAGGAAGCTTGTGACCTACCACCGCATTCCCATTGAGCGGCACAGCGGTCAGATGTTTCTCAAGCACCTCAAACACTGCCTGGCCGACGGATACCCTTTCGTGTTCGGCTTCATGACCTACAAGAGCTTCGACGAGCGACGCGGGAAATGGAAGGACGGAGTGATGCCCATTCCCAACCGCAAGAAGGAGCCAAAAGAGGGCGGACACGCGGTAATGGCTGTAGGTTACGACGACGCCCGCAAGGCTTTGATCGTGCGTAATTCCTGGGGGCCGGAGTGGGGCTTGGACGGGTATTTCCTCATGCCCTATGAGCTGGTAACCGATCCGAAGATCACGTTCGATTTCTGGACGCTGCGCGGCGTCACCGGCTAATTTCTCCGGTGGAAAGCGTGAACTTACAACTGGAAGTGGTCCATTCACCCTACGACTTTCGGGTCATGGCGTTGGGCGACACAGTGAAAAGTGACGCATGTAATTGACCCGTCTTTTCCTCGCGTGCTATAAAGTGTCGCTTCGTACTGCATTTTGAATCTGGGAGCATCCTCCCCAGAGAACGAGTGTTAGTGCGCCCGACGCGGCCAAGCCTCAACACTTCTGTCTTGAAGTGGAAGCGCGTTTCCGGGGTTGCCACAGGTCAGTCGATGACATTCGCTGAGTCTCGTGTTGGAGATGATGCTGGACGCCTTTCTAATCCGTGCGGTCCCGGGGCTGGGATGAGCAACACGGCCTTTGCTGGCGGAAGCCGGAAGTACGGGTGGAACTATTCTTGGTGCCACAATTCATGGGGGGTCCTGCAGTGAAATGGACCCAGCCCGTCGGAGGAATTTTATGCAACGCTGGCTCGCCACATCTGGGCGACTGTCTTCTTCAACCAACTTCATCAGCCCATCGGGCAGAAATGCCGGAGCTCTGGCTGGTCTTTTGATCCTGGGCTGTTCGACGGCGCTGGCTCAACCCAGTGAGGCCTCTGGCGAAGCCAGTCTCCAACTCCCCGATCTGAGTTCGGTGAGTTTCCTGGGGATAAATGGCCACAATTTGCTGATGATCGGGCTGCTGTTTTGCCTGTTCGGGCTGGCGTTTGGGATGGCGATTTACATGCAGCTCAAGAACGCTCCCGTGCATCGCTCGATGCGAGAGATCTCAGAGCTAATTTACGAAACCTGCAAGACGTACCTCGTCACGCAGGGTAAGTTCATTCTGGTGCTGTGGGTGTTCATCGCGGTGATCATCACGGCCTATTTTGGATGGTTGGCGCCAGTACCGGGCAAGCCCATCGCAGTCACGCTGCCAGTTATTCTTCTCTTCAGCCTGATTGGAATTGCGGGAAGTTACGGCGTGGCGTGGTTCGGCATCCGGGTCAACACATTTGCGAACTCGCGGACGGCGTTTGCCGGGCTCGGCGGCAAGCCCTATCCGATTTATGCAATCCCGCTTAAGGCCGGCATGAGTATCGGCATGATGCTGATCAGCGTGGAATTGCTGATCATGCTCTGCATCCTGCTGTTCATCCCTGCCGACTACGCGGGCCAGTGCTTCATCGGGTTCGCGATCGGCGAATCGCTCGGTGCGGCCGCTCTCCGTATCGCGGGCGGCATTTTCACCAAGATCGCGGACATCGGCTCCGACCTGATGAAGATCGTCTTCAAGATTAAGGAAGACGACGCGCGCAATCCGGGCGTCATTGCTGACTGCACGGGCGACAACGCTGGCGACTCGGTTGGGCCTAGCGCCGACGGGTTTGAGACCTATGGCGTGACTGGCGTCGCGCTGATTACATTCATCCTGCTGGGCGTCAAGGATCCCCACGTGCAAGTGCAACTGCTGGTGTGGATCTTCGTGATGCGCATCATGATGCTGGTTTCGAGCACCTTCGCCTACTTCCTGAATGAAGGTGTAGCCAAGGCGCGCTACGGAACCGCCGACAAGATGAACTTCGAGGCCCCTCTGACCTCGCTGGTGTGGCTCACGTCGATCGTATCGATCATCCTGACCTACATCGTGTCGAAGCTGATTGTTCCCGACCTTGGCGGCGACACCTCACAGTGGTGGAAGCTGGCGACCATCATTTCCTGCGGAACGCTCGCGGGCGCGGTGATTCCCGAACTGGTGAAGGTATTCACTTCGGTCGAGTCGCGGCCACGTCAAGGAAGTCGTGACCTCGGCAGAAGAGGGTGGCGCGTCGCTCGATATCCTGTCGGGCCTGGTCGCGGGCAACTTTTCCTGCTATTACCTCGGCTTCACCATCGTCGGCCTCATGAGCATCGGCTATTACTTCAGCACCATGGGTCTGGTGCAGCTGATGTTGGCTCCCGCCGTGTTCGCATTTGGCCTGGTCGCTTTTGGGTTCCTCGGCATGGGGCCGGTCACCATCGCCGTTGATTCCTACGGTCCGGTTACGGACAACGCGCAATCGGTCTATGAGCTGTCGCTGATCGAGCAGGTCCCGAACATCGCGGCTGAATTGAAGAAGGACTTCAACGTCGACGTGAACTTCGACCGCGCGAAACACATGCTGGAAGAGAATGACGGCGCGGGAAACACCTTCAAGGCGACGGCGAAACCCGTGCTGATCGGCACGGCGGTCGTCGGCGCCACCACCATGATTTTCTCCATCATCATGGCGCTTACCCACGGCCTGACGGAGGGCAAAGAGAACCTCTCGCTGCTGCACGCTCCGTTTGTGCTGGGACTGATCAGCGGCGGCGCGGTGATCTACTGGTTTACCGGCGCGTCGATGCAGGCGGTCACCACCGGTGCCTATCGCGCAGTCGAGTTCATCAAGAAGAACATCCGGCTCGAAGGCGTGGAGAAGGCCTCGGTGGAAGACAGCAAGAAGGTCGTTGAAATCTGCACGAAGTATGCGCAGAAGGGTATGTTCAACATCTTCCTGGCCGTCTTCTTCGTCACCCTGTCCTTCGCCTTCGTCGAGCCGTTCTTCTTCATCGGCTACCTGATCGCGATCGCCATCTCCGGGTTGTACCAGGCGCATGTTCATGGCCAACGCCGGCGGCGCCTGGGACAACGCCAAGAAAATCGTCGAGGTCGAGCTGAAGCAGAAAGGCACGCCGCTGCACGATGCAACCGTGGTTGGCGACACCGTCGGCGATCCTTTCAAAGACACCTCTTCCGTGGCCTTGAACCCCATCATCAAGTTCACCACCCTCTTCGGGCTGTTGGCGGTTGAGCTGGCGGTGCAACTGACGGCCACCAGCGGAACTACGTTCGCGCACATCCTCGCGGTTGTGTTCTTCGCGATTTCGTTCACGTTCGTGTGGCGGTCGTTCTACCGCATGCGGATCGTAAAGTCAGAAGACTAAGAACCACCTCAACAACAGAACGCCATCCCGCAAGGGATGGCGTTCCTGCCTTCGTGTTTATTTTGGCTCTTGCTCTTGCTTTTGCCATTGCTAATTGCTAGTTGCTAATCGCTAGTTGCTTCTTCTCACTGCCCTTTCATCTTCTCCCTCACCGCCTGGGCCAGCTTCTCGATCTGTTCCGCCTTCTTGATCACGTCCATTGAGAGTATGTTCTCGTTGGTCTTGTCCACATACTGTTTGAGTTCGGTAGCCAGTTCAAGGAGCTGATCTGTGTCTTTCTTAATCTCCTGTTGCCGCAATTCGTTTTGCTTCTTCGCCAGCTCCTTCTTTTGCTGCACTGTCCATGGGTCTTCGGGCTCTCGCCGCTGTAGGCCCGGAAGGTGTGCTGGCATCGGCAGGCGGACCCATTACCTGCCCATATCCGGCAGCGCCCGCCAACACTACAAAGATCACCGCCGTCGAGAATATCGAGCACTTTGCTTTGCGCAACATCGCAATCCTCTCCGCCCGTTGCTGCACGAACCCTCCCCAGGCGTGCGTTCGGGAAACCCATCTCCGTCAATTCTGGCCCAGCGTGGTTGCGTTGTTATAATCGGCCACGCATGTCTGTCCCTGCAATTCTATCCATACTGGCAGTGTTCTTCGGTCCCAGCCGCATCATCGAGGTGCTCGACGATTGGCGTCAGGATGGGTTCGCCTTCTTGCGGTACCAGGTGCCGAAGATCCTGGGCGTCTTGCTCATCGCGTTCATACTGACCCGTCTGCTGAAGATTGTCACCCGCCACATCGCCGAACTCGGAGGCCGTCAGGATCTCCCGCCGTCGGTGCGCTCCCAGCAGTTCCGCACCGTATCCTCTGCCACTTACAGCGTCGGAATTCTGGTCATTACCTCGATTGCCGGCATGCAGATCCTGTCGCTACTGGGCATAAACATGGGGCCGCTTCTGGCCAGTGCCGGCGTCGCCGGCCTGGCCATTGGATTTGGCGCCCAAACGCTGGTCAAGGACTTTATCAACGGCTTCTTCATTCTGGCTGAGAACCAGTACGACATCGGTGACACGGTGAAAATTGCTGGGGTACAGGGCACCGTGGAAAACATGACCCTGCGGCGAACCATGTTGCGCGACGCCGACGGCACGCTGCACACGGTTCCGAGCAGCCAGATCACGGTCGTCAGCAATCTCACACGCGACTGGTCGCAGCTATCCTTGCCAGTGTCAGTTGATTACTCCGCGCCTAGCGACCGGGTCATCGCGCTTTTGCAGCAGCTCGGCCAAGACTTCGCCCATGACCCGAGTTTCGCCGACATGCTCGTTTCCTCCCCGCAGGTTGCCGGCGTCGAAAAGATTAGCGGAAACACGGTGGATTATCTGCTGCTCGTCAAAACGCGGCCGGGCTCCCAATATGCCATAAAGCGCGAACTCCAGAAGCGCATCAAGGCATGCCTCGAAACCAACAATATCCAGCCGGGAGATCCACAGCGATTGACCGTTGCCGGATTGGGCAATCCTAAATAGAGAGCCGCCGGTTCCCTACCTTTTCGATACTTTGAGCCCGGCCCACTTTTCGAGCAGCTGAATCGTGGCGGCGTAATCGAGATCGTCCCAGCCTTCCTCACTCGACAATTCATAAATCTCATCCACGGTCTCTAATGCGGGCAGCTTCACCCGCACCTCTTTCGCGGTATCGAGCAAGAGGTGGATATCTTTGTGCATCAGTCGTAGTGGGAAGTTCGGCGAATAATCTCCGCGCAGCACGAACGGCGCTTTGTAGTCCGTCACTCCCGACTTGATCATCGATGCCTGAACCAGTTCAACCATTTTCTGCGGCTCGACACCCAGTTTGCGGGCCAGGGTCATGCCCTCAGCAAATCCTTCGTAAATCATGGCAATCTGCAGGTTCATGCAAATCTTGGCGGACTGCCCCTTCCCTGTCTCGCCAACGTGAATCACGGTCTTGCCCATCGCCTTGAAGAGCGGTTCCATGGATTGCACGGTCTCAGCCGGACCACCGACGATGAAGATAAGCTGGCCATTTTCCGCGCCGATCTTCGAGCCCGTCACCGGAGCATCGACCCACTGCGCTCCCTTTTCGGCAACGCGCTGGGCAAATTTTGCTGTGGCTGACGGCGATATCGTGCTGGAATCCGCAACCACCATACCTTCTCGCAGCGATTGCTCAACCCCGTCGGCCGAGAACATGACCCGTTCGACCGCCGCGGTGTCAGCCACGCACATCCATACCAGGTCGGCGTCTTTGGCCGCCTCCGCGGGCGAGACTGCGGTACGTGCGCCATCCACGTGCTGTCGCGCCGTGCGGTTCCACACCGCAACGTCGTGTCCCGCTTTCACCAAGTTGGAGGCCATCGGCCTACCCATAATGCCCAAGCCTAGAAATGCAATTCGCATGAACTCTCCTTCCAGCCCTACGTTTGATTTAATCTGACCAGCGGAACGCGGTCAAGGAATGCCTTCGTGGCAGCGTCGCGAAACCAGCGCATCGCTCGACTTGATTTTGGCGTCTAATCACCTGACATGACAGGAATCACGGTTCGACGGAAAGCCCGCCAGATCTCGAGTCTGGTTGGGCGCTCCGTAATCACCCCTCGTACCGGCCATACCGGCAAACCCCAACTCGTCTCCCGCGGACAGATGGGCCTCACCTTCATCGGCCACTCCAGTTTTCTGCTCCAGATCGGTGGCAAGAACCTCATCATCGACCCCAACTTCGCGAAGTGGATCTTTGTCCTCAAGCGGCTTCGCCGCCCCGGCTTGCGCTTGCGTGATCTACCGCCCATCGACGCTGTGCTGGTCTCGCACGCGCACTTCGACCACCTGCACCGCCCGTCGTTGCGCTCCATCGCCAACCTCACCCGCCGCAAGTCAGGCAAGCGCCCGCTCATCATCGTGCCGAAACATCTCAACGATCTCGTCGGCGACCTCGGCTTTTCCCGCGTCGTTGAAATGGATTGGTGGCAGAGCTTCCGCCTCGGCCCTCTCGAAATCACTCACACGCCGTCCCGCCACTGGGGCGCCCGCGTCATTCGCGACGTGCATCGCGGCTACGGAGGCTTCGTCATCCGCTCTGACCACCACTCCGTCTATCATGCCGGCGATACCGCCTACTTCGACGGCTTCTCCGAAATCGGCGCGCGCCTGCGCCCCGAGCTCGCTCTGCTGCCCATCGGCGCTTACCACCCGGCGTCGTTTCGCAACGTCCACACCAGCCCCGAGGACGCCGTGCAGGCCTTCCGCGACCTCGGCTCCCGCTGGATGGTCCCCATGCACTACGGCTCCTTCCGCCTCTCCTACGAGCCCGTGGACGAGCCTGTGCAGAGATTATTGAGTGCAGCCCGAGAGCTGGGCGTAACCGACAGAATCCGTGTGATGCAAGAGGGCGTAACCCAGATTTTCTAGGAAGACTCTGAATCTGCCATCAACGTAGAAATGCTTGCCTTTCGACTAGCGACTGAACCTGTTTACGAAATTTTGTAGCCTTTGTGCGTACGGGTAGAGCCGAGAGTGTCCCAAGACATCCCTCACACTCCCGTGCTCTCAGTAGTGAACCAGCGTGGAAGGCTCCACTCGGCTTATCACAACGCGACGTGTCCGCTGCACTTTCGCGATACACCTCGCGTCTTGTAAGAATAGCCTCGTGAGGCAAGAGGAGAGGTGTCTCTGCCCGCGACCGCGCCCAGACCGTGGCTCATTTTAGCTCTTTGAAAACTCCGAGCTGCGTAGCCAAATCCAGGGCGTTCGTGGGTCAGCTTCCTTGGCGTCGTAAGCACCGGCAGACCAGCGGCACCTCCGGAAATTGCCCAGATGCGAATGAATAACGGAAATAGTAGGTCGCAACTATCTTTAGAATGACATGGATAGATATAAACTGTTTATTATTCAATGGGTTGCGAACAATTTCCGGCTAACCAACTGATTCTAAACAACCGTGCAATAAATTATCTTTGTTATATCGAACTAGAACACTACAACACTTCTGATATGGCCTGATGCCGGTTGCCCTGGGTTCGCGTCCCGCTCATGGAGATTGAAAACACGAGAACGCAAGGCATGCCAGGTTCTCGCGACATAGAACTTAGATCGCCGCCAGCGCCTGCTCCAGATCGGCGATGAGGTCGTCGACGTCCTCAATACCGACCGAGATTCTTACCATGCCGTCAGTAAGTCCGATCTTCTTGCGGCCTTCCGGGCCGATGGCGGCGTGGGTCATGGTGGCCGGATGCGAAATCAGGGTCTCAACTCCGCCCAGCGACTCACCGAGGGTGCACACGCGCACTCGCTTGAGCAGCTTCTTGGCGTTGGCCAACGACCCAGTCTCGAGCGTGATCAAGGCTCCAAACCCGGACATCTGGCGGCAGGCGAGTTCGTACTGCGGATGGTTTTTCAGTCCAGGATAAAAAACACGCTTGACCTTACGATGGCGGCTGAGATAGTCGGCAATAATGCGCCCGCTGACATCGTGTTGCTGCATGCGCACCGAAAGCGTTTTCACCCCGCGCAGCACCAGCCAGCATTCAAACGGCGAAAGAATTGCACCGACTGCTTTCTGCACAAACGCCAGCTTCTCCGCCTGTTCGGCGGTGGTGCACACCAGTACGCCGCCGATTCCGTCACTATGGCCGTTGAGGAACTTGGTAGTCGAGTGCAGCACCATGTCGGCGCCGAGCTGGATGGGCTGCTGAAAATAGGGCGACATGAAGGTGTTGTCCACTACGACCTGGCAATGCTTCTTGTGCGCGATCTCGCTGACGGCTGCGATGTCGGTGAGGCCCATCAGTGGATTGGTGGGCGTCTCGATGTAAACGAAACGGGTGTTCTTGCGAACGGCTTTGGCGACATTGCGGGGATCAGCGGTGTTCACGTAGGTGAATTGCAGGCCGAAATTCACCAGCACCTGGTTGAAGAGGCGGGGGACGCCGCCATAGAGATTGTCGGAAGCCACGATGTGCTCGCCGGCCTTCATCAGGCTGGCCAGCGCCGAGACCGCAGCCATGCCGCTCGAAAAGACACGGGCCGCGTGGCCGCCCTCCAGCGATGCGAGGTTTTCCTCGAGACGAGTGCGGGTGGGATTGCCGGCGCGGGAATAGTCGTAGCCCTTGGTTTTGCCGAGCTCTTCCTGAGCATAGGTCGAAGTGGCAAAGATCGGAGGAGCGACCGCCCCGGTCGAAGGGTCGGGTGCGTTTCCTACGTGAATTGAACGAGTGGAGAAACCGTGCTGCTTGCTCTTGCTCATCGCGTGGAACTCCCTGGTGCGAAGCGGCCGGAACGAGGTGGTTCGAGGCCGGGTGGAGCGTCTAGCCTTTGAAATGGAAAATGTCCTTCGACAAATAGCGTTCGGCGGAATCGGGAATGATGGTGGCAACGCGCTTGCCCGGTCCGAGACGCTTGGCGATGGCAATGGCGACGAACACGTTTGCGCCCGCGCTGGAGCCGGCGAGAACCCCCTCGACCGCAGCCAGCTTCCTAACCATGTCGAATCCGTCGCGATCACTCACCGCAATGATTTCGTCGGCCAGCGAGGCGTCAAAGGTTTTGGGGATAAAGCTGGCGCCAATGCCTTCGATGGCGTGATCTCCCTTGGGCCCACCGCCCAGTACCGAGCCCTGGGTTTCAACCGCGATCGCCAAGACGCGCGGATTGCGCTCCTTGAAATAGCGGGCCACGCCAGTGAAGGTGCCGCCGGTACCAGCGCCGATAACGACGGCATCGACCCGGCCCTGCAACTGGTCGTAGAACTCCCGGCCGGTGGTTTCGTAATGGAAGTTGGGGTTGTCCTGATTTTCGAACTGGGCGGCCATGAAAGAATTCGGCGTCCGGGCGGCCCGCTCCTTGACGCAACGGATGGCGCCCTCCATACCCTCAGAGTCAGGGGTGCGAATGACCTCGGCACCCAAGGCGGACATCAGTTCAACTTTTTCCTGGGAGAACTTCTCCGGCACGGCGAGCACAACCTTGTAACCGCGGTTGCAGCCAATCAGCGCCAGTCCAACGCCGGTGTTTCCGGCGGTGGCCTCGAAGATGGTGGCGCCGGGCTGGAGGCGGCCATCGCGTTCGGCACATTGGATCATGCCCAGGGCAGCGCGGTCTTTGATGCTGCCGCCGGGGTTGAGGTACTCAAGCTTGGCGTAAACATCGGCGTCGCCGAAGGGGACGATGCGACGAAGGTGAAGGACCGGCGTTTCGCCAACCAGTTCGGTGATCTCCTCCGCCACCCGGAGAGAGGAAGTTTCGGCTATTTTCATGGCTGTTCTGCTGGTAAAAATGCAACAGTCGACTGATAAGGGTACGTGATGGCGAAACCTCCGGTCAACGCGAACCGACATCTCGCGCGTGGTACGCTTTGAGTATTCGAAGCGTCAATCTGCGGGAGGAATACTCTGAATGACGTGCGGACGTGTGTGCCAGATTTTGCTGTGCGCTGCTCTTGTGGTGCCTGCCATCGCGACTGGGCAAGCTTCCGGGGCCGGGTCTGCGATGATTACCGGCACGATCACTTATCAGGTGCCGATGCCGTTGGCGCCGGAGGCGGCGATTGACGTCCGCCTGGAAGACGTCAGCATCGCTGATGCACCCGCCAAGCTGATAGCTGAGAACGTCTTCTCCGCCCTCGGACAGCAGGTGCCAATTCCTTTTCAGCTGCCTTATTCCGCACAGGACATCCAACCTTCGCATCGCTACGCGGTACGGGCGCGGATAACGCTGGGGGAAACTCTGCTGTTCACGACGACGCGGATCTATCCCGTACTCACGAATGGAGCGCCGAGCCAAGTTGCGCTAGTCGTGGAGCCCGCCGGAGCGCGGCCCGCAGCCCCCGCGGCAGGAAGTGCGCCGGCACCGTCGAATCCAGCCGCGCCCAATGCGCTGCGTGGAACGAGGTGGATGTTGATTGAGCTGAACGGCAAGCCGGTCGCCTCCATGAACCCGCAGAATCCCGCATACCTGGTGCTGGATCCGGATCAGAAGCGCTATTCGGGATCGTCGGGCTGCAACAAAATAACGGGAACCTTCCAACTCAATGGAAATTCCCTGGAGCTTCTGGGCGGCGCGATGACGATGATGGCATGCCCCGATCCGATCATGAAGCAGGAGCAGGAGTTCAACCAAGCCCTGACCGATACCGGCTCCTATCAGATTGAAGGAAACACCCTCGAGTTGCTGGCGAGGAAAAAAGTAGTAGCTAAATTTCAGGCAGCTCCTCCAAGAAACTGACGAGATAGCACCAGCACTTCGAAATGGCTACTTGGAGGGGCTGGATGCTTTAGGCGATTCGGCCCGCTGCTGACCGGCGTAATAGCCGCTGCGCGTGCGTACTTGCAATTTTTTGTAGCCCTTGGCGTTAGCCACCACTTTCACAACCCGGAATCCGCCCTCACTCTGGGGCTTGCTGGGCTTGTATCCAATGGTGTACTGGTTGCGAATGTCGTGGGCGATTTGCTGGGTGATGGCGTCCACCTCAGCAAGTCCCAGCGGGAAGAAGGCAATCCCCCCGGTCTCCTCCGCCATTTCCCGTAATGCCCGGCGAGCACGTTTGGAGCGTTCTTCGTCCATCAGGCCGATGGTGTACACCGTTGGGCCGTTCTCTTCCTGCAGTCGCCGGATCGCCTGTTCCAGCGATTCCTGGCTGGCATTATCTTCGCCGTCCGTCACGACTAGCAGCACTTTCTTCTCGAGCAAGCCGGACTTCTTGAGGTGGTCAGAAGACGCAACAACGGCGTCATAAAGAGCTGTCCCGCCACGCGCTTCGATCCGCTCCAGAGCGTCTTTCAATTTTGGGATGGACGCGGTGTAGTCCTGGTCGAGGAAGTAATCTTCGTTGAAGTTGACAACAAAGACCTTGTCCTGGGGGTTGCTCGACTTCACGAAGTTGATGGCCGCAGCATTGACGGCGGGCCG
Source organism: uncultured Acidobacteriaceae bacterium (assembly GCA_963796615.1). Classification (GTDB taxonomy): domain Bacteria; phylum Acidobacteriota; class Terriglobia; order Terriglobales; family Acidobacteriaceae; genus DASRAA01. The sequence continues at coordinate 18,533 of CAWCMJ010000011.1, forward strand.
CTTGTCGCGCATGGAGCCGGAATTGTCGATGACGATGCCGACGGCTACGGGGATGTCCTCGCGCCGGAACGAGGTAATCGTCTGCGGCTTGCCGTCTTCGTACACGGTGAAATCGGAACGATCCAGTCCGGTCACGAGGCGGTTCTTGTCGTCCACCACGGTTGCGTGAAGCGTGACTTCGTCAACCTCTTTGCGGAAGACAAATACGTTGCCGCTCTTCTCGGAGGGCTCCTGGCCCTTGTCGCTGGGCGCGTTTGCAGACGGCGGAGTTTGTGGAGGAGGCGCAGGCGAGTTCTGTCCTAATGACAGCGCCGTACAGATCAATGAAAAGACGAAGCAAAAAAAGGCCTTGCTATTCCGTCGGGGCATAGTATCCGGTCTTAGCATAAACGTGCAGGGGCGGCAGACCCTTGGGAGGATTCAGCTTCACCTTAATCTTGCGCCATTTCCCGTCGCGCGTGGGATTGGTGGGGCGATACCCTAGAACATACTGATTGCGTAACTCGATACCGATCTTGGTCGCCACATCGGCCAGCTCGTTGGAGGCAATCGCAAAAGTGCGTCCACCGGTCACGTCAGATATCTCAGTCAGGAGTTCTGGACCTTCGCGCTCCTCGGGTGTCTTGAAATCGCGATCATACAAGCCAATGGCGTAAATCTGAACGTCCGCTTCCTTCACCATCGACTTGATCTCGCCTTCCGTGTAGCGGCTGTGGTTATCGCCGCCATCGGAAATGATCAATAATGCTTTCTTCTGGTGTTTCGCCTTGCGCATCCGATTCATTCCCAGATAAATCGCGTCCAGCAGCGCGGTGCGACCCTTGGGAACCGCGTACACCAGTTTGTCCTGAATATCTTCGACGGAGGTTGTAAAGTCGGCCAGCACTTCGGGTTTCTCAGAGAATGTGATGAGAAAGAACTCGTCTTCGGGGTTGGCAGTCTTGAAGAACTCCACGACCGCATCGCGTGATTTATCGATCTTGTTGGACATCGAACCGCTGACGTCAAAAATCACGCCCAACGAGATGGGCGCGTCCTCGCTGGAGAAATGGCGAATCTCCTGCGGTTGGCCGTTATCGGTCAGCAGGAAGTTCTCTTTCTCGAGGCCGGTAACCAGCCGGTTCATGGGATCGGTAATGGTGACAGGCACCAGCACCAAATCAACGTCTTTGCGAATCGGCTTGGTATGGGTCTTAAGCGATGGGTCCACAGACACGCCGGCCGCCTTGGCCTCGGCAGCGACATCAGGAGGCATAACGGTTGGATCGGGCTTGGCATCCTTTTTCTGCTCGCGTGGGACCACGTGAACATCGGGCTGGTCGCTTTGGCCGAACGCAGGAACCACAAGGGAGGTCGCCAAAACACAGGCCGACAGCAAAACACGGATAGCAAGACGTGGGAGCAGGCGTTGACGAGCTAGCGGACGGGAACACGCGCTGGCGGATCTCGCCGTTGACTGTGACCGGGTCGTCGAGGTAGCCGACCCGACTCCCATGATGCTGCCCCGAGCCATAGACTCCTCTACTCCGGTGGGCTGAATGGTACCACAACGCCTTGCAGGTCGTAACATCTGCAACGACCCGCGCATGCGCCCGCCTCTCTCAACTGCTCAGTAGATGATGCAAGGTCGGCGCCGGATTCCGTTCCACCAACTGCTACAATCAAGCTTACTTCGCTCCATTCACTTTCATTCAATTTACGAATCGGAAATCACGTTCAGATGGCAAAAATCTTCTCTTTTCAAGCTCTCCGCTACGATCCCGCCAAGGTGCCGGTTCAAGATGTTGTAACCCAGCCGTACGACAAAATCTCGCCTGCCATGCAGGAGCGTTACTACGCGGCCAGCCCTTATAACCTCGTGCGGGTCATTCTGGGTAAGGCTGAGCCGGGAGATAACGAGCAGCAGAATGTTTATAGTCGCGCCGCCGCGAGCCTGAGGGCGTGGCGTGAGAGTGGGGTCGTCGCGAAGGATCACGAACCGAGTATCTATCTTTACACTCAGACCTTTACGGTCCCTGGCGATGCTTCCGGCGCGCGCTGGGAGCGCCGCGGATTCATCGCTGCAGGGCAACTGGAAGGGTACGAACAGAAGGTCGTCTTCCGGCACGAACAGACTCTAAGCAAGCCGAAAGCTGACCGCCTCAACTTGTTGCAGGCAACACAGGCGCACTTCGGGCAGATCTTCATGCTCTACAGCGATCCGGCTGGAGAGGTTGATGCCATTCTGTCCCAAACTCGCCCGGCTGACGTCGAGGTCACGGACGAGTATGACGTGCTTCACCGTCTGTGGAAGGTGTCAGACCCGACCACCATTGAACGCGTCCAGCAGGCCATGAGCGACAAGAAGCTGATTATCGCCGACGGTCATCATCGCTACGAGACCGCATTGAATTATCGCAATGAAATGCGACTCAAGGCGGGCAAGTCAGGCGATGCGCCGTACGAGCGGGTCATGATGACTTTAGTGAACATGGATTCGACCGGCCTCGTGGTCCTGCCGACGCACCGAGTGGTCATCGGGCTGGAGGGATTTAACTTGGCCGCTACTCTCGACCGTCTCCGGAAGTATTTTGACGTTGAAAAACTAGAAGGCGGCGGCGATCTGAAAGCGGCGGCGAACCTGCTTCGAGAAGCAGGCAAAGTTCGCACAGCATTACTGGCAGTCACTGCAGATGCATGGTACCTGCTGCGCGCACACGAGCACCAGAAGTCCGAGTGGTTGGCTGGCCAGTCAGAACAGCAGCAGACACTTGACGTAGTTCAACTCCACAAGCTCGTGCTCGAAGAAACCCTGGGAATGTCGGAGGCGGATATTCGCGACCAGAAGCACCTCAAGTATGTCCGGGAGGCGCAGGAGGCAGTGGAGGAAGTTCGGCGTGGGGCCAATGTTGCGTTTCTCATGAATCCCGTACGCATGCAGCAGGTGAAGGACATCGCCTTCAGCGGCGAGGTGCTTCCGCAGAAGTCCACTGACTTTTTCCCCAAGCTGCTCAGCGGAATGACGATTTACTCTCTGGAGGAATCCGGTCAGCCTGCCGTCTCTGGAGGCCGTTAGATTGTTCCGTGCTTGGCGGCACTATGCGTTGTTGGCGGGCTTACTTGCGCTCGTACTTTGCGCTTTCACCGCAAGCTGGCTCCGCCATTCTGTTGTTCTTGCGCAAGCGAACGATGGACAACAGTTGTCGGTTTACTCCCGCCAGGCTTCGTACTCCGTACCCCTCATTGACCTGAATGGACAACCCTACGTTGGCTTGGTCGAGCTACTGGAGCCTATGGGGACAGTGGACGCTCGTGTGGACGGCAAGAAATTGAAGCTGCGATTTTCCGCTCCAGGCCTGCGAGAGGTCGAACTGCAGTTTCATGACGGCAAGGATAAAGGCAAGGTTGGCGGCAACAATCTCAAATTAGCAGCAAATTTCGTGTTGCGAGACGGCAGGGGCTATGTTTCGTTGTCGTCGGTGAGCGCGGTGCTGTCCAGTGCGCTTGCCCTCCCGATTAGGCTCAATCCGGGTGCGCGGCGGCTGTTTGTGGGCGACGTTGGCAAGCGGTTCGCCTTGGAATTGCGAAGCGGCGCTCCGTCGAAGCTGTTTGTCAGTTTCGACTCGCCGGTGAATCCGACCATCGCTACCGAGCCGGGACACATCCGGTTTAAGTTTCGGCGGGACCCGGTGCTCCCCGCAATCGATCAAGTCTCCTTCGCCGACCCCTTGATTACGGGAGCGAGGTTCACTGAGCATGATGGCGTGGGCGAGCTCGATGTCACAGGGACCGGGCCATTGATGGCGAACTTCGCCGACGGCGGCAAAACGATTGTGATTACGGCAGCTCCGTCAGCGCCGCAGCAGCCGATCGTGCAGCAGGCTCCGGCGCCGATTCCCGTGACGCCGGCGCCGCCGGTTGCAGCGCAACCGAAGCCGGCTGGGCCGCCCCGCTTTTTTGTGCTGATCGACCCCGCACACGGCGGCACCGACATTGGAGCGGCAATCGCCAAGGAACTGCAGGAGAAAGATGTGGTCTTGGGCCTGGCGCGCCGGTTGCAGCGTGAATTGGAAAGCCGCGGAATAGCAGCAATGTTATTGCGCAACTCGGACAACACCATACCGCTGGACCAGCGGGCGGTCTCGGCCAACGCCGCTCGCCCGGGCTTGTATGTAGCGCTCCATGCGGCCAACACCGGGCGCGGCGTCCATGTATTCACCTCAATGGTCGAGGCGAGCAGCACCAGCCCGCGCGATTTTCTGCCGTGGGACAAAGCGCAATCGGCGTACGTGGAAACAAGCACGGCGGTAGCTGATGCCGTAATGGCGGAACTCGTTTCGCGCAAACTCCCAAACACTCTGCTTAGCTCACCGCTGCGGCCGATGAACAACATCGCTGCGCCTGCAATCGCGGTGGAGATCGCCTCTCCGAGCGATGAGGTTACAGACATCGCGAAGCCGGCTTACCTGGCGCAGGTAGCCCAGGCGCTCGCGGAAGGGATCGCAGCATCCCGCTCGGCAACCCGTGAGGCGCATCCATGACCCGGCCGCTCGTCATCATGTTCCTCGTGCTTACCTTGGTTGCCGGCGGATTGGCGGTTTACGCCCGGCACTTGCGCAATCGGGTTGCACTGGAAGAACAGAGATTGGCGGAGCAACCGAAAGTCGTGTTGCCACCGGCCAGCGGACCCACGTCCGCAGTGAGCTTTTACGTTGCATCCGATAGTGAAGGCTGCTTGCACAGAGTGCAGGACAATGTGTCACTGCCTGAGGAGCGCAGCGAACGTGCGCGCGCCATCTTGCGCGCCCTGCTCGCCCGTTACGAGCAGGATTCGTCTCCGCATGCTATCGGCACCAGGGCCGACGTTCTGGATGTGTTCTTGCTCGGGAGCGACACAGCAGTCGTCAACACCAGCGCAGGATTTGCCGACTCGCACCCGTCTGGCGTCTTGGCGGAAGAACTGACAATCGCCTCTATTGCGTTGACACTCAATGCCAACGACCCGCAGATCAGTCGAGTCAAAATTCTGGTGGATGGCAAAGAGCGCGAGACGCTGGCCGGCCATGCCAACCTTGCCCGCTTCTATACTGCGAGCGATCTGGAAGTACTTGTGAAGGACGCGAAATGACGCTTCCACGCATCGCCGTTTTCGATTCCGGCGTCGGCGGACTAACAGTGCTGCGTGCGCTAGCGAACCAACTGCCGGCCCACTATCTGTACTTCGGAGACACCGCCCGTCTGCCTTATGGCACCAAGTCTGCCGAGACGGTTGCTCGATACGCGATCGGCGCGGCAAGGTTTCTTGAATCGCACAGTATCGACTTGCTGGTGATCGCCTGCAACAGCGCCACCGCCATGGCGCTGCCGCAAATCACGGCCGCGGTAACAGTGCCGGTGGTCGGTGTCGTGGAGCCGGGAGCGGACATGGCATCACAAGTGAGTAAAACCCGCTCCGCCATCGTGATTGCGACGGAGGCTACAGTCAGTAGTCACGCCTATCGTGAGGCATTGCTCCGCCACGGCATGGTAGTCCACGAAAAGGCGTGTCCTCTGTTGGTTCCATTAGTGGAAGAGGGGTGGAACGAGCACCCCGTCACGGAGCAGGTCGCGCAGATCTATCTCGACGAAGCCATGTCCGCTTCGACTGGTAGTGCGGACGTTCTGGTGCTGGCCTGCACGCACTATCCGTTGCTGGCACCGTTGTTGCGACGTATTACGCCTGCGAGCATGGCGATTGTTGATTCGGCCGAATCCACCGCCCAGATCGTGAAAGCGATGATGCCCTCGATCACGATTTCATCCGTTGGAATTGGCGACTCTCGGGTTGACCACCGCACATTCCGTTTTTTTGTAACTGACTCCGTCGATAAGTTCAAGCGCCTCGCGGCTAAGTTCCTGGGCCGCCAAGTCGATCACGTCGAGCATGTCGATCTGGGCGGTTGAGCAGTTCGACTTCGGGACGAGTCTGCACCTTTTCACAAGTCATCGGTCTCGATCCGGGTCTACGTCTCAGACGGGCGTTACAATCGCAGCTTATGATCTATCGCTCGGATAATCGCGCACTCGACCAGATGCGTCCCGTCAACATGGTCCCGAACTTCATTTCAACGGCCGAGGGATCGTGCCTGATTGAACTTGGCAACACTCGTGTCGTATGCACAGCTACCATTGAAGACACTGTCCCGCAGTTTCTCCGCAACAGCGGAAAAGGATGGGTGACCGCGGAGTACGGTATGCTGCCTCGCGCCACCCTGACGCGGACGCCACGAGAGGTGACGAAAGGCCGCGCCAGCGGCCGGACCCATGAAATTCAACGCCTGATTGGACGTTCGCTACGCGCTGTGACCGATATGAGCAAACTGGGCGAGCACACGGTATTTATCGACTGCGACGTCATCCAAGCTGATGGCGGAACGCGTACGGCCTCGATCACGGGTGCGTTCGTGGCCTTGGGACTTGCGATTACCGCAATGATGCAAAGTAAGAGTCTTGCGGTCTCGCCGCTGCTGGACTTCGTAGCCGCGACCAGTATCGGAATCGTTGATGGCGCGGCCATGCTCGACCTCTGCTACGAAGAGGATTCGCGCGCCGAAGTGGACATGAACATGGTCATCACCGGCAGTGGCAAGATGGTGGAAGTGCAGGCCACTGCCGAACACGCGCCATTCGATGACGCACAATTGGCACAGATGATATCGCTGGCACGCGCGGGAATTGAGTCGTTGGTCTCGCATCAGCGAGTGTTGCTCGGGCAACTTGGTCTGGCGAGATAGAAAGCATGGGCGCGGCCAGCCCTCAATCGCCCGGACCGTCGCTATGATGCTGTTCGCTTTGCCCACATCACGCTCCGACAAGCCCGAAGCCTGTCCAATGCGGCGGTTCTGGGCGGCTTCGTATCCGTTCGTTTAGAATGGAGTTACCTGCAAGCCTGCACCGCAGGACCAGCCATTCTCATCTAGGCCGGACCAAAATTCATAACGGGCGCCTCACGCCCGAGGAGGATTGTCATGAAACTAACTCCCGGAAAAATTCAGGGAATGAAGAACGTTTCGACCGACCGCGGGGTGATCGCTGCCGCTGCCATGGACCAACGCGGTTCGCTTAAGAAGATGCTCGGTAGCCGCGCAAATGATGCCGGCCTGGAAGAGTTCAAGATTCACGTGACCGAGGTTCTGACCAAGCACGCCAGCGCCATCCTGCTCGACCCCGAGTGGGGACTGCCCGCAGCGAAGCGCCGCGCCAAGGGTTCAGGCCTGCTGCTCGCCTACGAAAAGACTGGATACGACAAGGCCCTGCCCGGACGCCTGCCGGACCTTCTCGATGTGTGGTCAGCCAAGCGCCTGAAAGAAGCTGGAGCGGATTGCGTCAAGATTCTGCTCTACTACTCAACTTTCGACGAACAGAAGATCAACGATCACAAGCAAGCTTGGGTCGAGCGCATCGGCGATGAGTGCCGGGCGAATGATATTCCGTTCTTCCTGGAGTTGATTGGCTACAAGGAAGGCATCGATGAGAAAGGCGCAGAATTCGCGAAGCTGAAGCCTGGAGTTGTGGCCAAGTCGATGGAGGAGTTCTCCAAGGACCGCTATGGCGTGGACGTGCTGAAGGTCGAAATTCCCATCAATCTGCAGTACGTGGAAGGCGCCAAGTCGTTTAAGGGCACCAAGGCGTATTCGAGGGCAGAGGCGCTCGCACATTATCGCGCGGCCGCTACGGCGACCAGCAAGCCGTTCATCTACCTGTCGGCGGGCGTGAGCAACTCGGAATTCATCGAGGACCTGGAGTTCGCCGCCGAATCAGGCGTCAAGTTCAACGGCGTGCTGTGCGGGCGCGCAACCTGGAAAGACGGCATCCCAATTTACGCCGAGCATGGCGCCGATGCCTTCCGCAAATGGCTTGAGACCGAAGGCGTAGCCAACATCGCAAACGTTAACAATGCTCTGAAGGCTGCTACACCGTGGTTCAGCATCTATGAGGTTGTCTAACTGTAGTGAGTTTTCAGCTGACGAGTAGCCGATCCAGATAGCCAGAAATCGAGAAGCGCGCGGATAACCTCCGCGCGTGTCTTGTTTCCACGCCAGTTCGCATCACCTGCGGCACTTGACGCAGTAGCCGCCGATCTCAAACCGGGCAATCATGATGTGAAACTGGCAGTCCCGCTCGACCTGCCCTTTGACACGGTCGAACAGATCACTCTCGAATTCCTGCACCGATCCACATCGTAAACAGGTCATATGCATATGATCGCGCTGCGGACGGCGCTCGTAAAAGTGGCCGTCGCCCTTGAAGTGCATGAGGTCGAGTTCATCGACCAACCCCTGTCTCTTGAGCAATGACAGCGTGCGGTAAACCGTGACTCGGTTGATATCGGGGTCGATCTTGGCGGCCTTGCGCAGGATCTGAGAGGCGTCGAGGTGTTGCTTCGCAGTCTCGATAATCTCGAGAATGATCCGGCGTTGGCGTGTCATCCTGATGCCACGACTTAAGAGAGCGTTCTGCAAAGATCCGGCCGCAGCTGTCTCCGGAAACGGCATAGAATTCAATCCCCCTGCGCCCTTGCCTGCTATTGCATAAGCTTTGCAACTGAATCTGCAGCTCGCGCCTGGCCGATGGAGCACTCATGAATTCGAACCGACCAAGGCTAGTTGCAACAACGTTGCATTTGATATTGTAGCATTGGATTCTTTCCGCCGCATGCTATTTCAGGACACCTATTTCAGAACCTTGCCGACTATCCACCGCCGTGCAGGGAGTATCGGCAAAAATGTGGCCGGGCAGAGAGCCAGCTGGAGGTGATCGGCTTCGGGCGCAACATGGCAGGCTCTTTCGCCGGCCGATCCTTGTAAAATGGGATTGGGAGACGACGAATTGATTTCACGTCAACGTAAACCAGCAGGTCTTATTGTGATTTTCACTTGTTCAGCGGCGCTGCTGGGTGGCGCATCGCTAGGCGCGCAGAACGCATCGTTCCATAGCGCGCCGGCGGCTGCAGCTCAGGCGAATAATCCATATTCCGGGAACGCTCAGGCCGCTGCAGGCGGCAAGAAGCTCTATGCCCAGAACTGCGCGCAGTGTCACGGAAATAATCTGCAGGGGATGGGCCCAGCGCCCACCTTGCTGAGTAAATCGGTAAAAAGTGCGCCCCCGGGAGAAATGTTCTGGTTCATCACGAATGGAGACCTGAACAAAGGAATGCCAAGCTGGACACAGCTGCCGAAGCAGCAGCGCTGGCAAATCGTTACATTCCTGGAGCAACAGAACGCTACGAAGTGAGTAGCTATAGGGGCGATAGGGCTTGCTCGTCCAACCTTTCTCTCCGAAATTCGCTATAACTGACGCATGAGTTCGAGTGCCCCATTCTATGCTCCCAAAACTGCGCTGATCACCGGCGCCTCCAGCGGTATTGGCCTCGAATTGGCGCATTTGTTTGCCCGCGACGGTTACCGCCTTGTGCTGTTGGCCCGAAACCGCAGCGCGCTCCGGCAAATCGGAGACGACCTTCAGGGACGTTACGGTATCACCGTAAGAATCGAGCCGAAAGACCTGGCCCACCCATCCTCTGCAGCCGAGTTGTACCAGGAGTTGCAAGAAGCCGGGGTGCTGGTCGATGTCCTGGTAAATAACGCAGGCTTTGGGCTTGCTGGCCCCTTCTCCACCACCGACTGGGCGCTAGAGGCTGAAATGCTGCAGGTGAACATGGTGGCAGCCACCCACCTGACGAAACTGTTCCTGCCTCAAATCCGCGCGCGCGGCGGCAAGATCCTGAACGTCGCCAGCACCGCGGCGTTTCAGCCGGGACCGTTCATGGCGGTGTATTACGCCACCAAGGCATACATGTTAAGTTTCAGCGAAGCCCTGTCCGAGGAACTCGACGGGACAGGCGTCACCGTGACGTGCCTGTGCCCTGGGCCGGTCAAGACCAACTTTCAGCGGCGTGCGTATCTGGAGGGCACGCGCATGGCCAATAGCCCTCTGTTGGTCGACGTTCGAGACGTCGCGCGGATGGGCTACGAAGGCATGAATCGCGGAAAGCGGATCGTGATCCCCGGCTGGAAGAACCGCGTGGGCGTTGCCATGCTTCGCCTCTCACCACGTTCCGTTGTGACCAAGATTGTGCGAAGAATCCAGGAAAAGAAGAACGACTAACCGCTTGCTTCGCGGGACCGGGCTAGAGGTTGAAGAGCTCGCGAAGCCGCTTGGTTTGCGCCCGGCTCACCGGAATCTCGGCCTGTTTCTTGTCATCCATGCGGATCTGATAGGAACTCTTGAACCAGGGCACCACCTCTTTGATCCGCTGGATGTTCACCAGGTACGAGCGGTGTGCCCGCCAGAAGACATTGGGGTCCAGCGAGTCGAGCAACTCCTCGAGCGTGCGACAGTTCGACTGCCCTTCCATGTTGGTCGCCACTACGGTGATAATGCCGTCTTCGATCGAGGCGTAGCAGATGTCTTTTTGGTCTATCAGAAACATCCTGCCTGCGGACTTCAGCAGTACCTTGGCGGCCTGCGGGCGCTGTTGTTGTTCCAGCATTTTGACGAGGGCGCCGATTTGGTCAGTGGCGGGGCCGGGTGATTCCAGCTTCGACTTCGCCTTCTCGACGGCTTGGCCCACACGCTTCTTGTCGAATGGTTTCAGGAGGTAGTCGACGGCATTGACTTCGAACGCACGGACGGCATACTGGTCGAACGCGGTTGCGAACACGATTTGCGGCAGGGTAACTTTGCGATCAAGCAGCTTCTTGATGACGCCGAAACCGTCGAGGCCGGGCATCTGCACATCGAGAAAGACGATGTTGGGGGATAACTCCTTGATCAGGTTAACGGCTTCAACGCCATTCTTGCCCTGTGCCAAGACCTCAACGTCGCAGCTTTTCAGCAGAAACGCGAGTTCCTCGCGTGCCAGTTGCTCGTCATCGACAATCACTGCGGTAATCGTCATTCTTGCTCCCAGGCACAAAATGCGCCCCGAGTATAAACCGCATCTCGCTAGCAGTGTAGCAGGCAAAACCGCGCCACCGGCTGTCGTACACTGGTAAACGATGGTCATCATCTTCGGCATTCACCCAGTCAGCGAGGCGCTGAAGTCCGGCGCCCGAAGTTTTGACTACGTGGGTGTCTCTCGCGAACGGCACGACCAGCGTGTGCAGCGCATTCTTGACACCTGCCGCGCCAGCGGGGTGCAGGTCCGCTTCCTGACGCGGGAAGAGCTCGACAAGCTCGCCAATACGCACACCCACCAGGGGGTAATCGCCGTCACCAGCGGCAAGGAATATGCCGACGTTGACATGCTTCTGGACAGGCGCAAGGCTGAGCACAGCTTCCTTGTCGTCCTCGACGGCATCGAAGACCCGCACAATTTAGGCGCACTGATTCGAACCGCGGACGGCGCTGGGGCCGACGGTGTCATCATTCCCGAACGTCGCGCAGTGGGCTTGACGGGCACCGTGGTAAAGGCCTCGGCTGGGGCGTCGGAGCACCTGCCCATCGCCCGTGTCACCAATATCTCGCGTACGCTGGAAGAGCTGAAAGAGCGCGATCTCTGGACGATTGGCTTGGACGAACGCGGTACCCAGAGTTACGACGAGATTGACTACAACATGCACTGCGCGGTCGTGCTTGGCGCCGAGGGGAAAGGCCTACACGACCTGGTGCGCAAGCGTTGCGACTTTCTGGTCTCCATTCCGATGTTGGGACAGGTTCCTTCCCTCAATGTTTCGGTCGCAGGCGCAATTGTCATGTATGAGGTTGCTCGCCAGCGCCGCAGCCCAAAATCGAAAGAGAAATCTCCGCGACCGAAATGAAGTGCTCCCACTTTTTGCTGCTTTGGGCGATGCTCCTCGCGGGGCCAGCCGGGGCTGTTGACCGGGAGGCTTTTACAGTCACTCGCTACCAGCTCGACGTGCAGATTGACAGGCAATCTCACGTCATGGCGGTGACCGGCCGAATCACGCTGCGCAACGATTCGAAGCTGCCACAGAAGAACCCGGTGCTGCAGGTTTCGTCGTCCCTGACTTGGAACGGAGTGGCCTTCGAGAATAAGCCGATAGAGTGGATCGGCAACAATTACACATCCGACATTGACCACACGGGCGGACTATCTGAGGTCATTGCGACACTTCCCAGGCCTGTTCCGACAGGCGGCAGCATAACCCTGGACTTGCAATACGGCGGCACGGTCACGCCCGATGCCACGAGGTTTACGCGCATGGGGGCGCCCCAGTCACTTGCCAGCCGCAATGATTGGGACCAGATCAGTGAATCCTTTACCGCCGTCCGCGGACTCGGGCACGTTGTGTGGTATCCGGTGTCTCTGCCGGCCGTGAGTCTGAGCGACGGTGATGCCGTATTTGCCGCGATTGATGAGTGGAAATTCCGGCATCGCGACACCGAGTTCGACGCCAGCGTTCATGTCATCGGCGATGACGTCAGGCTGTGCATTGTGGGCACCGCGGCCAGTTCGACCTGTGGAAAGATTGACCAGACAGCCGATCCGCGTAGTGAAGGCCTGACCAGCGAAATCACCAATAGCATTGCCCTTGCGAAGATGGGAGATCGGACGCCGGCGTTCGCTGTGGCCGAGTACGCAAGATTGGAACGTCCCGGCATTACGATCATTTACACCGCCCAGAGTCAATCAGCCGCCAAGGATTTCGCCGCAGCAGCAGAGACCAATGAAGCTGTGCTCAACGACTGGCTGACTCCACCGGCACACCCGCCCGTTGTCATCGAGCTGGGCGACGCAAACGCCAACCCGTACCAGGATGGCCCCCTGCTGTTTACTCCATTGCGTACGTCCGACGCCGCTACCTTGAGCACGTTGCTCATGCCACCGCAGGTGGCGGCGCGATTTTCCTCTCCGCGCCAGTGGATGAACGACGGCCTGCAGCGCTTTTTGCAAGCGTTATCTGTGGAGCGGCGTGACGGGCGCAAGAGCGCCCTGACTTTCCTCAACGAGTACCTGCCCCCACTCGTCGCCACCGAAGACGCGGCCGCAGCAGCTTCCACCGAGGAAAAGAGTAATGCCAGCAGTGCGCTTCTGAATACCTCGGACGAAATCCTTCTCCGCGGCAAGGGTTCGTTCGTTTTCTGGATGCTGCGCGATATGCTCGGCGATACCGTGCTGCAACATGCTCTCACCGGCTATCAATCAAAGTCAGACTCCAGCCCGTCGTATTTCCAAGACCTTTTGGAAGAGGGGCGCAAGCGCGACCTTGAGTGGTTTTTTGATGACTGGGTTTACCGCGATCGGGGCTTGCCCGAATTTCGGGTCGACCGGGTTTATACTCGGCCTGTCCTCGACGACCCCAACAAACTGTCGTTGACAACTGTAACGATCGAGAATCTCGGTGCCGCCGGAGCCGAGGTGCCGGTGCTGATCCAGACGGCCGCGGGCGAGCGCACGGTTCGCATTCTGGCACCTGCCCACCAGAAGGTTTCGGCGCGTTCTCAGGTTCCCGGAGCTCCCACAAAAGTCGTTGCCAACGACGGCAGCGTGCCCGTTCGCGACTCAAAGAACAGCACCTACGATGTGCCCGAGAACCCCGAATAACGACTGCGCCCTCTTGCCATCCCGCCGTTCGGGAAGCTACAAATGCAAGTTGGACTGCGGCAGCGCGACTTGCGCCCCTGCGAGGATCGATTGAGCTACATTCAGTTCCTAGGTGCAGCTGGAGTCGTCACCGGCTCCAAACATCTGATCAATACCGGAGATGCCAGCGGGAAGGCGGGCATTCAAATTCTCGTTGACTGCGGCCTCTTTCAGGGCCAGAAGGAATGGCGGGAACGTAACTGGCAGGACCTCCCCTTCCCCGCGCGGGAGATCGATGCTGTCATCCTGACTCATGCTCACCTTGATCACTCTGGCTGGATACCGCGTCTCGTCAAGCAGGGTTTTCACGGGCCCATCTTCGCTACGCCTCCAACCATCGACCTTTGCGGAGTCCTGCTGCCTGACTCCGGCCATCTGCAGGAAGAAGACGCGGCGTTTCACAACCGGCACAAGACCTCGAAACATGAACCGGCCTTGCCCCTCTACACCATGGAAGAGGCGCAACAGTGCCTGACGCTTTTTCATCCGGTGGATTTTGGTCAACTCAAGCGCCTGTCTGACGAACTTTCCTTCCAATTCGTTCATGCTGCGCACATCCTGGGCTCCTCGATGGCGGAAATTACTCTCACGGCCGACGGAGCCAAGACGAGCCTGCTGTTTACGGGTGACATCGGCCGGGTGCGCGACAGCGTCATCTCGCCTGGCCACGTGCTGTATTCCGGCCCGAAGGAAAATGAGTCTTGCGACTACCTCGTAATGGAGAGCACATACGGAAACCGGGAGCATCCTCACGACGACCCTAGGCCTGAGCTGGCCGCCTTGATTCGGACTACGTTGCAACGCGGCGGGACTGTCGTGATTCCCGCGTTTGCCGTGGAACGTACGCAAAAGCTCCTGTTCATGCTGAAAGAGCTGATGGAAACGAAACAGATTCCGCGCGTGCCGGTACACGCCGACAGCCCGATGGCTATCAAGGCGGTCGAGATATTCCTGAAGTACACGAATGAGTTCAGTCCAGAGACCAAGGCGCTCATCGACAAATATGGCTCGCCCCTGAAGTGGCCTAACTTCTATTTTGATCTGACTACAGAGGACTCAAAGAAGATCAACCAATCCACGTATCCGTCGATCATCGTTTCGTCAAGTGGCATGGCTGCCGGCGGCCGGGTCTTGCACCACCTAATTCAGCGTCTGCCGGACCCGCGCAGCCTGGTATTGTTCATCGGGTTCCAGGCTCCCGGGACACGCGGCTATGACATCAAGAACGGTGCGAGCGAAATCAAGATGTTCGGCCAGATCGTGCCGGTACGGGCGCAGGTGGCGGCACTGGAGCAGTTCAGCGACCACGCCGACACACCTGAGCTGCTGGAATGGCTGGGCACGTTCCAGGCGCCTCCCAAACAGACGTATCTCGTCCACGGGGAGCCCGCCGCATCGGCCCAATTGCGCGAGGCAATGATTAAAGCTCTTTCCTGGGACGTTCAGGTCGCGGTATACAAACAGAAAGTCCCCATCATCCGAAAAGGGAGTTCGTAATGGCAACGTACGGCTTGGTCGAATACGCGGACGCCGGTCCGGAAGTCCGTTCAGTTTACAACGACATCATGGCGACCCGCAAGGTCGATTGGATCAACAATTTCTGGAAGGCGATCGCTCATGACCCAGTACTCTTGAAGCGCACTTGGGAAAGCATTAAGCAGATCATGGCGCCCGGCGCACTTGATCCCCTGGTAAAAGAAATGATCTATGTCGCCGTCAGCGTGACCAACGGCTGCGAGTATTGCATCGCCTCGCACGGCACGTCAGCGCGCAAACAGGGCATGTCGCCCGAGATGTTTCACGAACTCATGGCCGTCGTCGGCATGGCCAATGAAACCAACCGGCTGGTCAAAGGCTACCAGGTCGCAATTGATGAGGCCTTTCAGCCGCCGTCGCGCTGACGCACGGCGGACGTCCCCACGAGACTTCAAGCCTCCAGCTATAATAAGAAATCTCCTATGAAAGCCTACGTGTACGTTTCGCTCAAGAAGACGGTTCTCGACCCTCAAGGGAAGACCATCCACGGCGCGCTGAAGAAGATGGGATATCGCGGCGTCAGTGACCTACGCCAGGGCAAGTACTTTGAAATTAGCCTCGATGATGCTGTCGGACGCGATGAGGCCAATGCCGAAGTCGAGCGCATCGCCCGCGAGGTTCTCACTAATCCCGTGATCGAGGAATATCGGTTCACACTCGAGCCTTAGCCTCGCTTGCCTTGCGGACACGTCCGACATGACGACCCAACTGGCGCAACCGTTGCCTTGGTAATTCATAACTCTCACGTCACCCCCGAAATCAGATAAGATTTAGAGGTCACGTCCTATCTCGCAGGGATCGAGCGTCCCGGTCTGCATAGACCACGACCCTCTCGGGCCCCAGCCGTATGGAGCAAACTAGATGTGTGGCATCGTCGGTTATGTCGGAAAGAAAAGGGTTGTCCCTGTCATCATTGACGGGTTACGTCGGCTGGAATATCGCGGCTACGATTCAGCGGGCATCGCCGTCGGAGGTAATGGAGAGGGCCTGCAGATACGCCGCGCCGAAGGCAAGCTGCGCAACCTCGAAGAGGCCATCCAACTGAAGCCGCTCGATGGCACCTACGGCATCGGCCACACCCGCTGGGCGACCCACGGCCGCCCGACCGAGGAAAACGCGCATCCCCATCGTGACTGCACCGGGAAGATTGTCGTGGTGCACAACGGCATCGTCGAGAACTACATGAGCTTGAAAAGGAAGCTCATCGAAGAAGGCCACAGGTTCCGCACCGAGACGGACACCGAAGTCATCGCGCATCTTATCGAAAAGACGCTGGCCGATGCAGGCCGCAAGATGTCGCTCGAAGAGGCCGTCCGGACGACGGTCAAGCAACTCACAGGCGTGTTTGCCATTGCCGTGATTTCCTCCGATGAGCCGGACAAGATTGTCGCCGGTCGTAACGGCCCTCCTGCCGTCATTGGCTTGGGCGAAAACGAATACTTCGTCGCCAGCGACGTCCCCGCAATTCTGTACCACACACGCGACCTGTTCTTCCTTGGCGACGGCGATATCGCCGTGATCACACCCGCGGGCGTGCAGCTAACCGACTTCGATGGCAATCCCATCACCCGCCAAGTCCAGCACATCACCTGGGACCCCATCATGGCGGAAAAGGGCGGCTTCAAGCACTTCATGCTCAAGGAAATCTTCGAGCAGCCGCGTGCCGTGCGCGATACCACCCTGGGGCGCGTTTCTCTCGACACCGGCAAAGTATTCCTCGACGAGATGGACATCAGCGAAGAGGACTTCCGCCGGCTTCAGCATGTTTCGATTGCCGCCTGCGGCACGAGTTGGCACGCCGGACTCGCCGCCAAGTTCATGATCGAACGGCTGGCAAAATTGCCGGTCGAAGTCGATTACGCCAGCGAATTTCGCTATCGCGACCCCTTGACCGGACCTAAGGACCTCACCATCCTGATTACCCAGTCCGGCGAAACCGCCGACACCATTGCGGCCATGCGCGAATCCCGCGGCAAAGGCGCCAAGACGCTCGGCGTTTGCAACGTAGTTGGCTCCATGATCGCCCGAGAAGCCAATGGCACGATCTACACCCACGCCGGGCCGGAAATTGGAGTTGCCTCGACCAAGGCCTTTACCGCACAGCTCACCGCGCTATTTCTGTTTGCGGTTTATCTCGGAGAAGTGCGTGGAACGGTCACTTCCGATGATGCTAAAAAGCTGCTCACGGAACTGACGTTGATTCCGGGCAAGCTCGAGGCCCTGTTGGGCGGCGAGGATGAAACCGAAGATCTGGCCAAGCGCTATCATCGCGCGCAGGATTTTCTCTATCTCGGTCGCGGCATTCATTACCCAATTGCGCTCGAGGGCGCGCTGAAGATGAAGGAAATCTCTTACATCCACGCCGAGGGTTACCCTGCTGGTGAAATGAAGCACGGTCCCAATGCGCTCATCGACGAAGAATTGCCCGTGGTCATCATTGCCACCCGCGATCCCAACGATCCGGGCTCGGTGTTGCGCTACGAGAAGACCATTTCCAACCTGAAGGAAGTGAAGGCGCGTTCCGGCACTGTCATCGCCATCGCCACCGAAGGCGACGAGGAAATCAAGGAATCGGCCGACCACGTCGTGTATGTTCCCCAGGCCCCCGAGCTGCTTTCGCCGATCTTGGAGGTCGTTCCGCTCCAGTTACTTGCGTATCACATCGCAGTCCGCCGGGGCTGCGACGTTGACCAGCCACGCAACTTGGCCAAGTCGGTCACTGTGGAATAGACCAACGCTCAGAGCGGCAAGGGGCGGCCAAACTCGGCCGCCCTTCTTGCTGGATCGCGGACTTCCGGGAAGAGCATTGATCGGTGATGCCAACGGCACTGGACTGGCATCTAAAGTAACGTGAGCCAATCGATTCCCACAACGGTTTCCGCCACGGTGTCAGAGCCCTCGGTTCGTCAACCCAGCGAGCGCAAGCTAATGACCGCCCGACTGCTCCGCTCCATTTCTCTGTCCGACCAGGTGAAGCACTTGGAGTTCAGCGTAGTTGATGTGGAAGCGTTTCCTTTTATTCCCGGCCAATTCATTTCTATTCAACAGCCCAAGGCCGACGGCAAGGTCCACACTCGCGCTTATTCAATCGCATCTGCACCCCGGCCCACACCTACTTTTGAACTGTGCTTAAACCGCATAGAGCAGGGATTTCTGTCGAACTGGCTGTGTGATTTGGAGGTAGGAGCTAGCGTCCAATTCCATGGGCCGCACGGCATGTTTACCCTGCGCGAACCGCGTCACGACGCCGTCTTCGTTGCCACCGGCACCGGAATCGCACCGATTCGCGGCATCGTGCACTGGCTCTTTGAGCAGTCCGACCGCAACCTGGGCCACGAATTTTGGCTGGTCTACGGTACTCGTCACGAAAGCGGCCTCTATTATCGCGATGAATTTCTGGCGCTCGAGCAGGCACATCCCAACTTTCATTATGTCCCTACTCTAAGCCGGGGTAATGCCGAATGGCGCGGACTGCGAGGGTATGTACAAGAACACGTCCGCGGCATTGTCGACAACCACCAAGACCTACAGGCGTACATCTGCGGCTTGCACCAGATGGTCGACGCCAACCGCAAGTTGCTCAAAGATGAACTCGGATGGGACCGCCGTCGGATCATCTTCGAACGTTACGACTAAAGCACCACAGCGGGTTTATTGCAGCGCGCCACTCAGGAATCCGCTGACGTCCCTCTTTAGATGCGCCAGCGAGTCGCTCTTGATGTACATCATGTGTCCCGCATCATAGTATCCAAGGGTGATTTTCGCCTGCTGCTGCTGATTCAGGTTCATGTGATTCAGGGTGTAACGCGTGGCGAAGAATGGCGTGGCCAGATCGAAGTAGCCGGATGCGACAAACAGCTTCATGTACGGGTTTTTCACGAAGGCCAGACGCAGTGCGTCGCTGGTATCGGGATAGCCCTGCTGCGCCGACCCCCACTGCCACTCGCCAACGCCACCACCCAGAACGTAATACTCCAGGTCGGTCTTGTAGCCTAGTTGGGTCCGCACGTAGTCGTTAAACGTCGCTGTAAACGGAGGCCGGATCACCGACTCGCTCGGGTCGTAGTAACCGCGGGCGGTGCGGCCGCTGACGGGTGTCGCGGTAAACCGGCTGTCGAGCCGCCCGACCTGCAATTTCTGGTTCCGCAACAGCTCGGTGGTGAAGACCTGTTCCGTGATGCGCATATTATTTAGGTCCACCACGGTGCGGTCGAGTCCGGTAAAGCGGCTGACCTGGGAAACAAGTTCATCACGCTCCGGCGCCGTCAGCGAATCGCCTTTCCCCAGCGCCACGGTATAGGGTCCTGCGGCGAACTGCTCAGCCTGCGACAGTACGCTGGCCAGATCGAGGCCCTGCAGGTCAGTCGGAAGTTTTTTGTGGTACCACGCGGTTGCTGTGTAAGTTGGCAGATAGAGAATGAAGGGCAGGTCGTTTCCGACATTGAAGTCCAGGGTCTCGAAGTTCAAAACCGACGAAATCAGAACCACTCCGTCAAGCGCAACCCCGTGATTGACCAGATAACCGCTCAAACCCGCGGCACGTGTCGTTCCGTAGCTCTCGCCCACCAGGAAGAGCGGCGAATTCCAGCGCTCATAGCGCGTCAGATAAAGACGGATGAACTCTCCCACCGACGCTATATCGCCTTCGACGCTCCAGAACTTCTTGCCGAGTTCTTTCTTGGTCGCCCGGCTGAAGCCCGTGCCCACCGGATCGATAAATACCAGGTCCGTCTGGTCGAGCCATGTCTGCTCGTTGTCCACCAGCTCAAAAGGCGGCTGAGGCATGCCGCCGTCGGGAAGCATTTTCACGCGGCGTGGACCAATCGCGCCGATATGGAGCCAGATCGACGCGGAGCCGGGGCCGCCGTTGAATGAGAACATCAGCGGACGCTTCCCGGTCGCGCCATCCAGCGTGTAGGCCACAAAGAAGATGCGCGCCTCAACCTCGCTGCCGTCTTCGCTCTTGATGGGCATGTAGCCGGTCGTCGCCGTGTAGCGCAGAATTCGGCCGCCCACGTGGATTTCGTGGTGCGTCACTACCGGTGGCTCTTCTTTGGCCGCGGGTGTCTTCTCGGTTTCCGCCGCAGGCTTTGCTGCCTTTTCGGTCGGCGCGGCGCCCTCGGTTGGCTCCTTCTGCTGGGCCGTCAATACGATGCAGCACATGCACATGTAAAGAAATAATCCGACCCACCGGCTAAGACGCATCCAGATCTCCCAACATTGACAAGAATTCGCACCCCACTGTGTGGCAAGGTTCATGCAAATGTAACATGTGGCAAGGCGGCCTAGTCTCCTGAGTCATTGATTTCTAGCATAATTTGGATGTGATTGAGCGGCGAGAGTGGCAGTAGCGAAGCGGGCGATGGAGGCCAGTATCTGATCTGCCGACTTGGTCCAGTGGAAGGGCTTGGGCTGCTGGTTATGGGCAGTGATGAACTCTCGGATTGCGGCTTCCAGTTGCTGAACACTGTGATGCGAGCCGCGTTTAATTTGGCGTTGGGTCAGCAGTGCGAACCAGCGCTCGACCTGGTTGAGCCAGGAAGCATGGGTAGGGGTGAAGTGCAGATGATAGCGAGGCCGCTTCTGCAGCCACTGGCGGACCAGGGCAGTTTTATGGGTGCCGTAGTTGTCCAGCACCAGGTGGACTTCCATGTCGGCGGGAACTGCCGCGTCGATCCTTTTTAAAAAGTCGAGGAACTCCACCGAGCGATGACGACGGTAGCATTTGCCGAGAACGTTGCCGGTGGCAATATCGAGGGCCGCAAACAGGCTGGTAACGCCGTGTCGCTGGTAGTCGTGGGTGCGCCTCTCCAGCTGTCCAGCCCGCATGGGCAGCACCGGCTGGGTACGGCTCAGAGCCTGGATCTGCGACTTCTCATCCACGCACAGCACCAGGGCATGATGGGGTGGATCAAGATACAGGCCGACAATGTCCCGCACTTTGTCGATCAGCAAGGGATCGCTCGATAACTGAAAATTCTCCGTGCGGTGCGGTTTCAGACCGAAGGCTCGCCAGACGCGGCTGATGGTGGACTGGCTCAATCCGGTTTTGGCGGCCAGCATGCGGCTGGACCAGTGGGTAACTCCTTTCGGAGTCTTCTCCAGGGTCAGCCGCACCACCCGTTCGATCTTCTCATCGCCAATCTCACGCGGCGCCCCAGGACGCGGCCCATCGCCCAGACCAACGACCCCTTCGGCAATGAAACGGTTACGCCAAAGACCCACCGTAAAGCCCGTGGTGCGCAGCTTGGCAGCGACCGCTGCGTTGCTGGCTCCGGTCGCACATTCCAGAATGATCCGGGCTCGGAAGGCCACTGACCGGGCACTGCGCGACTGTCGTGCAAGGCGCTGCAACTCGATCCCCTGCGCCGGGCTTACGACCAATTCATGCTTCTTCGGACGTCCACGACGAGGCTTCATACCTCACCATAGAACATCTCATTTATATATGCAACCTATTTATGACTCACAAGACTAGGACTTAGACGCCTTCCGCAGATCCCGTTCGGCTTTGGTAGCTTCACGGCGGCGCAAAGCGCCTTCGTAGCGCCGCTTCTCGTCATCGGTTTCCGGCAACACTGGATTGACCGGCAGCCTTCTACCATGGCGATCCACTGCAACAAACGTGAGATACGCCTTGGCGACCTTCTGGCGGGAATTCGAGATGTAATGCTCCACCGATACCTTGACCCCGACTTCCATCGAGGTCTTGAAAGCGCGGTTGACCGACGACTGCAGCACGACCATGTCTCCCACATGGACAGGCACCAGAAAATCAATATGGTCCATCGACGCCGTGACCACGTAGGAGTGCGAATGGCGATGGGCGGCCAGCGCGCCGGCAAGGTCGATCCAATGCATGAGCCGCCCGCCCAATAACGCCCCCAGCGGGTTGGCATCGTTGGGAAGGACCAACTCAATCATCTCCGATTTCGATTCGCTGACCGGCCTCGCCGTAAGTGCTGTCTCGTTTCGTTCCATTTGTACCTGCTTCCGATCCTAGGCATCAGTGCCACTGGCATCGCCCGCCAATCGGCCCCGTTCTTCACATTCTAACGGTTCAAACCCAGGGTGAGATATTGCTTCGCGGACGCTGCTTCATTGTGATTCATCCGACGAGTCCTGTACCATTCCCTCGACTGGAGAAAAGATGTCTATGGTCGATGAAAGCCGGATCACCGCATTGCAGGAGACCCTGAAAGAGAATCCCAGCGATGCTTTTGCCCGATATGCACTCGGCCTTGAGTACTCCTCCGCCGGCGACACCGAGGCGGCGCTCGCCGAATTCAATCAGCTTCTGGCCGCTCACCCGGATTACACCAACGGATACTTCATGGCGGCACAAGTGCTGGAGCGCACGGGCCGCGTTGCCGAATCCCGTCGAACGCTCGAACAGGGGATCGCTTGCGCTCGCCAGTCCAACAATCGCCATGCTCAGTCGGAAATGGAAGACATGTTGGAAGGGCTTCCACCCTCGCAGTAAGTTCTGAATCCGCCCCTACATGATCGTTGCACGCCGCACTTTTGTCACGGCTGTGGGCGCATGGTGGGCGATAATTGTGAGAACATGCACCGACTCGACGACCTTTATGGCTCCATCTCGCGCAGAATGAGCGCTTCCTCGCTCCGACCTTTCGCGTGTTTGCGTGGACTTCTGCATGTGTCCCTTGTCATCGTGCTGTGCTCCGCAACCGCCTTGTCATGGCAAGCGGCCGGATCAAAATCGTCGGCCAATCCGCTGACTTCCTTGCTGAAAGAGAAGCCGAAGGCGCCAGTCGTCGCGCCTGAATTGCCGGCCGCAATTCCCGAACAACCACTCCCGATTCCGCTTCCTGACGTCGCCGCGCGATCGATGGAATTGGGTCAGATTCTGCGGAATGACTCCATACAACTCCCCACTCCCGACCAGATCGATGAGTTACAGAAGAGCATCAGTGACAGTGGCTCACTGATGGACAGCAAGGTCGAGGAAGCCAATCGACTGCTCGCCGGAAACCCAAACTCTCTCGAGGTGCGGGAGGCAGAAACCTATTGGCGCGGGATTGCGACATTTACCAACTCGTGGCAGCAACAGTTACTGACTTGGGCCAATGACGCCCAAGCCATCGTCAAAATGGTGGACGCGCAGGAACCCGTTTGGTCGGCCACGCTGGAGGCAAACAAGGACAACCGGGACCTCGGTCCAGTTCTCACGGTGATCGAAAGCAATTTGACTGAACTCCGGCGTCTGCGAAAGCAAGCCCAGGGCATTCTTCAGACGGCGGTGAAATTACAGGTCCAGGTGGGCAGCTTCGACCAGACTGCCGCCACGATGGTTTCGCAGCTTTCACAGACGCGAATCAAGCTGAAGGGGCACCTGCTCGACCGTGACAGCTTGCCGTTGTGGAAGCTTTCCTCGCGCCGCCAGATGGGAGAAAGCGCAGGCATCATTCATTCCGTGAGTAGTCGGATCACCTCCACTGGCTATTACCTGCTCGAAGAAAACGTCACCATTGTTGTCCTCGTTTTGGTGCTGATCGGTTCTCTGGTTCTGGCGAAGCGAATGCACTCGATGATCCGCGATAAGGAGCCCGCCGATGACCTCGAAGCCGACGCATTTCGCATTCTTAGGCACTGGGTCGCATTAGGGACCCTGCCACCGTTGATTCTCGGGTACGCCCTGACTCCTTCCGCGCCCATCACGCTTGTGGGCTTCATCATCATGTTGTCGTTTGTACCCATCCTGATCATGCTTCCTCCACTGCTCACCAGGCGAATGCGTGTGCTGTTGTATGCCTTTGCGGCACTGTATGGCTTCAATTGGACGGTCGCACTGCTTGGCCTGAATCCCGTCATCAGGCGAGACATCCAGTTCTGCAGCAATCTCGTTGTGTTTGTTTTTCTCGCCTATCGTATTCGCCCGTCGCACGTGAACCCTCGTTTGGGAACCTGGTGGGGTCGTGTCATCTGGGTCGGAGTTCGGGTTGCCGTAATCATTCTCGGCATTTCACTGGGCGCTAACCTGCTTGGCTACGTGAAGCTCTCCCAGTTTCTGGCTGTGGCCTTCATCTATAGCACGTTTGTCGCCATCAGCGTTTTCACTGCGGTACGCGTCTTCACGATTCTCTTGACTGTTGGGTTGCGCTCTCCACTGGCAGAACGATTCGCAGCGGTGCGCTTGCATCGCGAGGCCGTCGCGCGCTGGGCGCCCAGAGTACTACGCTGGATCGGGGTATTTATCTGGAGCACGGCCGCGCTCCAACTCCTGGGCTTGTTGGACGCTACGAAGGCTGCCTTGCAGAAGTTCCTGGATTTTCAAATTGCAGGTTCCGCCAGCGGCATCAGGCTGGGCAGTCTTTTCGGCTTCTTTCTCATCCTCAGCGCCGGATATGCCATCGCCAGTTCCATCCGCTTTCTCTTCCGCGAGGAAATCTTAGGTCGATTTCAAATGTCCCGCGGCTTGCCCGAGCTGATTTCGTCCATCGCCTACTATTTGTTGCTCCTGTTGGTGGCATTGGCGGCAATCAGCGTCGGCGGCATCGAGCTCAATAAATTCACGGTACTCACCGGCGCCTTCGGTGTCGGCGTCGGTTTCGGCCTCCAAAATATTATCAACAATTTTGTTTCCGGCCTCATACTGCAATTCGAGCGCCCCATCCACATCGATGACATTATCGAGGTCGACACCTCCCTCGGCAAGGTCTCCCGCATCGGGATCCGCTCCAGCACGATCCAGACGTTTCAGGGCGCTGAGGTTATCATCCCTAATGCCACGCTGATCTCCAGCAAGGTAATCAACTGGACGCTTTCCGAGTCGCAGCGCCGGCGGGAACTTCCTGTAGGCGTCGCCTACGGCTCAGACCCCAACCAGGTCCTCGAGCTTCTTCGCGACGCCGCCAACAAGCACGAATTGGTGCTTTCCAAGCCCGCGCCGATGGTCTACTTTAAGGGCTTTGGAGACAGCTCCCTCGACTTCGAGCTTCACTTTTGGGTAATGCAGGAAAATAACGGACTGCTCATCACCAGCGAAGTCGCCCTCAACGTCATGAAAGCCTTGACTGACGCCGGTATCGAGATTCCCTTCCCGCAACGTGATCTGCATGTGCGCTCGGTCGACCCCGGTTCGCCTGGATTGCTGTCTTCGAGCAGTAAGCCGTAGAAGTCCCAATCGAATGAGCGCTGCAAACCGGACAGCGGCCCGATTTATTTTCCTGCCATTCAAGCTCGCGTCGTTCCTCTACGTTCCACCCGCATTGTGACGGTGCTCGCCACACCTTTACTCGTTCGTGCTGGCGTAGAATACGAACAATCGACTCGCCGTGTGGGCGGCCGGTCGTGACCCTGGAGGTATCCCGGCCTTGAGTAATCTTCCACAAGACCTTGCAGAACTTCGTCGTCATCCTCAGTTTTCCGAGGAGCGCCTGTCTTCGCGCCGAATTAAAGACGAACTTCGCGACAATCTCATCGCACGGCTGCGTTCCGATGAGCCTATCTTCCCCGGCATCGTCGGTTACGACGACACGGTCGTGCCGCAGGTGGTCAACGCCATCCTGTCACGTCACAATTTCATTCTCCTGGGTCTGCGCGGACAGGCCAAAAGCCGTATCCTCCGCGCCCTCACCACGCTGCTCGACCCGCAACTGCCGTACATTGCCGGTTGCGAAATCCACGATAACCCCTACGCCCCGCTCTGTTCGCGCTGCAGGCAATTAGTGAGGACCTCTCCCGAGAGCATACCCATCAGCTATCTCTCGCCTGAGCAGCGCTATGTCGAAAAGCTCGCCACTCCTGACGTCACCATCGCCGACTTGATTGGCGACATCGATCCCATCAAGGCGGCCAAGGGCGGACACGAATTGGGCAGCGAACTCACGATCCACTATGGTCTGCTGCCCCGTGCCAATCGCGGAATCTTCGCCGTCAACGAACTTCCCGACCTGGCCGGAAAAATCCAGGTCGGTCTCTTCAACATCATGCAGGAAGGTGACATCCAGATTAAGGGCTACCCCGTTCGTCTTCCGCTCGATGTCATGCTGGTCTTCAGCGCCAACCCGGAGGACTACACCGCCCGCGGCAAGATCGTGACACCTTTGAAGGACCGCATCGGCTCCGAGATTCGCACCCACTATCCCGCTACCGTTCAGGAAGGCATGTCCATCACCGATCAGGAAGCCTGGACCCGCCGCGACGGACACCCGTTGGAGGTTCCTGATTTTATTCGCGAGGTGATCGAGCAGACCGCGTTTGTGGCTCGCGAAGACAAGCGGGTGGACAAGCGCTCCGGCGTCAGCCAGCGTCTACCCATTAGCGCCATGGAGAACGTAATCTCCAACGCGGAGCGGCGCGCCATCCGATCGCGGCGAAAAGCTGGTGGTGCCGCGCATCGGCGACATCTACGCCGCCATGCCGGCCATTACCGGCAAGCTCGAACTGGAGTATGAAGGCGAGTTGAAGGGCGCCGACCATGTCGCGCGCGATATCATTCGCGCCGCCGTCGCCCGCACCTATGATCACTATTTTCATGGCAACAACAACATGAACCAGGTCGTGCAGTGGTTTGACCTGGGTGGCGAGATCCAGTTGCGCGACACCGCCAGCGCGCAGGAGATGCTGCAGAAGATCCGAGGCATCCAGGGACTGCTCGACAAACTTGAGCGCGCTCGGACTGAGTGGCAAAGAGCCCTCCGAGATGCTGGTTTCGGCCGCCGAATTTGTGCTGGAGGGCCTGTACGCGCACAAACGGATCGGCCGCAGCGAAGAGCGCTTGTTCACCGCCGGAGAAAAACAGCCCCGCCGGGAAAAACCAAGCGTTCGCGAGGATGACGACGAGCGCGAGTTCCGTCGTCAGCGCAGACCGTTGAATTAGCGCGCGGCACAGGGTACGTAAAAGGCAAAAGATTGAAGCTATATATCATCAGACCGCGGTTAGCGATCAAGATGCAAAGCGACTTAAGTTCCAGTCACGAGTTTCCAACTACCACTACTAGCTGAGTTGCTGTTTGCTAATTGCTAATTGCTTCCTTATGAAATTCGTCAAATACAAGAAATACGTCCCCGAACCGGCCTCTGAGATGAGCCTCGAGGACTTGCTGGCCGCGCTCTCCGACCAGCTGCTGCAGAGTGGATTCCAACGCCAATATCAGGACTACTACGATCAGGACTCCGACCAGCAGACTTTGGAAGACCTGCGCAACGCCATCGCTGACGCGCTGCTCAACAGCGACAAGCTCGATCAGAAAATGCGCGAGCAGCTTGAGTCCATGACCGCCGAGCAGTTCGAGCAGCTCATCGAGCAGCTTATCGATCGCATGCAGCAAGAGGACTACATCACCATCGACCAGCCGCACGAACCCTCCCGCAGTTCTACCGCGGGCGGCCAGGTGGGAGAATCGCAGTCGCAGGCAAAATTCGAAATCACAGACAAAGGACTGGACTTCCTCGGTTTTCGCGCTCTTCGCGACCTGCTCGGCTCACTGGGTAGGTCCAGTTTCGGTCGCCACGACACCCGCGACACGGCCACCGGAATCGAAGCCAGCGGCGCTTCCAAGAGCTACGAATTCGGCGA
This sequence comes from uncultured Acidobacteriaceae bacterium, assembly GCA_963796615.1. Classification (GTDB taxonomy): domain Bacteria; phylum Acidobacteriota; class Terriglobia; order Terriglobales; family Acidobacteriaceae; genus DASRAA01. The sequence goes on from CAWCMJ010000011.1 coordinate 46,180, forward strand.
TACGCTCAACCTCGACATCACCGCCACCCTCTCCAACGCCATCCAGCGCGAAGGACTCAGCCTTCCTCTTAACATCGAGTACAGCGATCTGCAGGTCCATCAGTGCGAATATCAGTCATCGTGCGCCACCGTCCTTATGCTCGACTGTTCGCACTCCATGATTCTCTACGGCGAGGACCGCTTCACTCCGGCGAAAAAGGTCGCCATGGCGCTGTCGCACCTCATTCGCACCCAGTATCCGGGCGATTCCCTCTCGCTGGTGTTGTTTCACGATTCGGCGGAAGAAGTTCCTCTTTCCCAGTTGGCGCGCGTCCAGGTCGGCCCTTACTACACCAACACGCGCGAAGGCCTGCGCATGGCGCAGCGCATACTTCAGCGCCAGCGCAAAGACATGAAGCAGATCGTCATGATCACCGATGGCAAGCCTTCGGCACTGACCCTGGAAGACGGCCGCATCTACAAGAACGCCTTCGGCCTCGATCCCATGGTGGTCAGCGAGACGCTGCAGGAAGTCTCCAAGTGCAAGCGCGCCGGCATACTGATCAACACTTTCATGCTCGCGTCCGACTACGGGCTGATTCAATTCGTCCAGAAGGTCACGGAAATGTGCCGCGGCAAGGCCTACTTCACCACGCCCTACACCCTCGGCCAGTACCTGCTCATGGACTACATGTCACGTAAGACCAAGACAGTGCACTGAGCAACTCGCCAATAAACAAAACGGGACCGCATGGGGCGGCCCCGGTTGATTTTGGCTTCTGTCGTCTGATTAGGTGGCCGGCCCTTGTTCGTCCGTCTTCTTCACTGCCAGTTCTGCTCCCTGGAACCCGATCTTGGAGTGCGTACCATCGCAGAATGGCTTGTTGACGGACCCGCCGCAGCGGCACAGCGAAAACGCCGGCTTGCCTGTCAGGTCATACGCATTGCCGTCAGCGTCAACCAGTTCAACTCCCCCCTCGGGAGCCTCTACCCGATACGGACCGTTCCTGCGAATCGTAATCTTTACTTGCGACATTCATGGCCTCCCTCGAACCGCGGCTTCCGCCGCCTCAGGCTTGATTGTAGCGGAACCGCAGCAGCTTCTCGTTTTGGAACATCCTCGCAGCCAGACGACCGCCCGCAACCCGCTCACTGCGTAACGGGGGCGTCGGCCAGTTTTGTCACCAGCCGCGGCCTCAGTTGCGTCTTTCCTGTGCCGGGAGGAGTTGTTTCAAGCTTCCGACGCATCCGTTCCGCCATCTCCTGCACAACCCTCAGCTTCTCCGACACCGCCGGGGATACCGACCGCTCCCGCATGGCCAGCTCGGTGTTCAATAGAATCGCCGTCACCTCGCCCCGCAACTGATTGCGCAGTTCGCCGGCCGCAGCCTGCATCGACGCAAACCGCTCCTGCACCAGCCGTTGCAGGCCACAACTCACTTCCAGCGCCACCCGGTCCGTGCCGTGCAGCGACAAATTCACGTAGATCGGTACAGCCATCCCCGAGTGTGCGGCAACCACTGTATCGATCCCACTCTCCACCTGCTGAAACGACTCGTCAACCACAACTGCCTCCGCATTCTGCTGCTGCAGGCATTCAATCACCCGCGGCACCGAGCTGACGACGACCGTTTTCTGATGGGTCTTTCGTTCGATGGCAGCGGCGCATTCTTTGGCCCGAGATGAGCCAGTTACCAGAATAATCACGAGTTTCCTCCTTCCGGGTGGTTAAGCACACCTCGGCATCCCCGCACCAGGTCGGGTTCTGCAAACCTTGCAGGAGTGTGGCCTTTAGGCTACGGAGCCGTACTCCTTCAGCTTGCGATAGAGCGTAGTTTTGCCGATGCCGAGTTGCTTGGCGGCCTCGAGCTTGTCGCCGTTGAGCAAAGTAATGGCGTGCAGGATCGCGCGCTTTTCCATATCGGCCAGTGTCGCGATGATCGCGGCCTCGGCATCCACCGAAACCACCGGCGCTTCCGCATGGAAGTTCTGCAGCGCTGTCGGTAAATCGGCTATGTGGACAGTTGGGCCGGTCGTTAGGGCGCACGCGCGTTCCAGGCTGTTCTCCAGTTCTCGCACGTTACCCGGCCAGTCATAGTTGAGCATGAGTTTGAGGGCGTCGTCACTGATGTTGCGCTGCACACCGGTGGTCCGCGCCACCCGCTCCAGGATGTGTCCCGCCAGCAGCGGAATGTCCTGCTTGCGTTCCCGCAGAGGAGGCACCCTCAAGGTCAGCACGTTCAGCCGGAAATACAGATCGCGGCGGAACGAGCCCTGCTGCACGGCGGCTTCCAGGTCCCGGTTCGTCGCCGCAAGGATGCGCACGTTAATTGGAATCGAGCGGGTACCGCCCACCGGACGGATTTCCTTCTCCTGCAGTGCGCGCAACAGCTTGGCCTGCAGATCCACCGGCAGCTCGCCCACCTCGTCGAGGAATACCGTTCCGCCTTCGGCCGCTGCCATGAGCCCGTCTTTCGCGCGCACGGCCCCCGTGAATGCGCCTTTCACGTATCCAAACAGTTCGCTTTCGATCAAGCTCGGAACCAGCGAACCGCAATCGACAGGAATGAACGGGCGATCGCGCAGCGCGCCTGAGTAGTGGATCGACCGCGCCACTAGTTCTTTGCCCGTGCCGCTCTCGCCCAGGATGAGCACCGGATGGGTGCTGGACGCGGCTTTGGCGATGATCCGGTAGAGCCGGTCCATCTCCGGGGCCTGTCCCACCATCGCTCCAAAGCCATGCCGCGACTTCACCTGCTCGCGCAGCAACCGGTTCTCCGTGGCCAGTTGCAAGTGGGCTGTGACCCGGTCGAGCACCAAACGAAGTTCGTCGAAGTTGAAAGGCTTGGTTACGTAATCGTAAGCGCCTGCCTTCATCGCCTGCACCGCCGACTGAACCGTCGCGAAGCCCGTCATGATGACAACCACCGTGTCGGGCCGGCGCCTTTTGATCTCGCGCAGCACTTCCACGCCGTTGGTTCCCGGTAGTCGCAGGTCCAGCAACACAACGTCCACGTTAGAACTGTCCAGTATGCGATAGCAGTGTTCGGGCGAGTCGGCGATCCGCGTCGTAAAGCCCAGGGCTTGCGCGACTTCCCGGCACGACTCGCGCACCGACCGCTCATCGTCAACGATAAGGAGATTGAGGAGGTTGGAATCGGCATTTTGCACTGCATGGGACTCGATCTCTGCGGTCAACACGGTAGAACCCTCTTCCTGGCATCTCAGCTCTGCTGAGGCTGCCCGAGACGAAATAGGAGCAACTTCTGTCATCATTGTCCCTTTTTGGGAAAACGGCGCTAGTGCAGGCATCACACCATCGTGTGAGGCACCTTTTTCCCATCAGCAGTTTTTCCCTGCGCGTCGCTCTCGCTTGCATCACACCGGGCCACCATGCCTTCCTCGCCGCAGTCGCCGACTCGGCGAGGTGCCACTACGTCTTCCTCCCTCGCCGGCACTTGATCGGCAGACCGCGCTGCCTTGGATTCCAACCAGTGTCTCAGTCGGGTTACCAGCGCGGCTCCGCGCTGTGCGCTGCGCTCTACTTCGTGAACGTTGCGTTTGACGCGGCTATAGGAAGGCAGCTTCCACTCAATCAACTGAGCGTTCAATAGAATGCTTGCCAGCATATTGTTCAGCCCATGCAGGATGTCGCGCGGTTCCTCGGCTCCTTCCAATTCGAAGGGCGTCATCCTTTCCGCCTGACCATCGAAACCCCCGTCACGGGGACAGTCATGGTCTGGGCGCTGCCGCAATCTTCCGTCCGCATTCTCGAAAACGTTCATCGTCCGGTTCGCAAATAACAAGCTCTAACTTCGAACACGAATTCCAATGCACACGGATTGCCATACTCCCCAAGCGCATAAGTACCTTGATTTCCGCTGGATACATCCAACGCGAAAAATCCGTGCATCAAGGAAGCGCTCTACCTGGGTTCCAATTTGAAACACATGGCTATCAAAATCCCGCCACACTCTGCGGCTCCCGTCTCGGAAAACACCCGCAATGCGACACCCACCCGCCGTTGGCAGTCGCGCGCTTCAATATCGGTCCTCGTCCAACTGATATATGCTCTTGCGGTTAGCGCGACGCCGTGTCCAATGGAATCGGTCTTGGCAGCTTCGAACCAAACCCGAGCTCCACGATTCCCAAATTGGTCGCATCTCGCACTGATATTCCCGATTTAGCGCGGAGCCTGTGGAGTTCTTCGCCACAAAAAAACGGAGGGCCTGAAGGCCCTCCGGCTTCACCACTACGTTTCCGAAGTGCTACTCCTGGGATTTGCTCGTTGCCGCGGTTACGCCGGCGGTTGTATTCTGTAGCGCCGCGGTGTCCTCTGGGTGCTGCAGCAGCAACCCGTTATGCCAAGAGATCGCCAGCACCTGGTCCTGAAATCCCATCGCTGTCCGGATCGAGAACCTTGCGTCCGGGCTCTTGGTCCACGACTTGCCCCCATCCGTGCTCTCGTATACGTTACGCGACTCCATTGCGGTGGCCAGCAGGCGTTTCAGGCTGGCGTCGTACTTCACCGACAGCACCTGCTTCGAGGCCAACCCTCCGAGCACATGGATCCACGTCTTACCGCCGTCGGGAGATCGCACCGCTCCTTCGCGCGTGGACAGCCAATAAGTCGAATCGGGTGCCAGCGTGATGTTGTACAGTCCGGTCACGTACTTCGGAATAGACACCTCGGTCCAAGTGCGGCCCTCGTCATGTGAGAGAAACGCGCGCTTGATCGTAGCCAGCAGTAACGTTCCGTCAGGATAGTCATTCGAGGCGATGAAGTCGCTCTCGCCGTCCACCGGAGTTCCATACCACTTCTTGCCCTCGTCCACGCTAATGAAGAGGCCTTGATTCGTGGCCGCATACCAAACCTTGCCGGTGATCTCGATCGAGCGCACGCGCGGCGCAATCGCAACCGGGATCGGCACTTCGACGGGGGCCTTCTTCGCCGCACTGGCCGGGGTCTTGTGTCTGGCCGCAGTCCTCGACTTGGCCGTTCTGGAAGTCGTCGCCGCGGGCTTCGCCGGCGGCTCCGGCTTGGGCTGCCACTCCGGCACCGGCCCGTTGATCATCACCGCCGGCTGCCACGCTCCCACCAGTGAATTCAAAAAGTAGATGCCGTGGTTGGTGCCGGCATAGAGGACGCCATTCTCCGCCTGCTCCAGGCTCAGAATGTCGCGCTCGCCCAGCCCGCGGCTGACCTGAAACCAGGTCTTGCCCGAGTCCTCGGTCGTAAACATTCCGCCGTGGACTTTGTCGTTGACGATGCCCACGTAAAGCCGATTGGGATCTTTCACGTCCGGAATCACCGCACCCACCATGCGATGCGAAAAGCCGCGGTTCGACGCCTGATACTTGGCGAAGCCGTCGTTGCTCGCCAGCACGCCTCCGCGGTCAGTTGCAATCAGCACTCGCTCCGGATTCCGCGGATCGATCAGCACATCATTCACCACGACGTCGGGCGAGGTCACTAACGTCCACTTCGCACCGCCATCCACCGTTTTCCACATACCGCCCGTGGTCCCAGCGTAGACGATCGAAGACCTCACCGGGTCCTGCTTGAGCACGCGCGTGCGGATGGCCGAGTGCGGCAGACCCTGCACACGATGGAACAGGTCGGCTCCGTTGTCGCTTTTGTAGATTCCGGAACATGCGCTGGCGTACACCCGCGACGGCACCTTGGGATCGACGATGATGCTAAACACGTCGGAGTCGTCCAGCATGCCATCCTTGATGTTGTGCCAGTTCTGGCCGCCGTTTGACGTCTTCCACGCCAGGTGCCGCGTGCCCGCATACACCACATTCGGGTCCAGTGGATCGATCGCCACCGAGACGAAGTTCTTCATTGAGGCGTGGTTCTCCAGTACCTCTGGGTTCTCCGGAGTCATGCGCTCCCATGTGGCTCCCGCATCCTTGGAGCGGAAAACACCATCCAGCGCTCCAATGACCAGTACGTTGTGATCGCTCGGAGCCATCGCCAGCGCGCGGATGGACTTGCCATGCACTCCCGGCAATGCAGTCCACGTCACCCCGCCATCGATGGTCTTGAATACTTCGCCCTGGTCGTCGCGATACAGTCCCCATCCGGCTGCGTAAATGATTTTGGTGTTGGTGGGGTCAAAAACAACGTGGTCGATTACCAGGTCGTCACCTTCCCCCAGATGAGCAAATGCAGCCCACGAGGCGCCGCTGTCGTGCGAGATGAACAACTCTCCCGCACTGGTTCCCAGCAGAATCCGGCTCGGATCGCTCGGGTCATAAGACAGACTGCGAACGTTGCCGCCATCCGGGCCAATCAGCGTCCAATCCGAGGCCGGTGCTGCACCCCATCCTGCCGTCACCCGCACAGAAAGAACAACCGCCAGTGCGATACCGGCGAAAACGAGTTTCTTCATGACCACGCGTACATCTCCATTGTGAAATTCGAAGGCTCAGGGGCGCTATTCAAATAGTAAAAGCGCACTGGCAACGCCGCACAGTGTCAATGCTTATGCTTGTCCTGCGCTCCTGGAAAATGCCTGCATTCCAGCAGCGGCACAGCATCGCTCAGGAGGGACCTACTGCGAAACCGCTGCGTCCATCATAAATCGGACGCACGTTTGGCGCGAATCCACCGTGACGTGCTTAATCTGCCGCGGTCAGAAAAAACCGGTGAGAGGTCTCCCTCTCACCGGCAAGTTACTTCTTCAGGCGCGGAGACTACTGCGCTGGAGCTGCGGCAGCCTTCTTTGCCTTCTTCTTGGTCGGGGCCGGGGCCTTGCGGGCCTGGCCCTTCACAGCGTTCTCGTCAACCGGGTTGCCCTCAACCACCTGTCCGGAGCACAGATTGCCTTCCGGCACAAAGTAGAAGTGGGTCGCCTTACCCTTCGTACCACCTTCTCTCGGCTCGACGCGCGATCCATCAACCTTTGGACCGAGCTCGTCCTGGACGAGGTAGTACTTCACGTTGACCGAGCGCTGTGCACCCAGTTCCTTCATCTTCACGACTTCGACGTCATCCGTGTAGCCAACCACCGACAGCTTGCCGTTGGGGTTCTGCTGCAGACGGAGGGCCATCTTGTCGAGAACGTCCTTGCAATCATTGTCAACACGTCCGGGCTTCTTCGGATTCTTCTCGAAGGTACACTCGCCCCAATCCTCGATGTTGACGCACTTGATTTCAGCAATCACGCCCACCTGCGTGGTGCAGTTGCCGGTCAAGCCGCGCGAATCGGTGGCCGTCACGGTAACCGGTACGGTCGTGCCCGGAAGTCCCGTGGTGTCCAGAGTCGCGGTATTGCCGCTCGGGCTCAGGTGGCCCTGTGGCGCCGAGAAGCTGTAGCTGCTGATCGTAACGCCCTTGTCGGGGCTGGTCGCATTCGCCGTGATGGTCGAGGTCTCACCCGACTTCACAGTCGTCGGATTCGCCTGGCAAACCACCTGCGGCGGGTTGTGCGGATTGTTGATCGCGAAGTTGGCTCCGCAATTCGCCACGTTGTGAAGCTTCGGGCCCTTGGGGTCCGTGATGGTGGCGTTCGCGGTGTAGGTGCCATCGGAGAGACCGGTGGTATCGACCCGGGTCGTCGCCGTCGTCGCGCTATCCAGCTTTCCGCCGTTGGTCGTCCAGCCGTAGGTCAGCGTGTGCTTCGGGCTGAAATTCGTGCCCGTCGCGGTCACCGTGACCGGCTCGCCGGCCATAACCGAAGCGGGAGTCGCTGTACAAGCCGCCGTTACCGGCGCTGTGTAGTAGTTACCCAGGTTGAACACCACGCCCGTCGACAGACGAACCATGTTCCAACTGGACACGTGATTGTTGTAGGTGCCGGGACTGTAGGAAGTGTAGATGTAATCGGCCTGCGCAATTCGCAGCGAGATCAGGTTGTTCAGCGTCAGATCGAAACCGCCGCCGGCGCCAATCGCCCCTCTCCACTCCGAGTTGATCGCCGCTGGGCTGATATGCGCCGCTCCACCCAATACCCGCACGAAGGGCGAGAACTGGTTGTTGCGGAACTTGTACTGCAGACCCACCAGTCCCAGTCCAACGTTCGCGTAGCTACCGTTGTAGTGGCCACTGCCATCTACAACGACGCCCAGATTGCGTGCCTGGGGAAGATAAAACGTGGCGGATCCGTTCCAGCCATGAGCAATATCAGGAACATGGCCCCAATCCACATATCCATTCGGATGCAGCCACGAATAACCGCCGAAGATTTCGGCACGCGGCTGTAGGGTTTTTTGCGCCGCGGCCAGCGCCCCCATCATGCAAACCGCAATCGCGAGCGCGATCGATGTTGCAAAAAGCCGTTTCGGAACTCTTTCACAAAACACCATTCTAATTCCTCCGGAACTCAAGCAGTACCGTAAGCAAAGTGGCCTACTGGGGTTCAGTGTTGAACTTGTCAGGTACGAATAAACTTCCCCTGCAAAATAGCCGAACCCGATTGTACAGCAACCATCAGGATACACAAAAGCCTTGTTTCCCGATGTTTACTGCTTGTATAACCGGGCAGTTAGCAAGTTCGCTTACGGTCATTTGCATCTCGCCTCCATGTCATACGGTTCGGCCGTCTGACCAATGCCCCGACGCACGGCCGAGTTGCATGTAGTTTTATCCTACATCAAAGATCATCAACCACATAGGGAAAATCATCGAAAATGCGGGTTGCCCCTACGGGCACCCGACCCGGGTAGGCGGCAAGCCCATCCGCCGACAGAGGCGCGCGGTGTTACCTTAGGAACAGCCACCTTAGTCGCCATTCTCCGTTCGGAAGCATCGGCCCGGCCTAGTCGCAAGAAGGACGCAACCGCTGCCGCCTGTTGAACGCGCGGCGCGGGATTCAGACGCGACCGGACCCTTTTACCGGGGGCAGCGAAATAGCATGAACCAGGAACGTGTACTGATTGTCGAAGACGAGGAGTACGAGCGCACAGGGCTTGCGGAGCTGATCCGGGCTTGGGGCTATGAGACCGAAACCGCTGTGGATGGCGTCGAGGGTTGGTCCATGGTCGAATCCTGGGGGCCAGCCATTGTGCTCACCGACCTGAAGATGCCCCGCATGGATGGGATGCAGTTGCTGGAGCAGATTGCGCAGTCCCCGCGCGGGTTGCCGTCATCCTCCTGACCGCCATGGGCAGCGTCGACGCCGCGGTCAACGCCATGAAACGCGGCGCCTTCGACTTTATCGAAAAGCCGGTAAGCCCAACCCGCTTGCGCAATATCCTGCAGAACGCCTCTCGCCTGTACGGCACCGAGCGGGAGTTGGAGGCCAGCCGGCGCCGCTTGCGCGATGTGGGCGTGCTGGGTTCCCTGGTCGGTTCGTCGAGAGTCATGCAGGAAATCTTCCGCCTCATCGAGATGGTCGCCCCCAGCACCGCTTCCGTTTTGATTACCGGCGAAAGCGGCACGGGCAAGGAACTGGTCGCACGCACCATCCATTCGTTGAGTAACCGCAAGAGCCGTCCGTTCGTCGCCATCAATTGCGCAGCCATCCCGGAGACCCTGATTGAAAGTGAGGTTTTCGGCCATGAAAAAGGGGCCTTCACGGGAGCAGTCGAGCGCCGCACCGGATGCTTCGAGCTGGCCGAGGGAGGCACGCTGCTGCTTGACGAAATCGGCGAGATGCCCATCGGCACCCAGGCGAAGTTGCTGCGCGTCTTGGAAGACCGCAAATTGCGCCGCCTGGGCGCCAGCAGCGAAACCGCCGTGGATGTCCGCGTCCTGGCGGCGACCAACAAGCCTCCGGAAGAGGCCGTTGCGCGCGGAGAATTGCGCAATGATTTGTACTACCGGCTCAACGTATTCAACATCCACATGCCGCCTCTTCACAGCCATCTTGACGATCTAACTGACCTGGTCGACGCTCTGCTGGCTGACATGAATGCGAAACATGGCCGCGCGGTCATTGGCGTCTCCGATGCGGTGATGAACGCATTCCGGGCTCATGCCTGGCCGGGCAACGTGCGCGAACTGCGAAACACGCTGGAGCGCGCCGTCATCCTTTGCACTGGTCCGACGATCGAGCCAAAACATCTGCCTCCCGGATTCGGAAGGCTGGTGCAGCGCATCCCGGGGCAGGAGAGCCAGTTCATCCAGCTCGGCGTGGGTACTACGGTGGACGAAGCTGAACGTCTGCTGATTCTAAAGACGTTGGAGTCCACCCATAACAACAAAACGAAAGCCGCCGAAATTCTCGGGATCAGCTTGAAAACACTGCATAACAAGCTGAAGGAGTATGGCCAGCAAAGCGCCGCGGGACAGGGCGAACCGGATGCGGCCGCCAGCTAGGGTGCGCAGTTTGCGTTGCGAGCTGGAAAAAGTGTCTGTACAATGATGAAGTTGCCGACGCAACGAGTTGCCGTATTTCTCGTTGGTTTCCGGCGCCGAAGTGGCGGAATTGGCAGACGCGCATGGTTCAGGTCCATGTACCCGCAAGGGTGTGGGGGTTCGAGTCCCTTCTTCGGCACCATAGGTTTAAGAAGCTCCGGATTTCCGGGGCTTTTGTTATTTGGCAGGACGAATGGTTCTCGCTAAGTCTTGCCAGATCAATACGATGAACCGTTCTGGCCGCGCAACGCGTTGGGTCATGATGGCGGGGCTGCCGGGTACAGGGAAGACGACGCTCGCCGAGGCGTTGGTGCAACGTATTGGTGGCGTTGTACTTAGCAAGGATGCGGTGCGGGCGGCGACGTTCCCTCCGGAAGCGATTGAATACTCCAGTGCGCAGAATGATTATTGTATGTCGTTGATTCTGAAGGATGCGCAGCGTATCGCGCGGGAGCGGAGCCAGCCCTTTATATTCCTGGATGGGCGAACATTCTCTCGCAATCGTCATGTGCAAGAGGTCCTCCAGGCGGCTGAGGAGGCCGGGGCGGAGGTGCGGGTGCTGCACCTGCACTGTCCGGAAGACGTTGCGCTGCAAAGGATTAGCAGAGACCGGGGAAAGCATGTGGCGGTCGATCGGGATGCAGATTTGTACTTCCGGGTAAAGGCGAGATTTGAGCCGATCGCGGTCCAGAAATTGGAGGTGGACACGTCGCGGCCGCTGGAGGAGTGTGTGGGACGGTGTGTGGAGTACCTCACCACGAAGGACACGGAGCCCACGGAGAGGACAGAGTTATAACAAAAGTTATAATGATTTTGGCATTTTGCGCAATTTGAGTGCCAGTAATTGTAGCGACGAGACTTAGCGCCTACTTTTCGACCACAAAGCAAACTCCGACCCCAAGCAGCCAGGTCGAACGGCGGAACAGCGCATCCCGCGCGGACTGAAGTCCGCGCGGGACCAAAAGAAAATGGGCGACTGATCGGCATGACTGAAGTCATGCCCTGATACGAAGCCCTCCGCTAGTCGAGTTACGGAAGCAGCGCTTCGACGATGGAGTAGCTGTCGGCGAGGGCGGAGTCGAGGGCGGAGGGGTCTTTGCCGCCGGCTTCGGCCATGTCGGGGCGTCCGCCGCCGGAGCCTCCGACTTTCTTGGCGACCTCGGCGATGATTTTGCCCGCCTGAATTTTTGCGGTGAGATCTTTGGTGACGCCGACGATGAGCGCGACTTTGCCGTCGGCGACGGAGCCGAGGACAACTACGCCGGAACCGAGCTTGGTGCGCAGGTTGTCGATGAGAACGCGAAGCTGAGCGCGCTCAAGATTGTCGGCGCGAGTGGCGAGGACTTTTATGCCTTTGACCTCGCGGACGTTTTCGGCGGCCGATTGAACCGAGGTTGACGCGGACTTCATGCGGACTTGATCGAGTTCCTTGCGCAGTTTTTTGAGTTCTTCTTCGCGGCGGTCGAGTTCCTGCTTGAGGGCATCGGCGGGAGATTGATCGTCGCCAACGCGAACGACGCTGGCGACAACGTTTTCGAGCTGGTGGTCTTTGCGGAAGTGGCGCAGCGAGCCTTCGCCGGTGACGGCTTCGAGGCGGCGGACGCCGCTGGAGACGCTTCCCTCTTTCAAAATTTTGATGAGGCCGATTTCGCCGGTGGCTGCCGTATGCGTACCGCCGCAGAGCTCGGTGGAGAAATCGCCGATGCGGATGACGCGGACTTTGTCTCCGTACTTTTCGCCGAAGAGCGCCATGGCCTTGTATTCGTTGACGGCGACATCAATGGGCACGTCTTCGATGACCTCGACGCGGTCATTGCGCAGGACCTCGCGGTTGGCGAGGTCTTCGATGTCTTGCAGTTCCTCGTCGCCGAGTGAGGCGAAGTGGGAGAAGTCGAAGCGCAGGTGTGAGGGATCGACCAGCGAGCCGGCCTGCTTCACGTGCGAACCAAGCACCTCGCGCAGCGCGGAATGAAGAAGATGCGTGCCGGTGTGGTTGCGCATGGTGGCGCGGCGGACTTCGTCGTTGACGACAGCGTCGAGCTTGTCGCCAACATGGATTGGCTGCTTGGCGATCACGCGATGCGCCCGAACGCCTTGCACGGGATAGGTGACGCCTTCGACATCGGCGACGAGGGTGTTGTGGTCGGCGGCGTAGAAGGAGCCGATGTCGCCGACTTGTCCGCCGGAGTCGGCGTAGAACGGAGTGTGGTCGAGGACGATTTCGCCGCGCTCGCCGGGAAGGAGTTCGTGCGCGCCGACGCCCGCGCCGTTTTCGGGCTTGATGATGGCGAGGACTTCGCAGTTGTCGGAGCGAGTCTGGCGGTAGCCTTCGAAGAGCGTGGGCTTCAGACCTTGATAGGCAGGGCTGGCCGAAGCTTTCGTGCCGCCTTTCCAGGAAGCACGTGCGCGTTGACGCTGAGCTTCCAAAGCCTCGTCGAATCCTTTTGCATCGAAGCCGATCCCCGCGTCTCTCGCAGCATCTTCAATGAAGTCTCTCGGCAGTCCCCAAGTGTCATAGAGTTTGAACGCCTCTTCACCCTTTAACGCCGGCTCCTTACGTAAATCTTGAGGCAAGTATTTCATCGCAGACTCCTCGAAGTCTGGCCCCATGAGGTTCCGCAACTCTGCTCTGAGTTCTGCTTCAGGCTTGTTAGCCAAATTCTTCTCCGCCACGAGCGGCGCGATCCTTGCGTGAAGAACTCGGGCAGCAGATTCCTCCCTGCCCTCGAGGAAATAGTCGACAAATCTTGGCGAGAGCCTTCGTTCAGCACCGAAGAGACCTTCGAGGCGGGCGAATCCCACGTCCATTGTGTGCGCGAAGCGCGTTTCTTCGCCTTTGATCGTCTCGGACACACGATTCGCGGACTCGATCAACTCGGGGTAGGCATCTTTCATCAGGTCGCGGACGGCGAAGACCATCTCGTAGAGAAACGGCTTCTCCGCACCGAGCAAACGTCCATGGCGGATGGCGCGACGGATGATTTTGCGCAGGACGTAGCCGCGGCCTTCGTTCATGGGCAGTACGCCGTCGGAGATGAGGAACGTGGCTGCGCGGGCGTGGTCGGCGATGACGCGCAGAGAGGCCGCCTGGTGATGCTGCTCTTCCACGTCCTCGCGCTTGAGTTCTTCCTCGAGTTGCTTCGTGCCCGTGAGTTCCGCCGCGCGCTTGATTAGCGGGACGAACAAATCGGTGTCGTAGTTCGAGATGACGCCTTGCAGCACCGATGTGACGCGCTCGAGGCCTGCGCCAGTGTCGATGGACGGCTTGGGCAGCGGGTTGAACTTGCCGTCGGCGGACTTGTCGAACTGCATGAAGACGAGGTTCCAGATTTCGACGTAGCGTCCGCATTCGCAGGGAAATTTGCAGTCGGTGTGTCCGGCGTCGCTGGCGGCGATGCCCATGTCGTAATGGATTTCGCTGCAGGGGCCGCAGGGGCCGGTGTCGCCCATCTGCCAGAAGTTGTCTTTCATGCCCATGGCGAAGATGCGGTCTTTGGGCACGCCGACCTCGAGCCAGATACTTCTCGGCTTCGTCGTCGCGCGGGATTTCGCCCATGCCTTCGAAAATCGTCGCGTAGAGCTTCTCGGGATCGACACCGAACCAGTCTTTCGACGTGACGAGTTCCCAGGCGTATGCGATGGCGTCTTGCTTGAAGTAGTCGCCGAAGCTGAAGTTGCCGAGCATCTCGAAAAAGGTGTGGTGGCGGTTGGTGAAGCCGACGTTTTCGAGGTCGTTGTGCTTGCCTCCGGCGCGGACGCACTTTTGCGAGGTGGTGGCGCGGGAGTAGTCGCGGTGCTCAAGGCCGAGGAAGACGTCTTTGAACTGGTTCATGCCGGCGTTGGTGAATAGCAACGTGGGGTCGTTGGCCGGAACGAGCGAGGAGGAGTGGACGATTTTGTGGCCTTTCTGCTCGAAGAAGCGCAGAAACAAGGAACGAACGTCGGAACCGGAGGGCTTGGGCATAAATGTTGGGCGGAACATTGATTTTAACATTCGGAGGGAGGGCGGGTTCACCACGGAGGCACGGAGGAGTTAGGGGAAAAACATCTACCACAGAGACACAGAGGCACAGAGAATGCTTGAGCGAAAACCAAGAAGCGACCGCGGAGGGCGCGGAGAGGGCAGGAATCCCACGCTGTCCGCAACGAACGCGGACAAGGATGATTTCATGACAACGTCGACTCCTGCCGGCGAGTAAATTGGAGGCGGGAAGACGACCAAGGCTCGGGAGGAAGGAGTCGACGCGATGATCATTATAGGCTGCGATTTTCACCCGAGCGCGCAGATGATTGGGTGGAAGAACAGGGAAACCGGAGAGTGCGGCGAGCGCGAACTGAAGCACGACGGCGAGGCCCAAACCTACTATCGCGGGCTGCACGGGCAAGTGGTGCGTGTGGGGATGGAGGCGACGGGGCACGCGCGCTGGTTCGAGCGGCTACTGGCAGAATGCGGGATCGAGTTGTGGGTGGCCGATCCGGCGCAGGTACGGGCGGCGGCGACGCGCAAGCAGAAGACCGACCGGCGCGACGCCGAGTTGCTGCTGGAGTTACTCAGCGACGGGCGGCTGGAGAAGATGCGCATCCACATGCCCACGCCGGCGGAACGCGATGTGCGGCGGCTGGTGCTGCATCGTCACCGGTTGGTGCAGATGCGGACGCGGGTGATGAACCAGTTGCAGGCCATCGCCCTGAACGAGGGGTTACGCAAGAAGCGGGCGCTGTGGACGAAGTCGGGACGGGAGCAGTTGCTGGGGCTGGAACTAATGCCTTGGGCGGCGACGGCGCGTGCGGACCTGCTGGTGCTGCTGGAGGATCTGAACCGGCGCATTGCGGAACTGGATCGGGCAGTGGAACGGGAGGCCGAAGCGCGGCCGGAGGTGCGGCGCTTGCGCACCCAGCACGGGGTGGGTCCCATCGTGGGACTGCTGTACGTGCTGACCATCCTGGATCCGACGCGTTTTCAGAGCAGCCGCCAGGTGGCCAGCTATCTGGGGTTGATTCCCAGCGAGCGCAGCTCGGGAGAGCGGCAGCGGCTGGGACACCTCACGAAACAAGGCAACGCGGTGTTGCGTGGGTTGCTGACGGAAGCGGCGCACACCGCGGTGCGTTTCGACGCCGAGTGGCGGCGGCAGTATGTGCGGCTGGCGATGAAGAAGAACCGCTCGATTGCGGCGGTGGCGATCGCCCGCAAGCTGGCGGTGCGGTTGTGGTGGATGTGGAAGTTGGGACTCGAGCCGGGGGCGAGGATCGAGTCCGGTTCGCATGCCGGGCAGCCTGCGGTGCCCCATGGGGTGAAGTTGGATCCCCGCTGGAATGAATAGGCGCCCGGCCTCCCTCGGTGGGCGAGGGAGTTCGAAGTAGGAATCATGGTGGAATGACCGAATAGATGGTTGGTGGAACCTGGGTTCCATCGAGAGATTCAGGAAACGGGCCTTGGTCGGCAAAGCAGAGTCTCACGGCAGAACACACCGGGATTTTTCCAATAGAGCGAAATGGCGCTCGGAAAAGCTCGCGCGGCGGAGTGCGCTCAAAAAGCCCTTGACGCGGGGCAGGGTTGTCATAGATGGGGGCACCCGGCAGGCGATGGAACGATTGCAGAGGGGAAACTGAATGACTCGAGGACACCGAAGGCGTATATTGGACACCTGCCGTGAAGAGAGAGTCGGAATTCCGGCTGAGAGGACAAATCTGAATGCACAAGTTTCGCGCTTTACTCCTGATGGGTTGTCTGATGGTCTTTGGCGTGGCAGCCAGCTATGCCGATTCCGTCACCGAATACTTCAATCTCACGTGTCCGAGCGGAACCTGCGCCCCTGGACAGGACGCGCCAACCTTAGGCGCCACGGTCGGGCAGATCACATTCACCCTCAACAACGATGGGACCATCGGCGCAAGCCTGTGGGACTATGGTCCGGCAACGGTTTTGGGGTTCGGGTTTGATTCCTGTTTGTGTAACCTTCCGGAGTCGGGGTGGACGCCTGGATTACCGGACGTTCAATTTGGATGGGGCGATTCGTTCGGTTACCAGTATTCAGGTTTCGGCTCCTACACTACGTTCAGTGTCCCGTTGCAGGAATCCTGGGTCATCGATGGCAGCTACACCTCGGTCTGGGATGTGCTGAACAACGGCTATTCCAGCGTCAACTTCTTCCTGTATGACAGCAATGGCCAGTTTGGCGGCGGACCGGAGTCGCCGACACCCGAACCGGGCAGCTTGGTGCTGCTGGGCACAGGCGCTCTGGGGCTGCTGGGCGCGGCGCGGCGCAAGCTGTCTCGTTAAGCGTTGCATCAAGTTGAAAGCAAGTAGAGCGGGGAGGCGAAACCTCCCCGCTTTTTTGCGCCTTGTCGGTGACGCGCTGGAAATAAGCTTCCACCTGGAGACGGATCGCCAGTATTTGCAGAAGTGACGGCATCCGCCTCGCCAATTGACCGGGGGCGCGAAAACGCAGCATAATTTGGGTGCTCAGCGAATTCCGCTACTCAAAAGGTGGCACACAGTGAACAAGCAGGACCCAAGCGGCCGTCCTTTCACCACGGCTGGTCAGAAGCTCGACGAAACGATTGGCGAAGCGGCCAAGCGGATCGAAGCGGAAACCAAACAGCTCCTCGACTACATCAACGACGAGGTGGTGCCAATGGTGCGGCAACACTCGACGACGGGGCTGCGCGTGGCGTCGGACAAACTGAAAGAGTTTGCCGACTACATGGAATCGACCAAGCAGAAGAAGCCGTAACGCGACCTCCTTCCTCGCAAATTTCCCAAAACCTGGGAAATTTGGGCCACCCCTGCCGTCTGGCTGCGCGGGCTGTTTTCCTCACGCTAATTTCCTGCGGGCTGGTGCTGCTCGGCGGGTGCCACAAGAAGTCGGTGGCAAAGCATGTGCCTCCACCGCCGACGGTGACGGCGACGGCTCCGGTGGCCACGACTACGGCGACCAAGCCTTCCCCTGAGCCGGCGGTATCGCCCAAGGCAAAGCCTATTTACGTGGAGACCGGGCTGGCGAGCTGGTACGGGCCGCAGTATCACAATCACAAGGGATCGAACGGCGAGGTATACGACCAGAACGGGATGACGGCGGCGCACCGCACGATTCCGCTGAATTCGGTGGTGCGGGTGACGAACGAGACGACAAAGCACTCGGTGGTGGTGAGGATTACGGACCGCGGACCGTTCATCGAGGACCGGATCATCGACTTGTCGCTGGCGGCGGCCAAGGCGGTGGATGTGTGGCGACCAGGGACGGCGATGGTGAAGGTGGAAGTACTGTCGTCGCCGGCACCGATTCAGGAGGGCGGACGATGGTGCGTGCAGATTGGAGCGTTCCAGAGCGAGAACGAAGCCCGCAAGCTCAAAGCGAAGCTGCAGGACCGATACCAGACGGCAAAGGTGGTGCAGTTCACGGGGCCGACGGGCGAATGGGTGAGGATACGACCCGAAGGCGATAACAAGCAGAAGGCACAGGAAGTCGCAGCCAAAACACATGTGAAAGAGGGCGGAGTGTTTCTGGTGAGGCTGGATTGAAGAAAGCCACTAGCAACTAGCGGTTAGCTAAGACCGGATGGCTCGGCGAGTGCTGTTGCGGAGTGGACTCGTTGCTTCGACCACGCCGTTGTCTCGCGATCCGCACGATCCGGGAAATTTCGCTATTCTGTTTGGACAAGTTGAAACGGGTTTGATCCAAGATGCCAAGACCGACTAGCGTACCTGCCCGCAAGATGATGCCGCTGTCCACGCGGTTTGACCACGCGCTGCTGTTTGCGGCACAGGTGCATCGCACACAGGAGCGGAAAAAGACGGGCATCCCCTATATTTCGCACCTGCTGGGCGTGGCGGCGATCGTGCTGGATTACGGCGGTGACGAGGACATGGGGATTGCCGCGCTGCTGCACGACGCGGTGGAAGACCAGGGCGGACGGGCGATGCTGGCGGCGATTGAGCAGATTTTTGGCGCGCGGGTGGCGAGGATCGTGGACGGTTGCACCGACGCCTACGGTGACGAGGGCAAGAAGAAGCCGAAATGGTATCCGCGGAAGCTGCGGTACATCCGGCGGGTGCGGCACGAAGACTGGGAGACGCGGTTTGTGTCGGCGGCGGACAAACTGTACAACGCGCGGGCGATCTTGCGCGATGTGCGGCAGCATGGCGATTCGGTGTTTCAACATTTTTCGGCGCCGAAGGCGAAGGTGCTGTGGTATTACCGCTCGCTGGTGCGGGAGTATCGCGCGGCAGGAGTGACGCACCAGTTGAAGCCGCTGCTGGACGACCTGGACCGGACGGTGACGGAGCTGGAGCACCTGGCGCTGGTGTCGGCCGCGGGGAAGGTGTCTCGCAATGGGAAGGTGAAGCCGAAGAAGAAGTAGCGGCGACAGCGCCTTTGCGGGCGGGTACGCATCTTGCGCAAGACATCTATGACGGAATCAGAACAGATCAGCCGGTTGTTGAAGAACGCCAAGACCATCGCGGTGGTGGGATTGAGCGATGACCCGATGCGCGTCAGCTATGACGTGGCAGAGTACATGCAGTCGCAGGGGTATCGAATTGTGCCGGTGAATCCGGCGATCGTGGAGTCGTTGGGGGAGAAGGCGTATCCCACGTTGTCAGAGGTGCCGGAGAAGATCGATATCGTGAACGTGTTTCGGCGGCCGGAGTTCGTGCCGGAAGTAGTGGAGGAGGCGATCCGGCTGGGGGTCCCGGCGATATGGATGCAGGAAGGCGTGGTGCATGAAGAGGCTGCGGAGAAGGCGCGGGCGGCGGGAATTATTGTGGTGATGGACCGGTGCATTCTCAAGGAGCATCGGCGGTTGGGGCGGTAAGACACTTACACCACAGAGACACTGTGAAGAACGCTTTTCGCTTTTCGCCGAGGCGCAATTCTGCACGGAAGCCACACAGCGTACGGTGAGGGACTGGGCAAGGAGCAACAGCAACCGCGAATTTCACCCAGGACGCGGATGCGGGATGAAAGCGATCACGAACGACCCGCTAAAGGCCGTATCGCGTTCTGGAACGGGCCCTCCATAGATCGTGTCAGGTGAAAGAAGCGTTCGCGGAACGGTTGCCCGTCGTTGTCGGCTTTACCCCAGTTGGCGCTCAAAGACAACTAGGAAGGCTGCGTTCACGACAAATAGCAGGCCGCCGCCAAGCCACTGTGCCCAGCGTTTCGGTACGGCAAAGGCAAGAATGATTGGCGGGAACATCGCCAGGTTCAAGAGGTTCTCCGCAGCGAGTTTCGGAGCCTGCGACGAATTCATAAACAGCCGGTTGGCGACCACGGCGAGGACCTCACAGACGATCCACGACCAGTAGTACATTCTGCGCTGCGTCCAGTAGAAAGCATCCATGTCGATGGGGCCGTCGCCGAGCGACTGCGGGGCGGCCAGGGTGCAAATAAAACAAATGGACAGCGAGAACAAAAAGGTCACCGAGATGGCGAGCAGGTTCCAGTCGCCGGCGCTACGCAACTCGAACATCGCCAGCCAGTTCATGTAGACCAGCAGGATGGCATTAGCCATAGCCAGCCCCGACAGCCCCGAAAACACGACCTTATCGCGGGACGCAACCAGAGCGCTGATGCGTATCAAGAGTTGCGCCAGCGCAACCGCGAACACAAAGGCCATCAGGGTCAAAACGTGATTGAACGCTAACAAGCAACCTCCGCGCAGTGGAGCGGCGTTCGACAGCAGAGTTGGACCGGGGAATTCACTCTCGATTTATCGTACACAATTGGCGGTGAGTCTTGTGAAGTCCTAAGCTCGAAGGGGCTTGCCAATATCGATCAAGCCATCCGGCTCTATTTCTCTTTGTCTCTGTGCCTTGGTGGTGCACTGGTTTTGAGTCTTCGAATTTCTTCGAGTCGCGCTTTGATGCGCTTTTCTATGCCTTCTTCTGTTGGACGGTAATAAACGTGGTCCCTTAGGTTGTCGGGAAGGCATTGCATGTCAGCGACTTTTTCGTCGAGGTCGTGGGCATATTGGTAGCCTGCGCCGTAGCCCACTGACTTCATGAAACTGGTCGGTGCGTTGCGCAGATGCAGCGGGACTGGATCCTGGGCAGTACGCTCGACGTCTTCTTTCACTGCTCCGTAGGCGGTGTAGAGCGCGTTCGACTTCGGAGCCGCGCAGAGATATACCACGGCTTGGGCCAGCGCGAGGTTGCCTTCGGGCATGCCAAGGAAGTCCACGGCATCGCGCGCGGTGAGCGTGATGTGGAGCGCGTTGGGATCGGCAAGGCCGATGTCTTCGGACGCCATGCGGACGATGCGCCGGGCGATGTACAGGCCGTCTTCGCCGGCCTCGAGCATGCGGGCGAGCCAATAGAGCGCGGCGTCGGGATCACTGTTGCGCACGCTCTTGTGCAGGGCCGAGATGAGGTTGTAGTGCTCTTCGCCGGACTTGTCGTACATGAGGACGCGCTTCTGTAGGGCGTCGGTGGCAATGGCGTCGGTGATGCGCCGGTCTTCTGTTTCCTGCGCCAGAGTGGCGGCAACTTCGAGCGCGTTGTAGGCGCTGCGGGCGTCTCCGCTGGAGTAGGCTGCGATCTTTTCCAGCGCGCCGTCGTCGGCTGACAGATGCAAGTCTCCCAGGCCGCGGTCGGTGTCTTCCAGCGCCCGGCGCAATAAAGCGACAACCTGCTGCTCGGTCAGCGCTTGGAGAATGTAAACGCGGCTGCGTGAGAGTAGCGCCGAGATGATCTCGAACGAAGGATTCTCGGTGGTCGCGCCGATCAGGCGAATGCTGCCCTTCTCGACATAAGGCAAAAAGGCGTCCTGCTGCGCTTTGTTGAAGCGGTGCACCTCATCTACGAAGACGATGGTGCGAGTGCCATACTGGCGGGCGCGCTCGGCTTCGGCCATGACCTGCTTGATTTCCTTGATGCCGCTCATGACGGCAGAGAACTCGATGAACTCAGCGTGGGTCATGCCCGCGATGATCTTGGCCAGCGTGGTCTTGCCAACACCGGGTGGCCCCCAGAAGATGAGCGAACCGGTGTCGTCGCGCTCGATTTGGACACGCAAGGGCTTGCCGGGGCCGAGAATGTGTTCCTGCCCGACGAATTCATCGAGCGTGCGGGGACGCATGCGCTCGGCGAGGGGGCGGGACTTGTCGGCGAGTTGGCCGCGCTGCGGAATGTTCTGGAATAGGCCCACGGAATTATTCACCACAGAGACACTGAGACACAGAGTGATTCTCTTCTTGAGGTCTTAGCGGGCTCGGAGCCATTGTGCCGCCCAAAGCCGCAGTGCTTTTGCTTCACAGAACCCGCCGCTTGATGCCCTGCTTTAAGACAGGCACATTGAAGTTAATCAACAAGCCAACCGGCAAATTTGTCAGCCGCATATACGTGAGCAACTGGGCTTCATGGACCGGAAGTATCTCCTGCACCGATTTGAGCTCGACAACCACACGATTTCCGACCACCAGGTCGATCCGGTACCCACAATCGAGCCGAACATCTTTGTACGAAACCGGCAGCTCAATTTGCTGCACGAAATCGACCTTGCGCAACTGCAATTCGCGAACAAGACAAGCCTGGTAAACCGACTCGAGTAATCCCGGCCCCAGCTCCCGATGCACTTCGATGGCAGCGGCGATGATTTGTCCCGTGAGCGATTGGTGGGGATAGGACTTGAGTTCGGCGCTTTCGAGCACATGAGAAGAGTCTTGGGTCATCTCGCCCTCCGGCCGGTGGCCATACAGAATTCTATTCCTCTGTGTCTCTGTGCCTCTGTGGTGAAGGAGTCCGCTGCCGGGCGGCTTCGTAGAGGATGACCGATGCTGCAATGGCTGCGTTGAGGGACTCGACCTTCGATGATTGTGGGATGGCGACAATCTCGTCGGCTTGCGCGAGGATGTCTTTGGGGATGCCTGCGCCTTCGTTGCCGACGATCAGCGCGACCGGCACACGCAGATCTACGTCGGCAATCATCGTGCCTTTGTGCGAGGAGGTGGCGAGAACACGAACACCGCTGGCCCTCGCGTGTTCCAAAGCCTTCACGATCTCTACCTTGACGGTCGGCAGGCGAAACATCGATCCGGCCGAGGCGCGTACTGCCTTCCAGTTCCATGGACTAACGGTGCGCTCGACCAGCAACAATCCAGTGGCACCGAAGGCCTCGGCCGAGCGGGCGATCGTGCCGAGATTTCCAGGGTCCTGCAGCCCCGCAGCAATCACCACCAGTGCGGGTTGGGGCGCGAATGCATCGATGAGCTCACGCTGCTTCACCTTCACCAGGGCCGCCACGCCCTGCGGGGTTTCTGTCGGCACGGCACTGGCGAACACTTCGTCGGGCAGCAGCGACGTCTCCGTATGCGAAGAGAGTTGGGGCAGGAGTTTATGGGCACGCTCGCGCGCTGACTCGCTGAAGAAGACGGTTTGCAGACGCAATCCGGCGCGGATTGCCTCTTCAAGGAGGTGCATACCCTCGATGGCGACTTCGCCCGCGGGGTTGGGGGCGGCGTCATGAAAGGCGCGGCGCAGTTCCTTGACACGGGCATTCTGGCGGCTGGCAACGGGCCGCAGCCGGTCATCGTAGGCCAACTTATCTGTCATGGGGCCAGTCAATCAGGGGTCTATGGTACACCGCAACGAGGGCCGCAAGCGCCGGCGCTGACTACCGTGTTAATCTTCTGTTTTACTTTCATAGGAGCCATATTTCGCTGTACGCTCCTCATCCTTTTCGCAAAGAGGCCCAGGTTGCGCCCAGAGATCATCAGGATCAACGCCGAACATCCGGAAGCGTCACAAGTTTCCTACGTAGCCGAAAAGATCCGAGCCGGTGAAGTGGTGGGCATGCCCACCGACACGTTTTATGGGCTGGCCGCCGACCCGTTTAACCTGCACGCGGTCGATCGCATCTACGAGATCAAAACGCGCTCGCGGCACAAGCCCCTCTCCTTACTGATCGGGTCTGTAGAACAGGCTTCGGAGCTGGCGTGGCCGGTACCGGAGACGTTCTATCTGCTGGCGCGCCGCTTCTGGCCGGGACCGCTGACCATCATCGTGAAGGCCGATCCCAAACTGCCGCTCAAGGTGACGGCAAACACCGGTAACGTGGCCCTGCGAGTGCCGTCGGCTGAGGTTCCGCTGGCGATTGTGCGGGCGTTTGGTTCGCCGATTACGGCGACGTCGGCCAACCTGCATGGCGCGTCAGAGTGCACGAATGCGCATGAAGTACGCGATCAACTGGGCGACTGCCTGCCGCTCATCGTGGACGGGGGAGAGTCGCCCCGCGATATGCCCTCCACCATCGTCGATCTCACGAGCGAGGATGGAACGTGGCGATTGCTGCGGCGAGGAGCGATTCCGGCCGAGCAAATCGTCGAGTTGCTGGGCCAGGAGTAGCCGCCACGAGGCGCGGCGGTTCGCAATCGTCTCCGTATCCATGGATTGCCGGATCTGTCGTCCTGGCGATTGCCATTTTGCTGCTGGTGATCGCCGCCCGGGTGATGCACCAAGCCAACCTCGACCAGGCCCGCCCCGCGGATGCGATCGTGGTATTCGGGGCAGCGGAATATGTGGGTCATCCTTCGCCGGTGTTTCGGGCCCGGCTGGACCACGCGCACGAGCTTTTCGAGCAGGGACTGGCACCGCTGATTATCACCACCGGCGGCGCGGGTAAAGATCCGAAGTTCAGCGAAGGCCAGGTGGGCCGCGACTACCTCGCAAAGCACGGCGTTCCCGACGTGAACCTCATCGCTGAAACCCAGGGGACTGACACCGAATACTCCGCCCGGCGGGTGGCGGTCATCATGGAAGCGAACAATCTGAAGTCAGCGCTCGTGGTCAGCGACGCATATCATCTGTACCGCGCCAAGCGGATGATGGAGCACGAAGGGATTACGGTGTACACCTCGCCGTGGCCGGATTCGATTCCCAAGACAGCATGGGGGCGGTGGATTGCCGCGCTGCGTGAGGCCGTGAGCTACGTGCTGTACCGGCTGCACATGACGTAGCCGAGAGGTCGCTGTTCGCCATTCGCTCTTCGCCTTTCGCTTTTCGCACGGAAACCTCTTCACCACTGAGACACAGAGGCACCGAGAAATCCAGGACATAAAACCTGCGATGGATGGCACAGATTGCACGCAGAATCTCAGTCCGCTCGGTGGGCGCTCTTCCCCCTCTGCTAAGTGTATTACTTTTGCTATTATGTAATGGGAGGATGTATGGAATCTGCCCTTACGGTGAAAGGTCAAGCGACGATTCCCAAGGCAATTCGCGAGCACCTGGGGTTAAGGCCTGGCGACCGGGTCAAGTTTTTCGTGCATCCGGACGGAACGGTCGTTCTGCTGCCGAAACTCCCGGCGTCCGCATTGCGAGGAATCATCAAGGCCGTGCGGCGGCCGGTAACGATTGAAGAAATGAATGAGGTCGTGCGCGAGGGTGCTGCCGGCGTGCGGCGCGGCAGGAAGCATCCGTGATCGGGCTCGATACCAATGTCATTGTGCGTTATCTCGCACAAGACGACCCGCTGCAGTCGCGGAAAGCGACGGACCTGTTCGAACGCCATTTGACCGTCGAAGAACCCGGCTTCATCAGCATTGTGGCGATGGCAGAAACCGTATGGGTTCTGGAGCGCTCGTACGGCGCGTCACCTCGGGAACTGGCTTCCGCAATCGAGCGCATGCTGCAAGTTGAGGTCGTCTTGATTGAGCATGAACAAGAGGTTTTCACCGCGATGATTGCGCTCAAAAAGGGACGTGGCTCGTTTGCCGATGCCCTTATTGGGACGCTTGGAAGCAAAGCAGGCTGCACGCACACGCTGACGTTCGATCGGAAGGCTTCGCAGTTGCCCGGCTTTCAACTCGCCTAGCAGCGAGCGACCGATCGAGTTCCTCTATTTCACCAGCGCGAGCAGACGCACCGGGCCGCCAGAGCCGTTTTCCAGCTTGATGGGAGCCACGACGACGGTTGCGCCGGAGGGCGGCAGCAGGCCGAGGTTGGCGACGTTTTCCAGCTGGTAGACGCTTTCCTGGGCGGTGAATTGGTGCACCGGATACGTCTTGCTGGCTCCAGGATCGATGCTCATGGTGTCGATGCCGAGGCCGACCACGTCACGCGTCTTGACCAAAAACTGTGCGGCCTCCAGAGAGTATCCGGGAAAGTGCGGGACGCCGTCAGGGGCGGCGTTGCGAAAGGCCTTGGGCGAAGTCCAGTGTTCGTCCCATCCGGTGTAAACCATGACGACAGCGCCGTCGGGGATCTCGCCATGCTGGGTTTCGTAGTCGGCGATGTCTTGCACGCTGATCTCGTAGTCGGGATGAGTGGCGGTCTTGGCGCGAACATTCAGCACCACAAGCGGACGCACGAGGCGCTCGGCGGGAATCTGGTCCACGGTCCACATGCCCTTGGCGAAGTGCGCGGGCGCGTCGAGATGGGTGCCGTAGTGCTCCTGGGTGGCGAAGGTGCGGGAATAGTAGCCGTCGTGCTCGATGCTGCCCAGGTTTTTGGCGGAGAACGGCGACTTCTCGGTGCCCTCCCAGTTGGGGGAGTGGTCATTGAGGTTGTGGGTGAGGTCGACAACGTCACGATAGGCAATCTGGTCAGTCATGTTGGGTTTGTGGGCGGCAAACAGCAAAAGCGCCAGCGCCAAGCTCCAGCCTATCGCAAATGTCTTCCAGCTGACCATAAGGGTAGTGTTCTATTAGACGCTCGTTGGTGGGAAATTGTTGCGGAGAAAAAAGTGAAAGCCAACAACTACCACAGAGACACAACGGCACAGAGAAAACTGGGGAGAAACGCAAAAGCCACACCTACGATGAAGCTTACGGAGGAAGCAAGGTCGCCAGCTGAGGGCTGACGGCTAATTGCTTCGCTTCAAGGTAAAGCCGAACCACAGCGAGTTTGAGCCGTTGTAGTTGATGCCGGCGTGCGTTTGCGCCGCGAAGCCCATGCGCTCGGCTTTCAGCGAACAGCCGTGGCAGGGCTGGTCAAGAACGATCTCGTAGCGACCATCTTTCTTGATGTTGGCGGTGCCCAGGATCTTGCCGGTCGCGTCGGTGAGGGTGACGGTGGAACGCGGAACGGGGTAGCCACCTTCGTCGGTGACCATACCCTGCAGTTTGCCGCGGGGCGGGAGGCCGTCAGGGAGGTAGTCGCGCATGGTGTAGCCGGGGCCGCGAAGGGGGCGTCCGCCCATCTGGCCGGTGACCTTTTCGTGCTCCAGGGCAAGCACGCCGTTGACGAAGACGTACTCGAAGCCGGTTGACGTACGGTTGGGGTCTTCGAACGTGGCAACGTCTTTCACGGTGGCGGGATTGAAGATGGTGATATCGGCGAAGTAGCCGGGACGCAGCAGGCCACGATTCTCTAGCTTCACTTGTTGCGCGGGGAGCGAGGTGAATTTGCGGATGGCGTCTTCCAGGGTGATGACGTGCTCGTCGCGAACGTACTTGCCGAGGATGCGGGCGAAGCTGCCGTAGGCGCGGGGATGGGACTTTGACTCGCTCAGCGGGCCGGTGGGACTTACCGCTTCGTAATCGGTACCAACGCTCACCCAGGGCTGCTGCATGGCGAGTTTCACGTCGGGCTCGCTCATGCTGAAGTACACGGCGCCCACGTTGTCGCGGTCGGCGGCAACCAGATCGAGGGCCGCATTTAATGGGTCTTTGTTTTCCATCTGCGCGATCTGGGCGATGGTCTTGCCCTCAAACTTGCGGAACTCGGGGTTGAGCACCGACACCACCATCACGCCGGTCGGGCCGCCGGTGCCGCGCCACATGTTCTCGAAGGAGCCGCTGGTGCCTTCAAGATCCTGGCGAATCTGGGCGCGCGTGGCTGGGTCTTTCAGCCTCGCGACAAAGGCATCGGTGCCGCCCTCGTGATACTTCGGCGGCACGATTGCACCCAACGAAGTCGCCGACGCAACATAGGGATACTGGTTCGCCGTAACGTCAATGCCACTCGCCCGAGCCTCGTCGATGGCGGCGATCACCTGCGGCATCTTGCCCCAATTCTGTTTGCCCGAGACCTTGAGGTGAAAGATCTGTACCGGAATGTTGGCCTCACGCCCGATGCGAAAGGCTTCGTTGAGCGCATCGGATTCGCTGTCGCCCTCATTGCGGATGTGCGACGCATAGACCCCGCCTTTGGCCGCCGCAACCTTGGCGAGAGCGATCAGTTCGTCGGTCTTGGCATAACTGCCGGGGGCGTAGATCAGGGCGCTCGACACGCCCATGGCCCCGTCGCTCATGGCGTCGTCCGCGGCGATTTCCATGTCTTTGAGTTCAGCGGGAGTGAGAGCGCGATCGGCGGTGCCGATCACGAGCCGCCGGACTTGCGCTGCTCCGACGTAGGTGCCTAGATTGATGCCGCTTCCCTGCTTCGCCAGGCGCTGGAAATATTCTTCGAGCGAGCGCCAGTCAGGGGTGATCTTGAAGTGCTGGTAAACGTCGGCGCTCTCGGCGTTGAGCGCGTCGTTGGTCGGTGCGATGGAGTCGCCCTCGCCGGTGATCTCGGTGGTCACGCCCTGGGTGAGTTTGCTGACGGCCTGCTTGTCGACCAGCAGGTTGAACTCGGACTGGCCGAGCATGTCGATGAAACCGGGCGCGACAATCAGTCCGGTGGCGTCGATGGTGCGCTTGGCCGTCACACCAGGCCCGGCGTGACCCACGAAGGCGATGCGGTCGCCGACGATGCCCACGTCGGCGTAGGTCCAGGGATTGCCGGTACCATCGATCATCCTTCCGTTGCGGATGAGAACGTCAAACTGCTGAGCAAACCCGCTGCTCGCCGACAACAGTACAAGCAACAGCCACGAGCGTGAGATTTTTGCCAAGGTTGTCTCCCCCGAAAACCATGAATCTCTTAGTACCCATGCAGCACGACTACCGCCGCCAGCGCCAGATCCGCCGCCAAAACGGTGCTCACGAAGTTCACCGCGTCGTTTCCCAACTTCCCGCGGTCTTCGAAGCTCGCGCCCAACACGCTATCGAACAGCATACCGAGCGCTCCCGCGGCCGCAATCACCGGGGCCCACCGCCAGGCCACCACCCGGAACAGGGTCGCAGTCCAGGCCACCAGGCAAGCGGCAATGCAGCCGGCGAATGTGCCTTCGAGGCTGATGGCGCCGTTGGTGCCCACGGCGACACGCTGAAATCCGAGAATCAGGCGGGGCTCGGTGGCGACGGCCTGTCCGGCTTCGCTGGATACGGTATCGGCCGCCGCCTCAGCCAACGCTGCCATGGCGCCGACTAGCAGATAACTAGAATGTCGCGGGAAAACAGCGGCCGCCACGGCGCACAACGCGGCAGCGCCCAGGTTGGCGACGACCTGGCCCGTGTTACGTCCACCGGTGCGCTCAGCGATGGCCAAACTCCGTTTGCGCTCGGCACGCCAGCGGGTCGCTACCAGCGTCAACACGAAGACCATGAGAAGCGGAAGAAAAGCCCATAATCCGCCCCCAACCATGATCAGGAAGGCAATCGCAGCGCCCGCCAGCGCCCCGCCGTCGCTCACCGCGCGCAGGCCACGGGCCAGCACGGCGAACCCAACGGCTACGACTGCGGCGGGCAATATCGCAGATGAATCCAAGCCACTCTCCTTGCAGCGAATCGTATCAGAGCGGTTTGCGGCGACGTGGATGATTTGCGATGCCGAGAAGATGGCGCTTAAGTGCTAGCAAACTATCGGCCTTTTTGTTCTACAATAATCACACTCACGATGAAAGGCGCGGCCAAGCACGTACCGGCAGAGGTCATTCGCGTCGCGCTGGTTGAAAATGATCCATTGCGTTCTGTTGGGTTTCGGGCCTTGTTTGAAGAAGACCCGAGCTTTCGGGTGAAAGGCTTCACCCCAGCCTCGATCTTTAAGGTGCGCGGCTATGACGTGGTGATGATCGGATCGCGCACCGGTCCTGCCATGTACGACATCATGATCGGGTTGAAGTCGCTGAACCCCAGCGTGCGCATGATTGCCACCGGGAACCAGCACAGCGAGGAAATGGCGCTGCGGGCGCTGTGCAGCGGGGCAAAAGGCTACATCGAAGAATCCGCACCCGCCGAGGAGTTCCGGCAGGCGGTGCGCGAAGTATACAGCGGAGCGGTGTGGGCGTCGCCGCAACTTCTGGGCAAATTCGTCGAGCGGATCACAGCGATTCCAAGGCTGGGCACGTCCTCTAGTCCGCTGGTGTTCACTGAGCGCGAACGCGAAGTACTTCAACTCCTGGTCTCGGGCCGCTCGAACAAGGAGATCGCCGCTGCGCTGGAGATCGAGGCGCGCACCGTCAAGATGCACATCGCCAGCCTGATGCGCAAAGCCGGCGTCACCAATCGCATCGCGCTTTCGGTGCATGCGCTCACCCATTCGCTGCTGGGCGTTACCCTTACCGAATAGTTGTGATCGGCGGGGATGGTATTGCTGTTTTTGGAGCGTTGGCAGGGCTGGTTACCCTGATGGTTACTCTGGATGGTTACTAAAGTACAGGTATACGTACTTTCGTAACTTGCGCGGTTGATTACGCCGCCGCATACTGCATTCACCTACCACAGAACCTGGGAGATAGGGCTGGAAGGGGACGCGAGGGTCTCCTCTTCCAGCCCTAAGTTTTTTGGTGTCCGAAATGGCCCCAGCCGCGCCCGCACCAAGTCAGTCAGGACGCTAGAGAGTAACCGGCATTCGGCAGCAAGGGCGCGAAAACCGCCTTAATCCACAATAAGATTGGCACAGCCGGTGTGGACTAACGGGAAACACCGTAATGCAGATCGGAGTGGAACCATGAAGAAGATCACGATTGCCCTGCTGCTCCTATTGACGACGGCGTCGTGGGCCCAGACAGGCGCGCAAAATGCCGACACGGAGCGCGTGCAGAGCGCTGCCACCATCCTGAGCCAGATCATGGAAGCCCCTGATAAGGCGATCCCCGACGGCATCATGGATGGGGCCAAGTGCATTGCCATCGTACCCTCGATGCTGAAGGCGAGCTTCATCTTCGGAGCCAACTACGGTAAGGGTGTGGCCACTTGCCGCACCAGCACGGGCTGGAGTTCCCCGGTGTTCTTCCGCATCAGTGGCGGCAGCTTTGGGTTTCAGGCAGGAGGACAGGCTTCTGACCTGGTGCTGATTATCCGCACCATGAACGGCATGCAGCAGCTATTGCAAAGCAAGTTCAAACTGGGCGCAGACGCTTCGGCGGCTGCAGGCCCGGTGGGTCGCGACACCCAAGCCGCCACGGACCTTACCATGCGCGCCCAGATCCTGACCTACTCGCGCGCCCGGGGCTTGTTCCTCGGGGTTTCGGTGAACGGTGCGGTGGTGCGACAGGACAATGGGGCGACGCAGTCCTTCTACGGCAAGGACTGGACGTTTTACTCGCTGCTGAGTGGCCAGGTTCCGGCGCCCGCGGATGCGCAGAATTTCTTGAAGACGGTTGAGTTGTATGCGCCAACGCCGCGGGCCCTGAAGTCTACTGCAGCGACCGCAGCGACGCCGACGGCGGCTCCGGTAGAGCCATCCGCCGATGCCAAGCCGGCACAGCCAGCTCCGGCCGCGACGCCTGCTCCGGCGCCTCCGGCTGACCCCGCCGGGAGCAATCTCTAACTCGAAATCCGCAACATGCAGAGCATGCGGTGGCTGCGGCCACCGCTTTTTGTTGCGCCCAGCGAACCCGCACTCCATCTTTGAATTGCCTTCGGGCTCGCGGTTTGCTACGGTCGAACTGCCCCCCGATGCTCTATCGACTGCAATACTGGCCGCTGCTGGCGCTGGTGCGCTTCATTGGAATGCTGCCCCGCCCCTTGGCGCGAGGCATTGGTCTGCTCATCGGTGGGGCCGCCTACCACGGGCATCCGCGCCTGCGGCGCGTCGGGATGCGGAACCTCGAGCTGGCGTTTCCGGACAAGACAGAGGCCCAACGCCGACAGATTCTGCGAGGCGTTTATCGCTCCCTGGGGCGGCTCCTGGCGGAGTTCTGCCTCTTCCCGCTGTACACCCGGGCAAACGTGCATGAAATTGCCACCTACCAAGGATTCGAAAACTTCGAGGCCGCTGAGAA
The DNA here is from genome assembly GCA_963796615.1 of uncultured Acidobacteriaceae bacterium. Classification (GTDB taxonomy): domain Bacteria; phylum Acidobacteriota; class Terriglobia; order Terriglobales; family Acidobacteriaceae; genus DASRAA01. Next base: position 77,452 of record CAWCMJ010000011.1, read on the forward strand.
ACGCGGCAAGGGCGTGCTTTTGCTCACCGGGCACTTCGGCGGATGGGAAATCGGCTCATTCTTCCACTCCATGCAGGGCCATCCGATGCGGATTGTGGTGCGCCCCATCGACAACCCGTTTGTGGACGCGCTGGTCACCCGCTATCGCACTCTGCACGGTAACAGCCTGATCGGCAAACAGGGCTTTGCCCGCGGCTTGCTGGCAGCGATGGAAAACAACGAGACGGTGGGCATCCTGATGGACACCAACATGACGCCGCCGCAGGGGGTGTTTGTGGACTTCTTTGGCATTCCGGCCTGCACTGCAATCGGCATCGCCCGCGTCGCACTGCATACCGACGCCACTGTTGTTCCCGCCTTCACCATCTGGGACCCGGTGCTGCGGAAGTATCGCGTCGAGTTCAGCCCCGCGGTCGAACTGGTACGTACTGGAGACAGCGAAGCCGACGCCATCGCCAGCACTGCGCTATTCAACCGCGTGTTTGAGGACTACGTCCGCAAGTATCCCGACCAGTGGCTGTGGGTGCATCGCCGGTGGAAGACGCGGCCGAAGGGGCAGCCATCGTTGTACTAGTGGGCGGTTCTCGCCTATAACAGTCCCATGCCGCAGACCCTGCAAGCTCTTGCCGACTTCACCCTGTCCCGACTGATAGGTGACAAACGGATCGAAATCGCCCGCGTTGCCAGCGTGGCCCATGCAGAATCCAGCGACCTGGTGTTCGTCGAGTCCGCACGGCACCTCGAGCTCGCGATGAAGTCCCGCGCCAGCGCGGTCATCGTGAAAGAATCCGACGCGGAAATCACCACGACCAAGCCGTTGCTGATCAACGCGAACCCGCGGCTGGCATTTGCCACCGCTGCAAAGTTGCTGTATCCGAGAAAGGAATTTCCCGGGGAAATTCATCCCACGGCGGTCATCGATCCGCGCGCCAAGGTCGCCCCGACCACCAGCGTCGATGCCCACGCGGTCATCGAAGCCGACGCGGTTATCGGTGAACGTTGCTTCATCGCCTCTGGATGCTATGTCGGCCAAGGCGTCGTCATCGGCGACGATTGCGAAATCTATCCGCGGGTTGTGATTTATCCCGGGACGACGATCGGACGCCGCGTTACCATTCACGCCGGGGCGGTGCTGGGCTCCGACGGTTTCGGGTTTGTGCGCGATGAAAAGTTCGGGCGTTATGTGAAGTTTCCGCAGGTTGGACGGTTGGTCATTGGCGACTATGTTGAGATCGGCGCCAACTGCACCATTGATCGCGGAGCGCTCGACGAGACGGTCATCGGGCCAGGCACGAAGCTGGACAACATGGTGCATATCGGGCACAACTGCAACGTCGGCTCGAACGTCGTGATTGCAGCGCAGACCGGGATTTCCGGCAGCTCCAGCGTCGGCGACGATTGCGTTCTGGGCGGGCAGGTGGGGATGGGCGACCACGCCCGCCTCGAGCCTGGGGTCATCCTGGGCGGACAGGCCGGAGTGCTTCCTCACAAGACAATCCGCGGAAAGGGCGTGGTTTTTTGGGGAACCCCGGTGAAGCCGGTGCGGGAATACCTGAAAGAGCTGGCTACGCTGACGCGCTTGACGCGCAGGGCCGGGAAATAAAGATTATGGCGATAATCGTGGTCGGCGGACATTCGCGTAGCGTGGGCAAGACCAGTGTGGTTGCGGGCATCATCGCGGCGCTGCCGGAGATGCGCTGGACCGCAGTGAAAATCACGCAGTACGGGCACGGTATCTGTTCGGCGAATGGGGAGGTTTGCGACTGTGCCACCGACGATCACGCGCGGGCCATCACGGAAGAACGCGATCGCAGCGGAGAGAGCGACTCGTCGCGTTTCTTGGTTTCAGGCGCTACGCGCTCGTTGTGGGTGCGAACCCGTCAGGGCATGTTGGCTGAAGCGATGCCGCGGCTGCGGAAGGAACTGGCGGGAGCGGAAAACGCGATTCTGGAATCGAACAGCGTGATGCGCTTCCTGCGGCCCGACCTTTACATTACTGTGCTTGACGCCGCCAATGCGGACTTCAAGGCGTCAGCGAAGGAGTTTCTCGACCGGGCAGACGCAGTGGTGCTGCACGAGGGTCCGGATTCGGCGGCGTGGAAGAACATCTCGCTGAAACCGGTGGCGGGCAGGCCGGTGTTCCGGATTTCGCCGCCGCCGTATGTCACGCAGGAATTGATGGAGTTCGTGCGAGGGAGAGTCTTGTCGCCGCAATGACGAAAGAATAACCACCACAGAGACCCTGAGACACAGAGAAATGAAGGGCAAAAGGCAACAACAGCTGCGGACGTTTCCCGTACCCATCCCGAATCAAGAGGTGTCCTTAGAATTGCAATCATCAGTGCCTCTGTGTCTCTGCAGTGATTACTTGTCTTTCGGATCCAGCTTCAGCGAAACGGAATTGATGCAGTAGCGCAAGCCGGTCGGTCGGGGGCCGTCAGGAAACACGTGCCCCAGATGGCCGCCGCAGCGCGAACAGGTAACCTCAACGCGCCGCATTCCGAGAGTGTTGTCTTCGTGGGCGTCGATCTTGTCCTCTCCCGCAGCCTGGTAGAAGCTGGGCCAGCCGCACCCAGCATCGAACTTGGTGTCTGACAGAAAAAGCTCCTGGCCGCACGCCGCGCATTTGTAGACGCCGGGGGTCATGACGCTTTCGTACTCCCCCGTGAAAGGCCTCTCGGTTCCCTTCTGGCGCAGCACGCGATACTGTTCCGGGGTCAGTTCTTGACGCCATTCTTCATCTGATTTTGTGAGTTTGTCCGTCATCTCCGTCCTCTCGTGGTTGGATTCCAACAACCGACGAATCGTCGCAGTACACATCGTATCGTTACTATTTTAATGATTTCTAAATTCTGCGACTATCTCAGCCTTCGCGTTCGTCACGTGCACCTGTGATGTAACGCACAGCGGCGGAGTGAGCCATTCTTTTATCAACGATGCTACCGTATTCGCCTGCTAGTGGCGGCACCGGGCCCCGGCGGACTAACCCTCCAGGGACACGTACGGTCGCGGTCCAACTATGGCAAACCTCAAAGATGCAGGGCATCTCCTCCGCATGGCGGCGTTATTCGCCGCTGGTATCGTCCTGTTCCTAGTAGCGCGAAGTATCTTTGTTCCCAAGACTTTCGGGCAATACGGACACTACCGCGCGGCCGCACTCGCCGAGATTGCCTCCAAACCCATCATGTTCGCCGGTCACGGCGCCTGCGAAAGCTGCCACACCGACGTGTACGACGTGAAGAGCAAGGGCGTCCACGCGCACGTCGCCTGCGAGTCGTGCCACGGGCCGCTGGCCAAGCACGCCGAGGATCCTACGGCGCTGCAGCCGCCGAAGGTCGATGTTGCGGTCTTGTGCGTACGTTGCCACGAGGCCGGCGTAGCCAAGCCCAAGAATTTTCCGCAGGTGGTTTCGGCCGAACACTCTGGGGGCGTGGTCTGCAATACCTGCCACCAGCCCCACAGTCCCCTCATAGCCGACGCCGCCACCGCCAGCCCGGAAAAGACCAGCGGAGACAGCAAATGAGCCTGACACGCAGACACTTCCTTATCCTGTTGCCCGCAGCCGCCGTCGCCTGGGAGGCCGTACTCGCCGGCACTCCTGAGGCCGCTCCCAATTACAAGATGACCGACCACTGGTGGGGCATGCTGATTGACGTCACCAAGTGTATCGGCTGCGGTACCTGCGTGCAGGCTTGCACGGCCGAAAACAACGTTCCGGACGGCTACTTCCGGACGTGGGTCGAGCGCTACCATGTGTCCGACCTGATCGAGAACCCGCAGGTCGATTCGCCGGACGGCGGCAAGCATGGCTTCCCGGCTTCCGATCAGGAAGGCGGCAAGAACTTCTTCGTTCCCAAGATGTGCAACCACTGTGCCGACTCGCCTTGTACGCAGGTCTGTCCGGTGGGCGCGACCTTCGTTTCACCGGACGGGGTGGTGTTAGTCGACCAGACGTACTGCCTGGGCTGCCGCTACTGCATTCAGGCCTGCCCTTACGGCTGCCGCTTCCTGAATCCCGAAACCAAGACCGCCAACAAGTGCACGCTGTGCTATCACCGCATCACCAAGGGACTCACCACTGCTTGCTGCGAAACCTGTCCGACGGGCGCGCGGCAGCTGGTCGATCTTAAGAACCCCAACGACCCGGTGCACAAATTCATTGAGACCCACAGCGTACAGGTCTTGAAACCATATCTGGCGACGCAGGCCAAGGCGTTTTACTACGGCCTCGACGGCTCGGTGCGATAGGAGGATACATGCACGGCATACCAGTGGAAGGCTTCATGTATCCCAATGAGATCGAACTGCAGTGGAGCATTCTGATTGTGCTCTACCCGTATATCACTGGTCTGGTAGCGGGCGCTTTCATTCTCGCCTCGCTGGAGCGTGTGTTTCGCGTGGAGGCCGTCAAGCCGACGTATCGTCTAGCGCTGCTGACAGCGCTCGCCTTTCTCATCGTCGCTCCCATGCCCCTGCAATTGCACCTCGGCCACCCCGAGCGTTCGCTGGAGATGTACCTGACGCCGCACACGTCTTCGGCGATGGCCATGTTCGGCTTCGTGTACCTGTGGTACCTGATGGCGGTGCTGGTTTTGGAGATTTGGCTCGACTACCGCCGCGACATCGTGCTTCTGTCGCAAACCACCACCGGCGTGAAGCGTATGTTCTACAAGGTGCTGACTCTGGGTTCCGACAATATCAGCCCTGCGGCGCTCGAGCTCGACCACAAAGTGGGTTACATCATAACCATCATCGGCATTCCCTCGGCCTTCCTGCTGCACGGTTACGTGGGATTCATCTTCGGAAGCGTGAAGGCCAACCCATGGTGGTCGTCGCCACTCATGCCGGTGGTCTTCATCTTCTCGGCAATCGTGTCGGGCATCGCGGCCGTGATGCTGGTTTACATGGTCCTGTGCAAGCTGCGCCGCGAGCCGATTGATATGGCGTGCGTGGATACCATCGCCAAGTACCTGTTCTACGCCTTCGTCATCGACTTCTCGTTGGAACTGTTGGATCTCATCCACCGTATTTACGAGGCCGACGAGTCGTTCCGCAGCCTCGACTTCATGGTGCACACCAAGCTCTACGTGCCGCACATCGTCATCCAGATCCTGCTGGGCACGCTAACGCCGATCATCCTGCTGGCCGTCTCGCAGGTCGTGCGGCTCAGTGAAGGCAAGCGCAAGGCCCTTTACAGCCTCGCGGGTGGCCTCACACTGATGGGTATCTTCGCCATGCGTTGGAACGTGGTGATCGGTGGGCAGCTTTTTTCCAAGAGCTTCCTCGGCTACACGACTTACAAACTGGGCTTGATTGACCGCGAGGGATTGCTGGTCGCCATCTTCCTGACCATCCTGCCCTTCTTCTTCTTGTGGGCGTTGATCAAGTTGCTTCCGCCGTGGGAGGACGTGCAGGGCTCGCACCTGGAAACGTCCTACGGGGACGACTAACGCGTTCACGGACTCGTAAAGACATGCCGGGCGGACTGGAGCCCGCCCCTCGCATTTTCACTCGAACTGCTTGCGAAATTCTCCGAACATCTGCTTCAACTCGCTGACCTCGCGCTGCAGGCTAGCCACTTGCTCTTCCAACATCGTCAACCGGTCGCCGTCAGCCGAATGACTGATTGGCGCCGCGCTTTGCGAAACGGCCTCCGCGGCGTCGATCTGTCCGGATAAAAGGTGCGCGTACCGCGACTCTTTCGTCCCAGGTTGCCGAGGCAGCACCGCCGCCAAGGGAGGATCGCGCTGCATCAGCTTCTGCAGACTGGCCTGCACCGCATCTAGGTCCTCGAAGGAGTGCATGCGCTCGGTGCGTCCGCGCAGTTCGCCCGGTGTCTGCGGCCCGCGCAGCAGCAGGACGCAGAGCACGGCGGTCTCCCCGCGAAGAAGGTTAAAAACCTCTTGCAGGCGGTGTTCGTACTTTGTCACACGGCTGTCGGCGCCCCTTGCCGGGCCAGCCAGATTGAACTGCTGCAAGCCGTTCAGCGCATCGCGCACCGCGTTCTCCTCCAGCGTCATGACTGGTTCGCGATTGTTTTTCTGGTTGCAGGCATTTACCAGCGCATTCAGCGATAGCGGATAGTAATCGGGCGTCGTGATGTCTTTCTCGATGAGTGCGCCTAACACGCGGGCCTCGACGGCGTTCAGAACAATGTCCATGAAATCAACATAGCACTCCGCCTCACCAGATTCGCGGCAGCAAGATGACGCGCGCCACGGGGAGGCAGACAAGCAGGATCGCCACAATCGCCAAACCCGTGCGCACGCGGTGCGTCCTAAACCGCTGGCTGATTGCTACCAGCAACAGCACCGTTGCCAGCGTCACCGTAGCGCGCACGTATTTGTCGGAGATGGCGCGCGCCTCCGCCCCCTGTTCGAAGGCCTGGGTGGCATCTTCACCTCGCTTGACAGCGGCTTCTGCATTCGCATTGCGGTATTCCGGCATCATGATCGGTCCAGCTGGAGCGTCCACATTGTTGATGGGATCGGTCTTCACCCAGGCTTCAAAAGCCGGACGGAATTCCGGACGCATACGGCGGGCGAACATCTCCGCCACCTTTTGATTGTTCGCGGCCTCGGCCTTGATCCACTCAGCCACCGCCGAGGCATCGTACGTCTGTTCCTGTCCTGAGCGCGTCAGCAGACCCGCAGCCTCCACCCGCAGCCGCGACGACTTGGCGTACAACTCGTCCTGCAGGCCGTCCCAGCGGGCCGATTGGTAGCCGCTCCAGGCGGTCGCGATGGCCACCATGGCCAGCACAATAGCCTCGATGATCTCGAGCCTACCGAGCACCTTCGATTTGTGTTGTGGTTCGTGCTCTTCGCTCTCATTCAACTTGTGAGCAATCTCGATGTTCGGTCCACCAATCTCAGCCATCGCTCCTCCTGAACGTCGCTCGTCGCATTGAGTTGATTCAAGGTACTGGGCGGACGGAGGGATGTCCAACGACAGAACTTCCGTTCCGGACGCACGATAGAATCATTCTTACATGGCCGACGCCACGCCGAGCCCGCGCTTCGAGGTGCTGTTTGACCACAGCGAAGCCAACCCTGTGGCCGATGAGGCGCTCGCCGGTTACGGCCATCTCGGGTTTCCGGAGCCGCCTGCCAATCGTCCCTGGATTTATACGAACTTCGTGCAGTCGCTCGATGGGATTGTCAGTCTGCTGGGGAAACATGCTTCGGGCGGCGAGATTGCCCAGTCGGATGCCGATCGCTGGCTGATGGATCTGCTTCGCGCCCACGCTGACGGATTGCTGATGGGCATGAATACACTCCGCGAAGAGCGGCGGCTGCGCGGGCCGCAAAGCCGCGGGATCGTCTTTCAAGTGGTGGAGCCGGAACTGCTCCGGCTGAGAGAAAAATTGGGCATAGGGCGCCAGCGCAACATCTTCGTCACACGCGGCCTTGATCTGGAGCTCTCGAAGTGGAAGGTGTTCGACGGCGACGTGGTGGATGCCGTGATCATAACTTCACCCGCCGGCGCGGCGCGTCTCTCCGTCCAACAGCACTCGCATCCGCACGTGACCGTTTTACCGGCGGGAACCGACGAGTCCATCGACCTTGGCCTGGCGGTTCGCAACCTCCGCGAGCATCTGGGGATCACGCACCTGCTCTGCGAGGGCGGCCCCAGTCTTTACGGCTCGCTGGCCCGCGCCGATCTGGTCGATGAGAAGTTCGTCACCGTTGCGCCGGTCGAAGTGGGGCAGATGGTTCCTCCCGAACAGGAGCGGCTACCGAACGAGCAGGACGTAAAGCCACTGATTCGTCCCAACGTTTTCGGCGGCCCCGGCTTTACCAAAGAAACCATGACGCGCTGGACGTGGCTCAGTTGCCGCAAATCCGGTGATCACCAGTTCAATCGCTACCGGCGCGTGCGGTAATCGCATACCCGCAACTCAGATGCCTGCATACCACGAGTAACCAGCTTCCGGCGCGGCTGAGCCGAGGCCCTTGCCGAAGCCTTTGAGCGAATCGGTGAACGGTCAGGCGGGTAATGAACTTCACGCTCTTGTAGCCGAGTTGGCGCGGCACGCGCAGGCGCAGCGGGCCGCCGAAGCCCACTGGAAGCTCTCCGTCATTCATGCCATACGTGAGGAGCGTCTGGGGATGCAGCGCATCGGCCATGTCGATGCTTTCCCACCAGTCGGGTTCGATGGAGAAGTAGACCACATACTTCGCCTGAGGCAGGACCCCGCATCGCGTTCATGACCTCGTGCAGAGGCGTGCCGATCCACTCGGCGACGTAGGACCAGCCTTCCTCGCAGACCACTTCGGTGATCTGGCTGCTGACGGGGAACGTCTTGAGATCGGCCAGCGAAAGCGAAGCGGGCCGGGCGACCATGCCATCGACGGACAGCCGCCAGTCGGCAAAGCCGTTGGCCTGGTGTGCTCTTGAAGGCGTCGTTGAAGGGCGCGAGTTCGTTGGCGAACGGCTTCGCCGAAATCATGCTGCGGGGAAATTCGCGCGCCAGCGAGTGCGTTGGTCAGCAGACGCTGCGCGCATAGGTCAGCGTTTCGCCCGGGCCGTAGATTCCGCCGCTATCGGGCGGGACCAGCCCATAATGCTTCGCCAGGCCGGCGGCCACGGCCAAACCCGAGGCGCCCGCGGCTACTGCCAGACCGGTGGTGACGAACTTGCGGCGTGAAATTTTGCTCATGCTCGCTCCTCAGGCGCGGTAGCGACGCCGGTAATCATCGCCCGGACGCGGCTGGTGAATCCCGCCCAGATCACCATGCCGACGTGGACGACGAGGAAGGCCACCAGAAATCCGGTGAGAAAGAAGTGCAGGGTGCGCGCGGATTGCCGGCCGCCCAGCAAATTGACGCCCGCCGGAAACGCGGAATTGAAGCCGGGCGACAGTGCGAGGCCCGTCCAGATGATGAGCGGAAACACGACGAAGATCACCACCAGGTACGCGGCGCGCTGCAGCACGTTGTAGGAATAGGCTTCGTCTGCGGTGGGCGGCCGGAGGCGAATGTGGTTGCGCCATCTCGCGCAGGCACGCCTGCCAGCTTCGATCGGCCGGAGCGGGAAACAGGTTGCGGCGAAAGTGGCCGGTCCACAGGCCCCAGACGAGATAGGCAAGGCCAGTGAACACCAGCGCCCATGCCGCCTCGAAAGTGCAGGTAGCGGCTCCAGCCATTCTGGTCGGGCATGACATAGCCGTAGCCCGTGGGGACGCTGGCGCGGGACGATGGAATGGGAAACTTAAACAGCGGAGGAGTGTTCACGTTGCCGGTTTCGCCCCAATAAAAACGCGGGTGCGAAACCACAAGCTCCAGTCCGCTGACCAGCAGGGCAAAGAAAGCAAATGGCGGTGATCCAGTGGGTCACGCGGACGATCGCGGCGTGGCGCGGATAGTCGGAAATGGGAGTCATGCCGGCGTCAGCGCATTGCGGGAGGATAGCACGTTGGTCGCGAACCCGCCGAGACAAAGTCTGACGCCGGTTGCGGATGCGGAGCCTGGGTTCCAGCCGGCGGTTTCTGCCCGGTCTGTTCCTGTGTTTGGCCCCCTCCCCCCATATATTTGCAAGTTCCTCATGGTAAAGGACTTGCGCAATCGACTTCGCGCAAAATCTTGAGCCCGTGGGACTTACAGGCAAAGTCTTCTTAACAAAGGACTTAAACGGCATTCCGGGGAGCTGGACGGGGGTGTCGGGAGCGGGATGAGCAAAGAACGCAACAGCGAATGGAACCGGTCACAGGTCGAGCCACCTACTGGGGATGCGGGCAATGTCCGGCTATCGACTCCTGTGAAGATAGCTCTCCCTCATCCATCCGTCGGGAGTGTAAACCCAGTGGACCGGAAGCAGCAAGCGAGTTAATCACCGTTCAGCGTGATGTGGCGAACGGGGCGGGTGTGAGTGGCCAGTTGGCAGCCTAAACCGCGCCGATCCCCACATTTCCCAAAACCGGGGCAATGTAGGCCACCCTGTTGCTATATAATGGATGTTATATAGGAGCGACATGCCGAAACTGAAGATCACGACCATTGGCGCCTCGGCGGGGCTGATCCTGAACAAAGAGGTCATGGCACGCTTGCGGGTGAAGAAGGGCGATTCCCTGTTTCTGACGGAAGCACCCGGCGGATTCAGGGTCACGCCTTACGATCCGGAGTTCGAGCGCCAGATCACCGCGGCCGAGGAGATCATGCACGAGGATCGCGACGTGCTGCGGGCACTCTCGAAGTGAAGCGCTGGCGGTGGGTGCGCGAGGACGTTGTCTACGCCATCCACGACCGTCAGTTGGCGGAACACGGCGGACCCGAGGGAGTACGCGACGCGGGTGCGCTCGAATCGGCGATGGCGCGCCCGCGCAACCTCGCCGGCTACGAACGGCCAGACGCGCCGCACTGGCAGCGGCGTATGCCTATGGATTGGCTCGCAACCATCCGTTCGCCGACGGCAACAAGCGAACGGCATGGGTAGTCGCTCGCGTGTTCCTGGCGATCAACGGACATCGCCTTGAGTTCGATCCGCACGAGGCGGTGCGGATGATGGAAGGGCTGGCTGCGGGTACTGTCAGTGAATCCGAACTGGCGGAGTGGTTGCGGCAGAGACTCGGGAAGCGGTAAGTGCAGGCTCTGCGTCACCCGCCAGTTGCCAGTAGCCAGTTTCAAACGCGGAGCTCAGGATCCCACATTTCCCAAGACCAAGGAAAAGGTCACCGGCCGATTAGGAGGCTCGTAATGGCAAGGCAACATTCAGCAGCCCTATCAGCGCCCCTGTCAAAACCATCGCGAACACAGTGACTCGCAGGTAATACCAATTTCCCCGGTTTCTGGTCGCATAGATGAATCCCATGGCAACGAAGACAAACACGTAGTAGAGGCCCAGTGCCAACGGAGAGCGAAGGTAATTCTGCGACTCCATGCGGGCGACCTGCTCAGGAGGAAATCGAATGAACACTCGAGCGCAAGCCGACAGAATGGTTGCAAGAATAGCAACGATGGTGGCGCTTCTAAATGTCCAATATCGCCGCACGTTCGGCGGTAACAACAGATTTGTCGTTGATTCGGCGAACGTTCGCTTATTCACTGCCTACATCCCCTTCTCCAGCCCCTCTGCCGCGCGATTCAGCGCATCCGTCAACACCTTCAACTGCTCAGCCGTGAGCGCCGCATCGTTCGCATCAATCGCCTCATTCACGCCCGGAATCACCACGGCTGCATAGCCGGTGTACTTTCCCGGCGCGTAGATCGCGTGCTTGAACCACGGGCGGTCAGGCAGGCCGTCGATCACAAACGCGCGCTCGGTGGCGATGAGCGACTGGTTCATTTTCTTGCTGTCGCCCTTCATCGCGCTCTCGGCCTGCAACATGCGCGCGCCGGCTTTCTCCAAGCGCGCCGCCGCCTTTTGCGCGTCAGCAAACGACGGAGACTTAGAGCCAAACGCCGCTTTCGACTTGTTGTCGGCGGCGTTCACGTATTGGACGATTTCCTTGCCGTACTCCTCATAGTCGAACGGCAACACGTCTTGCGACGCCATGCGAATCAACTCTAGCCCGTAAACGCGCGCCATCTGCTGCTCGTACACAAACGTCGGGTCGCCGAACTTGGTGAACCACGCGAAGTTGTCGAAGACCGAGTGATAGACGCCGTAGGGCCCGCCCGAGCCGATGTCGGTGGAGGGCACGCCGAGGTGCTGCAGGAAGGGCGTGAAGTCGGAGCCGCTACCCAAGTCGCCGACATTGACGTCCTTCTTCACGACTGCGTTCGGCTGACGCGGCGAACCGCCGTTAGCCGTATCGTGTTCGCGCTTCTCCTGCGTCGCCTTCCACTGGTCGTACACGCTGCCGCCCTTGGGACTTGGCACCGACTGCGATACTTCGCGCAGATACTGCTTCAGGCTCGGAACCGCCGAAGCGCCGAAGTTCGGGCCCGCGACGGCGACGTCCATGTTGAAGTACACCACCGCGTTGCGCAGTTCGTCGGCATGCTGCTCGGCAAACTCGGTCGAGCCGATCAGGCCCTCTTCTTCCGCGTCCCAACTGGCGAAGACGATGGTGCGCTTCGGCTTCCATCCGGTCTTGAGCAATTCGCCCACACCATGCACGGCCTCCAGCTGCGCCGCGGTTCCGCTGTTGGGATCGACGGCTCCATACACCCAGGCATCGCGATGGTTGCCGGTGATGACCCACTGCTCGGGCGACTCAGTGCCCTTCACCATGCCGATGACGTCGTAGATGGTCGTCCACTGGTAGTTCTGTTTGAGCAGCATGTGGACCTTCGCCGGCCCCGGGCCTACGTGATAGGTGAAGGGCAGCGCGCCCTGCCACTCGCGCGGAGACTCAGGCCCGCCAAGGTTGGCAAGAATCGGCGACGCGTCGTGGTACGAGAGCGGCGTCGTGGGAATGCGCGGCATGTCGGTCGCCTGGTCCGGAGAGATGCGCTTGCTGTCGGGAAGATCGGGCACCGACGCGATTCCCGGCGTCGTCGGATCGCCCGGATAGCGGAACAGATACTGAATCGATCCGCGCTGCACACCGGTGTCGGGACGGTACGGCCCCTTGGGATACTTGTCGCCCCGGAAGTAACCGTCGTCCCAGGGATCGGAATAGATGATGACGCCGATGCAGCCGTACTCAGAAGCGACGAACGGCTTGACCCCGCGGAAGTTCATGCCATAGCGAACGATGGCGATCTTCCCCTTCAGGTCAACGCCCATCTCCTTGAGCTTCTTGAAGTCTTCGGGACGCCCGTAGTTCGCATACACCACGTCGGCGGTCACATCGCCTGACGGTGAAAATGCGTTGTACGGCGTGACCACCCGCGGATCGTTCTGGTACGGATCATCGCCATCGACATGTTCGCGCGTCGGACCGTGCATCACCACTCCCGCGGGCGCGACGAGGTCGACGTGAATCTCCGCCGGCAGTGTTCATCCAGATTTTGTACTCCTGGATGTAAGCGTCGAGTCCGGCTTCTTTGTACTTCTGCAGCACGTACTCGGCGGTCTTCTTGTCCTCGGGAGACCCGGCCACGTGCGGCTCCGCGGTCAGCATGCGCAGGTGCTCCTTCGCCAACGCGGCGCTGGGCACGGCGAGAAAGGTCTTCTCGGCGGCCAGCTCAGGCGCGGCGTCACGGTAGCCGCTGATCTTTGTAGGCGGCGTGAAGGTTAGCTTGTCAGGCGACTGCTGGCTGTAGGCGAGTGGAGACAGGTTGAGCGTGACAACCAAAAGGGCAACAAAGACTTGTTTCAAGTGACAGGTTCTCCTCGGAGAGCGGGGTGCAAGTAGATTAACCGAAGACCTTGCCTCCGTGGCTCACATTTGCCTGCCGTCGGCAAATGTGGAGCGGCGGCAAACTACCGCTATTTCTCCGAAGTTCGCTTGGTCGGGTTGCTGAAGTGCATGAAGCCGGTCACCTTGCCCGAGGCGTCGCGTTGGAAGGTGAACTCCTCGGCTTCACTGCCGTCGTCGCGCACGCGGCGGAAAACGTCCCCGCCCTTAGGCTTCAGGAACTCCAAGTCGTCGCCCGGCTTGTCGGCGGGCAGTCCAAGGACCGCCAGGCCACCGGCCCAGGGTTCAATCACCGCCTCCGAGGCCCAAGGCTGCTCGGAGTAATGTCCCACGTAGTCTTCCAGCTTGACCCCACTCGCCGGGGCCGGGTCTTTGAATTCATAGCCCTTGCGCTTGTCGAGAATCGCGTAAACCCCGTCAACTTCCTCTCCTGGATTCTCCATCGCATTCATCATCACGATGACGCCGAGTTGGTCTGCATTACGCATGGCCAACTGGGTGCGGTAGCCCGGGCAACTGCCGCCATGCCCGACATACGTCTTGTCTCCTTTGTGGCTGACAGCAAACCCAAGCCCCCAACTGGTTTTCCAGTTCGGATCCATGAACTGCACGCGTTGCATCTCGTGCAGGGTCGAAGGCCTCAGCAAATTCGTCTGTCCGGTGCGTAACAGGCGAAACTGCCACGACGCGAACTTGGCGAGGTCCTCCACGGTTGAGGTATAGCCCGCCGCGGGAGTGATGCCCTTCGCATCAAACGGCTTCAGCAGGTCGCGGGTACCGTCGCGCTTGAGCGCGCTGTAACCCACTGCCATCTGCTTGCCGAGCAAGTCGGTTGGATAGTACGGCCGCGTGTCGCTCAGCCCCAGCGGATCGATCACATGCGCCTTGGCGTACTTGGCATACGGCTCGCCCGCGACCGCCTCCACGATCTCGCCCGCCAGTGTCAGCCCCAGATTGCTGTACTGGAAATACCGCTCCGCCGGATACAGCGCCGTCTGCTCCGCGATCTTCGTCCGGATCTCCGCCTGCGTCGGGAACACGAAGTCCGGCGCTGACCAGTACGGTGAGTCCGACTCGCGCGGCAGCCCGGCGGAGTGCGACAGAATACCGCGCACGGTGATCGGCCCGCTGTCTTCGCCAAGCGGCTTGAGCTTGGCCCAAGGCAGGTAGGTCGTGATGGGCTCATCCAGCCGCACTTTGCCGGCGTCGTACTGCTCCATCAACGAGACTGACGTGAACAGCTTGGAGATCGAGCAGATCGAGTAAATCGTCTTGGGTGATGCGGCAACCGAGTGCTGCGCGTCAATCGTGCCGTAGCCCTTGGCCCACACCAGGTCATCGCCCACCACTGCGCCCGCCGACAGAGCCGGCAAGTGCTCGTACGCCTGCTGGCCGTCCAGCCATGCATCCACCACGCGCAAGGCTTCGGCGCGCTCGCCGCTTGCCTTGGACGTTTGCGCCCCCGAGGGAACGGCGCACAACAGCATCACGCAAAGCAACAGCCGGGTCACTTGAGTCTTCTTCATGGCGGGAATCTCTCTATCGTTTCGGGATTTCAAGAACGGTGGGCAGTATATCTCAGTCCCAGTGCTTCACCGTCGGCCAGAGTTCGCTAACATCGCCAGCGACAACCTTAGCGACTAGAAGTAAAACTTGGCCGCAATCTGCATCTGGCGCGGTGGCGCGGCGCTTACTATCTGCCCAAAGTTGGCGCTGGTGATGTTTCCGTTGACGGCGGCTGGCCCGTAAAACTGGGCGTGATTGAACACGTTAAAGGCCTCCACCCGGAACTGCAACGACTTTGACTCGCCGATCGCGATGTTCTTCTGCAGGGCCATGTCGAAGTTCTCAATCCCCGGGCCATAGAAGAAACGGCGGGGAGCATTGCCCAGCGATCCCAACGCGGCCACACTGAACGCGCCGGTGTCGAAGGCGGGCTGGCCGTTGCGGGGATTCAGGTTAAGCACCAAGGGAGCGCCGCTGTACTCGGGAGTATCGATGCCGTTCGTATTGATCCCGTTAGGAATGGTGCCCAGCAGCGAGGTGTCGGTGTTGTTGTAGAGCGTTACCGGCAGCCCGGTGCTGAAGCGGGTGATGCCGGAGAGCGTCCAGCCGCTGGTGAGGCGGTTGTCGCTGCCAAACAGCTTCCCGAACGGCAGCTTGTAGGCGTAGCTGATGACAAAGTTGTGCCGCATGTCGAAGGCCGACAACGCCTTGCTCAAGTTGACGTCGAAGGGGTTGACCGCCTCCGCCAGACTGGAAGAGTCGTCGAGCGACTTGCTGTAGGTGTAGCCCACCAGCAATTCCAGCGGGCCGCCGGTGTGGCGGAAGTTGACTTGCAACCCGTTGTAGTTGGAGTTGCCAATCGTCTTCTGATAGGTGATCGCCGCGAATTGCGGGCTGAACGGGCCGCGCGTGCCGTCAATCACCTGTCCGGCAGACGTGGTGTACACTCCGCTCTCGCCGAAGGGGCCGCAGGTTGGAGATCCGGGCGCCACTTCGCCGGGCTGGCTCAAGCTCAGGCACAATGCCGGATTGCCGGGATTTGCGGATTGCAGCACCAGCAGATGGTGGGCCTGGGTTCCGACAAAGCCGAGGCTGAGGATCGAGTTCGCCCCGATTTGCCGCTCAATCGTCAGGTTGTAGCTCTCGGTATAGGGCGGAACGTTGCGGTAATAAAAGGAAGGTACGCCAGTGATGGGCGAGTATTGCGACCAGTCCACCGAGTTGTTGGGATTGCTGACCGAAGCTCCCAGCGGCGGAATCGGCGACGGAAAACGCTGGCCGATATTCTGTCCGCTGTTGGCGCTGATAAAAGGAGTGTTGAACAGTGGCGGCGACAGGCTGGTGTAATCGTATCCGTAGGGCGGATTGGCGCTCATGATGCCGGCCGAGAGTCCTTCGAACGCGGTGTAGAACGCGCCGAAACCGGCATGGATGCTGGTCGCGCCGGCATCGCCGAAAAGCTTGTGCAGGAAGCCGCCGGACGCGCTGGGCGAATACGAAACTCCAACGCGGGGCGCGAAACTGTTCCACTTGGTGGGCGCCAGAGTCGAAGGGATGCCCTTGTCGGTGGGAAATACCAACCCTGCCGGCGCTCCGGGGTAGACCTGCGACTGCTGGCCCAGCACCAGCGTCTGCAACTGGTTGTACTTCTCGTGCCAGGGAGGCAGCACGTCCCAGCGCAGACCGTAATTGAGCGTCAGGTTGGGGCGCAACCGCCAGCTGTCCTGCCCGTAGAGGCCGATGTATTTGTTGCGCATGTAGAACTTCAGCGAATCGCCCTGCTCATAACTGCTGGCAATGCCCAGCAGGAAATCGGCAAAATCCGATCCCGTCTCCGTGCCCTGAAACACGAAAGCACCGTTGTAGGTTGCGTCGGGATTGATGTTGATCTGGTCAAGGTGAAAGTCGCCACCGAACTTCAGCGAGTGCCGGCCTATGACCTTCGAGAAGTTGTCTGACCATTCGTAGGTGTTGTTGACCTGGATCTCTCCGGTGATATCGACCCCAATGGTGAAGTCGTTGAAGGAGACGTTTTCGATGCCTTCAATCTGCGGCGCCAACGGCACGATGCCGGGATTCCCGTTGGCATCGACAAAACCCTGGCTGGCCAGGCTGGGGCCGACTCCGCCCACCGGCTGGCCCACATTGTTGGCGTTGCGCATGTAACTGAAGCGCAGCTCGTTGACCGTGGATGTGCCGTATGTCGTGGTGAGGCCGAGGCTGAACAGTTGGGCGCGGCCTTCGGTAACAGCGTTAAATCCGGGCACGTTGGCGCCGCCCTGCGCCGTCGGAAAGGGACTATCGAGAGAGTAGTCGTCCACGAAATAGTAGGCGGTAATCAGGCCGAACCGGGTGTTGCTGTCGAAGCGTAACGAACCCTTGTTGTCGCCCAGCGCCTGGTTCTCGGCCGAAGTGGAATAAATGTTGGACGCCTGGTTGGGTTGCGGAATGTACGGCAGCAAGGACTTTGCCGGCGCCGACCAGGCGCTCTGCGGAATCACCGCTCCCGGAAAGACGCAATGCGAGACATTGCTGCAGCCTGCGGTGTAATAGGGTTCTCCCGAATTGACCGTATAACCCAGCTTTTGTGAAAGCAGGTTCGCCCAGTATTGGCCGTTGACCGCGCCTGTCAGCGAACTGGCAACGTCGGCGAGATCGCCTGACCGGTCCTGCAGCGAGGGAACGGAAATCAGCCCTGTCTCGACTCCCTGCGTCATGCGCGTTCCCTGATAGTCGGCAAAGAAATACATCTTGTTGCGCACTACCGGCCCGCCGAGGGTGGCGCCGTATTGATTTCGCCGGTATGTTGCGCGTTCGCTTGCCAGGTAGTTGCGCGCATCCAGATCGGTGTTCCGCAGGAACTCGAAGCCGCTGCCGTGGCACTCGTTCGTCCCCGATTTGGTCGTCACCAGCACCTGGCCGCCGCTGTAGTTACCGTATTGCGCATCGAAGTTCCCTGTCAGCAGGCGGAACTCCTGGATGGAGTCCAGGTTGGGCACGATCGCCGTGCCCATGTTGAATGCTTCTTCCACATTGCTGCCGTTGATGGCGAAGCCGTTGGCCGTCTCCCGCTGGCCGCTGATGGACATGTTCCCGGCATTGAGGTCGCCGGAAGGCGGCGTACTGGTGCAGCCCGACATCACGACTGCGTTCGGCTGTTGTGAGCTGATGGGTACGACTCCGGCTTGCATGGCCAGCAAATCGGTGTAGCTGCGGCCGTTCAGGGGCGTGGCTGTCATCTGCTTTCCGCTGATGGCCTCGCCCAACTGGGTGTTGCTGGCGTCCAGCACGGCGGCACTCGCCTCGACCACCACGCTCCGGTTGTCAGCCGTCACCGCCAGGCGCGCGTCCACCTGCAGCGTGGCGCCGGCCCGCATTTGCAAGTTGGTTTCGACAAATGGCTTGAAGCCTGCCGCGCTCACCGTGACCTCGTAGCGGCCCACGGGCACGGCCAGGAAAACGTACCAGCCCTCCTGGTTGCTGATGGTTTCATTCTGCGTTCCGGTGTCGGGGTTGCGGAATTTGATCCGGCTGCCCGGGACCACAGCCCCGCTGGGATCCGTAACGGTGCCGGTGATGCGTCCGGTGTCATCGGCCGCGGCGGTGACACAAAACAGCAGCATGACCAGCCCCATGAAGGCGATCGCTGGGGTCCCGCGCCTTCGGTTCCGCGCCCGGCGCTGCTCTGGCCGGGGCGTCCTCGAATTCAGCAGGAAGGACATGAGGCCTGTGAGGTAATTGAAAATGAAAATCATATTCAATATTGTTGCTGCCGGATTGCCCCCACGGTGTGACTGCGGTCACAGCTTGCGGAGCGAAGTTGCCGGAGGTTCCCTTCAGGGAGAATGTGCCTTCTTCAGTTGCAAACGTGTTGCAACTTGAACTGACTTCTTTATCCTCACAGCCAGCCTCATACTGCGTCAACCGCGCGCCGCATTTTCCGTCGCAACGCGTTTGCAACCACTTGCAACGCTCCTGCATTCGTTCGCGAAGACTTCCCCGCCGCGCCCCCATTTCGGCCTGAGCCTTGTGACCTTCGTCACCGTGGCATCCTTCATCTTCGTTCCACAATCGAAGGCAGGAGAAAACTCATGGAGCCGTTCCGTCATCATGTTTTCGTCTGTACCCAACAGAAGTCCGAAGGAGTGACCTGCTGCCCCGCCAGCGGATCAATGACCGTCCTGGGAGCCTTGCACGGCGAGTTGGGCAAGCAGGGCCTCAGCAACGATGTCCAAGTTTCCTCGTGCGGCTGTCTGGGACTGTGCGAGGAAGGCCCCATCATGATCGTGTATCCGGAAGGTGTCTGGTACCGCAAAGTCATGGCCGACGATGTTCCCGACATCGTGGCCTCGCACCTGCGCTCTGGACAACTGGTATCGCGCCTGGTGTGGAGCGATGCGCCGGCCATGAAAGCCATGGCCGTCGAGCACACCCAGAAGTACCTCGCCATGGTGAAGGCCAAGGACGACGCCGGCTTCCTGCCCGACGACCTCAACGAGCTCGCCCGCTCTTTCATGCCCGCGCGCGCTCTGTTGACAGCGCTGGAACTCGACCTGTTCACCGCCACCGCCGACGGAGCCTCCGCTGAAGTGGTAGCGCAGAAGATCGGCGCCGCGACACGCTCCACGGAAATGCTGCTGAACGCGCTGGCCGGCCTCAAGCTGCTGGAAAAGCGCGACGGTACGTTCTACAACTCCGCCGCTAGCGCTCGATTTTTTGCCGCAGGCTCACCCGACAACGCCCGACCCGGCCTGCTGCACACCGCCAACCTGTGGAAGCGCTGGTCCACGCTTACCGACGCTGTGCGCGAAGGCACCGCGGTCGCTCCCCGCGTGCACGACGGCGACTGGGCGAAGAGCTTTATCGCCGCCATGGACCGCAACGCCCGCGAGCGTGCTGGAGCCGTGGTCAAAACCGTCGCCTCCCCCACTATTCGCCGCGTGCTCGACCTCGGCGGAGGCTCCGGAGCCTACTCCATCGCGCTCGCCCGTGCCGTTCCTGGCTTGAAGGCCGAAATCCTCGACTCCGCCGAAGTCGTCCCTCTCACCCAGGAATACATCCACAAGGCCGGCGTTGCCGACCGCGTCTCCACCCGCGTCGGCGACATGCTGAACGATCCGCTGGGCGACGGCTACGATCTGGTGCTGGTTTCGGCCATCTGCCACATGTTCTCGCCGGATGACAATCGCGCGCTATTTGAGCGCGTGTTCAACGCCCTCGCGCCGCAAGGTCAGATCGTGGTGCAGGATTTCATTCTGGAGCCCGATAAGACCGCTCCCCGCGCGGCGGCGCTGTTTGCCCTCAACATGCTGGTGGGGACCACCGCCGGCAGCAGCTACAGCGAACCGGAGTACGCCAACTGGCTGCACGATGCGGGCTTCACCGACGTGCACCGGGTCCGTTTCCCCGGCAGCCCGGCCGGCCTGATGATTGGCGTGCGGGGTAATAGACCGGCCCGTCCGAGGACAACCCCGCCCCGGCCGCCGGGAATCGGTGACCGGGAGGAAAATTCTCCTTTTCCGTCTGCTCCTGGCACGCCCTCTCGGATTACACTTATAGGTTATGTCTAAACACATTCTTGCCAGCACCCTACTGTTCGCACTTATGACAACACCTGCGATCACCGCCGCCTCCGACTTCGGTCCCAGCAATCCCTTCTACTCTCCCAGCAAATTGCCGTTCCAGACGATTCCCTGGGACCAGATCAAAGACTCCGACTTCCAGCCGGCCATTGAAGCCGGGATGGCCGAGCAGTTGAAGGAAATCCAGGCCATCGCCAACAACCCCGCTCCCCCGACATTCGACAACACCATCGTCGCCATGGAAAAGAGCGGCCAGTTGCTGCAGCGTTCGGCCAGCGCATTTTTTGCTGTGGCCGGCGCCAACACCAACCCGACACTATTAAAGGTTCGCTCCGAAGTCGCCCCTAAGCTCGCCAACCATCGCGACGCCATCTTTCTCGACCCTAAGTTGTTCGAGCGCGTCAATACGCTTTACCAGAAGCGCGCCTCGCTGAAGCTCGATGCCGAATCGCAGCGCCTGCTCAAGTACTATTACGACGAGTTCGTGCACGCCGGCGCCAATCTGAGCGAGGCCGACAAGACCAAGCTGAAGAAGCTCAACGAAGAGCTGGCCGGGCTCTCTGACACATTCGAGAGCAAGCTGCTCGCCGCTACCAAAGACGGCGCTTTCGTCACCAAGGACAAGGCCGCTCTCGCCGGACTGCCCGACGCGCAGATCACCGCCGCCGCCGGAGCCGCCAAGGGGCGCAAGGTTGAGGGCTACGTGATCCCGCTGCAGAACACCACCCAGCAGCCCGATCTTGCGGTGCTCACCAACCGCACCACGCGCGAGACCATTTTCAAGAACTCCTGGGACCGGGCCGAGCACGGCGACGCGAACGATACCCGCGACACCATCGCCAAGATGGCGTAGCTCCGTGCCCAGAAGGCCAAGCTGCTGGGCTATCCCAACTTCGCCGCCTGGAAGCTTGAAGACCAGATGGCCAAGACGCCGGAAAACGCGCTCGAATTCATGGGCAAGATCGGCCCCGCCGCCGCCGCTCGCGCCGCAGCGGAGGCCAAGGATATCCAAGCCGTCATCGACAAGCAGAAGGGCGGCTTCCAGCTCCAGCCCTGGGACTGGGAGATTTACTCCGAGCAGGTACGCAAGGCCAAGTACGACCTCGACGAGGAGCAGGTCAAGCCCTACTTCGAGATGAACAACGTGCTGGAGAACGGCGTCTTCTACGCCGCCAACCAGCTCTACGGCATCACCTTCAAGGAGCGCCACGACCTGCCGGTCTACGACTCCGACATGCGCGTCTTCGAGGTCTTCAACGCCGACGGCAGCCCGCTTGCGCTCTTCTACTGCGACTACTTCAAGCGCGACAACAAGCAGGGCGGCGCCTGGATGACCAACTTCGTCGACCAGTCGAAGCTGCTGGGCACCAAGCCCGTGGTGGTCAACGTCGCCAACTTCTCCAAGCCCGCGCCCGGCGAGCCCGCGCTGCTCACCTCCGACGACGTGAGCACCATGTTCCACGAGTTCGGACACGCCCTGCACGGCATGTTCGCCGACACCGAGTACCCGAGCGCTCTCCGGCACCTCCACCGCGCGCGACTTCGTCGAGTTCCCCTCGCAGTTCAACGAATACTGGGCGGAATACCCGACCATCTTCCAGCACTACGCCAAGCACTACAAGACCGGCGCTCCCATGCCGGCCGAGCTGGTGGAGAAGATCAAGAAGTCGCGCACGTTCAACAAGGGCTATGACATGACCGAGCTGATCGCCGCCGCCGAGCTCGACATGCACTGGCACGTGCTGCCGCGCGACCGCGCCGCTGCAGAAGCCGGACGAGTTCGAGAAGTCGGCGCTGGAGAAAGACCAAGCTCTGGATCAGCTACGTGCCGCCGCGCTACCGCTCCAGCTACTTCAGCCACATCTGGGGCAGCGGATACGCTGCCGGTTACTACGCCTACCTTTGGACCCAGATGCTGGCCGACGACGCCTACCAGTGGTTCGTGGAGAACGGCGGCCTGACCCGCGCCAACGGCGACCGCTTCCGCCAGATGGTCCTGTCGCGCGGCAACACCCAGGACCTCGAAACGCTGTACGAGAAATGGCGCGGCGGCAAGCCCACCATCGGCCCCATGCTGAAGTACCGCGGCCTGGAGGCGGAGGGAAGTTCGAAGTAAGAGAAGTCGTTTTGCAATCAATGCCCACTCAAGCGCTTTGGCTCGGGTGGGCATTTCTTCTGCCCTAGTCACGTCCTTGCGTTTAGAGGGCGAGGGAGAGCATTATCGACATGGCCTCGGCGGATGGCGAAGATTCGCCAGCAGACGACGATGTTACGCAACGGAGCATGCAGCCTTGCGCACAGACAGGAATGGCAACATGGCAGCAACACGAATTCTTTCGATGGCTTTTCTCGCACCCTTCCGAGAACTGACGGCAATCCTGTGCATCGGACTGCTTCTGTCCGGCGTCACTCCGATGGCGGCCGCTCAGACGCAGTTGCCTGATGCCCCGTCCGCGCAGGCTGCGGTCAAGTTGCCTCCCGAGCAACTCGACTCACTCGTGGCGCCGACCGCGCTGTACCCCGACCCGTTGCTGAGCCAGACCCTTGTAGCCTCCACTTATCCGCTGGAGGTCGTGCAGTTGCAGCAGTGGCTGGCTCAGAACAAGGGGCTGGACGAAAAAGCCCTGGCCGAAGCGGTGAAAAAGCAGGACTGGGATCCGAGCATCCAAGGATTGGCTGCGTTGCCCGACGTGGTCAAGCAACTTGGCGACAACATCAAGTGGACGACCGACCTTGGCAATGCCTTTCTCGCGCAGCAGGAAGATGTAATGGCGGCGGTGCAGCGCATGCGGAAGAAGGCCCAGGACAACGGAAACTTGAAATCCTCTGAGCAGCAGAAGGTCGAAGTCAAGACCGTCGAGAGCCAGCCGGTCATCGTCATCGAACAGGCGAACCCGCAGGTTGTCTACGTGCCCAGCTACAACCCGACGGTTGTTTACGGCGCTCCCATCTATCCCTACCCTCCCATTTACTACCCGCCGCCGGGATACTACGCTGCGGGCATGGCGATCTCGTTCGGTGTGGGCGTCGCCATGGGAGCGATGTGGGGCGGCGGCTGGGGCTATGGCTGCGGATGGGGCGGCAGCAACAACGTTTACATCAACCACAACAACACATTCGTGAACAACGGCAACCGCAACAACATCAATGGCGGGAACCGACCATCGAATCAACCCGCAAGAGGCAATAGCAACTGGCAGCACAATCCCCAGCACCGTGGTGGAGCGCCCTACGGCGACAGAGCTACCGCCAACAAGTACGGCGGAAACGCCCGTGGCGACTCCATGCAATCGCGCCAGAACACCGCCCGCCAGAACCAGGCGCGGCAGCAGCCCGCAGGCGGCAATCGTAGCGGAGCGAGCGCAGGCAACATGAATTCCAACCGCGGCGGAGCTAGCGCTGGCAATATGAACTCGAACCGTGGCACGGGACCCGACCGCGTCGGCAATCAACAGGTTCGCAACACCCCCAGCTCCACCAATAGAAATGCATTCGGCGGGGCAGGCAGCGGCATGAGCGGCAGCTCAGCTCGGGCCAGCCAGTCCCGCGGCGCATCCAGTATGGGTGGGTCCCGCGGCGGTGGAAGCCGCGGCGGTGGCGGCGGAAGGCGTAGGTAGGCACATCATGTTGAGCGGGGGCCTTATGAAATCAAGAATCTTGAATCCGAGAGAGCGCCTTACGATGATCGCCTTCATCCTGGTCGGTGTGTGCTGCATGTTGCCGACGATGAGCGTCGCTCAAGCGCAATCCGCAGCCAAGACTGCGGCAGTCACCCAGAAAGGCTTCGACAGTCCGCAGCAGGCTGCCGACGCACTCATCAAGGCAGCGGGTGACTTTAATGTCCCTGAATTGCTGGCGATTCTTGGCCCCGAGGGCCAGGACCTTGTTGCCTCCAGCGACCAGGTCGAAGACAAGAACAACGCCCTGGCTTTTGCGAAGGAAGCCGCGGCTAAAAACAGCGTCGAGATCTCCAAGTCGAACCCGAATCGTGCCACGATTATCGTTGGCGAAGAAGAGTGGCCTGCGCCCATTCCTCTCGTCAAGACCAACGGCAAGTGGTACTTCAACACCAAGAAAGGCCGCCAGGAAATCCTCTTCCGCCGCATTGGAGAGAACGAACTCAACGCCATCACCGTGTGCCGCGGCTATGTGTCAGCGCAAATGGAATATGCCTCCGAGATTCACGACAACTCCGGCATAAACCAGTACGCTCAGAAAATCTTCAGCACGCCCGGCATGCAGGACGGCCTTTACTGGAAGAACGCCGACGGCACGCCCTCCGGGCCTATCGGCGAAGCCGTTGCCAAGGCGCTGGAAGAGGGCTACACGACCGGCAAGGGCGGCTTCCACGGCTACTACTTCAAGATCCTCAAAGGGCAGGGGCCATCCGCCCCCAATGGCGCCATCAATTACGTGATCGACGGCGTCATGATTGGCGGCTTCGCTTTGGTCGCGGTGCCCTCCGAGTATCGCGTCACTGGCGTCAAGACCTTCATCGTCAACTACGACGGAGTCGTTTACCAGAAAGACTTGGGGCCCGATTCTCTGAACATCGTCAAGAAGATGGAGCTGTACAACCCGGATAAGACCTGGCAAGCCACCAACGATCAGTGGCCGCCTGCCGAAGCGAAGACGGCCTCCTCTTCAGGCAGTTCGAACTAGTCCTCAAGCTCTCAGCCGCGGTCGCTCCGGCCGGAAAAGCGACCCGGTTCTCTATGCCGTCGGCCTCGTCTGTGCCGGTCCTACTCGTGCCGTGAGTCCGGTATTCTTGGGCGCGCCGGCCTTGGGCAGCCCCAGCATCGGCGGGTTCCTGGTAAGTCATCTCCTCACAATAGATAATTCTCCGAGGGTGCCCCGTTCAAGGATGCGCAGCGGCCTTGAGCGGGATTTTTCGTTGGCAGCGCTGACAATCTCCCATCCCGCTCGGGTGCCTTTGCCCCTCACCACCGACCACCGACAACCACCTCCCAACCGCGGAGCGGCATCCTTCCCATTTTGGGAACCCCTCCCAAGATTCCCCAAAAAACTTCTTGACTTTCTGCCCCCCGTTCGGCAAGGTAACTAGGCTGAGGTTACCCTCCGCACGACAATGCCAGACTTCGCTGCCAAGTCACTGGCAGCATTTAGTTGCTAGTTGCTGATTGCTAGCTGCTAGTTGCTGATTTGGAGGTACCCATGCCCTACCGCATCTGCAATTTCCCCAAGCCTGACGGCTCCCCCTGCTCCTCTCCCGCCCTTCACGGCCATCGGCTCTGTTACTTCCATCACCGCGACGAGCAGCGCCGCCGCTACCGTGACAGCGCCATCCGCCGCGTTGACGTCCTCGGCCCCCGCCTCCCCCGCATGAAGTCCCTCTATGACGTGCAGGTCGCCATCTCCGAGGTTCTGACCGCCATGGCCGATCGGCGCCTCTCCGTACGGCGCGCCGGCCGCATTCTGTTTGACCTGCAGCAGGCAGCAATCCCTCTCCGCCACCTGCAACGGCCCCCAGACTAGCTATGCAACCCTTTATTTTTCAGGATTTTACGTATAACTCGTTTGTTAACAGGAATTTGCGCTGGAATCCGTGTATCTCGCTGAAAACGAGGAATTTGCTCATAGGGGGGAGGGGGCGTACTTGCACCGAGAATGGTGCAAACCTCGGCGGGTCGCGCAGCGTCTGTCCCAGACAACGTCTGGAACTGGCGATGGTCTCTAAGCCGCTGGACTCGTCTGCGAAGTCACCAACGACGCCGCCCGCGGCTTCTGCTGTTTTGGCAGCCCCAGCATCGCCCTTACCTGCGGCAGCGCGGCGCGCATGGCCGCTTCGCCCACGGCGATCAGCTCTGGACTTCGCTCGAAGCAATCGTAGGCAAATCCGTTCACATCGGGCTCGATCACCAGGTTAGCGTCTTTCTTCCACGACTCCGCCAGCTTGGCCTGCGCAATCGAGAAGCACTGCCCGATGACCTCGAACAGGTGCCGCGGCGGTTTGGAATTGTTCCAGTGCGCGCTCAGGTAGATGCCGATCACGCGGTCCGCGCCCATCTGCCGCAACGGCGTCGTCGGCACGGCATACGCCAGCATCCCGTCGATGTACGAGTGCCCGTCGATTTCCACCGGCAGAAACATTCCCGGATACGCGCAGCTTGCGCGAATCGGATCCACCAACCGGCCAGTGGTAAACACCGCGGCCTCACCGGTGCGGAACTCCGTCGCCGTGATGGCCAGCGGAATCTTGAGGTCTTCAAAGGTGTGTTGTTTCAGCACGCGGGCGAAGAAGCGCACCATGCGGTCGCTGTTATAGAAGCCGTAACGCGACAGCGTCAGTCGCGCGAAATCGGCGAAGCGCAGGGTCCGTGCCATGTCGGCCAGCTCGGCCGCGGTCATCCCGCTGCAGTAGCCCGCACCGATGATGGCGCCAACGCTGGTTCCGGCGACGTAGTCCACTGGAATACCTTCTTCTTCCAGCACTTTGAGCACGCCAATGTGGGCGATGCCGCGGGCGAAGCCTCCACCCAGAGCCAGTCCAAGAGTCGGGCGGCGCGGCGAAGGCCCCACTGGGCGGGTCAATTCCCGCGAAAATGCGCGTACCGAACGAACGATTCGACCGAAGCTGCCCACGAACCCACTCCTTGCGGCCCGCCGCGATGGTTGGGCTGCACCTGCTGAGATGCTGCTGCCAGGGCAAATGTTGCCGCATTTTCCCGTATTCGGGAAGTGTCATCCACAGAACGTTTGGTTAAATTCCCGGTCTTCTGTCGAACCCAGTCTGTTGCCGGGGGACGCGCCATGGCAAGCCTTCTCCAGCCATCCGGCGTGCCCCGCATCCAACTGGGCGATTGTCAGCGTCAACGGACTCTGCCAAACTAGCTTTTCTTGCCTTTCAACCATGGTCCGAGAAACCTCTGCCGGCGGTGTGGTACTTCGTAAGATGCGCGGCCGTTGGTATTTGGCCGTCATCGAGCCCCATACCGAGCGTCACAACAAGCACATCAAGCCTCCCCGAGTTAAGCGCACGCCCGCCGACGCCGAAGCCATCGCCCTTCCCAAGGGCTCCATCGACCCCGGCGAGCGGCCCGAGCAGACAGCTTTGCGCGAAGTGCGTGAGGAAACCGGCGTCCGCGCCGACCTCGTCGCCAAGCTCATGCGACATCCGATACATCTACGTCCGCAACTGGGGCAACCGCGCCAAGGTATCGAAAACCGTCAGCTTCTATCTGCTGATGTATTGCTCCGGACGCATCGGCAACATTGCGCCCGCGATGCAGATCGAGGTCCGCAACGCCTTCTGGTTACCGATCGAACAGGCCCCGTTGAAGCTAAGCTACAAAGGTGAGCGCGAGGTTGCCGAGAGCGCCATCGCCTATCTCGAAGATCATCCAGAATTGGGAGAACATGCCGCAGACACCACACATTGAGCGCCACTTCACGGCCGGCGAAGTCGTTCGCGACGTCGTCATCGGCATGTCGGACGGACTCACCG
The DNA here is from genome assembly GCA_963796615.1 of uncultured Acidobacteriaceae bacterium. GTDB lineage: Bacteria > Acidobacteriota > Terriglobia > Terriglobales > Acidobacteriaceae > DASRAA01. The sequence continues at coordinate 105,251 of CAWCMJ010000011.1, forward strand.
TCCCCTTCGCCCTGGCCGCTGGCATCTCCGGCGCCATCGATAACAGCCGCCTGGTCGTGGTGGCCGGACTCGCCGAGATCGCCGCCGGCTCCATCGCCATGGGACTCGGCGGCTACCTCGCCGCCCGCAGCGATGCCGAGCACTACGCCAGCGAGCGCCTGCGCGAGGAAGAAGAAGTGAAGGAGATCCCCGACGAAGAGGCCCGCGAGGTGATGAACGTCTTCACCGAGTACGGACTTACACGCGACGAAGCCGCCCCGGTTGTCGAGGCCATGACCAGGAAACCCAAGGAATGGGTCGACTTCATGATGCGCTTCGAACTCGGTCTCGAAGAGCCCGATCCCAAACGCGCCGTTCAAAGCGCCCTCACCATCGCCGGCTCCTACATCGCCGGAGGCTTCATTCCTCTGTCGCCCTACATGCTTTTCCACAGCTCGCGCCAGGCGTTGCTGTGGTCGGCCATAGTGACACTGGTCGCGCTGGGCGTATTTGGCTACATCAAAGGCCGGTTTACAGGCTCTCGACCGGGCCGTTCTGCCCTGCAAACCGTTGTAATTGGGGGACTTGCCGCGGGAGCCGCCTTCCCGATCGCCAAGGCCATCTCCTAGCCCATTTCGGGAATACTCCGCGCGGAAATATTTGCGATTTTCATTGACTGAATGAGGACTCATTCAGTAATATCAGTTCAACTTAATACGGCGCGCGCCGTTGCCATCCTCACCCCACATCTTACGGCGCGCGCTGCTTGTATTTTGAGCCGGTTTCTACGGGAGGAGAGCACAATTGAATCGCCATCTTCCTCGTCGTTGCACTCATTCTCAGTCATCTCCCAAAGTTCATCCTGAATTGACCAATTCACACAATCGAAGTTCGTAACTCTCGGGTTATCAGCATCGGGCCTCATTCAACGTAGCCTCAATCCGGCCCCGCCGCGGCGGGCCGGTCAAAACTTGGAGCGCTTGAGCATCCATGCAGAAACGCATCAATAAGGTCGCCGTCCTGGGCGCGGGCACCATGGGCGCCCGCATCTCCGCGCACCTGGCCAACGCCGGTGTTCCCTCTTACCTGTTCGACATCGTTCCCCCTGACGCCGACGGTCCCGCGCGCAACAAGTTTGCCGCCGCTGGGAAAGAGGCTGCGGTCAAGTCCAAGCCCGCCGCTTTCATGAAGTCGTCGCTCGACTGCCTGGTCACCATCGGCAACTTCGAGGACGACCTCAAGAAGCTCGCCGAAGTGGATTGGATCATCGAAGCCGTCATCGAGGACCTCGACCTCAAGCGCGAACTGCTCCGCAAGGTTGACGCCGTCCGCAAGCCGGGAACCATCATCACCACCAACACCAGCGGCCTGCCCGTCGCCAAAATCGCCGAAGGATTTTCGGACGACTTCCGCCGCTCGTGGTTCGGCACGCACTTCTTCAATCCCCCGCGCTACATGCGGCTGCTGGAAGTCATCCCGACGAAGGACTCCGACCCAGCCGCCATGCAGGCCATCGCCGACTTCTGCGATCTGCACCTCGGCAAGAGCGTGGTGTACGCCAAAGACACACCCAACTTCATCGCCAACCGCATCGGCACCTTCTCCATGCTCAACGTCATGCGCGTGATGCAGGAGATGGACCTCAGCGTCGAAGAAGTGGACGCCCTCACCGGCTCGGCCGTCGGCTGGCCCAAAACCGGCACATTCCGCCTCGGCGACATGGTCGGCCTCGACATTCTCGGCCACGTTGTCCGCAACGGCGCCGTCAATATTAAAGACGAGCGCAGCGAACTCACCCTGCCCCCGTTCTTCAACGAGATGCTCAGCCGCAAGTGGCTGGGCGACAAGACCAAGGGCGGCTTCTACAAGAAGCAGAAAGGTCCCGACGGCGAGAAGCGATTCTGCCTCGACTGGAAGACCCTCGAATATCGCGAGCAGCAGCGGCCCAAGTTCCCCGCCCTCGAAATGGCCAAGCAGATCGAAGACCTGCCCGAGCGCCTGCGCACGCTGATCGCGCCCTCGAAAGACAAGGCCAACGCATTCCTCTGGAACGTCCTCACCGACCTCTGGACCTACTCCGCCAACCGCGTGCCTGAGATCGCCGACTCCATCGTCGAAATCGACAAGGCGATGAAGACCGGCTTCAACTGGGAGATGGGCCCGTTCGAGCTTTGGGATGCCTGCGGCGTCGCCAAGACCGTCGAGCGCATGAAGAAGGAAGGCCGTCCGGTCGCGGCCAACGTCGAGAAGCTGCTCGCCTCAGGCAAGACGACCTGGTACGCCGACGACACCTCTACCGCCAGCGGCCGCAAGTATTTCGACATCGCCACCGCCGACTACAAGCCCGAAGAAGTTCCCGCCGGTGTCTGGTCGGTCACCGTCGCCCAGAAGGCCAACGGAGTGGTCAAGAAGAACGCGGGCGCCTCGCTCATCGATCTCGGTGACGGCGTCGGCTGCATCGAGTTCCACTCCAAGATGAACTCGCTGGGCGGCGACATCGTCTCGTTCATCACCCAGACGCTGAAGCCCGGCGGCGCAGGCGACCCGTTCGACGCCTTCGTCATCACCAACGACGCCGCCAACTTCTCCGTCGGCGCCAACCTCATGATGCTGCTCATGGGAATCCAGGAGCAGGAGTGGGACGAAGTTGACATGGCCATCCGTCAGTTCCAGGGCATGACGCAGGCCATCAAGTTCTCGCTCAAGCCCGTGGTCGTCGCGCCGTTCGGCATGTGCCTCGGCGGCGGCACGGAAATTACCCTTCATGCTCACTCTCGCCGGCCTCATGCCGAGCTGTATGCCGGACTCGTCGAAGTCGGCGTCGGCCTGCTGCCCGGCGGCGGAGGCTGCAAGGAGATGACCCTCCGCGCCGTTCACAAGGCCACGCACATCCGTCCGCAGGGCCGCGGCGAGAGCGTCGAGCTCATGGAAGCCATGAAGCAGGCCTTCGAAATCGTCGCCCTGGCCAAGGTTTCGACCTCGGCGTTGGAGGCCAAGAATTATGGCTTCATCTCAGCCGAACGAACTCATCACCATGAACCGCGAGCGTGTCCTCACCGACGCCAAGACCCGCGCCCTCGAACTGGTCCACGAAGGCTTCCGCCCGCTGACCCTGCGCACCGACATCCCGGCGCCCAGGCGAAAGCATCTTGGCTACGTTGAAGATGGGCGTGCACATCATGCGGCAGGGCGAGTTCATCAGCGACCACGAGGTCAAGATCGCCGGCAAGGTCGCGGAAGTCCTCTGCGGCGGCGCCGTCAACCCCGGCACCCTGGTCAGCGAACAGTACCTGCTCGACCTGGAGCGCGAGGCCTTTATCTCCCTCTGCGGCGAAAAGAAGACCCAGGAACGCATCCAGTTCACGTTGAAGACAGGAAAGACGTTGAGGAACTAGAGAATGCAATTGCGATACGGAATTCTGGTGTGCTGTTTGTTCGCTTCGACTTTCACGCTGGCTCAACGGGGGACGGCCCCCAGTGGCAACTACCCCGTTGGCTACCATGGGGATATTTTCCGCGGCAAACTGACTGCGGTTGATGCCAAAACCGACACCCTAACGCTTATGTATGAGAAGGGGAACAAACAGGAATCGTTCGACGGCCGCTTGGACAAGCCCTGTGACATCCCGAACAGCGGAAATCAGCCGGTGCGTGCGTCTGACTTTCCGCTCGGCACTGACCTGACTGCATATTTCGTAAGCGATAAAGACCCGGCGACCGGACAGAAGCAACACGTAATTATTGGCGTGACCTTGAACTCTTACAACGGAAAGGAAATTCCGGAAAGATCGCGGGGATTCTTTCTCTGCAATGGAACCCGGAGCCGCTGAAGCTGAAAGTGAGGAAGAGGTCGGAGCCGCGCAGCGACGTAATTTGTTTTAGCCGTGGGCGTAAGCCCGCGGTAGACGAAAGATCAATGGTCCGGGAGCCCGAGAATCGGGCGACACGGTATTAACCAATGAGTTATGGATCGAAAGCAGAAAATGCCCCAAACAGCCCAAAACCCGACCCGTAACTCCTTACCCGAGAAATGGATACGTATAACTCGTTTTGAATCATACTAATGCGAACAATTTCAGCCTAGTCTATTGATTCTAGATGATCGCGAATCGCGTTTTTATGAAGAGATTTACTGGACTACAACAGTTAACAGTAGCTAACCATTTTGCAACTAGCTGAAGGCTGATAGCTGACAGCTAATAGCTCGGAGCTTCCCATGCGTGAAGTCGTAATCGTCAGTGCCGTCCGTACCCCGGTCGGCAAGGCCTACAAAGGAACCCTGCGCGCCACCCGTCCCGACGACCTGGCCGCGTGTGCCATCAAGGGCGCCCTCGAACGCGTCCCCCAGCTCGATCCCAAGGAGATCGAGGACGTCATCTTCGGTTGCGCCATGCCGGAAGCCGAGCAGGGCATGAACGTCGCCCGCATCGCTTCCCTGCGCGCCGGGCTGCCCGTCGAGATCTCCGCCATGACCATCAACCGCTTCTGCTCCTCGGGCCTGCAGGCAATTGCCATGGGCGCCGAACGCATCATGGCGGGCGGGGCCGAAGTCGTACTCGCCGGCGGAGTCGAGTCCATGACCATGATCCCCATGGGCGGCAACAAGGTCTCGGCCAACCCCTGGCTGGTGGCCAACTATCCTGACGCCTACCTCTCCATGGGACTTACCGCCGAGCGGCTGGCCTCGCGATTCAACATTACACGCGAGCAGCAGGATCAGTTCTCGGTGGACAGCCACAAGAAAGCCTTCGCCGCCATCGAAGCCGGCAAGTTCAACGACGAACTCGTTCCCGTACCGGTAAGCTTCACCACGTCCAACGGCTCGAAACCCAAGCGTACGGACATAGTCTTCAAGATGGACGAAGGCCCCCGCGCCGACACCTCACTCGAAGCTCTCATGGCGCTCAAACCCGCCTTCCACCTGGAGGGCACCGTCACCGCCGGCAACTCGTCGCAGATGTCCGACGGCGCAGCCGCCGCGGTCGTCATGTCCGCCGACCGCGCCAAGGCACTGGGCCTGAAACCGTTGCTGCGGTACGTCGGCTTCGCTACCGCGGGCTACAAGCCCGAGGAAATGGGCCTCGGCCCGGTGTTCGCGATTCCAAAGGTCCTGAAGCTGGCCGGTCTCAAGCTCAGTGACATCGCGGTGATCGAACTCAACGAAGCTTTCGCCGCACAGTCGCTGGCCGTCATCAAGGAAGGCGGCCTCGATCCGGCAATTATCAACCCCAACGGCGGAGCTATTGCCCTCGGACATCCTCTGGGATGCACCGGCGCCAAGCTGACCGCCAGCATCGCCCGCGAGTTGCAGCGCCGCAAGGCCCGCTACGGCATGGTCACCATGTGCGTCGGCGGAGGCATGGGCGCGGCCGGCATTTTCGAGAATTTGCAGTAAGAAGGAAAGACCAACCACAGAGGCACTGAGACACAGAGGAAGTTGGATCAGAAGAAACGGAACCTTGAACTGGTCCGCATGGCTCAAGACGTTTCGCACGGCAAGATCAGAAATAAATAGATTTTCTCTGTGCCTCTGTGTCTCTGTGGTGAAAAAAGACTTTGCAGTTAACCAAGCGAGGTTACGATGGCCACAACTACGGTAGCTCCCAAGACGAAACTCACGGGCGGAAGCTTTCTGCTCGAAGACCACAACCTGCAAGACGTCTTCACTCCTGAAGACTTCAACGAAGACCAGCAGATGATCGCCAAGCTCGCCAACGAGTTTGCGGTCAACGAACTCCTCCCTGCCGTCGAACAGATCGAGCACAAGGACTGGCAGATCACCAAGGACCTCCTCAAGAAGGGCGCCGAGATGGGCCTGACCAACGTTGACGTTCCGGCCGAGTACGGCGGCTCCGAGATGGACAAGATCTCGTCGGCCATCATTGCCGACAATATCGCCAAGTGCGGCAGCTTCGTCGTGTCCATGGGCGCGCACGCCGGAATCGGTACCCTGCCCCTCGTCTTCTTCGGCACCGAAGCGCAGAAGAAGAAGTACCTGCCCCGTCTGGCCTCAGCCGAGTTGATCGGCGCCTATGCGCTTTCGGAGAGCACAAGCGGCTCCGACGCGCTCAACAGCCGCACCAAGGCTGTCCTGTCGCCTGACGGCAAGCACTACATCCTCAATGGCGAGAAGATGTGGATCACCAACGCCCACTTCGCCGACCTGTTCACCATCTTCGCCAAAGTTGACGGCGAGAAGTTCACTGCATTCCTGGTCGAGAAAGACTTCCCGGGCTTCTCCGTCGGCGCGGAAGAAAAAAAGATGGGCATCCGCGGCTCGTCCACCGCACCGCTGATCCTCAACGATTGCAAGGTGCCGGTTGAGAACGTCCTCGGCGATATCGGCAAGGGACACATCATCGCGTTCAACATCCTCAACGTAGGCCGCTTCAAGCTGGGCGCAGGATGCGTCGGCGGGGCCCGCACCGCGCTGCAGAACTCCATTGCCTACGCCAAGGAGCGCAAGGCCTTCGGCAAGTCGATCTCTGACTTCGGCCTCATCCGCGAGAAGCTGGCGCAGATGGCGGTCGGCATCTATGCCGGTGAATCGATGGTCTATCGCACTGTCGGCATGATGGAAAACGCCATGCCCGAGGGCGAAAAAAGCAGCGAGGTCATCCGCAAGGCCATCGAGGAGTATGCGGTCGAATGCTCCATCATCAAGGTTGCGGGCTCCGAAATGCTCGACTTCGTGGTGGATGAAACCGTGCAGATCTACGGTGGCTACGGCTTTGTCGAGGAGTACCCGGCTGAGCGCGCCTATCGCGATTCGCGCGTTAACCGCATCTTTGAGGGCACCAACGAAATCAACCGCCTCATCATCACCGGATGGCTGCTCAAGCGCGCCATGAGCGGACAGCTTGCGCTGCTACCGGCCATCAAGAAGACGATGGACGAAGTGATGGCGGGCCCGTCGTTCGAAGAACTGGAAGGCACTCTGGCGGCTGAACAGAAGATCGTCAGCAACGCCAAGAAGCTCGCCATGCTCGTGGCAGGTGCGGCTTCGCAGAAGTACATGCAGAAGCTGGCCGACCAGCAGGAAATCATGGGCGCGATTGCCGACATGGTGATCGAGTCGTTTGCCATGGATTCCTGCGTGCTGCGCGCGCGCAAGCACATCGAGGCCAACGGCGAGCAGAAGAGCGCGCTGGTGAACGCTATGACCCAGATTTACATCGCGGGAGCGATGTCGAGGCTCGAAGCAGCGGCGAAGAAGGTCATAGCTGCCGTTGCCGAAGGCGACATGATGCGCACCCAGATGGCGATCGTTCGCCGCCTGGTGAAGTTCGAGCCCGTGAACGTGATCGGCCTGCAGGAGCAGATCGCCGCCCGCGTGCTCGAGACCGGTAAGTACGTAACCGTATAGAGGCCTAAACCACAGAGGCACAGAGACACTGAGGGTGAATGAAATCGATTTCTCTGTGTCTCAGTGCCTCTGTGGTGAATCTTCTGTCTCTTGCTGCTTCCGGATCTCTTCCATCACCGAAGCGATGAGTTCCTTGGCATCGGTGATTCCCTTCATCACGATCTGAATGTCCATCGCGGGCTTCCCGGGTTGCCTCGCGCTCTGGCAATAGACGCCATGCTGTCCCACCATCGTGAGCGCATCGGTCAGGGTATCGAGGGCAACGGCCAATCGCCCTCGCGGCACACCCATCCGGAACTCATAGTGCTCCAACTCTTCACGCTTCTCATCCAGTACGCTCATAGGCTCGATTGTAACGTCAGCCGCGAATGTGAATAATAGGGTCGCTGCCATCGTCGTATGATTGAAGCGATACAGGAGAGTGCAATGCAGAAGAGCCGCATGTTATTCGTCGCCGTCATGGTCGTGATTGTCGCCGCGGGCGTCGTGGCCCAGAACCAACCCAAGCAGCCGTTAAGCCCTCCCGGGACCGCAACCTTTACCTTCGCTGACGGTAAAACCATCACCATCGATTACAGCCGTCCCTCGATGCGCGGTCGTAAGATCTTCGGTGGACTCGTTCCCTACGATAAGGTCTGGCGCACCGGAGCCAACGCGGCCACCAGCCTCAAGACCAATGTGAACCTCACGATTGGCGGAGCCGCGGTTCCAGCGGGGAGCTATACGCTCTACTCGATCCCCAGCGAAAAGGGATGGAAGCTCATCATCAACAAAGAAACCGGCCAATGGGGCACTGAGTACAACGAGAAGGACGACCTCGCCCGCGTCGATATGAAGGTCTCCAAGGATGCTGAACCCGTTGAGCAGTTCACCATCGGCTTCGATCAGACCGGCAACAGCTCCGCTGTATTGAAGCTCAACTGGTCCGACACGATCGCCAAAGTGGACGTAGTCGAGAAGAAGTAGCGATGGACAGAAACACGCGAGTCGAGATTCGCCGCTGCCTGGTTTGAAGCGACAAACGACGCTTGGCCGGGAGCCTGAAGCGCGAACTTAAATCGAAACACGGCATCGAGCCGAAGGTGAGTTTTGCCCACGGTGAGCTTGAGGTCATCGTGAACGGCAGGAGTGTCTTTTCTTACGAACGGGAGCACAGGACTCCGACGTTGGAAGGTCTCTTGCAGTTGGTCGAGGACGAAGGGCCCCCCAAACAGGGAGAGCAGTCCTAGACAGGCAGCTGGTCCTGCAGCCAGGCAACTTCCTGCGGCTTCGGATCCGCAGTCAGCTCCAGCACCAGGTTTTCCAGGATGAGCCTTTTGCTGACGGGATTCGACCGCAGAGCGAGGTCGGCGCGAGCAATCTTCCGGATGGCGCTGGTAAGGTCGCGCTTTGACTTGTATCGCCGCGCTTGACGAATGACGTCTTCGGCGGCGAACGGGGGCAACCGGAAGCCCTGCCACAGCGCCTGCCAAAGCGCCCGCGTGTCGCGGACGTTGCGCTCGAAGATCACCAGCATCTGGCGGAAGGTCCGCGAAAGCATGTAGAGGTGTCCGATCGCGGCCTCATCTCCATCACCGGTGTTCAAGATGGCGTCGAGCACGCTGAGCGCACGTGCGCGATCACGGGCCGAAATGGCATCCGTCAGCTCGTAGAACGAGCGCTGCTTGGCCGCCAGCACCATGGTTTCCACGTCGCCGAGGGTGATGCGCTTCTTATCGCCCACGAACAGCACCAGCTTCTCCAGTTCGTTGGCGACCATCATCATGTCGCCACCGAGTGAATCCACTAGTTCGCGGGCAGCATCATTGTCGAGCTTCACGCCCTCGGTATTGGTGGTTTCGGTCGCCCACTTCACCGCGTCCCCTTCCTCCACGCGGGCAAACTCCAGGACGGTACAGTGTTCTCCCAGGGTCTCGCGGATGCGCTCGTAGCGGTCCTTGTCCTGCAGATCCATGCGTCGGAGGTCGTTTGGAATGCTGATGTGGTCCGCAACGAAGACGATCAGTGCGTCTGGATTTGGGTTCTTGAAGTAATCCGCAACGGCGGCAAACTCATCGTCATGCTTGCCGCGGGTGTATAGGTTCTTGACTCCCCGAATGAAGAACACCTGGAACGGCGCCATCAGCGAAGGCGTGCGCGCGCGATCGAGCACCTGCTGCAACTCGACCTCGCTGAGGTCCATGTCATACACGCTAAGTTCGCGAACATCGGCGGGAACCAGCGTTTGCAGTACGGCATCGCGGCAGCGCTTACGAAAGAAAGCCTCGTCGCCCACAAATACATACCCCGCAGCCAGCTTGTGGGCCTGCACGTCAGCCACGAAGCGGTCGGAGGCGGCGAAGCTGCGCATCAGTATGCCTCCACCAGGTCGCTGACGAGCGACTTGGCAAACGCCTTCGCTACGCGCAGAAACGCCGGGTTCGATTCGTCGAAGAAGCTGCTGGCGTCACGTGAGACCTGGTACTGCTCGCGGTAGGTGAAATTCGGGTTTTCCCAAAGCACCTTGCCCGACTTGCTCACCAGCGAGACCTTCATGCCAACAGTTATCAGCGAAGAAGAGATGCGTCCGGTGACCGAGTCGTAGGTAAGCGGCGTGTTCGAGGTGTAATTGACGCTGCCCTTGAGGGTCGCGTCGGCGGTACCGTCCGGGTCGGAGCTCATTACGTGGAGATTGGTGCGGCTGCGCAGCTCCTGCACGACCGCTGCAGTCATGACCTGCTCCACGCGAAACGTCTGAGTGGTGTTCTCGAACATGGGAACATAGATGGTGCGTACATCTCCGGGAAGGCGCACTGTGCTCCCGCTGGTGTGGTATCCGCAGCCCACGCACGCCAGCAAAGCACACAGCGCCATCGCAACAAAAAGGCGTGACTTCATCACTGCACAGTTCCGCGCGGGCGGCTCGGGATGAGCGACTCGGCACACTCCACGGCAGCAACGGCTGCGACGCGCAGGTTATCGCTCGTGGCCCATATCCAGAATCCGTTTTCGCGCACCGCGTCCTGCCGAACCACCACTTGAATCCGTTCCTGACCGGCGGCATTCACGTTGCTGGGGGCGTCGTCTTCCCCATGCCATATGTCCACATGCTCTCCGGAGAGCGCCGCCTTCACCTCTTCCGCACTGGCGGGCTGCTCCAGTTCAATGTAAAGCGAGAACGCATGGCCGTGAAAGATGGGAGCGTGCAACAGCATCAGGGAAGGTACTTGGGCCTTACCCTGGACGATCTGCCGGAAATCGCTTCGAATACGGAGTTCCACCGTGTCAAGCGCGGGCAGCGACTTGGACCCATAGCGGTCGGCCAGGTTGAACGCGACCTGGGTGTCGAACACCGTCTTCGGCATCTGCTGGAAGGACAACAAGTTCACGGTTTGTTCATGGAGTTCGTCCATGCCGCGTTTTCCGCGCTCCGAGGCAGGCTCAAAGACCGTCGCGATAGAGCGCACGAGTTTCCCGGCTTTGCCGGCACGCAGCAGGAGGAGGGCCAGCACCATCGACGCAGGATGGGCGACCAGCACCGGCGAACCGGCAAGGTCGACGCGCGGCACGCTGCCCAGTTCGCGCTCGACCCAAGGCGCCCGTAAAACCACGCCCTCTGCCCCTTCCAGACCGTGCGATATATCGATGACGTCGCTTCCCGCCTTTTTCGCCATGCTCCAGGCATTGCGTGTGAACTTCTCCTCGGAGGCGAAGAAGGTGAAATCCACGTGCTCCATGTGCTCGGGCAAGACGCCCTGGATGAACGTAGGCTCGTCACCCACCGCCTCCAACTGGCCAAGCGTCTCGTCGTCATCCAGCAGGCGGATGTCGTGCGACGGAAAATTGCGCTCGCTCAGCACATCTTTCAGTTCACGTCCTTTGAGGGAAGCGGCGCCGATGATGGCGACACGAAACAGGCCGCCCCAACTTCCAGCTTCGGGGCGTACCGCAGGTGGAGTCTTCGAACTATTCTTCATCAGGCGTGCGAGGCCTCGTCCTGCGGTGGGGGCGGCGGCATGGATGGCCGCCGCACAAGATAGAAAAGCCGCGCCAAAATTCCGGCGAGCGTGTATACCAGCGCGACCGCAATCAGAACGTAACGTGAGAAGTGCCAGCCCAGTCCTATCACGGCGCCAAAGACGATGATCCAACGGAAGTTCAGGGGGCGGCGGAAGTTCAGTTCCTTGAAGCTGAAAAAGCGCCAAGTACTGACCATGAGGAAGGCAATGACACAAACGAAGACGCCCCAGCCTACCGATAGTTCCCAGTGCTGCAGGGGGTATCCGCGAGCAAAGTGCACGATTGCGGCAATGACACCGGCACCGGCCGGAATGGGCATCCCGACAAAATACTTCTTACCTGGCCGCCCGGGATTGGACGGTTGGGGATTGGGCTGGATATTAAAGCGGGCAAGGCGTGCGGCACCCGCCATCAAGAAAATGAAGGTCACGACCGCACCAAACTGCACGATCTGGCTACGCACATCAACGTCGTCCATGGCGGGCAAGGCGCGGAAGCCCCATAACCACGCGAGAATAGCTGGTGCAATGCCAAAGGCAATGACGTCGGCCAGAGAATCGAGTTCGCGGCCGAAGGCACTCGTCGTGTTTGTCATGCGGGCAATGCGACCGTCGAGGCCATCAAACAGAATGGCGAAACCAATGGCCTTGGCGGCCAGATCGAAATGCCATGGCTCTGCCGCCGTGCCCTGGATGGCTTGGGACATAGCGTAGTATCCGGCCGCGATATTGGCTGCGGTAAACAGGGAGGGCAAGATGTACAGACCCTTGCGCGCTGGCCTCGGGTTGGTGATAGGCGGCTTCGCCGACTGCGCCCCGGCACTCATGGCACCCTCTCCATCGTCGCCAGCATGGGGACCAACGCAAGCACGGAAGATCCGCCAAAGACGTGGTCACCAAGTGCCACCTTAACCTGTGAAGCGGCGGGGAAGATCACATCCACACGGGAGCCGAACTTGATGAGACCCACACGCTGGCCGCGCGAGACCTGGTCACCAACCTTAACCGTGCATACGATTCTGCGCGCGATCAGCCCCGCAATCTGCTTGAACACCACGGTACCAACTTCGCCATGCACGGTGACGATGTTCTGCTCGTTCTCTTCAGCTGAAATTGCGCCCATGGCGTTGCCGAACCTGCCGCGCCGGTAGGTCACGTCGGAGACGATGCCGGAAATGGGTGAGCGGTTCACATGAACATTGAACACATTCAGAAAAATGCTAATGCGGGTACAAGCTGCCCCGTTCAGCTGCGTCGGGGAAACGTCGGTCACCTTTCCATCGCCAGGAGAGACGATGGCTCCAGGGTCAGACGGAATCTGGCGCTCCGGATCGCGAAAGAACCAAAGGAAAAATGCACCCAAAAGCAGGGGAATGACCGCCAAAGCCGGCACCGCCAGCCAGCCCACAAGCAGGGCCACGGCCAGACTGGCCAGCCCGTAATAGTAGCCATCACGAACCATGATTATCTGAATGATTATAGAACCTTAGGACGCGCCGCCGCTGGATGGAAACGAAAGGGACACAGCGGCAGCATGCGGCATCCGAAAATCACGGTTGAGGATGGATACAAGGGCGGCGTGACGGTAGGGCAATCGGCTGCTACCGCCGTGGGGTGAAGCTCAATCTGGATTACGCGACCTGGTGGCCGTTGCGGAACTGCTGTTCCAGCGACTCCATCTGGTCTTTCAGGCGGAGTTTCAGCTTCTTCAGGCGCACTTCCTCCACTTTCTCTTCTTCACTGAGATATTTCTTAGTGACGAGGGCATCGAGACGCTGGGAGTACTGGGTGTGCTCTTCAGACAGTTTGCGGAAAACGTCGTTGCTGGCCAGAAGCTGATCACGAACCTGAGTTGCCATTCAGTAAACCTCCGATGAGATCAAGACAAGAGAACATGAAACTAGCACATAGGCGAATTCGGCTTCAAGGAATTTTGTCACAAGATTGCAATGGAAGGCGATACAAAACGGCATCCTCGTCGGGAAAACTGTAGTAGTTTTTTCGCCTCCCTTCGGCCGTAAACCCAATCTTTTCATAGAGTCGCCGCGCCCCGAAGTTGGACTCGCGAACCTCCAGCAGGACAGAACCGGCACCTCCCGCCCGGAGTTCGCCGAGAAAGGCCACTACCAAGTGCGAGGCAATGTGTTTCCGGCGCCACGCCTCGGCGACCACCACATTTTCGATCTCCCAGTCGTCGGCGATGCGCGACGCAATCAAGAATCCCAAGATGAAATTCTCCTTCGGTTCATCGGCTATCAGAGTCATGCGTTGCACGGAATTGTCATTGAGCGCCTGTTCATATTGCGGATGGGTCCAGTGGGCTGCGGATGGGGCACCGTGCTCCAGCGCTAACAACTCCGGGATGTCGTCGGCCACGGCGGAGCGAATTCGCACCATATCAATGTTTCGGCGGCGCAAAAAGCTCGGCATCGGAGCGCCGTATGTAATTTGCATCGAGCGTTGCCGGATCGGCGGTTTCGCCAGCCGTCAGTTTGCGGAGTCCAATACGGCCAATTGAATCGCCGTGCAAGGGTTCCACCAAGGCGGCACGAGTTCCGAGGGATTCAGCGATCTTCGGTGAAGTAGTAATCACGCGCGACTGCGGAGGTGCTGTCTGGCCAGCCAATTCACTCATTTTGACGATGGAGTTCTGAATCCGCTCCGGGATCAGACCCACGATTTCGTAATCGCCCGCATACATTTCGCCCCGCCCCGCGTCGAGCAGCACGGTGAGAGTCTCGCCCTCGTGCCCGTATGTGACGGCCAGAGCTTCCAGCATGGAAACGGCTGCGAGCGGCTTCTGCAGCGCCTCGCAAAATGCCTTGACCGTAGACAGTCCGACGCGCAGGCCTGTGAATGAACCAGGGCCATCGACCACCACAAGTGCTTCGATCTGGGCCTTGCTAAGGTTCGCCTCATGCAGTAGTTCGGCGATGCACGGCACAAGCCGCGCGGAATACGTTCCGCCTTCGAGAGTCGTCTGTCCCAGCACTGCGAAACTGGTGGCATCCCCGCGGCACACGGCGACGCTGCCGCTCCGTCCCGAAGTGTCTATGGCGACAATCAGCATGGCTAGTGGCTGTGCCCGCTATCTTCCACGAGTTCGAGCAGAACGCCACCTGCGCTCGCAGGATGTACGAACACATAGCGATGCCCGCCCGCGCCAACCTTGATCTCATCGTTAATGAGACGAGTGCCCGAGGCCTTCAGACGCTCCACGGTTCCCGCAAGATCGGTCACATGCAACGCCACGTGGTGCAGGCCCGGGCCCCGCTTTTCCAGGAACTTGGCAATGGTGGAATCCGGCACAGTAGGTTCCAATAGTTCAATTCGGCTCTCCCCGACCGGAACCATTGCCACGCGCACCTTTTCGGCCTCGACGACTTCCTCTGGCATCACTTCGAGACCGAGTTGCTCGTAGAACTTCTTGGCCTCGGCGAGCGATTTGACGGCGATGCCCAAATGATCGATTTGCGTCATGCGTGTTTCCCCACTTCCCGAACCAGATCTTCCACCAGCGAATACGGATCGCGCTTGTGCTCGGCAACTTCGGCGGCAAGGCGGTCGGCCTCGCCGTTTCCGAGGTAGTCGGAGACTACCCGCTGAAACAGTGCGTCGCGAAGCATTTCGGTAATGCGCTTGCGCCAATTGGCGATGCGCCGGTGTTGGCCCAGTTCGCTTTTGCTTAAATGCAACCGGTAGCTCTCGATGGCCTGTATGACCTCCGGTATGCCTGTTCCGTCGCTGGCCACGGTTTTCACGATCGGCGGCGTCCAGTTGTCACTTCGCATGGCGAGCGATTGCATGGCGCGAATCTCGCGCTCCACCCGCTCGGCGCCTTCGCGGTCCGACTTGTTGATCACGAACACGTCCGCGATCTCCATGATGCCGGCCTTGATCGTCTGCACATCGTCGCCCATGCCGGGCACCAGCACGACCACCGTCACGTCGGCGAGAGTCACGATATCGACTTCGTCCTGCCCGACGCCCACAGTCTCGATCATGACCAGGTCGCGCCCGCTGGCATCGAGCACGGTGGCAACGTCGGCCGTGGTGCTGGCAAGCCCGCCGAGCGATCCGCGAGTGGCCATACTGCGAATGTAGATGCCCGGGTCTGCGTAATGCGACTGCATGCGGATGCGGTCACCCAGTATCGCGCCCCCGCTGAACGGGCTGGTCGGATCGACCGCAACGATGCCGATTGTCTTCTGCTGCTTGCGGTACTCACGTGCGATTTGATCGACTAGCGTGCTCTTGCCCGCACCCGGCGAACCGGTCAGCCCGAGCAGCACCGCATTTCCGCTGAAGGGAAAAAGCGCCTTCAGCAGTTCGGTCGATTCCGCGGTGCGGTCTTCGACGACCGAGATGGCCCGCGCCAGCGCCCGCGGATTGCCCGCGCGCACTCGACTGACGAGTTCCTCGATGTGGCCGCTGGTGGTCAATGTGGAAAGTATGACTGAAACCTAGTCTTTCAACACCTGCCGCGCAATCACCAGTCGCTGAATTTCGCTGGTGCCTTCGCCGATAGTGCACAGCTTCACGTCGCGGTAAAACTTCTCCGCTGGATAGTCCTTGATGTACCCATACCCGCCGTGGATCTGCACGCATTCGTTGGCGCAACGCACGGCAACCTCGCTGGTGTAGAGCTTCGCCATCGAAGATTCCTGCGTGGTTTTCATGCCCGCGTCTTTCATGGCGGCGGCACGATGGGTCAGCAACCGCGCAGCGTCAATCTCCGTGGCCATGTCCGCCAGCTTGAAGCTGATGGCCTGAAAGTCGCTGATCGCCTTGCCGAACTGCTTGCGGCCCTTCGAATACTTCACAGCCGCTTCGTATGCGCCCTGCGCCATACCAAGTCCGAGAGCCGCAATCGAGATACGTCCGCCGTCGAGAACGCGCATGGCATCGATGAATCCGTCGCCTTCTTTGCCCAGCAGGTTTTCTGCAGGAATCTCGCAGTCCTCGAAGACAAGTTCCGACGTGTCACTGGCGCGCAGGCCAAGCTTGTTCTCTTTCTTTCCGGCGCGAAAGCCCTTGGTTCCCTTCTCGACCACAAACGCCGACAGCCCATGCGTGTGCGCGGTCTTATCCGTTACGGCAATCACGACCGCGACATCGGCGTAATGGCCATTGGTAATAAACGTCTTGGTTCCGTTCAGCACCCAGTTGTTGCCCTTGCGTACCGCCGAACAGCGCGCGCCACCGGCGTCGGATCCTGAGCCCGGCTCGGTCAGTCCCCACGCGCCGATGAACTCGCCCGTCGCGAGCTTCGGGATGTACTTTTGCCTTTGCTCCTCGTTGCCGGCGATAAAGATATGGTTCGAACCCAGCGAAGTATGCGCCGCCACGATGATGCCCACTGAGCCATCCACGCGCGACAGTTCTTCGATGGCGGTCACGTACTCGACATAACCCATGCCCGAGCCACCGTACTCGACGGGAAAAATGGTGCCCAGCAGTCCGAGCTTGCCCAGTTCCTTGACCGTGGCCATCGGAAACTCGCAGGCCTCATCCCACTTCATCACGTTGGGCGCGATCTCACGCTCGGCGAACTCGCGCACCATCTTCTTCAGTTGCAGTTGCTCATCCGAGAGCTGAAAATCCACGGAACCCTCCGCGCTCGCCACGCGCACATCTCCCCAGTGGGCTCGAACGCGGTTGGCGAAACTAATGATTATGGCACAGCGGTCAGTCGCCGGAGAAACCGCACTGTCACCGCTTCTCTTGAAGGTCCCCGGTCAGCAGCAGCTAAGCAGTATGCGGTTTCGCGGTACATACTTCGCCAACCACTGTGAGCGCCTTTGCGCACTGGTCACGGTTCACGTCGAGATGCGTGACAAAGCGGATCAAATGCGCCGCAACCCCATTCGCCAGCACCTTGTGCCCCGCCAGCGCGCACGACATCTCTCCCGATGTCATGCCGGTCCCCGCGATGTCGCAGATCACGATGTTGGTATGCACTTTCGCCGGGTCAATCTTGATACCCGGAATCTTCGCCAATCCCTCGGCCAGGAACTTAGCGTTGGCGTGATCGGTTGCCAGCTTTTGCGGGCCCTCTTCCAGCGCGATGAGTCCTGCGGCCGCGAGAATCCCCGCCTGCCTCATACCTCCGCCGAGCGCCTTGCGGTAGATGCGTCCGCGATCGATGACATCAGCCTTCCCCACCAGCAGCGACCCAACCGGCGCGCCAAGTCCCTTGGACAGGCAAAACATCACGGTGTCAGCCTTTGCGGTGAGCCGATCGACCGGAATCCCCAGCGCCACCGAGGCGTTAAACACACGCGCCCCATCGAGATGAACCGGCAACCCAGCTTCGTGAGCGCGGTCGCAGACTTCGTCGAAAATCTCCAGCGGCGTCACCGTCCCGCCAGCCATGTTGTGCGTGTTTTCCAGCGAAACTAACCCAGTCTTCGCCGCGTGATAGCTCTTGCCCTTCAGCTTCGAGGCGACGTGCTGCCATGTCACGATGCCGTCTTCCGCCCACACCGTGCGCGGCACCACGCCCGAGAAGTGCGCCATCATCGCCATTTCGTAGTTGAAAACGTGCCCGCGTTCTTCGCAGATGACTTCCTGACCGTGGATAGTGTGCAGCTTGATCGCAATCTGATTGCCCATGGTTCCGCTGGGGACGAACAGCGCCGCCTCGCGTCCGAAGATCTCCGCCGCGCGCTCTTCCAGCCGGTTGATGGTCGGGTCTTCTGCGTACACATCGTCTCCGACTTCGGCCTCAAACATGGCCTTGCGCATGGCGGGCGAGGGCTTGGTAACGGTGTCGCTGCGAAGATCAATCACGGAATCGCTGGCTTTTGCGGCGGAATCGTACATGGAAGTTCCTTCAGTCAGTATGAGTTCAGCGATGAGTTTAGCAGTACAAGTCGAATACAACCGACCGGGAAACCAGCGCACGCGCCCGGCAATTCACCCACGAATCGAAGTCTGATCGCCCAGGAAAATAGCGAACACTTCATTCGACAGCAGCCGCCCGCGCGAAGTCAGCCGTACTCGGTCACCCTCAACATCCAGCAGCGCCGCCTCCAGCAGATCGTCGAATACAGCGTCGAAGCGCCGCATGACATCGGCACCGAATCGCTCTGTAATTTCAGCCACCGAGACGCCCCTATTCATTCGCAAGCCGAGGAAGAACGACTCCTCCAGCGCTGCCTGCGCATCCACTAGCGTCCGCGACGAAAGCAGTTGACGGGTCCGCTCGGCCACCGGTTGCAATTGCTGCCCTGCCACTGAATACCCTTCCAGCGAGTCCGGCGAAGCAAAGCGCACCGCCGCAATTCCCTGCCCTACTAGAACATCATCGGCAAGTAGCATCGAATGCGCATCCACGCCGAACCCGAGATACGGAGATCGCTTCCAGTACTTGAGGTTATGTCGCGAGTCGCGCAATCCAATCCCATGCGTCACCGGCCGGGCAAAATTGGAGATCTCGTATTGCTGCACTCCTCCGCGCTCCAGCGCGTCGCACGCGGCCAGATACAAATCGGCGGTCACGTCTTCGTCCGGCACGAAGTGCGCGTGGTAGCGGCTGCCCCCGGCGATCAACTCGCTGCCCAACCGCGAATCCTCATCCACTTCCAGCATGTAAACGCTGACGTGCGGCACGCCGGTACGGAGCGTTTCCGACACCGTCAAGTCCCAGCTCTCTGCGGTCTGGTGCGGCAATCCGGCGATCAGGTCGATGCCGATGTTTCCGATCCCGGCGGCCCGAAGCCGGGCGATATCGTCCAGCGTGATCGCGCTCGTGTGCAGCCGGCCCACCGACGAGCATTCTTTATCGACGAACGACTGTACACCGAGGCTGACGCGATTCACGCCGCAGCGGCAAAGGGCGTCGAGAACTTCCGGTGTGAGCGTTCCGGGAGCGCATTCGACCGTAATTTCGGGAGTGGGTTCGACGCTAAAGTTGTCGCGCACTGCCCGGAACAATCTCCCCAACTGATCGGGTGTAAGCACCGAAGGCGTGCCGCCGCCGAGATAGATTGAGTCCACCTCGCGCTCGAGACGGCCACCGACTTCAGCCGCGATCGTCTGGCTGGCTGCAATCTCGGTGCATACTTGCTCCACGTAGCGGTCGAACACCGCTCGCGACGACACGCCTGACGCAAAATTACAGAAGCTGCACTTGGTGCGGCAGAATGGGACTGAAATGTAAATTCCGAGAGGCATTCTCTTAGGCTGCTCGCGATCCACGCCAACATTCACGATCGATTAGGTACTTCCATTATCGCCCAGACTTGTGTCGCCCGGTGACATCGCTTGCAGGCGCAACCCCGAACACGATAGACTCCGCCCATTCCTGCCGAGGTTGATGGATGCCACGTTTTCGCACGACATTCCTGATGTCCGTTATCTGTTTTTTGTCTGCAATGTCATTCGCTGCCGACGCGAAACCCACTCCAACGATCCACGATTTCACGGCAAGCATGAAGATGATGGACGGTTTGTTTCCCGTGTTCTGGGACGCCAAGTCGGGGCATCTTTACCTGCAGGTGAGCAAGTTTGGCGAGGATTTCCTGTTCCTGACTTCGCTGCCATACGGTCTAGGCTCCAATGATATCGGTCTCGACCGCGGCAGGCTGGACGGAAGCCGTCTGGTGCACTTCTCGCGAGTAGGCCCGAAGGTGTTGCTCGTTCAGCCGAACCTCGATTACCGCTCGTCGTCGCCGAATCCGGCCGAGCGCATGGCGGTGAAGCAGTCGTTTGCGGAGTCAGTGCTGGCGGGCTTCAAGGTCGAGGCCGAGGACAACGGCGCGGTGGTAATTGACGCCACCGATTTCTTTCTCGCCGATTCTTTCGGTGTGGCGCGCCAGCTCGCGGAGAGCAAGCAGGGCGCCTACAAGGTCGACGCCAACCGCAGTGCGATTGTGCCTGACGATACGAAGAACTTTCCCCTGAATACCGAAATCGAGTCGCTTCTCACGTTCGTGACCGACAAACCGGCGGAACACTCCTTGGTGGCGACTGTCGCACCGGATGCCACATCGGTCACGTTACGCGAGCACTTTTCCTTCGTCCAGTTGCCCCCGCCCGGATACACTCCGCGTGCTTTCGATCCGCGTGCTGGGTATTTCGCTGCGACGTACCGGGATTATTCGACGCCGATCGGCACCCCGATCGACCAGCGTTTTATCGCGCGCCACCGTTTGCAGAAGAAGGATCCGACGGCCGCGGTGAGTGAGCCGGTCAAACCGATCGTCTACTACGTGGACCGCGGTGCTCCCGAGCCCATTCGCAGTGCGCTGGTAGAAGGCGCGAGCTGGTGGAACCAAGCATTTGAGGCCGCCGGGTTCAAAAATGCATTCCGCGTCGAGGTGATGCCCGAGGGCGCTGACCCGATGGACGTGCGTTACAACGTCATCCAGTGGGTGCATCGCTCGACGCGCGGCTGGTCGTATGGTAACGCGATCACCGACCCGCGCACCGGCGAGATCATCAAGGGGCAAGTCACGCTGGGCTCGCTGCGCGCGCGGCAGGACTACCTGATCGCCGAGGCGCTGCTTTCGCCCTATAAGCCGGGTGCGCCGGTCTCGCCGCAAATGCAGGAGATGGTGCTGGCGCGCATCCGGCAGTTGGCCGCGCACGAAGTCGGACATACGCTGGGTCTGGAGCACAACTTCGTCGCCAGCGCCATCGAGCCCGGCACTTCCGTCATGGACTATCCGCATCCCTGGATCACGCTGGATGCCAGTGGGCACCCCGACCTTTCCCATGCATACACCGTTGGAATTGGCACATGGGACAAAGTTGCCATTCAATACGGCTATTCGCAATTCGCGCCCGGAACGGATGAGCATGCTTCGTTGAACGCGATCATGACCAAGGCGCAGGCCGCCGGCTTGTATCTCATTACCGACCAGGATTCGCGGCCACCGGGCGGCGCGCATCCCTACTCGCATTTGTGGGACAACGGACCCGACCCGGCGGCAGAGCTGGACCGCATTCTCACCGTGCGCTCGGCCGCGCTGGCGCAGTTCGGCGAAAATGCCATTCCGGCGGGCATGCCCATGGCGGAAATCGAAGATATGCTTGTACCACTGTATTTGCTGCACCGCTACCAGACCGAGGCCGCTGCGAAAGAAGTCGGCGGTTTGAACTACCGCTATGCGCTGCGAAGCGACGGGCAAATGGTGACGGAATTCGTCAGTCCCGCGAATCAGCGCAAGGCACTCAATTCCCTTCTGCAGACCATTTCGCCGGCGACGCTGACGCTGCCGGAATCGCTGTTGAAGATCATGCCGCCGCGACCGCCCGGCTATCCTCTCACCCAGGAGTCGTTCAACGGACACACCGGAGTGACATTCGATCCCGACGGCGCGGCGGAGGCGGCGACGGAGATCACGCTGGGGCTTCTGTTTAATCCGCAGCGAGCGTCGCGGCTGACGGAATATCATGCCCGCGATGCGCAGAATCCGGGGCTCGAAGAGGTCATTGAAGCGACAGTCACCGCCACGTGGGGGGCGCCGCAACTGAAAGGACTGCAAGGCGAGACGCAGCGCCTCACCGAGACTGCAGTAGTCGAGCATCTGCTTGGGCTGGCCGCTAATAGCTCCGCCTCCAGTGACGCGCGCGCCCAGGCCCGCGATGAAGTGATTTCCCTGCGCAAGTTCATCGCCGCAGTGCTGCCAACCACGGTTGCGCAGCGAGCCCAGCAAACAGCGACCCTGGCGCGGATCGACTTGTTCCTCAAGGAGCCGGAGAAGTTCACGCCGGCACCTCCGGCGCCGGTGCCTCCGGGTCAGCCCATCGGCGACGAAGAATAGAGCGTGCCAGGACGGCCGGGGCTGCGAGGAAGGTTTTTCATCGCAGTGTCCGCCTTCTGCGTCTAATTGACTTAACGCATGCGTGCGTCGGCGATTCGCTAGAATCATTCCTGGGACATGGCCTCCATCCAAGAAGAAGATGTACTGGGCAAAGCATATGACAGCAGGCTGATGAAGCGTCTGCTAGGATACCTGCGTCCCTACCGTGCTCAGGTGCTGATAGCGCTGGTGGCGATCATCCTGAAGGCCTGCGTGGACGTTATCGGTCCGTACCTGACCAAGGTTGCGATCGACAAGTACCTGGCCAATCGGACGGTCTCGCACTCCTGGCTCGACCGCTATCTGAGCAGCCAGCCCATGACCGGCATCGCCCAGATTGCGGCGATCTACCTCGGTTTGTTGCTGGCCAGCTTCCTGTTCGAATTCACCCAGACGTACATCATGCAGTGGGCCGGGCAGAAAGTAATGTTCGACCTGCGGGCCGAGATCTTCCGTCACCTGCAGCGACTGCACGTCGCGTTTTACGACCGCAATCCGGTGGGCAGGCTGGTCACCCGCGTGACCAGTGACGTGGATGCGCTGAATGAAATGTTCACCGCCGGTGTGGTGTCGATCTTTGAAGACATCTTCGTGCTGGCAGGCATCGTCGCCATCATGCTCAACATGAGCTGGCGGCTGGCGCTGATCACCTTTGCGGTGCTGCCCGTCATTGCCTACGCGACCGGTTTGTTTCGCAAAGCGGTGCGCGAGAGCTACCGGCGCATTCGTATCGCGATCGCCAAGATTAACGCCTACCTGCAGGAACACGTGACCGGCATCGTGGTACTGCAACTGTTCAACCGCGAAAAAAGATCGTACGAACAGTTCGAAAAAATCAACCGCACGCACATGGACGCCTACAAGGATGCGATCCTGGCTCACGCGATTTACTACCCCGTGGTCGAAGTTCTATCGGCGACGGCAATTGCCTGCGTCATCTGGTTCGGCGGCAATCAGGTGATGCGCAACGCTGTCAGCCTGGGCGTACTCGTGGCGTTCATGCAGTACGCACAGCGCTTCTTCCGCCCCATCCAGGACCTGAGCGAGAAATACAACATTCTGCAATCGGCCATGGCCTCAAGCGAGCGCATCTTCAAACTGCTCGATACCACGGTCGAAATTGTGTCGCCGCAAACCCCGCAGGTTCCCGACGGTCCGGGGCGCATCGAATTCGACCACGTCTGGTTCGCCTATCGCACCATGGCGCAGGCTGCGGAAGAAGCCGCGAGCAAAGGCGAGAAGCTAGCGGCATCGGGCGCGGCGGACGATTACGACTGGGTCTTACGCGATGTTTCGTTCACCATCGATCCCGGCGACACCGTCGCGTTCGTCGGACACACCGGCGCAGGCAAGACCACGATCATTTCCCTGCTGTTGCGCTTCTACGACGTGCAAAAAGGCGCGATTCGCATCGACGGCGTGGACATCCGCGACATGGACCTGGCGGAATTGCGGCGACGCTACGGTGTGGTGCTTCAGGATCCGTTCCTCTTCTCCGGCACCGTCGCTGACAACATTCGCCTGGGCACGCGCTGGATTGCCGACTCGTCCATCGAAGACGCAGCCGAGCAGGTCAATGTCGCCGACTTCATCCGCTCGCTGCCCGGAGGCTTCGGCGAAGAGGTGAAGGAACGCGGCAGTACGCTTTCGACCGGACAGAAGCAGCTCATCTCGTTCGCGCGTGCCCTGGCGCACAATCCGAAAATCCTCATCCTCGACGAAGCCACTTCCAGCGTGGATACTGAGACCGAGTTCCGCGTCCGCGACGCCCTCACTCGCATGGTCGAAGGACGCACGTCCATCATGATTGCCCACCGCCTCAGCACAGTACAGCGCGCCAACAAGATCGTCGTCATGCACAAGGGCAAAGTGCGCGAGATCGGTTCGCATCAGCAACTGCTGGCCAATCGCGGCATCTACTGGAAGCTTTACCGGCTGCAGTACAAGGACCAGGAGTTGCCATTCTCACGGATTCCCCAGAGTGAAAGCCTCGGTGTTGGCGCTTCGGCCGACGACTAGCCAGCGTCAATCTGGGTGTAGTGGCAACGGTTGGAACAGGCCTGCAGAAGCTGCGAAAGAAATTCACCCATGCAGGTCTGGCACTCGCTGCGGCAGGCTTGTCATGACAAATCTCCAGAGCGGAATGTCAGTCGTGCCCGACCGCTTCCAGAAACTGACGCATCCCTGAGACACCGAAAGCCCGAGCTTTGCGCTACCAGCTGATGGCGTGCGAGACAGGTACGCCGAAATCGCGGTACCCCCTACCCCCATCTTGAAAACAAATGGTTTATTGCACGATTCGGCGCAAAGTCTTGCAAACAAAAGAGTTATTAGTAAAGTATTACAAATAAATAAGTTAGGGCTGTTTTCTAGCGATTTTGCACTGGAGTTCGCCCATTTTTGCGCGATTCCGCGCAAAGCCTTGAAAATAAATAAGTTATACGTAAAGTCTTGTTTTCAAAGAACTTAGCCGGCAGGTTTCTCCGCTGAGGAGGAACCTTGCCCGTGCGTCTGCCACGCCAGACAGAATCAGATGTATAGCAGCGTGTGTGGGCGGGACAACGAAAATCGGCAGGCGCATGTGACGAAAGTAACCAAATTTTCCCAATTCGGGACTGATGTAACTAACCCAAGAACGCCGCTCCGCACCGTCAGCCTCACTTACCACTTTCCCCCGGGCTGACGCCCAGGTCTAACACCACGTCGCCGCTCCGCGGCTAAACCGAGCACTCCCTGACATACCTGGTGCCACCGCACAGGTCGCGATCAGAGTTTCGTAACGGGCCGGGAAGCGGTGCTGCACCCTGTACAGCAAATCTGAAGCGGCTCCAGGCGGCAGCGCCCCACCTGTCATAATTCCAAGGTGCGACTCTTGATCTCGGCCGGCGAGGCTTCAGGCGAACTGTACGGCGCGAAGCTGATGGAAGCACTTCGCCAGCTAGCCCGCCCTGAATGTCCGGCTCCGAAGTTTTTCGGCGTAGGCGGCCAACAGATGCAGCAAGCCGGCTGCGACCTCATCGTCAACGCCAATGAGATTGCCGTGGTCGGACTGGCCGAAGTAGTCGAGCACTTGCCGCGCATCTTCCGGCTGTTTCATAAGGTAGTCGCCGAGGCCGAGCGGAGAAAACCAGACGCCGCTGTGCTCATCGACTTCCCCGACTTCAACTTTCGGCTGGCCCGCGAACTGCACAAGCGCGGGATCCCCGTGATTTATTACGTCAGCCCGCAGTTGTGGGCTTGGCGGCAATCGCGCATCGAGCTCGTCCGGAAGTACGTGCGCAAGTTGCTGGTCATCTTCCCGTTCGAAGAAAAGTTCTACCGCGAGCGCGGCATCGATGCGGAATTTGTCGGGCATCCGTTGGCCGACATGCCGTTGCCGACGGTCACGCGCGAAGCTTTCGCAACAGAATACGGTTTAGACCCGGCGCGGCCGTGGATTGCTCTGTTGCCGGGCAGCCGCAAAGGCGAGGTGTCGCGAATCTACCCCAAGCTGCTAGAAGCAGCGCAACTTCTAGGTCCAGATTACGTTTACATAACTCCGGTCGCCTCCACTCTCGACGAGGAATGGATGAAGTCATTTCTCCAGAATTACTCCGGCCCGCCCATCACGATGACGCGCGACGCTCGCGCCACGATGCTGCATGCGCGTGTGGCGGCCATAGCGAGCGGTACCTCGACGCTGGAGGCAGCACTTATTGGTACGCCGTTCACCATGGTCTACCAAGTGGCTCCGCTCACCTGGGCGTTCGGGCGACGTCTAGTAAAGGTGGACCGGTTCGCCATGCCCAACTTGATTGCCGAGCGCGACGTGGTCCCGGAACTCGTGCAGGACGGCTTCACGCCGCAGCACGTATGCTCCGAACTGCGGGCCATCCTGCCCGACGGCGCCGCCCGAACCAACATGGTGCAAGGGTTCCATTCCGTGCGGGAGAAGCTCCACGCCTCCGTGACGGCCGGTGCAGCCAGCGAGCGCGCGGCGAGGGCCGTATTGTCGGTGCTGGGGCAGGCCTCGTGAATCGCATTGCCGCGTCCTTTCGTCTAGTTTTGCCATCATTTATAGTGACCTGTAGGCAGGAGTTTTCTCCAGAATGCATAGTGCAGCGCGGGTTCTAGGGCGCGTCGTCCTCATCCTCAGTCTCACCTCTCTCGCAATCAACTCATTTGCGGCAGACCGCCAGCGCATACAAGTGGAGAGTTACGTCATTCAGGCAGTTGTCACGCCCCAGACCCACCAACTGAAGGCAGTGGCGCAAGTGAAGTTCACCGCCCTGGACGACATCAGCATCGCCACCTTCGAGTTGCACAATGCCTTGCGGCCCACTCGCGTTTTGGACGCCGAGGGGCAGACGCTTTCCGCCGAGCGCGTCAGCCAGGACTCAACAGTGCGAGTCTCCCTGCCAAACGGCCTTTCGAAAGGCGCCAGCACCACGCTTATCTTCGAGTACGAGGGAACGGTGCAATCGGCTGATGACAGCCCGGTGCCGGGCCTCAAGCTTGCCTACATCGGCGATCCAATGACTTACCTGCTCTATGCGGGCGCGTGGTTTCCGATGGTGGGTTACGGGACCAACCGCTTTAGTTCTACGATCGGCATCAGCGCTCCGACCGAGTACACGGTCATTGGCAGCGGCAAACAGACGACCGGAGAGATGCCCGCCATCGGTGGCGATACGCCGGCGCCTCGCCCTGCCAATAAGAAGGCCGGACCGCGGCCGGGACCCACGAAGCTGGAGGTTCCCGCCGGATACTCGACCCATACTTTTACCTACGCGCGCACCAGCTTCCCGGGAACGATCCTGATTGGCAAGTACGACGCGACGAAAATCTCCGAGGGCGGACTCGACGTCACGGTTTACACCGCCGAGAAGAACAAGGCGTACGCCCAGGCATATGCGGAAACCGCCTCGAAGGAGTTCTTCTTCTATACCTCCAGTTTTGGCCCGTCGTTCAGCTCCAAGCTTAATGTGGTGGAGATTCCCAACGACACGGTGCCATCGGCGTGGGCGCCGGAGATTGCTGCAATCGCCTCGCGTACCTTTAATGCCAAGGTGAGTTACCGGTTGCTGGCGAATTCCATTGCGCACCAGTGGTGGGGCACAACCGTGAGCCCAGCCACGCGCAACGATTGGTGGCTGAATGACGGTTTCGCACGCTACTCCGAGGCGATGTACGTGCAGCACGTGGCTGGAGAAGCAGGTTTCGAGGAAGTCACCAAGGACATGGCCGTCGGCGCGTTGGCCTACATCACGGTGCCGCTATCGCAGGTTGGTAAGATCGACGTCTTCTCCCCGGAATTTCAGTCGCTGGTCACCGACAAGGGCGGCAGCATACTCAACATGCTGCGCTGGGTGATCGGGGAAGAAGCGTTCGACAAGACCATGCGCGAACTGCTCACCAAGTACTCCGGCAAGTCGATCACGGTGGAAGACCTGCGCCTGGTGGCCGAGCAGGCTTCGGGCCAGCAGCTTTCGTGGTTCTTCGTGCAGTGGCTGGATTCGACCGGCGCGCCTGAATTCAAGATGAAGTACACCATCTACCGGACCCAGAAAGGCTTCCGAGTAGTGGGCGAAGTGCAGCAAGACCTCGATCTCTTCCGCATGCCGGTGGACTTGCGAATCGATACCGACGGCAAATCGGAAACCAAGAAGATCGAGGTTTCGGGCGTCGACTCGGCGTTCGCCGTGGAGACCTTCGGCAAGCCCCGCAAGATTACGATCGATCCCGGCAACCATGTGCTGAAGAACTCACCCGAGTTGCAAGTCCGCACCTCGATCGTGCGCGGACAACAGGACGTCGAAGAGGGCGACTTCTCTGAAGCGTTGAAGGAATTCCAGAAGGCGCTCGACGTCAACAAGAACAGTTCTCTGGCGCATTACCGCATCGCTGAAGTTTTTTTCCTGCAACACAACTATCAGTCGGCCGCCAATTCCTATCGCGAGGCGCTCAATGGCGATGGTGAGCCGCGTTGGACGGAAGTCTGGAGCCATGTGCAGTTGGGTAAGATCTTCGACCTGACCGGTCAGCGCGAGCGTGCCAGCAACGAGTATCGGCAGGCACTGCAGACCAACGACAATACCGCCGGCGCACTCGACGAAGCGCGCAAATACCTGCAGGCCCCTTATACGCCGCAGAGCGCACCCAGCATTCAGTAGCCCTCGACTACCGGGCGAAAGTCAGGCCGCTCAACTGGGCGGCCTTTTCTATCGCCACGCCGCGAGAAAGCACCAACACCTGGAAAGTCTCGCCCATGCCTTCCGGACTGATAAGGTGCCTGAGTTGCAGCGCGACTTTGGCTTGCTCCTGGGGATGCTTGCATTCGCGGAAGGCGTCGGCAAACTGGGTGACTTCGCCGATACCGATGAGGAATTGCGACTGCGTCACCAGGGCGACAGGATGCAAGCCGTGCTCGGTAGCGGCGGACTGAAGTGCCGTGAAATTGACGTGCGCCGTAATGTCCTGCTCGCCCGGCGCTTCGTATGGGGACGTGCTGGCAGTGTGGCGCCGGTAAGTCATCAGCGTGTCGCGGTGCCGTCCGGCGAGCTGCTGGTCTCGGGTATAGCCGTAGTCGATGACGACGGCGAAGCCGCGCCGGCTTTCAAATGCAGCTGCAATACGGCGCGTCCAGTCAAGCGCCGCCGGCGAGACCTCCACGCGCTCGCCCGGCTCTGGGTGCACGCTGTAGCGGTCGAGGAACTCAAGTTCGGCGGGCGACGCTGGCACAAAATGCTCTTCGAACTTGCCGTCCATTTCGCCCACGCGGACCGCACCGCGAAGGTCAACGATATCTACCGGCAGTGCGTCGAAGAATTCGTTCGCGAATACGATGACGTGCTCGCCACCGCTAGACGACGCGTCTTCGAGGGTGTCGTAAATCGCAGCCACTCCATTGGCCAGGTGTTCGGCCATCCGCTGCTGCAGGCGTTCGCGCAACAGAGGCGATTGCTCGACCAGACGGTATCGCAGTGCTTGCGCGAATTCGGGAAACTGTTTGGCCGACCAGTCGAGCACATCACAGGCAAACAGTCCTCGGCCGGGGCCGAGTTCGATCAAATCAATGCGGTCGGGCGAACCCAGGGCCCTCCACATCTCTTCAAACTGGCGGACCAGAAGGCGACCGAAGACGGCATGTACATCGCTGGAGGTGTAAAAGTCACCGCCCTTGCCAAACTGCTCCGTCGCCCGCGAGTAATACCCAAACTGCGGGTGGTAGAGGCACATCTCCATGTAGCGGGAGAACGGAATGGGGCCGGCCCGACGGATCTCGTCGCAAATAACCTCTCGGAGGGTCAAAGCTTGCCCTCGCGCTCCATCTGCTGGTGCTCACGGCGATGCTGTGGCGTACGGATGAACATCTCGACCAGGTAGTCGTGCAGGCAGTCGAAGAGCTGCCGCTGGAAGGCCCACTCGAACTGCGGATCGTCGAGGTCGCGGGGATGCAGCTCGAAATAGTAAATGTGTATCGGCGGCTCGGTGAACTTTGGGCGGATGATGACTTCCACCGCCTCGCCCTTGGCGCGGGCGTCAAACTCGACGAGCGGATGCTCGTAAAGGCGGAGCTGGTGTTGCACGCGGGAAAGCCGATCCGTCACACCGCGATTGTAGCCGACCAACTTCTACTCGTACCTGAGCGCCTCGATCGGATCGAGCCGCGACGCCTTGATCGCGGGCAGCATGCCGCTGATGAGTCCCACCAATCCCAGAATTATGGTCGCAGCAATCACCGTCGTTGGATCAATGATGAGGCGGATGTCGGCAGCCTCGGCGTTCTTGGCCACCGCGCTGTAAAAAGTGATTCGTCCGACACCAATCGAAACGGCATAAGCGAGGATGATCCCGGCAATGCCTCCCACGGCGGTGATGGTCAGCGCCTCGGCCAAGAACTGGAAGAGGATGTCGCGACGGCGTCCGCCCAGCGCCTTTTCGACCCCAATCTCGCGCGTTCGCTGGGTAACGGCGACTAGCATGATGTTCATCAGGCCGATGCCGCCGATGCCGAGCGTCAAGGTCCCAATGAAACCGAGAAGGATCTTAAGCCCCATGGTAATGATCTGGAACTGCTTGAGCTGTTTCATCATGTTGAAGACAAAGACCGCGCGTTTATCGTCGGGCTTAAAGTTGTACTGCTGCGCCAGCACGCCACGCACCTGCCGTTCGACCTGATCGTACTGGTCGCCTTCGTAGGCCACCCAGATGCCATCGAGGTAGTGCGTGTTCTTCAGGTCCCCCATGGTAGAAAACGGAATCTCAATCACCCGGTTGACGCCGTCGTCGCCTTCCTGCATGCGGGGTTCGAGCACTCCGATCACCTTGAAGCTGATGCCGTCGATGCGAATGTACTGGCCGAGGGCGTACTGGCCGGAAAAGAGTTTGGTCTTGGTCTCGGAGCCGATGACGGCCACCCGCGCCTTGGCTTCTTCGTCTTCGGGACCGAAGAACTGGCCCTCGGCGAGGCGCATGGCCTGGATTTTGAACATGGAGGAGGCCACGCCCTCGACCTGAAAGGTGTAAGTGCGAACGTCGTATTGCACCGTCGACTGTTTGTACGCAGCGGGCGAGATGCGGCTCACAAGCGGCGCGGCGTTGGCGACGCGGTCGAGGTCCTCGATGGTGAAGCGAATTTGCGTACCGGCTTTCTGGCCTCCAGCCTGTTGGGAGGTGCGGCCGGGAAAGA
Source organism: uncultured Acidobacteriaceae bacterium (assembly GCA_963796615.1). Lineage (GTDB taxonomy): Bacteria > Acidobacteriota > Terriglobia > Terriglobales > Acidobacteriaceae > DASRAA01. The sequence continues at coordinate 136,076 of CAWCMJ010000011.1, forward strand.
CGCCGATGATGCGGGTGCCCCACTGGGCAAAGATGGTCTCGATAGCGCGGCCGAAGCCGTTGCCGTAGGCAAGCAGAAGCACCACGGTGGCGATGCCCCAGGCCATGCCCAGCATGGTGAGCGCGGTGCGGCGGCGGTTAAAGCGCATCGCCTCGTAAGCCTGGCCTAACAAGTCGTTGAACATAGTTACTCCTGCCTCAGGGCTTCGACGGGCTGCAACATTGCCGCCTGGCGCGCGGGGTAGAGGCCAGCGACGACGCCCGCCACCGCCAACGTCCCTATGGCGACGGCGGCAGACATGTACGACATGGTAGGCGGGTCAAAGCCCGGCGCTGCGGCTCCCATGCCGCTCAAGAAACCCATGATGAGCGCCGCTCCGCCCATGCCGATGGCCCCGCTCATCAGCGTAAGGAAAGCTCCTTCCACGAAGAACTGCAGCATAATGCTGCGATTGGTTGCGCCCAGCGCTTTGCGCAGGCCGATCTCCCGAGTGCGCTCACTCACCGCCACCAGCATAATATTGACGATGCCGATAGCTCCCAGGGCAAGGGTAACCAGGCCGACGCCTCCGAGGAAGACATCCATGGCGTCGAAAATCTTGCCCACCGCCTCGGCATTCTTGATCGTGTCCCATTCTTCGAAGGCATCCGCGTTGTGCCAGTCAAATCCATGATTTCGAGCCACGATCTTGCGCACTTCGAGCTTGGCAAGCTCGTGTTCCGACCGCGTTCTGGGCTGGTAGTTCAGGTACGATACCGCGTTTTCGTCGGTCGAACCCTTGAGGGGAAAGAATTGACGCATCACACTGGAGGGGATGAAGACGCGGTTGTTGGTTTGGTTGTCATCGCCGTGCCCAACCCGTTGCACGACACCCACGACTACAAACCGTATTCCATTGAGAAGAATCGCGGAGCCGACGGCATCCCTGCCTCCAGGAAAAAGGTTCTTCAGCATTTCGTCGCCGATGACGCAGATGAAACGCTTCTGCGCCTCGTCGGCCTGGTCTAACCAACGCCCGCTGGCCAAAGGAAGGTAGCGGATGGTGTTGTACTGGGGCAAAACCCCGAAAACCTCTCCGTTGGTGTTGCCGAACTCGCTCACCTCGCGAATGTCCTGCCGGTTGATCGCCGGAACCACGGCCCGCACGTGCGGCGCGTCTCTCGCAATGTCCAAATAATCCTGATAGGTGAGCTTATAGAGACGGCCCGAACTCATGTTCCCCGCCACGGCCGGGGCCCTTCCGGGGAAAATGAACATGATGTCTTCGCCGAACGAGTTCAGCTCTTTGCGATTGCCGGAGCGGAAGCCCTCTCCCAGACCCACGAGAAGCAGCAGCGACCCAACTCCCCACGCAATGCCGAACATGGTCAGGAAGGAACGCAGCTTATGGGCCCACAGAGTGCGCAGCATCTGCCGAATTATTTCGAAAAAAGCCATCGCTCAGCCGCCGCCCCCGCACTCACTTAGCTATACGATGAAGAGAGGCCTTGAGTTCCCGGACCCGGCCCGTCCCAAGAATCCTCATTAATATATTTTAGACACTGCAAGCCTCTAAATGTGAGCGACTTACAGGAAAAACAGAATTAGCCCCGGATTCTCGTTGTGAGTGCCATTTATTGACCAAGATGGCACCCAAAGGCGCGTTTTTCCGCCAAATTCCGGTATCATGGTGACAAGCAATCGGCAGTGACCTTTCAGCAGATCTCTATTCCGGAGGCACCGTCTCGTTGCGAATTAATTTTTCAGGAGCTTACCTAAGCAATGCCTAACACACCGAAGGCCACCGACGGAGAGACCCCCAAGAAGCGCACTCGCAAGACCGCCAGCGTGCCCGAAGATAGCACTAAAGTAGTAAAGACTGCGAAGAAGGCCGCTGCGAAGACCGCAGAAGTTAAGAAAGTCGCGGTAGTAGCGGCTGCTCCGGAAGCACAGCGGGAAGTCAAAAGCGAAGTGTTTGTGATGCAGTCTCTGGAAGAGAAAGTCCGTGCCCGCGCCTACGAGCTATACCTGCGCCGCGGCGGACAGGGCGGCTCGCCCGAGCAGGATTGGTTCCAGGCGACAGCCGAAGTGTATGGAGAGTCGGTAGCTTAGTCGCCCTCATCCGGAACTCAGGCGATTCCGACGGCAAGCGGCAGAGCAGCCCGGTCAGACCGGGCTGCTGACTTCGCACGGAAATCGGCACGCCAAAATGAGCTCATCTGTGACGGGAATCACATGGTATCCGGCCCTCAAAAGCGGTATCCTTGAATCAATTCGAGGGTGGATCGCAGTATGTCATCTCAATCCAGTAGATATTTGCGTTTCGGCGCCGTGATCGCAGTCATCGTGATCGCGCTCGGCTATCTCGCCTACACTGGCGTTCAAGACAGCAAAAGCTATTACGTCACCATCAAGGAACTCAACGGCATGGGCAATGGCGCTTACAGCAAGCGCCTGCGCGTGGCCGGCAACGTGGCTCCCGGTACGATCAAGCGCCAGGGAACCCACCTCGAGTTCCAGCTTGAGGAAGAGGGCCGCACGATCCCGGTGGTCTACAGCGGCACTGAAGCTCCGCCCGACACCTTCAAGGACAACGCCCAGGCGCTGGCCGAAGGACGGTATGGCAAAGACGGTGTCTTCCGTGCCACCAATATTCAGGCCAAGTGCGCTTCGAAATACGCGCCCAAGCAACCCGGTGCGACGCCCGCTGCCGGCGAAGCCCCGCAAAAGACCGCTTTGAACGCCGGACAGGCGGGAGGCCAGGGCCAGTAGCTTGTCGGCCTCAAGGCACGGCAAATCTCAAACTATGACGGGAACCGCCGAGTCGTCCAACCAGCCCGTCATCGTCCTGCAGAGTCTAGTCAAATTCTTCGGGCGTTTTGCCGCCCTACGCGACATTTCCGACAGCTTCGCGCCGGGACGGCTTTACGTCGTGGTGGGCGACAACGGCGCGGGCAAGAGCACGCTCCTGCGCGTGGTCGCCGGCCTCATGCAGGCCGAGCCAGGGCACGGTAACGCTGCTAGGTACGCAAAACCTTCGCGACGTGGCCCATCGCATCGGCTACATGGGACACGCTCCGCTGCTGTATGACGAACTCGACGGCATGGAGAACCTCCGCTATTTCGCCGGGCTGTACGGCTTGAGCGACGACACGGTTTGCCGCCAGGCGATGGAGCAGGTCGGGACTTGATCCTGAACTGGAGCGCCGCGTCGGGCAGTATTCGCAGGGAATGCGGCAGCGGCTTTCGCTGGCTCGGGCGGTGCTGCATGATCCCGAACTGATGTTGCTCGACGAGCCGTTCTCCAATGTCGACGTGAAGTCGGCTCGCGACATGGCGGCGGTGTTGGGACGGGTTCGCGACCAGGGCAAGACGATCTTTGTGGTCACGCATCAGGCGCCTCTGATGGAACCGGTCGCCGACGAGTTCGTCCAGATGTCGGCTGGGCAGATCGTGAATCGGGAAGTGCGCGCAATCGCGTTGCAGTGGGAGGCGTCCGGTGAGCCAGATCAACGTGACCCGCTCGACTCTACTCGAAGGACCTGCGCATGGAATGGCGCTCCAAAGACGCCATCAATTCCATGCTGTTCTTCTCGCTGCTTGTTGTGGTGATCTTCAGCTTCGCCTTCAACCCAACGGCCGAGGAGTCGCGACAGATTGCCGGCGGGCTGATCTGGGTGGCATTCCTGTTCGCGGCGGTGGTGGCCTTGAACCAGACTTGGGCGCGCGAACTGCGTAACCAGGTTCTCGACGCTTATCGTGTTTCGCCTGCTCCGCCGAATGCGCTGTTCATGGCCAAGGTGTTGGGCAACTTTTCTGTTTGTCGTGATTCTGGAGGCGCTGATGGCGCCGTTGTTTGTAGTGTTCTATCAGTTGCGCTCGGTCGGGCCGGTTTGGCAGTTGGTGGCGGTCGCGTTGCTGGGAACGTGGGCGCTGGTGGTGAATGGCACGTTTTTCGCGGCGCTGTCGATCCGCACCCGCAGCCGGGAAATCATGCTGCCGCTGATTCTCTTCCCCATTTCGATTCCGCGCTGCTGGCGATGGTCGATTCGACTACGACGATCCTGACCGGCGACGGCACGCCCGACTTCTGGCTCAAGATGCTGGTGGTTTACGATGTGGTGTTCACGCTTGTCTGCCTCCTACTTTTCGAAACGGTGTTAAACGCAGAATGAAGATCTCTTAGCATTGCCTTCATTGTATTCACGCTTGCCCTGCTGGGTTTCAGCACCTATCAGGCCCTGGTGGTGGCTCCCACGGAGCAGACCATGGGCGAGGTGCAGCGTATCTTCTACTACCACGTGCCCTCGGCATGGGTGGCGGGCATGTGTTTCTTCGTGAACTTCCTCGCCTCGGTCGGCTTACCTGTGGAAGCGAAGCCTCAACGCCGACGCGCTCGCCGCGGCGAGTGCCGAGGTCGGCGTCGTGTTCTGCACCATCGTGCTGATCACCGGGCCCATCTGGGCGCGGCCGGTGTGGGGCATCTGGTGGACGTGGGATGCGCGGCTGACTACTACGCTGGTGCTTTGGTTGATCTATGTCAGCTACCTCGTTCTGCGGCGTTTTGCTGCCGGAGGGCAGACACAGGTTCTGGCGGCGGCACTGGCGATCTTCGGGTTTGTGGATGTGCCGATTGTGTATATGTCCATCCGCTGGTTCCGCACGCAACATCCTTCGCCGGTGATGGGCGGCGGGCAGAATTCCGGGCTTGATCCGACAATGTTGCATGCCTTCCTGTGGAACCTGCTGGCGTTCACCTGCATTGGCATTTGTTTCATCGTGGCTCGCTACCGCTTGCAAAAATTGGAGAATGACGTGGAAGCCGCGCACGCCCAACTGGCCCTGCAGGGAGGTGCGCGATGACAGGCTTGGTTGCCCTGAAGTCAGCCTACGCTGTAACCATCGTGATATCAGCTCCTGTACATTCGCTACTTGTTGGGCCGTTACCGCCGCGTCCGCAGCGAGATGCGGGACCTGAAGCGGTCAAAGTAGGGGCGAGGTCGTGAGCGAAAAGCACGGCACGCTGCGGCTGATTGCCGCGGCCAACTTCATCTTCGCAGCGGTCTTCTTCATCATCAGCTTGCCGTTTTTCTGGCGGCAGGCGCAGGTGGTTCGCAACTGGCCCGAGACCGACGCGCAGGTGCTGCGCAGCGAAGTCGTTACCGGCCCGCAGTCCGGCCACGACAACTTGTACCGGGCCAAACTGCAGGTGCTGTACACGGTCGCAGGGCAGCCCATCACGTCTGAGCTGACCAGTTTTGAGAGCACCAACTACGAAGCCACGGTGCAGCGCACCCAGCAGTTCCCTGTCGGCAGCCACCATCTTGTTCGCTACGACCCGGCGAGCCCGTCGCAGGCGCGGATTGGCGCGGGGTGGAACCGAACGTTCTTCGCCCTGCCGCTGATGGTGGCGGCGATGGCATCGCTTTTTATTTGTGTTGGGGCCGTGTTTTTGGCCGTAGCGAAGGCCGGATCCTAGGTACCCCCCTCCCCCCACCCTTTTTGCAAAATCCTCATTCCATTGGAGATAGGGGATGCTGTCCGCGCAAAATATTGAGCGCATGCGACTTACAGGCAAGTTCTTCTTGTCAAAGGAGTTAGCTAGGCGGGTGGCAGGCCGAACGGGTGTGTGGGAGGGATGGGGTGAGGCCGATTGATGCAAATTACAACAAACCACAGGGCGTAACCGCCTAGTCTGATTGACGATGGAGGAACGTATCAGAGTGCCGCCATTTTGCGACGACAGCTCTCCCTCATCGTTCTATGGTGGAGTTTAGGGGCACGGAGGCAGTCGCGCTAGGACGTGGGTCACGGGAGAGTGTGATAACGCAGTGGGTAGTAGATAGTGGATAGAATTCCCCGGGGTGGTTCAGAAGAAGGGTGAACCCGAGCACCCAGCTATGTGACAAGTGGAGGCGTTGGCACGAGCCCGACAATTGCGAACGTCAGGCAAATGTGGGGCCGCCAAGGCGTGGTGAGACGCTGACACTACCATTTGCAGAGCCAGAGGGCGGATGTTTCTAAGACCGTTTTGTCGCTTCACCGACGATCCGCTGAGCGGCTTGGTTTACGTCCTCAGGTTCGCATTTGTGCGCGTCGAACCGCGCTTGAATGTCGTCCTTGGCCGCTTCGACCGGCTTCAAGCCGGAGGAAAATTGGGCGTTGCAGCCGTCGCAGATGCCGAGCAGGGGCGTTTCTTGCACGATACGAAGTGTTCGCTTTGCCATGTTCCCAAGTCTACGCCGTCCGCCGTGCCGTTCAAGGCGCGCAAATTTCAAACTGCACCACTACGCAAATTTGGGCAGCAATTTACTTGACAACTCATGAGTTGTCTGCTACTATTCAAGCATGGAACCGAACACACTGCAAGACGCAATCCTCTTCTTCGCAAGTCCCGATAACTGCCGGGAGTATCTGGTAGCGCATCGCTGGCCCGACGGCGTTACCTGTCCGCGTTGCGGCAGCAAGAATATTCTATTCCAAGCGAAGTACAACCGCTGGCAGTGTGGCAGCAAGCACGATCTGAGACAGTTCACGTCAAAGACTGGCACGATCTTCGAGGATTCGCCGCTCGGTCTGGACAAGTGGCTTCTGGCCATGTGGCAGGTTGTGAACTGCAAGAACGGTGTGAGCAGCTACGAGATTGCACGCGCCTGTGGCGTAACTCAGAAAACCGCATGGTTTATGGATCACCGGATTCGGTGTGCGCTTGGAATGGCTGAAACTGATAAACTCTCTGGCCATGTCGAGGCAGATGAGACTTTTATTGGTGGCAAGGCTCGCAACATGCATCTCAGAAAGCGGCAACGTCGGATCACTGGGACTGGTGGCAAAGACAAAACCGCCGTCATGGGAATCCTTGAGCGCGGCGGAAAGGTTCGTACCATTGTGATTCCTAACCGCAAGAAAAGCGCACTGCAAGCCGAAGTCAGGAAGCACGTCGAAGCTGGCGCGGCCCTCTACACGGATGCGCTGCTCTCCTACGACGGGCTGGCAGGTGATTACGCACATCAGGTGATTGACCACGCCGTAAAGTACGTCGAGGGCAATGTCCACACAAATGGAGTAGAAAACTTCTGGAGCCTACTCAAGCGCGGCCTCAATGGAACTTATGTAAGCGTTGAACCGTTTCATCTGTTCCGCTATTTGGACGAGCAAGCGTATCGCTTTAACAATCGCAAATTGACAGATGGCGAGCGGTTCAGCCTCGCGGTCTCGGGCATCGTTGGGAAGCGACTGACATTTGATGAACTTACCGGCAAGCACCATGGCGTTCAACCATTTTGAGTTCTGTGCCGCACAAACGGCAGGGGCGAGGAAAAAAAGTGCCAAATTCCCAAAATGGGCGTAAGATAAAGAAAACACAGGAATAGCCGATTAGTGCTATTGAATCCTTGTAACGGAGGAAAGAAACTATTGCTTGACGGAAGTGTCTCTTCTAAGGGAGACTTTCGCCACAGACCCGGAGGAAGGGAGATGAACGAGATCACCAATAACAATCGCTTGTCAGTTGAATTTGTTCAGCGTGATTATTTCATCGACAGAATTTTTGTGCTGGAACAGAAGTACCAACGCCAGTGGAACGGATGGGACAATTTTCTGGAGGCTTATCGCGTCAAAGATGCGTCGGTTGATTCATCCAACTTCGAGTTGGACGAATGGGCATTTCTGTGCGAAGAGTTCGAGTCCGATCTTCTGCTACGAGATTTCAGGCACGAGAAACCACCGCGATGTTGTGAAAGCGGTTCACAAAAGCCCGAGCGAACCTCGGGTTTTCGTATTTGGGGGCTGCTCTGTTTGACGCCACAGAATATTTCGTCGACGTGCAACGTGCCATCAAATCGTGCGAGGGCTACTCGTCAATAAGTGGCCTCGGGGTTAAGGTGTCTCCCGACTTCGAGAGTTGGCAGAGAATAGATTGGATCAACACGATCACATTTTCCTCGGGGCATCGCCTCCAGATTTTGGAAATCCATCGCAAACAAGGTCGGGATCACCTGCGAAAAGTAAAGTATCATTTGAGAGACGAAAACGATCCAAAGATATTGCTCGTGGATGGTCATGGTCGGTTAGCTCCGTTTGACGAGCCATGCCACCTTCATTTTGGAGGCGAAGTCTTTCTGGACGATGATGCGCGATTGCGCGGTACGTCGCTCCGCGAGTTTGGATTCATGCAGGCTCTCGACTGGACTTGCAGAATCATTGAAGGAAGGCCGCTCCCGTGGCAGGAATAACGCAAAACCGCAGGGTACATCAGATCGTTTATTTTGACGCGGAAGGCCGCTCCAATCTTCCCGAAGTGATACGTGTCGTTAAACAAAAGCTCAAGAGTCGTGAAGAACTCCGCTCATTGAAGTTGGTTATGTTGACTGCAGAGGGCGAGGGGCCACTTCTCGCATATAACAATCTCAGCATGTACGAGCCGAAAATCGTCGCCGTAACCTTTCCGCTTTCGTTTTCCGCGAAAAGGCCAGATAAAACACAATTTCGTCCGCAAATCCCTGAGCGACTCTTGAAGTTTTTTAGCGGCGTAGAAATCTCGATTATTGTGCCCGATACGCTGCCATTTGACGACATTGAAGAAATGGATGGCCACAACCAGCAGATGAGGTTAGTGAGAAAGGCCCTCGCTATGTTCGGCGGAGGCTTTGGAGTGTGCGTTCAGGCGGTTCTTCGAGCTTGCGATGCCGGAGTGGTCGAACCAGGAGAACGGGTGATTGCAATAGGCGGAGACTGTGCGGCACTGATTACCGCCTCGACGACCGCAAAGTTCCTTTCTAAAGAAGGGATCTCAATCAACGAAATCTTCTGTAAGCCGAAAAATCTTACGATAGCACGCCCACTGCCAGCACCAAAGGGCGAACCAATGGTTATTGAGCAAAAACTGGAGAAGGGAAACTTAGCTGTCCTGCCAGCGCCACAGGTGCTACCAGAGAACAAGGAATGAAAGAGCTGATGGGTTGAAACGGAGAGGATATGAAGCCAGCTCCAAGCGTACCAGGCAACACACCGTCAGAACGGTTAAGCAATGCACTCAGCATGGTTCTGAGGGTGTCAAAGGCAGACTTGGTGAAGAAGGAAGCACGGCTCAGGCGCGCCAGCGAAAAGAAGCGGTCAACAAAGAAACGCGCTTCCTGAATGAATTAGGGGGATGAATGAGGCTTTTCGAATTCCGCGACGGAGAGGTCGACAATAACACCCGCTTGACTATCGACCTAGATTATATCGAGATGCTTCAGGCGACCCCTTACAACGACAGCCTTCTTTGCACTGTTGTGCTGGTGAGCGGGATGCAAATTTCCGTGACCAAGCCAGCCTTCGATAGGGTGATGCAGGCGTGGAAGTCAAGGTAGACCTACCAGCCACTACCATTATCCAAGCGTGAGTTGTCATGTAAGTTGCTGCCCAAATTTGGGCCCGCCCCCGCTGCGGCGGGCTGGTCTGTGATAGGTAACGAAAAACCCCGCCCAACCAAAAGAAGGTCGGACGGGGCACCCGCGTCAGCTTTGGGCGGGCCGGCCGCTGTAGGCGACGCCGAGCCGGAACACCGCCCACATCACTCCAGTCATAGCGGTCGCGACCATCGTCAGCGCCAGATCAGGCTGGAAGACACGCAAAGTCCCTATCGATAGGCCAAACAGCCGCGGGATAAGGTAGAAGAAGGTCCAGGCTATTCCGAGCGTCGTGAGCAGGGGAAACCACAGGCTGAACAAGCCGAATAGGCCGGATTTGGCACGCAGTGCATCGCGATGAAACCATGCCCAGAACATGCTGGACAAGAACACAAAGGGCAGGAGAGCCAAGGCGATAAACACTGCCTTTTGTTGCCAGCGGCTGCCTTCGCCAGCGTAGTCCAGGCCGAGGGCCCGGGCGGCGATGCCGTTGCGGAGATCCATGGTTTCGCCAAACCCGATTCCGCTCCCCGCATTGACCAGGACGACAACGCCCTTCTTCTCTGCCGGAACCATGGTCGCGAGCGTTTCGATTCCGGGGCTGGAGCCAGAGTGGTACACGGTTCCCTTTTCGGCATCGACGAACCAGCCGAAGCCATAAAAGGGTGACGCCGCGCTGGCGGGGCGCATCATGGCGGCTTTGTCCTTTGCGCTGATGACGTCGTCTTCGCCATTCATCATGATCGCGAGATATCGCGCCAGGTCGTTGGCGCTGGCAATGACGCCGCCTTGAGGAGCGGTGACACGATCGGTCTTGGTCTGCTCGAAGGGGCGCTTGGTGCCGAACCAGGGCCGATGCCCGAGCGCCATTCCGTCATGCCTTTGTCCGTCGGCGACGAAGCTGTGCTCCATGCCGATGGGTTTGAGAATCTCTGTCTCGATGTAGCTGGCATAATCCCGGCCACTCACAACCTCGATGAGGGCACCGAGAATCTGGTAGTTTGCGTTGGAATACTCCCATTTGGCTCCGGGTTTGTAGGCAGGAGTCCATTGCGCAATCTGTTTGACCTGGCGCGAAAGCGCGTCGTTGCTTTGGGTGAGGTCGGTGGGGGTTTGGTTGCCCTGCAGGGTTGAATAGCCGCTGGTGTGGCTCAGCAGTTGGCGGATGGTAATCGCGCCAGAGGGGCGGCCGGAGAACGGCTGCAGATAGTGCGAAATCCCAGTATCCAGGTCGACCTTGCCCGCCTCGACCAGTTGCATCACGGCCATGGCGGTGAAGCTCTTGGATATCGAGCCAAGCAGGAACGGCGTATCCGGCGTCATCTTCCGGCCGCTTCCGATCAGAATCTCGCCACGTGCTTCAGAATGAATTCTGCCGTCTTGGACGACCGCATAGGCGAGGCCCGGTGCTCCGGAGATGGGCATCTCAGCAGTGATGAAATCATCGATCGTTCCGGAGGGTACGCTTGCCTGCAGTGCAGTTGCAATTCCCAATGCAAGCAAGGCCAAGATACACCGCATATTGCCGACCCCTCCTTTCATGCGCCGGTGGCTGGCCGGCAACTACTGAGTGGACATGATGTTACATCGACCTACTGTCCGTCTGCCAGAAGGCAAAGGACGGCAGGAAGGACCCAGGGCATGGCGGAAGCATGATCCCGTTGTGGAAGGGGCGGTGATCCGTGACGAAAGACCCCGCCCAACGAAAAGAAGGTTTGACGGGGCAGCCGCGCACAGGCGAAATTGGGGTCTCTCGCAGGGGAGGGGAGAGCAGATCCCTCGGTCGCCACGGCGACCTCGTGATGACAATTCTCAGGATTGGGTGGCATGAGAGTCAGGGGCTAAAGTCATGAATTTAGGGTACTTGTTGAGGCATGACTGAAGTCATGCCCTGATACGAAACTGTCGCTAAACAGAGTTTTTCAGCAGCCGCTGAAGTCGTGCCCTGATACGAAGCAGTCGCGAGAGTGACTTCTCCCGCAAGCTGCAAAGTCTTGCCCTGATACAAAACCGCCGCGGAATCGAGTATTTCCGCAAGCTGTTCAAGGGTCCAAATCTCACTCAAGATCGCGATGGCCTCATAAGATGGCCCCATAAACGGACAGATGCCGGAACTTTCCTGGCGGCGGGGGTGAAATACTAACGGAAGCAGCAACCGAGACATCGCCGAGGTGGCGTTGCTAGCCGAACAGACTGACGAACAGCTCCTGCAACTGGCGCTGGACGGAAATGAGGACGCGTTTACCGCCCTTTACCGGCGGAGGCAGGGGCCTGTCTATCGGTTTGCGCTGCACATGAGCGGCTCGACGCAGGTGGCAGAGGAAGTTACGCAGGAGGTTTTCCTGTTTTTGCTGCAGCGGGGGCGGGACTTCGATCCGGCCCGAGGCGTCTTGGGAGCTTTTTTGTACGGCGTGGCAAGAAACTACGTACGTCGCGCCATGGAGAAGAGCTACCACGAGGCCGTCAACACGACGCCTGCCGAGGACGATGATCCCAATCTGGTCACCGAGTTCGATCCGGTGCAGGACATCGCCCGGAGCCAGACTTCCAAGGCGGTGTGGAAAGCGGTGCTTTCGCTGCCGGAACACTACCGCGAAGTGGTGGTGCTGTGCGACTTGCAGGAACAGACCTACGCCGATGCCGCCGTGGCGTTGGGTTGCGCGCTAGGTACGGTGCGTTCGCGATTGCATCGGGCGCACGAAATGCTGATGAAGAAGCTGCAACATTCGGCCCCGGCGCTGGCGGGATTGTCGAGTGATGCCGCGAGGTGCTTGTCATGACATGCCGTGAATTTATGGATGCTGCTGAAACGTTCACTCCGTCGCAGTTGCTGCGCATGCAGGAGGCAGAAGAGCCGCTGTCGCTGCATGCGCGGGACTGCGCGGCTTGCGGGCTGTGGTTGGAGTCGCATCGGGCACTGGGGAACGCGTTACATGCCTTGGGAGCGACGACGACACAGCGCCAGGCCGGTCCGGAGGTGGAGATGGCAGTGCTGCAGGCGTTCCGGACGCAGGGTTTTGCGCCGAAGGTCGTAGAGATGCCAGTTCGCACTCCGCCCGCACTGTGGAAGCTGAGCCGAGTGTTCGAGATAGGCGCCTACGGGGCGGTAGCGGCTGCCTTGATTGTCGGGCTGTTCCTGGGTTCGCGCCTCTTGCGGGAGAAGCAGACTTCGGCCCGAACGGAGCAGGCACAAACGATCAGCGCCCCGCAGAGCAAGCCGCAGGAGTTGCCGGTGGCTAACGCTGGCGGCGAAGCCAAAGCAGATGCCAGACAACAGTTGCCGGCAAAGCCTACCCGCACTGCTGTCGCTCGGGTGGCAGCGGTAATGGCGAAGCCGCCTGCGCCAGAGCAAGTCAAGGCAAAGTCGGCCGGCACTGATCAGGCCGGATTCGTTGCACTCATGCTGTGCGATCCGTTGATCTGTTCCGGCGAGGAACAGGTCGTCCGCATGGAACTGCCGGCTACGGGTGCCGCCGCAAACGGAAGCACAACGCAGCCGGTCCTGGCGGATGTGGTCATCGGAGAAGATGGGCTGGTTCGGGCGATGCGAATCGTAAATGAGTAGGAGAACGGGGAAAACTATGAAGCTGGATAGGTCATCGAACTGCACTTTATGGATTTCGCTGCTGGTCATGCTGGTCGTCGCGGCAGGCATAACCGTCGCCCAGGAGGCTCCCCCGCCCCCGCCACCTCATGAGGACATGGCAATCATGGGGCCCGGGCCGATGGGTGGCCAGTTCGGCGAAGGCAAGACGGTCAAGGGATTGCCGCTCAGCGCCGAGGTAATCACAGTTCGCGAAATGACCCTGGCCGACGGCAACCACATCCACAACGAGTCGGAGTCGAAGGTGTATCGCGATGCCGAGGGCCGGGTGCGCCATGAGATGGGCGTGGACCTGGCGACTCCCATGGCTGGTCCGGTGAAGCACAACCTCGTCGTCATCACGGACCCGGTGGCTGGAACGCGCTACATGTTGAACCCTGATAACAAGACCGCGCGGCAAGCTCCGATGCGTGGCCCGGGACCGGGTGGCAAGGAGCATGAGGCCCGCATGAAGGCAATGGGCGCATCGAGCGAAGTATCGAAGGAGCAGTTGGGAACAAAGACGGTGAACGGCTATCAGGCGGAAGGCATTCGGGTCACCCGAACCATCCCGGCGGGCGCGATAGGCAATGAGAAGGCCATTACGGTGGTGACGGAGCGGTGGTATTCTCCCGACCTGCAAATGGTGGTGCTCACTTCGCACACGGACCCCATGATGGGGAGCGTGACCACGAAACTGGTCAACGTCACCCAGGGACCTCAGGACGCGTCGTTGTTCCAGGTGCCGTCCGACTATGCAGTCCAGAAGGGCAAACGCGGCGACCCGATGTATTTGCCGATGAAACCGCAGTAGCGCGAGCCTGCGGACGTCGGGAAGATTGCGGAAATGATTCGGCCAGCAATCCGGAGTTCGGCCCGGCATTTCTTCAGATTCAAAACCGGCCTCTCGGGTGCGAATCCCAAGCGTGAATTGACCGCCATCGCTGCGGAAGTGGCGTACAATTCTGCCACGGAGTCCTCACAAACTCCGGCCGTGGGGCAGTATGTTCCGGTCCTGCACAGTTCGAATACTGACGGCCCTGTTGATGTCCGGGGCCACTGTGTGCGCGGGACAAAATGTGGGAAGCGACCGCAACACCAATGTGTCAATCCAGGTCAGAGTGATGTTCGATAATGAACGTCCTGCTGCCGACCAGATTCGAGTTCAGTTGCTGACCGATTCCGGCGTTCCCGTCGCAAACTCATTCACCAATACGGATGGGCGGGCATCGTTTTGGATCACCTTCCCGGGAGCCTTCCGGGTGGAAGTCTCGGGGATCTCTCTCATGGGCGTCGCATCCACGGCGTTTCACGTGGAAGACATGGACAAGAGCAAGACGGTCTTCGTCCGGGTAAAGCCAAAAATGGCCTCCAACTCCACAGCGTCGAATCCGAAAGTGCCTGCAGTTACGTCCGCGGCGGATTTGCGAGTTCCCAACGATGCACGCAAGGCCTTCCACAAAGGAATGGAAGCCTGGGAAGCGAAGGAATTTCCCAAGGCAGCAGAACAGTTCGAAAAGGCAGTTGCCTTGTTTCCGGAATACGACACTGCCTTCAACAACCTGGGGGTCATGTACATCCGCTTGAACCAGCCGGAGAAAGCACGAGCCGCGTTTGAGCGTTCGGTCGCATTGAACGACAAGAACGCGGATGGTGACCGGAACCTGGCGCGCATGCTAATGGACGAGGGTAATTTCACCCGGGCCGAGGACCTGCTGAAGAAATCGCTGGTGGTAGAGCCACTCAACCCGGTGACGTTGACCCTGTTGTGCGCGGCCGAAATGGAGACCGGCGAGTTCGATGCGGCGCTGGCAACGGCGCGCAAGGTGCATCAACTGCCCCACGAGGGATACCCTCTGTCTCATTACGTCGCCGGGCAAGCGCTGGAACACGAGGGACGGAAGCAGGAGGCCTACACCGAATACGAAACGTATCTGCACGAGGCTCCGTCGGGCCCCGAGGCGCCGCAAGTTCGCAGCGCGCTGGCCCGGTTGACGGCCGCAAACCAACCAAGCCCGCAATAGTACGGGCGCAGTCCTACGGTGTGGTTTCCTGCTGTATCCTAGAAAAACTCACATGATAACGAAGCTTTCGGTCGCTCTCGTCCTGGTTTGTTTCGTCAACATTGCGAACGCCGCAAACAACGAGGTAGTGCACGGAGGCAACGGTGTAACCTTGCCACCCCCGCCGCCGACGAAGGCCGAGCCCGTGACGGAAGTCCTGCATGGCGTCACTGTGACCGACCCGTACCGGTGGCTGGAGGACTCGAAGAGTCCAGCCACCCGCGAATGGCTCAATTCGCAGATCAAGTACACCGAGGACTACCTGTCGCAGGTGAAAGTGCGACCCGAGATCGTCAAGCGGCTCACCGAACTGGTACGGGTGGAGAGTTACAGCACCCCGATCGAGCGTGGCGACAAGTTTTTCTTCAAGAAACGGCTACCCGAAGAGAACCAGGGCTCAATTTACGTGCGCGTGGGACTGAAAGGCGGCGACGTGAAGCTGGTCGATGCCGGGAAACTGAGCGCGGACCAGAATTCCTCCGTCGGCATCGCCGATATTTCCAAGGACGGAAGCCTGCTGGTGTATGAGGTCCGCGAAGGTGGAGCGGACGAGCAGTCGATCCATTTCCTGGAGGTGAAGTCGGGGCACGAGTTGCCGGATGTGTTTCCTCCTGCCCGATATGCGGGGGTGGCGCTGGCCCCGGATGAGAAAGGCCTGTACTACGCCAAGTTCGAGAAGACGGGATCGCTGGTCTTCTACCACGGCTTTGGTACGAATGTTTCATCGGACAAGCTGATCTTTGGCAAGGAGTTCGGTGGCGAAACGTTCGGCGCGATGGATCTGATTTCGCCCGAAGTGACAGAAAACGGCCGCTATCTTCTGATCCACGTAAGCCACGGAGTACCTCCGAAGCGGGTGGACATCTACGCGCAAGACCTGCGCAAGCCTGACGCGCCGATTCGCCCCATCATTCACGGTATCGACAGCCGGTTCTGGACGGAAAATTACGGCGATACGCTGTATGTGCTGACGGACTACCGGGCGGAAAAGTATCGCGTTGTCAAAGATGAAGTTGAGCGATCCGTCTCCTGACCACTGGGAGACCATCGTGCCCGAGGGCAGCGACGTCATCGAGACGTTCTCCATCGTCGGCGGCAAGTTGTTCGTCACCCGGCTGCACGATGTGATTACGCAAACCCGGATTTACACGCTGGACGGCAAGCCCGCAGGTGAGATCACGTATCCCACACTGGGGGCGGCTTCGGCGATGTCGGGCCGACAGACGTCGAACAACGGCTTTTACAACTTCGAGTCCTTTACCATTCCGCCGGCGATTTACCACTACGATGTGGCCACAGGGAAGACCGAGGTGTTCGCACGAGCCTAAGGTGCCGTTCGACTCCAGCCAGTATGAAGTTTCACAGGTGTTTTACACGTCGAAAGACGGCACGCGCGTACCCATGTTCATCTCGGGAAAGAAGGCTCTGAAACGCAACGGCGAGGCGCCGGCGTTGATGTTTGCCTACGGCGGATTCAACGTAAGCCTGCCTCCACACTGGGATCCCGAGTATGCCTGGTGGATGGAACAGGGCGGGTTCTTCGCGCAACCTAACTTGCGTGGCGGAGGCGAATACGGCGAGGCCTGGCACAAGGCCGGGATGTTCGAGAAGAAACAAAACGTATTCGACGACTTCTTTGCCGCGGCCGAATACCTGATCCAGAACAAGTACACGTCGACGCCGCAGGCTGGCCATCCGCGGCCGCTCGAACGGCGGTCTGTTGATGGGAGTGGCCATGACCCAGCGGCCCGACTTGTTTGGAGCGATCTGGTGCGGCTATCCGCTGCTGGACATGCTGCGCTATCAGAACTTCCTGGTGGGGCGCTGGTGGACGGCAGAGTATGGCTCGGCAGAAAATGCGGAGCAGTTCCCTTACCTGCTGAAATACTCGCCGTACCAGAACGTGAAGAAGGGCGTGAAGTATCCGGCCATCATGTTCAACACGGGCGATGCGGATACGCGGGTTGATCCGCTGCACGCGCGCAAGATGACGGCGCTGATGCAAGCCGACACGGGAAGCGATCGGCCCATCCTGCTGCACTACGAATTGAAGGCCGGGCACAGTTCCGGAGTGTCGGTCACCCAGTTGGTCAACGACACCGCCGATGAGCTGACGTTTTTGTGGAATGAGACGGGCGGCAAGCCGTAAGGCAGTGGTTAGTGGATAGAAAAAGCCAGACAGACCCCGACTCAGAGAGATCCTCAGGGGCTAAAGCCCCAATGTATTTTCAATGTCTTACGGCATGACTGAAGTCATGCCCTGTTACGAAACAGTCCCAAGAACGAGTTTTTCAGCCGCCTCGAAAGCCGCGGCCTTTCAAATCCGGCTTATGAAGCCAGTTCCAGTTACCTTCGTAACATACGTTTCATTTTGGAAACAGGCTTCCCGTTTTTGCCGCCTACGTTCGTTGTCACCTCCCGACGTGACATGACGCACAGAGTTCCCTGCCGATATAGAACAAGCTCGTAGATAGCAGGAGTGGGACGGCTCGTCGTGAACCGTTCCGCCACCCTGCAGCCGTTGTACGGACCAGAGGAACGGTCCCCAGTGCTGGTGTCTCGGGCAAGGAGCGCCCCGCACATGTCAGCTTCGCCGACATTCCCGGATAGCGCCGAATTGGCGTTCATCGATCAGACCATCAGCCGCCTCCAAGGCAGGCCCGGCGCTTTGCTGGGCATCCTGGAAGCGGTACAGGAACACAACCCACACAACTATCTTCCTGCAGACGCGCTGCGATACGTCGCTACGAAGCTGGACATCCCGCTGGCACGGGTCTTCAGCTTTGCCACGTTTTACGCGTTATTCAACCTGCAGCCGCAGGGGGAGAACACGGTCTGCATCTGCCGCGGAACCGCATGCCACACGCGCAATTCGCGCAACCTGCTGGAGAGCCTGCGGCTGGAACTGGGGTTGGGACTGAACGACGAAGACGCTGAGGCGGAGGCGGACAAACTCGCGCTGACTACCAAGGATGGAAAGTTCACGGTCCGCACAGTGGCTTGCTTTGGACAGTGCGCTCTGGCCCCGGTGGTGGAGATCAACCACCGCATCTGCGGGCACGTGAACGAGCGCACCCTGCAACGCGAAGTGCGCGCGCTGGAACGGGAGAGTGAGTGATGCCACGAATTGAGGACATCGGCATATTCAACACCGTTCGCGAAGCTGGGATGAGCAAGCTGCTGCCGCCGTTTCCGCGGATTGCCATCGGCATGGGGACCTGCGGGCGCGGCAATGGCGCCGAGGGCCTTTACCATGCGTTTGCCGAGGCCATCGACAACAGCGGCACCGACTTCTTCCTGACTTCGGTGGGATGCTTTGGCGCGTGCTGCCAAGAGCCGCTGGTCAACGTCCAAGTGCCGGGCCACCCGATGCTGATCCTGCACCAGGTGCAGGCCAACGATGCCGGCCGCATTGTGCATGATGTGATTGGCGGCCGCGTTACTCCCGAACTGGTGTACTGCAAAGTTGAGGAGTGGGACCACATCACAGGTTCGATCCGCTATGGCCACGGCTATCCGGAGGTTCCGGCGTGGGATGAGATTCCCTTTTTCAAGGGCCAGAAGAAGATCGTGCTGCGGAACTGCGGCCTGATCAACCCTGACGACATCGAGGAATACATCGCGGTCGGCGGATACCAGGCGCTGTACAAGGCGCTGATTGACGCCAGGCCGGAAATGATCGTCGAGCAGATCAAAGCGGCCAAGTTGCGCGGGCGCGGCGGCGCGGGATTTCTCACCGGCAACAAGTGGGAGTTCTTGCGCAAGGCAGTGGCCGATCGGAAGTTCCTGATCTGCAACGCCGACGAGGGCGATCCCGGCGCGTACATGAACCGCAACGAGATCGAGAGCGACCCGCATTCGATGCTCGAAGGGATGATCATCGGCGGCTATGTGACGGGAGCGACGGAAGGCATTATCTACGTCCGTGCCGAGTATCCGCTAGCGGTACACCGGCTGCGCAAAGCGATCGAGCAGGCACACGAGTACGGCATTTTAGGCGAGAACATACTGGGGCGTGGTTTCAAGTTTGATATCGAAGTAGTGGAGGGAGCCGGCGCCTTCGTTTGCGGCGAGGAGACCGCGCTCATCGCCTCGCTGGAGGGTGAAGCGGGACGGCCTCGTCCGCGGCCTCCCTTCCCGGCACAAAAAGGGTTGTGGGGTAAGCCGAGCAACATCAACAACGTGGAGACGTGGTACAACATCGCGCCCATCGTGACCAAGGGACCGGCGTGGTTCACCGAGACTGGCAGCTCCAAGAGTCCGGGCACCAAGGTATTTTCGCTGGTGGGCAAAGTACATAACACTGGACTGGTCGAGATGCCGCTGGGCACAACGCTCAAGACGTTTGTGTACGACATCGGCGAAGGCGGAGTGGGCGGACGCACAATCAAGTCGGTGCAGACCGGCGGCCCGTCGGGCGGATGCATTCCGCACGAGATGTTCGACACGCCGGTGGACTATGAGAGCCTGGCGCAGTTGGGTTCGATCATGGGTTCGGGCGGCATGGTGGTGATGGACGAAGACAACTGCATGGTCGACGTCGCCCGCTACTTCATCGAATTCACGAATTCCGAGTCCTGCGGCAAATGCGTTCCCTGCCGCGTGGGCTTGAATAAGTCGCTGCGCATCTTGAACCGCATCACCACCGGCGCGGGACGCATGCAGCACATGGAGACTCTGGAAGAGTTGAGCCGCTTCATCCGCGACACCTCGCTGTGCGGGTTGGGCCAGTCGGCGCCGAACCCAGTGCTGACGACGATGCGGCACTTCCGCCACGAGTTCGAGGACCACATCGTGGCGCGGCGGTGTCAGGCTGGGATCTGCACGGAATTGGCACTCTCACCGTGCGAAAACAGTTGCCCGCTGCACATGAACATTCCGCGCTTCCTGCAGTTGTTCAAGGAAGAACGCCTCGATGATGCGTTCGAGTCGGTGATCCTGGACAACCCGCTGCCGGCCTCGACAGGAAGGGTGTGCCAGCATCCGTGCGACGAGCGCTGCCGCCGTTTGGCGATGGATGAGGCGGTCAACATGCGCGAGGTGCACCGGTTCATCGCCGACAGCGTGCTGCTCACTGACCGGTTTGACGCCGCAGTGGAGCGGTTGTCGCAGCGAATGCTGGAGCATACCGGACGCAAGGTCGCGATTGCGGGGGCTGGGCCGGCAGGATTGACGGCTGCGTTTTATCTGGCGCTGCTGGGGCATGACGTGACGGTGTTCGATCCGCTGCCCGAGGCCGGAGGGATGTTGCGCTTTGCGCTGCCGGAGTATCGGCTGCCGAAGCCGGTGCTGCGGCGGGAAATCGAACTGATTGAGCGGCTGGGAGTGAGGTTCGCGCTGAACACCCGGATCGGCACCGACATCTCGCTCAACGAACTCGACGAGCGATTCGATGCCGCGTTCCTGGCCATCGGGACGTGGAAAGAGTCGTGGGTGTACCTGCCGGGCACGGAGCTGAAAGGCGTGTATCCGGCGCTTCCATTGCTGGAGTCGGTGGCGAAGGGAGAGGCCGTCAATCTGGGCCGCAAAGTGGTAGTGATTGGCGGCGGCAACGCGGCGATCGACTCGGCACGAACCTCGCTGCGCAAGGGAGCCGAAGTTGTCGTGGTGTACCGCCGCGAACGCAAAGACATGCCCGCGATCGAGGAAGAAACCGAGGCCGCCGAGAAAGAAGGCGCGCGCATCGTTTTCCTGTCGGCGCCGCATCGCATCATCGGCGACGCCAAGGGGAATGTGAAAGCGCTGGAAGTGGTGAAAACGCGCCTGGGCGAGTACGACACGTCAGGCCGCCGCAAGCCGGTGCTGACCGACGAGGTGCAGCGCATCGAGTGCGACTCGGTGGTGCTGGCCGTGGGCGAAACCGTCGATCTCGATTTCTGCAAGGCTTCCGGTCTGCAAATCAAGAACAGCGGCACGATCGAGGTGGACCGCTATCGACTGGAGACCAGCCGTCCGCGCTTCTTCGCCGGCGGCGACCTGGTGACGGGTGCTTCCAACGTATCCAACGCGATGGCATTCGGCAAGCGGGCGGCGCGCGCCATCGACGAACAACTCATGGAGGCGCAGCGCTGGGACAGCCTGTTCCCTGCCGTGGAATTCGACCAATCTCCGCCGAAGGACGTCAGCGAATGCCATCGGCACCACTCTGCCGAACTGACGGTGCGGGAGCGGATGCAGTCGTCGGCAGAGGTAGTGGTCGGCTTGTCGGAGGAGGAAACGCACGAGGAGGCCTGCCGCTGCCTGCGTTGCGACATCAAGGTGGCGGCGTCGAGATAGGAGAGAAAGGCGCACGCATCCGCGACCGGTGCGAGGGACTGGTAAGACCTCGCATTACTTCAAGACTTCCGGCGAAGCACAGCCTGGAGCGCCCGCGGATCCAGAGCCAGGGCGACTTAGAGTTTTGCGAAGGTGGTTTACGAATCTTGAAGAAAGGGAAAGAGACTCGTGAAAGCAAAACTGCTGATTCTATTGATACTAGCCAACGGCGTATTGGCGTTGGCTCAACACCAACACGTTATGCCCTACGAGGGTACAACGCAAACCGGGGGTGCTGTTCCGGATGCAGTTGCATTTCGCTCACTCATCGGTGTTCTGGCTCCCAAAGATGATGATGACAGCGTGCTCTCTGCGGCACTGGCCGCTAAACGAAGTGCGCTCGTAAAGAACGGCGGACCGGAGTTCGATTCGGCGATTGCTTTATGGAGGCGGACAACGGATAGTGCTATTAACGAATACAATTCGCGTCAGCAAGACGCGGCTTCGTTCGGTGCGGTGTCGGGAGACTTCTCTGAGCTTTATGAATTGCAGAGTCGATTGAATCAGCAACTTGATGCGGCCGATGCAGCAATTCAAAAGACCTTAACGGATCTTAAAATAGACTTGTCAAGCCAGGTGCAAGACATAAAAGGCCGCATCATCCACCATATCCCCGATCATCTGGAGCAGCAGCCCCAAACCAGCAATGGTGCTCCGGGAGGGCACCTGCTCAATACCAGTCTCCTCGTTCCGCGCGTTGCGGCTACGACGATTTGGAGTTTCAATAACGGCAATTATACTGAGACAGAGGATGTATCGGCAGATTCGACCTATGTGTACCTGACAACGTCCTTCGTTGGGTACACCACGAACCCGAACATGACGTGCACATGGGACTCGTATCATCAGATGTGGCAACCACCGGGCTGTTCGCAGTGTGGCAATGGTCTGCCCTGTCACTCGCCCAGCATCAGCGCCTACATCGGAGGGACCGGCGGTACTAGCTCCTACGGCTCCGCGCCCCCTTCATATTACTGGAACATTCGCAAGGCGGTAGCGAAGAATGCGATAAATCCGACACTGCCACCCCAGCAGACGCAAAGCAACGTGAACGTGTTCTGTACCGGAGCTAACGGCTATATCGTAAGTGACACGCTAGGCGCGCTAGATCTAAGCTACATCAACTTGGCAAGCGAGATTAGCTCCTACCTCGGCCCCGACCCATATGGCTCGGTTTGTCTGACAGGGATGACACGATGCAACAACACCCCGTTTGCCACGTCTGGGACGATAGCAATTGCGGGTGCTAATAGCAGTCAGTACTGTTCAAGCCTGAAGCAGTATTCGGCGACATCCCACATGGTTTGCAGCAAACCGCAAAGTCAAAGTACATGGTCATCATCGAACTGCCTTGGGCCACAGATTGCAGACACGATTTACAACAGTCCGATGGCTCCTATTACTTGCGATACGTATCCACATTAACTGGCTTGGAGGGCTAGCCGCCCTCCACCTTATTCCAGAAATCAGAAATGAGGGTGACCCATGGAACAAACATTGAGAATCGTAGCTGGTCTCATCGTGATATTGCTGCTGGCTGGCGCGGGAATGGCCCAGCAGTCCGTGACTCCCATGCAAGACAAGCCGGTATGGACGGCGGGGCCATTCGATGACGCAGCACTCGTATGTTACACCCCCAAGTCGGGAAAGAACGAGTGCGCTCTTGTATTTCCGAAATTGGCTCCGGCGATCGAGAATCCAACGCCTCATTGCCCGGAAAAAGAGCGTTTTGACAGCGTGCTGCTGACCTCGGAGCGAGGCAAACATTGGTGCCTTCGCCTTCCGCTCCACCTTCCCGACGAGCCCCCGAAAGAGAAACCATGAGCGCTCAGAGAAAAATCTCGCTTCGCATTGATGGCGAACTGGTGAACGCGTTGGAAGGCCAGACCATTCTGGAAGCCGCGCGCATCAGCGGGAAATACATTCCTACGCTGTGCTACCTGGAAGGACTGAGTTCGGTGGGCGCGTGCCGGCTGTGCATGGTGGAAGTGTCGGGTATCGATCGCATGTTCCCCGCCTGCACCACTCCGGTGCAAGACGGGATGTCGGTGACCACGACTTCGCCAAAACTTTCGCGTTACCGACGCATCATCACCGAGTTGCTACTGGTGGAGCGCAACCACGTGTGCGCCGTCTGCGTGGCCAACGGCCACTGCGAATTGCAGGACATGGCTTACTCCCTGGGCGTTACCAGCGTGCGCTTCGCCTATAACTTCCCAAAGCTCAAGGTGGACGCGACGCACCCGCGCTTTGTGCTTGACCACAATCGCTGCATCCTGTGCACCCGCTGCGTGCGAGTGTGTGCCGAGGTGGAAGGCGCGCACGTTTGGGAGGTGGTTTCGCGCGGCATTCATTCCCGGATCGCCTCGGACTTAAACCAGAACTGGGGTGACTCTAAATCCTGTACGAACTGCGGCAAGTGCGTGCAGGTATGCCCAACGGGAGCGTTGGCTGAGAAAGGCAAGGCGATCGAAGAGATGGTGCGGACGATTAAGCCCATCAGCGCGATCGCACGCCGCAAGGGAGGAGCGCACGCATGAGGAAGCTCAGGCTGGCAACGGTTTGGCTAGATGGCTGCTCGGGCTGCCACATGTCGCTACTCGACCTCGACGCCGCCATCATCCCCATTCTGCGCAGGGCCGACATCGTATACGGTCCGCTGGTGGACGCGCAGGAGTTTCCCGAGGACGTGGATGTCACGCTGGTGGAAGGCGCGGTGAGCACACAGGACGATGCGGACCACATACAGATCATCCGCCAGCGCACCAAGACGCTGGTGTCGCTGGGCGATTGCGCGGTAACCGGCAACGTGTCGGGAATGCGCAACACCGTACCCGTCAGCAAGCTGCTGCAGCGCATTTACGTGGAGGGGTCGGATACCAACCAATGCATTCCGGACGATGGCCTGCCACGGTTACTGAAACTAGCACGGCCGGCGCAGGACTTCGTCAAGGTAGATTTCAGCGTGCCCGGCTGCCCGCCGCCGACCAAGGTGATCGCAGCCCTGCTCAACACGCTGGTTGAGGGACGCAAGATGGAAACCGCAAGCAAGATCAAGTTCGGATAGGAACCGCAATGAAGCGCATTACGATTGAGCCGGTAAGCCGCATCGAGGGCCACGCCAAGGTCACCATTCAACTGGATGACGCAGGCAACGTAACCGACACGCGATTTCAGGTGACCCAAGTGCGCGGCTTCGAGAAGTTCACCGAGGGCCGCCCGTTTTACGAGATGCCGGGGATCACTTCGCGCATCTGCGGCATCTGCCCCATCAGCCATCAACTGGCGGCGTCGAAGGCCTGCGATGCCATTATGGCCGTCCGCATTCCCAAAGCGGCGCGGCTGCTGCGCGAGATCATCCATTGCGGGCAGTTCGTGCAGTCGCACGCCCTGAGCTTCTTCTATCTTTCCGGGCCCGACCTGCTGCTGGGGATGGACGCCGACCAGTCCACGCGGAACGTCGCGGGACTGATCGAGGCCAATCCGGAACTGGCACGCGCCGGCATCGAACTGCGCAAGTACGGACTGCAGGTCATTGAGAGCCTCGCCGAAGAGCGCGTACACGCTTCGTGGATCGTGCCCGGCGGCGTGAAGACGCCCATGCCGGAACCGGTGCGCGATCGGCTGCTGGCGGGAATTCCCGAGGCGCTCGACACCACGAAGCTGGCACTGGAGATTTTTAAGGGCAAGCTGGACGAATTCCAGGAAGAGATCGAAAACTTCGGCTCCGCGCCGACTATGTACGCATCGCTGGTTGACAGTAAAGGAAACTTGCAGCTCTACGACGGCCAAATCCGATTCTGCGATGCCGCCGGCGAGATCGTCGCAGCCGGAATCGCGTCCGACGACTACGCCACTTACATCGGCGAAGCCACGCTCAGAGAGTCGTATCTGAAGGCGCCGTATTACAAGCCGCTTGGCTATCCCGAGGGCATCTATCGGGTGGGGCCGCTGGGACGCATCAACGTTGCCACCGCTTGTGGAACTCCGCTGGCCGATGCCGAATTGCAGGAGTTTCGCCAGCGCTTCGGGCGGGTACCGCACAGCGCGTTCCTGTATCACTATGCCCGGCTCATCGAGGTGCTGTATGCCCTGGAGCGAATGAAAACCCTGCTGGCTGCGCCGGAAGCGCTGGACACGCACGTACGAGCCAACGCAGGAGTCAACGCCCTTGAAGGCGTCGGCATTATCGAGGCGCCCCGGGGCACTTTGATCCACCATTACAAGGTGGACGAAAACGGCGCCATCGTCTGGGCCAACCTGATCGTGGCTACGGGGCACAATAATCTCGCGATCGGGAAGAGCGTGCGGCAGGTCAGCGAGCACTTCGTGAAGGGCACGCACCTTGAGGAAGGCATGCTGAACCGCGTCTCGGCCGTGGTGCGCGCCTACGACCCGTGTCTGAGTTGCTCGACCCATGCTATGGGAATGCCCGCCGTCAGCATCTCCCTGGTGGGTGCAGACGGCAGCTTATTGGACGAGATTCGCAGTTGAACGGAACGAACGATTGCAGAACTGGAACGACTTTATAGAGGAGCAGCCATCATGTCTTATGTCGTACACGTCACGATGACCGAGGAACAGGAAGCGCAGGACAAGGAACTCGTGGGAGCAAGGATCCATATCGACGGAAAGTACGAGTACAAGAACCTTGAAATCGCGCGTGAAGCGGCCGAGGTGGCCTGTCACGCAGCCGTCAAGCTGAAGCCGTCACGGACCAGGACCATCGATGACGACGATTGGATCGGCCACCCCGATCGCTCGGACTCGGACTAGGCGCCCACGCCTCCGCTGAAGAATGCTAAAGTCAGTGGGGCGAGGTGCCGTTGCAATCGCTGCTAAGACTGTGTGCCGTTTTGCTTATCCTGACGGCGTTCGCGGGACTTTCCCTCTCCGCCCAGGAGAAGGAGAAAGCCGCGACGGACGCCGCCACGCCTTGGCTCGCCCTGGTGGACTCGGGCCAGTACGGCGAGAGCTGGTTCCAGGCTTCCAGCGATTTTCGAGGCGCTGCTTCGAAGGAGCAGTGGATCGACGCACTGAACACCGTCCGTACACCGCTCGGCAAACTGGTATCGCGGCAGCTCAAGAGCGCCACTTACACCACCAAGCTGCCCAAGATGCGTCCCGGCGAATATATGGTCGTGCAATACGACACCAGCTATGAAAAATCACCGGGCATGCTGGAAGTGGTTGTCATGGCCATGGAAAAGAACGGGGCGTGGAAGGTCTCGGGCTACTACATCAAGCGTCCGGGGCAGTGAGCGGGTCTGGGAGGAGTATTGGTAGCGCTACCGGGAATCGAACCCGGGTTTGAAGATTGAGAATCTACAAACGTGCTTAACGGAATCAGCAGCTTACAAGCGCTCCCTGCTTTGTTGTGCCCCAAATTGTGCCCCGCTTTCGCCGGAACGCCATTTATTGCAGCTTGTCCGTCTGCTGTTTGATCGCGTTGACCAGCCCGGCGGTCTGGTACGCGGTGAACCGCTCGAATCCCGTCATCACGTGCGGTTCGGACACGTGGATGTAATAGCGCTCGGCAACACGCGGGGAACTGTGCCCCATCAGTCTCGCCAGCGAGAATTTATCCATGCCGCTCTCTGCGCAGCGCGTTCCGAACGTGTGACGCCAGCAGTAGAACTCGAAGGACTCTAGGCCCGCATCCCGCACCGTCCGCTCGTGCGCGTGCTGCACCGTCATGAGATGGCCCGAATTTCCTTCGCCCGGAAAAACGAACTTCGATTGCCCGGTGAGCAGCTTCCGCGCTTGCAGCATTTCCCGCGTGCGTGGCGTGAGAGGAATGTTCCGTACTGAGTTGTCGGTCTTGCCCTGTCGAACATGCAGAGAGCCTTGTGGCGCATCTTGGGTGCATTCTAGGTGAACGTCTCCCCATTCCAACGGGAACAACTCTGAGTTGGGTCGCATACCTGTATCAACGGCCAGCATCGCGGCATCTTTCACCGTCTGCGATGCCTTGCTGAAGTAGCGCACCTCCTCTGCGAAGCTGATTACCCGCTCCCGCCCCTTGCCCCCCGGCAACTCGTGAATGGTGGGTACGTGCGGAGTTAGGCCCCACTCGTGGGCCAGTCGCATCATTCTGCGGAGCGTCCGCAGTTCACCGTTGACGGTCAGAACGGAATCATCAGCGCTCGTGCTGCGCCGCCACTGCGCATACTTGCCGACTAGCTCCCCTGTCACATCCGTCAAAACGGCATCGGCCAACGGGCCAAATCGCAAGACGCGATTAGAGCAAATCTCGTAAAAGCGCTTTGTTCCGGCCTTTTTCTGCACTCCCACGTATGCCAGGAACTGCTTTGTGAACTCCCGCAGAGTCGGCACTTGAGGCGCTTGCTTCTCTGGGGCGGGCCACGGATCGGCGGGATGAACCGTTCCGAGTCGGAGCGCTCTCTTGTGTTCGCCTTCGGCCTGATCGGCGTCCTTTTTGTTCGTGGCGCGTGCTGACTTGCGAATCAAGTAGTTAACATTCGCACCGTTCTCGCCTTTAACCGTCCAACGGAATTTGTACCAGTAAACTCCGCCGCGCTTATAGGTCATGGCTTCGCCTTTCTTGTTGTCTTGCTGCCCTTTGGCCGTCCGCCCAGCTTACCGTTTTCCCGTGACGATTTAGCCTTGCGCTTCGAGGTCGCCTCACCCCGACAGGCTGGGCAGTAGCAGATCAACTCGACTTTGTGAATCGGACATTTCATGGACATACCCTATCACGTTAGGTTATAAATACAAGCCAAAAGTTAACGACTCTTACCGCGAAGATCACGGTTGCCCGTCGGTGCTAAACCCCAGTTCGCGTGCGGTAGGTATGCGAATCCGCCCTGGAGCCTTAGATTGCGGTGGGGCGACAACACTGGGATGGCACTTGATACAAACCCAATTGCCGCTTCCCGCCGGGGCCTCCCACCAATCCGTATCCGTACCGTGAACGGGGCAGGGGCGTTTCGACTGTTCTGCTCCAGAGCTGCGAGGTGGAACAAGTGGAACAACCCGCGTGTTTACTGGCGATTCTTCCACTCGCTCGGCTGGAACATCGGAGCTTTGTTCTGGTCAAAGAACTGCCTTGCAGCCGCATGATTACTGCTTTGTTCCACCTGTTCGGGTTCGCGTGCCAAATATCGCACCCAAGAGTCGAAAAACCACTCGCGAATGTACCCGGATGCTGTTCTTTCATCTATGCGAATCTTTCGAGGTCGAATCTCGAAGGCTTTGAGCAGTTTCGCCAGCGATGCTGCGCTCAATGGCTTTCCGTAATTAGACTCAAGCCATTGCGGGTATAAGTCGCACAAGCCAGCGAGAAGATCGATTGTAAAAATCCTTTCCGTATTGCTCTGGTTGAAAACCCCTCGAATATCAGAAAGGAGGCGAATGCCAACAGAGTTGTCCTCTGCCGCCTCTCCGCCGAGAATCTCCACGAGGGCCGCTGGCGCACGATGTGGCCAGTGTTCGCCAGCAAGATCGGCTATCGCCAAGAGAGGTTCGCAGCCGTCCTGTTGTCGATCTGACATCGATTCTGGCATTTCGGGATTCGCGGCCTTGAGGATCTCCAGATTAGGAGTCAGCCATCCTGTCATCTGCTTAATTATGTTCGCGGATTCAGCCAAGTACGTGCGACGGCGGAAGCGTTCAACCGTTTCACTCGGCGATCGGCGCTTCATCCGAATGGGAACGGATCGATCTGCCACAGTATCGGGCAGTTTCCCGATACCTGCTATCGCCTTGGGGCAGAACACCCGAAAATCTTTAAAGGTTATGTTTGCGCCCTGTCCCACGCACAGACTTGCTATCCCATCGCGGCTATGGCCAGAGTTCAGCACTCCGCGTAGAGCTTCTGCGTACTCTCTATCGCCCGCGAATGCAGCGTCGCTCTCGTCTAAAAGCAACGTGGGTTGCTGTCCATCGATCCTGCGGACTAGCACAGCCCTGCTTGCACTTCCCGTGAGCCACGGTTTTGCGACTAACAGGCTTAGAACTTCCAGCAGCAGAGTCTTACCGCACTGCTTCTCAGCGCTCGAAATGTTCAGATAGGGAGTGGTTTCGGCTGCGTCTATGGCGTGCGTATGCGCAACCCAGAGGGCGACAGCCACTACTTGCGACTCACCAAGCGAGAGGAAGCGTTTGATGAATCCGGCGACGCGCGCGAAAACATCGCTGCCGTTCAATGTTGGTTGGTTCGACAATTCACGTTCTCACAGTCTCCGCTTTGCAGCGGGAAGTGAGGCGGAGTACACTGGCAGTCGAAGAAGTTGCCCAGGGCGCTCCGCCTCGGGTTGACGTTTAGGGGCCGTTGCGTCTCATACACGCATTGGCCCTTAGTTTTTGCTGTAGGTGATTTCTCCGGCCGCGCCGTTCGATTCCAGCCATCGATCCAGGTCAGAAAGCCGAAACCGCAAGGCTTTATTACCCACGCGCACGAATGGAATCGTCCCGTGCCTGACTGCCTTTCGCATGAACGCGACCGACATGCCGACGTGAGACGCGGCCTGCTGATGTCGCGCCACGATTCACTTGCTACCTGTTTCTGCATTTTGCCTCCCTAACGTGTTGTGTGATGGGACTAGCAGTGCCGACCCATCACTGAGTTGCATCGTATGACGAAATGGCTCAAGCTCAATGGACAGAAGTCGAGGGTGGACTTCTGTCCGGTTGTTTTTCCAAGGAGTGCCCGGTGCCCCGTGACATGGAGGATCTCGTAAGGGAAGCGTTCAAGAGCATAGGGCCGAAGAATCCCCTGAATCGCCTTGGCGCCATTGAAAAGCGCCTCCTGTGGTCCTTGGTAACCGTGTCCGAAGTTGGCAACCGATGGGATGATGGCAAGAAACGGCCCCCGAATCAGATCGAGAGACTGGAGAGAACGGCTGCCGATGCCACAGCCCTCGCCAAGAGGATTCGGCAACAGATATTCGAGGGGGATTTCGCGGAGTCACTCAGACCGTTCGTGAACGATTTTAGGGATGTACCGTCCCGACTTTCGGCCTTGGCTCTACGGCTTCGGGTAGTTTTGGAGAACTAGGCTGGAAAGTCTGGGCATACTCGGAGAACCATGCGTAATCGATGCCTGGTCATGGCGTCTGAGTTCGTGTTGCAGACGACAGGCAAGTACAATGACGAGCACTTAGCGGAGCTTATTCAGGCCCTACCAGCGTCCGATCTTGAAGCAGATTTCTCAGGAGATGCCATTCGGAAAAAGAGAGACTATTTCAGCAGTCATTACCCTCTGCTCTATTCCGCTGCGGTGCGAGACGTCCGGCGGCTCTCGGCGCCCTTCGCCAGCCAAACATCGCGCACCAAAATGTAGTGAGGCTCGTGCTCGAAGCGGTATTTGACCACGCCAGGTGCTCGTAGAGGCACTCCGTTACAACTTTTCCACTTGCCCACTACTGGCTTGAGAAGTTACAGTGGGGGTTTGGGGGCCATAAAAGAATCGCTGCTGCTTGTGAGGAAGCGGCCACAACAGAGACTACAGGCTAAAGTAGTGTCTTGTCAGCAAAGCGCATTGTACCCACGAAAAAGCCGGAAATCCGAGCACACCGCGGCAACGAAGTTTGCATTGCAGATCCTGGTGAGAGCTATCTGGCGCCTCCGGCGCTCCTGTCCTCAGCTACCGTGATCCTCTCAATTCGTCTCCCGACTACGAAGCACAACACGCTGAATGCGACTAATCCTGCCGCGAGGATAAACACAGTGCTCCGCGAACTCAGCCAGTCTGTGAATGACCACGCCGCGGGCGGTTCGCCCGGTTTCATCCAATCAGGTACGCGGGCAACCTCGATATTGTGCTGCAATGCTTCGGCGTACCAGTCCGGCAAGGGAGCGAAGAATCTCTTTGCCGCATCACTGTCCCGTATGTAGAACTCAAAAGAAGCTCCCTTTGTCCCGGACATGGCAATCTCGTCACTGCTCAGAAATCTCAGAGTCTTAGGCGAGTAGCTTTCCGGTACTGATGCAGAGAGAAACTTCGCCGTCGCGCGTTGAATGTCGCTGCCGCTCCAGCCGATGCGCCTCAACATGAACTCGGCTTCGTGAACATTTGATATGGAGCAAACAAGGAACCCGTCGGCCAATAGTCGCCCGGCTCGCAGCGAGGGATCGAGCGGAAGCGCGGGGTCCAGCGGAAACGCTTGCCTTATCAACGGAGCTTTCGCTTGGAAATCCTGCACTTTTTGGTTGTATTCGCGCAAAAGCGAGAAGTGAACAACTGCATCATGGCCCGCTGTTGCCCCAAGAATCACTACGGCAGCACAGCCAAGGACCAGTCCGGCGCGACGAAACCAAACGGCGAGTGCTCTAGTTGAAGGGCGGCCGACCATTGGTGCGACTACCGCCGCTAGAGCGCCGACGATGGCGACCAAACACAACTCCAAAAACAGACGGGACCAGTCGATACTCCCTCGTCCATTCCACAGCAGTCGATGCCCGTGGTGGTAAACGCCGAGCCCCGGTGGGCAGAGCATCAAGCCCAGCGCTGCTGTCAGCAGACAAGCGACAATGATTCGTTTTCCCGACCCATTCATACACCCTGCATCTCAGCAGGTTCTCTGCGTTGCTCCCGCCCGACAAAGACTAACTACACCTTGGAATCGCTGTGAGGCTTGAACAGAGCGACGAACACAAACAGAGTGGCCGCCGCGAGTGCATCCACGATCCGCCAGTCGCTCCTGTGCATGTGCATCGGTAGGATTGGATTGAATAGCACCGCCATCCCGCCCATGATCCAAGTCCACGCTACGTTTCGCGTGCTGTTGGCCTTCACCGCCAGGATAGGCCGAACACCCGCAAATAACCAGGCGCATCAGCGTGTAGTAGCCGTAAGGCCATCGCCCGAACACTGCGGCCAGTAACAGCAGGGCGGGAATGATCGCTGGCAACATACCTGCGAGTCGTTGCCTATTCACTGGGGCCTGCCTCGCTCAGCAGTTCGCCTAGGGCCTGCTGTGCCTTTTCGTAGCCCTGCTCGGCAGCCTTTCGATACCAAAACACGGCCTCCGCGCGGTCTTGAGGTACGCCCTCGCCTTTATCGTAGGCGACTCCTAGGCTGTGCTGTGCCCTCGCAAAACCCTGCTCAGCCGCACGACGATACCAGCGCGCAGATTCATTAAAGTCTTGAGGTACACCGCGACCGTTGTCATAGGCGAGCGCGAGATTGAACTGTGCGTCTGTGTCCCCCTGCTCGGCAGCTTTCCGATACCACAATGCGGCTTCAGCGTAGTCTTGAGGGACGCCTTTGCCTCTTTCGTAGGCCACTCCAAGATTAGAATTGCGCCCAATCATCGCCTTGCTCAGCCGCCCGGCGGTCCCAGAATGCCGCTTTCTCATAATCTTTGGGGACACCTTTGCCACGATTGTACGCAGACCCAAGGCTATACTTGAGCGCGTGCATACCCTTGTTCGGCGGCCTTGCGATACCAAAATACGGCTTTAGCGTCATCCTGTGGCACGCCTTCGCCATGTGCGTACAACATACCCAGACTGAACTGCGCTGAGGCTAGACCTTGTTCGGCGGCTTTGCGAAACCACGAACGAGGCTTGAGAGTGATCCTGGGGCACACCCTGGCCCTCGGCGTACAACATACCAAGAACGGAACTGCGCTGAGGCTAGACCTTGTTCGGCCGCCTTTAGATACCACTCGACCGCGTCAGCGTAATTCTGTGGTACGCCTTCGCCATGTGCGTACACCACGGCCAAGTTGTGTTGGCTCAGAGCATCACCCTGCTCGGCGGATCTGCGCCACCAATAAGCCGCCCGAGTGTGGTCCTGCTTTGGTACTCCATCGCCGGTGTAATAAGCGAGGCCAAGATAGAACTGTATAGCGGCATGGCTCGGATCAAGTTCAATGCCACGCAGGAAACACCCGACAGCTTCCACATACAGTTCACGATGCCAGAGGCTCCGACCCCGCACGTAACATTGTTGGGCTTCCGCTCTTGCAGCTAGGTCTTGGGTTCCGCGCCGAACGAGGGATGTCCTTTCAGTCCGTGAAAGTGCGGTGGACTGTGAAGGCACCAGCCCTGAGCTGTGTTCGTCTTCGGTGCTCATGCTATTGCCTTGTAGTGCCGAGAGCCTGCTTCAAACCGACAACGCGCTACATCAATCTGCTTTCTCACATCTGCGGCCATTTCGGTGAGCAACTCGCGGCCCTCCGCTCTAGCCGACTCCGCTTTGGCTCTTAACTTGGCAATGTCGGAATCAACCAAGCTCGCAATATCCAGCTCTATTTGAGAGAGCCTGTTTCTAATCTGCTTGATCTGCCGGATGATACGCTCCAAATCTGCAGCAACGCCAACGCCTTTCACAGACTCGGGGCTGCTCTCGTACTCCTCCAGGATTCGCCTTAGCGCTGCGACATCGCCTCTCTGATACGCGGCGTTCGCTTCCTTCATGAGTTGTTCGCGCTTGTATCGATCCGCTGGATCAGTAGCGAGGTCTGGATGAATTCGTTTCGCAACTCCTGTAAGAGCCGCTTCAACTCTGGCGAGGCTTTGAACCCCTCTGCTTTGGCGGCCGCCTTCCTGAACTGCGGCATTGGATTCCTCGGCCTGGGTGCGAGCTTGCGCAGCAGCAGAACGGGCCTCCTCTGTGCTCTCTTGTTCCGCGAGCCGCTCCGCGATCTTTGCGTTCCACTCATCAAGTTCGGCGTAGAGGGTTCCGACCTGGCGGAGATACAGTGCTTCAAATGCCGAAAGTTCGGCTCGGAGATTCGTGAGGAATAGCTCGCGCTCGGCTAATTCGGCTTGGAGCAGCGCCAATTCCTCGCGCTTTCTCGCAAGCTCTTCTTCTTCGGGCGACAGCCGGCGAACAATATCAGTATTCATCAGCTTCTCGTGATATTGTTACCGGCACGGGGTGAAGTATAGGTTAATTCTAGAACCCGCGCTTGCCCAGTTCGTGATATTGCACAGCCGGTTGCAGATATCTTATTTTATAGCTTTCGGGTGTTTTCCCAGGTTGATGCTATTGTTGGTATATTAGACACATGATTTGAATGGTATGGTTACTATGAAAGGGTGTCTAGCATCTAATCACGCTCTCTTGTTTTAAATTGTGAAATGTGTTTGCTGTTATGAAAGTGGAAGTGATGGACTCAGATAGATATGGTTGTTTGTTTGGATATGAATTGAGGACATATATCTGACATTGAGCAGGGCAAGCGCGAGGTCGGCATCATCACGTTGCAGGTGATCGCTAGGGGCCTTGGAACCACAATGTCAGAATTGCTGCGCAGGCTTTAGCAGTGCGCACGCCTAAACCTGCTGATCGGTACCACAGCCAACTCTTAATCAGAGCTATACCCCCCGGTGGGGGGTCTGATTTGCGTGCCCGCATGAAAAAAGTTTTCCCGATTGGCGATGATAGTCTCGGCTTCGTGGTGGCCTGTGCCCCAAATTCGGCGACCTACCGTTCGCCGCCTACTGTGCCCCACCACGTGTCACAACGTGTTCCAGGCCTTTTGGGGCACTCGCCGCAAGCATAGGAAATATCAGGAGATAGCAGGATAAATGGTAGCGCTACCGGGAATCGAACCCGGGTTTGAAGATTGAGAATCTTCCGTCCTAACCCCTAGACGATAGCGCCACTGCGGGGACAACTTTTTCATTATAGCAAACCCGGCAAGGCCTGCCGCAGCCGCTCCAGGAGCGGCTTTGCGAGGGGTTGACAAGCCTCTCGCCAGGGCGCAGAATCCTATCTGCATAGGCGAATAAAAAGCGAAAGTTGTTCCCTCTTTTGCTCGCCGTTTATCCCCTGAGGTCTTGTATGCCGTCCCCTGCCACACTTCGTGCCCACGTCGAGTCCGAGCTCGGCGAACGTCTCGCCTCCACGCTGTTGCTGCGCGAAAAAGCGGCGCCGCTGACGGTCTCCACGGGCGTGGCCGCGCTCGATGCGCTCACGGGAGGGCTGCCGCGCGGAGCACTTAGTGAAATCACCGGTCCGGCTTCCTCGGGACGAACCGGTGTGATGCTGGCCGCGCTCGCCGGAGCCACCCGTCGCGACGAAGCCTGTGCTCTGGTGGATGCCAGCGACAATTTTGATCCGGCTTCGGCCGTGGCGGCGGGCGTGGACCTCGACCTGCTGCTGTGGATACGCTGCGGAGAACACGACCGCGCTTCCCTACGCAAAGACCGACAGCGCAGCTCGCTGGGACGCCTGGAGCAAGTGCTGAAGGTGACGGACCTACTGCTGCAGGGCGGCGGCTTTGGCATGGTAGTGCTCGATCTCGGCAACATTCCTTCGGAAAGCGCGCGCCGCGTGCCGCTCACTTCCTGGTTTCGTTTTCGCCGCGCCGTGGAACCGACTGCCACGGTGTTACTTGTCATCGAGCAGGAACCTTGCGCGAAAACCTGTGCTTCCTTGGTGGTGCGCTTGCAGCGGATGGCGGTGTGCGCGCATGATGCGTCACCACCTAGGGGAACGGAATTTCACGGATGGAAAGTTTTGCGCCAGACAGGGCCGGCCATCCCGCCTGCGAACACGGTGAGCCATGCAGCGCTGCTGCGCGGCATGCAATTGCATGCCGAGATCGTGCGTTCGTGTACGCAGCGCAAACCCGTGCAATCGGCAGGCGCCGGTTTTGAACTGCGTACTGAGTGGTGATTGTTCTTCCCGAGGGTCTGCATGTTTGCCTGCATTTACATTCCCGACTTTCCCGTGGCGGCGATCGTGCGCGCGGAACCATTGCTGCGCGACCATGCTGTAGCCGTGTTCGAGGGAAAGCCACCGCAGGCGCGGGTGGCCGCGCTGAACGACCGGGCCCGCCTGCTCGGCATGGAAATCGGGATGACCAAACTGCAGGCTTCGCTTTTTGCGGTGGCCACAACCGAGAGCACGCCGGTAACGAAGATGGCCACAAAGAAAGGGTCTTCGCAAATTGAATTCGCCTCGCGGCGTGCAAGAACTCAGCCAAAACCCACCAACACAGTCTTCCGGCAACGCTCGCGGGCCCAGGAGGAGTCGGCGCATGCCGCGCTGCTTGATGTTGCGCATGCGTTTACTCCACGAGTGGAGGACACCTCTCCCGACCGCCTGCTGCTTGATCTCGACGGACTGGAGCGGCTCTACGGGCCGGCCGCAACCATGGCCGGCGAGTTGGCTTCGCGGGTGAACTCCGTTGTTCTCGACTGCAACATTGGGATGGCCGTCAATCCCGAAGCCGCCATGCATGCTGCCTGCGGATTCAGCGGTATCACGGTGATTCCTGCAGGCGCGGAGGCCAGGCGATTGGGCGTCTTGCCCGTCACCGTCTTGCTTGGTTCGTTGGACATCGTATCCGGCGGCAAAACCGAACCGCCGGCCGCCGCACGCGAACGCGAGAAATTGTGCGAGCAGATGCTCGATACGCTGGAGCGCTGGGGAGTGCGCGATTTCCGCACCCTGGCGCTGCTGCCGGAGCACGCACTCGCCTCACGGCTCGGTGAAACGGGCACGCGGTTGCAGCAACTTGCCCGCGGCGCCACCATGCGGACGCTGGCACTCTGCGAGCCGCGCGCGCATTTCCAGGAAGCCATGGAACTGGAGTCGGCGGTGGAAAACATCGAGCCGCTGTCGTTCCTCCTGAATCGCCTGATCGAGCAGTTGTGCGCACGCCTGGAGGCCCGCGCCCTCGCCGTGCAGGAGTTGACGCTGCGCCTCCAACTGGAGGCCCGCGTCGCCGACGAGCAGACAACTACCCTGCGAGAGTTGGAAGAAGCAGGTGGGGCGCGCGATCTCTACACCCGGACGTTGCGCCTGCCGGTGGCCATGCGCGATCCCAAGGTGTTTTTGAAGCTGCTGCAGTTGGATCTCGCCGCCCATCCGCCAGGAGCGCCCGTATGCAAGTTGTGGCTCACCGCCGAACCAGCCCGCCCGCGTTCCGCGCAGCGCGGGCTTTTTCTGCCCGTCACTCCCGAGGCCGAAAAGCTGGAGGTCACGCTGGCCCGCATCAATGCCGTGGTAGGCGAGCGCCGTGCCGGGATTGCCCGGCTGCTGGATACATATCGGCCGGGTGCGTTTCGCATGGAGCGCTTTGCAGCACAGCAGGAAACAGGAAACGGCAATTGCGGCCCTACATCGTCTGATACGGCGAATGCTCCGCCCGTTGCCTTGCGCATCTTCCGCCCACCTCGACAGGTGCGTGTGCATCTGGTGGAGGAACGACCTGGCAAGCTGATGGACCTCACTCGCGATACCAGTCGTGCTGAGTTGCAGGGCAGGATTGTCTGGTCGGCAGGACCCTGGCGATCTTCCGGGGACTGGTGGGCCGAACAGTCGGTCTCTACCAACAACACGGAAGACGCACACTCCTGGAGCCGTGAAGAGTGGGACATCGCGCTCGCGAAGGACGATGGCAGCGTTGCGCTCTACCGGATTTATCGCGACACCGGCAGCGGCCAATGGTTCGTCGATGCCAGCTACGACTGAGCACATGTACATCGAACTGCACGCACGGTCGGCATTCAGCTTTCTCGAAGGGGCGTCGGTTCCCGAGGAGTTGGCTGAGGCGTGCCACTCGCACCAGATGCCGGCGATGGCCCTGCTCGATCGCGACGGCGTGTATGGCGCTGCGCGCTTTCATCTCGCCATGAAGAAGCTCGGCCTGCAGGCCCATATTGGGGCGGAGATCACTTCCCTGCTGCCGCGTGTGCTCTCGTCTGACAATGTCGTACTTCCCCGCATATCGCTGTTGTGCGCTTCTCGCGAAGGATATCAGAACCTCTGTCGCCTGATCACACGCACCAAGCTGCGTGCACCGAAATACCCGGCCATACTTCCCCGCAAGGCAAAACAGGATGTGAGCGAAGAGCTGCTGATGGCCTCGCAAGCGGTTGCTTCCCTCGATGACCTCGCCGAGCTTTCTGCGGGCCTGATCTGCATGACCGGCGGAGAGGAAGGCCCGCTGGCCTGGGCGCTGGCCCACGGCGGTATGACAGAAGCGCTGCATACGCTTGAGCGACTTGTCGGCATCTACGGCCGCGACAGCATATACGTCGAGTTGCAGCGCCACTACAACCGCGCCCAGGAGTCGCGCAACCAGGCGGCCATTGAACTCGCCCGCAATCTGAAGCTGCCATTGCTGGCTACTCAGGGTGCGCAGTACGCCAAGCCTGACGAGCGCCAGATTCTCGATGTGTTTACCTGCATCCGCCATCATCGACACCTCGACAATGCCGGACGCTTGCTCGCGCGCAACTGCGAGCGTTACATCAAGTCGCCGCAGGAAATGCTGCGCCTGTTCGCCGATCTCCCAGAGGCTACGGCCAACACGCTGGAACTCTCCTCGCGGGTGGGCTTCACGCTCAACGATCTTGGCTACAAGTTCCCCGCATATCCTGTGCCGACAGGGCGAAACCATGAGTTCGTTCCTGCGGGAGCGCACCTTGGAAGGCGCGCGCGGGCGTTATCAGCGTCCCGGCCAGAGTGAATTGTGGCAGCGGGCGCGACGGCAGATTGAACGCGAGCTGACGCTCATCGAGCGCCTCGAACTCGAAGGCTACTTCCTCATCGTCTGGGACATCGTGCGCTTCTGCCGCGAGCAAGGCATTCTGGTACAGGGACGCGGCTCGGCGGCTAACAGTGCGGTCTGCTATTCCCTTGGAATTACAGCGGTTGATCCCGTCGGCATGGAGTTGCTGTTCGAGCGCTTCCTCTCGGAAGAGCGAGGCGAGTGGCCCGACATCGATCTTGACCTGCCCAGCGGAGAGCAGCGCGAGCGCGTGATTCAGTACGTCTATCAGCGCTACGGCAAACTTGGGGCCGCGATGACCGCCAACGTGATCACCTACCGCGGACGCTCGGCGGCGCGCGAGGTCGGCAAGGTGCTGGGCTTCGACGAAGAGACGCTCGACCGGCTCGCCGGACTGGTGAGTTCGTGGGAGTACAAAGACCCCGGCGACACGCTGGAGCGCCAGTTTGGCGATGCCGGGTTTGACCTGCGACATCCACGCATCCGTAAGTTCTTCGAGCTTTGCGTGGCGGTACAAGATCTCCCGCGCCATCTCGGGCAGCACTCGGGCGGAATGGTCATCTGCCAGGGACAGCTTGACTCTGTCGTGCCGCTGGAGCCGGCGACAATGCCCGGCCGCGTAGTGGTGCAGTGGGATAAGGAAGACTGCGCCGACATGGGCATCATCAAGGTCGATCTGCTCGGTCTCGGGATGATGGCCACACTCAAAGACTCGCTCGCACTCATTCGCGACCACTATAAAGAAGAGGTCGATCTTGCCATGTTGCCCGCCGACGATCCGGCGGTTTACAGCGCGCTGCAGAAGGCCGACACGGTCGGCATGTTCCAGATCGAAAGCCGCGCCCAGATGTCGTGCCTGCCGCGCCTCTATCCCACACGCTTCTACGACATTGTGGTACAGGTCGCGATCATCCGGCCGGGACCGATCGTGGGCAAGATGGTCAATCCGTACCTGCAACGCCGGCAAGGGCGCGAGCCGGTGGTTTATCCGCATCCCGCGCTGGAACCGGTGCTGGAACGCACGCTGGGCGTGCCGCTGTTCCAGGAGCAGCTTCTGCGCATGGCGATGATCGCCGCCGGATTCACCGGCGGGCAGGCGGAAGAGCTGCGCCGCGCCATGGGCTTCAAACGCAGCCAGAAACGCATGCAGGACATCGAACGGCAATCTCCGCGAAGGCATGGAGCGCAACGGCATCTCGCGCGAAGCGCAGGAGCAGATCATCCTCTTCATCACCTCGTTCGCACTCTACGGATTTCCCGAGTCGCACGCCGCCAGCTTCGCTCTCATCGCCTACGCCAGCGCTTACTTGAAGTGCCATTACCTCGCGGCCTTCACCGCCGCGCTGCTCAACAACCAGCCGATGGGATTTTATTCGCCCGCGACCATCGTGAAAGACGCCCAGCGACACGGGCTGCGGGTGAAGCCGGTGGACATTAATTGTTCCGGCTGGCTGTGCACGCTGGAGGAAAATACTAGTCTTACAATGTGGGATAGAGCTCGTTCGAGGTCCGACGAAAAGCAGATCCCTCGCGGGCTAAAGCCCGCTCGTGATGACAAGAACGAAGGGCCTTCCGGCACTGCTGAAGCCGTGCCCTTGCAAAACCCCGACGGTGCGCTCCACCCGACCCTGCGCATGGGGTTTCGTTATGCGCGCGGGACTGAGCGAAGAAGCCGGGGAGGCGATTGTTTGCGCGCGTCGTCAACGGCAGTTTGAGTCCATCGCCGACCTCGCCTATCGCGTGCCCGAGTTGCGCCGCGACAACCTAGTGCAACTGGCGTCCATCGGAGCGCTGAACTCCATCGGCTGCGCGACCGCGAAAGAGGCGCAGGTCCAACTGGATGACCCGAGCAAAAAGCAGCGACTGCACCGCCGCGATGCCTTGTGGCAGGTGGAGCGCGCTGTCCGCTTTGCCGGGCCGCTGCTCGATGGCATTCCCGAGGCTGATACCGCTTCTCCGCTGGCTGCGATGACGCCCGAAGAGCGCCTGGTGGCTGACTTCCACGGGACGGGGCTCACAGTCGGGCCTCATCCGATGTCGTATCGGCGGGAGCATCTCAAGCGAGCGAGGGTGCTGTCAGCACAGGAACTCACGCAGGTGCAGAATGGCCGCCGGGTACGGACCGCCGGATGCGTGATTGCGCGGCAGCGTCCGGGAACGGCCAAGGGCTTTGTTTTCATGAGCCTGGAAGACGAAACCGGCATCAGCAACGCCATCCTCACCCCCGACCTCATGGAGCGGGAGCGGGTGACCATTACGTCGGAGAAGTTCCTGCTGCTGGAGGGGGTCTTGCAGAACCAGGACGGGGTGGTCTCCGTGCGGGTGGAGCGGGTGGCTCCCCTGCGGGAGGCCTACTCGACAGAGGCAGTGGACATCACGGATGCGGAGGTGAGATCGCACGACTTTCATTAGCGTGCAAGAGATGTGGTACCCCCTCCCCCTGTGCCCTTTTAGAATCAATCGTTTGCATGACGAATATGATGCATCTTCGGGATTCTACGGTATTT
This sequence comes from uncultured Acidobacteriaceae bacterium, assembly GCA_963796615.1. GTDB lineage: Bacteria > Acidobacteriota > Terriglobia > Terriglobales > Acidobacteriaceae > DASRAA01. Next base: position 177,356 of record CAWCMJ010000011.1, read on the forward strand.
ACACGTACTTCATAGAAAATACACAACTTACATCGCGATGAGAGAGCGCCGGAAAGACTTGGAAACGACTCGAGACTTGTCAAAGAACCGGCAGAGACACGAAGCCTCTGCCCTCACAGACCCGTTGTAGCGGGGCAAAGGTGCAGATAGCAAGAGAAATCAGGAGGCGGAAAAAACTAAAGTAACCAAGCGGGGAGCGGTGGGCCAACCTAAGTTTGCGCCCGCCAGAAGGGCCCGAGCCTCGACCACCTAAACCGCGACTATTTCTTGTCCCCGCTCGGAGAAGGCCGACCCGGCTCCTGACCGGGATAGTCATACACGCCGCGGCCGGATTTGCGGCCGAGGCGGCCGGCTTTGACGTACTGGACCATGCAGCGGGCGCGGGGCGAAATTTTTCGCCGAGCGTTTTGTGCAGGTACTCGAGGATGTGCAGGCGGGTGTCGAGGCCGACGAGGTCCACCATCTCGAACGGGCCCATGGGGTGGTTGAGGCCGAGCTTGATGGCCTTGTCGATGTCCTCGGGCGAAGCGACGCCCTCCTGCAACATGTAGAACGCTTCGTTGCCGATGAGGGCGTTGATGCGGCTGGTGATGAAGCCGGGCGACTCCTTGATCACGACGACTTCTTTGCCCATGCGCTTGCCGACATCGACGGCGGCGGCGAGGGTTTCGTCGTCGGTCTCGAGGGCGCGCACGATCTCGAGCAGCTTCATCTTGTGCACGGGATTGAAGAAGTGCATGCCGACGCACTTGGGCGCGCGGTAGGTGACGGAAGAAATTTCGGTGATGCTGAGCGACGAAGTGTTCGACGCGATGATGGTGGTGGGCCGGCAGACCTTGTCGAGCAGGGTGAAGATTTCGAGCTTCGACTCCATCTCTTCGGGCACGGCTTCGATGACGAGGTCGGCCTCGCGCGCGGCCTGCTCGACCGAGGAGGCGTACTCCAGGCGCCCGAAGGCCTGCATCGGCGTCGGCCGGTGTCACTTTGCCGAGTTCGACGGCCTTATCGAGGTTGGCGCGGATTTCAGTTTCGGCCTTGCGCAACGTGGTCGGGCAGAATGTCTTCGAGAATGGTGCGGTAGCCGCCGAGCGCAGCGGCGTGGGCGATGCCGCGGCCCATGATTCCGGCGCCGATCACGGCGATGGTGCGAACTTCGGCCATGCAGCTAGGCTCCCTGCTCCAGTTGCGCGAGGATCGAAACGAAATTGGGGTCGGACTGGCGCATGTACTCGGCCAGGCGTTTCTTTTCTTCGTCGGAGAGAAGATGGATGCTGACGCTGACACGGCGGAGGGTTGCTGCGATGTCGTCGACGAAATTCATCATGCGGATCAGTTCACCGCTGGCTGGCATAAGAGTCCTTTCGAATACTTACGAGTCATGAAGATGAAAACCGGTGGCAGTCCTGCGGCACGAAAGCTAAACGGACTACTGCGCGCGAGACGACGGCCAACCTGTTATTCTCGCCGCCGCTTGAGATTAAGTAAAGGAGAGGGCGAGTTGGCGGCTTGGAGAGTGGGTTCGAATCGTCGCCGCTACGTGGACCGGAGGGGCTAAAGAGGTTGCTGAAAAAGTCCTAAAGGCGTACGCCTCGCGGACTAAAGTCCGCTCGGCAGATCAAAAATAAAGGGCCTATCGGCACGACTGAAGTTGTGCCCTGATACGAACCAGTCGCCAAAGCAAGTTTTTCAGCAACCTCTACAGCCCGACATATTTTGACGGTGCGGTCACCACGCTAAAGCGTGGTGCTTTTACCGGAATACGAGTCTTCCTGCAACCTTTTATGCAGCAAAGCCCTCGTCGGATGGGGCTTTTGGCGGCTTGTCGGCGGCTTCGCGGTCGGTCACTTCGGTGAGCAGGGCAAGTTTGTCGGCGAGCTCCGGCGTGAGACAGCCGGGGGCGAGACGCCAGGACCAGTTGCCACCGGGCTTGCTGGGGATGTTCATGCGGCAGTCGCTGTCGAGTCCTAGCACATCCTGCACCGGTATCACCGCCAAGGAGGCCACCGAGCCTAAGGCGGCGCGAATGAACTGCCCAGTGATTCCGTCTCCACGGACACTGCCGAGGTATCGGGTGGCCCATGCTTTTTCTTGCTCGCTGGCGCTGTTGTTCCACCAGCCCACCGTCGTGTCGTTGTCGTGGGTGCCGGTGTAGACCACGGAATCGGGCGTGAAGCGGTGGGGCAGATAGATGTGCGCGCCTTTGTCTCCGAAGCCGAACTGCAGGACTTTCATGCCGGGGATGCCGAGCTTCTTGCGCGAGCGCGTGGACTTCCGGGGTGATGTGGCCGAGGTCTTCGGCGATGAAGGGCAGAGTGCCGAGTTCGTTCTTGAGGGCGCGAAACAGATCAAAGTTGGGTCCGGGCGTCCAGTGGCCGTTGACCGCGGTTGGGTCCTCGGCCGGAATCTCCCAGCAGGCCTCGAAACCGCGGAAGTGGTCGAGGCGGACGATGTCGCAGGTTGCGACGGCCCACTTCATGCGCTCGATCCACCAGTCGTAGCCGCGGGCCTTGAGCGCGTCCCAGTCGTAGAGCGGATTGCCCCAGCGCTGGCCGGTTTCGCTGAAAGCATCGGGCGGAACGCCGGCGACCACCTCGGGCGAGAGATCGGGCTTGAGGCGGAAGATATCGGGATGGGTCCAGACATCCGCGCTGTCGTAGCTGACAAAGATGGCGACATCGCCAATGATGCGGACGCCGCGCTCGGTACAGTAACTCCGCAGCGACTTCCATTGCTCGAAGAAGGCAAACTGCAGGAAGCGCTCGATGTCGATGGGTCAGACGCATCTCGGTGCGCAAACGCATCGAGCGCCTCGGGCTTGCGATGAACAATTTCGGCAGGCCACAAACTCCACGGGACTTGTCGCCGTAGCGTTCCCGCAACACCGCGAAGACGGCGTAATCATCAAGCCACCATTGGTTCTCGGCACAGAAAGCATCGAAGCGAGCGCGGGCACCGGGAGGGGCGGATTGAAGGAAGTTCGCGGCGGCTTCGCGCAAGCAGCGGCAATTTGCGGGCGCGCACGCTTTCGAAGTCAACGGCGTCGGTCAGCTCGCCGCTAGTCGAAACTCGATCCCTGGCAATGTAACCCCGCTCGGCCAGGCGCTCGAGGCTGATCAAGAGAACGTTGGCGGCGAATGCCGAGGTGCAGGAATAAGGCGAATTCCCGTAACCCACCGGGCCCAGAGGGAGCACCTGCCACAACGTCTGCTTCGCGGCAGCCAGCCAGTCTACGAACTCGTAGGCCGCCGGGCCCAGGTCTCCGATGCCGCCGGCAGAGGGCAGAGACGTGGGATGCATCAGGATGCCGGACGAACGTTGTGTGAACATGCCTGCCAATGACGAATCTTCCAGCGTCGAAATCGGGTTTCGGAGAAAACTAAGGCCAGCGATTCGTTCACCGCTGGCCGTTCTTGAAGAAAGCAGTACGGCGTTAGGCCCCTTCGCCGACGCGGCTCATCTTCTCCATTTCTGCCTTATTGATCTTGATTTTGCCGTCCTTTTCCAGCCTGTCGCGCAGGTTCTGAACGTAGAGCCCTTCCAGCGCCTGGCGCTTCTGTGCGAGTAAGGTCTCCTTGGCGTGGTCCCAAGCCTGCTTGGCTTCTTCGGGCGTGGGCTGCTGCTTTTCCAGGATGGCCAGGACGATACCGCTCGTCGGGCTGGCCTGCAGCGGACCGCTGATCTGCCCGACTGCCATCGAGAAGGCCACGTTGGCCGAGCCGTTCATCGCGCCAACGTCGGGAATCTGCGCGGCACTGTTGACCAGGTCACTGGTCCGCACGGTGGCGCCCAACTCCTTGGCCGCCTTCTTGAGGTCATGTTCGGCGTGGGCGCGATCCGAGAGTTCCTGCGACTTCTGCGCCAGCATCTGCTGGGCCCGTTGCGCCTTGAACTGGTCTTCGACCTTCGCCTTGATCTGCTCAAAGGTCGGGGTTTGCGGGGGATCGATTTCCGTCACCTGATAGATGGCATACCCCTGCGGAGTCTGGGTCATCTCCGGGGCTTCGCCTTTCTTGGCGGCGAACAGCGAGTTGGACAGTTCCTGCGAAGGGCCGATTCCCGGTAGAGGGTCATTCTGGGCGATCAAATCGGTAGAGGTGACCACCAGACCCTTGTCGGCGGCAGCCTTGTCCAAGCCACTGGTGCGGGCGGTGCTTTCCACCGAGTTCGCCAGACCCTGCGCGGCCGCGGCGGCCTTCTGCTGCTTCACCAAAGGCTCGATCTGCGCCTTCACTTCGTCAAGAGGCTTGATGCGGGCATTCTGCTTGTCTTCCACGCGGATGATGTGGAAGCCGTAACTGGTGCGGATGATGCCGGTAGTCTGCCCCTTGGGTGTGTTGAATGCAGCCTGCTCGAACTCCGGTACGGTGCGCCCGCGGGTAATGGGCGGCAACAGGCCACCGTTCTGCGCGCTGCCCGGGTCCTCGGAGTACTTCTTGGCCAGCTCGGCGAAATCGCCGCCGGCCTTGAGCTGTTTCTGGATGTCTTCAGCCTTGGCTTTGGCCGCGTCGACGCCCTTCTGATCGATCTTGCCGTCGGCCCCTGGCGTAGGGGTCTTGATGAGGATATGCCTCACCGTGACCGTTTCGGGGATGCGGTACTCGTCTTGATGCTGGTTGTAGTAGGCCTGGAGGTCGGCTTCCGTCACCGGGGTCGCAGCGGCGACCTTGGCCGTGTCGATCAGGATGTAGCGCGCCTTGCGCTTCTCGGGAATCGAGTTCACATACTGCTGCTTGTTCTGGTCATAGAACGCCTTGAGCTCGACGTCGGTGACCTTGACCTGCTTCTTGACGTCGTCGAGGGTCAGGATGGCGTAGTCAAACTTGACCTTGGTGCCGTCTTTCGTGACCTGCTCCTGAACTTCCTTGTCGCTGACGGTGGCCGCCGCGCTTATCGCAGCAAGCAGCTTTTGCTGGGCGAGCTGGTCTTTGAGTTCCTTTTCAAATTGCGAGACGCTCAGGCCCCACTGGCTCTGGATAAAGTTCGCATATTGGTCATCGCCGATGAACTTGCCTTCGGGAAAGAACAGTTGACCGAACTGTCCCTGGTGGAGATAGTCGGCCAATTCGCTGTTGCTGACGCCCAATCCCATGCGGTCGGCTTCGTAGGCGAGAGCGCCCATGGTGATCATGTTGTCGGCGGCGCGCTGCATGAGGAACGGCATCAACGAGGGCGGCACATTGCCGCGAAACTGCTGCCGGCCGATCACACGGGCTCGCTGGGCGACCTGTTGCACGCTAATATCTTCCGTGCCGACCTTGGCCACGACGCCGGCGGTGCTGATGCTGGAGCCGAAATAGTCGCCGATGCCACCGGGGATGAGATAGGTGCTCATGGCCAGACAGATAAACACGAGGATGCCACCCAAGACGTATTTCTGGATTCGGCCAGGCTGTTGCAGAAATCGAATCATGCTTGCTCATTACTCCAAAGTCGAAGGATAGAATCCCTTATTATATCCGACGATAGACCGCTGGCCGGGCGACGAAGGGCGATTCGGCGACGGAGGCGAAAATTTGGGCGGGGCGGCGTTCCGCCGAGTGCGCCAGGAGCACCACTCGGGTGCGAATATTCCCCAGCCAAAGCGACCTACTTCCCAGGGACCGCATCTACTGTGTTGTAATTACGAGAGATAGGTACGAGGTCCCTCGCTTGCACAGCGGGCTCGGGATTTCGCCTGCGGGCTCCTGGTCGCTACGGCGACCTCACGCCCGCAATACGGCTCAATATGTCGAAACTTCACCCAGGCGTGCGCGGCCGCAGCATCGCCGCGAAACGCCGTCTGCGCGAACTCATGATGATTGCCAAGGGAGTGGTGTCAACCGACCACCCCGTCATGGCACATATCATCCCAATTCGCCGCTGCAATCTGGCGTGTAAGTACTGCAACGAGTACGACGACTTCTCCAAGCCGGTGGCGCTGGACATCATGAAGTCGCGCGTCGACCACCTGGCGCGGCTGGGAACGAACATTGTCACCCTCAGTGGCGGCGAGCCGCTACTGCATCCGGAGTTGGACGAGATCATCGCGCACATGCGGACGTATCCGATTATTGTGGGCATGATCACGAACGGCTACCTGCTGACGGCGGACCGCATTGGGCGCTTGAACCGCGCGGGGCTCGATCACCTGCAGATCAGCATCGATAATGTGATGCCCGACGATGTGTCGAAGAAATCGCTGAAGGTGCTGGACAAGAAACTGCAGTTGCTGGCGGAACACGCCGACTTCCATGTGAACATTAACTCGGTGGTGGGAGGCGGTACGCGCAATCCACACGATGCTCTGGTCATCGGGCGCCGCGCGGTGCAGTTGGGCTTTACCTCCACAATCGGAATTATTCACGACGGCGAGGGCCAGCTACAGCCGCTGAGCGAGGAAGAGCGCGATGTGTTCCTGAAGATGAAGAAGCTGGAAAAGAAGAACTATTCCCGCTTCAACCAATTTCAGGACAATATCGCCCACGGCAAACCGAACAACTGGCGGTGTCGCGCGGGCGCCCGATACCTGTACATCTGCGAAGACGGGCTGGTTCACTACTGCTCGCAACAACGCGGGTATCCGGGGGTTCCGCTGGAGCGCTACTCGGTGGAGGACATCCGCCGCGAATTTCTGACGGAAAAGAGCTGCGCACCGCACTGCACGGTTTCGTGCGTGCATCAGGTTTCGTATATGGACTTCTGGCGCGCGCCGCAGACCCTGCAGGCGCCGCCGCCGGCCGTCGATCAGGGACAACTGGTGCAAATCGACTAGGCGGATGCCTGCCCCGTGTTGGGACTTCCCTGCCTGTGTTGCAAGGCAACGTTTTGTTAAGCCAGACTTTTTGAGCCGCTGAAGTATGCCTTCAGCATCGCATACAACGTAGCGAGCCCCGCGACGAACAAGAGCAGGAATATCGCGATCACGCTCCATTGCGGTCGCGCTGGCAGTTCGCCGAGACGCATGAACGGCGAGACGTAGGCGGTACGCACAACCTGCCGCAGGGCCACCATGACAATCAGCGTCAGGAGAGTCGTTACCACGGCAAGCCTGAAGTGCAAGAGCGTCTTTTCGGTGCGCGACGCCAGCATGACGTGCGCCAACGCGGCGAGAGGCAATAGCATGCCGATGCCGATCAGCGAGGCCGAGAGCTTACTGCCGGCAAAGAGGTCCACCAGTATCGGCCGGGGCAGCGCCATCAGGAACCACATGCCGATCAGGTAGTTCAGCACTGTCGGTGCTACGAACCAATGCGCGCCCTGGCGCATCATCCACTGGCCATACTCGGTCGAGCGGTTCCACACGCCGGCGCCGAACAGCGCGAATCCGGCGATGGCAAACGCTCCCAGCATGAAGTGCAGGTAGCGAGGCGCCAGGGTGGGGTCACTCCAGTTCAGACTTAGGCCGGCGACACTGTTGTGGTACATGGCAAGCCAGCGTTCCGGCGACATCATCAGCGTAAAGTTGTTGACGTACACGAAGCCAATCGCCAGCAACAAAATCACCGACAGCCACAATGCTCCCGAGCGTGCGGGATGGGCCTTGCTGTAATAGAGCCCGTAATAGGCAACGATCAGAGTGGGAATGACGGCGATCCAGAATACTCCCATCAAGATGGAACTCGCATACAGCAAGTTGCCGTACAGCACCTGCACAAACAGGAGCGCTGCAACGCCAAGCGTGATGGTGAAGGCCAGCGATGTCGGCAAGATGCCAAGCAGGTCAGTGGTCAAGCGGTTAGCGAATGCGTCAGTCCTGCGGCGTAGTGAACAGATGGCGGCTATGAAAGCGCCGCCGACGGTGAGGTTCATCGCAATGAGGTGAAGGAGAAACGTGACCAGCAAGAGGGCCAGCAGCAGCCAGGCCGGCGCCGGCAAGGGCATCGGATCGGGAGTAGGAATGGGGAGAAGTGCTGTCATGTTGATTGTCCTTTTCGGTCAGCGCCCGGTCTCAAACGTGGACCCGGATTGCAGGAAGCCGACCAGCGCCTTGCGTTCGACTTGGCTACCGTGAAATGGAGGCATCTCAGGGTTGAGAATGTCGAGTTGGTCCAACATTCCATTGATGGAATCCGCGTCCATCCCCCCCATCTGCAGGGGCCGGAACTCACCACCCACGGTGTGGCACATCGAGCAGCGTTGCGCGAAAACTTGCCGGCCGGGATCGGCTGCGGGTGCTGACGCGGTAGAGAGCGAGGCGAGATAGGTGGCCAGCGCGACCCGGTCATTTTGGTTCCCAGCGAACGGCGGCATGGTTCCGCGCACGACCGGAAGGTGCTGCAGCAAGTCCGCTGCGAACTCGCTGTCCCACCCTCGCACACGAGGCGCCATCGCGCGATAGCCGTGCGTGCTGTGACATATCCCGCACTGCATCAGAAAAATTTGCCGGCCTTCAGATGGGTCACTGGAGTCCGAACGATCCAACCACTTCGCATTGGCGGCAAAGCCGGCGGTGCCAAAGCTGGCAAATTCTGCAAGGCGTAGGTCATTGGAATAGATATAGCCACCGATAGCGTAGGGTTTGCGCGCAACTTCGCGGCTGTACTCGCCCGTCCCAATCACTACGAGACCGCAGAGCAAAATCACAGCGACCACGGGCGCACGCATCCATTTCGGCCGCGCGACGGCGAACACCGCCGCCAGCGCAAAGCTGACAGCAGCCGCCCACTCGCCCACATTCACGACATTGCGCATCACCGGCAGCACGGTGGTGAAGTAAGACTTCGCCTCCGCAGGAAAGTCGGCAAAGTACCAGCGCGCGGGCAGGACAAGCAGGGCCACGCCCAGCAGCACCCACAGTCCGCCATAGCGCAAGATCCGCTCACGCAATGGACTCGCAACCCGCAGGCCGGTAACAAGGCCGAACATTCCCGCCAGCACCACGGCCATTGCAGTGCGTAGCACCAGAGACGGCCAGTAGGTGGGATTGAAGAAGCCAGCCCAGAACTCGTGCGTCTGCAGCCACCGCCCGGGAGTCAGCATGTAGGTAATGATTCCGTTGATGACGACGAGGCTGGCCCAGGCTGCGACGAAATATACCCACCCAACCCACATGTGCGCGGCTGCATCCATGCGGTCCCAGCCGTAGGCGTAGATCAGCACCGCCGCTATCTCGACAAAGAAGAAGACCCATTCGATGGCCCAGCCCCACACGAAGGTATGGATGAGCGATGACGTGGCTTCCGGACTGACCAGACCAATGGTGAACCAGATACCCACACCGGTCACAGCCCCCAGCACCAGGGTCAGCAGCGCGAAGAACTTCGAGTGTTTCCGCACGTATCCCAACAGAGCGGGATCGTTCTCGCGATTAGCCTTGCGCTCCAGGAGGACGAGATACGCGCCTCCGCCGACGGCGAAGTGTGAGATGAAGACATGCAACACCGCTACAAGTGCAATCAGCAGGCTGCCGGGAAATCCAATCTGCCACAAGGGATAGTTCATCGGCTCAAGTCCTTACACTTCAACATGCGCGTTCGCGGCACATTCGTTCTGTGACCGGCGTCACTCGAAGCTGTGTGCTGAGCGCAGAGGCTCGAAGCACTATGTCGGTCCGCCGTCGTGGCACGCTAGCAGTTGATTGTGATGGAGGATGGGCGGATAGGTAGCGCAGGCTTCGGAGGCGACCCCTCTGCGAAACGCAATTCGCAACCTTGGCGTGCGGCCAGAAGGCGCGGAGCTCGTTCGACCGGCGACGCCGGCGGCCAGGGTGGACTCGCCATTCTGGTCGCTGGCAATTATCTTGATGGGTTCTTCGACCGGGAGAGGAGGGCTTTCCAGGTTCGACATTTTCTATGTTAATCTGAAACGGCAGAGATGTTCGGGCGCGTAGCTCAACTGGCAGAGCAACTGACTCTTAATCAGTAGGTTGAAGGTTCGATTCCTTCCGCGCTCACC
>CAWCMJ010000012.1:0-80812 GCA_963796615.1 uncultured Acidobacteriaceae bacterium
TCTTTGGCAACATCGATTCCGATCGCACCAGGGAACATCGCCACTTTGAGCAGACCGATCTCGTCGGTGAGCATCTCAGCGTGAACTGCCTCTGGCGCGGTTATTGGATGCTTCTTGGACTTGGGCATGGGCAACTGAAGGGTGACTCCCTGAACTCCACCGTCCAGTTTCTGGATGGTGATCTGTGCGGATTCTCCGGCTGAAAAATTCAGCTCCTCTGGAGGACGAATCTCTCGCTGGCCGGCTCCGAGCAACAAATCTCCCGGTCTTATCCCAGCTAAGTACGCTGGGCCGCCTCGGTGCACATCCTGAAACATCCAGCGATCGGTGCCGTTCATCGTGAGGCGGTGCAGAGTCGCATTGATCGCATGTCTAGCCGGTATGTTTCGCATCCCGGCGTGCCGGAATCCGGTGTGGCTGGTCTTGAGTTCTGCGACCAACCGGTTGACTTCCTTCTCAAATGCTTCGGGATCGTCACATGCGATTATTTGATCTCTGCGGCTCCGAACCAAGGCATTCCAATCCGCCCCGTTCATCGCGGGATTGAAATGCTTGGTTTCCACCAACCGGCAGACCTTGTCAAAGATCTTCGTGCGTTCGTCTAGCGTCAGATTCATTGCTCCCTAATCCTAATCGGCGTTGATGCGTCCCCAATCGCTACGAACCCTGCCCAATAAAATGGGCTCACTTGTTCGCCGTATTTCGTCAGCAGATCCAGCTTGGCGCCTCGCAATGCCGAACTCGTCTCTTCTCCGAGCGCCAAGCGCTGGTAGAAGAGTTCCATGAGTGCACTGGCAAAGGTGTCATCCGCGCTCCACAGGCTCGCCACAACGGTCTTCGAGCCAGCGGCCAGGAAGGCTTCTGCCAAATCGCTCACGCCTTCCTCCCCTTGCAGTTTGCCAACTCCGGTGTCGCATGCAGAGAGCGTGGTCAAGTCGGCGTTCAATCGCAACTTCTTGATTTCTCGGACCTGCAACAAACCGTCCTCACCCGCCTTCGGATCAGCCCCAAGGACTAATGCTGATCGTTCCGGATATAACGCGTCGGCAAATCCATGGACAGCCAAGTGCAGGACGCGAAACTGATTGAGCGGTTCTTTCTTGAATGCGCTCTCAGTAGCGCTCGCACCAAACAGAGTTTCTGCGCCCTTTCCCACAATTCTACTGATGCTCTCGACCTCTTCCCGCGTTTGAGGCAGATCATGAAGCGGCATTCCGACGAAGTCGGAGAAACTGCGAGCAAACCGGCCCCGCAATGTCTCGGAAGCTGGGATTCTGTTTCCCTTGCCGCCTTGATTTTCGTAAGCAACGTCCCCGACTCCAAGGAACGGTCGAGGGGTTTCTTGCTGTCTGTCTCTTCTTCGCAGCGCGTCGAGAACGGTGGCGGAGGGAGCGTAGCTGATCGCAACGGACGTTAGCAGATACTGCCCCTGGCTATTCCGTAGCGCTTCGAACGGCAGCAGATTCAATATGCCGTCCGGAACAACGATGAATCGGGTGCCCTTAGATGTCTCAGGAACTGGCTGGAGAAGAAACGCATGGAGTTGCTTCGCTTCTTCATGCGAGGTTTTCTTCGCACGAATCTCGTCAACGTACCGCTGCACCAGCGTTTCGATCTCCTTGCGGCCAACCGGTAGCACTCGTAATTTCACAGTTGTACGCGTGACTGAAATGCAGAAGGAGTTCGGCTCGGCGAGTACGTACTCCAGTAGAACTTCGTTTGGCTTCAGGCTGTCTTGAACCTGGGTTAGAGGTGCGGGGTCGATGGGAAGGCGTTGATCTCCCTCGTTCCACGCTAACCGCAGACGCCACTCGTATTCCGCCAAAGCATCGAGCAACTGTTCACGCTCGACCGGACTATTGGTCTGCATCAAGCGGGTTTGAGTGTTGGCGACATAATTGTCCAGTGTCGCCGCTTCGCTGGACCCAGATCTCGGTGTGGCCTTTCTGTCTTCCAGGGCGCTGGCCAGAGTTCGTCCTCGGACACGTTCCAATATTTGAAACGCACCCTCTGTGTCACCCTTCTTGGCAACGAGTTCGAAGTGTTGGAGGTAGGTCTGACTCATAGCCGCGGCGATGGAGCTGTTCCAATAGGAGTCATCTCCGCCAAGCATGCCGTCAATGACGTCTTCGGCGTGTTTGTAGAGTGCCTTCGCTTCTGCAAGGCGGCCGCGTCGTGCTTTCAGGTCAGCCAAAATCGTTAAGTTCCGTGGCACGTAATAGCGATCACCGACCTGCTGGCTTGCAGCGAGACCCTTAGTCGCACGGGCATCGGCAGCAGCAAGATCTCCAGAATCGCGATAAAGTTTCGCCAGTTCGAACATGGCGTCAGCTTCCATCCGGTAGAAGCGGACGCTCGCTGCTAATCGCCCGGCATCCTCCAAATCGGCAATGGCCTCTTGCTGGTTTCCACTTTGAGCCGCCAACTTTCCAAGGATAATCAGCAGTTGGGCCTGATGACCTTGCTTCTGCTGCGATTGGGCCTTTGCGAGTGCGTCCTGGAGTACGCTTTTTGCTTCATCAGGTCTGCCTAACGCGACCAGTGCTTGTGCCTTTCCTTCGTACGCCATGAAGGGAAGTCCGGAATCCTTTTCAGCCTCGGCGATCTTAATAGCCCTCTCAAAGAACATCAGGGCTTCAGAATTGCGGTTGACCTCCAGCATGCCGTTGCCCAGCAATTCCAGGAAGCGAATCTGACCACCACTGTCGCCATTAGCCATCGTTGAGACCAGGGCTCCGCCCAGGAGCTTTGCTGCCCGGCCGGAATCTCCCTCCAGGAAGGCAATGACACCTAGTTCGCCAGACGCCCTGGTCGCCCACCGGTCGTCCCCAAGACTCTTTGCAATCTGTTGGGCCTCCAGCCAGTCTTCTTTCTCCGCCCGATAGTCAATCTCGATGTCGGTGTAGCCTTTTGCGGCGAGGCACCAGAGGCGCAACCTTGGATCGCTGCGCATGATCGGATTCTGCAACTGGTCGTTCAAGAATCGCGACAGATCGACGAAGGACATCGTCTCGGCTTCTGATCTGAGGTGTCCAATTTGGGCGTAGAGCTGATTTCGCGTATCGCCCTGATCTGCGAAGAGCTTTTCCGCCTTCGCGTATAAGGGCGCAGCTTTCGGCCCGTTGTTGAGCCAGGAGAGGCGGTTGGCTTCTGCCAAGAGTTCATGAGGATCGGATGAACTTTCCGGATGGCCTAACCCATCACTAATGTTGAGCTGCTTGTTGGCAGATATTCTTCGGAGCCATGTGTAGGCGGGGCGCGAGGAGGGAATGACGACCGCCAGAACCAAGGCCGCTACAACTAGCGCCTTCTTTGGGACACGAATCCTCACTCGGTGCATACCGGGCCTGGTTAGTGGAGGATGTGCAGAGAGCAAGCGATATGCCACAGGATGTGGACTGAAAACAAGCGGCTTACGACGCGCGTTGGATATGGAGGCCGGTAAGTTTTACCAGCGCTGGGAAAGACTTGCGGCCAATCAACTCGACCATATTGGGCCCGAATCGGTGTTTTGCACTTCCGCAAAGCCGTTCTATACTGCCCGCCGACAGCATGGCTCTCGCGTCCTTCAACCCGTCCATTCCTGTCTGCCGGAATCGCGTGGTCAGCGTGCAGCTGCAGAAGGATCCTGCAGCCTGTGTGTTCGCCAACGAAACCAAGCTTTTCTTGTCGCGTTTTCTTGCGAAGTCTGTCGCCGTCGGCGACGAAGTTACGTTTCCGATTCCAGCAGCAGATGCAGCCGGCCCGGAAATCCTCGTCACCAAGAATGCCGCCTCCGGCCCGAGTCGTTATCTCTATCAGGCTCCCATCGGCTACGTCAGCCAGCCCAAGCAGGACAAACGAAATCAGCACTTCATTTCTGCCGAGGTTCAGATGGGAAGCCTTGGCATCGGGACGATTTTCCTGCCTTGCGAGGGCCTCCGCGAGTACTTCTACCGCCTAGCGGGTGCGGCCAACAGAGTCGATCATCCCACCTTGTACGAGATCTTGCGTATCCCGGCCAGCGCATCGCCCGCCGAGCTTCGCGTAGCTTTCAAGCTGCGTGATCTGGAGCTAAGGACGGCGGGCGTGCAGCACAGAGAGCGAGTGGCGCTGGAGCGGGCCTTTAACATTGTTGGCCAGCCGGAACTGCGCGCTTGCTATGACGCGCTGCTAGTCGATCCCGAAGCCCCTGCCGTGTTTCCGTATGGCGGATTTGGCTCTCTCATCGTTGCAGGCGAACCTTCCCGCGACGGAAAGACGTTCTTTGCCCGCCGCATCTTCGCGTTTTCACCCGATCTCCGGCGCCGGCGGTTCCATGTGCCACTCCGAAGATGCGATTTCTACGATGACCGGGCGCTCTGCCGCGACATGCGCCGCAAGCTGGAGTTCTGGCTCGACCCGGCCCTCCTGCATACACTCTGGGACCGCACCTGGAATCAGTGGAAGCATCTGTTGGGAACCAAGATCGAGGTCGAAGGCACCTTCGTACAGAGCGGCAAGTACCGCAAACGTCGTGATGAGTGGGAACTCGTTACCCGGGAAACTGCCTTGCCGAGCCGGTTGGAGGTCAAACTGCCACCCGATTTCCAGTTGCAAATCGAATCTGCCAAAACTGCCTATCATCGTTTCGGCCAGTATTCGCGGGCTCTGGATCAGATCCGGCTGTGCTTGGAACATCGGGCGGTCGAGCGAGCGGAGCTGCAGCGAATGTGTTCCGAGCTGCATGTTCCCGGTGATTTTGATGTCGCCCAGATCAGTTGGCGCCCTGATTATGACCCGTTCTTCTATCGCCAGCTCGCACGCCGGGCACGCCGGCTCTATCTATTTCGGGAGGAATACATCTTCGACATGGAGAAAGCCGTGGTCGTCGAAACCCCACAGCTCGGTCACGCGACCTACGTGTTTGCCAAGCCCCGGAACCTGGATATCTTTCTCGCTTTGTACACCAAGATCACGAAGGACGACATCCGGCGAAACCGCAATAATGCAGCCGAGCGGTTAGGCTTTCTGGGGCGCGTGATTCACGGTACCAATCCAAGAGTATGGCTCAAGGAACTCAGACAGCGGCTGGGGGAGGGAATTGATTTTGCAGCAGCGGCGGCGGCCCTGGCGGAGTGAATCACGGACCAATTCGTGCCCACTTTTGTGGCATTCAATTTGGCGGCGAATTCCTGCACACCAACTGATTTGCACAGTCAAAGTGTAATCGGTGAAATAAATCTATTAACGATCATGATTCTGGTGCGAGGCCCACCTTTAGCAGTCGGAGCATTGGAGCGCTGCGGTGACAATGGTTTCAGCAAGATATTTCTGCCAGGTACAGCCAGTTAGAAGCGAGTCCGGACGGTAGCCCCATCGATCGGGGCCCAGTATCCCGATCCGTCTGTTTGACTGCCAATCGATTTACAGCTAACAAGAACCGTGGAGACGCCGTTTCTAGCTGCCGTACGCGTTGACCGGGAACGGTCCACGCGCGAGTGAAGAGGCCTACCGGAGAACATGATCAGTCGTAACCGCGGTGGGAGAAGCCCGGGTTTCACCAATTCGTTGCTGCGTGGTCCGAGAACATGCGCGGACTTTTTATCTCACAACGTTGCATTCAGGAGTTGATACCAATTATGGCTGGAGATCCTAAGTTACTGGAAGGCAAGACTGGCGCGGTTGAAAACGATCCATTGCTCACGCCTGAGCAAGTCGCCAAGCGGCTGAACACGTCGCTTGATTGGGTTTGGGATCACTCCTCAAGAAAGACGCCATTTCTGCCGGTCATTCGATTTGGCAGCGGACCTGGGCGGGCAGGAATCCTGCGCTACCGCGCCAGCAAGATCGAGGAATTCATCGCTGAGCAAGAGCGGCTCTCGACAATGCGGCGGAGAAATTCCGGGCGTAAAATAGCCTGACCCACTTGTTCCCCCACAGAAAAACAGAGGAATAGATGGGTAAGTCGCACCAGAGAGGTTGGGTCGTCGCCCGCGGCAAGAAGTGGTACGGATATTACCGCAGAACGGTGCTCGACCCTGTCACCAACGCACCAGTAACTGATGTAGTCACGATTGTTCTCGGCCTCAAGGCTCGGTTGACGAAATCTGAGGCACGAGAGGAACTGCAGAAGGAGATAGCGCAACAGACGGGCCAAAACGCGAATGGCCGGCTCATGAAGGACGGCTCAATCACGTTTGGCTGGTTCGTTCGCAACCGCTATCTCCCGCTGCGTGAAGCGAACTGGAAGCCTGAGACGGCAAAGGTGAAGAAGATTCAGATTCAAAGAGACCTGGTCGAGAAGTTTGAAAACGTCCCCATGGACGCAATCGACAAGTTCATGTTGCAGACGCACATCAATCGTCTTGCCCGGTTCTGCTCGACAGATCGGGTGCTCCAGGCCCGCTCGTATTTGAAGTCAATCTTCAGCGAAGCCGTTGAACAGGATTTCCTTCAGAAAGACCCGTCGCACAAGGTCACGGCACCGCTCAACCTCCGGAAGAAGGACAAGACGGTTCTGACGTGGGATCAATTGCGGCTGGTCCTTGCAACTCTCACTCACCGGGATCGAGTGTTGCTGATCCTTGAGATGACCGAAGCACTGCGTCCGAGCGAATTGTTCGCGTTGCGCTGGAGGTCATTCGAGGGCAGCAAGCTGACCATCACAGAAACGGTCTACAAGGGAAAGATACGGCCGTGGGGCAAGACAAGACGGAGTCTGGGCGACGTTCACCTTCCGACAGGACTGGCGAACGAGCTTTGGCTCTGGAAGCAGGATTGTCCTGCCCCCTCGCCGGATGCGTTCATCTTTCCGAACTCAGAAGGCGGGTTCATGGATACGGGGAATTACCGCAACCGAGTCCTGATACCGCTGGCCGAGAAACTGGGATTACCGAAGCTGAACTTTCAAGTGCTGCGCCGCACAACGGCGACGCTGGCACAGAAGAAAGGATCAGTGAAGGACATCCAGGCGCATCTGCGGCACGCTAAAGCCGACACGACTGCTAACGAGTACATGCAGGAGTTGCCGGAGAGCGTGAAACAGATGGTCGATTCTGTGTACGGGGAACTGAGAGCAGGACGGAAGCGCACTGCGGGCTCCGTTTATTTGCTACCAAATGCTACCGAACGGGAAAATCGAATGGCGGCAAGAGGCGGTTTGCTACCAAATGCTACCAAACGGCAGAGGGCAAAATTCGTAAGTGATTGAAAAGATGGTAGGCACGAGGAGACTCGAACTCCTGACCTCTACCGTGTCAAGGTAGCGCTCTAACCAACTGAGCTACGCGCCTACTGATTAGCTCCTCTCATTCTAGCTGCGCCTGCAAGCCGGAGCAAGTGCCGCCGCTGCGGCACTTGCGTCTACCGTCTTCGCTCTCGCATTGCCGGGCTGGTACCTCGCCACGCGAAGGCTCCCTTGTGCAATCGGATGTGAGGTCCGTGGTTTCGTCCTTCCAGCACCACGCTCACTACATCGAACCGGCAAGCTGGAGGTCGTTCCGAACGCATCTGGCGCACGTAACGCCGCGCCACCGCCCGAATATGACTGCGTTTGTTCGTGTCCACCGCAATCTCCGGCGGCACGAGCCCAGCCCGCGAATGAGTCTTTACCTCGATGAAGCAAAGCTTGCCATCGTCCCATCCGATCAAGTCGATTTCTCCGTGCTCGCCTTTCGCGCGGAAATTCTTGGCCACAATTCGATAGCCCAGGCTGCGAAGGTAGAAATACGCTTCCGTCTCGCCCCATTGCGCAGTCGCCAGATGCACCGGCAAGGATCCACCAAACAGCCGGGCCGCCTGTCGCAGAGCTCGGGCAACGAGTTGGGTCAGCCACATCACGGTCTTTCGGGCGGGTGCATCAACGTCGCCCAGAAAATATCGCGACCCGGCGCTCTGATGCGGTGACCCGAATCACACGGCAAGGTTTGCTTCGGCGGCCTTTTCTAGCCGATGTTGCCAACTGGCGGTATTAAACCCGACAATCTATATGGCCGTGTTGCAACTTGTCTGTCAGACGTCGTGCCGGATACTGATTTCGGAAGTCACACGAAAGGTGAGCGGGGTGAAAAATCAATTCTGGACAGCGCCAAACCAACTCACCCTGCTGCGCCTGATCTTCATTCCATTCGTCATCACCAACGTCCTCGACGACAACTGGCATTGGGCGCTCGGCCTGCTGGTTCTCGCCGGCCTCAGCGATGCGCTCGACGGTTGGCTGGCCCGCGTCCTCGATCAACGCACCATGCTTGGCCAGTATCTCGATCCCATCGCCGACAAGCTGCTGCTCAGCTCGCTCTTTCTGGTCCTCGCCATCGCCCACAAAATCCCCTGGAAGTACACCGTGCTCGTCCTCAGCCGCGACGTCTGCATACTTCTCACCTGCATGGCGCTGTACGCTACCGTTGGCTTCCGTGATTTCCGGCCCAGCATCTTTGGTAAGATCAACACCGTTTGCCAGATCGCGGCGGTGTTCTTCGTCGTGCTGGCCCAGGTCGTGCAGGCTCCCGCAGTCGTGATGTTGGAGACGGTCTTCTTGTACGCCACCTTTGGCTTTACTCTGTTCTCCGGCATCCACTACATCCTTGTCACGGGCCGGCGTCTGCGCGACCACAACCACCGGTTGTCGGCCTCGTAATGTCCGGTTCGCTCCCACTCCACAAATCTGTCGACGGCGACCATCGCCTCAAGGTCATCCTCGCGTTCGCCTTGGTCTACGTCTTTTGGGGATCCACGTATCTCGCCATCCGAATCACTTCGGCCGAAGGGATTCCGCCGCTGGTCATGTGCGCCCTGCGATTCCTCATCGCCGGGCCGATCATGCTGGCGACGTGCGCAATGTCCGGCCGGACCGTTCGTATCACCCGCCACGAAGCGCTTCGTCTGGCCGCCATCGGCGTGCTTCTTCTGGTGGGTGGCAACGGTACGCTGGCGTGGGCCGAACAGTACGTTCCCAGCGGTTTCGCCGCCCTCATTCTTGCGGTCACACCAATCTGGTTTCTGGTGCTCGAGACCTTTGTGTTCCGTGGCGACCGGATGTCGCGGCGCGGCGCTGTGGGTTTGGTGATGGGAGTCATCGGGATCGCCATATTGGTTTGGCCCAGGATCACGCACCGCGAAGCGCTGGGAACGATGCAACTGCTGGGCTCGCTCAGTCTCTTGTTCTCTTCGCTCAGTTGGGCGATCGGATCGGTGTTGTCTCGCCAGTGGCGGATGAAGGTCGATCCGCTCGTCGCCACCGGTTGGGAAATGTGCTTCGCCAGCCTCGCTCATTCCGTGATGGCGCTGGCGACGGGACAATATCACCGCGTGGTGTTCAACCGCCGAGGCGTGACGGCCGTGCTTTATCTTGTGGTCTTTGGTTCGTGGGTTGGCTACACCGCTTACGTGTGGCTGCTCAAGCACGTGCCTACGCCCAAAGTTGCCACTTACGCCTATGTCAATCCGATTGTCGCTGTGATTCTCGGGTTCATTGTGTTGCGCGAACGCTTCGACCATTTCATGCTCGTTGGAACCGTGGTGATCACCGCAGGCGTCGCGCTCGTTACGACCGCCAAAGTCCATCTCGCCGGCGAACAGGAGCTTGCGGGCGAAGGGCCGCCCGAACTGGAATCCGAAGTTTAGGCCATAGCCGAGACTCAGAATTGCGGCGTTCGCAGACGGCCCGGCAGCCTTTCCAATTTGAGTCCGCGTAAGGGTGCTGATAAGAAGAAGTCCCTCAAGCTTCCCTTGCGCGCCGACTTTTTCCGTCCTGACTTTGCGGCGGGTGTTGGTATGCTCTGTTCACGCTTCTCCGATTTATTTTTCTTTTTCTCGCTCATTTCCGCTTCCAGCGCACCCCGTCTTTCGTGTTCTCAAGGATGATGCTGTTGTCGGCCAGTTGATTGCGAATCGCATCCGAGTGCGCGAAGTTGCGTGACGCGCGCGCCTGCGAATGCTCGGCCACCAATTTTTCCACTTCAGCATCCGACAGCGAAGCCGTCTTTGCCATTTCCGCCGTGGCCGCGCTGATCTTGTCGGCTTTTCCGTCCGATTCGGCCCACTCGACAATCGCGCGCACTTTCGCGGCGTCATCGTCGTTGAGCACCGCAAAGATCTCGTCGAACTGCTCCAGCACCTGCAGAATTGTCGCGACGTCGTCTTGCCTTACGTGACCGGCATCGAGAGCGGCATTCACGTCGCGAACGAGGTCGAAAATCGCTCCGAGAGCTCGCGCCGTGTTGAGGTCGTCTTCCATGCCTGCGCGCATTTCTGTCGCAGCCTTCGCGGCCAATTCGGCCACCACGGGATTCGAACCCGATTCAACTTTCGATGTCTGCAAGCGCAGCTTGAAGTTGCGCAACCTCTCCACCGAGTTCGCCGCCTGCGTGAGCCCATCGAACGTGAAGTTCAACTGCTTGTGGTGCGGCACTGACATCAGCAGGAAGCGAATCGACGACGGCTTGTGCCCCATCAGCACCAGGTCGCGCACCGTAAAGAAGTTGCCGGCGCTCTTGGCCATCTTCTCGCCCTCGACAAGCAGGAACCGAGAGTGCACCCAATACTTCACAAACGGTTTGCCGGTCAGCGCTTCCGATTGTGCAATCTCGTTCTCATGGTGCGGAAAGATCAAGTCTTCTCCGCCGCAATGGATGTCGAAGCTCTCGCCGAGATACTTCATCGACATCTGCGAGCACTCGATATGCCAGCCAGGGCGGCCCGGACCGATTTCGGTTTCCCATTGCGCCTCGCCGGGTTTGGGAGCTTTCCAAAGGGCGAAGTCGCGGGCGTTGTCCTTTTCGTATTCGTCCACATCCACGCGCGCGCCGTCGGTCATGCCGGCGAAGTCCTTCTTGGACAGCTTGCCGTAGTCAGGGAACTTGGCGATCCGAAGTAGTACGAGCCATCTTCGGCAGCGTAGGCGAAATCCTTGTCGCGCAATTGGGCGATGAAGTGCGCCATCTCCTGGATGTGGTCGGTGGCTTTGACGATCATCTCCGGACGCTCGATGTTCAGCGCTGCGCAGTCTTCGAAGAAAGCATCGGTGTACTTCTGCGTGTATTCCTGCACGGTGACGCCGTCGCGGGCAGCATTGCGGATGATCTTGTCTTCGACGTCGGTGATATTCATGACGTGCTTGAGCTTATAGCCGCTCTGCTTGAGGAAGCGGCGCAGCACATCGACGGCGACGAAGGTGCGGAAGTTGCCGATGTGACCGAAGTCGTAAACCGTCGGGCCGCAGACGTACATGCGGACGTAGTTGTCGTCGAGCGGTTGGAACTCTTCGAGTTTGCCGGACAGAGTATTAAAGAGGTTGAGAGCCATGCATTTCGATTGTAAGGGAAGCGCCGGGTGCCCTGTTCTACGGCTCGCGTAGCGGCGGGTAGGGGGGGCGCCAGGCAGTCTCGAAAAGACATTCTGCTGGTTCAGAAACCAAGACCAGACACTAAAGCGGCATCAAGGTACAGGCGGTTCTCGTATTTTCGCGAATTCTGCAGGACCGTCAAGGCTGCAGTGGCCTTCTCGTCATTGAATCCCAACTTGTAAAGGAACAAAATTAGGTCTTCGTCGCTGTCAATATTTCGCACGTTGCCGCTGCCCCCGAGGGCGGGCTGGATGACTACAATTCCATACTTGCCATTTTGGTATCCGCCTCCAAGAAGCGGGTCGTGTTGCTCGATCTGAATAAGGCAGTCGACTAACATGTTGTTGCTCCTGATTAAAAGTGCATCCCCGCCGGGCTGTCACGTCCATGGCCGTGAGCTCTTCTACCGGATCCCCGTACCTTCATCGGCTGCGTGTAGTTGGTACCCTTGAAAGGAGTGCGCCCACGTAGCAACTCGGAATCGCAAAATTCAGGTTTTGGCCTCCCTTTAGCATCGCCGTTGACACCCCAACCACCTCGCCTCTGACATTGAGCACCGGGCCACCGCTGCTGCCATGCGATATGGGAGCCGTGATCTGAATGAAGTGCTCCTCAGGCGTCTGACGTATCGCGCTGACGATTCCATCGGAAAAAGTGCCCTCCAGTCCTTCTGGGTTCCCGATCGCGTAGACTCTATCCCCGATTGCGACGTCATTGCACTTGGCCAAGGCAAGAGCAGGGGCCGATTGCGCCTCAATGCGCAATAAGACAAGGTCTTGCGCGGCGTCTCGACCTACAACCTGAGTTATTCGATAGTGCTCGTCTTGACCGACGAACTTTGCAACTCCGTCCTTCGCTCCCTCCCAAACATGAAGGTTCGTAACGATCAAGTTGTGCTCCACCACGAAACCGCTTCCCACCGAAAGAGGGTGCCCTCTGGAGTCCTCAGTTATAAGCATCACCACTGATGGGAAAGCCTCTTGGCTATCTCTTGGCTCGTGAGTGCGGATGGCTTTGCTGGAACATCAATTGCGGTAGCAGCTGCAGACGGGGAATGATTTGGACTTGAACCGTGGCTTGGGAATCTTATGGTATTTAATACGGCTTCCATTGTTCCTGCATACATGTCAAGGTCGGATGGCTTCACTGCGAATAGCCAATACCAGAAGAGGCCATTATCCTCCGTGATACACAGAAAGCCCGCGTGAAAATTTTCGTCGGAGAAGCCGATGAGAAGAAACTGGTGTCCGTCAATGACGGGGGTGTTTTTGGCTCCGGCATCGAACTCCACATACTTCAGGAACGGATATCGCAGACGGAATCGACCCAGCAGCTCGTAGGCCGCTCCCCGAAGGTCTCGAGCGTTGGCATCATAGGACCCGAACTCAATTCCCTCGTTTGGAACTGGGTCGTGAACTATGCCGCTTCCACGGAGTCCGTTAGTTGGGGTTGAACCGATCAGCATGTCCTCGTCGCGGTCATCGATAACCCCCCAATTGGCGGGATATGCAAAGCTGACACCGCGCCTTGTCAACACCTTATTTACCTTGCCAGGAATTTGGCTTTGACTGAATACGTCGGGTGCTGCCAGGAAACAAAACACCGCCAGCGTTATCGCGGTTACTTGTGGTATTGGTTTCATAGGTTACTGACGGGCAGTCCAGGCATGAGAATCGCTTCACGCCGCAGTCGCCAACATGAGGCTCCAACACCTCGGTTCGGATCTTCTACCGATGCTCCTCTCTTAAAGAATCTAATACAGAAGGCTGGTGCTCCGTCACTGATATCTGCTGGGTGCCTCGTTCTACGGACCGCATTTGGCGGTAGGGCGGGGGCGCTGTTAAGTGTCTCCTCAAGCCTATCCGCGCCTTCCGCGTAATCCGCGGTTGTGTTCTTCTACCGCTATTGCCTTCGGGCCTCATTCGTGAATCTCTGTTTCCCAAAACGGGAATCACGCCCACAATTTTCCCGCTTTTCCCTTGACACCCCAACCCATTAAGAGCATGGTAACCAAGCGGAGGTTACCTCCACTCGGACACTGTTCGACTTTGCCGAAGGCATACCGACGGCGTGCATCAACTGGCTCTTGGCTAATAGCGAAGAGCGCTCAGCACGGTTTTTGGAGGCTCCATGTCCCTTCGTCTCTGCGGCCATCGCAAGCCCGATGGCCTCCCCTGCGGCTCTCCCGCCCTTCGCGGCAAGCGCCTTTGCTACTTCCACCTCGACCCCGAAAAGCGCCGCACCAAGGCCGTTTGGATCCGGGTCGCCATCGCCTTCCGTGTGGCCAAGGCCCGAGAACGCGTCCAATCCGGCCCCTTCTAGGCTGGAACTAAGGCCAATGGAATGAGGAACTTGCTAGTAACTCCTTTGAATGGAATATTTTAGCCGGATCGGCATCGGCAACTCCAATGTTTTGAGGGATTTACATTGGGATAGGGGGGAGGGGGTGCCAACCACGACCGGAACGAGTATGGCGCGGCGCTCAAATACCTTGACCAAGCTTTCTCCCTACGATACCGTTCCGAGGGAAATCTGCGAGGGGTCGCCGAGAAGAACGAGGAGGAGAGGAAATGGTTGCTCTATCTGCGCTGTGGCTGCCGATTATTCTGGCGGCCGTGATTGTGTTTATCGCCAGTTCGATTCTGCACATGGTATTGCCGTACCACCGCACCGATTATAAGAAGCTGCCGGGCGAGGAAAAAGTGGGAGCGGCGATACGGGAGGCGGGGGTCGCGCCGGGTCTGTATATGTTCCCGCATACGACACATGCGGAGATGAAGTCTCCGGAGACGGCAGAGAAGTTCAAGCGCGGACCGGTGGGGACACTGAATGTCCGACAAAGCGGGCCGATCAACATGGGTAAGTTCTTGGGTCTGTGGTTCGTGTACTGCGTCATCGTGTCGTACTTCACGGCCTACGCGACGGGTATCACGCTGGCAGCGGGCACAAACTACCTGGTGGTGTTTCGCGTGGCGGGGACGGTGGCGTTCATGACGTACGGGCTGAGCCAATTGGCGAACGGGATTTGGAAGGGCGAGCCGTGGAGCATGGTCATTAAAGAAGTGATCGATGGGTTGATTTATGGGTTGCTGACGGCGGGGACGTTTGGGTGGCTGTGGCCGAAGTGATAAGCAACTAGCAGCTAGCAATTAGCAGTTAGCAAAATCTGGACACTCGGGACGGTCAGCGTAGACCCGAAGCTGTCGGCATCGGGGCGAATGCTCGATACTGCAGCTTGGCGAACCCGGCTAACGGCATTTGGAAGGGCGAGCCGTGGGGCATGGTCGCGAAGGAAGTGATTGACGGGCTGATTTACGGCCTGCTGACGGCGGGGACGTTTGGGTGGCTGTGGCCGCGGTAAACGTGTCTGAAAGCGGCTCAATAGAGGCCAGCAGGTCGGAAAATTCGGTGGGAATGCCTGGACTAACCGCAAGGGTGGGTAATCAAGGATTCTGGCCGAAGCTCTTGAGGGCGTCTATCGCGTACTGATCGCCGAGCGCAGCCGCTTTCCGGTACCAAGCAATAGCTTGCTGCTGGTCTCGTTTCACGCCGCGGCCGTCTACGTACATAAGGCCCAGATTGTACATCCCGTCCGGGTTGCCCGCCTCGGCGGCTTTGCGGTACCAACTGGCGGCTATCGGGTCATTGATTGTAGGCCCGTTGTCGCGGTACGCATCTCCATATTCGTACTCTTCCCCTAATTTGTTCATTGCCGCTGGATCTCCGGCATTTGCTGCGCGATTCATTACCGCCAGCGGGTTGTAAAACCACAAATACAATCCGCCCACGACGAAAAACACGCAAACGACGATTCCGCTTTTCGCCCATACTGGAAGTTCGGAAAAGAGACGCAGTACCCGTCCGATTTCCGACACCTGCTCGTACTCTCCGTCGACTGGCTCTGGTGGAGTAGTTTGCACAGCCTGTTGCCGCTGTTCGTGCTGCGCATCTTTTTGCTCCTGCTTTTTGCGCTCATCTTCTTCCGCGCTGACTTGCTCGGCAGCGATGCGCTGGCGCTCCGCCTCCTCCTGTCGTGCTTTTTCGGCCGCAGCTGCTTGGCGGTCGAGTTCCTATTGCCCAATCGGGGCTTTTTTGGCGGCAGCAAGCTTCCGCTCTTCTTCCTCCCTCGCCTCTTCCACAGCGGCCTGACGCTTCTGCTCCTCTTCTGCGCGCCGCGCCCTCTCGACAGCCTCCTTCATTTTGATCCGGTCAAGCGCTGCTTCAACATCTTGCGGACGAGAACTCCTGGCTTGCGTGTACCATTTCCGGGCTTGGCCGTAATCCAGTTCCACGCCTTGTCCGAGCTCGTACATGTGGGCCAAGTTGAACATCCCAAAACTGTCGCCGAGGTCGGCTGCTCTGCAAACCAGCCCGCGGCCTGTCCATCATCCTGTTCCACACCCTCGCCGAACATATATTTGAGC
Source organism: uncultured Acidobacteriaceae bacterium (assembly GCA_963796615.1). Taxonomy (GTDB): domain Bacteria; phylum Acidobacteriota; class Terriglobia; order Terriglobales; family Acidobacteriaceae; genus DASRAA01. Next base: position 15,727 of record CAWCMJ010000012.1, read on the forward strand.
GCAAGCTTTCCCATCCCCGCTGTATTACCCGCATCAGCCGCTTTTCGATACCAAAAAATCGCCTGGGAGATGTCTTTAGACACTCCATTTCCATCTAGGTAAGCGTCAGCGAGGTCCACCATAGCGGCGGTATCACCTACCTCTGCCCGGCCCTGTAGCTCCCTTAGCCTCCACTCGACGTAGGTCTCCGCGGGCGGGCTCTCCGGCGCCGCTCCGGGCACATCGCCCTCTACTGTTAATTCTTGGTCACTGCTCAGGCTAGCAAGCAGTTCTTCCAATCCGACTGCGTGGACGGAGCGGAAATCGGCGTATTGCAATCGCTTGAGTTGTTGCGGAACTTTGCAGTCGCGGAAGAAAACTGGAATGACGACTTTGCCTTGGTCGAGCGCATCCATGAACTCGTTCTTGACTTTCGTGGATGCAACTGACTGCGGCGACAAAACCACGAGCATACGTCCGCAGTGTTCTACCGCAATTTCGACTTTGTCGTCCCAAGATTGCCCCGGAAGGATGTCGAGCTTGTCCATCCAGACTTTTGCGCCCTTCGCCTTAAGGTCTCTGGCGAGACGGAGGGCGAATTCCAGGTCCTCGCGTGCGTAGCTGACGAAGGCGGTGGACGGGTCGATGGGCGAATTCGACTCGGGGCGCGCGGGCAAGATGAAGCGCTATTCTCGCGACATTGTGTCATATATTGTGTGGCGGCCCAAGATGCATTAAGGTGGCGCGGCGCTGAAGTGCCGCTGGTCGTCTGTCGTCCCTACCGGGACTCGGTCAATATTGGGAAGTCCACCCAGCGCTAAAGCGCTGGGCTACGGTCTGCCGTCCCTCCGGGACGATCAAGATTTTGAGCCTATCCTCCGATTGAGATGTGCGGATAGGTCGCACGGGTTGGGGGAGGGACGCAAGCATTTGCTTGTTATGCAGCTTTCATTTGCTTTCGTGTTGGCGGCGTATTAGAGTCGCTGGCACGCGAAACTGCAACTTGGGGTCGTAGTTCTGAACATTTGGGCGGATTCTCCTCGTTTATCGGGAGCGAAGCCACCTCGTCGCAATTGACTCCTTGCGAGAACAAACCAGCAGACCTCGCGAGGAGACTCAATGGATTTTGGAGCAAGTTTTCGAAAGCTTACCCTGGGAGCAATCACGGCCGCCTGTTTCATCGCGGGCGGCAATGCGACCGCGCAGGTGGTCACGGGCACGTTGGGTACGGCCGACGCCACTACCACCATCAACGGCAAGCAGCTTCCGCCGCCTCCGCCGAAGTTTGGCGGGGTGATCACCGAAACCTACAAGACTTCCAAACCGTGGTGGCCGCCGCGGGTGGTGCCTCCCAAGGGCGCGCCCAATGTGCTGCTGATCATGACCGACGACCAGGGCTATGGCGTTCCGAGCACGTTTGGCGGCGTGATTCCGACGCCCAACCTGGACCGCATCGCCAAGGCGGGGCTGCGCTACACGCAGTTCCACTCGACGGCAGTTTGCTCGCCGACGCGCGCTGCGCTGATTACGGGACGCAATCACCATTCAGTCGGATTTGGAGTGATCGGCGAATTGTCCACGGGTTATCCGGGATATGACTCGGTCATCGGAGTGGAGAGCGCGACGATCGGCGAGATTCTGAAGGAAAACGGCTACGCGACATCGTGGTTCGGCAAAGACCACAACACGCCGGGATTCACCTACAGCACGACGGCGGGACCGTTTGACCAATGGCCGATCGGGATGGGCTTTCAGTATTTCTATGGCTTCCTGGGCGGCGAGACCGACCAGTGGACGCCCTACCTGTTCCGCAACACGGAAGCGGTGTATCCGTGGGTTGGTAAGAAAGACTACAACCTCACTACGGACCTGGCTGACGATGCTATCCGGTATTTGCACGACCTGAATGCGGCGGCGCCGGACAAGCCGTTCTTCGTGTATTACGTGCCGGGCGGGTCGCACTCGCCGCACCAGCCGAAACAGGAATGGATTGACAAATTCCACGGCAAGTTCGACATGGGATGGGAAAAGCTGCGGGAGCAAATCTTCGAAAACCAGAAGAAGTTGGGGGTGATTCCTCCGGACACGCAGCTGACGCCGTGGCCGGACGGACAGGCGGAGTATGGTGGCGCCAAGCTGCCGAAGTGGGACTCGCTCAACGAAGCGGAAAAGAAGATGTATGCCCGGCAGGCCGAGGTGTTTGCCGCCTACACCGCGTACACCGATTATGAGATTGGGCGAGTGATTAACGAGGTCGCGAAGCAGGGCAAGCTGGACAACACGCTGATCATCTACATCGACGGCGACAACGGCACCAGCGCGGAAGGCACGGTTTACGGCACGTTCAATCAGTACACGGCGTACAACGGCATCATCAATATGCCGGAGGTCAAGCCGGTGCTGGCGTTGAATGCGTTGCACTATAACGATTGGGGCTCGGACAAGACGTATCCGCATATGTCGGTGGCGTGGGCGTGGGCGTTCGATACGCCGTTTAAGTGGACCAAGCAGGTGGCGTCGCATTTCGGCGGGACGCGGCAGGGGTTGGCGATTTCATGGCCGGGGCACATCAAAGATCCGGGTGGAATTCGAACGCAGTTCCATCACGTGATCGATATCGTTCCGACAATTCTGGAAGCGGCCGGCGTGCAGGCGCCGGACGAAGTCAACGGGATCAAGCAGAAGCCCATCGAAGGCATGAGCATGACGTACACCTTTGACTCGGCCAATGCGAATGCGCCGTCGAAGCGCGATACGCAGTACTTCGAGATGGTCGGCAACCGCGCCATCTATCACGATGGCTGGGTGGCTGCCACAACTCCGCCGTCGCCGTCGTGGGAGATGGGGACGGGCAAGCAGACAGACCTGAGCGATTACCACTGGGAGCTGTATCACATCTCGGAGGACTATTCGGAGTTCAATGACCTGGCGACGAAGATGCCGGACAAGCTGAAAGAGATGCAGGCACTGTTCCTGAAAGAAGCGGGGAAATACCAGGTGTTTCCGCTGGACAACTCGGGCTTCGTGCGCGCGCTGACGGCGCGGCCGAGCGCGGTGGCAGGGAAGACGGTCTTCACTTACTCGGGCGTGACTCCGAACATACCGATGGGGAATGCTCCGAATACGTTGGGCAGGGACTACACCATCACTGCGGAGGTAACTATCCCGAGTGGCGGAGCCGAGGGAATGATCGCCACGGCGGGCGGTATGTCGGGCGGCTACGGGCTCATGCTGAGTCCGGGAGCAAGCTGGTTCTTTAACAGCAAACTGATCAAGCACATCGAATTGGGCTTGCTGATTTTCGGATTGCTGCTGATCTTTATCGGCACCGCGGGCAGGTGGAGAAGACGGTTCGGCCTCGCGTTCGTGGTGGTGGCGGCACTCGGGCTGGTGCTGGCGTTCGCCACCGAGGCCTTCCACATTGGTCGCGGCCGGCCGGTGTTCGTGTACAACTTTCTCGACCTGGAGCGGTCGCGGTGGGAAGGACTGTCATCGCTGGACGAAGGCAAGCACACTATCGTGTTTGACTTTAAATATGACGGACCGGGCCTGGCCAAGGGCGGCACCGGGGTGCTGAGCGTGGATGGCAAGGAGGTCGCCCGCAAGACGATCGAGCACACCATTCCATTTCTCATGCCGGCGGATGAGAGCTTCGACATCGGGCTCGATACCCGAACGCCAGTGGACTTCAACTACGATTGCCCCTTCGCGTTCACCGGAGCAATCGACAAGCTGACCGTCAATCTGGGGCCGTCGCAGTTGACGGCTGAGGACCAGAAGAAGGTGGACGACGCCATGGCCAGAGTCAATAACTAGGCTGTCGCGTGGGCCTCTTGCTGTCCAGCGCTGCCGGCACCCCACCGGCAGCGCAATCAAACTTATGATGAGTACAAAATCAATTGTGATGGTGTCGGCTGGAATCGAGGCGGCAACGGGAATTGCGTTGATTGCGGTTCCTGATTTGGTTGCCCGTTTGTTGTTGGGCACGGAACTGGATAGCGGTGGTGTAGCGGTGGCGCGGGTGGCAGGATTTGGATTGTTTGCGCTGGGCCTGGGGTGCTGGCCGGGCGAGTGCGAGGCAACGGCTTCGGCTGTTCGAGCGCTGGTCGCCTATAACCTGCTGGCGGGGCTTTACCTCGGGTATCTTCGGGCGGCTGGAGGTTTTGTCAGCTATCTGCTGTGGCCGGCGTGCGCACTGCATGTTGCTCTGGGGATCCTGCTGGTGCTGGCAGCCTATTCGAAAACGAGCAAGGTTTAGCGGTCGAAGCTTTCGCCTAGACGATCGAGGGCGGCTTTGGCTTTTTTGTTGCCGTGAAGGGTTGCAGTGTCGTACCAGTTGACGGCCTGCTGGATGTCGTCGCGGACGCCGGTGCCGTGTTCGTAGGCCTCGCCGAGCGCGTACATGGCGTCAGTGTTGCCGGCTTTGGCGGCGCGCTTGTACCAGTTGAAGGCCTCGACGTAATCTTTGTCGACGCCGGATCCGGTGGCGTAGAGTCGGCCGAGGCGGTACATCGCGGCAGCGTCTCCGGAGTCGGCCTTTCGGAGAGTTTCTTCGAACTCGGTAATGGGTTTCGCGGCGGGTAGGTTCGCGGGTTGAGTCTGAGAGGGTTTGGAGGCTTGCGCGGGAGCGACGTGGGCATCTCCAGCCGAAGCGTTGGAACGCGTGCAGGCGGAGGCTCCGAGGATGGCGACCAGAATAGCCGCCAGGAACCATCGTGCTCTTAGGGAAGTGGTTTGGGTTAAGCCAGCCATACTGCGCGGAACAACGTCCGAGTGCCTTAAGTTTACTGCGAATCGAGGACGATTTTCCAGAGGCGGCGCAGCGCTACCGGGGCTAAAGAGGCTGCGGAAAGAGCGCTTCTGTGCGGGGGATGGGTTCGCAGGGGCTAAAGCCCCAACGTATCATCACCGGCGAACGGCCCGACTGAAGTCGTGCCCTGACGCGAGGCAGTTGGCAAATCAACTTTTTCTTCAAACTGCAAAGCCCGCGGTGGCTGGTTCGCTCGATTCACCGTGCTATCGCGTGGCTCTTCCCACCTTGGAAAGATGACCCGCGTCGTGGATCCCGCCCATTGCCAAAGGAGGGCAAAGGATGGGGCACCCACAACAGTGTGATTGCGCATTTCGGGGGTTACGGAAGGCCGGTAAGCCGACTATACTTTAGGGAGGATTATGCTATGTTCAGGCGCGTCTCTAAGCCGCGGGTAATTGCTTACGCCGTATCTCATCCGGCGTGTGGCGCGGGATTGCGCGACGCATGGTCGCGGCCCGTTTCGATGCGAGCCGACTCGAAGCTCTCTCCTTGCATGGTGCGCCCCAACCTCTTTTCGGGTGACTAGTTACTTCCTCTCAAGCTCGAAAGCTCGGCCTGAATTCGCGGCGTTACAATTCTTCAGTCTGACAATGTAGGACGCGCGATAAGAGGCAGGCAAGAAATTCGGCACGTCCGCCGTGCCCCAGCCATTTTGCAGGAGACGACCATGACCACCAACACACTAGCTCCAGTTGCAGGACCGAAGATCAAGACCGCGCTTCCCGGCCCGAACGCCAAGCGCGTTCTCGAAGGGGATCAAAAATATATTTCGCCGTCGTACACGCGGTCGTACCCGCTGGTGGCGAAGCGCGGGCGCGGCGTGATTGTGGAGGACGTGGACGGCAACGAGTTCCTCGACTTCTCGGCGGGGATTGCGGTGACTTCGACTGGGCACTGCCATCCGGAGGTGGTTGCGGCCATTCAGAAGCAGGCGGGCGAGCTGATCCACATGTCGGGCACGGACTTTTATTACGAGAGCATGGTGACGCTGGCGGAGCGGCTGTCGAAGATTGCGCCGATGAAGGGGCCGCACAAGTTCTACTACGGCAACTCGGGCGCAGAGGCGGTGGAGTGCGCGTTGAAGCTGGCGCGGTACCACACGAAGCGTCCGCACGTGATTGCGTTTTTGGGAGCGTTTCATGGGCGCACGATGGGCGCGCTGTCGCTGACGGCGTCGAAGCCCCAACAGAAGCGGCGGTTTGCGCCGATGCTGCCTGGAGTGACGCACGTGCGCTATCCCGACGTCTATCGCGGATGCGTGGGTGGAGCGCAGGAGGCGGAGGGATTTGCGCTGGGTTGCGCGCGCTATATCGAAGAGAAGCTGTTTAAGACAATCCTGCCGCCGGAAGAAGTCGCCGCGATTTTCGTGGAGCCGATTCAGGGCGAAGGCGGTTATGTCGTCGCTCCGACGGTGTTCATGCAGGAGCTGCGCAAGATTTGCGATCGGCACGGAATATTGCTGGTGGCGGACGAAGTGCAGTCGGGCATGGGGCGGACGGGCAAGTGGTGGGCGATTCAACATACCGGGGTGGAGCCCGATATTGTTTGCTCGGCGAAGGGCATTGCCAGCGGCATGCCGCTGGGAGTGACGATCTCGAAGGCGGAGATTATGGACTGGGTTCCGGGATCGCATGCCTCGACCTTCGGAGGCAATCCGGTGGCGATTGCGGCGGCGCTGGCGACGCTGGATGTGCTGGAGCGCGAAGGCGTGAAGAATGCCGAGGTCGTGGGCAAGCACATGATGGAACGCATGGCGGAGTGGCCGCGGACGCTGGACCTGGTGGGCGATGTGCGGGGACGCGGGCTGATGCTGGGGGTCGAGATCGTGACCGACAAGAAGGCTCGGACCGCAGGCCCCGAGCAGCGCGACCGCATCGTGGAACTGGCATTCGAGCGAGGCGTGTTGCTGCTGGGCTGCGGGCCGAATACGATCCGGCTGGCGCCGCCACTCATCGTGAGCAAAGAGCAGGCCGACATCGCGCTGGATATTTTAGAAGAGTGCATTGGGATCGTCGCCAAGGAAAAGCGGTAGTGGTTGTTCCCGCCCCTATCGTCCGCAAGGGCGGACGATAAGGGAGGGGGATACGGTATGCCATCGAGCTTCCATTTAACTGCTGAGAGGCGTTCAGACCGATGCCTTAAATATAGGGGTCTGTCCGCGTTGACGTTGGTTTTATGTTGTTCTATGGTGAACACCAAGGCGAGCGTTGAATGGACGACTTCCGCAGAATCGTTTTGGCCGGAGGATATGGCACCCGGCTCGGGGACATTGGAAAGAACACGGCTAAACCTCTTCTCAGGCTCGGAAACAAGACGATTCTGGACTACGTAACAAACAGAATGGACGAACTTAATACTCCGTCTTCGATTCTAGTTTTAATAAACTCGCTATTTCGCGATCAGTTTGAGAAGTGGCTCGCGCAAAAGCAACATTCCATAAATATATCCTTAATAAACAACCAAGAGTTGTCCGATAGCGCTGTCCCCGATATCATCACAAATATTGCTCTGACGTTAGAGCGACAAGATATCACAAGTGACCTACTGCTCGTTGGCGCCGACAATTTATTCGATTTCTCACTATCCGCCTTTGTGCCATTTGGGCAAGCTCACGGTATCTCTACAATTGTCGTGGATGTTGGGTCTCAACGAGATGCAGAGCGCTTCAGCGTTGTAGTACTCGGTGAGGACCAAAGGATCGTCAATCTTACAGAGAAACCGAAATCTCCAAACTCAACAACCGTTACAACCTGTATTTACTGGTTTCCCGCTAGTACACTAGATTTATTTAGGCGGTACCTACACACTGGAGCGTCCCCACGTACCATAGGAGAGTTCATGGAGTGGGTAGCCCGGCAGGAGCCGGTCTATGGATACCGAGCCGTAGGGCGTTGGCAAGATATCGGTACTGTAGAGGATTATGAAAGTGCTCTATCTCGGACTCTGAGCAGTCCATCTTGGCTGACGGAGATCAGATAAGACGAGCATTGCGCCAGTGCCAGTTAAATTCAGTCTCGAAGAACTTGCACCGCTCAGGGTCGGTAGTCGCGTAAAGATCCAGCGTAATGCCAGTGTCTCCCATTTCGTTATTATGCGAGTACAAAGTCACAATGACACGATCGTCCACTATCACTATGCTGTTGTGAATCGTGGCGCGGGTCATCGCGAGTTTTATCGCTGATTTCTGAGTCTCGGTGCGGACGGGAAAATTTGTCGCGAATTCAATTGTCGTTTGGATCTTCCCCTGAACATCCAGATCGTGCATCTCCGCGGAAATTTCTCGAATCTGCTGCTGGGTAGGATCTTGTGGGTCGAGGACGACAATGCGAACGTCTACTCCTTCGGAGAGTCGTTGGTTCAATACATGGCCGGTGTATTTAGGATGAACGGAACGGGTCATAGTATGACCCAAGAGCCAGATCCGTTGATTTGCGCCGAGAAGGATTTTGCGCCAGTCGTCAGTTGAGAGCTCCGAGCGACTTCGCAACGTCCATACTGGTTGCGACTCACCATCCGACGCCTCGAGTCTTTCCAGGTACGCACTCATCAAAGTAAAGATATCCCGCGACAGGCGGTTGGCCGAAAGCTGGACGTCATCGCTGTCACGACCAAGGCATTTTTGATATACCCGATCGTTAAACTGGCGTGCCGCATACTTCGCCGCTTTTGAATCGAGGACCACGGGAACCAACAGGGGCCGCCTGAGTAGCGACTCCTTCTTAAGCGCCCAATCTATTTCAGCCTGAACCCACGGTGATTCGATTGCGCCTTTGTCAAGGAACACCGCTACATACGATGTACCTTCGCGCACCGCAGCTTCGAGGCGCTCAGTCAACTGTTCACCTGCAGGAACATCTTCGATAACCGCCTCTAGAGGACGGCGAAGACGTTGAGCGATGTCACGAATGAGAGGCCTGTTAGTTCCTGAGTGGCTGAAAAAAATCTTCACGCTAAGAATTGTAAGGCAGTTGTCAAATCGGCTTTCCTCCTAAAGGTCTTGCTCGAAAGCTATCCTCGGCAACTTCACCGGATTCTTGCGATGGCGTAAGATGTTCGAGGCGTTTCCAGGAGAGCAATCCACAGTGCCAGAGCTTCGCAAAGATCCCATCGTGGGGCGATGGGTGATCATCTCCACTGATCACTCACGGCGCCCAACCGATTTTGTCAGAGAGTCCGTGAAGAACAAGGGCGGGTTTTGCCCGTTCTGTCCGGGCAACGAGAGCAAGACGCCGTCGGAGGTACTGGCGTACCGTCCGAATGGCGCAGGCCGTGACGCGCCGGGTTGGACGGTGCGGGTGGTACCGAACAAGTTTCCCGCGCTGCAGATTGAGGGCAGCCTGAACCGCTCGGCCGACGGCATGTTCGACAAGATGGCCGGCGTGGGCGCGCACGAGGTCATTGTTGAATCGCCGGACCACAATGCCACGATGGCTACGATGCCGGAAAAGCGGATCGAAGACGTGCTGTGGTCGTTTCGCGACCGCATCCTCGACCTGAAGAAGGACAAGCGCTTCAAGTACATCATGGTCTTCAAGAACCACGGCACGGCCGCCGGGGCGACGCTGGAGCATCCGCACGGACAGTTGATTGCGCTGCCGATTGTGCCGAAGCATGTGCTCGAGGAACTGGAAGGCGCCAAGCAGTATTACCAGTTCAAGGAGCGGTGCGTGTTTTGCGACGTCATCCGGCAGGAGACAAACGAGGGTGTACGCGTGGTGGCGGAGAATGAAGGCTTTTTGACGCTGGCGCCGTATGCGCCGCGCTTTCCGTTTGAGACGTGGGTGCTGCCGAAGAAGCATGAGTCGGCGTTTGAGAATTCGTCGTCACAGACGTTTGAGCAACTGGCGCGGGCACTGAAGAACCTGTTGCAGCGCACCGACGCTGTGTTGGATTATCCGGCGTACAACCTGGCGATCCACACTCAGCCGGTGCAGGAGGGCCCGATGGACCACTACCACTGGCACATCGAGTTCATGCCGCGACTCACGAAGATTGCGGGATTCGAGTGGGGCAGCGGTTTTTATCAGAATCCGACGCCTCCGGAAGAAGCGGCGCAGTATTTGCGCGAGGCGAAGATTAAGACGGAGACGCCGGTGCCGGTGGGATAGTTTTCGCGGAGTTGGAACGGAAAAGCCTGACCGCATGGGTCAGGCTTTTTGTTTCCGCGCGCCGATTATTCCGAGCGGTCTTGAAACTCCTCGCACCACGCCATCTGGATGGCTTCGAGTTTGGACTCGTTCGAGGCCTTCGGGTCGCCGGTGAAATTGGGGAGTTCGGTCACGAATCGGTGGAGGTCGGTGAAGCGGACTTCGAGCGGATTCTGCTCGGGGAACTTGTCGGCCAGTGCGATGGCGATGTCTTCGGCGGTGTCCCAGTTGAGTTCCTGCGGCATTCGTTCCTCGCTTGTGGCGCCGGCTGAAGGAGCGCTCTTAGTTTGGCGGGGCTGAAGCCCCTTGGTTCATCTGTCGTCCCTGCCGGGACTCGGGTCTAAAAACTCGTTCTACCCAGTCCGCCGCGGCGGACTGGGCTAAGATCTGTCGCCCCTCCGGGGCGGGGGCGCTTAGTGACCGGCCCCTTCGGAGACATAGTTGCGGTTCCACGAGGGAATATCGACGACGATCTCTCCGGGCTTTTCGATGACAGACTGGCAGCCGAGGCGCGACTCCAGTTGCAGGTCGGCGGCCATGTCGAGCTTGTCGGCTTCGTCGTCTTCCATGGGGCTGAGCAACTCCTTGCCCTTTTTCACCACGACGTGGCAGGTAGTGCAGGCGCAGTTGCCGCCGCAGGCGTGCTCGAGGTGGAAGCCGAAATTCATGGCGACATCGAGCAGCGATTGCGGCTTGCCGTGGTCCTGATAGGGCAGCTTGCCGTGCTCGAACTCGAACGTCTTGTTCTCTGGCAGAAACGTGACTTTCACGGTATTGGTTCCGGGGGCGTCAAGCGTTGCGGCGCCGGGTGATTGGGATTTCTCGTCGGGCATAAGTCCTCTTGTGATCCGTTAATTGTCAATCTCGGCTTTGGCGATGGGGTGGGGCGAGGCGGGGCCTTCACCCACGTCGGCCGTTTCCATCGTCTTGCCTTTCAGAGCGCTGGTTACAGCGCTGTCCATCATCAGTTCGGCCAAGTGCATCGTTGCCTGGTTGAGAGCGTCAATGGCGGTGCGAATGGCCTGGTAGTCGTCGTGCGGCATGACGGCCTTGAGCGCATTCTCGAGCTTGCCGATATCGTCGCGCTCGCGTGAGCTGAGCTGACGCCATGCCGGGCCGCTGTGCGCCTTGTCGAGCGCAGCGAGGATTGTGTTGGCCTCGTTGCGGGCTTCGATGACCTGGCGCTTGGCGAAATCTTCTTCGGCGTAGTCGAAGGACTCGAGAATCATGCCCTCGACCTGTTCGTCGGTGAGACCGTAGCTGGGCTGCACTTCGATTTCGGCTGCCTTGCCGCTGCGGGCCTCGCGCGCTGAGACGTGCAGGATTCCGTTGGCGTCGAGCAGGAATTTCACTTCGATGCGCGGCAGTCCGGCGGGCATGGGCGGAATGCCTTTCAGGTCGAAGCGCGCCAGCGAGCGGCAATCACTGGCCAGTTCGCGCTCGCCCTGTACGACATGGATGGCGACATTGGTCTGGCCTTCGACGCCAGTGGTGAAGTGCTCCGTCGCAGACTCTGGAATGGTGGAGTTGCGGTGGATGATCTTCACAACGCCTCCGCCGAGCGATTCGATGCCAAGCGAAAGAGGCGTCACGTCAAGCAGCAGCATTTCTTTGGTCGCGTCGGAGCCGCCGCCGAGAATGTTGGCTTGGACCGCTGCACCGAGCGCGACCACTTCGTCGGGGTTGAGATCGGCATGGGGAGTGCGTTCGAATTGCTCCTCGACAAGCTTGCGGACCAGCGGGATGCGGGTAGAGCCGCCGACGAGTACGGCCTCGTCGATCGCCTTGGCGGTGAGGCCGGCGTCTTTCATCGCCTGGCGGACAGGGCCGATGGTGCGCTCGACTACGGGACGGATGAGCTGCTCATATTGCTCGCGCGTGATTTTGCGCTGGTAGCGCTTGCCGCCGGGGAGCTCGACGTCGAGAATCGTTTCATCTTGAGCGGAGAGCGCGATTTTCGCTTCGATGACGGCCTTGCGAATGGTTTGCACGGCTTCGCCGCTACGGCGTACGTCGAGTCCGAGGTCGCCCTGGATGTCGTCGAGGGCGATGGCGATGAGCAGGTTGTCGATGTCGTCGCCGCCGAGGTGGGTGTCGCCGTTAGTGGCGATGACCTCGAAGATGCCCTCGTGCAATTTAAGGATTGAGATGTCAAAGGTTCCGCCGCCCAGATCGTAGACCGCGACCGTCGCGGTGTCTTTCTTGTCGAGGCCGTAGGCGAGTGAAGCGGCGGTGGGCTCATTGACGAGACGGAGGACTTCGAGTCCGGCGATGCGGCCCGCGTCTTTGGTGGCCTGGCGTTGCGCGTCATTGAAGTACGCGGGCACGGTGATGACGGCCTTAGTGACCGGCGCTCCAAAGTAGCGCTCGGCGTTGCGCTTGAGTTGGCGCAGGATGAAGGCCGAGATTTCCGGCGGAGTGTAGGTCTTGTTGCCGAGCTTGATGCGCAGGACTTCGCCTGCGGCGAGGTCGTCGGCAAGGCGGAAAGGGAAGAGCTTGAGCTCGTCCTGAACGTCTTCGACGCCGCGCCCCATGAGGCGCTTCACGCTGTACACTGCGCGCTCGGGAGTTTCGATGAGATATTTACGGGCACCGTTGCCCACGATGATCTGGTCGCGCTCGTCGAGAGCGACCACGGAGGGCACGAGGTTCAGGCCGTCTTCGCCCGGGATGACGACCGGGCGGTCGCTCTCCATGTAGGCGACGAGCGAGTTGGTGGTGCCGAGATCGATGCCGATGATGCGTTCGGTGGCCATGGGTTAGCTTTCCAATGCCTCGTCGACCTCGCGCAACAGGTTGCGGATGTAGGTGCGACGATTGAGGATGGCCATCAATTTCTCGCGAACGGAGGCACGATCGGCTTCGGTTACGTTGTCGCCGGAGGAAGTGCGATCGACCAGGGCGTCCCACTGGTTCCAGGCGGCAGACAGTTCCGCGAGCATGGAACTTTGCTTCTCAGCGAGGTGCCGCTTGGCGTCGTGCAACTGGCTCACTAACTCTGGATCGTCGTCGCCCGTTTTCTTGTTCATGCGCAGCTCTTCGAGTTGCATGTTCAGCTCGAAAACTTCTTCGAGCAGGTCGGGCGGAACTACTTGTTTCTTCGCGGTACCGGTCTTGCGGGCCTCGTCAGTTGCAGCCTTGGATTGCTCTTCGAGCTGAATCCCCTGCAGCCGGAGCAGATACTCGGTGCGGGAGACCGGATCTTTCAGAGTGCGATAAGCGTCGTTGAGCTGGGAGGTTTTCTCCAGGCTCCACTCCTGTTCGCTGCTGTTGGCCGTGGCGTTGATGTCGGGATGGAGCTTGCGACTGAGAGCGTAGAACTCGCGCTCGAGTTGAGCGGTGTCAAGGTTCAGCTTGTAAGGCAGACCGAAAAAAGTGAAATAGTCGACCGGCGCCGGAGGCTGGACCTTGCCGCACTCCTGGCAATAGTGGGCGGCACGCATGGCGCCGCACGACCAGCACTCGGTAGTGACAGGCTTGGATGGAGTCGAAACCAGCACGCCGGATTTGTCGAAATTGTGTGAGTCGGCCATTTAGTTTTAGCGAGGCTGAAGCCCCTTGGTTCGTCTGCCGTCCCAACCGGGACTCGGAATTGTTTTGTACCCAACCCAGCCCGCCGCGGCGGGCTGGGCTATGATCTTTCGCCCCTCCGGGGCTGGTGCCGCCGCTACGCGGCTCGTTCCCTCGTGGAACTCTGACCGCGGGCTCACACCCACGGCTAAAACAAATTGTGCTGCTGCGCGGCTCTGGCAGTCCACCGCAGAGTGAATAGCGGCAGAGCGTGATCGGATCGTCGAAGATTGTTCGGGAATCCGTGCACGATTACGAGAACGAGGTGCCGCAGCCGCACGATTTCTTGGCATTCGGATTGCGGAATTCGAAGCCCTGGTGCATCAACGTCTCTTCGTAATCCAGAATCATGCCGTGCAGGTAGATGAACGACTTCGGATCGACAAATACCCGAACGTCTTCAAACATGAAGACGCGATCGCGCTCACGCGGCTGGGTATCGAAGCGAATGTTGTAGCTTAGCCCCGAGCAGCCGCCGCCCTGCACGCCCAGGCGAAGCCCACCTTCGGTGGGAGAGATGTTCTCCTTCGCCATCGCCGAACGGATGCGCGTCAGCGCCTTGTCCGTCACCTGGATGCCCTTGGACGGCGGCGCCGGAGCCTGGGTCGGGTTTTCAATGTTGACCGTTGTCATCGTCGTGATTCGAGGCGCCGCGCGGTGAGGCGCAGGGCCGCTCTCCCATCCCAGTTTACGCTTGCTGTGCGACGACGGCGGCCGGCTGTTCCTGGCCCTGCTTCTTCTTCCAGTCGCCGATGGCCGCACGGATGGCGTCTTCTGCCAGCACGGAGCAGTGGATCTTGACCGGGGGAAGCGAAAGCTCCTTCACGATCTCGGTGTTCTTGATCTGCAGGGCTTCGTCGACGGTCTTGCCCTTCACCCACTCAGTGGCGAGCGAAGACGATGCGATCGCGGAGCCGCAGCCAAAGGTCTTGAACTTAGCGTCCTCGATGATGTTGGTCACCGGGTTGACTTTGATCTGCAGCTTCATGACGTCGCCGCACTCGGGTGCGCCGACCAGTCCGGTGCCGACCTCGGTGCTGCTCTTGTCGAGCGAGCCGACGTTACGGGGGTTGGTGTAGTGATCGAGAACCTTGTCGCTGTATGCCATTGTGTCTCCTAAATTCGTTACCGCAGCGGCTAAAGCCGCATTTTGAAAAACCTCTTTCGGCACAACTGAAGTCGTGCCCTGACGCGAATCAAAAGCCTCGCCACCACAGTCGCAGAGGCCCTGCCAGTTCAACTCAGTGGGCCGGCTCGGCCGCCCACACAACCTTCGATAAATCGACGCCTTCCTTCGCCATCTCGTAGAGCGGCGAAAGTTCACGCAGGCGGTTGACGGTATCGACGACGCGCTTGGCTACGTAATCGACCTCGGCTTCGCTGTTGAAGCGGCCGATGCCGAAGCGGATCGAGCTGTGCGCCAGGTCATCGCCTGCGCCGAGCGCCTTCAATACATAAGATGGTTCCAGCGTCGCCGAGGTGCAGGCCGAGCCGCTCGATACCGCGATATCGTTGATACCCATCAGCAACGACTCGCCTTCGACATAAGCGAAGCTGATGTTGAGGTTGTTCGGCAAGCGGTGCTCCACCGAACCGTTGATATAGACCTCGTCAAGCTGGCCCATGATGGCGTCTTTCAAGCGGTCACGCAGAGCGCTGACCTTCTTCGCCTCTTCGGCCATGCCTTCGTGGGCGATGGCGCAAGCCTTACCGAGTCCCACGATGCCGGGGACGTTCAGGGTACCGGAACGCATGCCGCGCTCGTGGCCGCCGCCGTCAATCTGGGCGACAAGCTGCACGCGCGGATTCTTGCGGCGAACATACAGAGCGCCGACGCCCTTGGGACCGTACAGCTTATGCGCGGTGATGGAGGCCAGGTCAACGTTGTCTTGTATGACGTTGAACGGGACCTTGCCAATCGCCTGCACCGCGTCGGTGTGGAAGAGCACGCCACGCTCGTGACACAACGATCCGATTTCACGGATGGGCTGCAGCGAGCCGATCTCGTTGTTGGCGGTCATGATGGTGACGAGGATTGTCTTGTCATCCATAGCGCGCTTGAGATCTTCGAGGTCAATGCGGCCGTCTTTCTGCACCGGCAGATATGTGACGCGGAAGCCATGCTTCTCCAGGCGCTTGCAGGTGTCGAGCACCGCTTTGTGCTCGGTGGCCTGGGTGATGATGTGGTTGCCCTTCTCGCGGTACATTTCGGCCACGCCCTTGATGGCGAGATTGTTGCTCTCGGTGGCGCCGGAGGTGAAAATGATTTCCTTGCTGCTGGCGCCAATGAGCTTCGCGATGCGCTCGCGCGCCTGCTCGACAGCCTGCTCGGCCACCCAGCCGAACTCGTGGTTGCGGCTGGCAGCGTTGCCGAAGTACTCGGTGAAATAGGGCAGCATCTCTTCAACGACGCGCGGATCAACCCGCGTGGTGGCGTGGTTGTCCATGTATATGGGGAGCTTTACGCCCGCGGGCAAGTTCTCTGCAATGACATTCGTGCTCATAATTGCCGTAGTCTCCTAAACTTGTTCTGCCGTGCTGGACGGCCACCCGAGAGTCACCAGTTCGGGCGATGTCTCCGGCTCGGGCTCCGTCATGTCCCAGATGGTTAGTTTGTTCAACACTTCTTCTATCGTCCGACTGACTTTGCGCAGCGGCTCGCGCACGGTGCAGCGGTCGCTCTGATCGCAGTCAGCGGCGGCGGAGCTGCACGACGTGATAAAAAGCGGGCCCTCGATGGCACGGATCACTTCGTACGCCGTAATACGACGCGGATCGCGCGACAGGGTATAGCCGCCGTTGGTGCCGTACTGCGAGGTGAGCAGCTTTGCCTTGGTCAAGCGCTGCAGGATCTTCGCCAGCGCTTCCTGAGGAATGCTGTACATCTCCGCCAAGTCCTTGGCGCTGCACGCTCCCAGGTCAGCGTGCTCGGCGAGATGCCGCATGGCGATCAGGCCGTAGTCCGCTTTTTTGGTGAGCTTGAGCATGGTGATTCTCAGTACGTTTGACGCATTGCCGACTAATTTAGTCGCAATTTGATTCTAGGCATACGTGGAGCAGAATGCAAGCTTTTGCAGTGAAAGTCGAGAATTTGCAGTGAGCGGTATCTCTATGAGGCTAAATGGCTTGTGTATTGGCGACAAAATTTGTCGGATATTTCGCTAGAGGAGTAATAAATATGCGACCAGATTGGTCCGTCTGGGGCGAATTCACGCGATTCTGACGTGACTGCGAACTGCGTCGATGGCTGCACCGCAGGTGCAGGTTCAGTGGCGCGGCAAGGGTTCGGGTGCAGGTTGTCGGATCCTGGAAATCGCCGGACGCGAGCGGGGACGAGGAACGAAGCGGCGCTGAGGCGTGGCCGGTCGTCAATTGCGGATGTTCGCAACTGACGATTAGCGAATCGATTGGGTGGACTCGCACTGGAGAAATTGGCGCTGCGACGGGACGAAGATCAGGCGGCAGAGGCCGCGGGCGCGTGGTCGCCGAAAGATTTTTACATTTCGAATGCGGGAAATGCTTGACTTCGCGTCCGGTCGGGCTAAAATACCGCTCAATTCGCAAGTGCCCGAAGGGTTTTGGGCAAAGCGTTATGACCTACATCCAGCCGACGAACCGAAGCTACAGCTATCCCCAGAGCGAGGCCATGTCCCAGACGTGTCGTCATCCTCGTGTCCAGGTGGTATCGCGCGACGAAGACGCAGAATTCGTGGAGTGCCTCGAATGCCGCGAGATCTTTGAGTCAAGCGAATTCCGCGACATGGATATCGAAGCGAAAAATCCTACCGAAGAAGAATAGGCCGCTCCTCTCGAACAATTGAAAGCCTGCGCGAGAGGGTGGAGGTGTGGGTGAAAGGCAGCAACTAGCAGCCAGCAATTAGCAACTAGCTTGCCCGCCAACTGGATGCAGCTTAGCCAAGTCGGAGGGCGGGGTCGGAGGAGAGATCGGTGCCGGCGAATTCACCTGCCAGAAAGCGCGGGTAGGCAGCAGCAGCGATCATGGCGGCGTTGTCGGTAGAGAGCTTGGGCGAGGGGAACAGCACGGCGATGCCCTCTTCTGCGGTGCGGGCTGCGAATGTCGCGCGCAATTCGCTGTTGGCGGCGACGCCTCCCGTGACGAGCAGAGTGGCGACGCCGTATTCAACGGCGGCGGTGAGCGTTTTGCTGACGAGATCGTCAACCACGGCGCACTGGAATGAAGCGACGAGGTCAAGCGTTTGGCGGTCGCAGGCGGCGAGGTAGTCTTCGGCTTTCGGCTTCGCGATCGATTGCATCGCCTCGCGGCGAAGCTGAATGCTTCCGGCCATGTTGTGGACTTCGACGTAGCGCAACACGGCGGTCTTGATACCGCTGTAAGAGAAGTCGGTGCGATGCTCGTCGGGCGAGTGGCGGTTCTGCGGGTTGCGGTCGCGGTGCTTGATCTGGGCGAAGGGAAACTTTACCGCGTGAGGATTGCCGTGCTGGGCGAGAAAATCGATTGACGGTCCTCCGGGATATCCGAGTTCGAGTAGCTTGGCAACCTTGTCGAAGGCCTCACCGGCGGCGTCGTCGCGAGTGTGTCCGATGTTGCGGTAGGTCCAGCCGGTGTCTTCATTCATGCGCTCGGCGAGGTACAGGTGCGTATGTCCTCCGCTGACAACCAGGGCGAGCACGGGGAATTGCAAATCGCGGTTGCCATTTTGGCGCTCTTCGAGGAGCACGGCGTGGATGTGTCCTTCGAGATGGTTGACGGCGATGAGCGGCTTCGCGGCAGCAAAAGCGAGCGCCTTGGCGAAGCTGAGTCCGACGAGCAATGCTCCGGCGAGGCCGGGGCCCTGGGTGACGGCGATGGCGTCGATTGAGTCGTAGGTCTTGCCAGCGTCCTGGAGCGCCTTGCGAACGACGGGCACGATGGCGCGCAGGTGTTCGCGCGAGGCGAGCTCGGGGACGACGCCGCCGTAAGGCTGGTGCGTCGCGATCTGCGAGTAAACGACGTTGGAGACGAGTTCCTCGCCGGAACGGACGACGGCAGCGGCGGTTTCGTCGCAGGAGGACTCGATGCCGAGGATGTAGGTGGAGGGCACGGATTTATTGTAAGGGGTGAGCGGTAACGGGTAATTAGTAATTAGCAATTAGCAATTAGCGAAGAGCCAAAGGCAAAGCGCGAAGAGGGAAAGACAGAAGAGCGAAAAAAAGTGAAAAGGGATTTCCTCTACCAGCGTGTCGAAGTCGAGAAAGCCGACGGGCTACAATCTCCTCAACCATGAAGCAGCACGCCATCCACGTGGTTCGCGAACTGCGGCAGCACGGCTTTCGGGCTTACCTGGCCGGAGGTTGCGTGCGCGACATGCTGCTGGGGTTGGAGCCGACGGACTATGACGTCACCACCGACGCGACACCGAATGACGTGATGCGGATTTTTCCAGAAACGTACGCCGTGGGCGCGCAATTTGGCGTGGTGCTGGTGCCGGTGCCGAAGGAAGGGCGCGAGATCGGTCCGGCGGGGCCGCCGCATCCGGTCGAGGTAGCGACGTTTCGCAGCGATGGCATTTATCTCGACGGGCGGCATCCGGACCATGTGGAGTACTCGAAGTCTCCGGAAGAAGATGTGCAGCGCCGTGATTTCACCATCAACGGGCTGCTGATGGATCCGATGGACGGCGACCGCGTGCTGGATTTCGTCGGCGGGCGGGCAGACTTCGAAGCGGGGATCGTGCGTGCGATCGGCGACCCGGAGCGCCGCTTCCTCGAAGACAAGCTGCGCATGCTGCGGGCGGTGCGGTTTGCGGCGCGGTTTGGATACAGCATCGATCCGCCGACGTTTGCAGCCATGATGAAATTGGCGCCGTCGATACACCAGGTGAGCCGCGAGCGAGTGCGCGATGAGTTGACCAAGATGCTGACGGAGGGACACGCGCGGCGGGCGTTCGAACTGCTTGACCAGGCCGGCCTGCTGAAAGAGGTGCTGCCGGAAATTGTCCGCATGCATGGCGTGGAACAGCCGCCGCAGTTTCATCCTGAGGGGGATGTGTGGGTCCACACCATGATGCTGTTGCAGCAGTTGCCGCCGGGCTGCTCGCGCACGCTGGCATGGGGAGCGCTGTTACATGATGTGGGCAAGCCTCCGACGTTTCGTGTGGCGCCGGACCGGATTCGATTTGATGGGCATGTGGAAGTCGGCGTGGCCATGGCGCATGAAATCTGCCGACGGCTGAATTTTTCCAACGACGACACCGAGCAGATCGAGGCGCTGGTGGCGAACCACATGCGCTTCAAAGACGTCGAGCGGATGAAGGATTCGACCCTGAAGAAGTTCGTAAGGCTTCGGCGATTTGACGAGCATATGGAGTTGCATCGGATGGATTGCCGGGCGAGCCACGGTGGGTTGGAGCTCTACGAGTTCGTGGCAGAGAAGCTGCGGACAACTCCGCCGGAGGAGATTCGTCCTGCACCGTTGCTGACGGGGCGGGAGTTGATTGAGTTGGGATACGCGCCGGGGCCGCGGTTCAAGGAGATTCTGGCGGCGGTGGAGGATGCGCAGCTCGAAGGCAAGTTGCGGAACAGGGAAGAAGCCGCGGCGTGGATCGCGAGTGAGTTTCCGTTGGCGCAGTAGTCGTCTAGAATCGAAGTTCACACCATGCAACAGGCGCGCGGCACATTGCGGAGAATTTTTGCTGAGAAAGTCTGCGGTCCGGCGGGCGATGACGCTCCGCTGCTGGCGTGGCCGGTGGTGTGCGGGGCAACAGTCGCGGACAAGACCCGTGCGCTGAGTTTTGTCGATGGCGTGCTGATTGTTGCGGTGCCCGACACGGCTTGGCGCAAACAGTTGCAGGGGATGTATCAGCAGTATCTGGCAGGATTGAATCAGCTCGCGGGGAAACGAGTGGTGAGCATCTCGTTCGTGGTGGCGCCGCAGGCCGGGCGGTCAGTTTTGGAATCGCGAGGACAGTAATACATGGTTTCGGAAAAAGACGTTTCCTACGTTGCGGATTTGGCGCACCTGGAGCTGACAGCCGAGGAGCGCGCGCGAATGCTGAAAGACCTGAACTCGATCCTGGGATACATCGAGCGGCTGAACCAGCTCGACACGGCGGACGTCGAGCCCATGGCGCAGGTGGCGAGCCGCTATGGCGCGGGCGCCGCGGGTGGCGATGCCATGCGGCCGGACGAGTTGCGTCCGTCGCTGCCGCATGACGAGGCGATGAAGAACGCTCCGCAGACCGACGGCACGTTTTTCAAGGTGCCGAAGGTGATTGAGAAATAGGAACCGCAGCGCGGACTAAAGTCCGCAGGACTAGTTTAAGAATTGCGGCTGTACGGCGCGGCTAAAGCCGCGCCCCTTCAGCCAGGCCCCCTTCAAGACATGACGAATCTCGACATACTGACAGTAGATGCGACGCGGACGGCGGTGCTGGAGAAGCAGACGACGGCTACGGCGCTGGTGGATGCGTTCTACAAGAAGATCGAAGCGGAAGACCCGGCGATTGGCGCATACCTGACGTTGTGCAAAGACCGCGCCCATCAGCAGGCTGAGCGCGTGGATGCTTTGGCAGATAAGGGTGACGCACTGCCTCCTCTGGCGGGAGTGCCGGTGGCGATCAAAGATGTGCTGAGCACGAAAGGCGTACGCACAACGGCGGGCTCGAAGATCCTCGACAACTTCATTGCACCGTATGATGCTACGGCGGTGGCGCGGCTCGAAGCCGCTGGCGCAATCGTGCTGGGCAAGACCAATTGCGACGAGTTTGCGATGGGTTCGTCGAACGAGAACTCAGGATTCTATCCGGTGAAGAACCCGCGCGATTTGTCGCGGGTGCCGGGAGGCTCGTCAGGCGGATCAGCGGCGGTCGTCGCAGCGGGAACGGCAGTGGCTTCGCTGGGCACCGATACCGGCGGCTCGATTCGGCAGCCGGGAGCGTTCTGCGGCGTCGTGGGGCTGAAGCCGACTTATGGGCGAGTTTCTCGTTACGGGCTGATCGCATTCGCGTCGTCGCTGGATCACGTGGGCCCGTTCGGCAAGACGGTGAAAGACGTTGCGCTCATCCTGAAGCACATGGCGGGCCGAGACCCGATGGACTCGACTTCGGCGGATTTGCCGGTTCCGGATTACGCCGCGGAAATCGGCAAGCCGGTGAGGGGTTTGCGGATTGGCGTTCCGAAGGAGTATTTCGGCGAAGGGCTCGACCCCGAAGTGCGGGCGGCCGTTGAAAATGGCATCGAGGAACTGGCCAAGGCGGGATGCGAAGTTGTGCCGGTGTCGCTGCCGCACACGGAATATGCGATTCCTACGTATTACTTGATTGCGACGGCGGAAGCATCGTCGAACCTGGCGCGCTTTGACGGAGTTCGCTACGGAATGCGCGCGCGCGAGGCCAAGACGCTGGCGGAGATGTATCGCAAGACGCGCGATGCCGGCTTCGGTACGGAAGTGAAACGGCGCATCATGCTGGGGACCTTTGCATTGAGCACCGGATATTACGACGCTTATTACCTGAAGGCCCAGAAGGTGCGCGGTTTGCTGGCGCGCGACTTCGACGAGGCGTTCGCGAAAGTCGATGCGATCGTGACGCCTACAACACCGACTCCGGCGTTCAAGCTGGGGGAGAAGGCCGATGATCCGCTGGCGATGTACCTGGCTGACATCTACACGGTGACCGCAAACTTAGTTGGCGTGCCGGGAATTACCGTGCCATGTGGCAAAAGTAAAGAAGGCTTGCCGATTGGGTTGCAGATTCTGGGGAAGCATTTCGATGAGGCAACGGTGCTGCGGACGGCGCACGTGGTAGAACATGCGTTGGCGGGGAGACCTGGCTAAAGCAGGTTCTGTCAGGTTCGCGGCTTGAAGCCGATCAGCGGCAATTCCTGAACCAGCCGGCGACGAGCAGACTCAGAGCCGTTGTAGGTCCAGCCCAGCAGGAGGCTTAAGACCCATCGAACCACGGGCGCCATAAACCCGTTGCGCCGCTCGTAGCCGCGTACTACCTGCACGGCCTCGTCGTCATCGAGCATGCGGTAGGTCGCCACGAAATGGCGCGCGCCAATGGTGATCTCTGGGTCTGGCTGGGCTTCGATGTTCAGGAGCCAGTCGGAATGGCGGCCGAAGCCGCTCATCACTACCACCTCGGGACCGTCCTTCCGAAAGTCCATTACTTCGAGCACGGTCTCATGTCGCAAACCCGTGTGCCGGCCAGTATGCGTGAGTAACAGGAATCGATGATCCAGCAGCCAGCCGCAGTGCCAGTGGTACAGGTACACAGGCGCGCGCAGTAGCTTTTGCAGCACGCCCTTTGGTTTCGACGGACTCATGGGATTGCGTACGGACGGCTGATCTTAATGCCCCGCAGCCAGATCTTACAGATTCTTGCGGACGAACGCGCGTGACGCAACCGCCTGCGATTTCCAACAGCTCACTTTCGATCAGGCGAGTTCGTAGTAGCGGTCGCCGGCACAAGCCCGGCAGAGAATCAGACCCTCACGCCTCACTTCGCGCTGGAAGTTGATGCCTTCCCCGCATTCCGCGCAGACGATACGCTCGCCCTTATAGCCGGGAAGTTCTTCAGGCGGCACCGCGACCTTGACCCATTGCACAGTGAATAGGTCGTCGTTGGGCATCTCGCGGTAGGCCAGCATCTGCTGCTGGTTCTTGTTCTCGATTTCGGGGTGCAGCTGACGCGCCAGCGCCTTAGAACCTTCACGTGCCGCCAGTCGCACCGCGCGCCCCGATTCCAGATCGACAAACGTAGCGGCGACTTTGCCCCAGTCGCGGAACTTGAGGGCGCGCTTGCCGAGGCGGCATCCGGTGACCACGCCGATGGCGTCGGTCATGCAGCGATCGATCTCGACATAAGTGACGAGGCGCTTGCGGTCTTTGCCGTAAGGATCTTCGAGCCCCAGCAGTTCGAGGCCGAGCACGGCCATGCGGACGCCGAGTATTTGCCCGGCGCACAGATGGCCGTGGGCAACCTCAGCATCGCGGAGAAGCTCGTCGAGGGACTTCAAGGTGCCGACAGTTTACGTCATTCTTCGGCGGGCGTGTCGGGGGTGACGTCGGCAAAGCGGCCGTTGATGTCGACCGAGAGTTGCTCGCCGCCCAGCGGCGAGAAGACGACGCGAGCGGGATTGCGCTGCCACAGCGGGGCCTCGCAGACAGCGTTGGGAAACTCGCCGCCGAGCTTCTCCAGTGTTTTCTTATAAAGAGGCTTCTTGGTGGTGATCTGGGCGACGATGGCAGAGACGCGGTTGCCGTCGTCGGCGACTCCGCAATAGGCGGCGTAGTCGCGATACCAGCCTACATCGGAGTAGTACGGGTCGAAGTCCGGCAGCTTGAGTTGGGATATGCGCCCGGTGCTGCGATCGACCAGTAGCCAGCCTCCGCGTTGCCACAACCAGCGTGCGGAGGATTCGGTGGGTAGCGAGTCATTCACTCGGTAGGCGCGACGGACGACGAAGACGCGGTCGGTGACGTCGTGCGCGGGCCCGGTGGTGTACTCCTTCAACTTGGTGTCGAGAAAGAGCGGTCGCACCGAGATGGTCAAGCTTTTCTCTTCCGAAGGGCCGAGCAACATTTTCACGGTGGTGGGTTTTCCGAAGCTCATTACGTGGGGCTTCGACGCGGCGTGAGCGACAGGAGCGATCATGACCAGAGCAGCGACGAAATATAAGTAGCGCATTTGTCGTCAGCGTAGCGCGCGTTTGCAAAGGGCGCAAATTACTAAAGTAACCAGTTCGGAAGACCCGACGGATGAATGAATTGCAGCTTCCGTGTCATACAATGTGCTCATCTTTCCGATTGTCATGAGCCGACCCACGCACAGCATCGTCATCCCTGCCTACAACGAGAGCGAGCGGCTGGGAGACTCGATTCCAAAGGTGCAGGAATACGTCCGCCAGCGCGGCCTACAGGCCGAGATCATCGTCGTCAACGACGGTTCCAGCGACAATACGGCCGACGTGGTGCGAGGATTTGCCGTGTCCGATGACATGGTCGTGCTGGTAGAGAATCCGGGAAATCGCGGCAAGGGTTATAGCGTGCGCAACGGGATGCTGCACGCTCGCGGCGATATGGCGCTGTTTACCGACGCCGACCTGTCGTCTCCGATTACGGAGGCTGACAAGTTGTTCGCGGCGCTGACCGAGGGTTCCGACGTCGCTATCGGCTCGCGGTGGCTGCAGCGCGAGCTGCAGACTCAGCGCCAGCCCTGGCTCCGCCAACTCTACGGACGGCTGTTTAATTTCGGGTTGAGAGTTGTCCTGGGATTGGGATTCAAAGACACGCAGTGCGGCTTCAAGGCGTTCAACCGGCGGGCAATTGAAACAGTGTTTACACGGCAGCATATCGAGCGCTGGGGATTCGATCCGGAGTTGCTGTTCCTGGCGAAGAAGTTTCGGCTGCAGACGGCGGAGATTCCGGTGGAGTGGGCGCACGACCATCGGTCAAAGATCAATCCGCTACGCGATGGCCTGCGCATGGCCGGGGAAGTCCTGAAGATACGCTGGAATGCCTGGCTGGGGCGCTACCGGAAGCCGGCCTACGCCGTGGAAAATGTGGCAGACTCGATGGCCGCCGCGGCTGGTCCGAAGGTGTAATGGGTTCCGTGCCGCCTTTGCGAGAGCCGCGGGCGGAGTGAAAATCGCACGGCAACTGGGGGCTGTGCCGGGTTTTCGGATTCACGCAAAATTTGCAGCTTTTTCGCCCGTGGGACATCTTCTCGTGAAGGCCCTCAGGCTGTTTATTTTTTCGGGTGCTTTGTGACCATGCTGGACACTTCGACAATGCGGCAAGAAAAGACTCGGACCGCAACAAATATGGGCGCGACATATTCCGCCATTCGCGCCGATTCACTGCGTTTATGCGCTCCGCTGAGCATCGAAGACCATAGCCTGCAGGCCATGCCAGACACCAGTCCGGCGAAGTGGCACCTGGCGCATACCACGTGGTACTTCGAGACGTTTTTGTTGAGTGAGCACCTGGCGGGATACAGGCCAGTCAATCCGGCATTTCGCAACCTGTTCAACTCGTATTACAACGCGGTCGGGGAGCGTCCGCTGCGGTCGTTGCGACATGTGCTGTCGCGTCCCACGTTGGACGAAGTGCTTGCGTACCGCAGCCATGTGGATGAGGCCATGGAGCGGTTGCTGGCACGGGACCTACCTCCCGATGTGCAAGAACTGGTGGCGCTCGGGCTTAACCATGAGCAGCAGCATCAGGAGCTAATTCTGACCGACGTGAAGTACAGTTTGGCGGCGAACCCGCTGCGTCCCGCGTATCGGAACAACCCGACGACGGGATTTGCTGGAAGCGTTGCGCCGCTGCGCTGGCAGGCGTTTCCGGAGGGCGTGTACAGCGTCGGTCACGAAGGCGACGGGTTCGCCTTCGACAACGAAGGACCGCATCACAATGTCTACCTTGCGCCGTTTCGGCTAGCCTCGCGGCTGGTGACCAACGGCGAATACCTGGAATTTATGCTCGATGATGGTTATGCCAGCGCCGAGCTATGGCTCTCGGACGGATGGGATTGCGTGCATGCCAACCAGTGGAGCGCTCCGCTGTACTGGGAACAGCGCGATAGTGAGTGGTGGCAGTACACCACGGACGGGATGCGTCCCGTGCATGCGGCAGAGCCGGTGTGCCATGTGAGCTACTACGAGGCGGATGCCTTCGCGCGCTGGGCCGGAGCAAGGCTGGCAACCGAGTTTGAATGGGAAACGGCGTCGCAGATGTGTGCAATCGAGGGCAACTTCGTTGATAGCGGCACGCTTCATCCGCGAAATGCACCGGAGAACGGCTCATTGACCCAGATGTTTGGCGACGCCTGGGAATGGACGGGTAGCGCTTATCTGGCTTATCCGGGCTTTCAGCCTGTGGCCGGGTGCCGTGGGCGAGTACAACGGCAAGTTCATGTCGAACCAGATGGTGTTGCGCGGAGGCTCGTGCGCCACACCGCAGTCTCACATCCGGCGGACGTATCGAAATTTCTTTCCGCCACACGCGCGGTGGCAGTTTATGGGGATTCGGTTGGCCAATGGCGACTAGCAATCAACTGCAATTTCTGCCCGATGGCGCCACCGCGATTGCGGCTCGCCACGGGTTGAGCGCGTCTCCCAAGCGGTTGCCTTCGTGGCTGTTTTACGACGAGGCGGGTTCGGCGCTGTTTGAACAGATCACCGAACTTCCCGAGTACTACCTGACGCGCACGGAAAGGGCGATCTTCGAGAGCTACGCGGGCGAGATGCTGCACGCCGCTGGGCCGTCGCTTACGCTCGTGGAATTGGGTGCAGGCACGGCGACGAAGACTAGCATACTGATCGAGGAGCTGCTGCAAAGGCAGCCCCGGGTGCTGTTCTATCCCATCGACGTTTCGCCTAGCGCGTTGCAGGAGGCGGAGCGCCAGTTGGGGAGCCAGTTTCCGCAGTTGCGCGTGAACCCGATCGTGTCCGACTACACCGGCGGCGTCGAGGCGCTGAGTCGCATTTCCGGCCGCAAGCTGGTGCTCTACATCGGTTCGAGCATCGGAAACTTTGAGCCCGATGAGTCGATTTGCATGCTTCGGCGGATTCGGCGCTCCTTGCGCTCGGGCGATGCTCTGCTTCTGGGGACGGACATGGCCAAGAGCCCGAAGGTGATGGTGCCGGCCTATGATGACGCGCAAGGAGTGACCGCCGCCTTCAACAAGAACATTCTGGCGCGGCTCAATCGCGAGCTCGACGCGGATTTTGACCTTGCGGCCTTTCGTCACGTTGCAGTGTGGAACAAGCGCTGCTCGCGCATGGAAATGTACCTGGCGAGCGTGCAGGCGCAGAGTGTGTTCCTGTCTGACATCGACATGGACGTTTCGTTCGCGGAGGGCGAGCGTATCCACACCGAGAACAGTTACAAATACTCCAGCGAGATGGTGGAGACGATCCTGCGGGAGAGCGGGTTTAAGCTCGAGCAGAGCTGGCATGACCGGCAGAAATGGTTTGGGGTGCATCTGGCGAGGGTGTAAGAGGTCCGTCGTGACCTGGCACTCAGTTTCGAGTTTTCCTCAGCTACCCTCCGCGCTGCAATTGACCTTTGCGGCGCGACCGACGACAATCTCCTTTCCCATGCAGGTTTATCTGACAGGCGCAATCGAATACTCTCCCGACCACGGCAAGCGCTGGCGGGCGGAGGTGACACCGTTCTTGCAGTCGCTGGGACATGAGGTGTATGACCCAGCCGAGGACGAAACCAAGAACCTGACGGAAGTTGAGCGCCGTGAATTTCGCGCTTGGAAACAGTCGGACCTGCCACGCTTTCAGCAGACCATCCGCAAGATCATCGCCTATGACCTCGATTGGATTGAGCAGCGGACGGACTACATCGTTGCCTACTGGGATGAGCATGCCTCGAAGGGTGCAGGCTCGCAGGCGGAGCTGACACTGGCGCACCGGCGCGGCATTCCGGTTTACCTGGTGACGAAGCTGCCGGTCGAGCACGTCAGCGGCTGGATTCTGGGGTGCGCCTCGCAAGTATTTGTCGGCTTCGACGAGCTCAAGCAGTTTCTTGCAATGCGATATTCTCGGAGAGAAGGGAACCTTGAGGCTGCGCATTCCGGGCAGCCGGCGGAAATCGGATGAATTGGGCGAAGGGCAATCTCGGCTGGATCGAAGTGGTATGCGGCCCAATGTTCAGCGGCAAGAGCGAGGAACTGATCCGCAGGCTGCGTCGCGCTGAGATCGCACGCCAGCGGGTGCAGATCTTCAAGCCGGGGATTGACGACCGCTACTCCGCCGACCACATCGTTTCGCACAGCGATCTGAAGATCCGCTCGGAGGCCGTACGTAACGCGGCTGAGGTGGAGGCGCAGATCGACGTCCGCACCGAAGTCATCGGCATCGACGAGGCGCAGTTCCTGGGCATGGAACTCGTGGATCTCGTAGTGCGATTGGCCGACATGGGCAAGCGCATCCTCATTGCCGGGCTCGACACCGACTACCTGGGACGCCCGTTTCATCCCATTCCTGAATTGCTGGCCGTGGCCGACGAGATTACCAAGACGCTGGCGATTTGTATGCAGTGCGGAAATCCCGCGAAGCACACACAGCGGCTGGTGGCCAGCGAAGACCTCATCGTCGTGGGGACGTCGGGCATGTACGAAGCGCGTTGCCGTCGCTGCTTTGAACCCAACCTCGCCAAGCTGGCAAAGCCTGAGCCGGCGGTGCGCGCCAAAATCGCAGAAATGCCCAGATAATCATGGCTCCCTTGCGATCCCGCTTCCTCCCATTAGTTGTCACTGTTCTCCTTCTGGCAAACTCGGCGTGGCCTTGGGGCAACGAAGGCCACATGATGATCAATCGAGTGGCGGCGCAGAAGCTGCCGTCCGACGTTCCAGCGTTCTTGAAGAATGCGGAAGAACAATTGGCCTATCTGGGGCCGGAGCCGGACCGTTGGCGGGAGAAGTCGGAGCTGGCTCTGAAGCTGTCGCAGGAGCCTGACCACTTCATCGACTTGGAACTGGTCGAAGGCATGACGCTGCCGCCTGACCGTTACAGCTTCTATCGCGCACTTGATGCCAAGCGGGAGCAGACACCGGGCAAGCCCGACACGTTGCTGCCGGAAAAGGTTGGTTTGCAGCCTTACATCACCATGGAAGTGTACGGGCGGCTGGTGGTGGCGTTCCGCGAGTACCGTCACGCGCTGCGCGACCACAAGAGCACCGAGTTTGCCGAGCGCAATGCGATTTTCTACGCAGGATGGCTGGGACACTACGTCGCCGACGGCGCTAACCCGCTGCATACAACGGTGAATTACAACGGCTGGACGACCGTCAATCCGAACGGGTACACGACCGCCAAGAATATCCACTGGAAGATGGAAGGCGAGTTCGTGGCCGCCAACCAGAATCAGCTGAAGTTCGCCTCGCTGGTTCCGGAGAAGGCAAGTCGGCTGGAAAAGCCCTTCCAGGATTATCTTGCGTACCTCCACAAATCGAACAGCTATGTGGAACAGGTGTATCAACTGGAGAAGGGCGGAGGCTTTACAGGAGCAGGCACGCCGGAATCGCGGCGATTCATCGAAGAGCGGATGGCCTTCGGCGCAGACATGCTGCGCAACCTTTGGTACACGGCGTGGCTCGACAGCGCGGTGGATCCTCCACCCTATGTGCCGCCCAAGCCGGCGACCAACGTGCCCGATATGAAGACGGTGCCGAAACTGGGCGAAACCAGCCCGCAGCCGGGAAATTGATATGGCAAAACTGAAGGCAGAGTTGGAGAGCAAATTGTGGGACGCAGCCGAAGGGGCGGCGGCTCGGGCATATGCGCCGTACTCGAATTTCTACGTGGGCGCGGCGCTGCTCACCAGCGAGGGCGAAATCGTCAGCGGCTGTAACGTGGAGAATGTCTCGTATGGTCTCACCAACTGCGCCGAACGGACGGCGGTCTTTCGCGCCATTGCGGAAGGAAAGCTGTCAAAGGGCGTCAGCATTCAGGCGATCGCGATCGTCAACCGCGAGCACCAAAGCTGCTCGCCATGCGGCGCTTGCCGCCAGGTGCTGACGGAGTTTGGACCGAATGCCGTTGTCCTGTACGAATCCGAAGGTACCCGCAAGAAGACCACAGTCAGTGCGCTGCTGCCCGAGAGCTTTCAGCTGTAGCCGGCCATTGGCGCGCCTCGAATTCACGGAACTGCTGTTCGAGCTTCAACTGCAGTTGCGCCTTCTCGCTGGTTTCAAGGTATTTCTGGCAGCCTGACGACGGCGTCACGCCAGGCTGTATTCCGGCGCACTGCTTGACCGGCACAAACGACTTGTCATCGCTCCACAGACTTCCGCCCGAAACGAACGCGTGCTCGAGGCTGGTACGAGCCATCCTTTTCAAATCGCTGTAGCTTAAGTTCTGGTCTTCCACGCCGCGCAGATATTCGTGGGTCATGTCGGAGCGCGAAACGCCCTCATCGTCAGTGGCGAGTGCTACCGGCACGCCGGCTTTCATGAAGTCATGCAGAGGGTGATTGGCCCCGCGCACGCCGAGGATGACGTCATTGCTCGTCAGGCAAATCTCCACCATCACGTCCTTCTTCGCCATTTCTTGCAGGAGTTCCAGTGAGTTCGTCTCGTTGAGCGCGTCCACGCCGTGCCCGATGCGCTCGGCCCCTGCTATCTCGATCGAATCGCGAACATGGAAGCGTAGACCCTCAGGCGGCACCAGCCCTTCGACCAGTTCGCCGGCATGCAGCGTTACATGCACGCCGGGATACTGCTGGTGCAGGTACTGCATCATTCGCATATGCAGCGGAAAGTCGTGCATGGGGATGTAGTAGTCCTCGGGCATCACCATGTTCAGGCCGACAAATCGCGGGTCGGTCTTGGCCAACTCGAAACCAAGCAGCATCTGTGCGTAAACGATTTGCTTCGGTAGGCCGCGAAGGACCTGGAAGAGATAGCGCTGCGTTACCTGGCAGCCGGGGTTCGCAGCAGGGGTGCCGCATTGCAGTCGATTGTTGCGAACCTTCTCAGCTTCGTCGGTTTGACGCATTGCATCCCGGATCGCGCGCGGGCAATCCATTTTCCTAGAGCGCCTTGCGCATGGCGGCAAGAGTTTCGGACGAAGAGTCATCGGTTAGATGGATGGCCTTCACCGCATCGGAGTTCAGCATGTCGCCGAAAGGCTTGCCGGTGGGAGTAAACATCAGCTCCTGATAGATCTCTTTTTGCGAGGCCGCGCGAGCGGCCGTGTCCGCGAGCATCGGGCCGGTATTGCCATGGGTAGCGGCGCCGAATTTGTCGAAGCTATCGAAGAAGTGATCGTGTCCCGATTGGCCCGACAGTTCCCAATTGCGCATCGAGAATGCGTCCACCATTCCGCGATAGAGCACCGGATTCGTAAGGGCGGTTTCTGCGAGTGCGCTTGGTGCCGGACAGTAGGGTTCGCCGGTCGAAAGTTTGAGTGACGGAGTCAGATAAAAAGTCTTGGGATCGACGCACGCTTGCTGGTCCTTGGCCCAATCGATCAGCGTCTCAGCGTAAATCGCGCCGGAGAGGTGATTGTGCAAGTCGCCGCCTTTCGGCATCTGGAGCAAGAAGGCCAGCAGTAGATTTGGGTCCTTGCGGATGCTCTCGAAGTAGCGCACGGTCCGGGCTTCACCCGAGGCAGCTGAAGGACCGGCAGCGAAGGAGGAGACAGTCAACAGGACCGCGAGGGCGAGGGAAAGACCCACCCGGCCAAAAGAGGGCCGAGTGGGGCACCTGGTACCCCCCTCCCCCCCTCCCCCTGAGATCCTTGTTTTCATTGAGTTACGCAGATTTTTCGCGCAAAGTCGTGAGCGCGTAGGAGTTAGAGGCAAATTCGTCAAAGCAAAGGATTTAGACGGATGCATGGCAGGATGAAGATAGTGCGGAGAGTGGCTGGTTGGCAAGAGCGGCCGTAGCTTTGGTGTCTGCATGCGGTCTCGTCGGCGAAAAGAGACAATACTCCCTCGCTCTGTTGGGTGATGTTAGGGGAAGGGCAACAGTAGCGATAGGACGCAGGTCACGCAGATGTGTGATAAGGAATTCTCACCTTTCGATCTTCGCCGTGCCGTCCCGCTGAGTGGATTGGTCGTGGAAAGCGAGTCTGTCATGCTTAATGACAACCCCCGCCCAACCAACAGAAGGTTGGACGGGACACCCGTGGGAGCTTTGGCCGGGACAGCCGCCGCGGCTTCAGTTTCACCAGACGCTTGGTCATGTAGCGGTGCCCTCAAATACGGTTACGGATTCGGGATAGGAAAAGAAGTACACAACTCGAAACCCCTTCGTATCCAACGTATCCAATGGCGATATTTCACCCACTGCGAGTTTCCCGCTGTTGAAAATTCGATCCGCCACGACCAGCAGGCGGATGTCGGAACCGGCAGCCCGTGAGTATTCCGCAAGTTGTTGTGATTTCTTTTCAACGGCATCGACAATGCGCGGCATCGGATTGACGTTAACCAAGCCTACACGATCATCGACAGAGTACCAGTCAGCACGCAGAGCCTTTGTTACGTGGAGTCGGAGACCGCTGTTCTGGTCGATAACGAAGTTATGGCCAATCGCCTTGGATGCAAGGTCCTCCGCAAGAAGGGCCGGAACGACTGTTGCCAGGTTCTTCGCATCTGTAATACCGACGAATTTTACCGTCAACGTGACGGCGGTAGCGGCTTCGTATTGTCTACGGAGCTCATCTATAGATTTCTGCTTTTTTGACTCTAGTTTTTTCGTGGATGAGCCAGTTTCGTCCTGCTCACCAGTAAAAACCTCGCACACTTCCAGCCCGAAGTGATGGTCGCCTTCGGTTACCACAAAATCAGGGTTCTCTCGGTTCTCAGGGTCAATGTGCCATGACCTGCCGAGAAGATTCGCGGCTTGTTCCACAAGGAACCTTTCATGCCTCTTCTTTGCCGGGCGTGTCACATTTTCTCCTACGGTTCGAAGTTTCTCGTTGGTGACCTATCACACTCCTCCTAGGAATGAACCCAACGGGCAGGTAGCCCGCCCCCGCACTCGTTACAGACGGGTGGCCCGGCCAGGGCTCCCGCGGGTGCCCCGTCTAACTTCTGTTGGTTGGGCGGGGGTTTTCTCGCACCTTCATTTTCAGTTCGACCCCCATATCCTGCCGTCGTCTCCAGGTCCACTCTGATTCGATCTCCACTGCACCAATCTCGCCCGTCAGGTAATGGCGGAAGCTGCTCCAAGCCCAATCCTCCGGCCGCTCGACCAATCCCCGCTTCACCGGGTTGCGATGCATGTAGCGCAGCTTCTCCCTGATCTTAAGCTGACTACAAACGTTGAAGTCATAATATCGAGCCTGCCAGAAGTGCTCGCGGCCGGCGATCATTCGGCGCGCGACCGATTGCTTGATGGCTTGCATCGCTGTTGAGAGCAAATCGCGCTGTGGTTCGCTCACCAGAAGGTGAACGTGCTCGGGCATCACGACATATCCGAACACCAGGAAGCCGTACTTTCGACGGGTACGTTCCAGCGCTTCCTCAAACATTCGCTTGGCCCGAGCTGTGCTGAGGTAGGGCTGTCGGCGATAACAACTAAAGGTGATGAAGTGTAGTTGCTTTGTCTGGTGGTACCGTCGAAGTCCCCGAGGCATGGTGGAAAGATAATCCTGTCGTGGAAGAGGAGTCTGTGATGCGTGACGAAAACCCCCGCCCAACCAAAATCGGGTTGGACGGGGCACCCGAGGGAAGCATAGTCCGTCGTGGAAGAGGAGTCTGTGATGCGTGACGAAAACCCCCGCCCAACCAAAATCGGGTTGGACGGAGCACCCGAGGGAGCATAGTCCGTTGTGGAAGAGGAGTCTGTGGTGAGTGAGGAAAAACCCCGCCCAACCAAAACCGGGTTGGACGGGGCACCCGAGGGAGCATAGTCCGTTGTGGAAGAGGAGTCTGTGATGCGTGACGAAAACCCCCGCCCAACCAAAACCGGGTTGGACGGGGCACCCGAGGGAGCATAGTCCGTCGTGGAAGAGGAGTCTGTGACGAGTAATGAAAACCCCCGCCCAACCAAAATCGGGTTGGACGGGGCACCCGAGGGAGCATAGTCCGTTGTGGAAGAGGAGTCTGTGGTGAGTGAGGAAAAACCCCGCCCAACCAAAACCGGGTTGGACGGGGCACCCGAGGGAGCATAGTCCGTTGTGGAAGAGGAGTCTGTGATGCGTGACGAAAACCCCCGCCCAACCAAAACCGGGTTGGACGGGGCACCCGAGGGAGCATAGTCCGTCGTGGAAGAGGAGTCTGTGACGAGTAATGAAAACCCCCGCCCAACCAAAATCGGGTTGGACGGGGCACCCGAGGGAGCATAGTCCGTTGTGGAAGAGGAGTCTGTGATGCGTGACGAAAACCCCCGCCCAACCAAAATCAGGTTGGACGGGGCACCCGAGGGAGCTTTGGTCGGGCCAGCGGGCACCCGGCTAGGGTATCGCCCACCAGCATGAAAATGAACGTGATGAAGAAACGACAAAAAAAGCGGAAAAATAGGAAGCGATTGGCTAGCGCAAGGGATAAGTTGCTTGTCTACAGTCGCTTGGACGGTCATCTCGCGGTCACCCACTATCCATCCAAAAGGCATTTGTTATCCATTGAGTCACTGCCGCGGCAATTGTAGTGTCAGCGAACTCAAGCATCGTGTTGGATCACGAAGTCGTTAAGTTCTTCAAGGCAGGACGCGGATTATCTGGCCGGCGTCCTGCTTAGTGCATCCATTTCAGCTTCAAGAGAACGCGATTAACGTTGGACCTTGCATCACGAGGCTTATATGACGCCACCCAGCTTCCGGGACTTGAATTCCGTTCACCTTCAAAAATGCGCTGGCCGTACGCGGCAAGGTGGATCCGCCGTGAGCAAATCGCTTTTCGCCGGAATTATAGGATGTCATCCCGAAACGAAAGGTTCCTGCAAATGAATGCTGCCACTCGAGTTCAAAGCCGTCTGACACCCCATCCACCCTCTTGTGCTGAGCGCCACCTCCGCACCGAACACGACCTGGAAACCAGCATCTATTGGGCGTTTATGCACGCCGCCGATCAATCGCGGCCCTGTTGTCACTGGCCCATCCTTGAGGAGGCAAGAGTGCTGCTACAGCAGATTGCCCGGACACAGATGCTGGCTCACCGCAAGAACACCGTGAGGCCGTTCACCCACCTGGTCATCGGCAGCGACGCGCCGGTCTTCAACCTGGGCGGCGATTTGGAGCTGTTTGCGCGCTGCATCCGCCGCCGGGATCGCGAAACCTTGCTGCGATACGCCTTGCTCTGCGTCGAGGTGGTCGCTGGGCTTCAGGACATCGCGGCGGGATCAGTGCATTCGGTCGCGGTGGTGCAAGGTGACGCCTTGGGCGGCGGGCTGGAAGTGGCCCTGGCATGCAATACATTCATTGCCGAGGAGGGCACGCAGATGGGCTTCCCTGAAGTGCTGTTCGGCCTGTTCCCAGGCATGGGCGCTTTTTCGTTCCTGCGTCGCCGCACCTCGGCGATGCGCGCCCAGCGCATGGTTCTGAACGGGCAGCGCTACAAGGCTGAGGAGCTATATGAACTTGGCATTGTCGATATGCTCGTGCCTCGCGGCGAGGGCCTGGCAGCGGCCCGCCGGCTAGTGCAAGACCATCGGCGTGCCCCGATAGCCCACCAGACGGTGAACCGCGTCTATCAGCGCTATGAGAGTGTGCCCATTACGGAGCTGCAGGACATTACGACCGAATGGGTCGACTCAGCCATGGCTTTGGGTGAAAACGGAATCAGGATGATTGAGCGAGTTGTTCGAGCGCAATCCAAGCGATTCGTGTGGAATGCAACCGCCACACCGGTCCCGCCGGAGGCGTGTGCGGTTGGCTTCGAGCAATCGCTACAGTCCCTCCTGTCGTAACTGGAGGGAACATCCTGCTTGCGCTGGGTAGGGACCATGGATGGCCACAAGTTCGAGAGCTTGGAAGTCATCGTGGACAACGAACAGGGACTGATTGCGGAGCGCACGATTGCCCTCCGGCCCTATCCGGCGCTGAAACTGTTCCGCGAGGCCGGGTATGCAGCGCTCAAGGATAAACTGCCGCCCGATGTTTGGGAGTACCCGATGCGGTAAGGTGAGGAATGGATTACGCCGTTCCGCGGCTGGTGACGGGGTGCAGCAGGCAGCGCGGCCTTACGGCCACGCCTAAAATCACGCCGCGACTCCGCCGCTGAAGACACGCTGCGGTTCCGGATCTGAAGAGACATCGGATGCTGTAAGTGTCCGGTTGTTGAGTTTCTTGCCGGGATTCTCTACCATCGAAGATTCGTCATCATTACGCCCGAGGACACTCGTGGAACGCCTCAAAGTCCTGTTGAACCAAGAACAAATTTCGAAAAAGGTCGCTGAATTGGGCGCGCAAATTACGCGTGACTTCGAGGGTGAGTCGGTGGTGCTCATCGGAGTGCTGAAGGGGGCGACGATCTTTCTCGCCGACCTCGCGCGCGAGATCAAACTGGACGCGACCTTCGATTTCATCGCGGTGTCGAGCTACGGAAACTCGCGCGAGCAGAGCGGGGAAGTGAAGCTCATGAAGGACGTGGACCGTCCCATGGAAGGCAAGAACATCATCCTGGTGGAAGACATCCTCGATACCGGTCTCACGCTGACCTACCTGAGGAAGATGATTTTGGCGCACAAGCCGAAATCGCTGAAGATCGCCGCCCTGCTGGACAAAGTGTCGCGGCGCAAGATGCCGATCCACGGGGATTACGTGGGCTTTGAAATTCCCGACGAATTCGTGGTGGGCTATGGGCTGGACTTTGCCGAGCGCTTCCGTAATCTGCCGGAAGTTTGCATTTTGGAGACTGACGACGCTTCGGCGTAGAATCTGCGGAGCCTATGACCGCGAACACTTTAGTTCTGGGGCGCGACCCCGCAGCTCTTCTTCACGACTGGCATTCGACGGCCAGCCTCATCGATCACACCCTACTCACTGCGGCGGCCTCCAGTCGCGACGTCATCAGCCTTTGTGCCGACGCCAAACGTTACGGCTTCTACTCTGTGATGGTAAATCCCGCGTGGGTGGCGCTGGCAGTAGCACAGTTGCACGGCACAGCGGTGAAGGTGGGCACCGTGGTCGGCTTTCCGTTGGGAGCGAACCTCACCGTAACCAAGTTGGCTGAGGCTGAGGCGGCGGCGCAGAACGGCGCCCACGACCTCGACATGGTGATTAACATTGGAGCGCTGAAGTCAGGAGATCGGGTGCTGGTGAAGACCGAGATTCGCAGCCTGGCCAGGATGGCCCACGCTCACGGGGCGATCCTGAAAGTGATCCTCGAGAACGCGCTGCTCACTCAGGAGGAGAAAATCCTGGCATGCGCCCTCGCCGCCGAGGCCGGTGCCGATTTCGTCAAGACTTCGACGGGCTTTGCGGCTTCGGGAGCGACCGCAGCCGACGTGGCGCTGATGCGCGGCGTCGTCGGACACGACATCGGTGTGAAGGCCGCCGGCGGCATTCGCACGGCAGCGCACTTGGCTGAAATGGTCGATGCCGGAGCGAACCGCATTGGCGCCAGCGCCAGTGTGTCCATCGTGCGCGAGTTCGGCGCGCCTGCGGAATGACCGCTGTAGTCGCAATCGAGTTTGTGAAGTTGGCGCGTTTCTAAGTCTTGCGGGAGCCTGCATGGGGCGTTTAACCGGGTTGCTGGGTATTCTGGCCATTCTTCTGTTCGCTTATCTTTTTTCCACCGAAAGAAAGGCAATTCGCCTCCGGACGGTCTTGACCGGCCTGGTCTTGCAGTTCATCTTCGCCCTGCTGATTCTCCGGGTCGGCATTGGCGAGCGGGTCATGACGGCCGCCGGCAACGCGGTCAATAAGCTGCTGAGCTACTCGTTCGTCGGTTCGGAGTTCATCTTCGGCGGGCTGGGAACCAAGTTCTCGAAGTTCGGATTTATCTTTGCCTTTCAGGTGTTGCCTACCATCATCTTTATCGCGGCATTCTTTGCCGTGCTTTATCACTTCGGCGTGATGCAGTTCATCATCCGTCAATTTGCCCGGGTGATGATGCGCTTTATGGGCGCCACCGGCGTCGAGTCCATGGATGTCGCGGCCAGCATCTTCATGGGCCAGACGGAAGCCCCGCTGACCATCCGCCCGTTCTTGCCCAACGTCACCCGCTCGGAGCTGATGGTCATCATGACCGCAGGCATGGCGCACGTTTCCGGTGGCATCATGGGCGCGTACATCCTCAGCGGCATCGAGGCCCGCCACCTGCTGGCGGCCGTTATC
This sequence comes from uncultured Acidobacteriaceae bacterium, assembly GCA_963796615.1. GTDB lineage: Bacteria > Acidobacteriota > Terriglobia > Terriglobales > Acidobacteriaceae > DASRAA01. The sequence continues at coordinate 53,937 of CAWCMJ010000012.1, forward strand.
ATGACCGCTCCCGGCACCATCGTCATTGCCAAGATGCTGGTGCCCGAAACCGAGAAGCCGCTCACCGCAGGCGGCGCGAAGCTCGAAGGCGTCGAATTCGAGGCCCGCGATAGCAACGTGCTCGACGCGATTTCCAAGGGAACAACGGACGGTCTGCATCTCGCCCTCAACGTGGCTGCGATGCTGATTTCGTTCCTCGCGCTGATTGCTCTGCTCGACGGCATCCTGGGCGGGGTCCACAATATCCTGGCGGCCCATGGCATGCCCTGGTTTCCCGGCAAGCTGGAGACGATTTTCGGCGTGATCTTCGCCCCAGTAGCCTGGCTGATTGGCGTACCCTGGCACGATTGCCTCTCAATCGGCAATCTGCTGGGCACCCGCATGGTGCTGAATGAACTGGTGGCATTCTCCATGCTGGGCGCGGAAAAGGCGTCGCTTGATCCGCGGTCGGTGACGATTGCGACCTTCGCGCTTTGCGGCTTCGCCAATCTCAGCTCCATCGGAATCCAGATCGGCGGCCTGAGCGCCCTGGCCCCCAACCGCCGCCACGACCTCGCAACGCTTGGTTTCCGCGCCATGATCGCGGGAACCCTCGCCAACCTCATGTCGGCCAGTATCGTGGGCATCCTGATGCGTGCGTAGCCTTGCTCCGGCTGGTGTCGCCGCCGGGGAACTGCGCTGTTTCCGGCCGTCTCCCGATGGCGTCATGGCCATCCCCCTAACCACTCTGGTCCGAACCGTTCTGCGTAGGTTTCCGCTCACAGGTCTTTGTGACATCTGCACTATTTCCAGCCTGACAAGCAGCCGATCATGAAGAAAGCAGAGGCCCTTGTGGCTCCTGAAAGGTTTGTGTGCGCGCACTGAAATCATGTTCTCGAAGGGCCTGCCCGATTTTTAGAGTTATCCTCTTCAACATACATAGAAGTTCAGGGCCTGTAGGGTCTTAATTCCGTTGCGTGCGCAGCAATCATAATTCCGACGAATTCATTGGGAGGCTGTTATGTCGATTACGAAAGAGGAAGCGCTCGCTTACCACGAGGGGAATCGCCCGGGTAAGATCGAGGTCATTTCCAGCAAGCCCTGCCGCACACAACGCGATTTGAGCCTGGCCTATACGCCGGGCGTTGCCGTGCCCTGTCTCGAGATTGAGAAGAACCCGCTGGATGCCTACAAGTACACCGCCAAGGGAAACCTGGTCGCCGTCGTAAGCAACGGCACTGCCGTGCTCGGTCTGGGTGACATCGGCGCACTGGCAGGCAAGCCGGTCATGGAAGGCAAGGGCGTGCTATTCAAAAGGTTTGCCGACATCGATGTGTTTGACATCGAACTCAACACCCACGACGCCGACGAGATCATCAAGACCTGCCAACTGCTCGAGCCAACGTTCGGCGGCATCAACCTGGAAGACATCAAGGCGCCGGAATGCTTCTACATCGAAGAGACCCTGAAGAAGACGATGAAGATTCCGGTGTTTCACGACGACCAGCACGGTACGGCCATCATCTCAGGTGCAGCCCTGGTGAACGCCGTCGAGCTTGTCGGCAAGAAGATGCAGGACGTGAAGGTCGTGGTGAACGGCGCTGGCGCGTCGGGCATCGCTTGTGCCGAGCACTACATTTCCCTCGGCGTGAAGCGCGAAAACATCACCATGGTTGATACCAAGGGCGTGGTCTATAAAGGCCGCACAGTCGGTATGAACTCGTACAAGGAGCGCTTCGCCCATGAGACCGATATGCGAACCCTCGAAGATGCTTGCAAGGGTGCGGATGTTCTGCTCGGACTGTCGGCAAAGGGCGCATTCACGGCGGAGATGATTGCCTCGCTGGCGTCCAATCCGGTTGTGTTCGCCATGGCGAATCCCGACCCCGAAATCAGCTATGACGAAGCCAAGGCGGTGCGCGAAGACATCATCATGGCGACGGGGCGGTCGGACTTTCCCAACCAGGTGAACAACGTCCTGGGATTCCCGTTCATCTTCCGTGGCGCGCTCGACGTTCATGCCACGACCATCAACGAAGAAATGAAGCAGGCGGCAACGTATGCGCTGGCGGCATTGGCGAAGGAAGACGTTCCCGACTCGGTATGCCGTGCCTACGGCGTGGAACGGCTGAAGTTCGGCCGCGACTACATCATTCCGAAGCCGTTTGACCCGCGCGTGCTGGTGTGGGAGGCAGCGGCCGTGGCCAAGGCTGCCATGGACACCGGAGTCGCGCAAATTCCGGTCGATCTTGCCGAATACCGCGAGGAACTCGAAAAGCGGCTGGGCAAAGCGCACGAGCTAATGCGCATCATGATTCATAAGGCGCGGTCCAATCCCAAGCGAGTGGTTTTTCCGGAAGGCGACCACGAGAAGATTCTTCGGGCCTGCCACGTGCTGTTGGAAGAGAAGATCGCCGTCCCGGTGCTGCTGGGACACGGCGGAGACGTGCAGCGGGCGGCCGACGAATTAGGCATTTCTCTCGACGGCGCGATCGTGGTTGAGCCCGAAGGCTATCCCCGCTACGAAGAATACGTTCAGGAGTATTACAAATTGCGGCAGCGCAAGGGCGTGTCGCTGGCGGCCGCACGAGAGCAGATGGGACACCGGAACATTTTCGGCTCGATGATGGTACGCATGGGCGATGCCGATGCGGTGGTTTCGGGAGTCAGCAAGAATTATCCTGACACGCTCCGTCCCGCGCTCCAGGTGATTGGCGTGCGCGAAGGCATCCACAAGGTCAGTGGCATCTATCTGCTGATCACGCGCAAGGGCGATCTTTACTTCCTGGCCGATGCCACGGTCAACATCGAGCCGTCGGCGGAAGACCTGGCGGAGATCGCACTTTGCGCCGCTCAGGAAGCTCGCCGCTTCGACGTCGAACCGCGGGTCGCAATGCTTTCGTTCGCCAGCTTTGGCGGCACCAAGCATCCGTTGTGCGACAAGGTGAGGCGCGCGGTGGAGCTGGTTCGGTTCGCCGATCCGACCCTCATGGTCGAGGGTGAATTGCAGTCGGATGTGGCGGTCAGCGCCAAGAAGATGGAAGAGGTCTTCCCCTTCAGCCGGTTGAAAGGCGGGGCCAACGTCTTGATCTTCCCCGACCTTCAGTCGTGCAATATCGCCGCGCGGTTGCTTCCGCAACTCGGGGCAGGCTCGACCCTTGGGCCGATTCTCTCCGGCATGGCGAAGCCCGTACACCTGTTGCAGAGAGGTGCGGAAGTCGAGGACGTCGTCAACATTGCAACGATTGCGGTGGTCGACGCTCAGGACAGTTCGTCGCCGGCGAAAATCCGTTCGTTGCGTGCGCCGGAGATGGTGCGCTAGCCTTACTCGCGTTCTGGAAGTCTGGTAGTTGTGGACTTGCTGAACCGTCACTGCAACCTAAGTTGCATTGTCCGATGATGCAAGGGGGATAGAACGCAGTAGCACGAGGTGTAAGAATTTCACGAGATGTGAGGCCTGTCGTCATCGGGCAGGCTCTCCAGGTGCCGCTGTGGTTCCTCCCCTGACAGCGGTGCCATGGATAGGCGGAGCTCCGGACCGTTACGGACGTCCTCGGTAGTGCAACTGGGCGCTGCAGTTCCGGATGGAGCTCCGCTTCGCCACCTATCTAATCTTCGCTATCCCCTTCACCCGGCATTGGTCGGCTTTGTTTGTCCCTGTCACGCGGAGGCGTGAGTAGGGTCACATTCAAAGCGGTTACCTTTTGGTATTACTATGCCGAAGGCCGATTCCCTTAGTGCTGTATAAGACCATCAGCGCCGCCGTTTATGGAATTGACGCCAACCTCATCGAAGTCGAGGTTGATATCTCCCCCATCAAGACGGAAGAAGCGCATTTCATGACGGTTGGGCTTCCCGACGCCGCGGTGCGAGAGAGCCGCGAGCGCGTGAGATCTGCGCTCAAGAACAGCGGCTACGACGTTCCGCCTTCCAACACGACTATCAACCTCGCCCCCGCCGATCTGCGGAAAGAGGGCTCAGGTTTCGATTTGCCCATGGCGCTGGGGATCCTAGGCGCCTATGGTGGCCTCCGCAATGAACCTCCCGATGACGCCCTCTTCGTCGGCGAACTTTCGCTCGACGGCGGGCTGCGCGGCGTGCGTGGGGCTCTCCCCATCGCCATCACTGCCCGTTCCAACAAAATCAAGCGAGTCATCCTTCCCGAGGTGAACGCCCGCGAAGCCGCCGTCGTTGAAGGCGTTTCCGTATATCCCGTGCGCTCGCTCATGGATGTCGTGAATCTCCTCAATACCGGAAACGGAATCCAGCCGCTGAAGATCGACACCCAAGCCCTGCTGGGCACCTCTCAGCAATTCAGCGTCGATTTCCGGGACGTGCGCGGTCAGCAGACGGCCAAGCGGGCCATTGAAGTTGCGGCAGCTGGTGGCCACAACCTGCTGATGATTGGCCCTCCGGGCTCCGGCAAAACCATGCTGGCCAAGCGCATGCCGACCATCTTGCCGCCCTTCACCTTCGAGGAGGCGCTGGAAACCACCAAGATTCACAGCGTTGCCGGCGTCCTCGACTCTGCCACCGGGCTTGTCGGCACCCGGCCCTTCCGCTCGCCGCACCACACGATTTCCGACGCTGGACTGATCGGCGGAGGCATGATTCCGCGGCCTGGCGAAGTCAGTCTCGCCCATAACGGCGTGCTGTTTCTCGATGAATTGCCCGAGTTCCCGCGCAATGTACTCGAAGTGATGCGCCAACCCTTGGAAGACGGCACGGTGACCATCGCTCGCGCGGCAATGTCGCTGAGCTTTCCGGCCAGGTTCATGTTGGTGGCTGCCATGAATCCGTGCCCTTGCGGCTATTTCAACGACCGCACTCGCGAGTGCCATTGCACGCCGATGATCATTCAGAGGTACATTTCGAAGATTTCCGGTCCGCTGCTCGACCGCATCGACATCCACATCGACGTACCCGCGGTGAATTATCGCGAGCTGCGGAGCACGGTTGCTCCTGAAAGCTCCGCCGACGTCCGCGCCCGGGTCATCCGCGCCCGCGAAGTTCAGCTCGATCGCTTTGCCCGCGGAGCCGAGCGTATTTTCTCCAACGCACAGATGGGATCGCGTGAGATTCGGAAGTACTGCGACCTGGGCACAGATGCCGAGCACCTGCTGGAGAGAGCCATCGCCAAGCAGGGCCTGAGCGCCCGGGCACACGACCGAATCTTGAAACTGGCGCGGACTATCGCTGACTTGGGTGGTTCTGAGGCGATCGAATCAGGGCACATCGCCGAAGCCATCCAGTATCGCACTCTGGATCGGACATTTTGGGCGTAGTAAGTAACGCCGGATCTGGACGTCAAGTGTCTGAGCTGGAATGAATTAGATGGGCCGTGGATGTGCGCCGCATCACCGTAACAGCAGCCTCGGCCTGTGAAAAGCGGTACACAACTTATTGCACAGTAGGGGGTTAAGAGATTTGGAGACTTTCGCGGTTGGCGTACGTCTAACCTGCGGTCGGGGGTCTCGGATTGGTCAACTGCGTGCGACGATTTTTCTTGACTATGGGGGGTTATGCAGATAACTTACTGTTTTCTGGGTAACGCGGCATCCTGTAGCTTCCAGTCTCGGCGTCCTGCCCCCGAACGGCCCTCACTGAACGCCACTATCAGGAAACAGGAAGGAAATTCCCCCGGTGCAAAGTCGTACGGGGCTGCGTGTGGAGACAAACTTTAGTGGCTGTGATGTGGCTCTTTAGTGGTATCCTGACAGTAAGTCAGGGCGAACAAAACAACGAACCGGGCAGCCTGCGATAGACATCCAAAAGATGTAAGTTCCTGCAGTAAGGCGCCAAATTGGTTCCTCCGTGGCGACTCATCCGACAGGAACATGGGCCCCGCGGGCGACACAGAGCAGTTCATTCATAGACAAAGAGGAGAGATTCATGCGGTCTGAATTGGTATTTGAAGCCGTGCATACATTACGTAACCGTTACACGCTGTGCCAGCTCGCCTCCAAGGCGACGCGAAAGTTCCACAAGCCCAGCACGCGCATCCAGGACACGACGAACGAAGTATTGAACCGGATCGCCGGTGCTGAGCGCGAAGAAGTGATCCAGGAACCGGAGACTGCAACCGAAGCCCAGCGGCGCGCTGCCTAAGCGCGCTGCGCTTCGGCGCGCCTCCTGCTGTACCATCCCGCCTTTGCTGTAAATCCCCGTAGGTGACAATGACAATCTCAGAATTAAAAGAAAAGAACATCACAGAGTTGACCAAGATCGCGCGCCAGCTCGATCTTCCGGGAGCCAGCGGCCTGCGCAAGCAGGACCTGATCTTCAAGATCCTTCAGGCCCAGAGCGAAAAAGAGGGCCACATTTTTGCCGAGGGCGTGCTTGAAATCCTGCCCGATGGCTACGGATTCCTCCGCTCTCCCGATTACAACTACCTGCCCGGGACCGGACGACATTTACGTCTCGCCGTCGCAAATCCGCAAGTTCGACCTCAAGACCGGTGACACCATCAGCGGTCAGGTCCGTCCGCCACACGAAGGCGAAAAGTATTTTGCTTTGGTCAAGATCGAGGCGGTGAACTTCGAGTCGCCCGACGAGGCGCGCAACAAGATTCTCTTCGACAACCTGACGCCGCTGTATCCGCAGGAGCGCATCAAGCTCGAGACGGTGCGCGAGAACATCAGCGCTCGCGTCATGGACCTGCTGACCCCGGTCGGCAAAGGGCAGCGTGGCCTCATCGTCGCTCCGCCTCGCACCGGCAAAACCATGCTGTTGCAGAACCTGGCGAACTCCATCACGACGAATCATCCCGAAGTGGTGCTGATTGTTCTGCTCATCGATGAGCGCCCGGAAGAAGTCACGGACATGCAGCGCTCGGTGAAGGGCGAGGTCATCTCGTCCACCTTCGATGAGCCGGCTGCGCGTCACGTCCAAGTCGCCGAGATGGTCATCGAGAAGGCCAAACGCCTGGTCGAACACAAGCGCGATGTCGTCATTCTGCTCGATTCGATTACCCGTTTGGCGCGTGCCTACAACACCATCGTCCCGCCTTCGGGCAAGGTGCTCTCCGGCGGCGTGGATTCCAACGCGCTGCAGCGTCCGAAGCGCTTCTTCGGCGCGGCCCGCAACATCGAGGAGGGCGGCTCACTCACCATCTGCGCCACCGCGCTGATCGAAACCGGCTCGCGCATGGACGACGTGATCTTCGAAGAGTTCAAGGGCACGGGCAACATGGAAATCATCCTCGACCGCAAGCTGGTTGATAAGCGCACCTTCCCGGCCATCGACATTCAGCGCTCGGGCACGCGTAAGGAAGAGCTGCTTATTCCCAAGGAAGACCTGGCGCGCATCTGGGTGCTGCGCAAGGTGCTGAATCCGCTGTCTCCGGTGGAAGCGATGGAATTGCTCATCGACAAACTCGGCAAGACGCGCTCGAACGGCGAGTTCCTGGCCAACATGAGCGCGCTGTAGTTCGAGAAGTTGATCCGAGGTGATGAAGGCGGAGGCCGCGAGGCTTCCGCCTTTGTTCGTGCAGGGCTTTTCTATCCACTATCCACTGACCACTATCCACTGACTCTTCACTCCCCCAACTTCACGACCATCTTCCCGATGTTGCCCGCTCCGGAATGTAGCAAGTCCATGAACGCCGTGGGAGCTGCATCCAGTCCTTCGACAACGGTCTCGCGATTGACCAGCTTGCCCGATTTCAACGCCGGCACCGCTTCCGCAAGAAATGTCGGCATCTCTTTCATCCAATCAAGGACCAGAAATCCTTCTAACCGCAGCCGTTTGCTGATTGCCATGGCCAGGTTCCGCGGCCCGGGCACCGGCGTGTTATATCCGGCAACGCCGCCACACATCGCGACCCGCCCATGTTGACGCAGGCAATTCAGACGCCGCCTCCAATTGCGGTCCTGCGGTGTTGTCGAAGTACACGTCCAGGCCCTCCGGCGCGCCCTTCCTGAGATAGCCAAGCGGTTCACCTTTACGATAGTTGAAGGCAAAATCGATCTTTAGCTCATCGCGTAGGAATGCAACTTTATCGTCGGTCCCGGCGCTGGCAAGCACGCGGCAGCCGTGCAGTTTGGCGAATTGGCAGGCCGCGATGCCGACGGCGCCCGCGCCGCCGGAAACAAAAACGGTCTCACCATCTTTCAGGTTGGCGATGCGGAAGAGCCCAATCCACGCCGTGAATCCCGTGACGCCGAGAATGCCAGATAAGGTAGAAGGCGGGGCCAGGGACACATCCACCACTTGTAGCTGTGCCACGGGAGCGATAAACGCCTCGCGCCAGCCGAACATGCTGAGCACGTGCGTGCCTACCGGGAGCGTCTCGTCGGCCGAGGCGATGACGCGCCCCACGGCTCCGCCCTGTAATGCCTTGCCGATCTCGAACGGCGGGACGTACGACTTGGCGTCGTTCATCCGCCCGCGCATGTAGGGATCGACCGACATGCAAACGTTGCGCACCAGGACTTCGCCGGGCCCGGGATCGGGCAGTTCAATCGTGGCGAACTCGAAGTTGGCGGCGGTGGGTTCCCCTTCCGGCCTGCTGGCGAGTCGGATTTCACGAGACGGAGTTGGCATAAGTACCTCGCCAACAGGATAGCGCCTAACCGGCGTTGGCCGTGACGAGGTGTTCGGCGCGGGCGTATGCCTGCGCTAGGTGTGCAACATCATTCGATTCCGCGGGACGGCGGGCTAAACGAATTTGATGACGGCGAAGATGAGAAAGGCGACCTGCGCAGCCACCAGGGACATCCAAATTTTCTGGCGGAAGCGGGAGCGCGAGATATCGCGCTTGAACTGCATCTGAGCGGCGATGATTGCCGGAGCGAACTCCGGCACAACCACCGGCATCTCGGCCATGGCTTCGACGGGAACATAGGCGACGTCGGGCCGCGGAGCGTCAGGTAAATAGAGCTTGGGTGTTTCCAGCAGAGACGACCAGTCCAGGACTTGCAGCCAGGTGTTGGCTCCGTAAGCCTCCACCGGTTCAGCAGTTATTTCCAGCGGCGGAAGATGTTCGGGCGAGAGGCGGTCGCGCAAATTGCCCAGCAGGGAATGCCACCACGGATGCGCAATGTCATCACCGACCAATTCGCCTATGTCGATCGGACTCGAGGTGAGCTCCAGCGCGGGCAGAATCTCGGGCGACACCACATCGGCGATGTTGGTGAAGATGGTGCGATACCAAGGCCGCTGCAGCCGGTCTCCGAAGAGCATGCCCACATCAATCGGCTTCGAGGTGAGCTGCAAAGGAGGCAGGCGCTCGGGAGCGACACGGTCGATGACGTTGAGCAGCAGCGATCGCCAAAGCGAGATGGTTAGCTCTTCCGGCGGCGCGATGTCGAGGTTATTCATTGCCTGATTACATGATAGCAGGGGACGGGAAGCTGTCAGCCGGTCACCGGTAACTGGCAAGGACGCGAATAGCGAGCAGCAATGCGCGAGCGGCGAATGGCAAAAAGCGACATGCGAAAGCCGCCAGCTTCCCGCTACTTGCGCTGTAAGTGCCGCACTCCGCGTTCGCCGGCAACAATCACGTCGGTGGCGATACCGAGAAACAGTCCGTGTTCGATGATCCCGGCGCGGGCGCCAAGCGCGGCCCCGAGTGCGATGACGTCCGCAATAGGACCGAAGTTGCAGTCGAGAATCATGTTGCCCGAGTCGGTGACGAACTGCGAACCGTCCTGCCTGTTCATACGAATGATGCAGCGCGCGCCGAGCGATTCCAGGAAGCGCAGTTGCGATCGCCAGCCGAACGGGCTTACCTCGACCGGCAACGCAAATCGCGTGCCGAGCCGGTCCGAGAGCTTGCTTTCGTCCACCACGATGATTTCTCTGGCGCTGGCCTGGGCGACAACCTTCTCGCGGAATAGCGCGCCGCCGCCGCCCTTGATGAGGTTGAACAGGGGATCGACTTCGTCGGCGCCGTCAATGGTGAGGTCGATCGCGAGGGGCAGGGAAGCATCCATCATTGGAATGCCGAGGTGTATGGCTTCGTCCTCTGTGGCTTTGGAAGTTGCAAAACAGGTCAGATCTTTCAGCGAGCCATCGCGCAGCAGTTCACCGATGCGGCGGGTGGCGAAAATGGCGGTGGAACCGGTGCCGAGTCCGACGACCATTCCGGGCTTGACGAACTGCACGGCGAATTCGGCGGCTTCCTGTTTGAGCCTGGCGCGAGGATCGGGTGACGAAGTAGACACGAAATTCTCCTATACTGTTGCCGCAGGAGAATCATCATGGGCGAGAGTCTGCAGGGTCAAGTGGCAATTGTGACGGGCGCGAACGGCGGTCTGGGAACCGACGTGACCAAGGCACTTCTGGAAGCAGGAGCAACCGTGGCCGGAATTGCGCGGTCGATCGCAGCGGGCGAGGAGCACGACAGCCGGTTTTATCTGGTCAGCGCGGATCTTACTGATCCGCAAGCAGCGCAAGAGAACATCGCGCGACTGGCAGAACAGTTCGGCAAGATCGACGTGCTTGTGCATGTGATGGGGGGCTTCGCCGGCGGAGCGAGCGTAGGCGACACCGACGATTCGACTTGGCGCAAAATGATGGACCTAAACCTGAATGCGGCGTTTTACGTGCTGCGCGCCGTGGTTCCCGTCATGCGAAAAGCAGAGCGCGGGCGCATCATTGCGATTGGAAGCCGTCAGGCTGTGCAGCCAGCGGCGAATGTCGGAGCGTACGCAGCGTCGAAGGCTGCTCTGGTGTCGCTGGTGCAAACGGTTGCCATCGAGAACAGGGACAAGAACATCCGTGCCAACGTAATTCTGCCGGGAACGATGGATACTGCCGCCAATCGCGCGGCGATGCCCAAGGCCAACTTCGCGAAGTGGGTGAAGCCCTCGCACGTCGCCGAGTTGGTGGTGATGCTAGCGGGCGAAGCTGGCGGCGAAATCAACGGAGCGGCGATTCCGGTATACGGCGCTGACCAGTAAACGCACGCGGTCGAATTGGACAGCGACACTGCCGGCCGCGAATCGCCGAAGGTTACGCTGTAATTTGGTTTGCCATGGAGCGGAGACTTGCAACCGTAGCCCGCTGGCTTTTTTCGCCGGAGAGCGGCCCTGCCGATCGTGCTCTACCGCGGTGGATATTCCTGCGCGGACTCGGGCTCATCTATTTCTCGGCGTTCTACTCACTCCTATTTCAGATTAAGGGACTAATTGGTCCTGACGGCATCCTTCCGGCGAACGAATATCTGGGCGCGGTGGCGAAGCTCGGGCTGAAGCGCTTCTGGTATGCGCCGTCGCTGTACTGGCTGGCGAGCGGCCCGCACATGTTGATGGCCGTGTGCTGGATTGGGGCTTTTGCGGCGGTCTTGCTGGTGCTGAATGTTTGGCCGCGCGCGATGCTGATGGTGTGCTTCGTGAGCTTTCTGTCGTTCGTCAGCACGGCACAGGATTTTTCGGGCTATCAGTCGGATGGCATGTTGCTGGAGGCCGGGTTTCTCGCGCTGTTCTTCGCGCCCCGCGGGCTTCGGCCGGGCTTGGGGCTGAGTAGCCCGCCGGTGCGCGCGAGCCTGTTCCTGCTGCTGTGGGAATGGTTCCGCATTTACTTTGAGTCGGGCATGGTGAAGCTGGCCAGCGGCGATCCACAATGGCGCAACTTCACCGCGATGGATGAGTATTACCAGAACGGGCCGCTGCCGACGTGGATTGGCTGGTACGTGCAGCACCTGCCACATTGGTTTCACGGTTTTGCGACGGGTGCGACTTTAGTACTCGAACTAGGCGTGGTGTGGATGCTGTTTCTGCCGCGACGCTGGCGCATCGCGTGCTTCTTTGTCGTGACGGCGTGGCAAATTCCGGTCATCTATACCGCGAACTATACGTTCCTCAATTACCTCGTGACTCTGTTGGGCGTGCTGCTGCTCGATGATCGCTTCGTGCAGCGCTGGCTGCCGGAGTGGCTCGCGCGCCGTGTCAATAACCGTAAGTCATCGCAAACCGGCGAAGAGTTGAGACCGGCGCGAGGATTGGTCCTCTCGCTAAAAGCTGTGGGGTTGGCGCTTACCGCCGCGATGCTGAGTTGGGTCTTTTATTCCACGACAGTGCAGATGATCTGGATTCTGGCGCCGGAAGCGCCGTTGCCTACATCGCCGGTGATCGCGCTGGAGCCATTGCGCATCGCAAACCGCTATGGATTATTTGCCGTGATGACACGTGGGCGGTATGAGATCGAGTTCCAAGGATCGAACGACGGAGAGAACTGGACGGCATATCCGTTCCGTTACAAGCCGCAAGACATCTCGCGGGCGCCAGGAGTTTATGCGCCGTATCAGCCGCGCTTCGAATGGAACTTGTGGTTTGCATCGCTGGGGAGCTGGCGCGACAACATGTTCGTGGTGAGCGCGGAGGAACGTCTGCTCGCCAATAGCCACGATGTGCTGGAGCTGTTTGCCGCGAACCCATTCGCGGGCGCGCCACCGAAGCTGGTGCGCGCGGTGATCTACCAATATTGGTTTACCTCGCTGGCAGAGAAACGGGCGACGGGGATGTGGTGGCGTCGCAGGTTTCTGGGGCTGTATGCTCCGGAGCTGACCTACAAGCCGGATGGGCAACCTGGCGTGGTCGAATGGCCGCCCCCGGCAATGCCGCGACTGTGAGAAATATCAGCCGGTGATGGCCGGAGTGCAGCCAGTCACTCAGGACCGAAATCGAGCAGCGCCCGGACTGCCCCACGAACCAAGTGGGTCGCTCTCGACTTTAAGCGAGAGCGACCGGTAGCGGATCACGGGCGGGGAGTCAAGCGGGCGCCGCGTTTCTGCGACTACTGTTGCGGCTGCTGGGTTTGCGGGGGCGGCGGCCCGGAACCGTTTCCGCGTCCTCGGCCCTGACGGCTCATCATCTCGTCGAACTGCTTTTGCTGATCGGCGTTTAGGATGGGCTTGATCTGGGTGGCCGATGCCTGCCGGATCTCCATCATCTTGGCGCGGCGATCATCCTGGGAAAGTGACGTATCGGCACGAAGAGCCTGCATCTGCGTGGATTCGTTTTCGAGGATGGGCTTGATCTGCGTCTGCTGCGCTTCAGTGAGGTTCAACATTTGGGACATTCGTTGCAGGCGCTGCTCGGCGGTCGGAGGCTGTCCCTGGCCGCGACCCCAGCCTTGGCCCTGACCCTGACCTTCACCGGTTTGCGCGAAGACTACGGTGCCGCCAGCTAACATCAGGGAAATCGCGGCTACTACGAGGGTATTCATCTTCATTGTCCATTGCTCCTGGACACTCGATGCAAGAGTGCTGCGGCCACGAATACCGTGGCTGTGGGCAGTGGAGCATTCGACGTGAGCGTCGTCAGCCATAGACTGCCGAGCTTTCGTAAAATGGCGGCCACAAATCCCTCACATCCAGTCGAGTGTCAATCTGACTACGTGGGCTGAAACCCGACTGGCAGCAATATGTTTCCCGGATTATTGGCTGCAAAACTATTGGAACTCGAAGCAACAAATCGGGGAACACGAGCAACCGCGGCGCACTGAATTTAACGGAACCCAAGGCTGCGTTTGGTCGAATAACCAATTAGCAAGCGAGATTTCGTACTACAGTTGTGGACGGTTGAGCCGCTGGCCGCAGATTCCTCCGAGGTGTCCATCTTTATCGCTGGTGACGCAGAAAATTCGAGCCTTCGTGGTGGCGTTCCCGACGTCATTGGGTCACGGGTTTCGTCGCGCGGCAAAGATGGCGCCGATTGCCGCGAGAGTGGGTGAGCGAGCGTGGCCGGGACCGCGATGTCGGTCGCGGTTCAACGGACTTCTGCTGACGATATTGCTGGCAGGCAGCATGGTTGCCCAATCGAACACGCCACCAGTTGCGCAGCCTGCTCGCGAGGCTGAGAAATCACAACAGAATTCGTCGAGCGCGGCAGTGCCCGCCGAACTGTTCACCGTCGAAGGCACGGTGAAATCGGGGAGCACTTTGATTCCGGGGGCGACCGTCAGCGCCACAAATCCGGCGACGAAGGAGAAGGTGGTGGGCTGGACCCGGGCAGACGGCAGCTACATGCTGGGCTTGCCTGCGGCCGGAGCTTATGACGTGCGGGTGCAGATGGCTGGATTCGCGGTGGCGACGCAACATGTGAGCGCTGGCCCGGCGAACCCGCATCCGCAACTGGATGTGCAGGTGACGCTGCTCTCGCGAGCGCAGAATGCCGCGGGAGGAGCTTACGCGCGCAACGGAGCAGCAGGCAACCGGGGATTTCAGTCGCTCGCGGTGACGGCGGCGGAAGGGGGCAACAACGCGAACGGGACGGGAAATTCGGATTCGGTGGCGCCGGCCGGAATGCCCGTGCCAGGGATTCCGCCGTCGATTGCGACGGAGTCGGTGGCGGTGACGGGTTCGTCGTCTTCGGGCAACGTCTTTGACCTGAGCAGCGACGAGATGCGGTCGCGCATGCAGGACTACCGCAATCAGCAAGGCGGACCTGGAGGCCCCGGCGGCCCAGGCGGCGGGTTTGGTGGCGGTGGCGGGGGATTCGGCCCGCTGGGCGGAGGAGGCGGTGGCTTCGGGCGGCGCGGCGGATTCAACTTCAATCAGCCACATGGCACGGTGTACTACTCAGCGAACACCTCGGACCTCGACGCTACTCCATATTCATTGAGCGGCCAGCCATCGCCGAAGCCGGGGTTCTTGCAGCAGCGTTTTGGGGCGTCCGTGGGAGGGCCGCTCAACATTCCGCACATTTATAAGGGCGGGTCCAAGACCTTCTACTTCTTTAACTACAACGGGAGCTATGGCGACACGCCGTACAACTTCCTCACCACCGTGCCCACCGCGCTGCAGCGCAGCGGAGATTTTTCGCAGACGCTGGTCAACGGCCAACCAGTGCAGATTTTCAATCCGGCGACGGGGCTGCCGTTTGCGAATGCGACGATACCGCAGTACCTGATCAATTCGGCATCACTCGGCCTGCTCAAGTACCTTCCTTTGCCAAACTTGCCCGGGACAATACAGAACTTTCAGTACCTTACCGCAGCGACCAACAACAGCACTGACATTAACTTTCGCCTGAACCAGGCGCTGGGAGGCGCTTCGGTCGGCCCGGGCAGGGGACGTTCGCGTGGGCCGCAGAATAACTTGAATTTTGGTTTCCACTTTCACAACGTGGACCAGACGATCATCAGTTCCTATCCCACCGTCGGCGGGCACACCACCACGAACGGCTACGACATTCCGGTTGGTTACGTGCGCAGCTTTGGCAAGCTGGTCAACAATTTCCGCTTCGACTTCAATCGCAGCACCATCAACTCCAACAACCTGTACGCGTTTAACACGGACATCACTGGCGACCTCGGCATTACTGGCGTTTCGCAGAATCCATTTGCCTGGGGCTTGCCCAATCTATCGTTCACGCACTTCGGCGGCATTACCGATACCAACCCGGTGAACGACCGCAACCAGACGTGGACGTTCACCGACAACCTGGTCTGGTCGCATGCCAAGCACACCGTTCGATTCGGCGGGGACTTCCGCCGCATCCAGCTCAACACGCAGACAGACGGCAACCCGCGCGGGAGCTTCGTGTTCACCGGTGCGTTGACCTCGCAATTCGTGAATGGGACGGCGGTGGCGGGCACTGGCTACGATTTCGCCGACTTCCTGCTGGGGCTTCCGCAGCAGACCTCGGTGCAATACGGCTATGACCGCTACTACTTTCGCGGCAATTCCTGGGATTTATTCGTGCAAGATGAGTGGCGACTGCGCGGTAACCTGACGTTTAACGTGGGGCTGCGTTACGAGTACGTTTCGCCATTCAGCGAGTCCAACGACCGCATCGTGAACCTCAATACCAACTCGACCTTCACCCAAGTCGCGCCAGTGTATCCGGGGCAGGTGGGTCCGGTGACCGGGATGGTGTTTCCCTACACGCTGGTGAATCCGGACCGCAACAATTTTGCGCCGCGCGTGGGCATTGCCTGGAAGGCGGCCAAGAACACCGTGGTGCGAGCGGGGTACGGGATCAACTACAACACCAGCGCCTACCAAAACATCGTGCAGAACATGGCTTTCCAGCCGCCATTCTCCAATACTTCGACGAACCTCGCGTCTCCCACGAATGTTCTCACCCTGCAGAACGGCTTTCCGACGACCAGCGACTTGACCAACAATTACGGCATCGAGCCAAACTACCGTCTCGGCTATGTGCAAATATGGAACATCGACATTCAGCAGGAAATTACGCGCACGCTGCTGCTGAACATTGATTACACCGGCACGAAGGGAACCAAGCTTGACGTGTTGACCGCGCCGAACTCAACGGCGACCGGAGTTCTCGTGCAGGGGGTGCAGCCGTATTATTACGAAGCCTCGGAGGGCGACTCTTCCGCCAACGCAGGATCGGTGCGGGTGCGCAAGCGGCTGGCGCAAGGAGTGTCGCTGGGGGGCACGTTCACGTGGTCGAAATCTCTCGATAACGCTTCGACGATTGGCGCGGGGACCTCCATTGTCAGTACAAACGGCAGGATCACAGGCACCACGGTCGTCGCGCAAAATGCTTTTGACCTGTCGGCGGAGCGCGGGTTGTCGAGCTTCAATCAGGCGTATCGTTTTACCGGCGACTATCTCTGGGAGCTGCCGTTCGGCAAGGGCAGACGCTGGCTATCGAGCCCGGGCCTGAAGCAGGATTTTCTCGGCGGCTGGCAATGGAGCGGCGATTGGACCATCGCCTCCGGACTGCCTTTCACGCCGCGCATCGTGGGTTCGTACTCCAACGTGAACAGCGGCGTAAACGGCACACTGCGCGCCGACGTAACCGGAGAGCCGGTCAGCATTTCCAATCCCAGCATCAGCGAGTGGTTTAACACTGCGGCATTCACGACCCCGCCGGTGGGACAGTACGGTAACGCGCGGCGCAACAGCATCATCGGGCCGGGCCAGGTGCTGTTTGACATGGCCATGACGAAGCTCATCCCGCTGAAGGAGACGCGGTCGGTGGAGTTGCGGATTTCGTCCAGCAACGTCTTCAATCATCCGATTTACTCTTCGATCGATACGGTGTTGAACTCGCCCACGTTCGGCCGTGTGATTTCGGTGAGCGCGATGCGGTCGGTGTTGCTGACAGCGAGGTTCCGATTTTGAGGGCTCCCATGACGAGGAAACTGACGCAACCGGGGCGCAAAGCGACCGCGTTTGTCGCGATCTTGGGATTACTGTTCCCGACCGTCTTGCTGGCGCAGCAATCGCAGACAGGCTATGCCTTCAAAGCCAAGTCGGAGCTGGTGCTGGTCAATGTCACGGTGCGCGACAAGAGCGGCAATCTGGTGCGTGACCTGAAGCCGGAAGACTTCACCGTGCTGGAAGACAACAAGCCGCAGAAGGTGGCGACCTTCGACGTCGAGAACACCGAGAGCGTGCAGCAGGTCCCGATGCAGCAGGCGAACCTGCTGAGCGTGCCGGCGACCAAGGCAAAGACGAGCGCCGACGCTCCCGCGGCCAGCGCGCAAGAGTCGGCCATCAAAGACCGCAGGCTGATCGTCCTGTTCTTCGATTTGTCGTCGATGCAACCCGATGAAATCGAGCGCTCGGCCCAAGCGGCGCAGGATTACCTGGCGAAGCAGATGGAGCCGGCCGACCTGGTGTCGATCGTGTCGCTGGGCGACACGATCACGGTCAACCAGGACTTCACCTCTGACCGCGACAAGCTTCAGGCTGTCTTGCAAGGCTTCAACTCGGGCGCGGGCGCCGGATTCGAGTTGGGGTCAACCGGCACGACCGAAAGCACCGCCGACACAGGGCAGTCGTTTACGGTCGATGACACCGAGTACAACATCTTCAACACCGACCGGCGGCTGCAGGCGCTGCGGGCCGTGGCCGAGCAGGTCGCCAACGTGCCGCAGAAGAAGTCGCTGATCTATTTTTCCAGCGGCATGCAGCGCACGGGCATCGAGAACCAGTCGCAATTGCGGGCGGCCATCAACGCTGCCGTGCTGGCGAACCTGTCGATCTACACCATGGACATTCGTGGCTTGCAGGCGTTGCCTCCGGGCGGCGAGGCGCAGAGCGCCAGCCTGCGCGGCACGTCGGCGTATTCGGGCCGTTCGCAGATGAACGCGCTGGATTCGAACTTCCAGACGCAGGAGACGCTGGTGACGCTTGCCGCCGACACCGGCGGCAAGGCGTTTCTCGACTCCAACGATTTCGGGCGCGTCTTCAAGGGCGTGCAGGACGATACATCGATGTATTACCTGCTCGGCTATCACAGCACCAACACCGCCAAGGACGGCAAGTACCGGCGCATTACGGTGACGGTGAACCGTCCCAATGTGAAGGTCGATTTCCGCCGCGGCTATTATGCCGAGGCGGATTTCCGGCATTCTGACAAGGACAACCGCGAACGGCAGTTGCAGGAGGAGTTGGCGTCAGAGATGCCGAGCACCGATCTTCCGGTTTATCTGGCGACGGGATATTTCCGCGTGGCCGACAACAGATATTACGTTCCGCTGTCGCTGATTGTGCCTGGTTCGGAGATTCTGTTCAGCCGGAAGAGCGACACGGACAAAGCCACGCTCGACATTCTTGGACTGGTCACGGCGGAGGAGAAGAAGTTTCCCGTCGGCGAGATCCGCGACACCGTCAAGCTGGCGGTGAATGCGTCCAACGAGGTGCAGCGCAAGAACGTGCAATACGACACCGGCTTGACGCTGCTGCCGGGCAAATATCACCTCAAAGTCGTGGTGCGGGAGAACGAGGCGGGACGAATAGGATCGTTCGAGACCGACTTCACAGTGCCCGATCTGAAGTCGTCGCCGCTGAAGATGAGCTCAATTCTCATGGCCAGCCAACTGCAACCAGCGCCCAAGAAAGATACGGGCAATCCATTGGTGCAGAACGGGCAGTTGATTGTTCCTAGCGTGACTCGCGTCTTCTCCACGAAGCAGCACTTGTATCTGTACTACGAAATCTACGATCCGGCGAAGGAAGTCGCGAGCGCATCAGGTGCTGCGGCGACGGACAAGAACGCGAAGCCGGGCGTGCGAGTAATGAGCAACGTGTCGTTTTTTCAGGGCGACACCAAGGCGTACGAAACTCCGCTGGTGAAGCTGCAGGAAATCACAGTCGCCGGCCGCAAGGCTGCGGTGTTTCAGCTCGATGTGCCGCTCAGCGATTT
Source organism: uncultured Acidobacteriaceae bacterium (assembly GCA_963796615.1). GTDB lineage: Bacteria > Acidobacteriota > Terriglobia > Terriglobales > Acidobacteriaceae > DASRAA01. Next base: position 72,989 of record CAWCMJ010000012.1, read on the forward strand.
GAAGCCAGGTTTTTACACTTGCCAGGTCAACGTCATCGACGATGCCGCGGGACATTTTGTTTTTCCGCGGCTGGCGATGCTGGTGCGGCAGTAAAAAAATGGTGGAGGCGGCGGGAGTTGAACCCGCGTCCGAAAATGCTGTCAGCCAAGAGACTACATACTTAGTCGCGTTCACCCACCGGTTACCCGGCAGTCTCGCCAGCCGCGCTGAGAACGGACAAGAAACGCGGCCAGCCAGCCTGAAAGTTTCGCCTCGAACCCCAGACGTAGGTTTTGAGGCTAGCTCACTGTATGACGCCCTGACTTCAGCCCATGAGCAAAGCCGAAGGGAGCGGCAACTTAATTAATTAAGCTGCGTATGCGAGGTTTTGGTTCGCAATTGTGTTTTTGCACACGATTACGGATGCATGCACTCCGGTATGCCTCTTGACCGCAATCACTTCCGTCGAAGCCGTGACGCCCCCACTTTGGTGAATCGGCTGTTTCAACTCTAGCAGCCGTGGCCGGGAAGTCAATCCGGCCAATCGATTAGATGCCGCGCCGCGGGTAAACGACACCTTATGCGCTGCTGGCAACCGGGTTGGGCGAAAGCGCGGCCGAATCCGGCTGCTTCTTGGTGAAGAATTGCTTGCGTTCCTCCTGAAATTCGCGAATTTGCTTGCGTAGGCGACTGATTTCCCACTGCATGATCTGGTAGGACTCTTCGCGGGTGTAGTGGGGCTTGGCGGGAACAGGACAGCCGGAACCGGGTTGAGGGGTGGGCATGACCGAGAGCGCCGCTGCCTGTTCCTGCGCGCGCAGCATGGCGTGGTCGATGGCGGCATCGAGATCGATTCCGGGCGGGAGGTCGAAGTTGCGCTCGAGGTCGGGGTATTCGGTTATGGGCACGGGAGGGGCGACTGGCATAGTGGCAGCCGCGGAATCGGGGCCCGCGGATTGCGCTTCCTGATGGGCCTGCTGCTGCATCTGCATCTGAGCGACACGGTAGAAGACGGTGGCGGCCTGCTGGATTGCATAGAGCATGAGTCCGGCAGAGCGTTGGTCGAGCTGTCCGGCGGCGAGAGCCTGGAGGATTTCGCTGAGGGCGACGGGCACGGAGGCAAGGTCTTCCAAGGGTGGGAGGACGAGCGGGCAAGGCTCGTTGCGGCTTTGCGCCAAGGCGCGCCGCAGGCGGCGGGCGCGGTGGGTGAGGTGGGAGTAGCAGTATTGGCGTCCCGACAAGGCAGGACAGCCGCAGTAGGTTCCGTCTTCTTTGACGTGGTGACAAGTTGGATATTGAGTCATGGCGTTCCTCTGGAAAATGGTAATTAGCAACTAGCAATTAGTAATTGGCCGATGGCACCTACCCACAGGCCGATGGCCTTGGGCGGATTGTCGGTGTACCCTCCCCCCTTGCTCGTGCTGAAAATAAAGGGTTTAGCGCACTGTTGGCTGTAAGTTCGCTTAAACACAAGGACTTACAGTTAAGTTCGTAGGAACAAAGGGGTTACGGCGTAAGGTTGAGAAAGAACAAAGACCCTCGAGACGGCCGCGAATCGGCGCGGCGCCGCGAGGGTCTTGATGTATGGGACTAGGAGAAAAGGAAGGGCGAGCGGAGTCAAGAAAAATCGTAGGGTGGGGGAAACTTTAGTAACCAGTTTGTCCCATTTTGGGAAGGTAGTCTTTGGTCGGCGGCTGTTAGTTCTCTGTGAGAGTCAAAAGCCCCACCCCGCCAAAGGAAGGGGGGATGGGCCGCCAACTCATGTAAGTTTATTATTATCAATAAGTTGACGGGGTTGGCCACCCGCCAGTCGTCAGTGAAAGTCAAAGGCCCTACCCCGTCAAAAGAAGGCGGGACGCGCCACCCATTTCAAGATTGATTCGAGGATTGAGCGCCGGGTGGGCCACCGGCCAAGGGTTCGCCCGGAATGGGACAACCCAAATCGGGCGAACCAGAGGTGCTTGACTCGGAACACTACCGCCGAATCCCCTTGCCGACGGCCCGCCAAAACCCGATGATGGAAGAGGGGCATACTTTGGGCCTTCGGAAGAGATGGAGCCAGGTGTAATCCAAACGGGTCCGATATGGCAGAGAAAGCAAAGAAAAAAACAAATAATGAAGGCCTGGGCAAAGCGCGGGATGCCAAGCAGGACGAGTTCTACACCCTGTACGTCGATATCCAGAAAGAGGTCGAGGCCTACCTGGAGTTCGACCCCGACACCTTCCGCGGCAAGGTCGTCTACTGCAACTGCGACGACCCATTCGAGAGCAACTTCTTCAAGTACTTCGCCGCCAACTTCAACAAGCTCGGCCTCAAAAAGCTCGTCACCACCAGCTACGACGGGTCCCCGATCGCCGGCGCACAACTCACGTTCGGTGAGTACGACGAGGGTAATGGCAAGCGCCAGAAGCCCAAGGCGATCGCCGTCGAGATCGAGGAAGTGAAGGATGTCAACGGAGACGGCGCGACCGGCATCGAAGATGTCAAGCTCTTCCTGAAGCAGAACCCCCACATCCCGCACACGCCTCGCGGGAGGCGGCGACTTCCGCAGCGCCGAGTGCGTCGAGTTGCTCAAACAGGCGGACATCGTGGTCACCAACCCGCCCTTCTCCCTCTTCCGCCAGTATGTCGCCCAGCTCGTGGACCAGGGCAAGAAGTTCCTGATCATCGGGAACACCAATTCGATCACCTACAAGGAGATCTTCCCGCTTATCAAGGACAACAAGATTTGGCTAGGTTGCACGAATTTCAACGTCGGGATGTTTTTTGAGGTGCCTGCTCACTGGAAGCGCTTTCATCACATAAACCAAGAGACAGGCAGAAAGATTGCGCGCGTTGCGTCCTCATGCTGGTACACGAATCTGGACCATGGCCATCGCCACCTGCCCTTGAGTCTCATGACCATGGCCGAGAACTTGAAGTTCAGCAAGAACCTGAGGGGCAAGGCCGCCTATGATCGGTACGACAACTACGACGCGATCGAGGTGGGCACCTACAAGGAAATACCCAGAGACTACGACGGCGTCATGGGCGTTCCGGTCACCTTCCTGAACAAGTACAACCCAGACCAGTTCGAGATTTTAGGGATTACCGACCGTGACAATAACTCTGGGGTCAAGACGAAAGAATATTCGGAGGCTGACTTCCCAAATTTTGGCGATCTGAACCGTCGCGGTGTAATTCGAGTTGGCAATGACTATAAGCCAACTTACGCGCGCCTACTCATCCGCCACCGCCGTCGCACCCGACCCACAAGAGGGACAAAAAAGTGAATACTGCGTTGAGAATCGACATCACCGTCGCCGACATCTGCGCCGGGTTTGTGTACAACCAATTAGAGGGCAAAGGGCTTTTCGGGCTGGGCGGGAAGCTTACCATCCAGCCGGAGTACCAGCGGAACTATATTTATAAGGACATTGACGGCGGCAAGAAAGAGCAAGCGGTCATTGAATCGCTGCTCAAGAAGTATCCGCTGGGACTGATCTACTTCAACAAAGTCGCGAAGGACAAGTTCGAGGTGCTGGACGGCCAGCAACGGATCACCAGTATCGGACGGTTCGTTACGAACAAGTTCGCGATCGTGGATAACGGCAATCCGAAGTACTTCGACAGCCTGCCCGCGGACCAACGAGCCTTGATTGAAGAGTCGAAACTTCTTATCTACGAATGCGAAGGGCTCGAAAAGGAGATCAAAGACTGGTTCGAAACCATCAACATCGCCGGTGTGCCGCTAACCCGCCAAGAGCTCTTCAACGCCATTTACTCGGGGCCGTTCGTGACGCTTGCAAAGGCCGAGTTCAGCAACAGCCAGAACGCGAATATCCAGAAATGGAGCGCGTACATCAAGGGCAGCGTAAATCGGCAGGCCTTCCTGGAGCGTGCGCTGGACTGGGTGAGCAAGGGCGATGTTGAGGACTACATGGCTAGCCATCGCAAAGACAGCAACATCAATGAGCTGAAGACCTACTTCAACAGCGTGATTGACTGGGTTTCAACGCTCTTCAAAGATGTCAAGAAAGAGATGCAGGGTCTGGAATGGGGCAAGTTCTACGAGCAATATCACTCCCAGTCCTACGATCCAGAACAGGTGTCCGCCGACCTGAGGCGGCTATACGGCGACCCCTACATTAAGAAAAAACGCGGGATATTTGAATTCATCCTCGGCGGCCAGCAGGATTTGAGGCTGCTGGAAGTGCGCGTGTTCGACGATGCCACTAAGCACTCAGTCTACGAAAAGCAAACGAGCGCGGCAGAGGCGAAGAGCAAATCCAACTGCCCGCTCTGTGCCATTGGGCACGACGCGAGCAAGAGCAGAATCTATAAGCTCGACGAAATGGACGCGGACCACGTTTCCGCATGGAGCAAGGGCGGCGGAAGCTCGGCCGACAACTGCGAAATGCTCTGCATTACCCACAATCGAGCCAAAGGTAATCGATAATTTCGGAGTGCCACAGCCCAGCGCGTGGGGCAGGGGCGGGAAAGCCAACGCGGCGAACTGCATGATGCGCTGCAGGGGCGCGGCGTCCGGTGCTGGCTGGATGAGAAGCAGATGCTGCCGGGCGATGACATCTATGAGCAGGTGGACCGCGGGATTCGGCTGTGAAAAGCAGTTGTCAGTGGCCGGTTGTCGGTTGTCAGTTCGACCTTCCCCCCTTTCGCCGACGGCGGGCGGAGGGATGGGACACCCGCCAAAGAACGCGAATTGATGAAAGAACGCGAGCGGAAGGTGCTGGCGGTGATCCCGCTGAACCTGGACGGGTATCTGCTGAGCGGGGAGTGCGGTGTTGGAAGTGCGAGACGGTGTTAGCCGCGCGTTGGTTATTTGGTCGTCGGACGAAAAGACCCATACAAGCCAAAACCGGGCTTGTATGGGGCACCCGCGGACTTTACGGGTTGGGAGCAGGATGCGCAGAAGTTTGAAGCGCAGGTGGAGAACGTGATTCGAGCGCTCAGGGCGGATGACGGCGGGAGGGAGCGGGCTCCGGCGGGTCGTTTGTAGGTTGCGAGGCCGGGGCTAAAGCCCCAATTTCTTCAGGGCCTTGTTTCACCACGCTGAAGCGTGGTGCTTCCACCAAAAGGCAGCTTTCCGTTGTCGGTTCGATTCTCCCCACTGTTTCGTCAACAGCAAGCAAAAGGATGGGGCGCCCGCTGTTCATTACACGGTTCTGCAAATGTGCATCCGCGTGCCTTTCGAATCATCAAAACCTTTTACCGTCCTGCTAGTCTTATACGGTTGAGCGCGAACTGACGATGATGGTCGTGAGCCATACATACCGGTGTTGTCGGGAGAGCGTCGCGTGATTCCCGACTGCATTCCCTTCAGCTCCATTCCGCACACCACCAAGCTGTTTTCCGATTACCTTTCTTACGCTCCTGAGTTACGTCCGTTTTATCCGCAGGCGCCGGAGGCGGGGCTGGTGGCGTCGCGCGCGGCGGCGGTGGCGGCGGGGAGTCCCATACATAAAGAAGTGGCGGATGCGCTGGAGCGGCAGAACCGCGCGTGGGGCGCGGGCGAGAAGACGTTGGCGAACATTCAGCGGCTGCGCGAGGGCGCGCACGCCGCGGTGACGGGGCAGCAGGTGGGACTGTTCGGCGGGCCGTTGCTGTCGCTGCTGAAGGCGGCGTCGGTGCTGGCGCTGGCGAAGCAGGTGGAGAGCGCCGGGGTTCCGTGCGTGCCGGTGTTCTGGATGGCGACGGAAGATCACGACCTCGCCGAGGTGAACCAGGCGCTGCTGCTGGGGAGCGACTATCAACTGACGGCGTTCACGGCGCCCGCGGAGGGGAAGGCGGATTCTCCGGTGGCGGCGGTGCGGTTTGCCGCGGGAACGGCGGAGCTGGTTGAGAAGGCCGCGGAGCTGCTGGGCGAATCCGAGGTGGCCGGTTATTTGCGGAAGAGCTATCGGGAAGGCGAGACGTTCTCCGGCGCGTTTGCCAGGCTCTATACGCGGCTGTTCGGTGGGCACGGGTTGATTCTGCTGGACCCGGCGGATGCGGAGCTGCATCGCGTCGCGGCACCGCTGTTTGTAGAGGCGATTGAGCGCGCGGGCGAGCTGGATGACGCGCTGTTGGCGAGAAATCGTGAGATCTCGGCCGCCGGCTATCACGAGCAAGTCAAGGTCACGGCCGAATCGACGCCGCTGTTTGCACTGGTGGATGGCGCGCGGGTTCCGGTACATCGCGCGAACGGCGGATTCAAGATTCTGAAGAGGCAGCTGGCGAAGGACGAATTGTTGCGGGAGATCGCCGACCGTCCGGAGGAGTTCAATGCCAACGTGCTGCTGCGTCCGGTGCTGCAGGATTATTGGCTGCCGACGCTGGCGTATATCGGCGGGCCGGCGGAGATTGCGTATTTCGCGCAGGTGGGCGTGGTGTACGAGAAGTTGCTGGGACGGGTGACTCCGATTCTGCCGCGCACCAGCGCGACCTTGCTGGAGCCGAAGATCGAACACCTGCTAACGAAGTACGGGCTGCAACTGCAGGACCTGTTTCATGGCGAGAGGCAATTGCGCGATGAGTTGGCGCAGCGTTCTCTTCCTCCTGGGCTGAAGTTGGATTTCGAGCGCGGGCTGCTGGCGGTGGAAGAGGCCATGCAGCGGATCGGCGAGTCGCTGTACAAGCTCGATCCGACGCTGGTGGAGGCGTCGCGGCGGGCGGCCAACAAGATGCGCTATCAGGTGGGACGGCTGGAGAAACGTGCGGCGCAGGCGGAGTTGCGGAAAGAAGACCTGCTGACGCGGCATGCGGCGCAGATGGAAAACGCGCTGTATCCCAAGCGCGCGCTACAGGAGCGCGAAATCGCCGGAGTGTATTTTCTTTCGCGCTACGGCGTGGGCCTGATTGACCGACTCATCGAGGCCGCGTCAGCGCGGTGTCCGGAGCATAAGATCGTGCGGGTGGGGTGAGGAAGTAACTAGCAACTAGCAATTAGCAACTAGCAACTAGCAACTAGCTAAGGCACTCCCCAGCGGCGCGGTTAGGTTGTAAGCTCATGCAAATCTGAAAGAATCTGTGGCGACGAGGCGGGACAACTTTGCTTTGGGACGTGGCGGTCATCGTCGGGTGTATTGGGGCGTCGCTGGCGTTTCTGGTGCTGGTGACGCGCACGTCGGAGGCGCATCAGCGGAAAGAGTCGAACGACTTCACGGGCGCGGTGGTCGCGGTCATCGGAACGACGTATGCGGTCATCCTGGCGTTCATGCTTTCGGGCGTGTGGACGCAGTTCCAGGAGGCGCAAACCAATGCCGAAAAGGAAGCCAATTCGCTGGTGAACATTTGGCGGCTGAGCGAGAACATCGATCCTGCCCAGGGCGGGGAAGTGAGGGCGCTTTGCCTGCGATATGCGCAGACCGCGCTGACGCGGGAGTGGCCGGCGATGCATGAGCAAAGGGCGCTGCCGACGGACAACCATGAGGTCGTCGATCAATTATGGAAGGTTGCAGGGCAGAGCGAGGCGCACTCCGGCCTTGACTCGATTGCGAGCTATCAACTGGTGGAAGAATTGCGGATGTTTACGGAGTATCGGCGCGTCCGGCTGATGCAGAGCCGGGAAGAGTTGCCGGGGATACTGCGGGCCGTTCTCGCGCTGGGCGGAATCATTACGGTGGCGGCGGCATGCTTCTTCGGCGTGCCGAGCTTTCGCTTTCATGTGCTGCAGGTGGCGATACTCAGCTTCTTGATCTCGCTGGTGCTGGTGGCAATTGCGGACATTGACCGGCCTTACCAGGGATCAGTCGTGGTGCAACCCGATGGCTTCAAACTGGCGCTTCTGACGTTCAGCGGCGGCGCGGATTAAGAAAAAAAGCCGCCCCGGGGGCGGCTAAAGTCAATCGAGATCCGGGACGGT
>CAWCMJ010000013.1:0-552398 GCA_963796615.1 uncultured Acidobacteriaceae bacterium
ATGGTTCTCGCAGGCTTGTTTCGTCGCAAGATCAACCTGTGGTTAGTCTGATTCTTGAGTTTACCGAGCCGGGGCGGTGTCCTCGGGCTTTTTGTTCCCCTCAACTCCGCACATCATTAGTTGTCGCCAGAGTGGTCAGTAGGCTAGTGCGGTTCCTTAGTTCGAACCAAAACAACTGGCGTAATCAAGCCATTGCGTACGTTGTCTCGGCTAGCCGCGCTCCGAGCAGATTACACATGACATAGCGATTTACACGAGCCATCCCCGAGGGAGGAGGCGCGATTCAATTCTTCTCCGCGCAGATTCCTCATCAACCAGTCGCAAGTCGTTTCCGGGGCAAGCGGTCCTCGGGTGCGGGCGAAGCGGATATCACTCGACACTTCCACTATGATCAGCTTGTTACATGGCCGGTCGGCAACGGCGGGAGCCGCTGCTTCTGTCGGGCAATGCTCTCTGCAGCGTCTACGGAACCAGCAATCATGGCGATCAGTCGTTCGTCGCTATGCAGTTCCTCGACGGCGTCACCGTGAGGCATCTCATTGCGGCCAGAACCGTCGAAAACTCGAAACCATCCTGCCGATTGCGATCCAGATTTCCGACGGGCTGGACGCATCTCGTGAGGAGAGCATCGTCCATCGCGCCCATCAACATCTCGCGCGTCGGAGCTCGTGGCCACGACCCGAAGATCAAACTAAGAGGTGATGTACTGCCGGCGGAGATCGTCGGTCCTGTAGTTCCACCGTGTAGCAAGCGCGTCCGCGACGCGCGCCAGCAGGCCATCCACAGTAAACGGCTTTTGAATGTGTCTTTGTGCCGCGCCGAGGGTTGCCAATCGCAGCGCTTCGCATTCGGCATACCCCGTCATGAACAGCGTGACTAGCTCCGGCCGCGAGTCCCTCAATTTCCGAGCCAGCTCGGGTCCATTCATCCCCGGCATGATCACATCCGTCAGCAGCAGGTCGATTTTCGTCGATTCGTCACCCGCAATCAGAGCCGCCGCCGCCGGTCCATCGGCTGCAAGTACGCAGTAGCCGCCCATCTCCAGCACCTTGCGCGTAACCTCTGCGAACCTTTGGCTCGTCCTCAACGAGAAGGATGTTAGCCGCCATGGCTGGCGTCCCTCTAAGAATCTGAGTCCCGTTCTGCCTCATTCCCTTCACCGCGCACCACCATTTCTCAGAATTGTATGTTGCATCGACGCAGCTGATTAAATGAACAATGGGCCCGTGTGGGCCAACAGTCTTCCAGAGATCCACGAGAAGGCTGTTCGGCTCCGATAACACACGAAGACAAAGCGGTATGCCTCGGACCGGGAATGACTCCCCGGTTATGTCTGACAAATCCGGCCGTCGCGTGTCAATTCCATGGTTGCAAGTTCCGCTCCAAAGTGTCGACGCCGATGAGTGAGCGTAAGCCGCTGAAAAAGAGGCGTAGGTGATGTCTGCACGCAAGAACCGCGTTCCAGTTCGGGGCTTCATTCCAATTTGGTATTCCCATTCTGGTTCCGCAGCTCACGTCGGCGCACGCTCGTTCCGGGATTCGGTTATTTGTCAGCCTCCCCAGTCCAGAGACCGGAGCAGTGGCCGGTGTGACACCGAGCTCGCCTGAACGGTCTAGCGAAACTGATGTAGTCAGGAATAGCGCGGGCGGCCCCCACGCAGCCTATCTCCCTCAGGGAGGCTAGAATGACACTTGCCCGTGCCCGCAGTCAGCATCATTGTCAATGTTCGAAACGCCTCAGCGACGCTGGCAGCTGCTCTCGAAAGCGCTGTCCGCCAGACGTTTGCCGACTGGGAGATGATTGTTTGGGACGATTGCTCTACTGACAACAGCGGAGAGATTGTTTCGTCCTTTCGCGATTCCCGAATCCACTATGAGGTCGCACCGTACTACATGTCGCTCGGCGAGGCTCGCCAGGCAGCCATGTCAAAGGCAGTAGGCGAATGGATCGCCTTCCTCGACCAGGACGACATCTGGCTCCCAGGCAAACTCGAATGCCAGCTTGCAAAAACGCGGTCGGATCGCGTTGGGCTGGTGTACGGGCGCACTGTTTGCTTCTACGCTAATGGATCCGAACGGGACTACGATCAGTTTCACGAATTCTGCAATCTGCCCGAAACCAACCCGCCAGATCCGCACTCCTGAAGTGTCCACTTTTTTTAGGTGGACACTTACTGCCCACATTTCTGGCGATCTGTCACTGCGGTTATGGCCGCACGCTTACGAATTAAGTGCTGATTGCCCCGTCGACCATTCCCTTTGGCCCTGCGTGATTTTCGCCTGTCCGAATGTGTTGAAGGGCCGTTCGTCCATGGGACGAACCAGAAGCGAACCAAGAAACTGACGGACAAGAGATTAAGAGGCGAATCTCAGATTGACGCAAGTTAGGTCAGGTCGTGGGGACCAAGCCAAAGCGACGAGTAGCAATGACGTCGAGCGACTCGTTATTGAGGCCAATGGCGTCAAGGCTTTGTATCGAAATCGGGACAGAACACAATTAGCGTCAGCATTCGTACGCGCGACACACCGCGCCCGCTGGTGATCGGACCAGGCCCGGGCCTATCGGGAGCAATTGCGGTTTTAGGGCTGTGTTCCGAGACAGACCCAGTCGTCAACCCGATAGCATCAGGATTCGAGGCTCAGCGCATATTTCGCAGAAACTTCCGGCCGTATTGCTCGATGGTGACCTGACCGATGGTCCTTGCAATGGATCTGGCCATTCGGTTCGGATCATCGTCGTGTACTTTCTGGACGATCGCGAATCGAATGCGGGATCGGATCTTCCTCAGGACTCTGTCCAGTTGGGAAAAGGGTTCCGGGAGGACTCCCTGAATTCGACGATTAACGCCCGCACCTGTGAACGCCGCCGGAGGAGCTTTAGCAGTAGGTTCTCTAGCGCCTCGGCGTCTCCGCTATACCATTCAGGGGGTATTTCTTCTGCCAATGCCCACAACGAGTCTTCCGGAAAGTGTTCGATTCTGCTGAGCCACGGCTCGAAGCTTTCCCATCCGGTTACGCACTTGTATACATCGTTACGACCGAAGACCCCTCTCAACGGAGCGTCGACGTAGTTCCACTCGGCCGCGTTGAAGCAATATCCCTGATCGATGAAACAAGCAGTAAATTTCCTGTCGCGCGACTTCTTCCAGAACACCACCTGTCGTCCATCGGCGTTGCATGTCCACTTATCTAGCGCCAGCGCGCCGCCGAAGTCACGCAGATTGCGGACGCCGGCAGTCTGTGATTCCGGCAGGTAATCGTATATCTGGCCGTCGACCGGCGATATGACATAACGTGAGCCAAATGACAGTCCGGGGACAAACGAGTGCCCCTGCCCATACCGCTCTAACCGCAGCCCAGGCGAGTGCTCCAGTAGCCAAGGTTCGACGTTCACCAGAGCTGATACCGGCATAGGCAGACCGATCTGAGTTCCCAGCTTAGTGCCCAGCCAGTCGTTTACCAAAATCCGTGTGTGCTGCGGATTATTCTGAAGCTTCACTACATAATAGAAGCCGTCCTCACAGGTCATGAGATGGCTTTGCGCGCCTCCGCGCATTCTTCGCACATGCTCTATCGCCTGCACCGTCCAGGACGTGCGTTTGACATCATCGAGCAGGTGGCGCTTGCGAGTCGCCCAGACCGATGTTGACTCAGGCGCTGTCGGCCACACCATGGAATTGCCAGGTGGAAGACAAGCGCTCTGCGGACCCTTACGAAACTCCGCTACAGAAGGTTGGACATCGGTGCTACAAAACGATAGTGGTTGAGAATCGCATGATAAATCGCTTACTAAAGCCTCTGTGGCCAGCCGCATGATCAGAGCCCAAAGAGCAGCGAGGGTGTGACAGCCTGAAGTCGTAGACCGTGGCACTTTTGAGACTCGGCTGCACGTGCTCATCCTTTGCAGAATTGAATAACGGTAACATTGGCATAGGTTACCATCAGTGGTTACTAAAATAAATCGAAATCGTGCCCAAATTTGGGATTCGTTCCAAAATGGCACTGGGCATGCTGCGGATCATCATATTGCTCAGAGTGATTGGTTCTTTGTTGACTTGACGATTGGGAAGTTGCAAGTGCGCGCGTTGATCGCGACCTCCAACGTGGCCTCCTTGGTTCGAGCTATTATTTCCGGCGGATCAGAGGAAGCGCTGCGGGTTGTGGCAGCGCGACTGGAATTGTTCGGCAAGCAACTTGAATAGTTCGCCAATAAAAGGTCTGAGGGCGATTTCAAAAGCAACATCGTGGCCTCATACGGGTTTCGGTAGCCGGTGGATAAGGGTTTTGCACACGCAGAGCGCGATTCGATCCGGATCGTTCACTGAGATTGACTCTTATGTCCAGCGATTATGTCGATAGCCAGAGAGATGAGGTGTACCGGGCTATGCCTCCGGTGAATATGACCGACAGCCGACTCAGACGCGATTACTTCTTCTTAAGCTTCGTCCCCAGCGTTTTAAGTGGCACATCGATTCGGTTAGGCGTTTTGCTAACTGAACGCGGGACTTCCGCGTCGGAAGGGAGACTTCGATTTGCCGGAGTAAAATTCGTTGAGAGTCTACCGTCTCTGGCGGGAATGGCTGCAGATGAGTTTCTGGTCGATGAAGCGATCAGCGAAATAACGGCGGTGGTTCACCGGGCGAATGCAACCGGCGGTGCCGACGAACTTGATGCGGTGCTGCAAACCCTCCTCAATGCCAATTCTGGTTTGTGCGCGTTCGAGTATTCGTGTGAACAAGTGGGCGATCCGAACGTTGAGTTGCAAGCCCTATTCGATCGACTCGTAAACTCCTCGTCGTAAGCCCCTCCTTCGCGCGATGCACTTCGCGTGTCGCATTTGTTAACGAAACTCCGGTGCACGCGAGTAGCGCTTCTCGTCTTCAGGAGTGCTTCGTAGCGCATCCTGCTTGTGTGATCGCGGCCCGAACATCAAGAGATTGACCCTTCGACCCAATTGGTTGTCCTAAATAGCTTACCGGGGCATCAACCAGGCCGGGAGTCGCAGTTTCTGCGGCATTGTCGGATGTCGCCGCCGTCAGATCGGCTGCACTCGGTTTTGCCCACCCGCCAGGCGGCGTAGCCTACTCCCAACGTTATCGTACGATACCCATAGTGACCGTCCGGCTGGCAACGTGGATGATCGCTTGTGTCAGCGCGTCTTCATCGTCGCGGTATGTCGGTGTATATCGCTGCGTCCCTTCTCTTTGCCCCAATATCAGGCAAGCATGCCGCCTTGAGAGCGAGCATGCTGCGCCGCGCAACCTCGCCGTTCGGGGCTTCGAAACTTCGCGATGCCACGTCGTGCCACACCTGCTCTCCAGCGACGGCTCCGAAGCCGCCCGCTGCAGCCGCGAGTTCTCTTTCACCAGTTCCCTCAGGTGTTGGCCAGTTCCAGCTTCAAACCACCATGTTCCTTCCGCCGCCGGTAGCGGCTGTGGTCGTTGTTACCAGCTTCAAGGCAGGCTCGTGGCGTGAGATTGTTGTTGGTGATTGCCACTTCGAACTGTTTCAGAGGGGGCAACAATTCCGCATTCTTCCTACCGTCCGATTCTCATTAGGCTCACAGCGGAAAGCGATTGACCCACCCCAAAATGAGCGCAATTCCCGAAACGGGAAAAACTGGTTACTAAAGTTTTGCCGCGATCAATTTTGCGTCTGCAGTTACGTCGGTTTTCCATCTAAGATTACCGCATCTCCCCTGTGCGCAGCGCCGCCAGCGTAGTCGTGATTGCCGCTGGCAACAGGAGACGACCCGATGTACTACCATCCGCGGAGATCGAGGGCACTGGGGATCAGATACAGCCCGTTTTACTTACTGTTTTGGTACATCATCTACCAAGTAGTCAAAGAGACTTATCACTGGGCACTTTTTAATTGGGTGTCGCAGTGAGCCGCCGGGAGCGGGTTTACCTGCTGGTGTGGCTGCTTCTATTCCTATTTGGAGGGAGGAGCACATGGTGACCGCGAGCTGTACGTCGATGACATCGCCCGCCAAACGTGCTTCGCGTGACGGTTTCGCCGTCTTCCCTAACAAGAAGCAAGCGGACCGGCTACTGGCAGCCGGCGAGAAAGTCCTGTTGGAGCTTGGGCTGAGGCATCGGCGTCAAGGGCGACCGGGCCGGATCATTTCCTCCGCCAACTGCCAGGTTTCCCCTGCAAACAATATTGGCAGTCGCAATCCCGCGAAAGAGAGTCCAACCGACCGGTACCAATGCCGGATCGGGGCTGGGGCCGCGGACGTGCAGCCCCGTTTTATTCCGAGACTCCCATATCGGCTATGGACGGAGCGACCGCCGGAAGTGACCAGCATGCAACCGGAACGTGTCCGCGACATCGCCCGCAGACTAGCGATTGCCAAATGGACGTCAGGCCGATCTCTCACCCCCGAGGACATTGAGGCAGGCATTCGCAAGGCCTGCAACGAACTGATACAGAAGATCGAGAACGCTTGTCTGCGTGTTCAGGGAAGACGGGAAAATGAGGCACGAGATCAGGATCCTGTCCGGGTGAGAATTGCAGGTGAGGTCATGGCTGCGATTCGGGAAGTCTATCCCGAGGCAATCGGCCACTCCGACGGTTCCGCAGGACATTGTGCCAGCAGAGACGTTCATACCGTGCGATCCCTGAGCAGTAGCGCGAAAACCGTCCGCACACCGAGTCGCCGCCAAAAACTCAGCGCCAATATCCGCAAAAGAAAGGTGAGATGATGCACACAACCGTGCAGCCACAAATCGACAAACTCAGCCACGACATCTACGACTACCTCTTGCGGGAAGCTGGCGACTACCCCAACCCAGATGAATGGTACGAGGTGGCCCTTACAGTTGTGGAGCGCCTGCGAGCAGAGATTATTGACTCTCGAAGGCGACACGCGCCACTCTTCCGGGTGCTCTGTAAGTTATCGCTCCCCCGTTACAAAACACAGCGCGTAAGGATCCATTGATGTTTCCCGTCGGAAACACCACACGGCCATCCATTCCTGTGTATAGCGTCGACCCGCTGCTAACCCACGAACATGTTTGAGGAACGCGCCGAGTCGTCGTAACGTGTGGAGATGAATCTTGAGATTGCCCCGCCTGGTATGAAACGAGTAACTGGACGAAGGGGGAAATCTGGGCGTCGAAAAGGAATTCTTACTGACCTGCCTCCATCTTCAGTCCAGCTGACCTGACCGAGCATTTTGTATCAGAAGGAATGAGAGGGAATCTGCTCCAACCGTGCCCGGTCAGATCACAACTACTGCAGCGTTCCCTGGATGTTTCACACTGGCTTAATTAGCCGACGGATCTTGGCCGATATATGGAACAACGAGGTCAGTCAGATGCATTTCTTCAACACACGATCTATGCTGTTTCGGCTTAGCTTCTGTTTGGTTTCACTGGCAGCTGGAGCTAGTGCCCAAGTGGTGAGCGGAAGCGTGTTATCGAGTCGTAATTGCAACGCAGCTGGGCAACCTGGACTTGATATCGGTGCCAAGATCAACTCTTGCGTGAAGTACCTTGGTTGTGGAGGTGCGCTCGGCTATGTCTCGCCGAGCATGCCGTTCGGATTGATCACCATCCCTAGCGGATCGTATGTTTACTCAACGCCGATTCAGCTGAGCTGTCCAGTTACACTCGACGGAACTGGCTCGACGCTGTATTACACCGGTAAGGGGGCTGCGATTAGCCTTGGTGTGCCGGGCCTAACGCCTGACACCCGGCACGACGCGAAGTACCACGTACATGATCTAAATATCGCGGGCGGGGCATCCGCGAAGTTCGGAATCTATGCCTTCCCCTACACAACCTACATCGAAACCAACGACGTGACTTTCGAAGCATTCGGCCAGTGGCCAGCAGGAACATCCACATTGTGGTACTTTGCGGGCGATAACTGGACGGTGCGCTCGACGAATGATAGAGGGTGGTCGGGGCCCAGCAACGGAGTTTACACTCCATCCGGCAGCACCTGGCAGGGCATCGGAATCCAGCTTCATTCGCTGGGTGGGTACGGCATAAAAGCAAATTCGACCGTATTCTCGGTTTCCCACGGCGAAGTTGCCGGAATATATGGCGGCGGAATTCTAATTGGTAGCGGCTCTTACATCAACGCGCTAGTGGACGATATGGCGATGGAGGTGGCAGCCGGTGACTCTCACGGTTGCATCGGGTACGGCGGCGACGTGGATGATGGCATAGCCACCGTAGGACTGCAGGTGAGAAGCGTGCGTTGTAATATGCACCAACAGTTTGGGGGTACCGGAAGTCTCCTCTTTCCACGAAATCCTCATGCTCGGCTTGTAAGCGCTTCGGTTACGGGAAACTATGTTAATAATCTCCGGCCTGGCTCTTTCATCGTCAGAGAAAATGACGACGTGAAGAACACTGACAATACTGCATCTGGAAACAGTTACGACATCGGTAATGGGAGTCTAGCAGTCACCCGCTCTGTCTTACATAACATCGTCTCAAACGTGTGGTATGGCAAAGACGGTAGAAGTTTCGCAGCTAACTAGTGTAGTGCGTCATGCAGATTGCCGATTATTCTGAGCGGCGCGGGCGCGTTTAACCTTCTCCAGGATGTCGCTGGCCTTGGCGGTCCAGATGAAAGGCTTTGGGTTGTCGTTGTGATGGTCGATGTAGTCGAAGATGGCTGTGATCAGTTCCTCGACGCTACGAAAGACCCCGCGGCGGAGACGGTTTTCGGTCAGGTCGCGGAAGAAGCGCTCCACCATGTTCAGCCATGAGCAGCCTGTGGGTGTGAAGTGCATGCGAAAGCGGGGATGGCGGTCCAGCCAGCGCCCGACGCGGGGATGTTTGTGGGTGGCATAGTTATCCACGATCATGTGGATCTGCTTGTCTTTGGGAATGATGTCATCGATGGCGCGCAGGAACTTCAGCCACTCCTGATGACGGTGCCGGTCGTCGCACATGGAAATGACCTGGCCTTCCAGGGCATCCAGCGCGGCAAACAGGGTGGCCGTTCCGTTACGCTTGTAGTCGTGGGTCATGGTGCCGCAACGGCCCTTCTTCAGCGGCAATCCCGGCTGGGTGCGGTCTAGCAGGCTGCTGAAAAACCTATGATTTGATGCGAACTCTGTTCCGCTTGGTCGCCGAACGAGAGGGGAGAGAGTTCGTTTTGGCTTATTTCCACTATCTGCAGCAGCTTTTTGCCTGCAGCAGACACACTTCGGCCCTGACTTACGCCGCCCGTAGTGACAGGTTGCGCAGGCGGACCAGGTTATAGGCCGCGCAAGCGAAGGTAAACACCCAGTCAACTTTGAACAGCCCGCGATGCCGCACCTTCCGCAACAGGGCAATCGTCTTGAGCCATCCGAAACATTCTTCGATTCGTTTCCGCTTCTTTTGGCTGATGCGGTAGCCTGCATGACGCGTCGTCCGCTGGTCGAGGGCACTGCCGCCGCGCCGACCGTCATTCTGTGCCACATGCGGCGTGACCTGCAGGTGGCGGCACTCGGAGATGAAGTCAGCGGTGTCAAAGCCTTTGTCGCCGCCCACCGTCACCCGCTTCGTGCCGGCAATCTGTTCCAGCATCACCAGCGCGGTGTCGCGCTCCGCCGTCCCGCTGGCTTCCCACACCATTGCATTCACGATCAGTCCGTTCCGGTTCTCTACCAGCAGATTGCCGCTGTAGCTCAACTTCGCCTCCTTGCCCTCGCCCTTGCGTGCCAACTTGGCCTCCGGATCGGTCTTCGACGCGTGCGTCTGATTCGACCGCTTCTCGCCATGAAAGTTCACCGTGGGATTGCCGGGATCATCCGAAGAAGGCGGGTTCTTGCCGTCCTTGCGCTGAAAGCTCTTCGCCCCGGCCCAGGCTTCCAGCAGCGTGCCATCCACCGTGAAGTGTTCGTCCGAAGTCAAGCCCTTGGTCCGCGCCTGTTCCACCACCTGCGCCAGAAACTGCTTGGCCACTTCGGCTTCCAGCAGTCGGTCCCGGTTCTTCGTGAACACCGTCGGATCCCACACTTCCTCGTCCAGATTCAACCCTACGAACCAGCGAAACAGCATGCTGTAGTCGATCTCTTCCATCAGCAGCCGCTCGCTGCGAATCGAGTACAGCATCTGCAACAACTGCGCCCGCAGCAGCTTCTCGGGCGCAATCGATGGCCGGCCTTCGCTGGCGTACATCCGGTCAAACTGGGGCGAGAGTGCCCGCAGTACTTCGTCCACCATCGTCCGGACACTCCGTAGCGGATGATCCTTCCGCACCCGCATTTCCGGCGACAAATAACTGAAGATGTGGCTTTGTTGATGATCCGTGCCTCGCATGAGGCTTTCCTAACACACGCGCCCTGTGGATTAGGAGTGGTTTTTCAGCATCCTGCTAGGGGCAGAGCGCCCGCGGCCATCGTCCGGATGCGGCATGGCCCGTCTTGCGCTATCCTTCGAGAATGCGCAGCGCGCCAGTTCCTTGCGCCCAGAGCCGATTTCCGTGACTGTCAAGGTGATAAAACAGCGATTGCCGCACGAAGTCAGCCGCACTTCATTCGCATCGTACTTGCGCGAAGTGCGCGACGGCGCGATCGTTCCGCGCGAGTCTGCCCTGCAGCTGCTGCGCTGTTCCTCCGATGTTCTGCCCGACCTGCTGGAGACGGCGCGCCACCTGAAAGAACAGTATCGTCCTGGTGTTATTACGTACTCGCGCAAAGTCTTTCTGCCGCTCACCAATCTGTGCCGCGATTATTGCGGTTACTGCACGTATCGCCGTGATCCCGGTCAGCCTGGCGCGCACACCATGACCCCCGACGACGTCTTGGCGGTCGCCCGTCAGGGCGAGAAGCTCGGTTGCACCGAGGCGCTTTTTTCGCTCGGCGACAAGCCAGAGGCCGAATTTCCTGAGATGCGCGATCTGTTGCGCAAGCGCGGTTATCGCAGCACGCTTCACTACCTCGAGGCCATGTGCGAACTGGTGTTGCGCGAGACGACGCTGCTGCCGCACTCCAATCCCGGACTGATGAGCACCGGTTGGATCGACCGCCTGCGCCACACGAACCCTAGCCTGGGACTAATGCTCGAAACCACCAGCACTCGCCTGATGCAACTGGGTGGGCCCCACGCCAATGCTCCTGACAAGGCCCCCTCGCTGCGCCTCAAAACCATCGCGGACGCGGGCAAGCTGGGTGTGCCGTTTACCACCGGCATCCTGATAGGCATCGGCGAAACCGACGCCGATCGCATTGATTCGCTACTGGCCATCCAGCGCCTGCATCAACAGTACGGCCATATTCAGGAAGTCATCATCCAGAACTTCCGCGCCAAGCCCGATATCCCCATGGCCCTTTCACCCGAACCCGACACCTACGACCTGCTACGTACCATTGCTGTGGCGCGCCTGCTACTGCGCGACATGAACCTCCAGGCCCCGCCCAATCTGAGCGATGACCATTACGATTGCCTGTTGCAGGCGGGCATCGATGACTGGGGTGGTGTCTCTCCGTTGACGCCCGACTTCATCAATCCCGAAGCGCCCTGGCCGCACCTCGACGACCTGAAGCGCCGCACCGAAGCTGCCGGACAGCAACTGCGCCAGCGCCTCCCGGTATACCCTGAGTTTGTGTCTGACATCATTGATCGCGGCGGACTGCTGGCCGGACGCCTGCTGGCGGCCTCCGACGACCACGGATACGCGAGGGCTGCCTAGATGATCGTCGTCCTGTCAGGTGGCACCGGTGGCGCCAAGTTAGTGCAGGGACTTGCCTGCCTGGTGCCGCCGGAAAATCTTACCGTCATCGTCAACACCGCCGACGACGTTGAGTGGTGGGGATTGCACGTCTCCCCCGACGTCGATTCCATCCTCTACGCTCTCGCCGGCTCGCTCAGCACGGATCGCGGCTGGGGTATGCAGGGCGATAGCTTTCGTTGCCTGGAACGCATGGCCGGCTTCGGGCAGCCGTCGTGGTTCCAGCTGGGAGACCTTGACCTCGCGACCCATTTGGCGCGCACCAACATGCTTCGAGCGGGTAAGACGCTCAGCGCGGCAATCGCCCAGCTCGCACATGGGATGGGCATTCGCAGCCGCGTGCTGCCCATGTCCGATGATCCGGTGGCGACAGTTGTAGACACGCCGAAGGGCCCGCTCAACTTCCAGGAGTATTTTGTACGTGAGCGCCATCAGGTGGAAGTCCGCGCCGTCCACTTCTCAGGGGCCGAACACGCCAAACCGGCCCCGCGTGTTTTGGAGAGCATCACCACGGCCGAAGCTGTGATTCTCGCCCCCAGCAATCCCGTCACCAGCATTGGTCCGATCCTCGCCGTGCCGGGCATTCGCGAAGCCTTGTGCCACACCTCGGCTCCCATCGCGGCCGTCAGTCCCATCATCGGCGGTGACGCATTCTCCGGTCCGGCTGGAATCCTGATGAAGCGCAAAGGCTGGCCCAGCACCATCGGCGGAGTCGCGCAAGCTTACGAGGATTTCCTTGACCTTCTGGTGGTCGATCTGGAAGACCACGCCGACGCCGACCATTTGCGCGAGGGCGGCCTGCACGTGCTCTGCGCCAACACGGTGATGAAGTCCATGCAAGACAAACAGGAACTGGCGCGCTTCACCCTGCATGCCGCGTTGCAGGCCCGTGGGAGCAAGAACTGATTCATGCGCGCCGCCCTGCTGATTCCCGTCAAGACCCTGAGCAATGCCAAGCAGCGCTTGGGTGATGCCTACGATCAGCATCACCGCACACTACTGGCTGAGGCCATGCTGCGCGACGTGTTGACTGCCGTTTCCGAAGTCGACGAGCGGGTCTCTGTTTTCCTCGTGACCGGCGACGCTCGCGCCGCTGCCCTCGCGGCCGACTTTGGCTTCGGCGTCGTTGAAGATCGCCGCAACGAGAGCGAGACGGCTGCCATCGCGATGGCTACGGAATACTGCGCCGAGCTTGGTTACGACACGACCATCGTGATTCCCGGCGATATACCGCTGATTACCAGCGACGAACTGAATCGCGTGCTCGACGCCGCGCCGCCCGAAGGTGTGGTCATCGTGCCCGCCTACGACCGCCGCGGCAGTAACTGCGTGCTGCGCCGACCTGCGAACGTCATTCCCCTGCGCTTTGGAAACGACAGCTTCCTGCCGCATTGCGAAGCCGTGCGGCGCGCTGGAAAGCCGCTCATCATTCTCGAGATGCCGGGCATCGGCCTCGACATCGACCATCCACACGAGCTTGAACTGTTGCTCGCGCGTCCTGGCGACACCCACGCTCAGCGGCTGCTGCGCTCCTGGGGAGCCTCCGCTTCGCAACCTCCGGCATCGCGAGTGGCCGGCTGATGCCTGCTCCAGTTTCTTCCGATGTCGCCTCCTATTCCGAAATCCACGCCATTCCGGTCTGGGGCATGGGCGAGGTTACATCCGGAGATTCGATCGGCGACCTGATCGTGGACACGCTTGCACTCGGCGGCCTTCGCCTGCGAGCCGGCGACATTCTCGTGGTGAAACACAAAATCGTCTCCAAGGCGGAAGGCCGTATGGTGGATCTGGCGTCTGTTAAGCCGTCCGCCGCTGCCCGGCGCCTTGCCAACAAGAATGACTCCGATGCGCGCGTGATCGAGTTGGCCTTGCGCGAGGCCAAGCGCGTCGTGCGCAAGCAGCATGTGCTGATCACGGAATCCGTCAACGGCCTAGTCTGCGCCAACAGTGGCATTGACGTGTCCAATGTCGATGGAGGCGCTACCGCGGTGCTGCTGCCGCTGGATCCCGACCGCTCTGCGGCGCGCATCATGCGCAAGCTCAAGCGGCGCACTACGCTGCACGTTCCCGTAATCGTCGCTGACAGCTTCGGCCGCGCCTGGCGTGAGGGCCTGCACGAAGTGGCGATCGGCCTCGCCGGCATGGACCCTATGCACGACTATCGTGGACAGCGCGACGCCTATGGCTACCAGCTGCACTCCAGCGAAGAGTGCGTTGCCGACGAACTCGCCTGCGTCGCGGGACTCGTCTGCGGGAAAAACAACGCCGTTCCCGCCTGTATAATTCGGGGTTATCGCTATCGCCGCGGGAAGGGAAGTGCTCGCCAGATTGTGCGGCCCGCGCCGAAAGATTTGTTTCGCTAGAGGGTTTTGGGTCAGGGCACGGCTTTACAAGCTGCGGTAGAAGTCGATTTGGCGAGCGATTCGCGTCAGGGCACGACTTCAGTCGTGCCGTAAGGCGTTGAAGATACGACAGGGCTTTAGCCCCTGCGGGACTTCGGTCCTCTTAACCGATTGGTAGGATGAGATGCAGTCATTGAGCTGGTGTAATCGGCAAACTCTTCAAGAAGCTTCCTGGAACGATGTGCGTCCCCGGGTTTCTCCCGAGGTACGCGCGGCCCTCGACAAGGCTCTCACTGCTCTGGATGGCGGCTCTCTGACCCACGGCGAGGGTCTACTGCTCGCCCATGCCTCGGGCGACGACCTGTTCGGCCTCGCGGTAGCAGCCAACGAAATTCGCCGCCAACTCGTGGGCGACGTCGTCAGCTACGTCATCACCCGCAACATCAACTTCACCAACGTCTGCTTTGTGGGATGCAAGTTCTGTGCTTTCAGCGTCGGTCCGCGTGACGAGACAGCGTATTTCCTCACGCCGGAAGAGGTCGGTGAAAAGGCCCGCGAAGCCGCCTCGTGGGGCGCGACAGAAGTCTGCATTCAGGGAGGGCTGCCGCGCAACCTGTCGCCCTTCTACTATCGCGACGTTCTGCGTGCCGTAAAGGCCGCCGTGCCCACGATGCACGTACACGCCTTCTCGCCGATGGAGATCGCGTATGGCGTCGAGCTGACCGGCATGTCTGTTCGTGATTACCTCCTGATGCTGAAAGACAACGGCCTCGACACGCTGCCCGGAACCGCCGCAGAAATCCTCGACGACTCCATTCGCATGGTGCTCTCGCGCAACAAGCTCACCACCGCCCAGTGGTGCGAAGTCGTCGAGACCGCCCACGAATGCGGTATTCGCAGCACCTCGACGATGATGTACGGACATCGCGAGACGCCCGAGCACTGGGTCAACCAGATGTTTCTGCTGCGCGGCATACAGGCGCGCACCGGCGGCTTTACCGAGTTCGTCCCGCTGGGCTTCATTCACGACCACACGCTGCTGTTCGAGCAGGGGCTTTCTCGTTCCGGCGGACAAATCGAAGAGCACATCAAAGTCCACGCTCTTGCCCGCGTGCTGCTGGCCGGCTCCATCAACCACATTCAGGTGTCGTGGGTGAAACTGGGCCGCAATGTCTCGCAACTCGCGTTTCTGGTTGGCGCCGACGACTACGGCGGAACGCTGTTCGAGGAAAACATCTCGCGATTGGCGGGCGCAACCGCCGGCCAGTACATATCGCCCGAGGAGTTCCAGGAACGCATCCGCGAAGTCGGACGCACTCCCGCTCAACGCAACACCACTTACACCCAGTATTTCGCTGCCGCGGAGCCGGTCAACGTCGGGGGCGCGGCTTGATCGCGATCGTCGGCGGCACCGGCCCTGAAGGCGCTGGGCTGGCGCTGCGCTGGGCCCGCGCCGGCGAGCAAATCGTCATCGGCTCCCGCGACGCCGCTCGCGCGCAAGCCGCCGCGGCGCAAATCGCCGAGAAGGCCGGCGCGATGGGCAGTGTCGAAGGCCTCGAGAACAGTCAGGCCGTCAAGATGTGCGACGTTGTGGTACTTACCGTGCCCTTCGCCGGACAAGCCGAGCTACTGAAGCAGCTCAAGCCCTCCTTCCGTCCCGGAACCGTCCTGATCGACGCGACCGTCCCGCTCGCAGCCGCCGTCGGTGGTCGTCCCACTCGCATGTTGGGCGTGTGGCAAGGCTCGGCCGCGGAACAGGCGGCGGAAATCGTCGGCAAGAACGTCACTGTTGCCGCCGCGTTCCACAGCCTCTCGGCCACGGTGCTCAGCAGCGATCATGATGTGGATTGCGACGTTATAGTCTGCAGCGACGACGACAACGCCCGTCAGATCGCTTCGGAACTCGCAGTGAAGGTCCCCGGAGTTCGCGCCATCGACGGCGGCAAGCTCGAGAACGCCCGCATCGTCGAAGCTATGACCGCGCTACTCATTACTCTCAACATCCGCCACAAGGTCCACGGAGCCGGATGGCGGGTGACAGGATTGGGAATCTAACCATATTTCGTAGCCAAGTTCTTTTTCAACGGACCAGGGGAATTGGGGGTTTCGCCGATGACTCCGCTTCGATGATCTGCGCCAGTAACGTCCCGAACTGCTCTATCTGAGCGTCCGTCAAGGGATACAATCCCCAGCGCACGATCTCTGAGTAATGTGTTCTTATCTCCGCAACAATACGCCTGCCCTCGGGCGTGCATTCAATAATTTTCTCGCGTCGATTATCGGGGTTCGCGACGCGCTTGATAAGCCGTCGTATCTCAAGATTGTCGATCAGAAACACCATCGCATTCTTGTTGATGCCGAGGCTGCTGGCCAGTATCCCCTGTTGCAAGTGACTTTCGCTGGCTGCTACCAGGATGAGGACCAGATTCAGCGGAAGGTCATATTTCTTTCCGCAAAATAGCGCCATTCGGCCTCGATAAATCTTCGACACCCAGAGGAACCGGAACATCATCGAAAATGAAACACCGGGAAACAGTTTGAGAGGATTCAAAGATGTATTTTCGACGTTGGTGCGAGGGGGGTGTTCCAGCTTCTTCTGCACGATTACCTCCGTTGCCACCTCGGCGGCTTGCTTCAGTCTTCTTGCCTCTTCTTGTCCAGTTGTCCAGTGAAGAAAATTACATTCTGAAGAGCCCCTACTGCTCTAGTAGGTCGCCTTGCCGCCATCTCAAGGTCGGACCCAGACCGGCCGACGGACAATAGGCCTAAGCGCAATTGTTTCCCTATCGCGGCCAATTTACCAGCGATTTACCTGCAAATCATGGCTTACGCCCCAAAACGGGACAAACAACTGATTATCCCGTTGCAGGATAATCATCGTCACTAATGTGTAATGGTATACACCACATTTGAGGAAATAGTGCTACCCTTCTCCCGACATAAGTGGCCGTCACGCAAGTTCAGGTGGCAATCGATCCACTTGTCCGCAAAGGAGAACCCTGTGAAATTGATTCGTTTCTGTTGCATCGCTCTCCCGCTCCTTGCGCTGACAGCTCATGCCAGCGTCCTCAACAGCGCTGATGCTTTCGGCATTCTGGGCGCCCAAACCGTGACCAACACCGGCCCCAGCGTAGTGGGACAAGACCTGGGTGTCTTCCCCGGAACGTCGATCACCGGCTTTCCTCCCGGAGTGGTGCTCGGAACGATACATAACGACGATGCTGTTGCGATGCAGGCCCAGGCCGATGCTCTCACTGGTTACAACTTTCTCGCCGGCCTCGCCGTTACGCAAACGCTGACCGGCCAGGATCTCGGAGGCCTTACCCTTAATCCCGGGGTCTACTTCTTCGCCTCGTCGGCCCAGATGACCGGGCAACTGACCTTGGATTTCCAGGGCATGAACAACGCGATGGTAGTCTTCCAGATTGGAAGCACGCTCACCACTGGAAGCGCTTCGTCAGTGCTTGTAATCAATCCCGGGATGAACGATGAGGTTTTCTGGCAGGTTGGCAGCTCCGCAACCTTGGGGACAACTACGGCATTTTACGGGAGCGTCATCGCCGACGCCAGCGTCACGCTGAATACCGGAGCCACGATTAATTGTGGTCGGGCCATTGCCCTGACTGCTGCCGTCACCATGGATACCAATACTGTCGACACCGGCAATTGTGTTACCAGTACGACCACGCCCGAGCCCGCAACGCTTGCTCTCGTCAGCACGGGGGCCGTTGCCGCAGGTGCCACAGCTTGGGACTCCATGTTTGCCAGCCTGGGATTGGCAGGAGTATTTGCTGCGGCTCGCCGGAAAATTCGGCGTTAACGCCTACGCATCGACTGCGAAATCACAGTAAGGCATGACCAAACAAAACGGCGCGGGAAACCGCGCCGTTGCTCACTGACCACTGATAACCGATGTGTAGTGCGTTATTTGGACTGCTATCCCACCAAAGTGGCTTGCGCCTTTTACCCAACAGGTCCATACTCACCTGCGCCACCACTGAGCTATCCGCCCCTCTCCCCACTGAGCCGGTTCGGATCTCAGCCAACACAACGCACCACCTTCCCGCCGCGCCGGAAGCGTATGGGCACGGCCTAGGAGACCGACTTATGGCAGCAAGCACCTTGACAACAAACCAGATTCTGGGGGTAAACGACTACCTGACCTCGCCCAATGCGCTGTTCTGCGCCGTCATGCAGGGCGATGGCAACTTCGTTATTTACACCGGCTCGAAGCCGTTCACGCCTCAATCATTCCCGGTTTGGGCTACCAATACGTCGCAGGCACAAGGCAGCTTCTTCTGCATTATGCAGGACGATGGGAATTTCGTTGTCTACCAGGGCACGGGGGTGAAGAAGCAAGGTCCCGCGGTGTGGGCTTGGACAAACACACCACCAGGCCCGGGCCAATACTTCCTGTCGCTAGGCGACGAGGGCCAGCTTAGTGTTACAAGCGGAACGCCCACAAACCCCGGCACGGTACTATGGAGTACTCCTGCGATTTCTGGCATTCTAGCAACCAACCAGACCCTCACACAGGGCCAGTATCTCACTTCGAGCAACTCGAAGTTCTTCGTCACCATGCAGACTGATGGGAATTTCGTTGCCTACAACGGTTCGGCGCCGAGTAATCAGGGCAGCTCTGTCTGGGCCACGAATATTTTAAAATCCGGAGGCCTATTTTACGCCCTCATGCAGGGCGATGGGAATTTCGTTGTCTACGCGGGCACCCCACCTAGTACTGTTGACCCTATTTGGGCCTCGGACACGAACTGGGCGAACGGCCAGTACTGGTTCGTCATGGGGAACGACGGCTACCTCTATGTGATCACCAATGGCAAACCGGGAGTTTCCTATAACGTCTATTGGACTACAAATCCTGATATTCACCCAAAACCACCGAACTCGGGAGGAGGAGGAGGTTGGGAAATTGCCATCCGAGTACTTATTGGGATTATCAGTGAGATATTAACGGGGGGAGAATAAGCTGCTGCCGTGCATCAACTCGGTATTTACCCCTAGCAAGGCGTGCAAGTCTGTCATCTAACGTCGGGTGCCCCAGGGTTAGCGCCGCGCTTTTCGGCGCTAACCCTGGGTTCGCGGCCTGCGGCAACCTCACTCACGCACGTCCACAAAGCGAACGGCGCGGAGAAATCCGCGCCGTCGCCAATTGCTAGCCACTGGCCACTAGCCACTGTTGTTACGCTTCTCTCAGCGCCGTCGTAATCGGCATCCGCGACGCTCGCAGTGCCGGCAGCAGTCCGCCCACGAATCCCATCAGCACCGCAAAGCTCAGTCCCACGATGACGATCCCGGGCGTGATCTTGAACGCAAACGCCAGTTCGCTGAAGCTCTGCGTCTGGCCCGTACCCGCTGTGAAGCCGTTCATCGGAATGGCAATCAAGCATCCCAGCACTCCTCCGATGAACGCCAACAGCACGGACTCCATCACGAACGAAAGCAGAATGCTGAAGCGCGAAAAGCCCAGCGCTCGCAGCGTTCCGATCTCGCGTGTGCGTTGCGAGACGATGGCATACATCGTGTTCATCGCGCCAAACACCGCGCCGATGCCCATCACAAGGCCCACGAACCCGGCCAGGATCTTCAGCGCCATGGCGACGCCCCCAGCCTGGTTTTCGTAATAGGTCCTCTCCGAGTCGGCCTGCACCTGCATCTGCGGGTTGGCGCGCAAGTCCTTGTCGAAGCTCGACAGCACCGCTGGATTGGTCAGCCGCACGGTGAGCGATTCGCAGCCGCCATTCCGGCCCACTGCCGGACCCAGCGCGTTGTAGTCGCCCCACATCTCGCTCTCAAACGAGCTGCCGTCAGCGGTAAACAACCCCACCACCTTGAAGTCCTTGCGCTGCACCCGCAGCGTGTCGCCGATGTTGAGTCCCTTCACCCGTTCGGCAGATCTTCTTCCCGACGATCACCTCGAACAGCCCGGGCGAGAACATGCGTCCTTCCACCAGCTTGATACCGGTACGGACCTTGAACGCTTCCGGCGTCACCCCGCGGAGGGTAATGTTGGTTGCCTCGTTGTCGCTCTTTCTGGGTTTGCTGGCAATCACCACGATCTCGCACGAAGCCAGCGGCGTTCCGTCGCTGTCCCGGGCGATTCGCGGATCGGTCATGATGGTCTGCGCGTTGCCGATGGTGATCCACGAGGTCAGCTCCGACAGCGAGCCCCGCTGGGTCACGATGGCGTTCTTATCGGATCCCGTCGAGCGCAACGCCGCCTGGAAGCCCGCCGACATGGAGGCAATCACCACCACCGCCGCCACCACCAGTGCGATGCCGAAGATGGCCAGCAGCGTCACCTTCCAGCGCTGGCCCAGGTTGCGAATGTTGTAACGAATGGGGAGCGCCATCTTACACCTGCCTCAATGCTTCGGTGATGCGAGCGCGATAAGCCAGCGTCGCGGGAATGAACCCTGCCAGCAATCCCAGCAGCAACGCCATGCCGATTCCCAGCGCGGCAATCTGGGGCGATAACCCAAGCGAAGGGAAG
Organism: uncultured Acidobacteriaceae bacterium; assembly: GCA_963796615.1. GTDB lineage: Bacteria > Acidobacteriota > Terriglobia > Terriglobales > Acidobacteriaceae > DASRAA01. The sequence continues at coordinate 20,533 of CAWCMJ010000013.1, forward strand.
CCCCGTAGCACGTCTCCCAGGAACGGCACATTCACCAGTACGCTGATCATTCCGCGGGCAAACAGAATGCCGAGCAGCCCTCCCATCAGCCCCAGCAGCAGGGCTTCGCCCAATATAAGCGCCATCACCAGGCCACTGGGGAAGCCCAGCGTCTTCAGCACTGCAATCTCCTGCTGGCGCTCGCGCACCGCGATGCTCATGGTGTTGGCGGTCACCAACAGGATGGTGAATGCCACTGCCATGCCGATAACATTCAGCAGCAGCGCCAGGTTGCCTGCCAGCGCCACGAAGCTTGCGCGAAAGGCCTGCTCCGTCTCCGTCTTCGTCTGGTTGTCGCTGTTCTCAAACGCCGCGTCAATCTCCTTCGATATTGCGCCCGCGTGCGAGGCATCGTCGATCTGCACCGTCAGCGTCCCGATGCCCAATCGCTCTCCGGTGGCCTCGTACAGGTACTTGAAGTTGAAGTACAGCGCACCCAGGTCGGTCCCGGGATAGCGGGCTTCGTCGGTGTCGTATATGCCGTCCACCTGGAAGTCAAACGGCTTGCCCACCCGGTAGGGCGGAATAAAGCTTTCCAGTTGGATGTGATCGCCGATCTTCCAGCCAAATCGCTGCGCCAGCTTGCGGCCGACAATGCAGCCGCGCACGTCGCTCAGCCACGCCGCTTTCTGGTCGGGCGGCAGCATGATCTCGGGATAAATTCTCAGGAATGCTTCGGGCTCGACCGCAAAGTTCGTGAAGAAGTTCTTGGGATCGCGATAGACTCCGCCGAACCAGGTGAGGATGGTGGTGTCGGTCACCCCCGGCATGGCCGCGATCTTCTGTTTGTAGCTGATGGGCAGGTTGTTGGCCAGGCTGACGTAGTCGCGCACCACCAGCCGCCGCGTGTTGCCCGAGTGCAGCCCGAAATTCACCGCCGCAATCACTGTTTGCAGCACGCACACCAGAAAGATGCAGACCGACATCGCCAGCACCGTACTCAGAGTGCGGATCCAGTTCTTGCGCAAATGTTTGAGGACGAGAGGAGCGAATTTCATATCAGGTGGTCAGCACTCCCTTCTCCAGGTGCCGTTGCGTATGTGCGCGCGAGGCGGCCCGCGGATCGTGCGTCACCATCACGATGGTCTTGCCGAATTCCTTGTTGAAGGTCTGCATCAGATCGAGAATTTCTTCCGCGCTTTTGCTGTCCAGATCGCCCGTCGGCTCGTCGGCGACCAGCACGGCCGGGTCGGTTACGATGGCGCGCGCGATGGCGACGCGCTGCTCCTGTCCGCCCGAGAGCTGACGCGGATAGTGCTTCGAGCGGTCCGCCAGTCCTACGATGCGAAGCGCCGTTAGCGCCCGCTCGCGCCGCTCTTTTTTCGACAGATGACTGAGCAGCAGCGGCAACTCCACATTCTCCACCGCGTTCAGCACGGGAATCAGGTTGTAGAACTGGAAGATGAATCCCACGTTGCGGCTGCGCCACTTCGCCAGCTCGCCCTCCGAGAGCCGCGTCAGGTCGGTGCCGGCTACCTGCACCGTCCCCGACGTCGCCCGGTCGATGCCCGCGATCAGGTTCAGCAGGGTCGTCTTGCCCGAGCCCGACGGCCCCATAAGAGCCATGAATTCGCCCTGCGGCACTTCCAGGGTCAGTCCGTCCAGCACCTTGATCTGCTGGCTGTCACGCTGATAGATCTTCACCACGTTCTGCACGCTGACGGCGCCCGTCCGGGCGGCCACTTCTGCTGCGCTCATGCTCGCTCCTGTTGCTTGCTATTTCTTTATCTTGACCGACGTGCCGTCCACCACTTTTTGCGGCGGGTTATCGACCAGCGTCTCGTTCCCAGTCAGGCCCGATTTCACGATGACCCCGCCCTTCAACTCGTTGCCGGTCACCACCGCGACTTCCCGCGCCTTGTTGTCTTCGATCACATACACTACCTGTTTGCCGTTGCGCGTGGTGATGGCGTCTTTCGGGATGGTGACGATGCGCTGCGGAGTGGCATTCTTCTGCTCGCTCTTCTTTACCGGTTGCAGGAACGTTACGTTACAACTCATCTCCGGCTTGATCAGCCGGTCCTTGTCGAGGATCGATACTTTGACCGTCACCGTCGCCTTGGTGCGGTCGGCCGTTGGGATTACCTGCCGCAGCACTCCCTTGTAGGTCTTGTCCGGAATCGCCTGCACGGTGATGTCTGCCGGGTCTCCCTGCTTGAGCTCGCCTACGTTGGCTTCGTTCACATCCACTTCCGCCTCCAGCGAGTTCATGTCCGCGATCGCCACAATCGCGCCTGACGCGGTGGAAATGTTCACCCCCGGCGGAATCGGCGCCACGCTCTCGCCCACTTCAGCCATCTTCTTCACCACCACCCCGTCGAAGGGAGCGCGAATTTCAGTGAAGTCCAATTGGGTCTGCTGAACTTTCAGGGTGGCAACGGCTTGATCCAGTGACGCCTTTGCCAGTTGCACCTTCGAATTTGCCGCATCCAGCGCGTCCTGCGATACCACTTTTTCCTTGTAAAGCCCTTGCTGCAGCCGCGCCTGGCGCTGCATTTCGGCGAGGTCGGCCTTGGCATACTCGATGTCGGCCTTGGCCTTGTTGACCGCTGCTATGTAGTCGGGGTTCTCCAGTCGTGCGATCACCTCGCCCGTTTTCACGTAGCTGCCCTCTTCCACGTACAGCGCCGACAGCCGTCCCTGGATCTTCGACGAAATCACCGACTGGTGTCGCGCCACCAGGTATCCCGACGCCGTCAGGATCGGTGTCCCCGCGCTTGGGCCCGACGTGGTTTGCACGCTGGCCTGCACCGGCTCCACTTCCACGGCGGTAAAATCGGCGATTGCAGGATTCTTGCGAACAAAGTACATTCCCGCTGCCGACACTGCTGCCAGCAGCAGAAGCACGAAAATCCACTTTCCCCATTTGCCGCGCCGCGGCTGTTCCCGGTTGATGCGCAGCGATGCCAGCTCGTCTTTCAGGTCAGGCATATTTGCCTTCCGGCTCCCCTCCAGATGGATGCCACTAGAATCGCACTCTTCCCCGGGCTTTGGAAGCGGAACCGCTCGTGTCACATTCGGTTGGTTCATGGTTGTCGGCAGAATTCCGGCTCTCTTTCCTCTGACGCAACCTATCCTTCAATAGTTCTGTTTGCGCGGGTAGTGCCGATTGTCAGCGACCGTGGGTGACAATTGTCATCATCGTGGCCGGAGGTTACAGTCTGATGAATTCCAAAGATATTCTCGCTCACCAAGGCCCGTGCGCCGCTCACGCAACGCTGTTTCCCGAGTCAGCCCCTGTGCTTCGCCCAATTCCGTGAATTTATGACGTTTTGGCCCAACTCCAGTATCATGTCGGCATGATCTCATCGTTGGCCGTACCTGGCCGTGCTGGCCCTGCTGCTGTGCGCCCCCGCTTGCAAGAAACCGGTTTCCCATGCGCCTGTGGTCGTGCATTTGTTCCGCGATCTCCACTCTCCTTACGCCTACCAGATCGACCATCGCATCCTGGATTTCCAGTCCACCAACCCGCGGCTGCCTTCCGGCGTCCCCATCCTTATCGAGACCATCAACGAACTCGACTACAAGGCTGCGCTCAAGGGCGACTTCGACAAAAACATCCGGGCCGAGGCTGTCATTCTCAACAGCCCCTCTGACGTCGTCGATGTGCCCACACTGATATCTGGACTGGCGCACGCCACCAACATTTGCGCTGCGGTCAAGGCTTGCCCGACGGACGTGCCGGCATTCGTCGTGTCTGATGCGACACCAGGCCCGGCAGCTGCGGCACAGATCTTTATCGATTACCTCGCCAGGCAGAAATAAGTTCGGCTAGGAACGTCTCCGGGGCGCGGTCTTCTGTTTAGGAATCTTGGATTTCTTCGCCGCCTTCTTGGCGGCCTTCATCTTGGACTTCGCGCCCGGCTCCGGCAGGTCTTTCATCTCCGCCGCCCGCCACAGGTACCAGCACGCCACCGAGCGGTGCGGACGCCACTTCTCTCCGTGCGCCTGCAACTCCTTCGGCTTCGGCAACTCTTCCAGACGGTGCATCTTGGCGAAGCCCTTGCGCACGCCGTAGTCATCCACCGCCAGCACATCTGGACGCCCCAGCCGGAAGATCAACAGCATCTCCACGGTCCACCGCCCGATGCCCCGCACTGAAGTCAGGTGCTCCACCAGCGCGTCGTCGCTCATCTTGTGCGCTACGCGTACCGTCGGCACAGTGCCGTCCAACGCCTTCGCCGCCAGGTCGCGAATCGCCAGCATCTTGTTCTGCGACAGCCCCGCCGACCGCAACAACTCCGGCGTCGCCGCCAGCACCTGTTCCGGAGAAGGGAAGCCCGCCTGCACCCCATGCCTTGTCTTAATCCGGTGCGGTTCCTCGGGAAACAGCGCCTTCACCCGCGCGGTGATCGTCGCTGCCACCTTGCCGTTCAATTGCTGATAAATGATCGCCTCCAGCAGCGACTCAAACAGGCTCTGCGTGGTTTCCGGCTGCATGTAGCACGGCCCCGCCTTGGTGATAATCTTCGCCAGCTTCTTGTCCACCCGCGACAAATGCTCAATCGCGGCTGTGTGATCCAGCTTCTTAGGCATCATGACCTCGGTAACAAAAATGGGACCTTGAACCGGTCATAGAACTCTGCAACTACCTTGCGCAATCGATGGTTGAGGCTTGTCCAAGCCTGCGTGGCAATGTCCTCCGGCACTCCGCGATAGAACGCCTCCGCGATGCCGCCTGTAATGCAGGCCAGCGTGTCGGCGTCGCCGCCGAGAGATACGGCCAGGCGCACTGCGTGCTCATAATTCTCGGAGTCCAGAAACGCCACCATTGCTTCCGGCGCCGTTTCTTGACACGACTCGTTGAAAAGATACCTAGGCCGAATTTCCGCGACAGTCCGCCTGAGATCGTAACCGAACTTCGTGTGCACAGTGTCGCGAATCTCCGCCTTCGAGCTGCCTTTTCTTGCAAGGAAGATTGCAGTTGCCGTTGCCTGTGCGCCCTTGATGCCCTCCGGATGATTGTGCGTTACCTCAGCGCTTCTCTGTGCTTCCGCGAGCACTTCTTCAAGCGTCTCAAACGCGTACGCCACCGGGCTGACTCGCATCGCCGACCCATTGCCCCAGCTGTTGTAAGGCTCCCGATCGCCGCGTGACACCCACGACAAAAATCGCGCACCGTAACCGCGCCGCGGATAGGCATTCGCGTACTTGTGAAACTTATCGACGTAGCTTGCCCCCGTCAGCAAGCAATCGGCGACGGCCACCGTTAGCACTGAGTCGTCCGTGTATTCGCTCTCATCGACGAAGAGCGGAAACTCCGTGCTCTTGAATGCGGCGAACTCATGCACCGACCCGATGATGTCGCCCGCGATTGCTCCCAGCATCATCTACCGTCCTTTTCAGGTTCATCACATCGGTTCCTGGCTGCGCTCCGGCGTTTCCACCGCCTCGCTCTCCAGCGCCGTGATCGTCTCGTCGTCCACGTTCCACGTCTTCAAGATGCGAAAGATCACCTTGCTCGCAAACCCCGCCCGCACCAGCGTGCGAAACACCTTGGCCGCATCGCGTTGCGTCTCCGGCTTGCGCAGACGCTTGCGTTGCAGATATTCCCTCGCCAACTGCTCCTCGTTCACATCCGCGTACGCCGCGCCCACCGTCTTCTCAATGATGTCCCCATGGACGCCTTTCGCCTTCAAATCCTGTACCACCCGTTGCCGCCCGAACTTCTCATTCTCCTTGCGAAATCGCGAGTAACTCTCCGCATAATTCGTGTCGTTAAGATACTTCTGCTCTTTCAACTTGGCGACCACAACCTCAACCAACAGTTGACCTATCTCTCCCTGCTGTTTCACCCGCTCCCGCATCAGTCGCTTCAGTTCGGCGACGGTCCGCATCTTCCGCCCCAGTGCCCCCACGGCGTACTCGTACAGCATCTCCTCGTCGTAAATTTTCTGCGTCCGCTGGAAGGCCATGCAGGGATTATATGCACTCGCAGCCCAAGCCTCGCTCGACTGAAAGCGTATGACAGATTCGATCCGAGTTTCTCCGAGTGCCGCGCTGCTTTGCCGGCACGCATCGTGAAATTCGCCCGCTGCCTGACACCATGAAAGTGCCTTGACCCTACATTCTAGGTGGTGTACTGTTCTCCAACTTTCACCCACTCCCGCCGCCAGTTGCGGAGTTCCATTTCCTCTCGCCACAAGGAGTCCATGATGCGCCAAGCCTTCGGCTACTTAGCTTTTGTTGTCTTACTCTTCGCGGCATTGTCCGCTCACGCCGACGACTTCAAGGCGTGCTCAAACAATGAGATGCAGGACCCCAATGCTCTCCCCGGTTCCGCGCTTTGCTACCCGACTTGCAAACCGGGATATGTCGGCACTGGGCCTGTTTGCTACTCCGATTGCCCCGACGGATATTCCGACGACGGTGTAATTTGCCGCAAGAACGCCATCATTAATGCGAAGAGTTCCTATGGCCGTGGCGCTGGCTCTCCCATGGGATGCGGCTCTGGCAAGGAAAAGGATGGTGCTCTCTGCTACCCGGCCTGCAAGACCGACTATTACGGCGTCGGTCCGGTCTGCTGGAAACACTGCGACTCAGGTTACCGCGACGATGGCGCAACCTGTTACAAGAGCATCACCCACTTCTACGCCAAAGACAGTTACGGGCGTGGTGCAGGCAGTCCACTCAACTCTTGCGCTGCCGGTCAGCAACAGAATGGACAACTCTGCTACCCGGACTGCAAGGCCGGTTATTCAGGCGCGGGCCCCGTGTGTTGGGAGAATTGTCCCAGCGGCTTTCACGATGACGGCGCGCTCTGCCGCAAAGATGCCGACATCTTCGCCAAAAGCTCATATGGGCGCGGGGCCGGTCACGTCCCATCGAGTTGCAGCACCAAAAGCTTCACCCGGACTGTGACATCCACCACCAAGCAGCCCTTCACCATGGTGATCAGCGGCGATGTGCAGCTCCCCTGGTGGCAGATTGCCGACCCCAGCAATGCCAGCCGCGAAGTCAGTGATCCCAATTGCAACAGTGCGGCTTGCGTGAAAACCAAGGCCATTCAGATGAACGAAAATCTGATCGCTGCGATTGCCAGTGTTCAGTCCACGCTAAAGAACTGGCCCAACAGCTCTCTGCTGACCAAGGGAGCCGGAAGCCCGATCACCGCCCCGGTCGGTCTCATCATTAACGGTGATCTCACGGCATATTTTCATCCGGAAGAGGAAGAGCTGTACCGCCAGTTCTACCACACGCAATTCACTCTGCCGGTTTACCCGGGACTGGGAAATCACGACTACTCGAACAATATCAGGACCGACACGAACGGCGACGCCGGCTGCGCAGGCAATGTTTGCGCCAAACGCGCCGTCAAATATATGAAGTCAATGATCAACTGCAGCGCCGACACCAACTTCCCGGCATCCCAGGTTAGCAATTACGACGATGGCAGCATGGCCTATTCCTTCGAGATCGGGAAATACCACTTCGTGCAGCTCAATTTCTATTCCGGATACACCCAGAAGGAAGTCTCCGTCACTTCTTCCACCGACTGGCTGAAAAAAGACCTGGCCGCGGCGACCAAGGCGGGCAAGCGCATTGTCATCAACCTCCATACCAACGACGACGAATCCTGGGCGAGCGATAACGATTTCCTCGCGGCGATTCAAAATCAGAACGTTGTCGCCATCTTCGGCGCGCACATTCACCCCTACTCGGGCTTCCAGCAGTACGTCACCAGCGGCGCCAAGAACATCCCGTTTATCCGCAGCGGCTCGCCGCACTTCAGCCGCTTCATGCTCGTACAATTCGGCGACGACTACATCAACTTCGCCATCCTCAGCGACACCTCAGGAGTTCCAGCGTTCGTGAGCACGACCGACTCCAAATATCTGGGTACCTATTAGGACAAGCCGCCGCACCGTCTTCCACGCCGTGGCACTCCCGCTGCCACGGCGAATCTCAACGCCGGGCCGCTGGCCACTGATTGCTAACGGCTAATTGCGAAATGCTTATTGCTATCTTCCCCCGACCTCTGGCAACCTAATACGTGGATACCCAATCAATCGTCGTCCTCGACTTCGGCTCGCAGTACACCCAACTCATCGCGCGCCGCATCCGTGAACAGAACGTCTTCTCCGTCGTCCTCCCCTGCACCGCCTCGCTGAAGGAAATCAAGAGCTATGCCCCCGCCGGCATCATCCTCTCCGGCGGCCCGTCGTCCGTCTACGAACCCGATGCGCCCACCATGGACGACCAGGTGCTTCATCTCGGCCTGCCGGTTCTCGGCATCTGCTACGGTCTGCACCTCATGACCCACAAGCTCGGCGGCAAAGTCAGCCCCGGCGACAAGCGTGAGTACGGACACGCCGACGTCACCCTCCTGCGCGACGACTGCGCCCTCTTCAAAGGCCTCACCGGCCCGCTCCACGTCTGGATGTCCCACGGCGACGAAGCCGAACAGCTTCCACCCGGATTCCATCTCGTCGCACAGACCTCCAACGCCAAGGCCGCCTTCGAAGATCCCGCGCGCAAGTACTACGCCGTGCAGTTCCATCCCGAAGTCCACCACACCAAGCAGGGAACCGCCATCCTGCGCAACTTCGTCTTCGACATCTGCGGCCTCACCCCCAACTGGACGCCGCAGCGCTTCATCGACGAAACCGTCGCCGCCATCCGCGAAAAGGTCGGCACCGGCCGCGTCATCTGCGGACTCTCCGGCGGCGTCGACTCCTCCGTCGCCGCCGTCCTCGTCCATCGCGCCATCGGAGACCAACTCACTTGCATCTTCGTCAACAACGGAGTGCTCCGTAAAAACGAGTTTCAAAAAGTGCAGGAGAACCTGCGCGACAAGCTCGGCCTCAACATCGACGCCGTTGACGCCACCGACCTCTTCCTCGGCAAACTCGCGAAGGTCAAAGACCCCGAGACGCAAGCGCAAGATCATCGGCAAAGAATTCATCACCGTCTTCGAGCAGGAAGCCCGCCGCATCTCCGAAACCCAGGGCAAAGTTGACTGGCTCGTCCAGGGCACGCTCTATCCCGACGTCATCGAGTCGCAATCCGTGCGCGGCCCCTCGCAAACCATCAAGAGCCACCACAACGTCGGAGGCCTGCCCAAGCGCATGAAGCTCAAGCTCATCGAGCCGCTCAAAGACCTCTTCAAAGACGAAGTCCGCAAGATCGGCCGCGACCTCGGCATGCCCGAAGACGTTCTCCAGCGCCAGCCATTCCCCGGCCCCGGACTCGCCGTCCGCATCCTCGGCGAAGTCACCCGCGACCGCGTCGCCCTCTTGCAGGAAGCCGACGACATCGTGGTCGGCGAAATCAAGAAGGCCGGGCTCTACACCAAAATCTGGCAGTCGTTCGCCGTGCTGCTGCCCGTCATGTCCGTCGGTGTCATGGGAGACATGCGCACCTACGCCTACACTTGCGCCATCCGCGCCGTGAACTCCGAAGACGGCATGACCGCCGACTGGGTCGACCTCCCTCACGAGGTCCTCAAGACCATCTCCAACCGCATCGTCAACGAAGTCAAAGGCATCAACCGCGTCGTCTACGACATCACCTCGCAAACCTCCAGGAACGATTGAGTGGGAGTGAGGCTTTCTTGTGCTAGTTCTGCGCGGCCTGATCGACGAGAGTGGAGATGGCAAGAACTTTTTTTCTTTGGCTTGTCTAGTCGCGCACGATCCCACGTGGTTCCTCGAAACGACTGGCGAAACTCATCGATGCGAAGAACGCGGAACTCTTCTGAGGGGCGGAAAAACCGATCCGACGCTACCATGCGGAACCCTCTGGGCCATTGCAGTAGGACTCTCATAGCAATACTGGGTTGGCGAAGTCACATCAAAGGCTGGACGCCCAAAGCAAAAGGGAGAGATCGAGTTTTCTAAATCCCTCTGCAGATGTTCAACGAATATGCCACGCATGGTTATTCACTGACGGTGAACTTAAGAGGAACTATGGCGTGAGGATACCGCAAGTGGCCGGAAGTGGACTGCGGGGCCTGAGGGTGCAGATCATTCTCGGGCGAACCATCGCAAGTGACCGCGGCATGACACAATTCTCCACGCCTTTTCTTCTTCAAATGCCCTGTTTTTGAAAGTAACGATCATTTCAAGCAAGACTTCGTAAACAAGACTACCAACTGGATCAAAAGGTAGACGAATTTCCGGAGGCTAGCCTCCGACTCTTTTTAGCTCAGTTGTGCTACTGCATTTGCTGATAATGCAGATTTGTGACAATACGCTGAAGCTCTATCCGGACGCGATTATTAGCCTCAAATTCGATGACCGCAGCGCCTATGACGCAGCTATGCGAGAGGCGTTTGAGCAGACTGCGCAACGATCCCAACTTTAGGTGCAAGAGCCGTTTTGCAAACATTATGCCGATGGGTTGGGAAGACTGTGTTGGGCTGCAGGCTGCTGATTTGTACGCTTATGAGAGTTACCGGGAAGCAGAGCGGCAAAGGAATCGTCCTGACCGGGACTCAAGAAAGAGCCTCACTTTGATACTGGGGGAAGGGAGCAAGTTCGGTGGAATTGCGGGTGGTGTCGAGGAACCGGGGATGGCACTCCTCCAAGACTCAAGCAGAGCATCCAGTCTCTGGATGAGGAATATACTTGCGTCGCACCGCATGAGGGCCAGTCTAAAGTTTCGAACCAGTCGAGAGTAGTCGAGTCGTTTTCGATGGCCATTGTCGGGTGTATTCTCCAGCAGCAAGCTCCAAAACTGTCATGTGCAGCGCATATATCGAGGACTGCCCAGTGTAGAGCATGGTCGGCAAGAATCGGCAGAAGAAACGAAGAATTGAATTTTTCGCCACCGCACGCGTACGACCAAAGGAGATTGAATCGAACATGTAAGGCGACTGCCTCAGTCAACGCCTTATCGCCCCAAGCTTTTCAATCTGGCCGGCAGGTGGCCCACCCCGTCAACTTATTCATAAGAATAAACTTACATGACAGGGTGGCCCAACCCGCCCTCGTTGCGGGAGGGGTTTTTCGTCACATCGCGCCGTCCTCTAGCGCCCCGGGCGCGTCATAAGAAAGCCCATCGCTTCAACAAAGGGAAGACCCCCTCTGCACGCCTGCCAACGCAACTAACCCGGGTATCTTACGAACCAGTGGGCTTAGCCGCGTTGGCCTTGGCCGCAGCCCGCGCGACAGCAACCTTCGTCATGACAGTCGTAATGTACCTCCTGGCGTCACCCCTGGTTTTGAGGCTGTTGGAATTCGCAATAATGGCTGCCCTGTCCGCTTCGCTTCCGGAAGAGGTCGAGTTAGTCTTGACCGGCTGGTGGCCCAGGTATCAAAACCAGAGCCCGGTGGCTGGTGGCCCAGGTATCGAACCCGTGGCCCACGTCTGACTGGTGGCCCGGGTATACAAGGTGCCGTGCGCTGGTGGCCCAGGTATCAAAACCCGTGCCCCACGTTCGGCCTTCTTTTGGCCTAACGTGGGCCTCGGCGGCTGACCCGCCTCGCGCCCCACGCCGGGTCCCGTTCTCCCCACGTCCAGCGGCAGGTGGCCCGGCCAAAGCTTACGCGGGTGCCCCGTCCAACCTTCTTTTTGTCCAGTCCCACGACATCTCTTTGGCGGGGTGGGGTTTTTCGTGAGGCATCGCTCATGCCGCGCATCGAGCGAAATTCCCAGAGCCCGGTGCCCCAGGTTCGCGCCCCGTTTTTGGGCGCTAACCTGGGTCTGCTACCCGCGCTCCCATTAGCGTCTCTGGCGCGCCATAAGAAAGCCCAGCCGGCCGCGGCGGGCTGGGACAGCGTCGATAGAGTCCCCGAGTCCCCCGGGGACGACATAACGCCGCGCCTACCCGTCGCACCCCACCGCGAACCGCAACGCCGCACAAACTTCCTTCATCCGCGCCGGGCTCAACTGCGCCACGCGCTTTCCCAAACGGGCTTGCGAGACGGTAACGGTATTGTGCAGATTCACGGCACACGGCGACTTCATACCGTCGTCTTCCCTTAAGGCAACTTCCGAGGGCACGCCTCGAAGGGTCGTCGTGATCGGAGCAACCGTCACCGTCGCTAGGTACTCAATCGCGCTGTTTCGAGTCAGCACCACGACCGGTCGCTTCTTATCAGGCGCGGCAAAGTTGTACAGCCGAACATCCCCACGGGCTATTCTTCCGGCCACGCCGCCTCCGCTTCCCACCGCAACGCTTCATCCTGCCCCATCGGCGCGCGTGCATACCCTCGGCGGTCTCGCTCTTCCAGTCCCCGAACCTCAAGCCGCTTAAGATGTTCCCGCAGTGCCTCGCGCACCAGCGCCGAACGATTCCGTTTGGTCCGCCTCGCCGCCTGGTCGGTGGCCTTCAGGAGCTCTGCTTCCAGCACGATCTGAATCGTTTCCATGTGTGGAGTCTACTCCACACTATGTTCCACAATCAAGAATCTGTCAGGTGCCCAATCCGGCCCGATTGTGGCCGGGTTGGTCTGTTGACTTTCACTGCCAACTGTCCACTGACAACTGATCGGGCGGCTCTCTTCCCCAATCATTCCCAAATCGGGACAATTTGGTTACCTTCGTAACGTTGACCTCAACATTTTCCCTTCAATCCATCCCAACCATCCCCTAAGCTTTCGTAATGACCCCGCGGAGGTCTCCATGAACTCGCCCCTGATCATCCGTCTCTGCCGCCACACGTTTTCCGACGGCCGCCACTGTCACGGCCCCGCCGTCCGCGGACGCGCCTGCTGCCGACATCATCTCGACGCCCGCGCCCGTCTCCACAACATGGCCCGTGCCCGCCGCCTCGCCTCCTTCCCTCGGCTCCGAGTGCCCATGGACCGCCGCGACCTCGCCCTCAACCGCATCGAAATCATGCGCGTCATCAACACCGGCAGCGTCGACTTCGCCACCGCCCGACTGATGCTCTGGGCCATGGATCTCACCGCCGCCGCCCTCCGCGACGAGCCAACTACCCGTCCGCACCGCGCCCATAACCCTAATGTTTCCTATTACGTACCTGTAAATCGTTTATTTTCCCAAAGCTGCACTGAAAACCCCTCACAAATTCCTGAAAACACAAGAGGGCAGGGGGGGACCACCCCACTCTCGACTTGGAAACCCAACCCGGGAACCATGTGCGATATGCTCTGATGAACGACGGGCACACAAACTCCAGTAGCTCAACCGGAAGGAAGCGAGCATGATAAATCTCACACCCTTTTTACTATTTGACGGCGATTGTGCGGACGCCATGGCGTTTTACCAATCTTGTTTGGGCGGCGACTTGACGATAACCAAAGTCGGTGACACCCCCATGAAGGGCCAGATGCCGCCCGAGCTGCATCACAAGGTAGCTCACGCCCACCTGAAAAACGGCGTCATTGAGTTTTCGGCAACGGACTGGCTCCACCCCAAGCGATCACCGAAACAGGGCAATACGGTCGCCATGTATCTTAACGGCGGGAAGTACCAAGAGTTGAGAGCAATCTTCGAAAACCTCGCGGCGGGAGCAGACACTGAACTGCTTGACGATTTGCGGGATATGCCTTTTGGCACCTATGGACATCTTGCCGATAAATACGGCGTCCATTGGTTCTTCCAAGGGGAGAAAAAGGTGAGTCTGTGAATGGTTGCACCCTTCAACGTACGGGCCGCTGGCTTCGCATCGCTGGCGCCACCGTTGCGTTCGCGCTGATTTTTGCAGCAGTGCCGGCCTGCGCCCAATCGCAATCCCCCAGCACCCCTCCTTGCGACGACGGGCTTCCCCATGTAACAAAAGACGACCAGCCGAAGCTACCTCCATGTCCGGAACCGCAGGACGACGACTCCGCATCTGCCGCCCCCGCTCCCACCTCTTCGTTGCCTCCCTCCGCACCCTTGATCGAAAGGGCCCGTGAGGCGGCGTTCCAGTTTTCAAAGAAGCTGCCCAACTTTATTTGCCAGGAGTTAATGTCTCGCTTTACTCAGCAGGGCCGCGGCGAGAAAGTTCCCCAGGACATGGTTTCGGCTGAAATCATTTACGAGGACGGAGTGGAAAGTTATCGTAACGTGAAGGTCAATAACCGCCCCACGGACAAGCACCTGCAGGATATCGATGGGGCCTGGTCCACCGGAGAATTTGCGACCGCTCAGTTAAACCTTTTTGACCCTGCTTCGAAGGCTCAGTTCCGTTCCAGCCATTCGACTACCATTTCAGGTCTCCGTGCCCAGGTCTACGACTTTCAAGTGCGGAGTGAAAATTCAAACTGGAGGTTGTCGGTAGGCTCTCAGACAGTGACTACGGCTTATGCAGGCTCGGTATGGGTGGACCCCAACACCGCGCGCGTTCTGCGAATCGAGATGCAGGCCCGTAACATACCGCCAGATTTCCCGATCGATGCGGTCGAGTCCGCGATTGATTATTCGTACGTGATGATTGAGGGGAAATCGTTTCTGCTTCCCGTCCATGCCGAGAGCTTGGGTTGTCAGCGGGGTAGCAGCTACTGCACCCACAACATCATCGACTTCCGCAACTATCACGAGTTCAAAGGTGACATCAAGATTGTTCCTTGATTTCGCTCGGACCTCTCAGCCGGGCCCACGACCGCCGGCTGCCCTGTCCGGCCGCACGACTCGTATGTCGTGGTCGGTGAACGCGTGATGCATTCCCGGGATATCCACCTTGGGCATGTGGCAACTCGCGCAATTGTGGTCGGCCTGAGGACACGCCTTGCCCGGGTGGTCTTTGTCGGCGACCGCGGTTGGCGTCGCCAAGTGACAGCCCAGGCATTTCTGGTCGTAATGGGCGGTATCGCGCGCCAGAGGCTGGTGAGGGTCGTGGCATCCGACGCAGGTGATGCGCGCGTCGCCCTTGGCCCAGCACTGGCTGTTCTGCAGGCCGAACGCGGGAAAGCGCGCGGTTGCTTCTCCCCGCGAATCGCCCATCTGTACATCGACCCAGGTCAGGTGGCAGGCACCGCAAAAATCAACCGAGGCCACGCGATCCAGCCGCTTGGGACTCATGATAAGTGCTTCGCCGCCTTCGAGGTGGGCCTTCATCGCAGCGACGTGGTCCGCCCCCGGGCCATGACAGGTTTCGCAGGCGACTCCCGGGATTACATCCTCGAATCCTCCTTTTTCGGTGACTCCGGCGGCGTGGCAGGAAAAGCAGCGGCGGATTTCGTCTGGCTCCACCGTGCGTCCCACCGCCGAAGGCAACGAGTCGGCCTGCCGCGGCTGGTTGGTTGTGCGAGCGAACCCCTTGATTCCACCGAAGTAGCTGAAGTGACTTTCGAACCAGCTGCCATGATCGTCGGTCATGTAAACCTGGCTCAGCGTCCCATCTCCAAAGGCCCATGTAATAGGCTGCGTGGCCGTTTTGGGACCCGCGCTCACGGTGAACTCATAGCCTCGGGGAGTGTGCTCAAGCCGGTAAGGGAAGGAGTCGACCTGAAAGCTCTGGCCGGTGTAATCCTGCAGCACGAAGGAATCTTGGGGACGGAGCAGTGCTTTGGCCATCTCGCTGTTTTTCGCCGTAGCCGCGATCGACGCATGACACGGTGCACAAGCCTCGGAACCGACAAAGTCTTTGCGGTTGGGTACGAGTCTGGTCGGCCACCAGCCGGGCTGGTCGAGCCGCTCCGGTGTACTCATGCGATCCACTTCGGAACTCGGCGGCGCGGCCCGGACGGCGATGAGCGGCCCAATCGCCGCTGCTGCGCACAAAAGAACAGCGATCCGGACATGACGTCCGCGCCTGACTGGTCCTTCTTTCTCTTGGCAAAGCGGGCACTTATTCTTCGCCCGTGTGAAAGGCACAACCTGAAACATTGTGATTCAAATTACCACGAAACCCCGGGGGCGCGGATGGGCCAGCGGGGCATGTTTTCCCATCAAGCGACGAATTTTCTGCGCGATTGGCAGCGCCTCGAATACTCCTGGATTGGTTTGTCGCCAGAGGCGTTGGGGCGCTATTATCGAGAGTTTGGTGAGCGGTATCCGACATTTTTATGCGTCTTACTTTTGTCTACTCTAACGCCGAGCCTCCGTCGCATGGGCCAGCGGAGGTCTCATGCTAAGAACGTTCTTTATCAAGCTTTCTGAGAGCCAATCCATCCGCCATTTTGCCGAGAACTCCGCCCTCGGGCTGCGCTTTTCCGGGCGCTTCGTGGCGGGCATGCATCTGGCCGACGCGGTGCGCGCGACCGAGCAGGTCAACAAGTGGGGCGCGAGCGTCAGCATCGATAACCTGGGCGAGAACGTCACGAATATCGACGAAGCCAAGCGCAGCGCCGAGCTCTATCACCAGATGCTCGACGAGATTTCGTCGCGCAAGCTGAACGCCAACATCAGCCTTAAGCTCACGCACATGGGCTTCGATGTGGACCAGGACCTGGCGTTTTCACTGGTGACCGAGTTGGTGACCCACGTCGTCCAGATCAACAGCTTCATCCGCGTGGACATGGAAGGCTCGCCCTACACACAGCGGACGCTGGATTTTGTGCGCCAATTGCATCGCCTGCCCGGGCATGCCGGTAAGGTGGGAACGGTCATCCAGACGTACTTGTACCGCAGCGAGGACGACGTCAAGCAACTGGTCTCCGAGGGAATCCGAATTCGCCTGTGCAAGGGCGCGTACAAAGAGTCGCCGGAGATCGCCTTCCCCAAGAAGGCCGACGTGGACGCCAACTACGTCAAGCTGGCGAAGATGCTGCTGAAGAGCGGCGTCTATCACGGGCTGGCCACGCACGACGAAAACATCATCGAGCAGATGAAGCAGTTCGCCAAAGCCGAGAACATTTCCACGACGGCGTACGAATTCCAGATGCTCCATGGCGTAAGGCGCGACCTGCAACAGAAACTGGTGCGCGACGGCTACGGCATGAGGGTTTACATCCCCTTCGGCACGGAGTGGTATCCGTACTTCATGCGGAGGCTCGCCGAGCGCCCGGCCAACGTGTTTTTCATCGCGAAAAACATGCTGCGCCAGTGAGGCCAATCACTTTGCCTGCCAGGCTCTTATTGCGCGCCGGATCGTTGGTGTGGCTTCTGTGGCTCGCCTTTGTGTTGCGCGGCTTTTGGTACTGTGCGCTTCTGCCCCCGTGGGAAGGCTATGACGAACCCTTCCATTTCGCGGCATTACAGAATGTAGCGGGCGGGCAGGGAATGCCGCATACTGGCGCTCCGATTACGCTCGAGGTTCAGGAGTCATTGCACCTCCTTCCGCTCCCGTGGGAGCTGCATTTCCACGCCATGCCGCAGCCGCTGACACCGCACGAGGAATTCTGGAAGTTGCCAGCCAGCGAGAGGGCGCAGCGCATCCAGGCGGTTCGGGCGCTCCGTCCGGAGGATGGCATCCAGCCTGCCAGTGAGCCGATTGTGAATTACGAGTCTCAGCAGCCGCCCGGGTATTACTGGCTGCTGGGGAGAGCACTGAGCGCGCTGAGTTCCTTTTCGCTGTTGTCACGTATCTACCTGATTCGCTTCCTGAGCCTGCTCTTGGCTTCGGCTGCGGTTCCGCTGGCTTTTTGGGTCGCCAAACAGGTCTTGCGCAGCGAATTGCAAGCCCTGGGCACAACGGCAATCATCGTTTTGTTGCCGGAGCTGATGATCAACGTTGCCCGTGTGAGCAACGAGTCCCTGGCACTCGTCTGCTATACCGCAATGCTCGCCGGAGCCGTGGCAGCTGTGCAGAAGCCTTTGTTATGGCGCGCGTGGTTACTGCTTGGGGTGGCTCTCGGCTGCGGACTGCTTACCAAGGCGTATGTGCTGTCCGCCGTCCCGGGTGTAATCGCAGTTGCTGTGGCCGGGTTCGCATCGCTCCCTAGCTCGGGCGAACGGCGTGCTTCAGTGCTTCCCCTAGCGGCGCGCCTGGCCGTGACGATTATTGTTGCATCGGTGATCAGCGGCGGATGGTACTTGCGGACCCATCGCGCAACCGGATCGTGGACCGGGGTAGCGGACGATGCCGCCATGGGACACATGTCGCTGGCGGCAAAGCTGGCGGCGGTCCCCCAGGTGAACTGGAAGAGCGGGTTTCTCTCCATAGCGATTTCGCACGTGTGGTTCGGCGCGTGGAGCTTTCTAAGGGTGCCAAACTTTGTCTGCGTGATGGCCTTTGTGGTTTTTGCGGCGGCCTTGCTGGGCGTCGCGATTCGTTTCTTTCGACACGAGACACCGGCGGCGGAGCGACGCCAGATACTCGTGTTGGCGATCTTCTATTTATGTTTTTGGGCGGGGCTGGCGTACGAAGTGGTGGTTATCTATCTGCACCAGGGAGTTTCGGCATCCGCAGGCTGGTATTTATACGCGACAGCTGCCGCCGAAGTGGTCTTGCTGGTCTGGGGATTGCAGGCGTTTCTGCCAGCTCGCATTGTATTTTCCTCGTTAGGGTTGGCGATTGCCGTTCTCGACCTCAATGGAACGCACGCGCTGATGATGCCCTACTACTCGGGACTGACCGGTCACGCCGGCAAATGGGTTCCGTCGGCGCTTGGTCCAACCCTCGTGCAGTTGCCACTCGTGTTCGATCGGCTCAGCCAGCTTCATCCGGCATGGCTCGGTCAACCCTTGACCTGGAGTCTGTGGGCAGGATACTGCGGAGCAACGATTGGAACGGTGGTTGGCATTTTCATCTTTTTTCGCAAGGCCCAAATCGACGGTTGATCGTGCGAATCGACATCATGCGCCGTGTCATCCAAAGCGTACGCGCCATGCCGGAAGCAGCTGCATACCGACACGCCGTCGCCAGCTTCGCCGCACTCGTAGAGCCGGCGCGCGAGGACGCGTCCATTGACCTTGCAGCGGCAGCTCTGGCCATCGCCCGCGCGGAATATCCGCAGCTTGATGCGCCGTACTACCTGCGCCGTCTGGAAGCAATGGCCCAGCGTGTGAGGAGCCGCATGCGCAGCAATCCCACGGCGCGCGAGTCGATCGCGTTACTCAACCGGGTGCTGTTTGACGAGGATGGATTGCGCGGAAACCTCGATAACTATTACGATCCGCGCAACTCGTTCTTGAACGACGTGCTCGACCGCAAGCTCGGCATTCCCATTACACTCTCGGTGATCTACATGGACGTCGCGCGCCGGGTAGGTTTTCCCGTTGCCGGCACGGGCATGCCCGGACACTTCCTGCTCAAGCACTTCGACGTCAGGTCGGGTGAGATTGTGATTGACGCATTCCATCGGGGACGCATTGTCGAGAGCACTGAATGTCAGCAGCGACTCGACGAGATATACTCCGGCCAGGTGGAGATGCAGCCGGAGTTTCTCAAGGCGGTGAGCCAGCGCGAGATTCTTACGCGCATGCTGAACAACCTGCGCCAGATTTACTTTGGCCAGCACAACCTGGTCAAGGGGCTCGCCATTCTCGATCTCTTGCTGGCGATACCGCCACGAGACCCCGATCTTCTGCGTGAGCGAGGGCTGGTGCGCTTGAACCTGGAGCAGCTGCTCGGTGCGGCTCAGGATTTCGGTGGGTATCTGCGAGCGCGACCCGATGCACCCGACTCGGACGATGTGCGCGAGACTCTCGACATGTTGCGCCAATTACTAGCGAGGCTGAATTGACCCCATTTGCTGCGGCAAACTGCCATTCGCTGAATAGTGATGGGAAAGTAAAGTTGGATAAGGCAAGCTGGAGATAGTAGTGGGTTGGCCCGGCAGACCGCAGTGAAACGGCATTGTGGAGCGCGTTCCGATATCGATTTTGTGGGTGGGAACTACGGAATGGCCTTCTCTCGGAGCCTGGAGAGGTTGACGTACGTGGGTCATCAGGCGTATTAACAGCAATAGCGGCTTGCGTTTCAACAGCAAAGCTGGGTACGATTAGGACGTCCTCCAATCGCCGCACTTCCCGTGCTGGCGTTCCTCGCGCCAAGACTTACAGGCGCCAGACGGACGTAACTGATTCGATTTCAAAAGCGATTCCAACCGCAGAGACGCCGAATTCGCGAACCTGAGTATGGGCATCCGGCTGGTGTGTGCGGTTCAGAAGTGGGATTCCCGCGACCCGCGGGTAAACGAACGTAACTAAGAGAGCAACATGAATCAAGGACCGAATCCACCCACCGGCAATGCCGGAGGGAAGGGCCGTAGGCGGCGCCGCCGTCGCGGAGCCGGCGCGCCACATCAGGCCAACCAGCCGCCCGTGAAATCGCAGAGCCAGGGACAAGGCCAGCCGCACGGCCAGTCGCATGGCAAACAGCACGGTCCGCTCCAGGGCCAGGCCAAGCACGCCGGCGGACGCCGCTTCGGCAAGAAACGCAGCGGCGGACACAAAGGTGGCGGCGGAGGCGGACAGAGGCCCTCGGGGCGTGAACCGCTGGGCGGCGTGTACTCCGCGCCCATGGACCACAGCTATCGAGCGGTGCTTGCCGACCACGACGGTAACGTACACATGCCTGACCGCAATCGTCCGGGCAAGCCCTTTGCGGTTGAACCGGAGGCGCCGCCGATTCCGCACGACGCGCCCACCCGCATCTATGCTTTCGTCGAAGACCTGTTTTTCCTGGCCAAGATCAACGAGACTGCTCGCAAGCTGGGCGTAAAAGTTGAGTTCGTCAAGACCGAGAAAGAAGTCTTCGAACGCATGGGACAGAACGGCAACGAAAAGCCGGCGCTCATCATCGTGGACTTGAACAACCTGAACGTAAAGCCGCTCACCGTCATTCCCAAGCTCAAAAGCAAGCTGAAGAAGGAGACCAACATCATCGGCTTCGTCTCGCACGTGCAGGGTGAATTGAAGATGAAGGCCACAGAAGCCGGTTGCGACATGGTTCTTCCGCGTTCCGCGTTCTCGCAGAACCTGGCGCAATTGATGCGCCGCCACACCGCGCAGGAAGAAGACCTGTCGGACCACCCGCAGCCGAACTAGGGGCAAGCAGAGAAGTGCCAAGCGGTCGCAATCGGCGAAGGATTTCCCGACTTGCTCCTCTTGCAGTTGCAGTGTGGCTGGCTTTTTCTGTTAGCGCTGCGGCGCAGTCCACATCTCCACCGGTCTCACATCAGCCGACCTTCTACCGCGACGTTCTGCCAATCCTGCAGGAGCACTGCCAGGTCTGCCACCGTCCCGGTCAGATGGCTCCCATGCCGCTTGTGACCTATCAGGACGCCAAGCATTGGGCCGCGGCCATCAAGCTGGCGGTTACATCGAAGGACATGCCGCCCTGGTTTGCCGATCCTCGATACGGCAAGTTCTCCAACGACCCGTCGCTTACGCCGCAACAGATCAAACTAATCTCCGATTGGGTAAGCGGAGGTGCGCTCGCGGGCTCGCCCAAAGACGCACCGCCGCCGAAGCAGTGGACCAAGGGATGGAATATTCCTCAGCCCGACAAGATTGTGCGGATGCCCGTGCCGGTTCCGATTCCGGCGCATGGTGATATCGAATACACCTACGAGATCGTGCCTACCGGATTCACCGAGGACAAGTGGGTGCAGTTCTCGGAGATTCGGCCCTCGAACCCGCAGTATGTGCATCACGCCGTGGTGTATGTGCGTCCGCCGAACTCGACGTGGCTGCGGCCCGCTCCGGTCGGCGTGCCGTTTACCGCATCGAGCTTCAGCGATCCCAAGCTGCGCGCCGAGGCACATGAGACGACTACCGACATGCTACTGGTGTACGCTCCCGGCAGTGCGCCCGACCGCTGGCCCGATGGAGTGGCGAAGTTTATACCGGCGGGATCGGACCTGGTATTCCAGATGCACTACACGGCGAATGGCACGGCGGGCACCGACCAGACCAGCGTCGGCATGGTGTTCGCGAAGCAGCCTCCGAAACAGCGCGTGCTGACGCTGCAGCTTACGAATCACACGTTCATCATTCCGCCGCGTACGAAGAATTATCGGGTGGATGTCTGGGGATCGATGCCCAACGACTGCACGCTGTTGAGCTTCTTCCCTCACATGCACCTGCGCGGGCAGGCTTTCGAGTACAACATCCTGCATCCCGACGGCACGGTGGAGACGTTGTTGCGCCTCAACCACTATCACTTTCACTGGCAGCTCAGCTATCGGCTGGCGGAGCCGCGCTTCCTGAAGGCTGGAACCAAGTTGCAGGCGGTGGGGTGGTTCGACAACACGGAAGACAACCCGCACAATCCCGATCCCAATGTTGAAGTGCGCTGGGGCGGCCAGACCTATGAAGAAATGATGGTAGGCTTTTTCGACGTCGCCGTGCCTGCGAACATGGATAAAGAGCAGTTCTTCGTGCGGCATTCGAACGTAAAATAGCCCTGATGCTCCCACTTAATCCTCGCGACTTGCATGTGTTGCGCCAATCGCTGCTCGATTGGTACGACGCGCATCAGCGCGATTTGCCGTGGCGGCGTGAGCCCGAGCCGTATCGCACATGGGTCTCCGAGATCATGCTGCAACAAACCCGCGTGGCTGCGGTGCTCGACCACTACGCGCGTTGGATTCAGCGATTTCCCACAGTTCATGATCTGGCGAAGGCCCGCGAGCAAAGCGTGCTCGCCCTGTGGAGCGGACTGGGCTACTACCATCGCGCGCGGCGACTGCATCAGGCAGCGAAGGTGATCGTTGGCGAGCGCCAAGGAGAATTTCCGCGCACGGCTGAAGCGTGGCGAGAGTTGCCCGGCATCGGACGCTACACCGCCGCCGCCATTGCGAGCATCGCATTCGGAGAACCCGTCGCCGTCGTCGATGGCAATGTGGGGCGCGTGCTGAACCGCCTCATCGGCTCGTCCATGAATGGAGAAGGGAACTGGCAGCGCGCTGAGGCACTTCTCGATCGCGCGCGCCCCGGCGACTTCAACCAGGCGATGATGGAACTCGGTGCGACCGTTTGCACTCCGCGCGCGCCGCAATGCCTCATCTGCCCGCTTATTACGTGGTGCGCCACCCGCGGGGTCGAGTTTCGCAAACCTCAGGCCGCACGCAAACGCAAGCAAGTCCGCTACGCTTTCGCTCACAAGGGCGGTGCGGTGTTACTCGTGCAGCGCGCAAAGGATGCCAAGCGGATGGCAGGAATGTGGGAACTGCCCGAACTCAATGCTGCTGCGAAGGGCGAGACGCTGGCGAAGTTCCGTCACTCCATCACAGATACGGATTACGAGGTGTCAATTGTGCTGGCCCGAGCAAGCCTGGTACGGAGCCTGGACGGCTGCGCTCGCTGGTTCACCCGCAAGCAGTGGCAGAACCTCGCTCTAACCGGACTGACGCGCAAAGTGCTTCGCAAACTGGCGCCTGCGACCTAAAAGCCACGGTGGGAATCTAAGTAATCGTAACCAGTTGGAGGCATCGTCTTTATGGCTGCGCTAGTAACCGGCAAACTCGCTCCTGACTTTACCTTGACCACAACCGAAGGGAACTCGGTCCATCTCCAAGAGTTCTTGCGTCGTGGCCCGACGGTGTTGGCATTCTTCAAGGTGAGTTGTCCCGTCTGCCAGTTCGCCTTTCCGCTTTACGAACGCATGGCGCAGGCGCATAAGGATTCGGGCGCGACCTTTCTCGGCGTCTCGCAGAACAAATCCTCCGACACCAGGAAGTTCTCCCGTGAATATCGCGTCACGTTTCCCATCGCCATCGACGATGACGCCAACGATTACGCCGTCTCCAATGCCTACGGACTCACTAACGTCCCCACGCTGTTCTACATCGCGCGGAACGGCGAGATTGAAGTCTCGTCGGTTGGGTGGTCAAAGGCCGACGTGGACGAAGTCAGCAAAAAGCTCGCGGCGCTGCATCAGCAGCAACCGCCTATGCTTTGGCGTCAGGGCGAAGACGTGCCTGCCTTCCGCGCCGGTTGAGGGTCGAAAAACTGATCCGCGGTCGCGGATCACTTCCATCCTGCGGATGCGCTGCGGGCGCTTCCGCTCACGTACAATAAAGGGTTTGGCGCGAGCCTTTGTAGCTCACTGGAGCCCCAAGTGTACAAATCTGTCTGCGTTTTTCTCCTTCTCTCCGCCAGTGTTGCAATTTCACAATCCCGCAAGTCGGCAACCAGCCCGATGCCCCCCGTTCCCAAGATCACGGCGCTGCCGCCTGCGGCTGAGCAGGCCATGGCCGCCATCAACGCGGAGAACATTCGCTGGCACGTTAAGTTTCTTGCTGACGATCTGCTGGAAGGCCGCGGCACCGGCCAGCGCGGCGGTGACATCGCTGCTGAGTACATCGCTACGCAGTTCGCGCTCTATGGCCTCAAGCCCGCAGGGGACAACGGCACCTACATGCAAAAGGTGCCCATGATGGGCATTGCCACGCTGCCTGATAGCACTTACTCGCTCGATCCCTCCAACGGCGCGGCGATCGACCTGCGCAATACAGAAGACATCGTCGCCATGGACGAAACCGGCGACACTTCCACCACCCTCGACGCTCCCATCGTCTGGATCGGCTATGGCATCGACGCTCCCGAGTTCAACTGGAATGACTACAAAGACGTGGACGTGAAGGGCAAGGTGCTGCTGATGCTGGTGAACGAGCCGCCCTCGAACGACCCGAAATTCTTCAGCGGCCAGGCCCTCACCTACTACGGACGCTGGGTGTACAAGTATGAGGAGGCCGCGCGCATGGGCGCTGCCGGCGTACTGCTTATCCACAAGACCGACATGGCCAGCTATGGCTGGGACGTCGTGCGCAACTCGTGGTCGGGTGAGCGCTCCTACCTACGCAACGATCGCGCGCCCAAACTCAAGATCGCTTCGTGGATCCAGCTCGACATCGCTCGCAAGCTCATGCAGGATTGCGGCATCGACCTCGACAAGCAGATCGCCGCGGCAGGCAAGCCCGGATTCAAGGCCCAGCCCCTGTCGGCGAAATTCAAGGCGCACATCGTCAGCAAAGTACGCCCGTTCGACTTAAACAATGTGGTGGCGATGCTGCCGGGCTCCGACGCCAAGCTGAAAGACCAGGGCGTGATGTACTCCGCCCACTATGACCACCTCGGCATCGTACCCGGCATGCCCGGCGACAACATCTACAACGGCGCACAAGACAACGCCACCGGTGTGGGCATCCTGCTGGAGATGGCGCGCGTCTTCAGCGAGACCAAAGTGCCGCCTAAGCGCTCCGTGTATTTCGTCTCTGTCACCGCGGAAGAGCAGGGCTTGCGCGGCTCCGAATATTTCGGTAAGCATCCGCCTGTTCCCGCAAAGCAACTCTCGCTCGACCTGAACTTTGACGACGTGCCTCCGCTGGGTGTTCCGCAGGAGGTCAACGTTTCGGGCGCCGAGCGCACGAGCTTCTATCCCACGGTCGAGAGCACGGCCAAGGCATTTGGGCTGACGATCATTCCCGACTCCAACCCCGGAGCCGGACACTACTACCGTTCTGACCACTTCAGCTTCGCGCGCGTCGGCGTGCCCGCATTCTCAATCGGTACGGGCGTGGCGTTCCAGGGACACGACAAGCAATGGGGCATACAGAAGATGCGCGACTTCGTCGCCAACGACTATCACCATCCCAGCGACGAATATCACCCCGAGATGGACTTCGCCAGCGATGGTGTGATGGCGCGGTTTCGGCGTGGCCCTGGGATGGCAGGCCGCGAATCAGAATGCCGAGGTGGGCTGGCAGAAGGGCGACGAGTTCGAAAAGGTCAGAAAGGCAAGTGGCGCACAGTAGCCGCGCAAAAGTGAGTAACTTCGTTTTACCGCATCGGATGGTGCTTCCGGAACGGAATCTGCACCACAGCTTCCAGTTCTACCGGATCGCCGGCTTTGGTGCCGGGGCGGAACTGCCAGCGCGCCAGGGCCTTGGCGGCGGCCTCATCCAGTCGCGGGTCGACGCTATTCAGCACCTTGATGTCGCTTACCGTTCCATCGGTGTGGATCACCGCGTAGAGCGTCACAGTGCCCTCAACGTTCTCGCGCATGGCGTCGGCGGGATACGCCGGGTCTACCTTCGAGATCGCCACCGGCGCAGCGATCGCAACTTTGTTGTCCGATGGTTTCAGCTCGGCAAAGCGGACAATCCAGCTTCCCGAGGCCGACGTCAGGTTGGGCATGTTCAGCACCAGCGAGTAGTACTTCTTAGTGCCGAAGACCTGCCGCTCGATGGCATCTGCGTCGGTGTCTGACATTGTGGGAGGAGGCGGAGTGGCCGGTGGACGGCTCACGCTCGGGATATTCGGCCTCATTGCCGCCGCA
The DNA here is from genome assembly GCA_963796615.1 of uncultured Acidobacteriaceae bacterium. GTDB lineage: Bacteria > Acidobacteriota > Terriglobia > Terriglobales > Acidobacteriaceae > DASRAA01. The sequence continues at coordinate 46,574 of CAWCMJ010000013.1, forward strand.
ATGAGCCGCTTGTTTTCCTCTTTCTGCGCGTCACTGGGCGATTTGCCCGGAGTTCCGGTCACTGCCGCGACGGACGTTCCCGGAGGCGCAGCGCCCACGCTAATTCCCGGCGGTGCCGTGCCGTTGCCGCCATTCCCGGAGCCGCTGCCCTTGCCTCCGCCGGCGCCACTGTTGGTCGCCCCGGGGGTGCCCGTAACACTCGGCGTCCCGGGAGCATCCGCCCTGCCGCTCGGCGACGCGTGAAACTCGCCGCTGCGATTGCCGCTGGGAATCTCCACCGGTCCCCGAACCTCTGCCGGGCTCAGGCTCAGTGCAATGATCTGCCCCTGGCCTTTCGATGATTTCAGACCCTGCAAGCTGGGTTGCGCCGGCACATTCTTGCCCACGTTGCTGCTGGTTGCTGCTGCCTCGCCCGCGCCGGCGGCGCGCTGCGCTGGCACGGGCAGTTTGGGGGCTTCCACTTGCGGCGTTAGTTGCGCCATGTTGATCTCACCGCGCTTCAGCTTTAGTTGGTCAGGCGACAGCGGAGGCTCCACCACCGAAGGCTGCGCCAGTACGGGCATGGTCACCTTCGCCTTTACCTTTGACACGTCAGCCGTCGGCTCAACGACTGTCTGCGGTTGCAACGAGACGACCTTGTCGTGCGACTTCAGCTTGGAGACGTCAGCGGCCGGTTCCACCACTTGGGGCGTGAACTGAGGCAGCTTGAGCTGCGACAATTGCCGTTGCGACGCCGCAATCGGCTGCCCCGGCAGGTTCGTCCAGGCCACGATATTGGGTAGTGGAACGTCATGATTCAGCCTCACGTTGGGCGGTGTCACGATGGTCTGATGCGTATTGTCGGGGTTCGGCGGGACCGACAATATCTCTTGTTTCGCCAGCTTGGGCGAGCCCTTACGGGGCTTGGCTTGGCCACGCGGCCCAGTGTTGATAGGCGGTAAATACTCGCTCAGCGCGTAATGATCGACCGCGGTGTTGGCGAAGGGCGAGTCAAGCTTCACGGGACGGTTAAACCACGCCGAGGTCGACGCAATGTAAATGATCACCACGAGAGCGACGTGGTAGCCGTACGATTCCAAGTAGTGGCGCGGCCCCAGGCCGGTGGCAATCCATTTTTCTTCTGGGATAGGAACCGGTTCGGAAGTGGTTTCGACGGGTTCCGGCTCGCGCCGTTGAATCAGGTCGGTGAGGTTGCGCCAGAAAACACGCAGCCACGGCTCCAGCTCAAAGTGCAGGACTGGCGCATCGTGGAAGGTCGTGTCTTGTCGGGGCTTCTTCGCCTTTAACTTTGACATCCTCCCCTACCGTGGATCGCGTAGCTGGATTATAACGAAAACTCGCACGTCAGATTTGTCGTTGCGGTTGGTGGTCGTTTCCTGATTTGGCGCCTGCATGCAATGATTGTGCTTCAGGAGATTCGAATGTCACGTAGCCTGTCGGCCGTTGCGGTTTGTCTTGCCTGGATGTCTTGCATCGTCATCGCGCAGGCCCCGCTCCCCGTCACCCATCAGGACCAGGCCACCTTCGCTCCCGCCCAATCCAAGCCCAACGATCCGGCGGAGGTTTCTGGCATGTATACGTTCCTGCGCGAAGGCGAGTTCGTGCAGCTCACCGTGGAAGACGGCCGGCTATCCGGCTTTATTTCGCGCTTCGGCAACACCGACAGCGACAAGGGCGAGTTCATCGACCAGTTTTTCGACAAGGCTTCTCTTCAGGCCAAACATCTTTCGTTCAAGACCAAAAAGGTACACGCCGTCTGGTACGAGTTTGATGGCGAAGTAACCACCGCGGCAGGCAAGCATGCGGGCGAAGACGGCTACCACTTGCTTAACGGCAAGCTCACTTTGCACAAGTTAGACGCCTCCGGCAAAGACCAGGCGAGTGAACGCACGGTGGAGTTCAAGTCGTTTCCAGACATGGCTCGATGAGGAACTTGGGGGCCACGGCCGTGATCGCCCGGGGCATATGAGGAGAGTTGACTGCTAATACCTCACCCAGCCGAGTTATTGGAAGTCTTTGACTCCGCTCAGGTCTGACGCCGTCAGCATGCCCTGGAGATACGTTACGTGGCTGTCTTCCATGGTGGAGAGCTCAATGTACAGGCGTCGCAGGGCCTCGTCATCGGTGCGGTTCACCAATTCGACGTAAAAATTCTGGGCGCTCTTTTCGGCATCCAACGCCACCCGCAAGGCCCTCTGTCGCGGTCCAGCCAGAACTGACTCCACCGCTTCAAAGATGTCGGAGCCTTCCAGTTTGGGTACCTCGATCATATCTCTCAGGTCTTCCTCGGTGAGCGAGCACGGCGCGTCCCCGTAGCGCTCGCGGTAGCTGCCTTTCAAAAGGTAGCTGTGTCGGTTCTCCTCAACCGACATGTCCCAGAAAACATTGCTGACCTCGAGAGACTCAGGGTCGCGAAACTCACTGAACATTTCGGCGTAGCGTTGATAAATGCCCGCATTACGTTCTTCGATAAGAATCGCCACATGCAAGGCTTCCTGCGGATTAAGGGACGAAAATTGCCGGATCATCGCAACTCCTGGAGAGCCCAAGTGGATAAATTGTAGCGTTTCGGAGTCGAAGCCGCGCCAATAGAAAACACACAGAATCCTACGAGAGTTCCAATACGGCACTGACATCGCGCCGTGCTTGAAAGGTGGTTCGGCTACCCGACCTTCTCTTTGACGTGCTCGGCTACTTTCTCTTTGGCTCGCTCTGCCTCGATGCGCGCGATGGTGCGCTTCAGCCAATGCTTTACGTTTTCCCGAAGCTCCTCTTCGGTCTGTGGCGTAGCGATGCTCTCGCCCTGCTTGTTCAGCGGAATGTGATGACAGGGAACATCTTCCGTACGATATTGCTCAGGCACAAAGTCATACAGCAGGCACTCGTGGCAGGCGTGGGACCGGGTGGGATCCCCGTGATTGGGACAGGTCAGCGAATCCTGGAAGATCGAAGCCGGTCCCCAAGGGGTGCTATACCAATTTCCATAGCCTCCCTGTTCCAGAAAATTCAGCTCGTAGCGCAGAACTTCCAGCACGTCACGCTTATCTTCAGACATCCCTGCCTCCCCGGGAGCTTGGGTTGTGGCACGGCGCTCCCTGGCTGCCATGATTCTGGTCGAATGCAAACGGCACGGCTGTGACGCAGCTCACGAGGCGATGTGATCGATGCCCGCATCCCCAACAGCCTAATACACGTTACGATTTTTCTCGTTTCTCGTGACTTTCGTCACATACGCTGCCCAAATGCTCTGCGATGGTATGGCAGGCACAGCCGACCATGGGATGAGGAGGCATCATGCAGGGCAACTTTAATTTCGATGATCGGCCGTTCGTGGCAATGTGGGAAACCACGCAGGCCTGCGATCTGGCCGGTGTCCACTGCCGCGCCTGTGCCCAGCCCCTGCGCAACCCCCAGGAACTAACGACCGATGAGGCCAAACGCCTGATCGACGAGATCGCTGCCATGGAGGTTCCGGTGTTCCTCATGACCGGCGGTGACCCGCTCAAGCGTTCCGACATCTTTGAGCTGGTGCAGTACTCTACCCAGCGCAGCGTCCGCGTCTCGTTGACGCCAAGCGCGACGCCGCTACTTACCCGCGCCAGCATCGTGGGCCTGAAGGCAGCGGGCTTGGCACGTTTGGCGGTGTCGCTCGATGGCCCCACCGCAGCACGTCCACGATACGTTCCGCTGCATGCCCGGTTCCTACCAACGGACGCTCGACGCCGTCCGGTGGGCACGCGAAATTGGCTTGCCGGTGCAGATCAACACCACCATAACCCGCCACAACCTGGCGATGCTCGACGACATTATCGCGCTGCTCGAGACCCTCGGTATCACCCTTTGGAGCGTCTTCTTCCTCGTTTCGACCGGCCGCGGCTCTGGCATTGACCTCATCTCCGCGGAAGAATTCGAGCAGGTCTTCGACAAGCTGTACCGGACCTCGCAGCGCGTCCTGTTTAACATCAAAAGTAGTGAGGCGCAGCACTATCGCCGCTATCTGCTACGACGCAGGACTGAGGTTCGGCGAATGGGCGAACAACCGGCTTCGACTTTTCCCCGCATCCCGCAGTTGTCGCCCATGCCCAACGGCCTGGATATGCCTGACGGCATCGGCCGTGCACAACCAGGCATTAACGACGGCAAGGGACTTATCTTTATCTCGCACCTCGGCGAAGTGTTTCCCAGCGGATTTCTGCCGCTCTCTGGCGGAAACATCCGGCAGCGGTCGTTGGCCGATATTTACCGCAACTCTCCGGTTTTCCGGTCATTGCGTGACAGCAAGAACCTGGAAGGGAAGTGCGGAGCCTGCGAGTACAAGGAAATCTGCGGCGGCTCTCGCGCCCGCTCGTACGCCATGACGGGCAACGCTTTCGCCGAAGAGCCGTGCTGCCTGTATGAGCCGAAAGCCGCACTTCAGCACTCCTAAACCGCTTTCATTTACTTGGTTTTCCACTTGCCAGGGACCGTGGCCGAGATTCCTACTGCACAGAAACGGAAACTTATAGGACAATAGGGATTGTGAACTCTCAAACCTTCGGTGGACTCATGGAATTCGTGAAAAATCGTGACGGTAGTCAGGGAGCAGAGCTTCGCCCCATTGACCGTTTGGCGTTGGGCTTGGTCGGAATTGCAGTAATCTTCGCCTCCCTCGGACTTGGCGAGGCGGTCTACCGCCTGTTGTTCTTCGATTTCGATGGGGCGACCGATCGACTGCCAATCGAAATGATGTTCGGGTTGGCGTTTGCCTGGATCGTCATGAAACTCGCGAAGAGGTTTTACCAGCAACGGCTTCTCACGTCGGCCAAGATCAACCAGGTATGGGACCGCAACTACAAGATTCGTAATGCCGTTGAGGCTATTCCTCCGGTGCCGTATCCCGCGCACCAGCAGGCAATCCGGGTGATCCGCGACGAAGTGGATCGCATTGAGTGGACGCTGGCCGATATTCAGTCTCGCTAACGGCGACGTAGAGCGTTATTTCGCGATGTCGCACCCTTACGCGACTTTCTCATCGGCAACATCTTCCGGATAGCTGATCGAATCTCCATGGTCGCGAAGTGAGCGTAGTTTGTTTACGCTGCTTCCGATGAGTTCCGACAGCGCAAAAAGACTTCCTGCGGTAACACCGGGCAATACCGTGTGATGCCCCACCGCTGCCAGGCCCATGCTGGCGATGCAGCCACACTGCGAACAGTCGGGGTTTCCCCCAAACTGACAGGGTGTAATCCTCGTCTTCAGGTCCGCAGAAAATGTCAGAGTTGTGCGAGCAAAGATGCAGTCCTTGGGCGATGCCGGCGGTTTCCGGAACTCCTCGATCATGCGCTGGTGCATATCGACCAACGGATAGCGTGTCCGCAAATCCATCAATTCTTCGATTACCCTTCTGCGCTGAACTGGGGTCAGAATTTCCGGAGCAACGGCGTCTTGCTGGGGAGTGAAAAGGCTGAACCAGATTCGCTTTGTTTCACTGCGTGCACTCCAGAACCGTGTGAATTCTTCCAGATATCCCGGTCGCTCCATCATCTGTCCGGTGACCGTGCAGTGAATCGTCACCTTGGTTCCCGCGATGCTCGTGAGGATACGGTCATAGGTTGCGGGCTTGCGTCGCAGATCATGTTCCGGTTGCAGTCCGTCGATGGATACCACTACGTTGAGTCGTGATAGTGCATTCCAGTGCGCGGGAATCGAGCGGAAAGCGCTGGTTACCAATTGCACGTGAATGCCCCGGCGGTCTAATTCCGGGAGAAGTTCTTCGAGTTCCCGGTAACGGACCATCGGGTCGCCCCCAACCAGGGACACGTGCAGAGGACGGTGCTCGTCAACGAGGCGTAGAGTGCCTTGCACCAATTGGCTTCCCTTGAAATCTACCAACTGACGAAGCGTGACTCCGGGGACGCCAAGGTGGCCGTCCTCGTAGGCGTAGCATCCGGGGCATCGCAAAGGACACTCGCGGGTGAGTTCGATGGAAATTGAGGGACTGCGACCGGCTAATATGCGGCCCCAGGCTTGTACGACTTCAGATACTCTCACTTGTTCCCCCAGAAATTGCCTGTCTTTAGATAGACGGCGCCAATGCGAATAGGATGCACCTCGGCGGAAATAAAGTGTTCGTTCTCCGGTAAGAAAGTTCGTTGATTCGAATCGACTTCCGGCGAAGCGGAACGCCGAAACTAAAGGTGCCGGAACGCCAGGGTCGCGTTCAAGCCGCCAAACGCGAACGAGTTGGAGATCGCGTAACCCACCTCTCTAGCACGTGCCTGGTTGGTGATCACGTCGAGTTGGCAGGCGGGGTCGAGTTCGGTGAAGTTTGCCGTGGGCGGAAGTACTTTGTTGTACATGGCCAGTACGGTGGCGGCAGCCTCCATCGCTGCTGCAGCGCCGAGGGTGTGACCGTGCATCGATTTCGTCGCACTTACCAGAGTCTTGTCCGTGTAGTCTCCGAATACGAGACGGATCGCCGCAGCTTCGGTGGGGTCGTTCACGTCGGTTGCGGTACCGTGGGCGTTGATGTAGCCCACCTGTGTGGGATTTACAGCTCCGTCGGCTAGGGCCCGCTGCATCGCCAGCATGGGGCCTTCGGTGGAAGGATGCGTGATGTGGCTGGCATCCGACGACATGCCGAAGCCCACCAACTCCGCGTAAATCCTCGCGCCTCGTGCCTGTGCCGCCTCCAAAGGTTCGAGCACCAGCATCGCACCGCCCTCGCCCAGGATCATGCCGTCGCGATCACGGCAAAAGGGGCGGCATGTAGTGGGAGACACCACGCGCATCGCCTCCCAGGCTTTTAGCAAGCCGAAGCTGAACGGAGCCTCGCTTCCGCCGGTGATCGCGACGGGAGCGCCGCCGGAGCGCACCATCCAGAACGCGAGTCCGATGGCATGCGCCGCAGACGCGCAGGCGGTGGACAGGGTGAATCCCGGACCGGTCAATCCGAGTTCCATCGAGATGTGGCTGGCGCCGGCGTTGGCCATGATGCGGGGGATCGTAAGCGGATGACAGCGGTTGCGGTCCTTGCGGTACAATTCCACGAATTCCGCGTCTTCTCTCGTCTGCCCACCGACACAGGCTCCAGTTATGACCGCGCCACCGGCTTTCATGTCAGGTGTGAACTCGAGGGCAGCATCGCGCACGGCTTCGCGCGCGGCGATGATGGCGAACTCGGCGAAGCGGTCCAGCAACTGCGCCTGCTTCTCATCGAAGTAGTCGCTGGTGTTGTAGTCGGGGACCTCTGCGCCATTCGGGAAGCGCAAGTTGTCGCAACCGGGCGCGGTGATCGGGCGAATACCGCTGCGCCCGTGCTGCAGCGAGTCCCAGAACTCCGGGGTGTTTTTCCCAATGGCCGAAATGACGCCGACGCCTGTGATCGCGACCCTGATCATGCGGTAGGCGGGGCCGCCTCGGCGCCAGCGGCCTTGCGGGCGAGCAGGACTTCGATGCCCTCGATCATCTGCTGCACCGAAGCGATGGACTTGGCGTCGCGATCGTCGATAGAGATGTCGAACTCGTCTTCGATCTCGAAGAGCAGGTTGACGCTGTCGAGCGAGTCCATGCCGAGCTGCTCGAAGGTGGCGTCGAGCGGGACCCGCTCGACTCGGCACGCGCAGGTGCTTGGCAATGACATTCCGGGTTCGTTCCGCGATCTCAGGGTTCATGACGTCGAAGTGGACGAAAGGCCATAGTGCCTGAGTGAAGCAGTGTGTGGCAAGGACAGCAAGCGGCACACGAATCGAGGTTCATGGCTGTCGATGCTGCAGATTTCGGCTCGAGCGATGAAGGTGCTGTTGGAAACAGCAGTCGAAGAAAGGCGACAGTTCCAAAATGGGAATTGCCACAGTTGGATACCCCCCCTCCCCCTCCCCCCCCCAAATTCCTCGTTTTCATAGAGATAGCGGGAATTTCTGCGCAAATTCCTGGCAACAAAAGAGTTATACGTAAATTCCTCTGCTGTAAGGAGTTGTGGGGTGGCTTTTCGGAGTAGGGGACTGCTTGATGCGGTGAAAATCCGCTGCGGCAGGCCATAGGAACCTCCAATCGAGTAACCAGCAATCAGGCCGCGTGCCAGTGCCAGCGGCGGAGTGAAACAGCATCGCGGCGGGCGCGGAGCGCCCTCGGTGCAAGGTTGGCATGGGTAGGAAGCGCTGTCAACTTACGAAAGTACCCAATGGAGGAGAACTTTCGTAACCCATAATTTTCTGTCACAGGCGTGCAGGGACACAGTTAAATCGGAGCATTGATTTCGTAAGGTAGACACGATTCGCAAGCTTGAGGCTTACGGAGCCGGGGAAGCAAACCCCACGTTCACGGGCGCGGCACGTCCTGGAGCGGGGCACTTGTCTTGACCGGGGCGTGTACGGCGTGAGGAGATGCATCGTTCAGCGCACTGCTCGCCAGATCGACGATATTCTGTGACAGGCGCTCGCTGAAGCCGCAGGCGAAGCCGATGACCCACGCTGCGTAGTAGCCGTTGGGCCCATTGAGATCGAGCGCCTGAAATGAAAACACACCGGTTTTTATGGTGCAGAACACCAGGCCGCCGACCAGGAATGCCACTGCAGTCCGCGTCGTGATGGAGACGTAGGCGAGCACCGGAGTGAGAGTGGGCTGCGAGAGGAAGGACTTGATCCTGACCATGATGCTGACCATGCTGCCGAGAAGAGCGGCATGGAGCACGATGAGAAGTTCGTCATAGGCTGGTCCCTGCAGCACCTGTAGCAGGCGAAGGTTGGTTGTTCCCGAATCGCTCGCGAGAAACATCAGCTTGACCGCGCCGCCCATGATCAACATCGAGACCACGGACATCACCGCCACCGTGAGCAGGGCAGACAAGACGGCATTGAGCAGGGTCCTTCCACTGACGAAGGACAAAAGTCGCGACAGGCCTCCAACATATTTGTGGCTTATGTCGACCAAGTCGCGGCGGATGCTCCCGACGAGCTGGAGGTTGGGCTGGTCGGCCGCTAGAAGTTGAAAGGCCAACTCGAAGAACTCGCGTTTCTCTTCGACGACGTTTGGCGGCAGGAGAGTCAACAGCCGATTGAACCCCGCAACTTCGGCGGTGAAGTTGTTATCGACTTCGGTGTCAAGTTTGTGCTGAATGCAGCCGTAGAGGGCACGAACGAAGAGCTGAAATACAGCCGGGTCGTCAAACGAGCCGGTGACGGCCTGGGGGTGCGGTGCCGGTGGCACTGCCGGAGATTCGGCGGGAGCCGGCAGGTTGGCTGGAAATGCAGGACCGCTGGGCTCGGATTCGCTCATGGTTTGCGCATGACTCCAGTTGCCTCAGACCTATACCGCAATGCCCGCAAGGAAAGAAGCCTTCCCAATTATTCGGTAACTCCGGCAGCCCGGCTAGTTGCGTCGGTGGTTCGCGGTGGCGGAGATGAGATTCGTGGGCCGGGCCGGGAGGCGGGATTTTCGGTTGCATGGACTGCGGTAAGCGGCTAACGTATTGCGACTGGCCGTTGGGGAAATCGAGGAAGACTAGAGGAGCACACATGGCAACTGTAGCCGGGCAGGTAATTCTCGCGCCGGAAAAAGCTACGAACGCGCTGAAGCCACTCAAGCTGTTTTTGAACAAGTACTTCTATTTCTGCATGTCGCTGGCGTTGGCGGCGCTGGTGGTGGCGGGCTTCAGCCGCACGGTTGGGGACAGTCTCTTGCATGCCACCCCGCCGCGGCCGTTGCTGTTGTGGATTCACGGCGCTGCATTTTCGACGTGGATGATCTTCTTCATTGCGCAATCGGCGCTGGTTAGGGTGCACAGGGTCAGCGTGCATCGACTGCTCGGTTGGTTTGGAACTGGGCTGGCTGTGGTAATGGTTCCGCTAGGCTTTACGATCGCCGTCATCATGGCGCGGTTTGATACGTTTGTGCTCAAGCAGACGGGGGCGGATGCTTTTATGGCGGTCCCGTTTTATGACATGATCGCCTTTGGCGTGTGTATTGGGCTCGCCGTCTATTGGCGGAAGAGGCCGGAATACCATCACCGGCTGGTGTTCATCGCAACTTGCGGGCTGATGGACGCGGCGGTTGGACGCTTTGCGTTCATCTTCAACAACAGCCTGTTCTTTCCTTGCCTGTATCTGCTGATCCTGCTGGGCGTCGGGCGCGACCTGGTGGTGGAGGGGCGCGTCAACAAGGTGTATCGCTATGCGCTGCCAGCGTTGATCGTGGGGCAGAGCTTTACGGTGTACTTGTGGAGGGTCAATCCAGCTTGGTGGCAGGGGCTTACGCACGCGATCCTCACTTAGCATTCAGGAGTTGCCCGCCACGTTAGTATTCTGAGACGTGACCTCCCGGCCAATTCAGCCCGCAAAGACCCAGCGTTGGAAGAAGAACCTGTGGTCGATTGCGCGATGGTTGGTTGCCGGTGCGCTGGTTCTTTGGTTGGACGCCGCGTTGCTGCTGGTGGCGGCTCGCTGGGTCGATCCACCGACAACTGCGGTGCAGATCGAGCGCCGAGTTCAGGCATGGATGCATGACAAGCCGTATCAGAAACGCTATCAATTCGTCCCGCTCAACCAAATCTCGCCCAATCTGCAGCACGCGGTGATTGCGGCGGAGGATGGGCGCTTTTACCAGCACCACGGGTTTGACTGGCACGAGATGCAGATCGCTGCCCAGGACGACCTAGAAGGCGAACGGACTCGTGGAGCTTCGACGCTAACTCAGCAGCTCGTGAAAAATCTGTTTTTCGGAACGAGCCGATCCATCGTGCGCAAGGGCGCAGAGGCCACGCTGGTTCCCGTGGCCGAGGCTGTGCTTACGAAGCAGCGCATACTGGAGCTCTACCTGAACGTGGTGGAATGGGGCCCCGGCATTTATGGCGCCGAGTCGGCGTGCCGTACCTACTACGGGAAGCCTGCGCGGAGTGTCGGGCGGGAAGAGGCAGCGCGACTGGCGGCGGTCCTGCCCGGCCCGCTGAAACGACGACCCGAGCGGATGAACTGGTACAGCGCGATCATCTTGAATCGAATGCAGCAGATGGGGTGGTAATGTTCCCGGGTTAGCTAAAAGTAGGCCAAACTCTTCGGCAAGCTCAAAACGGGGTATATAATTCTCGCCCGATCGCATCCGGCACGGAAATGCTACTCCAAGGAGCGCGTCATGCACACTGAACCCTTCCGCCCCACCACCAAAGCAAGCGCCACGACGAGAAGAGACGGGCGCTATTTTGGCCTCGCGCTGGTTGTTGTCTGCCTATTAGCGGTACCGGCTGTCGCTCAAACGTGCCCGGCCCCGAACCAGAGCTGCCAGCCCCAATTCGACCTCGAAAGTTACTACGGAGGCCAACAAGTAACCATTAATGACTGTCAGACGAACAACTCTTCGAGCCCATGTGCTTGGGCTGACGCCGTTAAAGCGGCCCAACCGAAAACCTACTTTCTTGCTTGCAGCCTGAAGACTACGGGCCCGATTGCGCTTTGCTACTATTCCGGCGTGCCGGGGAGCCCCTACCAAACTCCAGGTTGCACGATTTCGCAGGACGGGAATGCTGCTGAATGCGACTGTTACCAAATTAGTCCGGACACTCCCGGTGCAGGGTCGTACTCGTACGTAGAGATTAGCGCCATACTGAACAAGGATGTTTACCTCAGCACTGTCCAACAATGCGGCATGGACGGTAGACAATGCCTGAATTTCTCGGACCTTAACTCCCACCTCCCAGAGGCAAACGTATGCACTTTGATCGGAAACAAACCCAACGGATTATTCCCCGGCGCCGATCTGATCTCCGACTTCAGTCAAATACGGTTACTCCCCACCGCGAACAACAGAGTGCCGCTCACGGGTGATGTCGGCTCCTTCAGTAAATCGTGTCCGGAGCCACCGCTCCAAGCAAACCTCTACGCTGGGTGCATGACGGCCCCCTGCATGAATACCGGCAAGATCGACCAGAGAACTGGCCTTCCCCTCGTCAGTTGTACGTGCCCGACTTACAACGGTCCCAATCAGGTGGGAAATCCGCAAATTCAGGGCAAATCATGCAGTCCGACGCCGTATGTCTGGTCGGCCGCGTTCACCGATCTCCCATAGTTATTCTTCCTCCCCTGACGTGACGTCCGGGTAGGTCCCTTTTTAGATGGACAAAGAACTCACCCCGACAAAAAGAAGGTGGGATGGGGCATCTGCGTGACGAATGTTAGGAAGTGAAGAGGCGCGGGCCAGCGTACCCACCCTCTATTATTTTTAGGTAATACAAAACTACAACACCAAGCTACTCTATGTAAGTATTTGAAAAATAATTAGTTAATAAGAGCCATGGAATCACTATCGATTGTTGTACATGACCGTAACACCATGACATAAGGTTATCCAGTTGAAGATTTGAGTTCGTGCAAGAGTGACGACGGGGAGTTGTCAAAGAGCTGCGGACAGCGGTGGCCTGGGCCGGGATCTGAGGGCACACAAATCCCCCGATCCTCGGTGGAAATATAGAGGAGCCAGCGAGCGGCCGGCAAGAAGATTCGAGTTTGTCGCGGAACGAAAGTAACCTGTGCAGTGCCAATATGGGAATTCCATCGCGGCCGAAGAACCGGCGGTGTCGATGGTTCGTGGAACGAGGTTGGTTTCACCGGAAGATGATTGCAGCGAGTTCTGCAGTGGTCTTGGTCCGCAACCGTGGTGGCGAACCAGCGGAGCTGGTGCACCGCCTGAGGCGGTGTGTCGCTAGACAACGCCTTCGACCTTACCGAGGGGCGCCATCGAGGTTATTTTTGTGACGCAGATGGGTCACCCGGGCCACTCGCTCTTCCAGCGTCGTGACCGCGTTCAAAAGCACAATCAACGCTCAATATCGGTGGGCCCCCGGGTGCTGATGCCACGGTACGGATCAGGCCCGCTCTCCAAGGGTACGCCGCACGAATCCACATACCTGGTCAGCATGTTGAACCAAGACATCATGAGGATCGCCCGGCAGGCCTGATTGTAACTGCCGCAGTGGGCGACTAACTTGGAGACGGATTCCGGCGACAACTTTGCGTCCTGGGCCATTTCGTCAGACATGTGGCACAGATCCTGCTGCCATTCGTCGAGCACCTCCAAATGATCAGAGAGGACGGCGTCGACGACTTCAGATGGCAGCGCGCCATAGGCGCGATGCTGCGGAATTTCGTAGGTCGAGTGATTCGCCCTGCAGGTCCGAAATAGCATGATTTCGCGGTCTTCGACCGGGAACCACTGGCTGTCGAACAGCTTCGTAAGAGGCACGCAGAATTGGGGAACGATGCCGGTTCTGGCGATCATTCGCAACACGTTCAATTTTGGCGCCCCCGTCAAGAAAGCACGGGACTCAACGTCAAGCTCCTCATCGGTTGGAAGCGGTACTCGGCTATCTGTCATCGGCTTTACAACCCTTGGCCGGCGTGGTGGCGACCAGCGGCGGCCTCATTCCGGTCAGTTCGAGATTCGAGCGCGTCGAGACGCGCCTTCAGTTTGCGGATTTCGGGAGCTAGGGTGTCCGGTGACGCTTGACGTACATCTTGGATGACGCTCATGGCGCGTATTGTATGCCACGTGAGTGGGACTGGGGTGTGCTTAACCGCGGGTATGGTTCTGGGGGCCTGTCGGGCGCACAGACGAAAACCCCAACCGCGCCAAAAGAAGGCAGATATGGGCCACGGAAGATGTGGTCCACCAGCCAAAAACAGTTGCATTTCACAACGTCTCAGTGCAGAATTGTCGAACCTCTGAACCAATAGTGAAGTCCCCGGCCACGGCACCGGAGGTTTGCGTGCGCCACAATACACCAACAAAGGAGCCACAAGTATGGGTGCAGGAGCTTGGGCGCTGTCCATGACTCAATTGGTAACGCAGCTGCTGAATTCGCGGTTACTCGTCGACAGCGGTAAGGACAATCAAATCGTGGTCGGAATTCAGAACAATACCAACTCAGTCTTCAAGGTTCGAGCAAACCAGAGAAAAGAATACGAATCTGAGCAGGGGATTTGGACTTGTCTTGGCGGAAACCAGACAGGCGATGACAAAAAGAAAGGGTTCGACCCCGGAGAAACGATCGTCATCAATCCTGGTTCAAATTGGATCGCGTCGGGTCAAAGAAACAACAAGAATCTGACCAATGCCAAGCTTTACATCAATCTCGCTCCGGACTGGGGTGGAGAGGCTGTGACTTTGTATGTTGGCAGCCACAATGGCGGAACCGTATTTTTTGATTACCTGGTCGATACCAGATATTCAGTCGAAACCAGTCCTCAGGACTCTCAACGGGGCAACGACTTAGGGCTGTTTACGCAGCACGGCGCGAGTCAGAACGCTTTTACGGCGCCAGCCGGACAGTGGGGAACCGGAAAAAACGTTTTCCAATTTGCTTGGAACGCCACCGACGGCACCTCCAGCAAACCAGCTGAAATTTACGTGGCGATAACGCTAATACCGGCGTAGTGGCTTGAACCGCCGCTGCGGCAGATGCGCCGTCGCGGTGTGGGTGAGAACTGGAAACGAAAGCCCCGCGCTAGCCAAAAAAGGGCTAGAGCGGGGTACCCGATAATGCTGTCCTCGTTGAAGCTGCGGTTAGGCAGTGCCCACTCGCTACCTGAATCGTGATGCCAACGCTTCGAAAAGCCCACATCTGCCAAAAAGATGGCAGATATGGGCCAAGGGAGATGTGGGCCACCAGCGGCATTTGCTTTACGGCAGAAAGCCGCATTTTTATAGGGTGATTTACGAGATCGACGTGCTTCACTGCGCGGTGTGGGTACTTACGATTCGCCACGGGGCAAGGCAGAAGGTGAAGCGCTCGGAGCCGCCGTAGCGGGTGGGTTCCTTTGTCCTTAGAATTATGTAGGTCTCGAGTGTACCTGACGAAAACCCCCACCCCGCCAAAAGAAGGCGGGATAGGCCACCCTCGTTTAAGTTTAGTCGCAACAATGAGTTAACTGGGTGGGCCACCCGCGGTCATCTAATCAATCTGCCCAGGAATATAAAAACGAATCTATTGGACGAACGAGTTGATCCATACCGAAGTGTGGGTTGGACGCTTAGCGCAGAGCGAAGCGTCCTGTGTTGGAGTTGTCAATGAGCAGAGTACAAATCGAACAAAAAAGCTATGAGATGCCCCCGCGAGAGGGGATCAGCATCGCGCAGTTTCTCACCGTTGCCGACATCGAGCGATCGGCTCGGTACTACGAAAAGGTCTTCGGCGCTCGCATTCTGACCTTGGGTGACGGCAACGCCCCTGCGTACCTTCTGCTGGCGAATATCTGGATGATTCTGAACGTCGGGGGCGGGCCGACCCCTGATAAGCCGACGGTAACGCTCAGCGTCCCCGACCCGAATCACATCAACAGCTTTATGAATTTCCGTGTTGCGGATATTCAAGCCTGCTATGAACTGTGGAAAAGTCGAGGCGCCGAATTCATCACCGAGCCGATCCCGAAGTACGGCGAGATCCGCTGCTACATCCGCGATCCTGACGGTTACATTATCGAGGTAGGGCAGAGCACCACCCTCAAGTTCGGTTAACGCTCGGCTCGGATGTGCTAGCCCATCGGGCGCGAAACATACAACGCCGCTCAGCAGCGCAAGGCGCTGAATTGGCATGCGCGCTGAAGTCAGGCACCAAGCGCTCGTGAAACAGGATTCGATTTCAGAGAGGAGAACAATAATGACAACAAGAGGGAAAGTCTTGGTGCTAGTCTCGAGCGGTCACGGCTTGCCATTGAAAGATGGCAAGGTTTATACCGGCGCTGGCTACTATCTCAACGAGCTGACGGTTCCGGTTCGTGCCCTGATGCAGGAAGGCTTCGAAATCACTTTCGCCAACCCCAAAGGCAACACACCGCAAATGGATGTCCATTCAGCTATCGCCGATTTCTTCGGCGGGGACGAGGCTAGGCTTCAGGACTATCTAAAATTCCGCGATAGCCTGACTGGGCTTAAAAATCCAACTCCCATCTCGGATGTCATTGCATCGGGCCTGGATCAATATGACGCTGTTTTCGTCCCCGGCGGCCATGGCCCGATGATGGATCTTCTCGATGATCCCGACGCTGGCACCGTGCTGAGACACTTTCATGAAACATCGAAGCCTACGGCAGTGCTCTGCCATGGCCCGATTTCACTTCTCTCGGCGCTTCCGAATTCGACCGAGGTGGTCGCCGCGCTGAGCGCGGGCGATGCCGCAGGAGCACACGCAAAGGCTCAAGGTTGGATTTATTCTGGATATCGGATGACCATCTTTTCGACAGCGGAAGAGCAGCAGCGCGAGCCGCTTGAGATTGGTGGTAAGGTTCTCTTCTACCCGGATTTCGCCTTGCGTACTGCGGGCGGTGACGTAAGTGTGCTCGCTCCATGGAAGAGCTACGTCATTCAAGATCGCGAGTTGATCTCAGGTCAGAACCCGTTCTCTGATGAAGCGCTTCTGAATCTTCTTCTACCGGCGCTCAACAGGGGAAGACCAGCCGCTTGAGATTGGTGGTAAGTTTCTCTTCGATGCGGACCTCGCTTTGGTACGGCGGGCGCTGAGGTAGGTGCGGTCGGGGGCTGGCCCATCCTCGATTGGAAAGAGTCTTCGTTACTGACGAGTGTAGCTGCTCTACCCATCGTGCTTTTCGATGGGTTGGAGGCACGGACCTGAACCTCAGTTTCGAAAGCGCTTTGCCTCGGCTGATACCGGGGAGTCATCAATATCATGGCGGCCCAAGTGAAAAAGAAAGGAACTACCGATGAATCCCACCTTTTATCGCACAATACAGGTCGACGGCCTTTCGATCTTCTATCGAGAGGCTGGGCCGAAAAATGCGGAAACGCTTCTTTTGCTCCACGGCCTTCCATCGTCGTCGCGGATGTTTGAGCCGCTTTTCGCAAGGCTGTCCGATCGCTACCACCTGATAGCGCCTGATTATCCTGGTTTCGGACACAGCGACTGGCCGGACCGCGAAGAAATTCGCCTACACCTTCGACCATTTGGCCGAGACCATGAACCATTTCACCGAGACGCTCGGACTTTCGCGCTATACCCTCTACATGCAGGACTACGGTGGCCCCGTCGGCTTCCGCATGGCGCTGGAGCACCCAGAGCGAACCGAGGCGCTGATCGTGCAGGACGCCGTCGCCCACAACGAAGGCCTGGGAGCAAATTGGAAAACGCGTCGGGCGTTCTGGGCTGATCGCACCGCCAATGAGAGCGCATTGCGCACCAATCTCTTGTCGCTCGAGGCCGCGCGAGCGCGACACGTCGGAAACGATCCCGACTCGGAGCGCCACGATCCCGACCTCTGGACCGACGAGTTTTATTTTCTGAATCGGCCCGGCCAGGCCGAGATACAAAGCGATCTTTTCTACGACTACCGAACCAACGTGGAGTCCTATCCGAAGTGGCAGGCGTGGATGCGCGAAAAGCAACCGCGGCTGCTCGTGATCTGGGGCAAATACGAAAATCGTTTGACCCGAGCGAGCCAGAGAGCTACCGCAAGGATGTCCCGAACGCCGAAGTTCACATCGTTGACGGCGGCCATTTCGCACTGGACACGGCTGCCGACAAGATCTCCGCGCTGGTCAGCGCTTTCATGATGTCTTTACACTGAAGGATGAGGGCACGCCGCGTTGGGTGAGATGGCCAATAGTCGACGGGAGGAGATCGAAAATGCGTCGTGACATTATTCCCGGAGGCGTTTTTCCCGAGTATGAACTTTGTGATCGTACGGCGAAACTGCGCAAGCTCAGCGAGTTGCAGGGTGATGTTCCGCTGATTCTCACCCTCAAGCACGGCTAATACAAATGACGCCCGTCGGGCTCGCACCTATCCATTTCGGCGTTGACCTTTCCGTCTCAGCGCTCAGAACGCCGCAATCCCTGTAATGTGCTCTCCGATGATTAGGGTATGGATGTCGTGGGTGCCTTCGTAGGTTTTGACCGACTCCAGGTTGGCCATGTGGCGGAAGATGGGGTACTCGTCGGCGATGCCGTTGCCGCCGAGGATGTCGCGTCCCATGCGGGCGCACTCCAGGGCCATCCAGACGTTGTTACGCTTCAGCATCGAGATATGGTAGGGCTTTACCTTGCCCGCATCTTTCAACCTGCCTACTTGTAGCGCGAGCAGTTGGGCCTTTCGTAATTTCACTAATCATCCAGACTAGCTTCTCTTGGACAAGCTGGTGGCCGGCGATGGGCATGTCGTGGAACTGCTTGCGGAACTGCGCGTATTGCAGCGAGCAGTCGTAGCAGGCCATGGCGGCGCCGATGGCTCCCCAGCCAATGCCGTAGCGCGCCTGGTTGAGGCAACTGAGAGGCGAGCCGAGTCCTTTGGAGAGGGGCAGGAGGCAGTCGGCGGGGATGCGGACGTCTTGCAGCGAGAGGCTGGAGGTGACGGAGGCGCGCAGCGACCACTTGCCGTGGACGTCGGTGGCCTTGAAGCCGGGGGTGTCGGTGGGGACGATGAAGCCGCGGATGCGATCGTCTTCGTCGGTGACTTTGGCCCAGATGATGGCGATGTCGGCGATGGAGCCGGAAGTGATCCACATTTTTTCGCCGTTGAGGACGTAGCTGTCGCCGTCTTTCTTGGCGCGGGTGCGCATGGCTCCGGGGTTTGAGCCGGCGTCGGGTTCGGTGAGGCCGAAGCAGCCGAGGATTTCGCCCGTGGCCATCCTGGGCAGGTATTTCTGTTTCTGCTCTTCGCTGCCGAAGGTGTGGATGGGATACATGCACAGGGCGGACTGCACGCTGACGAAGGAGCGCACGCCGCTGTCGCCGCGCTCGAGTTCCTGGGTCATGAGTCCGTATTCGACGGCGGACATGCCGGCGCAGCCGTAGCCGGTGAGGGAGGCTCCGTAGAAGCCGAGCTCGCCCATGGGACGGATGAGTTCCTTGGGGAAGCGTCCGTCGCGGTTGCACTGCTCGATGATGGGGATGAGGTTCTCTTCGATGAAGAGGCGGGTGTTGTCGCGCACGAGGCGCTCGTCGTCGGAGAGGAGCGAGTCGAATTCGAGGAAGTCAACGCCTTTGAATTTGAGGGACATGTGTTGGTCCTTGTTGTCGGGTCTCCCACCCTGTCGCCAAAAGCGGGCGGCAAGGGTGCGGCACCCAGGGGCACGCAGTTCAAGACCGGGCAAATGCGAACTTATGAAGCTATCAGGGGTGAAAGAGGATGGTCAAACTGGTGAGGGCGCGGCGAAAGCTGCGCTAGCCGCCGATGTCGGGCGTTTTCTGGTCGGCGATTCTTTGGAACTCCTGCGATCTTTGATATGCCTCTTGTACGAGCCGCAAGGCTTCGTCGCTCAAGTGGAGGTCACTCCGGGTCAGTAGAGTTTGCAGCGTCGAATGCAAGAGGAGTCCCTTATTCCCGCATTCCTGTTGGACCTGGCGCAGTGTCTCGGCAATTTGACGGAACTGGCGCTCGCGACGGTTCCTCTGCCAGAGTACCCAGCCTAGCGCCAAGCCCAAAACGATGAAGATGGCCCGATAGAGCAACATGGCCGGATGCTCGGCTATTTCGTCCGGCAGACTGTTTCCGTCGGTGGCGGCGTCCATGGCGGTGTCGAGGAGGAAGGCACCTATTCCGAAAGCGAGTCCGAAGAAAACCTCTTTGTATTTCTGGAACATGCGGCGGCCACCACTCCTCAGGGCTGCTTCCAGTATCGCATTCTGAGGCATCCGCGAAACATTATTCGGCGGTGGTGGGGTCGATGATGGCCTTGATCTCGGCGATGCTGTTGGCAGGGAAGCCGCCCTGCGAGGCGTGCTCGCGGACAGTGGCTTCGTCGGGGGCGATGTAGATGCAATAGATTTTGTCGGCGGTGACGAAACTCTCGACCCACTGAATCTTGGGACCGATGTTGCGGATTACGCCGCAGGACTTCTGGGAGATGGCATGGAGCTCGGCGGGTGAGAGGTTGCCAGCTCCGGGGATGTTGCGTTCGATGACGTACCTGGGCATGGCGGGGATTTTACAACAGTTGGTAGTACTGAAGCCATCGCGGGAAAACGTGTAGAATTGAGCTGTACCGGCGAATTGAGAGTGACGCCCCCGTCACCCCACCGAACGCAAAATCGGCGTTTGTAGGGGACCCCGGACTTGGCGTCCGCCTGCAGTCGAAGCCGTCCGCCAAGGCGGACGTGAGCTTGAGACGTGTGCATCTCGTGAGCTTTAAACATGTGTCCGCCACGGCGGACGCTGGCCCTTCGAGTTCGGCCTTCACGTGCTGCTCCCTGAATCAAGTTTCTGGTTTCGAAGTTGCGGGTGAAGTTTGTCCGGTGGAAATTTTTAGGAGAGAGCAATGGCGAAGATCGCAAAAACAGCGGACCGTAAGAAGATCATGGACACCACCAAGAGCACGGATTGCCCGAAGTGCGGCAAGCCGACTCGCATCGTAAAGCGGGTGAAAGACCGCGAGCGCGACATTCCGGGCGGGATCTACATCTCGTGCTCGGCGTGCGAGTTCTACGAGAAGTTATAACTTTTGAAATGATGTATTTTCGGGCGCGGAGAGATCCGCGCCCGTGCCGTTTGGGGGTTGATGACGGGTCACTCAATCACCTCGCGATACTTTGCGGGATGAGGACCGCCGGCGCCAATCCGGGTGCCGCTGCCGAAGGCACAGTTCGTAGCAGATACTCCGCAAGTCAACTATGCTGACCGACAAGATGCACAGCTCTGAGCCGTACAACGAAGCGAACGACGAGATGGTGGCGCGCTATCGCAGGCGGCAGTCGTTCTTGTACCGGACGCTGCGGGCACCGTTGCCGCTGGTCTATAACCGGAAGGAAAGATATCTGCCGGAATGTGACGGTATCAAACTGTTCATCGGGGGGGCCGCTGGGGCGATACCGCCGGGTTTTGTCAATGTTGACGCCCAGATGTTTCCCGGGGTTGACGTAGTGGGAGACCTACAAGCGCTGCCGTTTGCTGACGGGCGCGTAGCCGCAATCGAATGTAACGCGGTACTGGAGCATGTAAAAAACCCGAATGCGGCGGTGGGGGAAATGCTGCGAGTGCTGCGGCCGGGCGGATTTCTGCATATTGTCGTTCCATTCTGTCATCCGTTTCACGCCTATCCCTCCGACTACCAGCGCTGGACCACCCACGGCTTGCGGGAGTTGCTGCCGGCGTCGCAGTTCGATGTGCTGGATGAAGGAATTCACACCGGTCCGACTGCCACGTTGCTATCGTTCGTCTGCGAGTACTGCAGGATTTTGGCTCCGGCGAGCCTGGGGAAGGTCGCATACGCCGTGGCTAACTGGCTGCTGTGGCCACTGCGCTACGTCGACCTGTGGCTGAACCGCAAGCCGAATGCGCATATCCTGGCGAACGCCATTTACATCCTGGTGGAGAAGAAGCGGAGCTAGACGCCGATCTGGTTCAGCGCGAACGGGGCAGGCGACCGACGGACTCGACGGCATTTGCAAGTGCAGCCTGATAGTTCGCGACGAGAGTATCGCTCCACGCCTGCTTCCAGAGGTTGCGCTTTTTCATGTAGTGCTCCATGTGATGGAGAGGGTCGTGTTCGCGGCGCGACTTCGATGGGCGGCCGTTGGAGGCGGGAGAGTCAGCTTCGGCGTGCCAGCGCCAGGTGCGGCATTCGATGAGCGTGGGACCGGCGCCGCTGCGGGCGCGATGGATGGATTCCTGGGTAACGCGCCAGACCGCGACCAGGTCATTGCCGTCCACGGTAATGCCGGGGAAGCCGTAGTCTTCGGCGCGGTGGCGCAGGTCTTCCTCCGACTGGACAGTGCCGGCGCCGGTGGGGTGCGACTGGGCACAGTTCTCCACCATGAAAACCAAAGGCAAGCGGTAGTGGGAGGCGAGGCTGGCGGCCTCATGCCAGAAGCCGAGAGCGGCAAGTCCGTCGTCGGCGAGGGCCACAACTACGTTGGGCTTGCCGAGATTGCGATAAGTGAGGGCGATGCCGGCGGCGATATCCAGTTGTCCGGTGAGCGAAGTGGTTTGCGGAACAACCCTCAGCGCGTCGGCGGAAGCAGACGGAGGTGTGGATTCGGGAGCGGCGTCACGGCGAAAGAGTTGGTCGAAAACGCGCTGCAGCGGCGTTCCGATTACGATGTGGCAGGCCAGCTTGGGTTGCGAGGAAGAGAAGCTGTCATCGGGCTGCAGGCCGATGCAGGCGCCGACTTCGGTAGCCTCGCCACCGAGGATGGGCACGGCAGTGCCAGGGATTCGTCCGGCACGCAGCAGCGTGAGGACCTGTTCCTCGAGCATTCGGGTCTTGAGCAGCACGGAGTAGAGGGCACGCAAGACATCGGGGTTGGACGGCGAGGCATCGCCTGCCAGCGAAGAAGGAACGGTCAGAGAGGCAGGGATCTCGGTGGAAGAAACAGTGGGCTGAGTTTTCGCTGGGGACATGCAGGCTGGTCTCCGAAGAGGTTCATTGTATCGCACTCGTCGTGCAGGCCATGCGATGCGATGCGCGAGAATTCGACGAGAGATTTCAACACGAATGTGAAAAAGGGTGTGGAAATCAGGCATGAAGCTGATGCAAGTTACTCGCAATGCGACGCATCGCCCGGTCTGCACCGAAGAGAGTGCTACGCGAGAGTGAGGCGCGATTCATTTTGAAGAGAACGAGAAGATTGGCGTCGTGCTCCAGCGGAGTGCGAGACTGATGGAATGAAAACGCGGCTCGATAAGTTGGTCTTGCAGCGCGGACTGGCGCCGTCGCGCGAACGGGCGCAGGCACTGGTGCTGGCGGGACGCGTGCTGGTAAACGAGCAGAAGGTCGACAAGGCCGGAGCGAGCGTGGACGACGAGGCGACGATTCGCATTCTGGGCGATGACATGCCCTATGTGAGCCGCGGCGGCCTAAAGCTGGCGAAAGCGATGGAGCATTGGCAGATCGATGTGAATGGCAAGGTGTGCCTCGACATCGGGACTTCGACAGGCGGATTTACGGATTGCCTGTTGCAGAACGGCGCGGCGGAAGTGATCGCCGTCGATACCGGGTACGGACAGATTGACGCGAAGTTACGCAACGACCCACGGGTACGCCTGCTGGAGAAGACCAACGCGCGGTATCTGACGCCAGAACAGTTGTGGCCGGAAACGGACGAGCGGCAGCCAGTCGGGTTGATCGCGATGGATGTGTCGTTCATCTCGGCCACGTTGGTGCTGCCGGCAGTTATTGCCTCCGCGAAGGGAAATGGCGCGCTGGAGTTGGTGCTGCTGGTGAAGCCACAGTTTGAAGTGGGGCGCGAAAATGTGGGCAAAGGCGGAATCGTGCGCGATGCCGAAGCGCAACAGATGGCGGTCGAGCGGGTGCGCGAGACAGTTGCGGCACTGGGCGGCGCTGAGATCGAAGTCACCGACTCGCCAATCCTGGGAGCGGAGGGGAACCGGGAGTTTCTGCTGCACGCCCGGTTTGGGTAGACCACCGCGTTCCGCGCCGGTGCGCTACACTGACAGGGACTTTTCAACGATCATGAAATCCGTAGCCATCGTATCCAAGCCGTGGAAGCAAGAGCTAGCCGAAATCCTGCCTGATTTGCTGGGCTGGTTTCGTGAGCGCCAATACACCATTTACATGGATGAGGAGACGGCCCGCTACACCAACGGGGAGAAGGTGGTGCCGCGGCAGGAAATTGGCGCCTATCATCCGGACTTCGTGCTGGTGCTGGGCGGTGATGGGACTCTCTTGTCGGCGGCCCGGGCGGTGGCGGCCCGGGGAGTGCCGATCCTGGCGGTGAACCTGGGTTCGCTGGGCTTTCTTACGGAGATTCCGCTCAACGAGCTTTATGGGGCGCTGAAGTCGGTGGACAAGGGGGAGTGTCCGGTCGAACTGAGGTCGGTGTTGGACTGCCGGTTGATGCGAGGAGGGGAATGCATCTCGCACCACTTTGCGCTCAACGACGTGGTGGTGAACAAGAGCGCGATCTCGCGACTGGTGGAATTTGACCTGTTCATCGACGGCATCGTGGTGTTTCGATACAAGGCGGATGGAGTAATCATCGCGACGCCGACCGGATCAACGGCATACTCGCTGGCGGCGGGGGGACCGGTGCTGATGCCGTCGGTGGAAGCATTCGTAGTGACGCCGGTGTGTCCGCACTCGCTGACGCATCGTCCGCTGGTGGTGACCGAGAAGTCGCAGATCGAGTTGCGCATCGAGACGGGGGAAGAGCAGGCGTTCCTCAGCATCGACGGGCAGATTGGCGTTCCGGTGCAGCAGGGCGACCAGGTGATGTGCCAGCGGGCGGCGCACAAGGTAAAACTGCTCCGGGTGAGGCGCACGTTCTTCGAAGTACTCAGCACGAAGCTGAAGTGGGGACAAAGATAAGACAGTCGGTCGTGGATTGAGAATGCGGAGGCGAGGGTTGAGGGCGCGGCGTGGGAGCCGCGCCTTTTGATTGGGTAGCTTGATTTATTCGGTTGCGGGTTTCAGGTTATCGGCCAGCCAGAAGCGGGCCTCGATTTCGCACTTCTTGGAACAGAAAGTATGTCCTTCGCGCGCGCGACTGGTGCTCCGCAGGTATTGGGAGTAACACCAGAGGCAGACCGCAGTCGAGGTTGCAGCGTCATATTGATTGGGTTGCATTGGGGTCTCCAATGGGTAGCGAGGATAGGACAAGTGGAGGCGAAACGCAATGCTGAATTCGCGAGGTAACAACGAAGCTAACTACCCCGAAAAGTGAAAGGAGGCTACAGGCGCTCGGGGGCCAGCAGGTCGTGCAGGGTCTCGCGTCGGCGGATGATGCGGGCACGCCGACCATCCACCAGAACTTCTGCCGCGCGGGGGCGGGTGTTGTAGTTGGACGCCAGCGACATGCCATAAGCTCCGGCATCGAGGATGGCGAGGAAGTCACCTTCCGCGACGTCGGGCATCTCGCGATGGCGGGCGAAGAAGTCTCCGGTTTCGCAGACCGGGCCGACGACATCGAATTTGCCGAGTTCGGTTTTGGCGGGGTCGAGTACGATCGGCACAATCTCGTGATGGGCGCCATAAAGTGATGGGCGCATGAGGTCGTTCATGGCCGCGTCCACGATGAGAAACTGCTTGCCGTCGTTGCGCTTGCGGTAGGTGACGCGGGTGAGTAAAAGCCCTGCTGGTCCGACGATTGAGCGTCCTGGTTCAAGTAATACATGAACTCCAAGGGAGCGCAGCGGGCGAATGATTGCCGACGCGTAGGCCTTGGCGCGAGCGGGAAATTTTCCGCCGGGATTTTTGGCGTAGGGGATTCCAAGTCCACCGCCGGCATCAACGTAGCGGATGTCGTGTCCGTCGCCGCGGAGAGCTTTCACGAGTGAGGCGACGCGCTGCATCGCTTCGTGGAAAGGGCCGACGTCGGTGATCTGCGAGCCGATGTGAACGCTCACGCCGGTGGCGCGGAGATAGCGGGAGTCGGCGCCGGCGCGGTAGAGCGCGAGTGCTTCGCGCATGGGCACGCCGAATTTGTGCTCGTGCAGCCCGGTCGAGATATACGGATGAGTCTGGGCATCGACGTCGGGATTCACGCGAATGGCAAAGCGTGCGGTCTTGCGCAGGTGCGTGGCGCGCGCACGAAGGAGTTGTAGCTCGCTCGGGCTCTCCACGTTGAACAGCAAGATGCCGGAGCGGAGCGCGAGGTCAATCTCGTCGGCCAGCTTGCCGACACCAGAGAAGACGACTTTGGAGGCCGACTTGCGGCTGGCTTGTAGCACGCGATGCAGCTCGCCGCCAGAGACGATATCGAATCCGGCGCCGAGCGACGACAGCAGGCGCAGGATGGAAAGGTTCGAGTTCGCTTTTACCGAGTAGCAAATGGTGTGCTCGCATGCGGCGAAGGCTTCGTCGAACTGCTGATAGCGCTGGCGAATGGTCATGGCGGAATAAACGTATAGCGGCGTGCCATAGCGCTCGGCGAGTTGGCGGAGCGGAACAGCATCGGCCAGTAGCTCGCGTGGTTGCGGTCTGCGGGTACGCGACGGAGCGCTATAGGTGAAGGCCGGGGGACGTTCCTGCGGACGGGAGTCGCTCACTTCTTGGCCGGGCTTCCTTTCACTTTGAGCACCACGATGGTCTGGTCGTCGAAGGCCTCGACGGCCTTGGCATGTTCGGAGACGGCACTGAAGATGGCTTGGGCGATGTCGTCGGCGCTGCCCTCGGCGATCTTGAGGACGACTTTCTCGAGGCGGCCGCGGCCGAACATGTTGCCCTTGGAACTGGTGGCGTCGGTAATGCCATCGCTGAGAAAGAGGAAGACGTCGCCGGGCTTGCCGCGCAGGGTGAGCTCTTCGTATTCGGCGCTGGAGAAGAGGCCGACGGGCAGTCCGGTAACATCGATTTCTTCGAACTTGCCGTCGCGCAGGTGAAGCGGGCGGGGCAGGCCTGAATTCGCCACCTGCAAGGTGCGTTCGTTGTCGTTCCAGACGGCGTAGATCATGGAGACGTACTGGCCATCGATGGGCCGCTCGGCGAGCGAGAGGTTCACGGCTTCCAGCATGCCGGCGGCGGAGGGCTCTTCCACGGCATGGGAGCGGGTGATGCCGCTGACCAGCGCGGCATAGATGGCGGCGGGCGCGCCCTTGCCGCTGACGTCTCCGATGGCCAGGCCGATGACGCCGCGACCGCTGTACTTGAGGAAGTCGTAGAGGTCGCCGCCGATCTGGCGCGCCGGGGAGAAGCGCGCGGCCATTTCGGCATGTCTTCAATGTCGGGCAGCCTCTGCGGCAGCAGGCGGAACTGCAATTCGCGGGCGAGGGCGAAATCGTGTTCGAGCCGCTTTTCCTGACGGGCGATGCGTTCGTACAGTGTGCGCGTTCTCGATGGCGATGGCCACTTGCGCCGCCATGGTGGTCATGATGCGGACGTGCTGATCGTCGAAATATCCGCGCCGGGTGTGCTCGATGTCGAGCACGCCGATGACCTTTTCCTTATAGATCAGCGGCACGCACAGCTCGGAACGGGTTTCGGGGTTGGCCACGATGTAGCGCGGGTCTTTGGAGACATCAGGTACCAGCACCGCCTGACCGCTCTGTGCCGCAGCACCCACCAGGCCTTGTCCGATGGGGACCTCGTGCTTGAGGTGTACGCTTTCGTTGAAGCGCAGGGAGAAGCGATGCTGCAGGAGCTGGCCCGTTGGGTCGAGCAGCAGGATGGAAAACATCTGGTAGTCGATGATGCGGGTGACCAGGTCGGCCACGCGCTTCAGCAACTGATCGAGGTTGAGAATGGAGGTGAGCTCGCGGCTGATCTCGGTGAGCAGCGTGAGCTGGCGGGCCTGGCGGGCCACGCGGGTATAGAGGCGTGCATTCTCGATGCCTACGGCGATGCGCGAGGCGAAGAGCGTCAGCAGCCGCTTGTGCTCTTCGTTGAAGGCGCCGGGTTGGGCGGCCTCCACGTCGATAACGCCGATGATCTTGTTTTTGGCAATGAGCGGCACGGCCAGTTCGGAGCGAACCCCTGGGGTGTAGTTGATGACGTTCTGCTCGGCGGTCAGGTCGTTGACCAGCACGGCTTCGCGGCGCTGTGCGGCCTGTCCGGTAACGCCCTGGCCGACCTTGATGCGGATGCGCTCGGCGACCTCGGGAGGGTGCCCGACCTGGAAGCGAATGCGCAGGTCCTGGGTCTTTTCGTTGAGCAGCAGGATGGCAAAAATTTCGTAGTCGATAATGCGCTTGAGCATCTCGGCCACACGCTGCAGCAGCGTGTTAAGGTCCAGCGTGGTGTTCACCGCATTGGCGACTTCGAGCAGATAGCTGTCGCTGATGGTTGGAACAGGCTGTGGATTGTTTGTGGCCATAGAGCTTATGCCCAGCCCACATGATAGCAGTGAGTCGTGTGGAAACTTCGCGGGACGCCTGCATCACAAAACGGTGAGTGCGGTTGCAGAGGGGTGGGCGAGACACTAGAATTCATCACGCTGCCCGCAGAGTGGAGCAAGTGGCCCGATGGGCACATCGACACGGTTTTCGTGAGGGAATCATGAATCTTAAGGGCAACAAGCTGACTTGGCTGGGACATGCAACGTTTCGTATTGAGACCTCCGAGGGAAAGACGATTTATGTAGATCCCTGGGTGATGAGTAATCCGCTGTGCCCGCAAGGCGAGAAAGATGTGAAGAAGGCCGATGCGCTGGTCATCACGCACGGGCACTTCGACCACATCGCCGACGCTGTGAAGCTTGGCAAGGAGCTCAAGCCTATCGCGGTGGGCATCTTTGAACTTTGCATGTGGCTGCACAAGAAAGGAGTGGAATCGATCTCGCCGATGAACAAGGGCGGCACACAGACGGTGGCGGGAGTGAAGGTCACCATGACGCATGCGGTGCACTCGTGCGGTATTCAGGATGACGACGGCAGCATCGTCTATGGCGGCGAGGCTTGCGGCTACGTGCTGGAGTTGCCGGGCGGAGTGAAGGTGTATCACGCGGGCGATACGGGAGTGTTCGGCGACATGGCGATCATCCGCGAACTGTATGCGCCGGAGATTGCGATGCTGCCCATCGGCGACCACTTCACCATGGGGCCGCGCGAGGCAGCGCACGCCTGCAAGCTGCTGCAGCCGAAATTCGTCATTCCGATGCATTTTGGGACGTTTCCTCCGCTGATTGGGCGGCCGGCGCATCTCAGGGAATTGTTGGGTGCAGCCGGGCCGGAGGTGGTGGAGATGCAGGCGGGAGAGACATTGGGATAGTGAGCAGTGGATAGTGGATAGAGAACACTGGGGCATGCCCAAGTTGCAAGAGGCCATCGTTGAGAGAAATTGATCATCAAATTACCAATCCGCGGGTCGAGAACTATCTTTATGCCATGCTGCCGGAGCGCAGCGCGGTGCTCACCGAAATCGAGCGGCAGGCAGAAGACCGCGACATTCCCATTGTTGGTCCAGCGGTGGGACGGTTGCTCTACCAGTACGCGCGGTTGATTGGCGCGCGGACCGTTTTCGAAATGGGATCGGCGGTGGGCTACTCGACCATTTGGTGGGCGATGGCTATCGGCGAAGGCGGCAAGGTGCACTACACTGACGGCAGCCGGAAGAATGCCGACGAAGCGCGCGGGTACTTCGGACGCGCGGCCCTGGCCGACCGGATACAGGTTCATGTCGGAGATGCGATCGAAATTCTGTCAGAACGCAAGGAGCAGTTTGACGTGCTCTTCTGCGACATTGACAAGCAGGATTATCCGCGGGCCGCGCGCATGGCTTCCGGGCGAGTGCGGCGCGGAGGACTATTCATTACCGACAACACACTGTGGCGTGGTGAAGTGGCTTACGCGGCGGGCAATCCTGATTTGAAGCCGGAGCATCCGCCTGACCAGAAGCTGCGCGCGATTGTGGAGTTCAACGAGATGTTGTACAAGTCACCGGACTGGTTTACGACGATCGTGCCGCTGCGGGATGGACTAACGGTGGCGATGCGGCTGAGCTAGATTTCGCGGCCGCCCTTCCGGCCATCTTCGGGCGTGATTTGCGCTCGGAACCCAAGGCATGGCGTCCTACGGCAACCGGTGGGACGGAGTTCGAACGGTGAGTCTTGCGAAATATTTAATGAGAAAAAGGTTGCTCGCGCATTAGAGTCGTTGTACTATGACGGCTCCGTAGTGTCTTGTGAATTTCACCGGGAGGATGAAAACACCTATGACTTCGAAGAGAAATATGACCAGGCTCTGTTTGTTCAGCCTGCTTTGTCTAGCGGTATGCTCGCCCGCTTTTGCCACTTCGGTGACCCTCACGCCGCCGACGGGCAGTTATGTCGGTCTTGGTGCGGGAGGTACGCGCGGAGACATCATCACCACCAGCTCGAGCTTTGCGATTACCTCAATTGGGATCGAAGCCGAGATCAACAGCGGCGACAGTTTGACCTTCACTGCGTATGTGTGGAGTTCAGACGGCTCGAACGGAATTGCTCCGCTTATGACCGGCACCCCGACAGTCGTCACCGGAGACGGGACCCTTAAGTTCTACGACCTGCCCATCAGCTATACGCTGGGTGCTGGCCCGTATTTCGACATTGGCGTTGATTTCGGCAGCTTTAACAGTCCCTCGCTCCAGATTAACTACTATTTCTTCCAGGCAGGGTCTAACGCCCCCTTTACAGTCGATTCCATCACGGTGTACGACGGCGAAGAGAGCCACGGCGGCCCCAGCAACAGCTTGACCCCGAATTTGCGACTGAATGGGTCGGGGGGCACCACACCGGAGCCGGGAACGCTGGTTCTGTTGGGCACGGGAGCCTTTGGTCTGCTGGGCAGCATTCGCCGCAAGCTAGTCGGGTAGAATCACGAACAGGCTCTACCGTTTCGATTTCGCCGGAGCTCATGCTCCGGCGTTTTTCGCTATTGGGCTGAATCAACACTTCCACCGCCAGTGCGAGGCGAACCAGACAAGCGCGACGGTGGAGGATTGATCCTAGCTCTCGTTGTAACCAATGTAGCCAATCTAGATCGACTGTACCGGCACCAACCGCAAATCATCCACCAGTCCGACTTCTTTCTGGAAGAACGGTTCGCCGTACTTCACTCCTGCCAGCATGCCGTAGAAGTGCGCCATCGAGGCGACACGCTCGCGGATCTCGGCGTGGGCAGGGAAGTCTTTGCTGCCGGCGGCCTGGTCGGCGAACTGCTCCTTGTAGGCATAGATGGATTCGAGCTTCGCTTCGAACTCGGCGGTGATGTCCACGACGAACGTCGGGCGCACGTCGTAGTACAGCGTAGCGTACTCGATTTTGAACGGGCGAAATGGCTCGTGATTGCGCAGGCGATGGATTTCGAATGAGTCCACGTCGGCGGTGGCGGCGGTGTGGCCGAGGCGACGCAGTCCGGCGAGGAAGCAGGCCTCGTACCCCAGCGTGGCGCAGGTGTAATGGTCGGGATGGCGGCCCTTCCAGTAGGGAAGGATGACGACGCGCGGGCGCTGCTCTCGGATCACGCGTGCAATCTTGATGCGGTTGGCGTAGGTGTTTTCGACGCGGCCGTCGGGGATGTCGAGCGCCTCACGCCACGCGACTTGCAGAATGCGGGCTGCGTCGGCGGCTTCGGTGGCACGGCTTTCAGCAGAGCCGCGCGAGCCCAGTTCGCCTTGCGTGAGGTCGAGGATGCCGGTGCGCGCGCCCTGGCGTGCCATCTTCAGCAAGGTGCCGCCGCAAGTCTGCTCCACATCGTCGCGGTGGGCGGCGATGGCAAGGACGTCGAGTGCAGGTGTGCTCACTTCTTGCGCTCCACCAGGAAGGCGGCAATCTCGCGCAGGTTGGCGGCTCGATCGCCGAAGCAGTCAAGCGCGGTGTTGGCCTTGTGGATGAGTTCGTCAGCCTTCTTGAGCGATGCGTCGATGCCGAATAGAGACGGATACGTCGATTTCTCGGTTGCCGTATCTTTGCCGGCGGTCTTGCCGAGTTGCTCGGAGGTTTGAGTTACGTCGAGCACGTCATCCACGATCTGGAAGGCCAGTCCGATGTTCATACCGAAGTCACGCAGACTCTGGATCTGCGCTGGGTCGCCGCCGGCGTACAAGCCACCGGTGACGACGCTGGTGGTGAGCAACGCCCCGGTCTTGGAGCGGTGAATGTACTCCAGCGTCGCAGCGTCGGCGTGTTTGTGCTCGGCTTCGAGATCCATGACCTGGCCGCCGATCATGCCATCGACGGTGCCGGTGGCGTGGGCGATTTCGCGGATGATAGCTACTCGCGCATCCGCGGAGCATCGCAGTTGGGCCAGCACTTCGTAGGCGTAGGTTTGCAGTCCATCACCGGCGAGGATGGCGATAGCTTCGCCGAATGCCTTGTGACACGTGGGGCGACCGCGGCGCAGGTCGTCGTTGTCGAGCGCAGGCAGGTCGTCGTGGATGAGGGAGTAAGTGTGCAGCATCTCCAGCGCGGAGCCGAGGTCCTCGACCCCCGCCGGCAGGCTGCCGGCAATGACACGCGCGGCCTCCATGCAGAGGACGGGGCGCAGGCGCTTGCCTCCGGCGAAAACGCTGTGGCGCATGGCCTGATGAATGGATGTGGGGAATTGCGTGGACGCGGGGAGCAGGCGTTCCAGCGCCTGGTCGGTAATAAGGCAACCTTGTTGGAGGATTTCTTTCAACATGAACAGGGAAGTATAACAAGGCAGAGATTAGCAGCTAGCAATTAGCAATTAGCCAAAGCGAAAAGCCAAGAGCGAACGGCGAACGGCGAACGGCGTCCCGTGCTCAGGGCGTCTTGGTTGCCGGCGCGCTGGCTTTGCCCGCGGTTGCGAGTTGCGCCTCGCGCTCGGCGTCGGCGGTGCGGCCGAGCTTGCGATAGGCCGCCGCCAGTTGCGTGTGAAGGCCGTCAAGGTCGGGGCTGATCTTCTCTGCCGCTTCCAGATGAGGCAGAGCTTCTTTCGGTTTGCCTTGTTCCAGCAAAGTCTTTCCGAGTTGGTACTGGGCTTCGGCGTCGTTGGGGTTGAGCTTCACCTCGGCCTCGAAGTCGAGAACGGCCTTCGTGGGCTGGTTCGCCTTGAGTTGCGCCATCCCAGCATAAAAGTGCGCGCGGGGCAGCGAGGGGTTGGCCTGCAACAGCTTCTGGAACGTGGCCAGCGCCTGCTGCGGTTCGCCGATTTCGCTGTAGGCCTGTCCTACCAGCAACATGCCCTCGGGCGGTAGCTGCTGCTGAGCCATGCGGGCGACAACGGCCGCAGCCTTGTCCTTCTGGTTGGTGTGCGCCAGCGAAGCGGCGTAGGCATAGGAGACCCTGGGGTCTCCGTAAACTGCATCGCCCATTTGCTCAAACGCCTTGACCGCTTCGGCATACTGGTCGCTGGAGAACAACGACATGGCCAGCATGGGAAGAATCATTCTGTCGCCCGGCTCCTGCTGCTCGGCGATCTTGAGCGCGCGAGCGGCTTCGGCATGTTGGCTGGCACGGAAGGCGGCGAAGCCGACGTTGCGCATCAGGTGCGGAATGGCGGGATTCCAGCGCTCGGCCTGCTGAAAGTTGGCCAGAGCCTCGGAGTATTCCTTCTGACGCGCTTCGGCGGTACCGAGATCGTTATAGGCGTCGCCGAGGACGGCGCTTAACTTTTCTTCCGCCGTCTTGACGTCTGCTTTTTGCTGCGCGGTCAGCTGTGGCGCGGTGTCGCCCATCTGCGAGCTGGGATCCAGCATTGCCGACGTGGGGACGGAAGGCATCGCGGCCATGCCCGAGCCCATGGTCCCCTGGGTCTTCGAAGCTGGGCTGGCGGCACGGCTCTCTTCCTCCGTCTTCTGCTGCATCTCGGAGAAAATCTTGGTGTACTTGGTGGCCTCTTCCCTGCGACCAGTTTGGAAACAGATGCGTCCCAGCACGTAATAGGCGCGGCGGATTTGGTAGTTGTTGCGCGAATTGTCGTCGCCGGTCAACTCGATGGCCTTACGCAGCAGCTCTTCCGCATGAGGGTTGTCGTGCTTCGCAAACGCGTTCAGGCCCATATAAAGATAGGGCTCAGGCCAGTCGGGTTCGGCGTGGGACGCGGTCTTCAGGTAACGGTCGGAGTCGTCGTAGAGCTTGTCGGTATTGTCAATGTAGCCGAGAAAGAAGTTGCCGAAAAAATCCTGGGGATTGATCTTCACTTCTTCGGCAAACTGCTCGCGCGCCGCGGGAGTCGCCACCCATTCGTTTTGCGAGAGATAGAGCAGGCCGAGGAAGTAATGGGCGCGTGTTCCCTTGGCATCGAGCTCAGCGGCGCGATTGAATTCGCGCGCGGCGGCGTCGACACGGTCGGCATTCTGGTAGGCGCGGCCGATCAGGATGTGGGCGCTGGCGCTGTCGCCGGCGGCGTCGGCGATCTGCTTAAAGATGGCTTCCGCCTTGGCCGTATCGTTCAGGTTGAGAAACGCCGTAGCCAGGGCGTAGGCTACCAGCGGGTTTCCCTGTAACTCCAGCGAACGGGCCAGGGCCTCGGCAGCGTCGCTGTAGCTCTTCTTGTCCATCAGCAGCTTGCCCTGCACGTTCCAGGCATCGGCGTTCTGCGGATCGGACTTGGTGACGGACTCGATTTGCGCCAGGGCATCGTCGGTGCGGTTTGCGCGCATGTAAGCCAGCGCCAAAGAAATATGGGTCTGCGGTGTATCTTCAAAGGCCAGCGAGCGCTGGTAGAGATCGAGGGCCTGCTTGGTGTCGCCCTGCGCCAGCTTCAGTTCGGCCATGGCACGCAGACCGACGGCGATCAGGCTGCGGTTGGCGGCGGCAATCCTGGTGACGTCTCCGGTCTGCTGCGCAGATGCGACGGCCTGCATGCGGGCGGGTAGCTCCTGCATGGCAGAGGCCGTTAGCTTACTGGGAGCCTCTTGCGCAGGCGGCGTCTGGGCTACGAGTGCGGCGGAGGCTGCAATCAGGAAGCAAAGGGTAGCGAGAATTCTGGCAAGTCGCGAGTGCGAGGAGGTTCGGAAGAATGACCGGATAAGCATCAATGAACGCAAGCCTGATGACAATCTTCCACGCTAAACGCCCATAAAGCGCACGTCAAGGACAGCTCGCACATTGGTGGGTGCAGGATTGCGGCGACCGGAAGTATGGTGGCCTAGGTTTTGCCCGTGTTGCCACCGTGGGTTTCGGCTTCGAAAGCTTTCGGGCTGGAGCTTGCCGTTGCGCTTGAGCAGGATTTCCACTTTGCCTTCGGCTTCCTCGAGTTCCTTGCGGCAGGCCCCCGAGAGCTTCATGCCCTCGTCGAACAGCTCCAGGGCGCGGTCGAGCGCCACGTCGCCCTTCTCCAATTCGGTCACGATGGTTTCCAGCCGCTGCAAAGATTCTTCGAACTTCGCCAAGGGTCACTCCTCGCGCAATTGTAGTACCGTCCACCGGACTTGCAGGTGAAGAATGAAAAAAAGTTACCGGCCCAGCAGGTCAAGTACCGATTCCGTCATCACCAGCACACCGGTGCGGATGGTCGGCTCCGGCGCCGGGTAAAACAGGGCCGAATGCAAAGACGGCAGGGGCTTTCCGCTGGTCTTGCTCGCGGCATACCTGTCTGATGCGACGGCGCCCAGCCGCATCATGACCGTAGGTATCTGGTGGCCTTCGAGACCGAACAGGCCGAAATCCTCGCTCACCATTTCGGGATGTATGGTGACGACATTCGCCGGACCAACCGTCTTGACACACACCGCACGCAAGCGGTCCGCCAGTTCGGGGTTGTTGTACATCACGGGTGAGCTCTCGGGCAGAATGGTGACCACCGGGCTGCGGTCAGGCGGCACGCCCCCAGCCAGCGCGATGCCGTCGGCGGTGCGTTTGAGGTCGGCCAGAATCTGCTTCTGGACGTCGTCATTAAACGACCGGATAGTGAGGTTCATCGTCACTTCGTCAGGAATGATGTTGCGGCGGGTGCCGCCGCGGATCATGCCTACGGTCACCACTGCCGGGTCAACCGGCGGAATCTGGCGGCTCACGATGGTCTGGATAGCCATGACATACTCTGCTGCCATCACCACCGGGTCCTTGCTGAGCTCGGGCTTGGCGCCGTGGGAGCCCACGCCACGCATAGTCACATCCACTGAATTGACGGCGGCGAGCGTCGGTCCGGAGACGACGCCGACCTTGCCCGCTTCCAGGCTGGCGTCATCGTGCCACGCGAGTACATAGTCCGGGCGGCCGAAGCGCGCGTAAAGGTTGTCGCTGAGCATGGCGCGCGCGCCGTCCACGGACTCTTCCGATGGCTGGCCAACCAGCATCACGGTGCCGTGCCACTTGTCCTTGAGTTGCGCCAGGGTCTCGCCCACTCCGATGAGCGTGCTCATATGGATGTCGTGTCCACAGGCGTGCATCACGCCGACTTCCTCGCCCGCCGGGTTTTTCGCATGCACGTGGCTGGCATAGGGGAGTCCCGTTTTTTCCTCAACCGGCAGGGCATCCATGTCGCTGCGGATGAGGACCGTCGGACCGGCGCCGTTCTTCATCACCGCCACCACGCCGTAGGCCTGCGTGCCATCGTCGTACTTGCCGACGTGCTCGGTGACGGTGTAGCCGGCATTGCGCAGTGCTTCGGCAACGAGGGCCGAACTTTGCTTCTCCTGATGCGAGAGCTCAGGGTTCTGGTGAAGCTGCTTGTACGTCGAGACCAGTTGAGGCAGCTCCGAGTTCACCAGCGAGGGAATGTCCTGGGCGAACGCGAAGCTGGCGAGAAAGGGCAACAGCACGACGAATTGCCTCATCGGGCGCTCCTTAATTGAGAAAGTGAGACGGTTGCTTAGTCGTTCTCTGCCGTCGGGCGCGAACTGCCGAGCACTTCCAGAACGTCCATCGCGGTGGAATAGCGTCCCATGGGAGCGCTGATCTGCGCGCCTTGCACGACATCCCGCACGGCCGAGAGCATCTCTCGAGCGATGGCAACGCCTTCCGCGCGCGCGGCTTCAGCGGTTGCGGCGCGCGCCATGCGGGCGATGATCTCGTCGGGCACCGACACACGCAGCTCGTTCTTCATGAACTCCGCATTGCGCGCGCTGACCAGCGGCCAGATGCCGGCGATCAACGGGATGCGGCAGTGCTCGATGCGCTTGAGGAAGTCCTCCAGCAATTTCAGGTCGAACACCGGCTGCGTGACGACATATTCGGCCCCGGCTTGCACTTTGTACTCGAAGCGGCGGATTTCCTCGTCGATGTTGGGCACGCCCGGGTTGGCGCCGACGCCGATGACGAACTTGGTGCCAGAGCCCATGGGGTTGCTGCCGATATCGAGTCCATGATTCAGGTTGTGCACGATGTTGACCAGGCCGATCGAGTCCACATCGAATACCGCCGTGGCGTCGGGATAGTCGCCCATTTTGGGCGGGTCGCCGGTGATGCAGATCAGATTTCGGATGCCGAGTGCGCTGGCCCCTAGCAGGTCCGACTGAATGCCCAAAACGTTGCGATCGCGGCAGGTGTAGTGCAGGATCGGCTCGATCCCAACCTGCTGCGCCACCAGCAGGCACAGCGCCTGGTTGCTGAGCCGCGCCGAGGCACGCGGGCTGTCCGGGATGTTTACCGCGTCCACGCCCACGGACTTCAGGTAGCGGGAGCCTTCGATCTCCCGCGTGCCGTCGGTGCCTTTCGGCGGAACCACTTCAACCATCACCACGAATTCGCCGGTAGCAATCTTGCGGCCCAGTTGTGACCGTTCGGCCATCGTGGGCGGCTCAATCGCCCGTACCGTGGGTGCCGGTTTGGGAACCACAACCGGCGCCGGCCCCGGCCTCATCTTCAGCCGACCCTTCATTTCATGGATGTGCCGGGGCGTGGTGCCGCAGCAGCCGCCCACCAGGCGCACGCCGACGTCCACGAATTGCGGAACGAAATTCGCCATGTATTCGGGCGAGGACAAAAAGATTGTGCGGCCATCCACCGAGCGGGGCATTCCGGCATTGGGCTGCGCCGACAGTGGAACGAAGGTGACGGCACGTACGCGCTCCAGCGCATCGAGTACCGGCACCGGGCCCACGCTGCAATTGATACCGACTACGTCGGCCCCCCAGGACTCCAGTTGCGGCCCGTAATTCTCCGGGCTGGAACCGTCGAGGCAATTGCCGTCTTCGTCAATAGTGACCTGCGCCACCACCGGCAGACTGGGATTGACCTCGCGAACCGCCAGAATCGCCTGGTGCAGCTCTTCCAGATAGCCGAAAGTCTCAAGGATGATCAGGTCCACGCCCTCTTCGTTCAGGGCGGCGATTTGCTCGCGGAAGGCTTCGCGGGCCTCCGCCAGCGCGATCTTCCCGAGGGGTTCGATGCGGATACCCAGTGGGCCGACGGCTCCGGCCACCAGGGCGTCGAAGCTCTTGGCGGCCTCGCGTGCCAGGCGGACGCCGCGGCGGTTAATCTCGGCCAACTTATCTACACATCCGTGCTTCGACAGGCGAAACGAATTTGCGCCAAAGGTGTTTGTTTCTATGACGTCGGAGCCAGCGTGGAGATATTCCTGGTGAATGCCACGAATCAGGTCGGGGTTTGACAGGTTCAGCTCGTCGTAGCAGCGGTCAATGAAAATGCCCTTGGACAGCAGTAGCGTGCCCATGGCGCCGTCACAAAGAAGGGCCCCTTTTTGCAGTCGTACTTTCAAGTTGGTCGGCATCTTGGCTATCTGAATTCAGTGCAACGTAAATGTAATTGCAACTCTATCGTAAACATTACCGTATGACCATCGGGACCGCACTTCCGACGCCCTCGGAGGGGTTTGGTATAATCGACTGGAAATACGCCATCTTGCGTCTTATCAATAGCATGAACGAGGTACGCGTTTGAAGCGGGTTGTACTCCTCTTGGTTTCTTCGACAACACTCCTGCTGATTGCCGCCTGCGGTGGCGGCGGAAGCAGCACCACCGGTCCCAACGGCAATGTTACCGTGAATGCGCCCAGCAAGCTTTCTCACCGGGCCTTCATTACCAACCAGTATTCGGGCAACATTCAGGTGGTTAACAGCCAGACCGACCAGACGTCGTATTACACCACCACGAACAACAATACGGGCATTAGCACAAGCGGTGGCTCACCTGCTTCCGCCGTGGCCATCTCCGTCGGCGGGTCCCTCACCTGGGCGCTGCTCAGCCCTGACGATCTGGAGACGCTGGTTTACAACCCTAACTCCTACACGCTGACGTTTATCACCAACTCGTCCGAGGCAACCAACGGTACGGTAAATCTGGCGAATTATGCCGTCATGGGGGTGTACTCGGCAGACTCGGCGTACGTTTACGTGCCCGTGCCGAATGGCGGCGTCTCGAATTCGAAGCCAGGGGTCGTGCAGCAGATCAAAACCTCTTCCGGGACTATTACATACAACTACCCAATACCGGGGGCCCGTTACGTCGCGATTAGTCCTGACGGAAACACCCTGCTGGTTTTTGCCAATAACAGCGACACCATGTACCTCGTCACTCCCACGGCGACGGTACCGACGACAGTGGCAATTCCCGGCTTTGCAGGTCCGGTAAACGCCTTTTTCAGCAGCGACAGTAAAACCGCCTATGTGATCAATTGCGGACCGGAGTGCGGCTCTACCGCTGGACCGCCCTCGGTCATGCGGTTTGACGTGGCTTCGCAAACGATTACAGCGACGGTGCCGGTGAGTGGCGCCAGTGTGGGCCTTCTCAAGGGTACGACGTTGTATGTTGCCGGCTATCCCGGAGGCTCGACGGGGACCTTTGACATCGTGGACGTCAGCGCCATGACGCGCACCACGACCAACTCGGTGGCGATCGGTGATGGCAAACATACCACCATGGCCATCTCCAACAACAGCAAGATGTATATTGGCGCGGTCAGTTGCATGAATCAGTCGGTCGGCTGCCTGTCGATCGTGGACCTGGGGAAAGTTTCGCTGGATAGTATCAGCCAGCCGCTGGGCAGCGTCACCGGGATGCAGAGCATTCCAGGCCGCAATACCATGTACGTGGTTGAGGGCGGCGTGCTCTACATTTACGACACCACCACGGGCCAACTGCAAGCGACGCAGATAGCCTTCGTGGGCGCGTTGTCCGACGTGCTGCAGATCGATCAATAGCGCAGGTTTCTTGATCAACAAATCACAGGGCGGCCTCGCGGCCGCCCTGTCGCTTGTGCGTCGTTCAGTCTGAGCGGATCACTGTGGCACCAGCCGCAGGTGATGCCGGGTCGCTTGCTCGACCGCGTCGCGGGAGAAGGGTAACTGGAATGTGCGGCCGTGGTAGTACGCGTCCCACTGGTCGTTGTAGTGTTCGTCGAACAGGTTGCCTGACTCGCCGTTGACGATGTTGAGCGTCGAATTGTCGAGGTTGGAAAGGTCGGCCGTGTAGCGCTCCGACGGACCGAACTTCTGTCCGGCAGCCTTGACGGTCAGCGAGTCGCCCGACAGAGGTTGCGGCCCGGGCCCCGCGCCCCGCTTGAGAACGGGGAAGTTGCTCCAGAACGGGTGCTTGAGGTCGATCTGGTGTACCCGGCCCCACGTCCACATGCTGAGCGCGCGCGGCGTCCTGGAGTCGGTCACCGCGGCCTCCACTGCCGCCGTCAGCAGCTCGTCGTAATTGGCGTAGCCGGCGGGAAGCCACTGTGGCGATTGGTGAGACACCGTGTTTTCCAGCCACACCGGGGCCATGAACCAGCGGGTGTACTCCTTCCAGTCGTCGCCGAACTTGGGCCGCAGAAGCAGTTCGTTGAGCTTGCCGCGGGAGTAGAACGCGATGGTTGGGGCAACTGAATCCACCGCCATGTTGCCGTCCCAGCCGCGCATCAGTTCGGCGGCAGCCTTGGCGCGCTCCGATGCCTTGGGCGTGTGGTCGATGGCGTAAACGAAGCGCTCGGCGCAGAAGCGGTCGAGTTCCGACACGGTATCCATTTCGATGTCCAGCATGTCGGCGGCTGTGTATTTCTTCGGCTTGCTCAACAGCTTGTAGATGCGCTCGGTGCGGTAGGGCGAGTCCCACTCGAAACTGATGGGGTACGGATAGCCGTCGGGTGTGATGCGCCCGTTGGCGGTGGCGAGGATGCCCGATGGCGGATCGAACGCGCGCGGCATCTCGTCGAACGGGATAAAGCCTTTCCACTCGAAGGTGTCAGTCTCCCCAGGCACCGGTAGCGAGCCGTCGCCGGCCGCGCGGATCGGCACCAAGCCCGTGGCCTGGTACCCGATGTGACCGTCCACGTCTGCATAAACCACGTTTTGCCCAGGACCGCCGAACTTCGAGAATGCAGCCCGAAACTCGTCCCAGTTCTTTGCCGAGTTGACGTCGAAGAAGGGAATTCGCGTGGTATCCGGCTTGTAGATGATCCATTGCAGCGCGAGTTGGCGGGTTTCGCCCGGCACCAGCGAGGTGATGATTGGCCCGTGGCGCGTGATTACCACGTCGAGGTTCACTTCGGGCTTGCCCTTGACCCGGATGATTTCCTTCCGGTGCTCGGGCTTGACCCAGCCCTGCGGCGTCAAGTACTCGCCCTTGTCGTTAAACTTCTCGATGAACACGTCTTCCACAGCCGGCCCGACGTTGGTGAATCCCCAGGCCACGAAGCGGTTGTGCCCAACAATAATGTACGGCAGGCCGGGAAGCGTCACTCCCACAACGTCGTAGTCGCCGCAGACCAGGTGCGCTTCATACCAGTTGTTGGGCAGGCGTAGCTCCAGGTGCATGTCATTCGACAACAGCGGCTTGCCCGTTGCCGTGTGCGCGCCGGAGATCACCCAGTCGTTCGAACCGACCGGGAACCGGGCCTCGGGAGACAGCTCGCTTGGTGAACCGCCGAACGGCAGCAGCCACGAGTGATGCGCCGGCTTCTTGACGGCGGGCGCGGACTCTTCCTCATCGGGCGCCACTTCTTTCGTTGGCTCGTTGGACGGCGACTGGCCCTCCGTGCCCGGGGGATGATCGCGCCACGACGAGTTGACGAACAACTCGGCCGTCAACTCCGGCCCCAGTTTTGCCAGGGCCTTCTCCTTCTTTAATGTTTCGCGATAGTAGCCGTGATTGAGGAACTCGGTCATCGACAGCCCCACCAGCAGCGAATCTTCCACCGTCCACACGTGCGGGGCGTAGGTGAGGAAGCGGAACTCCAGCGGCAGGGTCTTGGTGTGCTCGGCAATGTAGATGTTCACGCCGTCGGCATAGGCCTGGAATTGTTCCCGCTGTACTGGGTCCATTGCCGCCGCCGCCCGCTCGGCCACCTGCCGCAAACCCAGAATGCGCTGCTCACGGTCAACTGGAACGAAATCAGGGCCGAGGATGAGCGCTAGGTCGCCCGAAGCGAAGCGCCGCGACATGTCCATCTGCCAGAGACGCTCCTGGGCGGTGAGGTACCCCTGGGCGAAAAACAGGTCGTTCAGTGTGGACGCGTTGATGGTTGGCACGCCATGGTTGTCAAAGGCGACCGTGACCGGTTGCGACAGGCCACGCAAGACGACTGTGCCTTCGTACTTCGGCAGAGAGGACTGTATCGCGCGATAGAACCACACATCGAATCCGAGGAAGACAAATAGGGCCAACACCAGAAGAACTACGACGACCCGGATCGCGATGCGTGCATTGGAGGTGCGGGGAGAGGAGGAAATCGATGTAGCCATAAGAAACCACGATTATAAGAGACTCGCCGCGGCTGTGCCGGAGCGCAGGCGGCGGATCAGCTTCGAATTGTCCGGACGCGCAGTGTTATGCTGGTGCTCGGAACGGGGGAGGGTGTGCCAGCTAAAGGACCCAAGCGGGAGAGCAGCCAGAAGCGGGTGGACGATCAGCCTTCGATCTCCCCTCAGATGGTGCGCGAGGCCGAGGCCATCTTTCATGATCATCTGCGCCGCGTTGGACTGAAACACACCGGCCAGCGCGACTCCATCTTGCGCGCGTTCCTCGATACCCGCGACCACCTCTCCACCGACGAACTCTACCGCCTGGTGCGCAAGAAAGACGAGGGCATCGGATTCACCACCGTCTATCGCACTCTGAAGTTGCTGGCCGACTGCGGTCTGGCCAGCGAAGTGGCTTTCAACGACGGCATTGCCCGCTACGAACACCAGTACAACCGCCGCGACCACCATCACATGGTCTGTACCGAGTGCGGCAGCTCAGTTGAGTTCTTCTCCCCGGAGATCGAGCGCATCGAGCGCGAAATCGGCCGCAAGCACAAATACCTCACCACCCGCCACACCTTTCAAATTTACGGGGTTTGCGACGCCTGCCAGAAGAAACGCAAGCCGCCGGTTGCGTAAATGTTCACGCTCGGAGAAGCTGCCCGACTTCTTCGCGAACGCCGCTTGTCATCGCTGGAGCTGACCCAGGCTTGCCTTGCCAACATCGAGCGGCTGAATCCGGCGCTCAACGCTTTTATCACCGTTACGGCAGAGTCGGCGTTGCAGCACGCGAAGCAGGCAGATGCGGAACGTGCTGCAGGAAATGATTGCGGGCCCCTGCACGGCATTCCCATCGCAATCAAAGACCTCATCGACGTGGCGGGCGTGCCCACAACCGCCGCCAGCCGCCAGTTTCTTGACCACGTACCGGCCGAAGACGCGGAAATCGTGCTGCGACTCAACCAGGCGGGCGCGGTCATCGTCGGCAAGACCAACCTCCACGAATTCGCTTTCGGCGGCAGCGGCATGGTGAGCGCCTATGGGCCGGTGCGCAATCCCTGGGACACCGACGCGCATTACCGGAGGTTCGTCGTCGGGTTCGGCCGCGGCCGTTGCAGTCCGGAATGTGCGTTGCCGCCATCGGTACAGACACCGCAGGCTCGGTGCGAACGCCCGCCGCATTGTGCGGCATCGTCGG
The DNA here is from genome assembly GCA_963796615.1 of uncultured Acidobacteriaceae bacterium. Lineage (GTDB taxonomy): Bacteria > Acidobacteriota > Terriglobia > Terriglobales > Acidobacteriaceae > DASRAA01. The sequence goes on from CAWCMJ010000013.1 coordinate 89,648, forward strand.
CCATCGCCCCAGCGTGGGGGTATGGAGCACCGAAGGTGTCATCCCCCTGCGGCAATCCTTCGACACCGCCGGGCCGATGACGCGCACCGTTGAAGACACGCGGTTGATGTTGCACGCGCTGGCCGGGACCGAGCCGGAAGGGTCTGCTTCACTCGGCAGCGTGCGCGTCGGCGTCGCCCGCGAAGCTTTCTTCGGCGATCTCGACCCTGACGTCGCCGCCAGCATGAACCACGCCTTGGACGTGCTTGCATCCCTGTTCGGCCCTGCGCGAGATGTTGTGGTCGAAGGTCGATACCCGCTGGACCGGCTTCGATGTCGAGATACTGGACTATCACCGAAAATGATCGACGCGTCGCCCGAGCTTTACCAGCCGGGAACTCTCGCGCGCCTGCGAACCTGCACCACAATCAGCCGGGAAGCCTACGATGCGGCGCAAGACTAGTTTGCACGCAGCCCGCCGAGCGTGCGAAAGCATCTTCGACGCAGTGGATGTCGTGGTCACGCCGACCTGCCTCGTCACAGCCCCCACCATTGCGGAGTTGCAAGAGATGTCCGCGATCGAACTGCGCGCCTATGAGGTGAATTATCTGCTACGCAACACCGCGCCGTTCAGCCTGCTGTTCTGGCCGTCGGTGTCCGTGCCGTGCGGATTCACCCCTGCAGGGCTGCCCATCGGGCTGCAGATTTCCGCTGCGCCGGGTCGCGACGATCTCGCGTTGCAAGTCGCCCAGGCTTATGAGCAGGCAACCGAATGGCACAAGCGCTTGCCGCCACCGCCGCTCTAGAATCCCAGAAACACCGGCTCCGGCTGCAACGGAATCCCGAACTCGCTCATCACCCGCGCCTGAATCTCATCCTTCAGCGCGACGATCTCTGCCGCCGTGGCCCCGCCGCGGTTGACGATGGCCAGAGCATGCCGCCGCGAGATCGCTGCCGCGCCCAGCGCATGGCCTTTGGCGAAGCCGGCATGTTCCACCAGCCACGCCGCAGATAGTTTCCGCATTCCTTCGCCCGCCGGATAGCTCGGCATCTCCAGACCGCGTGAATGCAAGCGCGACTCGAGCACTTCAAACTCCCGCATCGCGACTACAGGGTTCTTGAAGAACGATCCTGCGCTGCGTGCGTCGTCATCGCCGGGAACCAGCAGCATCGATTTCCGGCGGCGAATCTCGCGCACGGCATCTCGCACCTGCAGCAGCGAAGGCCGTGCCGGGCCGTCTGCGAATTTGTTCTGCACCTCCGCATATCGAACGGTCGGAGCGCCGCCCTTCCGCAGCCCGAACGTCACTCGCAGAATGATGTAGCGGTCGCGGTCCGTCGAGTTAAACCGGCTGCACCGATAGCCAAAGCCGCATTCCTCGTTGCGAAACGTCGTTACTTGCAGCGACTGGCGGTCGAGCGCTTCCACTTCGCGGACGGTCTCCGCGACCTCCTGTCCATACGCTCCGACGTTTTGCACCGGCGTGCCGCCGACCGTTCCCGGAATGCCGCTGAGGCACTCGATTCCGGCGCACTCTGCTTCGACGCTGCGGGCGACCAATGCGTCCCAATCTTCGCCTGCGGCGGCGCGAAACACCGTCTCGGCACCCTCCGCGAGGGCTTCGACCCCGCGCAGCGCAATCTTCAGCACCAGTCCGTCGAACCCCGCGTCAGCAACCACGAGGTTGCTGCCACCACCAAGAACAAACATCGGCAGTCCACGCGAAGCCGCCAACCGCAACGCTTCGCGCGCATCGACCTCGTTGTCCGCCTCCACAAAATATCGCGCCGGTCCACCCACGCCCAGCGTAGTCAGGGGAGCCAGCGGTACTTGTTCGCGCACAATCATGGGGAACAGCCAATATAAATGGTGAGAGCGGTGCGTCTTTCCCCCGCCGCCAGCATCCATGTAACATCACCCTAATCTCAGGAGAGCCAATGTATCCCGAAATCCTAATTATTCCCATGCGCGAAGAGCTGACCAAGGCTGGCGCGCACGAACTGAAGACCGCTGCTGAAGTGGATGCCGCGTTGGCTGACAAGAACGGTACTGCCCTGGTGGTTGTGAACTCGGTCTGCGGATGCGCCGCCGGCAAGATGCGCCCGGGAGTCCGCCGCGCGTTGCAGAGCGCCTCGCGTCCCGACCGTGTCTACACCGTCTTCGCCGGACAGGACAAGGAAGCCACCGAGCGCGCCCGGCAGCATTTCGGCTCGGTTCCGCCGTCGTCGCCCAGCCTCGCGCTGTATCGCAACGGCGAACTCGTACACTTCGTGCCGCGCAGCGAAATTGAAAGCCGCACCGCCGACGACATCGCCCAGCGGTTGTCCTCCGCATTCGAGCAGTTCTGCGCCAAGCCGGTTGCAGCCAACGACTAGACCCCGGTCAAGCCGGCCGGCAAAAGGGAATCCCAGTGACGGCTCATGCCAAAGGCACATTCGAAGTGAAGCTGCTTCCTCTCGCGGATGCCCACGCGGAAGCGGGGGGTCTCGGCCGCATGTCGATCGACAAGCAGTTTCACGGCGATCTCGAAGCCTCCAGCCAGGGACAAATGATGTCGGCCATGAGCAGCGTCAAGGGATCGGCCGGTTATGTTGCCATGGAGCGAGTCACGGGAGCGCTGGCGGGTCGCAAAGGTTCGTTCGTGCTGCAGCACAACGGCACGATGAACCGCGGAACGCCAACCCTCACGGTCACGGTTGTTCCGGATTCAGGTACTGGCGAACTGGAAGGATTGTCGGGCACGCTTACCATCGTCATCGCTGACGGCAAGCATTCCTACGACTTCGAATATTCGTTTCCCGACCCGCAATAACCTGCTACCCGCCGCTCTTGAACGCCTTGATGACAATGTCATTCGGCTGATTGCCGACCGGAATGACGGTAACCAGCGCTCTGGCGGCGCTGATTTTGGAGTTATCGCTCGTCTTTACCGTGCGTACCACAGCCACGTCACCCGATTTGGTGTCCACCACCAGCAGGTGCTCTTCATTGGCCGTGAGCGCCAGCCCATCCGGATGGCTGCCCACCGGAACCGAGCCAATGACGCGGCCCTCGTCAATGGCGTACACGCTGACGTTATCTGAACCGAAGTTGCTGACATACAGCAGAGAGTTGTCTGACGACACCAGGCCCCGCACCGGATTGTTGCCGATCAGGTAACTGCCGCTGATTTCGTTGCTGTAAGCCTCCACGATGGAAAAGCTGTTGGCGTCAAAGTTGCTTACGAAGATTTCGCCGCCATCGGGCTTCAGCGCCAGATGAATTGGCAGTTTGCCGGCATCGAGAAGTGCCAGTACCCGGTCAGTCTTGAGATCAATCGACGCCAATTGGTTCGACCCCGGGCAAGCCACATAGAGCCTGCTGCTGTCCGGCAGAATGACCATGTCCTGCGGCTGCTGGCATACCGGTAACGTGTTGCGTACGGCCAGCTTCTGCGTGTCAATCAGCGAGACCGTGTTCGCCCCGCGATTACTGACTGCAACCACGCTTCCGTCAGGCGATACGCGCGCCAGTCCCGGCGCGTTGCCCACGGGAATAGTTGCAATCACTGACCGCTTCTCAAGGTCGATGACTGAGACGTTCCCCGAGCCGGAATTGGCAACGTATGCCCGCTTGCCGTCCTTGGAGACCGAAACAAAATACGGCGCGCGATGCACTCCGATAGTCGCCACCACCTCGTTGCTCTCGGCTTCGATAATGCTGATGTTGTTGGATTCGGTGTTGGCAACGTAAATTTCGTTTCGCGCCGGATTAACGGCCAGTCCCGTGGGGTCCTTGCCGACCGCGATGGTTTTCACGTTGCGCAGCGCCAGCGTATCGATCACGCTGACCGAATCGCTTCCACCGTTACTGACGTAGGCGAACTCGTGATAGGAGGGGTCAACGTCCGCGCGCGAATTGCAGCCCAGGGCAATGGCTAATGTGGAAGCAACCAGAGTCAACAAGATCGGTTGCCGCAAGGCGAAGCTTTGAAGGGGCACGCCTTTAGGCGTGCCGAAATGCCGCATCTTTCCAGAAAAACGCGCGGACCTTAGTCCGCGCGTCGCCTTTAAGTTGCCATCAACCGGACCGAGCATCAGTCCGCGGCCATGCCCGCGTGCCGCGGCGCCGTGGGGTCGGCGACCGTTCCCGCAATCGAGCGCCCCAGGACCGCTGCGATTTGGCGCACCTGGTCCATCAAGGCGTCGAACTGGTCCGGATAGAGCGACTGGTTACCGTCGCTCAGTGCCTTGTCGGGATCGGGATGCACCTCGATCATCAGTCCGTCAGCGCCCACCGCTACCGCCGCCCGCGAAAGCGGCGTCACCTTGTTGCGCTTGCCCGTGCCGTGGCTGGGATCGACGATGATCGGCAGGTGGCTCAGTCGCTGCACCGCAGGCACCACGCTCAGGTCGAGGGTGTTGCGCGTGTGGTCGGCAAACGTCCGCACTCCGCGCTCGCACAGAATGACGTTGTAGTTGCCCTCGCTCATGATGTACTCGGCCGCCATCAGGAACTCTTCCAGCGTGGCCGACATGCCGCGCTTCAGCAGCACCGGCTTGCGGGCACGTCCGGCGCGCTTCAACAGCGAAAAGTTTTGCATGTTGCGCGCGCCGATCTGGATGACGTCGGCATACTGGTCCACCAGCGCCAGCGACTCGTGGTCCACGGCCTCGGTAACGATCAGCAGCCCGAAATGCTCGCGCACCTCGGCCATAATCTGCAGGCCAAGTTCGCCCAGGCCCTGGAACGCATACGGCGAGGTGCGCGGCTTGTAAGCGCCTCCGCGGAAGAACCGTGCCCCTGCCTTGGCCACGCGCTCGGCTGCGGCAAAGGCCTGTTCGCGCGACTCAATGCCGCACGGCCCCGCGATAACAGCGAGTTCCTTCCCGCCGATGGTGGCATCGGAATCCGCAAAGCGGACCACCGTGTTCTCTTCCTTAAGTCGCGGCTCACCAGTTTGTACGGCTTGCTGACGCGGATGACTTCCTGCACGCACTCGAACGCTTCGATCGCGCCAGGCTCAACTTCGCCGCGGTTCCCGGTGATGCCGATGGCGGTGCGCTGTGCTCCGGGGATCGCGTGTGCGCGCAGCCCCAAGCTCTCAATTTTTTCGCAAACGGCCTTCACATCGTTTTCCGATGCATTGGCCTTCAAGACGACAAGCATGACCAACCCCTTGTGACTAGCTAGTTTACAGTTCAGAAGCGCGCCGTAGCAATCATTTCGATTGGCAGACTGGTGCCATTTGAGGCACAATCTTGAGCCATGCGCTCAATCCGGCTCTTCCTCGCATCGCTGCTCTTGGTGGTCATCGGGCTGGCTTCACTGTGGTCTAAGTGGGATGGTTCGGCCGGCATCAACGCCGGATATCCCGTCAGCGCCTGGGTAGTGTCGTTCAGCGGTTCTGTGCACGGCTGGCCCGCCCTGATAGGCGTGGTCGCCCTTCTCGCCGCTATCATCCTATTTCTGGCAGCCGTAATTCGCGCGCTTGTGGGCTCGCCCACCTCCTACACTGCCACTGCCAGAAAATAGACAACTTCAATCGGACTTACATGCCCCAGCAATCCGCGCAAAAGGAAAAAGACATCCTCAAGCTGCTGCCTCCGCCGGCTAAGCCGCCCAAGCTCACGGCCCGCCGCATCGGCATCCATACCTCTACTGCCGGAGGCGTCCACAACGCCGCCGAGCGCGCCTACCGCCTCGGCTGCAACACCCTGCAAGTCTTCTCCTCCAGCCCGCGCCAGTGGCAGCCCTACGAAGTCAAGCCCGACGACATCGCCGAAATGATCCGCCTCCGCGCCAAGCATGACCTGCGCCCGCTCGTCATCCACGCTAACTATCTGGTCAATCTCGCCGGAGGCAACCCCGAGTTCCACGCCAAGTCCATCGCCGCCTTTCGCGGTGAAATCGAGCGCGCCCTCGCACTGCACGCGGAGTATCTCGTCCTCCACCCCGGCTCCTTCCGCGGTAGCACCCGCGACGAGGGCCTGCACCGCGCCGCCCAGGGCATCGCGCAGGCAGCCGATGGCCTCGACCTCGCCGCCGGCAACCTCCGCATCCTCATCGAGAACACCGCCGGCTCGGAGTTCTCACTCGGCGGCAGCTTCGAACAAGTGGCCGAATTGATTCACCTATTGCGCAACTATGTCCCCTGCGGCGCTTGCATCGACACCTGCCATACTCACGTCGCCGGATATGACATCGTCACCGACTCCGGCTATTCCGCCACCCTCGACCATCTCGATAGCACCGTCGGCATCGCGCACGTCCACGTCTGGCACTGCAACGATGCCAAAGCCGCCTGCGGCTCGCACCTCGACCGACACCAGAACATCGGCAAGGGAACCATCGGCCTCGCGCCTTTCCGCCGCCTGCTCAACGATCCGCGCCTCGCCCGCGCCGCCTTCATCGCCGAAACCCCCATCGACGAACCGCTCGACGACCTCGCCAACGTCAACGCTCTCAAGAAGCTGGTCAAGGCGAGCAACGCCAAAGCCCGCTAACTACGCGCTCACGTTGTAAAATCAAGGTTTACCCTCACGCAATCATCGAGCACATACATGTCCGACTCCAACACCGAAAACGCCAATCCGTCCACCAACCGTCCCGAACGCTACGACCCCCAGTCCATCGAACAAAAGTGGACCGACCGCTGGGCCGCCGACCTCACGCTCTATGCCGCCGAGCCAGCCTCCTCCGCGCGCAAGAAGTACTACGTCCTCGAGATGCTGCCCTATCCCTCCGGCGCTCTCCACATGGGACACGTCCGCAACTACTCCATCGGCGACGCCCTCGCCCGCTACATGTGGATGCAGGGCTACAACGTGCTCCATCCCATGGGCTGGGACGCCTTCGGCCTGCCCGCCGAAAACGCCGCCATCAAGAACCAGACGCCGCCCCGCGACTGGACCCTGCACAACATCAGCTCCATGAAGGTGCAGATGAAGCGCCTCGGCTTCGCCTACGATTGGTCGAAGGAGCTGGCCACCTGCCTGCCCGACTACTATCGCTGGAACCAGTGGTTCTTCCTCAAGCTCTACGAGAAGGGCCTCGCCTATCGCAAAAACGCCAAGGTCAACTGGTGTCCTGAGTGCGCCACCGTCCTGGCCAACGAGCAGGTGCTCGCCAACGGCTGCTGCTGGCGTCACGAATCCACGCCCGTCGTCCAGCGCGAGCTGGAGCAGTGGTTCGTCCGCATTACCGACTACGCCGACGAGCTGCTCAAAGACCTCGACACGCTCCCCGGCTGGCCCGATCGCGTCGTTTCGCAGCAACGCCACTGGATCGGCCGCAGCGAAGGCACCCTCGTCGACTTCAAGCTCGATGGCCCCGCTGGCCCCGTCGGCGACAAAATCACCGTCTTCACCACTCGTGTCGACACCATCTACGGCGCGACCTCGTTGCAGCTCGCGCCCGAACATCCGCTGGTCGCCGATCTCGTCGCCCAGAACCCCGATCTCCGCGCCAAGGTCGACGAAATGCTCGCCGAGCAGGTCAAGGCCAAAGAAACCGGCGACGTTGGCGCCATCGAGAAGCACGGCATCGACACCGAGCGCTTCGGTCTCAACCCGTTCAACGGCGAGCGCGTGCCCATCTGGGTCGCCAACTACGTCCTCATGGATTACGGCACCGGCGCCATCATGTCCGTGCCCGCGCACGACGAGCGCGACTACGAGTTCGCTAAAAAGTACGGACTCGACATCCGCGTCGTCATCATGCCCCGCCGCGAAGGCGACGCAGCCCGATGGCGATCCCAGCAACCCAGTTCTGCCTTTCGTAGAGACCAACAGCCTGCTCATGAACTCCGGCGAGTTCAGCGGACTCGCCAGCGACGACGCCATCGCGAAAATGTCGAAGTACGCCGAAGACCACGGCTTCGGCAAAGCCACCGTCACCTACAAGCTGCGCGACTGGGGCATCAGTCGCCAACGCTACTGGGGAACGCCCATTCCCATGGTCTACTGCGAGAAAGACGGCGTCGTCCCCGTGCCCGAAAAAGATCTGCCCGTCGTCCTCCCCGACAACGTGAAGATCACCCTCGCCGGCGGCTCGCCCCTCGGCGGCCTCCCCGAGTTCGTCAACACCACCTGCCCCAAATGCGGAGGCCCTGCCCGCCGCGACACCGATACCATGGACACCTTCGTCGATTCGTCCTGGTACTTCTATCGCTACACCGACCCATCGGTCACCACCGGGCCCTTCGACGTGAACGCCGTGAATTACTGGTTCCCCATCGACCAGTACATCGGCGGAGCCGAGCACGCCATCCTCCACCTCATCTACTCGCGCTTCTGGACCAAGATGATGCGCGACCTCGGACTGGTGAAGAACTCCGAGCCGGCCGAGCGCCTGTTCACCCAGGGCATGGTCATCAAGGGCGGCTTCAAGATGTCGAAGAACCGCGGCAACGTGGTCTCGCCCGACGACATGGTCGCCCGCTACGGCGCCGACTCCACCCGCATGTACACCCTCTTCGCTGCGCCTCCCGACCGTGACCTCGACTGGCAAGACGCCGGCGTCGAAGGCGTCAGCCGCTTCCTCTCCCGCGTCTACCGCTACGTCCTGCGCAACGCGCCGCCAACGAGCGCTGGTACTAAAGAAGGTGTCATCCTGAGCGAAGGCTCGCGCTCTGCGCGAGCCGCAGTCGAAGGACCCCTTTCTAGCGAGGGAGCGCCGGGTAAAGACGGTGTCATCCTGAGCGGAGCCGCGCTTCGCGGCGCAGTCGAAGGACCCCTTTCGAGCGAGGGAGCGTCGGGTAAAGACGGTGTCATCCTGAGCGGAGCCGCGCTTCGCGGCGGAGTCGAAGGACCCCTTTCAGCCGAGTTATCTCCCGGCGCGCGCAAAATCCAGCGCAAGCTTCACCAGACCATCCGCCGCATCACCGAAGACTTCGGCGGACGCTGGCACTTCAACACCTCCATCGCCGCCATCATGGAGCTGGTCAACGACCTCTACGCCCACGAAGAGAGCGTCCAGAAGGGAACCGAACCGCCCCCTCCCGCCTCTTTGCTGTTCGAAGTCCAGCGCGACCTCGCCCTGATGCTCGCTCCCTTCGCGCCCTACCTCGCCGCCGAACTCTGGGAGACCCTCGGCCAAACCTCCAACCTGCTGCGCGAATCCTGGCCCAAGTTCGACCCCGCCCTCGCCAAAGAAGACGAGGTCGAGATGGCCGTCCAGGTCAACGGCAAAATCCGCGCCCGCATCACCGTCCCCGCCGACGCCGACGAGGAGCAAATCAAAGCCATCGCCCTCGCCGACGAAAAAGTCCAATCCGCCATCGCCGGCAAAGAGATCGTCAAGGTGCTGGTGGTGAAGGGAAGGCTGGTGAATATTGTGGTGAGGTAAACCTCTACATGCTGAGCGTTCGCACGACTACGTCGAACTCGGAGCGCAGCGCGTCACCCGCTTTTTTGTTGAGTTAAGAAAATAGGCGATTCTGTCCAGCCAGGGCGGCGCAATAATGCCGTTGGCGACGGCGACCCACGGCGCCAGTACGAGCTTGTGGATTCCGGAACGAGTTTGCATGAGATACGATCGCGATACGCGCGCAGATTAGAAATGACCAAGTTGTGCAGCGTCTTGGCGTCAGCCGGTCCCATTCCCCGAATCTCCCGATCTGAAAAAGCAAAGCCAGACATTTGAAGCGCTATCAATGCTATCGGGAGGACTTCGCGAGCGTTAGGGCCAGAAAAAGCCAGATCGTCCACCCCGTGCTATAGGTTACTTGGCGATCTGCACAAGCTAATCGAATACTTCGTCGAAACTTGCGAGGACCAAGTTCGCGAGCATCGTGCTTGTTGGAGCTCCTTGCGGTAGTTTGTTTCGATAGGTGGTCAGCTTTGTGAGCACGCCTGAAATCCTGGGAGAGCAGCCCAGTGAGTTCCTCCAGACCGAATAAATTGGAACCACGTGAATCGGGAAAAAGTTCTTAATGTCGATCGTCAGAGCAAGGCGCGTAAAGACGGAGCATGATGCTGTCTTGATACCGCGTCCATGCACTCCGCCGAACATATGCTGCGGGAGCGCTACGCAATCCAAAAGCTTGCGCTGAATCAGTTTTTGAGTCGACACCGGGGTTCAAATTGCGGCTCAGGAGCGTCTTCACAGCGTACTTGAGTACACTTCCGTCGGGTGTTTGCCTAGCCATCGCAGTGGCCATGTTCAGGTAGTTCATCGCAACATATCGGTCGATTGGTCCCGAGGGCAACGCCAGCGCCAGTTGAGCTAACCATTCTGGCGTATCTGAAACCGGAAGGGGTCTTACTTCGGTTTTCCTGATGTTTAGCACGAGCTTGTATCTGGTCAGCTCCTCTGCCAGTCGCCTGATGAACACCTGGGCCTTATCTTCGGTTTCACAGTATGCTCTATAGTCGTCGATATCTGTAGAACTTCGAACCCCTCACTCGCGAAAACGCTTCGTCGATTTTCGTTACTACGAATTGTCACTCGGCAACCACGTTCGAGGATGCCCGGCCCAATCGCTACACCTTGAGTCTCGTTTCTACTTGCCCATCTCACCTTCTCATCTATTTGGTTGAACCATGTGCCTGCGTGTTGCGGAGCTCGATGTGACTTCGGCATATCTGAAACCAACAGTAGCCCACGATCGCATGTGAATATAGCTCGGGAAGAAATTGGTGATGTCTGATTCCACAACAAGGCGTTTTGCAAACCCGATGAAGATCGCGAGTCCGCGACTTTTCGTAGTCCATAACGACATTCTCCCGTCACGATGTGTACCGGGCGAACCATACTACGTCTATTTCGCGAAATATGGTCGAGTGCTCTGCTCAATTGCAAGTGAATCGCGACAGGTTCCACAAACCATCTATTCGGTCATTCCACCATGATTCCTACTTCGAACTCCCTCGCCCACCGAGGGAGGCCGGGCGCCTATTCATTCCAGCGGGGATCCAACTTCACCCCATGGGGCACCGCAGGCTGCCCGGCATGCGAACGGGACTCTATCCTCGCCCCCGGCTCGAGTCCCAACTTCCGCATCCACCAAAAGCGGAATCGCCAGATTGCGGGCGAACTCCAGCGAAATCGAGTGGTTCTTCTTCAACGGAGCCGCACATACTGCCGCCGCCATTGTCGTTGAACCGCACCGAGGTGTGCTGCCGCTTCCGTCAGAAACCATGCAACACGAGGAGCCTAATATCGTGTGGTCTCCCAGCCGCTGCCGCTCTCCTTAGCTGCGTCGCTGGGAATCAACCCAGATAGCTGGCTACTGGCGGCTGCTCTGAAAACGAGTCGGATTCAGGATGGTCAGCACGTACAGCAGTCCCACGATGGGACCCACCCCGTGCTGGGTGCGCAAGCGCGCACCTCCGGCTGCGCTTCGGCCTCCCGTTCCACTGCCCGATCCAGTTCCGCAATGCGCCGGTTCAGATCCTCCAGCAGCACCAGCAGGTCCGCACGCGCCGTCGCCGCCCAAGGCATTAGTTCCAGCCCCAGCAACTGCTCCCGTCCCGACTTCGTCCACAGCGCCCGCTTCTTGCGTAACCCCTCGTTCAGGGCGATGGCCTGCAACTGGTTCATCACCCGCGTCCGCATCTGCACCAACCGGTGACGATGCAGCACCAGCCGCCGCACATCGCGTTCCGCCGGCGTGGGCATGTGGATGCGCAATCTTCTCCAGCGGTTTCCCGTTGCTAGTAACTCCAGCAGCAACTCGGCGTCGCGCCGGTCGGTCTTCTGCTTGCGCGTTGCCGCCGCCCGTACCTGCGCCGGATCGGCCACCCACAACTCGATCCCGCATTCTGCCAGTAGCTCGAACCAGCGCGCGTGCCCCGTCGCCTCCATCCCCACACGCACCACTTGCCCGTGCAGCCCGCGATAGTAGGTTTGGGCCTCGCCGTCGTGCTTCAGTTCGCGCTCGCCGCACTCTCCGGGTTACCAGATATTCCACCCAATCATCTGGGCGCTCGACCGAAAATTCCAGCCTATAATGATCATCGCGTCGACTCTTCCAGCGAGCCTTGGTCGTCTTCCCGCCTCCAATTTACTCGCCGGCAGGAGTCGACAAGCTGTTTCGCCATTCTTCCCGCGGAGGTTTGACAAACGATGCCGGGTGCCCCAGGTTCGCGGCCGTCTTTTGGCCGCTAACCTGGGTCCATGACGTCGGACCGCAACCAACCCATCTGGCCGACTTCGGCGCTGGGCTGGGAGTCTGAGGCAGCCCCGGAGGGGCGATATATCAAAGCCCAGCGCTTCAGCGCTGGGTAGCCCGGCGTCATGTCCCCGAGTCCCGGCAGGGACGGCAGATGACCTCTCCGAGAGCGAAATCCACCTCACCTGCAGAGACCCCAGCCCGCAGGGCGGCACAATCGTAGCCCAGGGTGGAGCGGTTCCGACTCGCCCTCTTTTGGGCGAATTGGGGAAGCGGAACCCTGGGTAAGCTCGTTTTATAGTCCGCGAGTCCCGCTAGGGACGGCACTCTTCCGCGGCGGCGTGTGCGCCGGATCTCGCCAAGCGCAAGACTATCCACTATCCACTAACCACTCCCATCCGTGGTTACCAAAGTTTCAGCTACTTGGGTACTTTCGTAAGTTGACCAACCTCCGCACCCGTGGCACTATCCAGCTAGGACGCTGTCCGACTTGCTTACCCGTTGTCTTGGCTGACCACCGACAACTGGTAACTGATAACTGTTTTTGGAGGTGATATGTCCGTTCCCACTTGTACCTATCTCAAGCCAGACGGGGCCGTCTGCAATTCTCCCGCCCTTCGCGGCCAGCGCCTCTGCTATTTCCACCTGGACCCTGTCGCCCGCCGCCTGAAGACCGCATGGGCCCGTGCCTTTTGCGTCCTCCGGGTGGCTCGGGAACGCCAGCGCGCCGAGCGCCGTCGCTCGATCACACGCGAACTCGCAGGCTCGTGACCGCCGGCTAACTCCAATGAAATCAGGAACTAACCAGCAACTCGTTTGGATTGAATATTTTAGCGGGAATCGTGTCGGCAAGTCTCATGTTTTCAGGAACTTGCAATTGACATAGGGGGAGGGGGGCACTACTCAAATTCGCGCAGCTCTTCGGGATGCCGCCGCAATTGCCAGCGCCAGAAGGCATAAAACGGAGCGCCCAGGAATACGATGCCGATTCCGACCAGCGTCTCCTTCGGCCGGGTATAAACCGAGTTCAGCGCCCACGCTCCGGCCATGAACAAGTACAGCGCTGGCAGGTACGGATATCCGGTGCAACGATACGGTCGCGGCGACATCGGGCCGCGTGCGCCGCAAGACGAACAGAGCAGCGACGGCTGCCACGTACGACAGCACCATCATGAACATCACGTACGTGTAGAGCTGGTCGTAGCTGCCGCTGAGCGCGAGCACGATCGACCAGGCGCTGAGCGCGATGAGACTGAATGCCGGGGTGTGGTACTTGGGATGCACGCGGCCCATGGCGTGAAAAAATGCGCCGTCGCGAGCCATGGCATACGACACGCGAGCGCTGCACAGAATCGCGCTCGAAGCCGCGCCGAAACACGAAAGCGCAATCGTCGCGCCCAGCCACTTGCCTGCGTTCGACGAAAAAAGCGCAACCGCTGCGGCTTGCGCGATGGTGGTTTCGTTCGCGACCTGCGTGATCGGCAGCGCATACAAATACACGACATTGACGCTCATGTAGATCACGCCGACCAGCAGAATTCCCAGCAGCATCGCGCGCGGCAAAACTTTCTGCGGATTTTTGATCTCGCCCGAAACCCATGTGACGTAAACCCATCCATCAAACGCCCAAAACACGGCAATCAACGCGACACCGAATCCCGAAACGATATGCGAAAGCGAAGCAGGCTGATCGAGCGGCAAGCTCACCGCGTAATTCGACCACGATCCTTTGCCGATCGCGAGTCCGAGCAGAACGAAGATGCCGATTGCCGCGAACTTCGCCCACGTTGCAGCATTGATAAGCGCCGAGCCGCGCTTCACACCCAAGACGTTGATGATGGTCAGCACAATGATCGCGCCAGTCGCCACCAGATTCCCGCGCGTCAGCGTCCAGCCGAGCAACGTAACTACAGGCTTGTGCGCCGAAGCGAACGGCAGAATCGCGCCGAAGTATTCCGCGAACCCAACCGCGAGCGCCGCAATCGTCCCGCTCTGTCCGACGGTGAAGATCATCCAGCCATAGAGAAATGCCGGAAACTCGCCATAGGCTTCGCGCAGGAAGATGTATTGCCCTCCAGATTCCGGATACATCGCGGCCATCTCGGCGAACGCAAAGCACGCCAGCAGCGAGATCAGTCCGCCAATCAACCACACGGCGAGAAAGTACAGCGGTTTGTGGACCGCGGAGGCGATTTGTCCCGCGGTGAGAAAGATGCCCGAGCCGATGATTCCACCGACCATCAGCATCACGGAATCCATCAGCGACAGGCCACGAACCAGCGAAGGTCCGTGTGCGGCGGACTGCTGCGGAACCTGCACGGATTGTGCCATCAGCCGATCCCCAGATCTTCGGCCATTTCCAGCGGCGTGCCGCAAACGCGGCAGATCACGGAAGCGCAGTCGCCGCAGATGAGCGGATCGTCCACCTCACGCGCGCAGTTGGGACAATAGAGGAGCGATGGCAACTTGGTGGTGCCGTTCGAGGGTTCGTCCGGGGTTTGAGCCATGCGATTCCGAGACTGTAGCATAGAGGTAGGAAATCTGCGAGGACACGATGAGCGATACGAAGACGAACGCCGAACAGCAGGTACGCGACGAGTTCAACCAATGGGCCGCCGAAGGCAAAGGCGAGGAGATGGAATCTCACCACATCAGCATCACCGAGCAAACGCTGGCGATGATGGACCTGAAGCCCGGCGAGCGCGTGCTCGACCTCGGCTGCGGCACCGGCTGGACTAGTCGCCTGATGGCGAAGGCCGTCGCCAACGTTGACAAGCCGGGACAAGTTGTCGGGCTCGACGTCGCGGACGAGATGATTCGGCGTGCGCGCGCAGGATCGATCGACCATGACAACGTAATGTTCATCGTCGGCTCCGCGCTGCAGATTCCGTGGGAAGAGAACCACTTTGACAAGGTACTGTCGGTCGAGTCCTTCTACTATTACGCCGACCAGGAGCGCGCGCTGGCTGAACTGTTCCGCGTGCTCGCACCGAAGGGCGAGCTGTACATCCTCATCAACCTCTACCGCGACAACCACTACTCGTTGCGCTGGGTTGAGGAACTCAAGGTGCCCGTGCAGGTGCTTTCGGAGCAGGAATACGTCGAGATGCTCAAGCGCCACACGTATGAAGATGTTCGCGCCCTACGAGTGCCTGACCTGACGCCGACCCCGGAAGAGTACAGCGGCAAATGGTTCAAGAACGCAGAGGAACTGCGCGACTTCAAGCGCATCGGCGCGCTTCTGCTGATCGCTCGCAAGCCGGACATCGAGGTCCCTCCGCCGGCATATCAGCTGTACTGACGCTCGATGAACCCACATATCTCCAAATCAGGTATATGTGGGCCAACCAAGTTACAGATTGCCCTCGCCCGGAGCGATGTGGACGCTGCCGTTCACACTGCTGATTTCGATATGCGTGCCTCCGCTGCCGAGCTTGCCGTCAATGTGCTTGCCCACGAACTTGCCTTCCACTTGGAGCGGGAAGTCGGTCGTGATACCACCATTCATCGTGGAGACGCTAACGTCAGCGTTGGGCGACGGAGGTAACCCAAGCCGTACCGACCCGTTGACGGATTTAAGCTGTATGGCGCTCACATTCTGAAGCGATTTGTAATAGGCATTGATTCTGCCATTCACCGACGACAGTTCAGCCTTGCCGGCAAGATCGTGAAGATTTGAGCTTCCGTTCACCAGGCTGGCTTCCACTTCACCGGAAACCCCGGAAACCTCGAGGGAGCCGTTGACCAGCTTGATGCCGTTGAGCATTGCGGCGCGGGGCACGTGCAATTCGTAGGTCACGGTCGCGGGATTGTTGTTGGTGTGGTACTCGGGATATTTGGTGGCGATTCGGACCGAATCGCCGCCGGTCTCGACCTCGATACGAGCTTCATTGAGTTTCTGCTGATCACGGGCCTTCTTGACGGCGTCGATCTGTACTTCGTTGCGCTCCCATCCGGTGATGGTGACATTGCCATTGATGTTGTCCAGCGCGACGCGGCCGGTGGCAGAAAGCGGAAGAGTGCGGTGAAATTCTTCGGTGACTTGAGCGCTGGCGGCGCAGGAAAGCGCCAAAACCATCAGCGCTCCCAGAAAAGATGTGCTAATCAGAGATGGTTTACGGAAATGGTGCATAGCTCCTCCTGTCGCGGGTTAGACGATAAGAGATACGCAGGGATAGTCGAATTGGTTCGGTTTTATGCAGCCAACGAACAACTAATCTTTAAAGCGATAGCGGATGAGGTCGTAGAGGGCCTTGTATCCATCGTGCCAACTGATTTTCTTGCCCTCGGCATAGGTACGGCCGTGGTAAACGATGGGCACTTCGTAGATGCGAACTCCGAGCTTGGCCACTTTTACGGTCATTTCGGTCTCGACGCTGAAGCGGTCCGAGTGCAGGTGCATGCGCTCGATCACGTCGCGGCAGAAGACCTTGTAGCACGCGGTCACGTCGTGAATGGCGAGGCCGGTCAGAAGATTGCAAATAATGGAGAAGAGCCGGTTTACCAGGAAGCGATAATAGCGCTGAACGCGGTGCGAACCGCTGTGGAAGCGGTTGCCGAAGACGGCGTCGGCGTGGCCTTCGAGGATGGGCTTGAGCAGTTCGGGATAGTCGCCGGGATCGTATTCGAGGTCGGCATCCTGGATAAGAACGATCTCGCCGGTGGCCTGTGCCAGCCCTGTACGCACGCCCGCTCCCTTGCCCATGTTCTTCTCGTGCAGCGCCAACTTGACGGAGTTTGCTCCGTTGTTGCCCAGCTCCGCTTTTAGGTCAATCTGCTGCAGGAACTCGCGGGTACCGTCGGTGGAAAAATCATCGACAAGGATGATTTCCTTGCGCAGGACGACGGGCTGATTGGCAACCTGCTTGAGCAACTGCATCACGGTCTGCCGCTCATTGAAGATCGGGATGATGATGGAAAGGGTTTGGAACGCCGGTGAACGTGCGTCGTCAGTGGGCATGGAGGGCAGCGTTGGCATCTTTCGATTCAGAACGTCGGGGACGCACTTGCGTGAACAAGTAGACCGCCAGCATCAGCAGCATCGGGTCAATAGGATGCCGATAGCGAGGATGCGGGAAACTCACATAGTAAACCAACGGGTAGAAGACGAGCAGGCTCACGAACAGAAACACAGCGTGGATACGATGTCGAACCGCTAGCACTAGTCCGCCGAAGGCCAGCAGGGAAGTCGCCAAAAAGAGCGAGGTGCGAGCCTGTTCCAGTGCCTGGATGACGGCGTTGCGGGGCGCTCCGTTGCTGTCGAAGATCAGAGGCCAAAAAGTCCGCGAGGCCCATCGCTCCGGATGTTGCTGCATCCACTCGGCGGTACTGGAGAGCCGCGGCAGGCCGTTCCAGAAGAAGACGAACTTGCGGAACGTGATGGTAGCGAATTGGCCTGGGTTCTTGAATATCCATTGCTTGACCAGCCGCCCTTGCTCAGCCGCGTAGGAGGCTTCGCCCATCTCCTGATATTGGCGATACAGGATCGGATTCTGGCTGGGGTGATACATGCCGACCCAGATTCCTTCAGCCAGCTGATTGTTGCCGCAGCGAAGCTCTACTCCGACGTTGTCGCGCACGAACACCGGCTTGTGGAACACCTCGTAGTTGCGGACCAGCCACGGCATCATGGTCATCCAGAATAGAATCGCTCCGACGACTGCCGGCATAAGAAACGGCTTCCGTTGACGGTAGAGCTGATAGGCGAGCCAGCATCCGGCGAAGGGCAGAAACGACAGGCACGAGGGGTTGGTGAGCCCGATGACGCCCCAGAGCACGCCGAAGCCGACCCATGATGTGAGGCGGTCGTCTCCCTCCATCTCGACAGTGAGCATGAAAGCGAGGGTGAAGAGCAACGCGGTGAGGCTGGTCTCCCAGATCCAGCGCACTGACCAGTAGATGACGTAGGGCAGCAGGGCCCAGATCCAGCCGGACCAAACGGCGACCTTCTCGCTGAAGATGCGGCGTGCGACGCGGTAGATCGCCCACGCCGTAAGGGCCGAGCACAGGCTGTTAAACGTGAGGAGAGCGAACGCTGCCGCGTGGGTGTAACTGCCGAAGACGCGAAAGGCGAGGGAGACGATCCACGGGTAAACCGGAGCAGTCCATGCGGAGGGCCCGGTCGCGCCGCCAAAGGGGGAACTGAAGCCGTGGCCGTTGGCGAGAGAATAAGCGATGCGGCCGATTTCCCAGCCGAAGCTGAAGTTGGCGTCGGTGGTGCGAAACTTGTAGGAGTGCGCAAGGACGATGTAAAGGACGCGGACCGTGAAGCCGATGAGGACCATCCACCCCGGCGAGCGAAGGATGCTGCGCCATGGGGTGTTTGCCGCTATCGGGGATGATTTGGATTGGGTGGCTGGCTGGCCCGATTGCGGTGTCAAAGTCATGCGGGGACAACAGATTGTACCGTACCCCAAGCCTTCGATCATGTTGATTGAGGGCTTGGGGTGTTATCGCGTCAACTAGCGGGTTATTCCCTCCGATCACGGTGCAAAGCTCGCGGCGGAGAGTTGGGCCTCGGGCCTTAGCAGCCGAGTGGCTTGCTCGCGCGCTTCCGCGATTTGTTTCGCGCTAAGTGTGCTCTCGAGCCGGTGCAGCATGTCGTTACCGCGAGGATCCCCCGCCGTGGATGCGGCCTGGATCCACATGTATGCGGCGCTGGGATCTTTGGAGGTGCCGCGTCCCTCGGCGTACATGTAGCCAAGTTTGATGCGCGCGCCGGTGTGTCCCTGCGCGGCCGCTTTCTGAAACCAGAGGAAAGCTTGAGCGTCGTCTTGTTTGATCCCCTGGCCTCGCAGGTACAGGTCGGCCAGATTGTTCTCGCCCAGCGGGTTGCCGGCCTCTGCGGCTTTTCGGTACCACCTGGCAGCAGTTGCCACGTTTCTTTCGCATCCCAATCCCTGGTCATACATGAAGCCGAGGTTGGTCTGGGCACTGCTATCGCCCGCCGCAGCACCTTTCTGGAACCAGCGAAAGGCTTCGTAGGTTGTCCTGTCGTACGCCTTTGCCTTCGAGATAGAGAATGCCGAGGTTGTAATAGGCTCGCCCGAAGTGCCGATCGGCCGCAGCATGCAACCAATGAAGCGCTGCTCCGTAATTGGTCGTCGTGCCCCAGCCATTGATGTACATCACAGCCAGGTTGACCTGTGCAGGTGCGTATCCACGTTGGGCTGCCCGCTCGAACCAGGCCAGGGCTTCCTTGTCGTTGGTGTCCGGAGCGATGGCGAGGATCGAGGCGATCCCCAACTGATTCTGCTCAAAGGCGTGGCCTTTGCTCGCCAGGCGCTGAACCGTGGCCAGGTCACAAATGTGACTGTCAGGCCCAGTTTTCTGTGAGACGACCGCCAGGCTGCATTGGTCTTTTGGCGACGTCTGCGCGGCAGCCTGGTGTTGTCCAACCAGCCCTACTATTGCCGCAATCGCGAGCGTGAAAACATTTGGTGCTCTCATCAACTTCCTCCCAGCGCGAGGGATGATCTCCCTGGAACTGGGCTCAGGTTGCCGCCGGACTCGATTCCGGGCAATGCCGGGCGGGTCATTTTCTGGTCGCTCCGGGCTCATTTGAGCCGTACACATTACCTCATCCATTAAGAAATTGATGACAAACGACTTAATTGATTTTTAGAGGGAACAAAAGTTGCGCCAACTACGTCCAATCGGTTGAGGCCAGTGGTAACATCCCTTCTTGAGTGAACGGAAATGACTGGGAATGATTCGAACAGGGCGCGCTTCGGCCCGTACGAGGTCGACCTCCATACCCATGAACTGTGGAAGTATGGGACGCGCCTCAAGCTAGTCGGTCAGCCGTTCGAGATTCTGGCCATGCTTCTCAGGCGGTCGGGGGAGTTGGTGACGCGTGACGAGATGCGCAGCTGGCTCTGGCCCTCCGATACGTTTGTCGATTTCAATCACGGCCTGAATGCCGCGGTGAACAAGCTGCGCGAAGCACTCAGCGACTCCGCCGACACGCCGCGTTACATTGAAACTCTTCCGCGACGCGGCTACCGCTTTATGGCCGCGGTCGAATGGTTGCCCGAGAGTGCTCCCACTGCAATAGCGACAGGTCTAGTCGCCCAGGAGACCCAACCACCCCGGCCTGAGCCGGCGCTTGCAATGTTGCCGATGGGTGATGATGACTCGCGCTCCAACCGCATGGTGCGGTACGTGGTAGCGGCGGTGGCGCTCGCTGGGTTGCTTACGGTTGGCGGGCTCATGCTCCGGAAGATGGGGCTCGAACCGACGCTCTCCGCGCACGAGTCGGTCGAGCACACTCGCCCTCTGCTCTCGGTTCCCGACACGGCAAGCCCCACTTTTTCGCCTGACGGCAATTCGGTAGCTTTCTTCCATCGGGGACCGTACGGTTCGGGGATCTACGTTACTCGAGTCGGCAGCGACCAACTGCAGAGGCTTACTAGGAGTGAAGAGGACTGCTGCCCGGTGTGGTCGCCAGATGGGCGCTGGATCGCTTTCTCGCGCCAGAGCGGCCAGGAACACGAAATCTATCTGGTCTCTGCCGATGGCGGCAGCGATCAGAAGCATGAAGCCGAACAGGCACAGGGCGCTCAGCCAGCAGCTTTCACGCAGGGCGGGGCATCAACGGAGCGGAAGCTTGATACCGGGGGCGTGGTTCCGCGCCAGGGTGAGATGGACTGGTCACCGGATGGCAAATTTCTTGCGTTTGCAGGCCCGTCGGGAATCTACCTGATGTCGCCCGAGGGTACAGCGGTCCACCGAATCATCCAGACACCGCCTGCGGCGGAAGACTGGGGACCGCAGTTTTCTCCGGATGGCCGCCAACTTCTGTTTGTTCGCAATCGGCAAGTCGGCGAACCTGACGAAATCTGGGTGGCTCCGGCGGGCGGCGGCGAGCCAACGCGGCTACTTTCCGAGCGAGGGCACATCACCAGTCCTCCGCAATGGTTGTATGACGGACGAGCGATAATCTTCTCCTCGAACCGCAGCGGACACGCGTCGCTCTTCCGTGTGTCACTGGATGCTCCCGATTCCGTCATGGCCGTCAGCGGGGCGGGCACGCCCTCCTGGGATCCGGCGGTTTCGCGGCGCGGCTATCGCCTGGCGTATGAGCGTCTCCTCCGCAGCCTCAGCATCTGGCAGCTTGATCTTTCTAGTACTGCCGGGAAGCGCCCCTACCTCGTGGTGTCGTCGACCAGCGACACGGACCAGGGCCCCGGGCCGCAGTTTTCGCCCGACGGCAAGAGGCTTGCGTACATGTCTGACCGCAACGGAACCATGGAGATATGGATCGCCAATCGGGACGGGAGCAATCCGTTTCAACTGACGGCGGTTGGAGGGGCGGGGACGCCGCGCTGGTCTCCGGATAGTCAGGCCGTCGCCTTTGATGTTGGCTCGACCACCGGAGAAAAAATCGTGACCATGAATCTGCACGGCGGTGCGCCGCACGTGCTGGCGGACGGCGTTTGCCCGAGTTGGTCACGCGACGGCAAATGGATTTATTTTGGCGCCGACCGCGACGGAGTGCGGCAGGTCTGGAAGGTTCCGGTCGCGGGAGGGACGCGCGTGCAAGTGACCCAGCACGGAGGTCATGCTGCCCTGGAATCGCTGGACGGGAAATATGTCTACTACTCCAAGACGTTTACATCTGAGCCAGAAATCTGGCGAGTCGCGGTCGAGGGCGGCGAGGAAGTGCCGATGCCGTTGATCCATCCGGGTACGTGGGCTAGCTGGCAAGTGGTGGAGGGCGGAGTGCTGTTCGTTGGCCCTTCGCTCGGCCACCAGGCGGTTCTCAGTTACTTCGATTTTGCCAAGAACCGTACTTCGAGCTTGGCAGTGCTGGATCGCGTTCCGTTCTGGCTCGGAGCGACGACGGACGGCAAGATCGTGGCCTTCGACCAGCCAGGGCGAGAGCAGAGTCAGGCGATGCTGATAGAAAACTTTCGATGAATGGCTAACTTGAGCAGCCGGCCAAATGTGGTGTTGGTCCCGCAGCATCTTGTACGGGCCGTCCGCGAGGCCTAAACTCTTGACACCGGCGCCGCCTGTGACCAGCATCACAGCTTCCGGGCGCGGGTGTCGGCGAAGATTAGACGTCACTAGCCTGTCTGGAAAGAGGGTTTCATGGGTTGGGTCAATAATCGGTTTGAAAAGAATTTCCTGGTGACGACGGTCGATTACGTCTTTAACTGGGCGCGGAAGTCGGCGATCTGGCCGATGACGTTCGGACTGGCGTGCTGCGCGATCGAGATGATTGCGGCTTCGACGTCGCGCTTCGACATAGCGCGGTTTGGGTCGGAGGTGTTTCGCCCCAGCCCGCGGCAGAGCGACCTGATGATCGTGAGCGGCACGGTAACGCTGAAGATGGCGCCGGTGGTGAAGCGCATCTACGACCAGATGCCCGAGCCCAAGTGGGTGATGTCGATGGGCGCGTGCTCGTCAGTGGGTGGGCCGTTTAATACCTATGCCGTGTTGCAAGGCGTGGACCGCATCGTGCCGGTGGATGTATACGTGGTGGGTTGCCCGCCGCGTCCAGAGAACCTTTTTTATGGCTTGCTACGTCTCCAGGACAAGATCGACCAGATGAGCATCGCCAAGAAACCGACGGAAGTGCGGCTGAAGGAAGATATGGTCGAGAACTTCAAGGAGCAGATCCGGATTGCCCAGGCGAATTTTGCCAATCCCGAGCAGTTGGTGCAGCCAGTGGAGACGAAGATCAGCCTGTAGTCAGGATTGGATAGCGAGTGGGGGGCGCGCCGTGTGCGCGCCCTTTTTGTTACAGAAGGATTACAGCTTCCGGAAATTAGTGCACAATACTGTCATGGTCATCTACTTCCTGCGGCACGCAAACGCAGGCTTGAAGCACTTCAGCGACCCGGCAAAAGACGACAAGCGGCCCATCGATAAGGTAGGCGAAGAGCAGTCCCGCATTGTGGGACATTCGTTGGCGTTCATTGGGGTTACGGCCAACGTCATCATTTCCAGCCCCCTGACGCGGGCGTTGCAGACGGCCAGCATCGTGGCGCAGGAGATCGGTTACGAAGAAAAAGTGGTGCTCGACGATGCGCTGCGACCGGAGGCGACTTTCGAACAGTTCAAGGCGCTGCTCAACCGCCACAAGGACAAGGCCGCCATCATGGTCGTCGGGCACGACCCCAGCATGACGGAATTTGTGAACCGCGTTTTGTCGGGAGGAGCGCCGCTGGCAGCCGTCGAGATGAAGAAGGGTGGCGTGGCGAAGGTCGAAAAAGAATTGCGCCGTCCGGCGGTCTTGCGCTGGCTGGTGACACCCAAAGTGGTGCAACGGATTCAGCGCAGCTCAGCCAAAAGATCGCGGCCGAAGACCGACTTGAAGTAGGTTCGCTCCTGTTCGATTGCCCACAGCTCTAATTCCACGCCTTCCGCCGAAGCCGGCGTGAGCTGCAAAATCACAGCTCCCTCCTGCTTGACGTGAACATGCAACTCGCCCACCGCGCCGCGGCGCGCCTGATCCAGCGCGCGCGCTAGACGCAACAACGCGACCGCCTTGGGAACCTGCGCCCGATCGACGCGAGGGACAAGTTGTAATACCGCGTCGCCCGGCGCGGGCAGGGAATTGCCGACATAGCGCGCGATGGCTGCTATGACTCGGCGCTGCAGTGGCGTGTATCCGAAGAGCTCGGAGTTGGCGATGATGTAGTGGGTGTGGCGGCGGCGTCCGGAGCGATTGATGTATGCGCCCACTTCGTGCAGCATGGCTGCGGCTTCCAGCCATCCGGCATAATCTGGTGGCAGCCGATGTACGGTCTTCAGGCGATGGAAGAGCAGTAACGCAAGGTCGCGAATGCGCCGGGCAAAATCGAGGTTGGCCTGGTAGTGCTTCACCACCGCCAGAATGGCGTCGCGCCGCTCGGACTCAACCCGCTCCTTCATCGCGGGGCTCTGGCTGTAGTCGGCCAGCATCTGCGCCAGCAAGCCGTCGCGTAGGCCGAGGGGCAGGTAGCGGAAGGCGGGCAGGGCGCACATATCCATCAACTCGGCAAAGACCATAGCCCCTGCGATGATGATCTCGGCACGACGAGGTCCGATGCCGGGCAGTGCGCGGCGTTCCGCGAGATTTCGTTTCGACAATTCCTTCAGGATCTTGGCGACACCCTCATGCGGCACCGTGTGGGGATTGGACTCGTCCACCTTGGCCTGATAAAGCCCCGAGAGCGCAGCGGGCGTGCCCGAGGTTGCAATAGCGGTCTGTACCTTGGCAGCGCGAATACGCTGCTGGATGCGCGCGATTTCCCGCTGCACCAGACCGCGCATCTGTTCCAGTTCGTTTTTCTTGGGGGGATCGTGGTGCTGAAAGGCCTGAGTCAGGCGGACGGCACCGATGGGCAGACTCACCATGTCGTCTATATGGCCGCAGTTGGAGATCGTCAGTTCGCAACTGCCGCCGCCGAGGTCGATCAGCAACGCGCGCTTCCGGGCGATTCGTGCGTTGGAAACAATCCCGAGGTGTATTAGGCGGCCTTCTTCCAGTCCGGTGATCACCTCGGCCTTCCAGCCGGTGGCGGAGCGTACCCAGTCGAGAAATGCACGGCTGTTGCGCGAGTCGCGCATGGCTGCGGTCGCGACCACGCGTACGCGGTCGGCGGCGTGCTCCTGCACCGCACGATGAAAGCGCTTCAGCACGCGGATGGTAAGCGCCATTGCTTCGGGGTCGAGCGCGCCATTGGCAAAAACGCCTTCGCCGAGGCGCGTGACCTCGCGGTCGTCGTGCAGGGTCTGTAGACGGCCGTGCACAACTTTAGCAATCTTCAGGCGGCAAGAGTTGGAGCCGATATCAACTGCGGCGAACGTTGGCATGGGGCGAATGGCCTGCCACGCGAGGTCAGCTTCGCGCGACGGCTTCGATAGCACCATAGCTGTCCCGGAAGCGAATGGCAATCCCGCGGGGCCAAGCAAGCCGCGGACGCTTTGCCGTATCCTCGAAGAGGCGGGGCCCCGCACCCTGGAGAAGGCAGGTGCAGTGGCCTGAGTTGGCGCATCGAATTCATACCCATGGCTCAAGTTGATGGCGCAGGCACGGAGTTAAAGGCGCTCGAATCCGGGATGGCTGAGGTGAAGGCGGAATTTACCACTCCGGCCTCTCCGCGTTCGCGATTTGCGACCGCCGTGCGTGCCCTGCGTCACCGCAACTTTCAGTTGTTCTTCGCCGGACAGTTGATTTCGCTGGTCGGGACCTGGATGCAAACGGTGGCCCAGTCGTGGCTGGTGTATCGCATCACAGGATCGACTCTGCTGCTGGGTACGGTTGGTTTCGCCAGCCAGATTCCAGTGTTTCTCATCGCGCCGATTGGCGGCACGGTGGCCGATCGCTCAAATCGACATCGCGTGGTGATTGCTACGCAGGTGGCGTCGATGCTGCTGGCGTTCGTGCTGGCAGCGCTAACGCTGACTCATCGCATACAGGTCTGGCAGATCATGGTGCTGGCCGCCGGACTGGGCATCGTCAATGCCTTCGACATCCCGGCACGGCAGGCGTTCCTGATGGACATGGTCGGTCGGGAAGACTTGATGAACGCCATCGCGCTGAATTCGTCGATGTTCAACGGCGCACGCATTGTTGGTCCTGCGGTGGCCGGTATCGTGGTGGCATGGGTGGGCGAGGGGTGGTGCTTCTTTGTCAATGCAGTGAGTTACATCGCGGTCATCGCCGGGCTGTTGATGATGAACGTCCAGCCCCCAGTCAAGCTCGCCGTGGAGGGTTCGCCAATCGAGCACATCCTCGAGGGATTTCGATTTGTCGTGAAGGCTGCTCCCATCCGGGCCATACTCCTGCTGCTGGGAGTGGTGAGCCTGGTCGGCATGCCGTATTCGGTGCTGATGCCGGTATTTGCCAGCAAGATCCTGCACGGCGGCGCCAAAGAATTGGGCTGGCTGATGGGCGCCACCGGCATCGGGGCACTGCTGGGGGCGCTGAGCCTGGCTACGCGCGCCGGGTTGCGAGGTCTGGGCAAGCTGATCGCGCTTTGTGCGGGAGGATTTGGCGTCAGCTTGATTCTGTTTGCGGCTTCCAAGATGTTCTGGCTCTCCCTCATTCTGCTACTACCGGTGGGGTTTACCATGATGGTTCAGATGGCCTCCACCAACACGCTGCTACAGTCCATGGTGCCCGACCAGATGCGGGGCCGAGTGATAGCGGTGTACTCGATGATGTTTATGGGGATGGCGCCATTTGGGGCGTTCTTTGCCGGAGCCATGGCTGACCGCATCGGAGCGCCGTGGACAGTTGCGATAGGCGGAGTGGCTTGCATTGCAGGGGCGGCGGCCTTCGGCACGGTCCTGCCGAAATTCAGAGTGCAGGCGCGTGAAATGGTTCTGGCGCAGGGAATGGTTGGTGGCGCTCCGGCCGAAGAGATGACGAGGCAGGGTCTGTCGTAGCGAATCGCGGCGGCACAGCCCAGACAAACAACGCGCGGACTGAAGTCCGCGCGAATCCTTGCAAACCCTGGCGGTTGACCCTCGCCACTACCGGAGCGGCGTACAGCGTCAGTTATTTCGGCTTTTTCGAGCTCGGGGACGAACCCATTCCCGGGACTCCCAAACGCCTCAGCCGCTCGCGGGCCTGGGCTGCTTCGGGCGAACGCGGATAGCGGGCGATGAGGCTGTTCAGTTCGCGAATGCCAGCCTCTCGCTGACCAAGTTCCAGCAGCGCATAGCCCTTCTTGAGCTGCGCGGCAGGCGCTTTGGCGCCGCCGGGATATTGCTCCAACACCTTGTCATAATCTTTCACTGCGCTCTCGAAATTTCCCTGGCGGTATTCGATGTCGGCGAGATAGTACTGCGCATCGCCGGCCCGATCGGTGGTGCCGTAGTACTTGAGGTAATCGCCGAATTCCTGCGCAGAAAGGTCGTATTTGCCGGAGTTGTAGTCGCGGAGAGCATTCTGGTAGAGCACATCCGCAGGAGGCGCGGCTGCAGCCTGTTCGGCGCCTGCCGCTGCCCCGGGAGGAACGGTCGCCATCGCGGTCTGGCCGGGAGCGAGGTTCTGGCCTTGCTGCTGCATGTCGTCGAGCTGCTTGGTGATCTTGGCCAGACGCGCCTTCAGCTCATCGACGGTGTCGTGCAGCGACTGGATCTGGCCGGAAACCTGATCGAGTTTCGAGTTGGAGTCAGAGGCCTCCGCTTGGGACTTACGCTGCATGTCGGTTACGACAACGCTCATCTTGTTGACGGAGTCAGTGCTCTGCTCGACAAGGTTCTTCAGCACGCCCATGCGCTCGTCGGTGGACTGCTGCAGCCGCGCCACCTGGTCGGAGAGCGTCTGTACCTGCGTCTGCAATTGAATGATTTCCTTGCTGACGGCAAAGGCAGGGGTGGTGTTGGCGAAGATCAGGGCGGCGATGGCCAGTCCGGCGAGGTGAATTCGGTATCGCATAAGTGTAGATCCTGGTACCGCGGTTGCATGTGCGAGTGCCGCCGCTGAGCGGCTACAGTTTACCAGTAACTGCACCGCGAGCTTTCGCCCGCGGTGCACACAAACGAGGCGTTCCCGTCCTTGTTGAGCGCCAAGCTACTTCGAGTACACGAAGTGTGCGCGGCGATTCTGCTGCCAGCAAGCTTCGGTACTTTCGTTGCAGAAGGGCTTCTCCTTGCCGTAACTGATGGTGCGCATGCGCGTGGCAGAGACACCCTGCTGAGCCAGCGCCTGTTTGGCGGCGTTCGCGCGATACTCGCCCAGCGTCAGGTTGTACTCGATGGAGCCGCGCTCGTCGCAGTGGCCCTCGATGATGAACGACATGTTGGGATGCTGCTGCAGGAACTTCGCGTCCGATTGAATGGCAGCCTCGCCCTCCGACGTGAGTTCGTAGCTGTCATAGCCGAAGAACACGTCCTTCATGTCCTGCGAGAACAGGCGCGAATCGCTGTCATTGGAGGTCGTGCTGGTCGTAGGCGGTGCGGAGGCGGCCTCCGTGACGGTGATGCGCGCGGTGGCTTCCTTCATGCCGGTGTCGTTTTTCGCAACCAGGCGATACGTCGTGGACTCAGTGGGCGTCACCTTTCTGGCTCCACTGGGATCGACCTTGCCAATGCCGTCAATGCTGACCTCAGTGGCGAAATCGGTGTTCCAGGAGAGGATGGACGCCTGTCCGGGGGAGATCGTGTTGGGATTCGCCGTGAGCATGGCCGTGGGCGCCGGAGCCGCTGGAGGCGGGACCGGGGTGGGCGCGGGAGGTTTCTTCTTGGAGCAGGCTGCGACAGCCAGAAGGATCGCCAACGCTGAGATAAGCTTGAGCCACTGAATCCGGTGTAGTTTCAAATTCGTTTCTCCCATCGCGAGAGCACTCGCATCAGTTCGTGCCAAGGGCGGAAGGTGCTCCTTCCGCTCATTCAATTGGTAAAAACTATCCTACTTAAAACTCCAGTTCGGCTGGGTATTTTGGCCGCTATTGGTCAACTGGCGCGCCTGGCTCCCATCGGCCAGCATGCTCCAGATTTGGGTTCGTCCGCCGCGGCTTGACTGAAACACGATATGCCGCCCATCCGGCGACCACGACGGAAAATCATTGCGTCCGCCGTCATGCGTGAGCTGCACCCACTGTTTGCTGGCCACGTCCATGACGTAAATATCGCTGGCTCCGGGTGCGCCGGGACCGTAATTGCGTACCCAGGCGAAGGCCAAAAATTGGCCGTTCGGCGACCACGACGGCGATACCGCATAGCCCTGGTCGGTCATGCGCATAACGTTGGTGCCGTCGGAAGCCATTGTGTAAATCTGCGGCAGGCCGGTGCGCCCGCTTACCCATGCGATCTGAGCGTTCGTCTTCGGGTTCCATGTGGGCGAGACATCAGGTCCCTTGCTGCTGGTGAGGCGGTGCAAGTCCCCGCCGGCCACGTCGACCGTGTAGATCTCGGCGTCACCGGAGCGCGACGAAGAAAACGCAAGCAACTTGCCGTCCGACGACCATGCCGGAGATAGGTTCGCTCCCTGATACCGCGGGAAGCTCACCAGCCGATTCAGCTCCAGCGAATACATCAGGATTTCCCACTCTGCATTGGATACGCTGGAAAAGGCCACACGGGAGCCGTCGGGTGAAACATGCGGCGACAGGGCCAAAGTACTGACGTGGGTCAACTGCTTTTGGTTAGCACCATCGTAGTCCATCTGCCAGATTTCTTTGGTGCCGCTACGACTGCTGACGAAGTAAATCTTCGATTCCGCAATGCCCTGAATGCCGCCGCCGAGCCGGAAAATGATTTCGTCGGCGAAACGGTGGGCGATCAGACGGGCGTTCTCCTCGCTTGCTGACTCGCGATACTGCTTCCCGAGCACCTGCGGCGTTTGCGTATTCTTCACGTCGTACAGCCAGCCTTGAACCGCCAGCGATCCGCTTTGAACCATCGCGTTGCCGAAGGTCAGCATGTTGGCGTTCGGCGGTGGGTCGCTCCACTTCGAGAGGTCCACGTCTTGCGGCGTGCCCAGCTGCCCGAGCGGATAAAAACTGGGCGAAACCATGTCGAAGATGCCGGCAGCCTGCAGATCGTTCCACAAGGTGACGCTGAAGGCTGTGGTGAGGCGCTTGCTGTCGGCATCGCTGGCTCCGGCCTTGAAGTCAGGCACGGCGAGTCGAATTTTTTCCACGCCGAGGCCGGTTCCGGTGCGGATCCAATCCTGGGCGAAAACCGGCGCCGCGAACGCGAGCGCCACAACCGCGAGAAAGAGGATGGTTGCGAATCGTTTCATGTAAAAGTCCAGAATAACCCTTCCTTGTTGAAGCGGCATTGTGGTGCCGCGTGAACCGCCTCAGCGGCGATAGTCAAACCAGAACTCCACGGAAACATAGCTTCCCGAATAACCCGACGGCAGCGGCCCGAAGGTGTCAATACGCTGAAGCGCCCGCACCGCCGACTGGTCGAGCGAGGGAATGCCGCTCGATTGCTCCACGCGAATATTCGTGGGCTGCCCGGAGCGATTAATATCGAAATCGATATAAACCCGGCGGGCATCGGAGATGCGCGGGTCGACTTCGTATTTCAGCCAGTTATCCGAAACCTTGCGGCGCACGATGTCAACGTAATAGGCGAAGCGGCTGCCAAAGTCGCCCTGACCGCCTTGGAATCCGAACCCACCCTTGGTCGCGCCGGAAGTAAATGCGCCATAAGGACCGCTCACCGGGCCGCCTTGTCCGTAGGAAACAACGTTTTCCGGCTCGGCCTTGGCGATTTGCTTGGGCGGTTCTTTCTTCGCCGCCGACTCGTGCTTGCCCTTCAGCTTCGCGTCCTTCGCCGGAATCGGAATGGCCTTGGGCTCCTCTTTGGGCGTCTCTTTGGGCTTCGATTGCGAAAGTCCCTTCGACTCATTGGCCAGCACGTTCTGCGCTTCCGGTTGCGCGTTCGGCAGGGGGATGCTGTTGACCAGCGTGGCGCTCATCGCGCCGCCTCCGCCTTCGGTGCCGCCCCAATTTTCACCGCGTCCGCTGGGAATGAGGTAGCCGAACAGCGCCAGCGCGAACAAAGCCGAATGCAGCACGACGGAACCTGTCCACGACACGCGGGACGAGTGTTCTTCCGGAAAGATGTCAGCGTCGACTGCCATTCTTCTCCAGCGGCTGAGTGACGATGCTTACGTTAGTGATGCCCGACTGCTTCACAGCATCCATGACGGTGGCGAAAGCGCCGAACGGTACGTCCTCGTCAGCGCGAATGAAAATCGATTGCCCCTGAGGGTCGCGAATTCGCTGGTGCAGTTGCGTCCCGATCTGATTGATGTTGATGGGATCGTTGTTGAGAAATACTCGCTGCTGGCGGTCGATGGTGATGACCAGCCGCTCTTCGGTAATTTCCTTCACCGTCTTGGTGTGAGGCACCGAGACTTCAATACCCGATTGCAACACCGGCGCAGTGACCATGAAGATGATGAGCAGCACCAGTACGACGTCCACCAGCGGGGTGACGTTGATGTCAGAGAGCGACGACTGCGTGCGGCCGTTGGCGTTGGTAAAGGCCATCAGCGCCCCACGTTCTCTGGTACGCGTCCGACCTTGCTCTGTGCACGCTCGACTTCGTTGACGAGTTCGAGGCCGAAGTCGTCCATGCGCGCGCCGAACTCGCGGATGTGCTGGGTGAACATGTTGTAAGCGATGACGGCCGGGATGGCGGCAAAAAGTCCGGCAGCGGTAGTGATCAATGCTTCCGAGACGCCGGGCGCAACCGCGCGCAACGTGGCGGCGCCGGCGGTGCCGAGTCCGTGAAAGGCGTCGATGATGCCCCACACCGTGCCGAAAAGTCCGATGAACGGCGTGACCGCGCCCGTCGTGGCCAGCCACGGCAGGCGACTCTCAAGGTGCGTCAGTTCCTCCGAGGCTGCTACCTGGATGGCGCGTTGCAATGCGCTAATCCGAATTGGCTGCGGCGCCTGCTTACGCAATTCGTTGTACGCACCCTCAAAGACCGCGATTAGAGGGCTGGGCCGGAACTGCTCGGCGACGGCGGCGACGTCCTGCAGGCGCTCCGACTTGCGGAACATGCGCATGAAGCGGTTGCTCTGGGCGCGGGCGCGGCGAAACAGTCCCCACTTGCTGAAGATGATGGCCCAGGAAATGAGGCTGAAGGCCAGCAGGATGACGAGCACGGTCTTGGCGACCGGGCCGCTGGTCTCGATAAGACCGGAAATTTCACCGCCCATAGCGGCTGCGAGCACTGCATAAATAGAGGTCATTGATGAGCGAGAACCTCGGATTCCCTAGGTGACATTATAGGTGTTGGACGCGGCAGGATTACGTTTGGTGCGCGGGGTTCCTTCCGAGTAACGGCGATGAAATATTACCTGCATAAATCGGCGGCGAACACTTGCCTTTCAACAGAACCTCGTCGCCCGACTTCTGACGACTGGCGACTGGAGTCTTTTCCAATTGAAGAATGAGCCTGAAGTGAGCCCGAGGGGATGGCGGAGGAAAGCTCCTTTCCTGATTTGTATTGAACGAGTCTAGCAGCCGTCGGAGCGGTGGGAATGTGGGAATCGCGCAGCGATTTCCAAGGTGGGTGCGAAACCCGCAGGGTTTTGCATGCACCGTCATTTCCACGGCCCTTCCGCCGGCTGTCGCAACCGCTCGAAGAGTTTGGCCTTGGCTTGCTGCATGCGCTGGGCGGCTTCGGTATCGCTGACGGCAGCAGCGATGCGTTGGAGGACGGCGACGGTGAGTCCCTGGCGTAGAACGGGTGCGGGCTGGAGGGCCAGCAGGGTCTCCAGCGGGGTTTGATAGCGTCGGTAGTGGTGTTGTTGACGACCTTTCGCGTCGACTTCGATATCGGCTTGGGCGCAGGGGCGATGGTAGTTCAGATAGGGATTCAAGTGCGCGCTGTAGAACTGCTGGATGGGTTCGGCGTGTTCAGCCTGGATGTAGCCGTAGCCCATGTGCTTGCGGATGACCGCGCCATTTTTGGTTTCCACTAGCCCATTATCGTTGCTGTGCCGGGGGCGACTTTTGGTCTGCTCGATGAGCAACTTATTCAGCAGACGGGCCACGGTCTGGTTGATGAACTCGCTGCCGTTATCGGAGTGAAAGCCGAGGATGGGGAAGGGGAACTGGCGTAGCAGGGCAGCCAGCACGGGCTCCAGCCAAACTTCGCTGATGCGGGCGGTGGCGCTCAGGATCTCCCACTGGGTGACCTGATCGACGGCGTTGATGTGGTAGACGCCTTTGGCTCCCGGTCGATCGCCCTGATGCACGGTATCGACGCGCAAATAGCCGGCTCGGCCTTGCGGATTGGGCCGTCGGCGCTCGCCGATGCTGACCGCTGTGGGCCTGGTTTTGGTGTAGTTGAGGCGACGCTGCCGGTAGCGTTGGTGGTGGCGCAGGTTATACAGGTGAGCCACTGAGATCGAGGCCAGCCGCTGGTACTCGGGCTTACCGTAGTCCTGGAACTCGCGCTCGAGAATGCGTCGGGTGGCAGGTCCGCTCAAGGTTTCGTGGGCCTCATCGACGGTGGCCAGCAGTTCGATATCGGCGAAGGTAAAGCGTTGTGGGAAGCGGTGCCGTCGATAGGGGGCGGGCTGGAGCTCACCGATGGCCCGATAGCGGGCGATCAGCCGCGTCATCTGGGCCCGGCTCAGGCCGGTCATCTTCTCCAGGTAACGCCGCACCAAGCCGCGGGCTTTGCGGGATTGTTTCGGATATTGCTGGTGGCGCAGAACCTGCTCCACCCAGCCGTAAACCTGCTTGCGATTTTCGCCTTCGAAGCGGATCTCTTCGCTGGCGTTTAGAAAAGCCTCGATCTGATCCAGGCTTAGTTTCTCAGCTTCGTGCACACTGGTTGTCAATCCTCAGCATGCCACCCGCCCCAGGCTCATCTTGTATTGGAAACTGACTTCGCCTTCAGGCTCATCCTGTATTGGAAGAGACTACTGGTTACTGGCAACTGTTTTTCCTGCTACACTGCGGATTAATTTCCGCGAGTCGAGAACGCACTGTGCTGCTGGAATTGCGGGTTGAAAACTACGCGGTCATCGATAACGTCGCCGTCGAATTCGCCCCCGGTCTCAACCTCTTGACCGGCGAAACCGGCGCTGGAAAATCCATTCTCATCGATGCACTGGCGCTGCTGCTGGGTGATAAGGCCTCGGCCGACGCGGTGCGTCATGGCGCCGACAAGGCCGTCGTGGCAGCAGTATTCGAGTCCGAGTCAAAGGCCCTCGACTCAGTGCTGGAGGAGAACGGCCTTGACGCCGACGATGCGCAGCTCATCCTGCGGCGCGAAATCGCAGCCGGCGGCAAGGGGCGCGTCTTTGTTAACAACCAGCCGGCGACTGTGGCGGTCCTGCGCCAGCTCGCGCCGCACTTGGCGGTGATTCACGCGCAGAACGAAGCCGTGCTGGCGTTCGATGTGGCATCGCGTCTGTCGTTGCTCGACAGTTTTGCGGGATCCGGCCTCCCGCCAGTGGCTGATGCGTTCACGTCGTGGAGCGGCATTCGCAATCGCATTGCTGACCTCGAGCGTGACGAACAGGACCGCATCCGTCTGCTCGACCTGTGGAGTTTCCAGCGCAAGGAAATTGCCGGGGCGAACCTTCAAGCTGGAGAAGACCTCAAGCTCGAAGCCGAGAAGCGGTTGCTCGCCAATTCCGAGCGCATCTTGTCGGCGGCGATGGGCGCTTACGACGCACTGTATGAGGGCAACGTTTCGGCGTCGGCGCTGATTCGGTCGGCGGCGCGGCAACTGGAAGAGCTCGCTCGTATCGACGAGAAATTCCGCGAGTCGCTGGCGCAACTGGATTCAGCGCGTATTACGGTCGAAGATATCGGCCAGACGCTTCGCGATTACGCCGAAGACGTCGAAGCCTCTCCCGATCGTCTGGCTGAAGTCGAAGACCGCCTCGCCGCCCTCGACCGCCTGAAGCGCAAGTATGGGCCGACGCTCGATGAAGTCATCACCGCCGGCGACGAACTCGACCGCAAACTCAACGAGATGGAGAACAAAGACGAGGTCCTGCGAAAATTGCGGGCAGAACTCGCACAGGCCGCCGAGCGATACCTGGAAGCCTCGCGCAGCCTCTCGCGTCAGCGCTACGAAGCCGCCCGCAAGCTGGAGAAGCAAGTCGAGAGCGAAGTCAACGAATTGGCAATGAAGGCGCGCTTCAAGGTCGAGGTCGCAGGCTCTGACGAGGAAGGGAACTGGACCTCCAAGGGCTTCGACTCGGTGCGATACCTGATCTCCGCGAATCCCGGTGAGCCGCTTGGTCCTGTGGAGGAAATCGCTTCCGGCGGCGAGTTGTCACGCGTGATGCTGGCGCTGAAGACCACCATCGAGGCTGGCATGCCGGGCCGGGCGCGCGCCCACGCGGCGAAAGGCGGTGGCCTTCGTACCCTGGTGTTCGACGAGATTGATGCCGGAATCGGCGGCCGCGCAGCCGAGGCCGTCGGCAAGAAGCTGAAACAACTCGCCGCCACCAAGCAGGTGTTGTGTATCACGCACCTACCGCAAATTGCGTCGTTCGCAGATCAGCATTTCCTCATCGAAAAGAAAGAATCGGGCGGGCGAACGAGGACTTCAGTTCGTCAGCTCGACACCAGCGAACGAACGAAGGAGTTAGCGAGGATGATCAGCGGCGCGAAGTTGACCGATACCTCCCTTGCGCATGCTGAACAAATGCTGAAGGCGAACCGGTGACGCCGGCTACTTGATCGCCCCTTCTTTCCCCGCTAGCCGCCGCAAAATCCCGATCTGCCCGTTGTGGTAGCCCTCGTGATAACACAACCGCGCCAGTGCATCGCCGAGTGATCCCGTCAGCGGAGGCCGCCTGAACTTTTCCGGCACATCGGCCGCCAAAGTTTCTTCGCTCATTCCTTGCAAAGCCGGAATCAGTTTCTTCTGCGATTCTTCGAGGGCCGACTTCAGCCGTTCCAGTTCCACTCCCTCGTCGCCTGACTTCATCGCTGCCGAGCCCCGCGCAAATACCGCCGCCTCGGCTTCGCTGAACAGGGGAGTCCCCGCGCCCGTCACCAGCAGCATCATGCCGCGCGCCGAGATCAAGTGCCCCAGCACCCAGTTGATGCAGTTGCCCGACGGCTCAGGAATGTAGATGCTGTCTTTATGAGTCAGGTCAGCGAGGTTGCGGTTGATCGCCATATAGCTGAACTCGTACATGCTTGCGAGATCGTGTCCGGTCATGGCGAAGGCTCCTCGCCAAGGATTGTACTAGGTCGGAAGTTGCGCTACGGGCGAGTCGGCTCCGTTGAATGCCGGAAAAGCACCGAAAACTGCTAAATCTTGCCGTTTCTTGGCGTTATCTTGGCGATAGCTGCACTGTTACAATAGAGTATCTATGGGGAATTGCGGGTTCATACCCATACCAGACGACAAGGATTCCATGACTCAGACCGACGCCAAGACTCTTCTTTTGCTCAAGCCGCGAGGCTTTTGCGCCGGGGTGGTTCGCGCCATCGACATCGTCCGGATCGCCCTGGAGACCTTTGGGGCGCCGATTTACGTCCGCAAAGAGATTGTGCACAACCGCTATGTCGTGGACGAATTGACCGAAAAGGGGGCCATCTTCGTCGACAGCGTGGAGGAAGTCCCGGCTGGCGAACGCGTGATTTACAGCGCCCACGGCGTGGCTCCCGAAGTGCGCGAGGCCAGCAAATTGCGTGAGTTGCGCGTCATAGACGCCACCTGCCCGCTGGTGACCAAGGTCCACGTAGAGGCGGTCAAGTTCGCGCGCGAGGGCTACTCGCTGATCCTGATCGGGCACCACGATCATGATGAGGTGATCGGCACCCTGGGAGAGGCCCCGGCGGTGACGCAGGTAGTCGATTCTCCCGAGGACATCGAGAACCTGCATGTGCCCGACCCCAATCGGGTTGCTTACCTGACACAGACGACGCTTAGCCTCGACGAGACGACCCACGTAATTGCTGCCCTGCGCAAAAAGTTTCCCAACATTCAGGGGCCGCACGCGCAAGACATCTGTTACGCCACCGAAAACCGCCAGACCGCGGTGAAAGATGTCGCCAACGAGTGCGATCTGCTGCTGGTGGTCGGTTCGGATAATAGCTCGAATTCCAACCGTTTGGTCGAGGTGGCCCGCAACATGGGTCGCCAGTCGCACCTGATCGAAAATTACCGCTCGATTCAGCCTCAGTGGCTGGAGGGCGTGAATACAGTGGCGCTTACCGCTGGAGCCTCGGCGCCGGAAATCCTGGTGCAGGAAGCCGTGACGTTCCTGCAGGTCCAAGGTTTCACCAACCTGCAGGAAGTGGAAGTGATGCCGGAGAATGTTCGCTTCGGCTTGCCACCGGAAATCGTGGAAGCAATCGGGGCGGCACCCGCCCTGGCGGAGTAAGAAGCAAGCAATGGACGAAGCGTTACCCCCCAATCCCGGTGAAATGCGGTTCGGGAAGTTGGACGACGTGAAAGCCCGGGTCGCCGCCGCAATTGACGCCTCGCGCAAGTACCTGTTCTCGCTACAACACGCCGAGGAAGGCTATTGGTGTGGAGAACTGGGCGCCGATACCACCCTGGAATCGGACTATATCCTGCTGCACCGGCTTCTGGGCACCGAGAGCGCTGAGCGCACCCGGAAGTGCGCTAACGAAATCGTGTCTCATCAGAACGAGGACGGCGGCTGGCCGATTTTCAATGGCGGGCCGTCAAACATCAGCGCATCCGTGAAGGCGTATTTCGCGCTCAAAATGGCAGGTTACAGTCCCGACCATCCTGCGCTGGCCAAGGCGCGGGATCGCATCCTGGCCATGGGTGGAGTGACCGAGGTCAACACTTTCACCAAGATTTACCTGTGTTTCCTTGGCCAATACGACTACGACGCGGTGCCGGCCATTCCGCCCGAGATCGTCCTGTTCCCGACTTGGTTCTGGTTCAACATCTACGAGATTTCGTCGTGGTCCCGCGCCATCCTGGTACCGCTCTCGATTGCGTACGCCAAAAAGCCGTTTAAGAAGATTCCCGACGAGCAGGGCATCGAGGAACTTTTCGTCGGCGGACGCAGCAAATCCAACCTCCGTCTGAAATGGGCCAGCAAGATCGTCAGTTGGCGGAACTTCTTCCTCGTCCTCGACCGCTTGACCCATTTTCTCGAAAAGGTCCACATCCGGCCGCTGCGGTCGGTTGCCATCAGAAAGGCCGAGCACTGGATGCTGGAGCGCCTTGAGATGAGCGACGGCTTGGGCGCAATTTATCCCGGCATCATGAACTCGATCATCGCGCTGCGGTGTCTCGGCTATTCGCTCGATGACCCGCAGGTCATCCGCGCCCTCGACGAGTTCGAGAAACTCGGCATCGAAGAAGAGACGACCTTCCGGATGCAGCCCTGTATGTCGCCGGTTTGGGACACGGCCTATGCCATCTTCGCCCTGGGCGAGAGCGGTGTGTCTGCCACCGACCGGCGGCTGGTGCAGCCCTCCGAATGGATGCTGAAAAAGCAGGTTACTCGGCGCGGCGACTGGTACGTCAAGAACCGCAAAGCCGCGCCCGCTGGGTGGTATTTCGAGTTTAACAATGAGTTTTACCCGGATGTCGATGATTCAGCGATGGTTCTGCTTGCATTGAGCAAGGTCAAAACCACCAACGAAAGCTATCACGATAAGTCCGTTCAGCGCGCTCTTGACTGGATCCTCTCCATGCAGTGTAAGAACGGCGGCTGGGCCTCGTTTGACAAAGACAACGACCGGATGGTGTTCCAGCAGATTCCGTTCGCAGATCACAACGCCATGCTCGACCCCGCGACGGTGGACATCACTGGCCGCGTGCTGGAATGCCTCGCGACCTACGGCTTTTCTATGAAGGACCAGCCGGTTCGCACGAGCGGTGGAATTCCTCAAGCGGGAGCAGGAGTCTGATGGTTCGTGGTTCGGGCGCTGGGGCGTCAACTATATCTATGGCACGGCGCTGGTACTGCGTGGTTTGGAAGCCATCGGCATGGACCACCACGAGCCTTGCGTACAGAATGCTGCGGAGTGGCTGCGCATGATGCAGAACCCCGACGGCGGATGGGGCGAAACCTGTGGCTCTTACGACGACCCCAACCTCAAGGGCGTTGGTCCGAGCACGGCTTCGCAAACCGCATGGGCGGTCATGGGATTGCTGGCGGCCAACGACCTGCGTAGCGATTCGGTAGAGCGCGGCATCGCCTACTTGCTCAAGACGCAGCGGCGTGACGGCGCTTGGGAGGAACAGTGGTACACCGGCACCGGCTTCCCGCGCGTTTTCTATCTGATGTACTACATGTACTGCCAATATTTCCCGCTGATCGCACTGACCGCGTATGCCAAGGTATCGGCTGCCGGATTGGAAGAACAGTTGCGGGCCTCGCGCGTGCAGGGGCGCGGCATCTAACGTCGGGCCAATGAGAATCGAAAGCCCAGAATTGCGGTCAGGTGGGCGTCTTCGCGCTATTTGCGCTGGAGCGGTGCCCCAATGATGTGTTTTGTCACAGGGGCAACGGGATTCCTGGGGAGTCATGTGGCCCGGTGCCTTGCCGACCAAGGCGCGGACCTGCGGTTGCTGGTACGGGCCACCAGCCGGACCGAGAACATCGCCGACCTGCCTGCCGACCGAGTTGTCGGCGATCTGCGCGAGGTCGAGTCGCTGCGGCGGGGGATGGCAGGCTGTGAGGTGGTGTTTCACGTCGCTGCCGACTATCGCCTGTGGGCACGCGATGGCCAGGAGCTTTACCAGTCGAATGTCGAAGGCACCCGGAACATTCTTCAGGCGGCGAGAGATTCCGGCATACGGCGGGTTGTCTATACCAGTAGCGTCGCCACTATGGGGTTCGGCAACAACGGGGGCTTAACCGATGAAAGTACGCCCGTCAGCCTCGACAACATGATTGGCGACTACAAGCGCAGCAAGTTCATGGCCGAGCAAGTGGTTTTGCAGGCAGCCGCTTCCGGACAAGACGTGGTGGTGGTAAATCCGACTACGCCGATTGGAGAACGTGACATCAAGCCCACGCCCACGGGTCGCATCGTGGTCGATTTTCTGAAGCGGAAGTTCCCGGCCTATGTCGATACCGGTCTTAACCTGGTGGACGCGAGAGATTGTGCCAACGGGCATTTGCTGGCGATGGAGAAAGCTGTGCCGGGAGAGCGCTACATCCTGGGAGGTCAGAACCTGACGCTGAAGCAGATCCTCGATAAGCTGGCTGCAATTACCGGCCTGCCATCGCCGAGCATCCGCTTGCCGTACGCGGTAGCGTATGCGACCGGCGTGGTGGACACCCTGGTGAGCGGCAAGCTGCGCGGGCGGGAACCGCGTGTGACCTTGGATTCGGTGCGCATGGGACGCAAGAAGATGTTCGTGACTAGCGCCAAGTCCGAACGAGAGCTGGGATGGAACCCCGGCCCGGTCGACGGCGCCCTGCAGCGAGCGGTGGAATGGTTTCGGGCGAACGGCTATGCCCCATAAGCTAGTCGCGATTGTGGTGGCTATGCGGCGGGAAGTGGCGCCATTGCTGGTCGGCCACCGTCCAATGAAGATTGGCGGCGTCGAGTATTTTGAATTGGAGTCGGCAGTGGTCGCGGTCGGCGGGATCGGCCAGGCAGCGGCACAGCGCGCAGCCAGTGCCTTGATCGAGAGGTATTCGCCCAGCGTGATGGTTTCCGCGGGCGTCGCCGGTGCACTGACGGCCGGACTGAAGGTAGGGGACGTCGTCCACGCAAGGGAAGTGGTGGACGCCAACTCAGGCGAACGATTTGCCGCCGTCGGCGATGCAGGAACGATTGTGACGGCCTCGTCGGTGAGCGGAGCTGCCGAGAAGCGAGTGCTGGCGCAGCGCTGGCAGGCCGACGTAGTGGACATGGAGGCTTCCGCAGTCGCACAGGTCGCGCAACAAAGCGGCATCGAGTTTGCCGCCGTCAAGGCGATCTCGGACGAGCTGGAGTTTTCTATGCCGCCGGTAGGACGGTTCGTGGACGAGACAGGGAATTTTCACACCCTGCAATTTGCGGCGTTCATAGCAGTTCGCCCTAAGTGGTGGAACGCGGTCAATCGGCTCAATGCCAACACCCGAAAAGCGTCGGCGAAACTGAGCGAGGCGCTGCGGCATCTAATTGACCAGCGGTCGCAGACTGATCGGAAACGGAGTAATGTCGAAGCTAGGTAGCTCGTTCGAACCATGTCGATTGCAACCCAGTTCCGAGATCCGTTGGGCGAGAGGGCCATCCCCCCGAGCATGCAGGCGGCGGTTTATCGGGGCGCGAACGACGTTCGCCTGGAAGAGGTGCCGGTTCCCGCCATCGGCGCAGGCGAGCTGCTCATCAAGGTCCACACCTGCGGCATCTGCGGCACCGACCTGAAGAAGATTGCCACTGGCTCGCACTCCGCTCCCCGGATTTTCGGCCACGAAACCACGGGAGTTATCGTCGCTGCGGGTGGTGGCGTTCAGAAGTTCAAGCTCGGCGACCGCGTGATGGTGTTTCACCACATCCCCTGCGGCGACTGCTATTACTGCAAACATAAAGTTTTCGCCCAGTGCCCGACTTACAAACAAGTTGGCGCGACTGCCGGGTACGAGCCCAGCGGTGGCGGCTTCGCCGAGTATGTTCGGGTCATGGACTGGATCGTCAGCCGCGGCGGCGTGGTGCGGATTCCCGATGGCGTGTCGTTCGAGCAGGCCTCGTTTATCGAGCCGGTGAACACGTGCATGAAAGGCGTGGAAACCCTGCGGCTGGTGCCGGGAGAATCCGTGCTGGTCATCGGACAGGGCCCCATCGGCATCATTCTGTCGGTACTGGCGCGAAGGTGTGGGGCCCGAGTAATCACTTCCGATTTGTATCCGCAAAGGCTTACAATTGCGAAGACGTTCGGTCTGAATGAGAACATCGACGCCTCGACCTCCGATACCGTCACGACAATCAAGCAAATGACGGAAGGCCGAGGGGCTGATGCCGTCATATTGGCCGTGGCAGGCAACGGCCTCATTCGACCCGCCATGGAAGCAACCCGTCCCGGCGGGCGAGTCCTGCTATTTGCGCAGACGCAGCACGGTGAAGCCACTATCGATCCGGCAGGCGTTTGCGTGGATGAGAAGAGTCTTTTGGGATCGTACAGTGCTTCAATCGATTTACAGGATGAATCAGCGCGATTTGTGCTGGGCCGCGAGATGGATCTGGAGCGGCTGATCAGCCATCGTTTTCCGCTGACCGGTTCGATTGAGGCGCTGCATCTGGCTGCCCATCCCAAACCGGACTCGATGAAGGTGGTCATTCAGCCGGGCGGCTTATGGAAGGACTCCTAGAGTGAACGGACACATGACAGCGGCAGTCCTCTACGGCAAAGAGGACGTCAAGATCGAGCAGGTACCAATCCCCAAGTTGAGTGAAGGGGAAGTGCTCGTCAAGGTGCAGGTGGCCCTGACCTGCGGTACCGACCTAAAGGTGTACCAGCGGGGATATCACGCCCGCATGATTGTGCCTCCTGCGCTATTTGGCCATGAATTGGCTGGTGTCATTGAAGAGGTCGGTCCCAACGTCAAGGGATTCAAGAAAGGAATGCGTGTCGTTGCACTGAACTCTGCGCCCTGCGGCATGTGTTTTTACTGCTCCAAGCACCAGGAGAATCTCTGCGAAGATCTGCTTTTTAACAACGGCGCCTACGCCGAGTACATTCACATCCCCAAGCGAATTGTTGACACCAACATGCTGGCCATCCCCAACCATGTGAGCTATGAAGAGGCGGCCATTACCGAGCCTCTCGCTTGTGTGCTGCGTGGCCTGCACGAAACCAAAATGGAAATCGGCGATTCCGTCGCCGTGATTGGCGCCGGGCCCATCGGCCTCATGTTCATTCAGGTGGCCAAACTGTCCGGCTGCAACGTGATTGCTGTCGTCAAGCGCGACTCGCAAGTAACCGCCGCGCTCCACGCGGGGGCAGATCATGCTGTGCAGATCACAAAAGTGGACGATCCGGTGAAGGCTGTCCGCAAACTCACCACCGACGGACGCGGTTGTGACGTGGTGATCGAGGCCGTGGGACGCCCGCAGGCCTGGGAGTGGTCCATCGATATGGTCCGCAAGGGCGGAACCGTCAATCTGTTCGGCGGCTGTGCCAGTGGGACCAAAGTCCAGCTCGACACCCAGCGCCTGCACTACAACGAGCTCACGCTGAAGGCCACATTCCATCACACGCCCGAAACCGTGCGTAAGGCGTTTGCCCTGATCGCGGAGAAGAAGATCAAGGGTACCGATTACATCACCGGCGAGGCCCCGCTTTCGCGCCTCCAGCATGTGCTGCGCCACATGTTGAATCGCAACGGCGACATCAAGACCGCCATTATCCCCGGGCAATAAGCACCGGACCATCCAAACTGCATGTCATCGGCGCCGACCGACAACCGGATGTTTGCTACCACGCCGGGAGCCACCGCTCCCGGTTGGAGCGCCTTGCCGCCGGAATACGCCATTCCCGACACGGCTCCTTCGCTCGCCGAAGCGCAGCAGTACTGTGTCCGGCTGGCGACGTCGCACTACGAAAATTTTCCGGTCGTAACCTGGTTTCTTCCCAAACATCTCCACCAGCACTTCTACAACGTGTACGCTTACTGCCGCATCTCCGACGACCTCGGCGACGAAGTCGGCGACAAGCAACAATCGCTGCT
The DNA here is from genome assembly GCA_963796615.1 of uncultured Acidobacteriaceae bacterium. Classification (GTDB taxonomy): domain Bacteria; phylum Acidobacteriota; class Terriglobia; order Terriglobales; family Acidobacteriaceae; genus DASRAA01. The sequence goes on from CAWCMJ010000013.1 coordinate 132,776, forward strand.
ACTGCTCGACCAATGGGAAGCGGAGCTCGGACAGTGCTACCACGGTGAGCCTCGTCATCCTGTCTTTGTTGCCTTGCGCGAGACCGTGCGCGAGTTCGGTATTCCGCAGCACGAGTTTTCCGATTTGCTGCAGGCGTTTCGCCAAGACCAGGTCGTCACGCACTATCCGCGTTTCAATGACCTGCTCGGCTACTGCCAGTACTCGGCGAACCCCGTGGGCCATCTGGTTCTCTACTTGTGCGGCTATGCGGACGCCGAACGGCAGAAGCTCTCGGACTATACCTGCACCGCGCTGCAACTGGCGAATTTCTGGCAAGACGTCGCCGTCGACTTCGAGAAAAACCGCATCTACATTCCCCTGGAAGACTTTGCCAGGTTCGGCGTCAGCGAACAGGAACTAGCCGAGCGCCGCGCCACTCCGGAGTTCCTCGCCATGATGAAGTTTGAAGTGGACCGGGCGCGCGAGTGGTTCGAGCGCGGTCTGCCTCTGGCCAAGTCCGTGGACCGCCGTCTGGCGCGCGACATTGAGCTGTTCAGCCGCGGCGGGCTGGCGATTCTTCGCGCCATCGAGAAGCAGAACTACGATGTGCTCAGCTCGCGGCCCGTCATCTCGCGGCGCCGCAAGGTCTTGCTGCTGGCGCGCGCTGCCCTGGGTAACCTGTTGTGAGCCAGCACCCGCTGCAATTGCGGGCAGCCTACGGTGTCTGCCGGCACATCGCACGCTCAGCAGCCAAGAATTTTTACTACGGCTTCCTCGTACTTCCTTCGCGCAAGCGCGATGCTCTGTGCGCTGTCTACTCCTTTATGCGCAAGGCAGACGATATCTCCGACGACCCTTTCGTTCCTGCCGAACAGCGCCGCGAGAAACTGACTGCATGGATCGACGGCTTGCGCCGGGTGGTCGACGGCGAACGCACTGACGATCCGGTGTTCATGGCACTGGCCGACACACAGAAAGCATTTAACATTCCCCTGGAACTGCTGGAAAAGCTGGTGCAGGGCACGGCTATGGACCTGCCCGCACAGCCCTTGACCGACGCCGATGTCGCGCCTTCACTACGAAACATTCGACGAGCTTTACGACTACTGCTACCACGTCGCGTCGGTAGTGGGACTGGTCTGCATCCGCATCTTCGGCTATCGCGACCCGCATGCCGAAAAGCTGGCAGAGCAGACCGGCGTGGCTTTCCAGCTCACCAACATCATTCGCGACGTGAAGGAAGATAGCCTGTTGGGCCGGGTATATCTCCCCTACGAGGACCTGCGCCGATTCCACGTCGAGCCGAGCGCGCTGGCCAACGGCAATGCCGCGGCTGCGTTTCGTCCGGTGCTGGAGTTCGAAGCGCAGCGCGCCCGAGAACTCTATCGCGCCGCCGAAGAACTCTTGCCGCTCATCGACGACGACAGCCAGCCCGCGCTTTGGACGCTGGTGGAGATTTATCGCCGCCTGCTCGAACGCATCACCGAACGCGGCTACGATGTCTTCTCCGAGCGGGTGAAACTCAGCACGGCGGAGAAGCTCGGCATCCTGGCGAAGGGATTCGTGCGCCGCCTGACATGAGCGCCTCCTCCATCGAGAAGCCGAGTGTCGCAGTCGTCGGTGGCGGACTGGCGGGCCTTTCCGCTGGATGCGCCCTTGCCGACGCCGGCTATCACGTCGATTTGTTCGAGCGCCGTCCCTTTCTCGGAGGACGCGCGTCCTCCTACGAGTTGCCTGCAACCGGTGAAGTGGTGGACAACTGCCAACACGTCCTTCTCGGCTGCTGCACCAACCTCCTCGACTTCTACCGCCGGCTAAGAGTCGAAGACCAAATTCGTTGGTACGACGAGATCACTTTCATATTGCCCGGCGGGAAGTCGTCAGTACTGCGCCCCGGTTCGCTTCCCGCGCCATTTCATTCCACCGTGTCATTCCTTGATTCATCGGTCCTCGATCTCGCCGATAAGCTGGCTATCTCTCGCGCTTTGTTGGCGCTGATTCCCTCGCTTCCTGCCGATAGCAGCGAAGATTTCCAGTCCTGGCTGCTACGCCACGGACAAACCAAGCAGTCCATCGACCGCTTCTGGGCGCCGGTGTTGATCAGCGCGCTCAATGACGATCTCGACCAGGTTTCCGTGCGCTACGCAGCGCTGGTCTTTCGCGATTCGTTTCTCAAGTCCGCCGAAGCTGGTCGCATGGGCCTGCCCGCCGTGCCGCTCTCCGACCTTTATGGAGTAGCAGCGTCGTACATCGAATCGCGCGGCGGTAAGGTGCACTGTCGTTGCTCTGTCGATTCACTGCAAGCCGAGGCTGACGCGGTCAGCATCACTGTTGGCGGCGAAAAATTCCGGGCCGATTATGCAATTCTTGCAACGCCCTTCAATGCCGTCGAAAAACTGCTGCCCGACGTTCCGGAGATGCGACCTCTGCGGGAGAAGGCTGCGCACTTCGGTTCGGTCCCGATCACCGGCATCCATCTCTGGTTTGACCGCGAGGTCACGCCGCTCGAACACGCCGTGCTGCTCGAACGCACCATTCAGTGGATGTTCCAGAAATCGAAAATTCTGGATGCCCGCCGTGAATCTGGCGAATCCGGCAGCTATCTCGAGCTGGTTGTCAGCGCCTCCAAGACACTCGTCGACAAGCCGCGTCAGGAGATCATCGATCTCGCTCTGCGCGAACTGGCCGAGTTCTTTCCCGCCGTCCGCGAGGCCCAGCTGACCAAAGCAACAGTGGTGAAGGAAGTCCACGCCACCTTCGCACCTGCGCCCGGCAGCGACGCCTACCGCGCCGCGCAGGCCACTCCCTGGCCCCGCCTGTTTCTCGCCGGCGACTGGACCGCGACAGGCTGGCCTGCCACCATGGAGGGCGCCGTCCGCAGCGGCTACGGGGCCTCTGAGGCGCTGGCCGCGGGGAGCGGAGATGCCGCAAAGTTCCTCGTGGCGGATTTGCCAGCGCGCGGCCTCATGCGCCTGTTCGGCAACTGAGCCGTTTCTTCGGCCTGACTGGACAGGTTACAGTTCTCGCCATTCTGAGCGGAGCCCCTCCCCCACCCCTTCCTTAGAATCAATGGGTTGCCGGTGCTATTGCGCACAACTTCGGGATTCTACGTAGTTTATCGCTATTTAATAGATTACAAGGGGGTTAGCTCGACGTCGGAGCCGCCTGGGAGAACTGGATACCCACCCTACCCCCTCCCCCACGTCGCCATTAGAATCAATCATTTCGAGCATAAATCGTACGCAGGCCATTGATTCTAATTGAATTGGAACTACTTCATAGATTCTAAACGGGTTAGCTCAGGGTATTGCGCTAAGGAGAGCACCTTCCCGCCGCCGAGCAAAATCGTCGTGGAATCAAAGAACTTCGTGAACGACGCGCTGGGCGTCAGCCGGGCACACAACTCCCTCGCCTCACAGCGTGGATTTTTACACTCTCGGGAATAAGAAGGGAAGGACGCCGAGCACACGGCCATGTGACAAGCGGGCGATCGCAGACAGATCGTCGGGACGGGTATTTCAAGCGCAAGGAGCCAGAGGCGGATCGCGAAGAGCTATCCAAACAGCGCCATCTGTACATCCTCCGCCCGGTACTCCGACGACACCGTCTTCCTGTCCGTTACCTGCTTCTTCATCCCGTATTTTTTTCGCAGGGCCGACATCACCGCCGACAGCCTCTCGCGATAGGCCTTGCTGACGAACGCCCCGCGCTCGTACCGCTTGCGATAACTTTCCACGAGCTCCGGAAACTCCTTCTCCAGAAACGGCAGAAACACGCTCGCCGAGCAAGGCTTCAGGAACAGCGCGTTGGCATAAACATATTTCGCGCCTGCTTCTTTCGCCGCGCGTACGACTTTGTCCAGCGACGTCGTCGAATCCGTAATCCCCGGCAGCACCGGCGAGCAGATCACGCCCACATTCAGTCCCGCCTGCGTCAGCATCGACACCGCTTTCAGCCGCAAGTCCGGACGCGGCGCCCGCGGCTCCAGAATCCGCGCTAGACGGGTATTCATGGTCGTCACGGTCAAGCTGACGTACAGGCTGTTGTGCTGCGACACCTCTTGTAGCAGTGCGATGTCGCGTACCACCAGGTCGGACTTGGTTACAATCCCCAACTCCAGCCCGCGATGCCGAGCCATCTCCTCCAGAATGCCGCGCGTGATCTCGAACCGCTTTTCCGCAGGTTGATATGGATCGGTCGCCGTGCCAATGGCGATCTGCTCCCCTGGCTTCACTCGCTTCAGCTCCTGCCGCAGGAGCCACGCCGTCTGCTGTTTCACGTAAATCTTGCGCTCGAAGTCCAACCCGTCGCGCATCTCCATGAACTCGTGGGTGTAGCGCGCATAGCAGTATTTGCAGGCGAACTCGCAGCCGCGATACGGATTGATCGTCCACGTGAACGGCATCTGCCGCTTCGATACGCAGCGATTCAGAAGGCTGCGGGCCGGGAGGGTGAAGTACTCCACATCGTGCCCTTGGCGAATCGACGCACCCTGCGCCGCCAACCGCGCAATTCCGACTGGCCGGGTCGGAGAGAGAAGCCCTTCAATTTGCACCAACGAGGCAGTCATGGCGGACCAACTTTCGCTTTTTATTCGCCTATGCAACTTACCGCCGTGTGCGCCCCGTGTCAAGCCTTAAAGCAACAAGAAAGGGCGGCCGCAGCCGCCCCAAAACTCCCGCGAGAACCGCAGCTATTCCTCTCCTGGCCCGCCGGGTCCCTGTCTCCCCATCTGCTCCATCAGTTCCTTCGGCGGAGGCGGAATCGCGATATCCACGTTGGTTACCGTTCCGAGGCTGCTGAGTGGCTTATCGAACTCGCTGTCATTGCCCACCACCAGCACGGCCAGCTTGTCCTTTTGCAGATACTTCTTCGCCACCGCTTGTACCTGCGCCGGCGTTACCTGGTCGATCTCGCCGCGATACTTCTCGAGGAAATCCAGCGGGTAATGGTAGAACTCGTACGTCATTTTCTCGCGCAGCACTTTGCCGGGCGTGTCGAAGCGGAAGATGAACGAGTTGAGGATCTGGTCCTTGGCCCGCTTCATCTCGTCGGCATCGGGCGCCGCCGCGTGCATCTTCTCGATTTCCTCGTACAGCGCGTCGATGCCGGCCACGGTGGTGCCGCTCTTCGTCTGCATCTGGACGCGCGTCATGCCGGGATGGTCGAAGCTCGTCCCCACGCCTCCGCCCACACTGTAGGCGAGGCCTTTCGCCGCGCGAACGTTGTTGAACAGCCGCGACGAGAAGCCGCCGCCGAAAATCTCATTCATCACCGACACCGCGAAGTAGTCAGGATTGTTGCGCAGAATGCCGAGGTCCACCATCGCGATTGAGCTCTGGTTGACGTCCGTTTTCTGCACGAAGTAATAACCGGGCTTGGCGCCGGCGAACTTGATCACCGGTTCCTTGGCCTGCGGGCCCTTCTGCCATGACTCGAATGCCTTGCGCAGCGTCGCTTCCATTGCGTTGGGATCGAAGTCGCCGCTGACGCCGATGATGATGTTATTCGGATACACGTACTGCTTGTGCCAGTTCACGAGGTCTTCACGCGTTACCGCCGCGATGGTGGCGTACTCATCTTCGCGCGCCAAAGGATTGTCTTTGCCATAAGCCAGTGCCGCGGCCTCGCGACCCACGATCGAGCTGACATCGTCATTCCGCCGCGCGATGCCGGTGTACGCCTGCTGCTTGGCCAGTTCCAGCTTGTCGGGGCGGAACGCCGGATTGTTCAGCAGGTCGAGGTACATGGCGAACACCGCATCGAAGTCTCCCTTCAGGCAGTTCAGCGAGATCGACGTGGACTCACCGCCATCGCCTGTTTCAATCTTGGCCGCGCGGGCTTCCAGAAAGTCGTCCATCTGGTCGCCGGTCTTGGTCGTGGTTCCGCCAGTCCGCCACACGTCGCCGTAGAGTTCGACGAGACCGATCTTGTTCGCGGGCTCTGACACCGATCCCCCGCGAATCGTCGCCGACGCCGAAATCAACGGCAGCTCATGGTCCGGCTGCAGAAAGATCACCATGCCGTTGGCCAGTTGAATCCGCGTCGGCTGCTGCGGCTGAAACGCCGGCAGCGGCGGAAACGTCAGCTTGTTCCACGGTGTGGGTTGAGTCTGTGCCAGCGCTGCCGCCGTTAAAGCGACGACGCACAATACCTGAGCAATTCTCGAGAACCGCGCGCGCATTAGTTGGCTCCTTTCGCCGCGGCTGGAGCGCTCACGGTCTCAATGCTGCCGATGGTGCGGTTGCCTTCCACAAACACTTTGTTGGCCACCCGCCGTATGTCGGCCTTGTTCACCTTGTCCACCTTGTCGAGGTACTTGAACAACTCGCGCCAGTCGCCGTAGCGTGTCTGGTAAATCGCCAGTTGCTGCGCCAGTCCTGCATTGCTGGCCAGCCCGCGAATCAGGTCAGCCTTGGTGCGGGTCTTGAACATGGCTAGTTCTTCGTCGGTGACGTCCTCGGTCTTTAGCTTGTTGATCTGCTCCTGGATGCCCTTCTGCATTTCCGCGTTGGTATGTCCGGGCAGCGGCACGCCGTAAAAAGCAAAAAGATGAGCGTACTTGGTGCCGGGGAAGCCCGAGAACCCCGCGGCTGCGGCGGCGATTTTCTGGTCGCGCACCATCGAGCGATACATGCGCGAAGTGCGGCCGTTCGACATGATGTCGGTGATAGCGTCATACACCGCGTCATCGGGATCGAGATAGCTCGGCCGGTGGTAGCCCTCGACATAGATGGGCTGCGCCATGTCCTGCATCTTCACCTCGCGGACCGAGTTCTGCGGAGGCTCCACCGAAGTCAGCTCCGTCGGCTTCGGCTTGGCCGGCAACTGGTCGAAGTAGCGCTCCACAATCGGCATCACCGTCGCCGGATCGAGGTCGCCCACGAGCGCGATGACCATGTTGCTGGGCAGGTAATAGCGATGGAAAAAGTTCTCAGCATCGGTGGCGGAAAACGATTGCAAGTCCGATGCGTATCCAATCGTCGGCCGATGGTACGGATTGGCCGCGAACGCCGTGCCCAGGAACTGCTCAATCATCCGGCCCGTGGGATCGCTGTCGGTACGCATGCGGCGCTCTTCCATCACCACGTTGCGCTCTTTGTAGAACTCGCGCATCACGGGGTTGGCGAAACGGTCGCTCTCGATGGCCGCCCACAACTCGATCATGTTCGACGGCATCGAGTACATGTAGCCCGTCTCGTCGTAGCTGGTGAAGGCGTTCATGCCCACGCCGCCGTGGCTCTCCACGATCTCGCCGAACTGGTTTTTGAGGACGAACTTGTCGGCCGCCTTGACCGCCTCCTGCCATTCCTTTTGCAACTGGGCGAGCTTCTGCGGATCTTTGCCCACGCGCTTAATGCGCTCTGCCTCGTACGCGGCATAGGTCTCTTCGACCTTGGCCAGCGCGACCTTCTCCTCGGCGTAGTTCGTGGTGCCGATGTCGGGCGTGCCTTTGAAGGCCATGTGCTCCATCATGTGGGCCAGGCCGGTCTTCGACAGCGGGTCCTGCGCCGAGCCGGTGTCCACCATGGTGAAGAAGGAAAACACCGGCGCCTCGGGACGCCGCAGAATCAGCACCGTCAATCCGTTGGGCAGGGTCTTGACCGTCACTCGCTTCTCAAAGGATGCGAGGTCCTGAGCTGCCAGCGGCAGCGTAAGGGCGAGCAAAAGCAGGCCAAGGGCTTTGGCCACACTGCGTTTCATCGTGCCTCCGTAAACTGAAACCATTGGGAACAGAAAGTACAGTGTACGACGTTGCACGCGGGCGATGGGAAGCAGAGGGTGCTCCGAGGTTGGCTGCCCAACACACGCCGATTTCGCTCGTGTATGTCTCTTCGCTTCGGATTGTCTTTAATGTGGGTGCCCCATCCTGTCCGCGTCTGTTGCGGACAGGGTGGGAATGTATTCTCCGGGCGTGTGAATCGGACACCTGACGCTAAACTAATCACATCCCATGCTCGATCATTTTTTCTTCTACGGAACGTTGATCCCGCAATACGCGCCGGGCCATCTGCGCGAAATCCTCGCTGGTTTGTTTTTCCTTGGCGAAGGCTCGCTGCCGGGAACGCTCTATGACTTCGGCAACTACCCCGGCGCGGTGTTCGACGAGGCCTCGCCATCGCGAGTCTTCGGTCGTGTCTATTGGGGGCCGAGCGATGACGTCTTGCTCGCCGAACTGGACCGCTATGAAGGCTACGACCAACTCTCGCCCGAAGAAGGCGAATACATTCGTCGGCGTCGAAACGTCACACTCGACAACGGCGATGTGGTGGAATGTTGGATGTACGATTACAACTGGAACACGGAAGGGTTCCTTACCATCGCCGGCGGACGGTGGGGAAGCTAACTCCGCGTTCGCCCCGTTATAATCCGAATCGCGTTTTACCCCGTACGGAAAGAAACGAATGCCACTCACCGACTTTTGCTGCATTACTCGCTTCCGCGTCCCTTACTCCGACATAGACATGTTGCGCCACGTGAATCACGCCTCGTACATCGTATGGGCGGAGACCGCCCGTTGCGACTACTTCGCGGACGTGCTGCAAGAGCCGCTCAACGGCGCCAACGGAATGATCCTGGCCAAGTTGCAGTTTGAGTACGACCAGCCTCTCGACTACCGCGAAGAAGTCGCCGTCGGCTGCCGCATCTCGCGCCTCGGCCGCAAGTCGTTCGACTTCGCCTACGAAATCTGGAGCGAGACTCGCCAGCTGCTCGCCGCCCACGGCACGTCCACGATGGTCGCCTTCGACTACAAAGCCCAGACCTCGGTCGTGGTGCCCGACCGCTGGCGCGAGATCATCGCAGCCTACGAAGTCGTCGCGCCGGCATAATTCCGATGACAAAGCTTCAGCCACAAGCGCCGCTACCGCTCTACGTCGGCACCTCGGGATGGGCTTATCCGGTGTGGAAGCCCAAGTTCTATCCCAAGGACGTCTCTGCGAAGAAGTTTCTCAGGTTCTATGCAACCCAGTTGAACGCGGTCGAGGTGAACTACACGTTTCGCCGGGTGTTGTCGGGAAAGGCGGCCGAGTCATGGATGAACGACGCTGGGCCAGACATCCGGTTCGTGCCGAAAGCGAATCAGTACATCACCCACATGCGGCGGCTGAAGAATGCCGAGGAACCGCTCGAACGATTTCTCGGCTCGCTCGATCCGTTACGGAAGCGCAAGCAACTTGGTCCGCTACTCTTCCAGCTTCCGCCGAACCTCAAGGCGGACGTTACCGTGTTGAGCGAGTTCCTAACGTTGCTGCCGTCGCGGATGCAATACGCTTTCGAATTTCGTCACGAATCCTGGTTCAACGATGAAACCTATCGTGCTCTCAAGAAGCACAAAGCTGCGCTATGCATCGCGGAGACAGAATCGATCACCACTCCTGAGGTGCGAACTGCGAAGTACATATACTTTCGCTTTCGCAAAGCAAGCTATAACGCAAAAGAAATCCGTGGCTTGGCGGATCGCGTTGTGCGGTGCCTCGCCGACGGATTGGAGACCTACGCGTTCTTCAAACACGACGAAGACCCTCGCAGTCCGCTCAACGCCGTGGAGTTACTCAAGGCGGTGCGGAAGCGGCTCGCGGCGGGTTGATATTGCTGCCGCCCAGTGAGGTCCGCTGGTCTGCGCAAATTTGCTTCGTCACAAAGCACCATTGTTGCCAAATAATTGGCACTTCTAAGCATTATAATAGTTGTTATAAGTATGCCTATGGCAGCCATGGATTTCAGGGACTGAGCGCCGTTGCTGCCTGAATCCGGTTTGTTATTCCCCATCCGTCGGCGGGGAGCCATACTTTACTCGTGCAGAGTGTGGATCCCAACCTGCGGTTGGTGAGCTCGTTTCTCGACTATCTCAAAGTAGAGAAGGGACTTGCGGCGCTTAGCGTCGCGGCCTACTCGTCTGATTTAGAGCAGTATTCAAGCTTTCTGCTGAAGCGCAAGCGGGCGCTACGAGAGGCCCGGCGGCAGGATGTGAAAGACTTCCTCAACTCTTTACTATCAAACGGTTTAGACGGGAGAAGCGTGGCACGGAAGCTCTCCTGTTTGCGGCACTTCTACAAATATTTGCTGCTGGACCGCTACATCCAGGTCGACCCGACGCTCAATATCGACACCCCGCGGCAGTGGAAGGTGTTGCCTAAGTCGTTGGCAGCAGACGAGATAGAGAGTGTGCTGCAAGGGCCGCCGAGGGTCAAGGACGATCGGATGTCGCAGGCGCTGGGTGTGCGCGACCGGGCGATGCTGGAGGTTTTCTACGCCGGGGCGCTTCGCGTGTCCGAGGTTATCTCACTAAAAATAGAGGACTTAAAGCTCGAGATGGGCTACTTGCTGGTGCGCGGCAAGGGCGACAAGGAGCGCATCGTGCCCATGGGGAAATCGGCACAAGATGTTGTACAGCAATACCTTAGGGACGCTCGGCCGGTGCTGGCGGCAGGCAAGTCGGCGCCGGTGCTGTTCATCGCCCGGGGCGCTAAGTCCATTTCCCGTCAACGAGTTTGGCAGGTAGTCAGCGCCGCCTCGGCGCAATCCCGGCACGCCAGCCCGCATATGCTGCGGCACAGCTGTGCCACGCATATGGTTGAAAATGGGGCAGATCTGCGTACTGTCCAGACAATTCTGGGCCACGCCGACATCTCAACCACGCAGGTTTACACCCACCTGGCGCTGGATCGGCTGAATAAGGTGTACAAGCAGCACCATCCGCGCAGCAAGCGGTCTGCCGTAAGCTCAACAAAAAAATGACGAAAGCGGGCACAACGACGGTCCAGAAGGCAGTTGCCAAGTTCATTCGCGCTCTACAGGAGCGCAACGCCTCGGCCCATACCATAAAGGCGTATCGCACTGATTTGGAAGAATTTAGTGCATACGTTGGGCCGCAGGGCTGGTGCGACATTGACCACGTCCTGATCCGGGGCTATCTATCGAGCCTGTACGAGCGGGGACTTAGCAAAACCTCTGTAGCCAGGGCACTTGCGGCGCTTCGGTCGCTGTATCGATGGCTGGCGCAGGAGGGGGAAGTCGATCAGAACCCGGCGAAGCTAGTGGCCACGCCGAAGTTACCCAAAACGTTACCTCGAGTGCCGACGATCGAGGAAGTCAACACCGTGCTCGATTCGCAAATGGATGAATCTTCAGCCTTTGCCGAACGCGACCGGGTGATTCTGGAGTTGCTGTACGGCTGTGGCATCCGGAACTCCGAGCTCATCGGTATTAACTTGGATGACGTCAGGTGGTCGAACGAAATCATCCTGGTGCGTGGCAAGGGCAAGAAAGAGCGCTACGTGCCGTTTGGAGAGTCCGCGGCCGAGGCGGTGAAGGCCTATCTCCCACGGCGTCAACAAGTTCTGGGCCAAACCAAGCATACATCCGAGCGGGCGCTGCTGGTGAATTTTCGGGGAGGCCGACTGACGACCCGGAGCGTGGGTCGGATTGTGAAGCAAGTCGCTGTTTCTAAAGGACTTTCTCCGGATGTGCACCCCCACACGCTGCGCCACGCCTTCGGCACGCACATGCTGGAGGAGGGGGCGGACCTCAGGGCGATCCAAGAAATGCTTGGCCATGAACGACTTGCAACCACCCAGCGCTATACCCAGCTAACGGTCAAGCACGTGATGGAAGTTTATGACCGCACGCACCCGCACGCGAAAAAATAGGCGATTATAACGACCGTTATAACGACAAATGTTCGGCCGCGTCTTTGCAAAAATGGCGCGCGATGGTGTGATGAGATACGCCGCAATTCGCGACTGACCCGCAGCGGCGGAAGACACCAAAGTTAACCGCGAGTTAAGGGACAGCGGAGGAATCGATTGACGGTCGGCGCGGATCGCCCTATCATCGAACATCTTTTCTGGGCGTCCCTTGGGCATGATCGGCACGACGGTTTCGCACTACCGCATTCTCGGAAAGCTTGGCGGTGGCGGCATGGGCGTTGTCTACAAGGCCGAAGACACGCGCCTGCACCGCTTCGTCGCCCTGAAGTTCCTTCCTGAAGACGTAGCGCAAAGCCCGCAGGCCCTGGAACGCTTCCGGCGCGAAGCACAAGCTGCCTCTGCGCTGAACCATCCCAACATTTGCACGATTCATGACGTCGGCGAGGAAGATGGCCGGGCGTTTATTGCCATGGAATTTCTGGATGGCATGACGCTGAAGCACCTGATCGCGGGCAAGCCGGTCGACGCCGAACAACTCCTGCCCCTGGCCATAGAGATTGCCGACGCGCTGGACGCGGCGCACGGCGAAGGCATTGTCCACCGCGACATCAAGCCGGCGAACATCTTCGTCACCAAGCGCGGGCACGCCAAGATTCTCGACTTCGGATTGGCAAAGGTATCGGGGAACGTCTCTGCCAGCGCCGAGACAGTGACGGTCGAGTCGGCGCAGCAACACCTGACGAGCCCTGGAACGATCCTGGGCACAGTGGCGTATATGTCGCCGGAGCAGGTGAAGGCGAAGGAACTCGACGCACGCACCGACTTGTTTTCGTTCGGGGCGGTGCTGTACGAGATGGCGACGGGCGAGATGCCGTTCCAGGGGGAAAGCTCGGGTGAGATTGTCAGCGCGATTCTGCGGGATGAACCGCAAGCACCTTCTCAGTTGAATTCCCAGATTTCGGCGGGGTTGGAAGTTGTTATCCAGAAGGCGCTGGAGAAGGATCGGAACCTGCGCTACCAGAGCGCAGCTGATATGGGGACGGACCTGCAACGCCTAAAGCGTGACGAAGACACAGGTCGTCGCACGTCTGGGAGTACGAAAGTAGCATCGGCTTCTGAGAGCGGGAAAACGCTGCAGGCCGCCGAGCCATCAAGCGGGTTAACTACTGCCGAAACAAAGAAGTGGCGCGGTACACTTCTGGCCGTTATCGCAGCCCTCGTGATCGGAGGTCTTGTTGTCGGCAGCCTCTACTACCGCTGGAAACAACGCCAAAAGTTTACCGAAAAAGACACCATCGTCGTGACCGACTTCGACAATAAGACCGGCGATCCGGTCTTCGACGATGCTCTGAAGCAGGCACTAATTGTGGAACTGGGGCAATCGCCCTTCCTGAATATTCTCTCCACCCGAAAAGTCAGCAAGAGCTTGGCGATGATGGGAAAGCCGGCAGACGCACCTATCACGATGGAAGTCGGGCGCGAGGTTTGTCAGCGCACCGGAAGCAAGGCCGTGTTGGGTGGAACAATCACCAGCCTCGGCAGTCATTACGTGCTTGACCTAAACGCGGTAGATTGCAGCACCGGGGATACCCTGGCGAAAGAGCAAGGCGAGGCCACCAGTAAAGAAGACGTTCTGAAGATACTAAGCCGGGCCTCGTCCAGGTTGCGAGCTGGATTGGGAGAATCGTTGCCCTCGGTGCAGAAGTTTGATGTTCCGTTGGAAGCAACGACTTCGTCCCTCGAAGCCCTTAAGAGCCTAAACATGGCTTTCAAAGTGATGTATGCAAAAGGGATGGCAGCCAGCATCCCGTTCTTTAAGAGGGCAATCGAACTCGATCCCAATTTCCCCCTTGCATATGCCGATTTGGCTGTGATTTACGACGATCTTGGGCAGCCTATGCTCGGGTTGGAATATGCCACGAAGGCATACCAGCTACGCGACCGGGCCACCACGGAACGAGAGAAACTGGGTATCTCTGCGGCTTACTTTAATGCCACGGGAGAAATCGACAAGGCGACAGAGATTTGGGAGCTACTGAAGGAAAGCTACCCCCAGGTCGGTCTTTATCACATGAATTTGTGCTCCGACTACGGCCATCTTGGACAACATGCCAAACGCCTCCATGAATGTCAGGAGGCGGTGCGGCTTGCGCCTGACGAAATCAATACCTATGTGAATTTAGGAGCTGCCTACCTCTATTTTGACCGTTTGGACGACGCCCAGGCTGTCTTCACCCAAGCATTGGCTCACAAGCTGGATGACGGGCTTTTGCGTTTACAAATGTACAGTCTTGCCTTTCTGAAGGGGAATACCGTCGAGATGCAGCAGCAGCTGGCGTGGGGTTCCGGCAAGCCCGGAGACGAAGACGCGCTACTGTCTGCGCAGTCTGACACGGAGGCATACTACGGACGGCTGAGAAACGCGGAGGACTTCTCGCGGAGAGCGGTGGACTCGGCGATCCGCGCCGACTCCAGGGAGACAGCCGCATTGCGGCAGATCAATGCTGCGTTGCGCGAAGCGGAGGTGGGCAATATTCGATCGGCAAAGCGGGGAGTAACAGCGGCCTTAAAACTGTCTCGCGGGCGCGATGTGAATTTCATTGCAGCCCTCACCTTGGCTCGCATTGGCGATGCTACTCGAGCTAAGGCGCTAGCGGATGAACTGTCGAAGAATTACCCGAGCGATACGCTGTTCAAGAATTACTGGCTGCCCAGCATCGACGCGGCCATTGAACTCACCAAAAGCCGTCCCGCACAAGCATTGCAAAATCTCGAGGACGCCGAGTCCTACGAGCTCAGTGATGCGAATCCCATCAACTACTTGTACCCCGCGTATTTGCGCGGGCAAGGCTATCTGCTGGCGCACAACGGTGCTGCCGCTGTAGCCGAGTTTCAGAAGTTGCTGGATTACAGAGGCCTAGTACAAAACTTTGTAACTGGATCACTGGCCCATCTGCAAATCGGTCGTGCTTACGCCATGGCAGGCGACACCGCCAAGGCCAAGGCCGCGTATGAGGACTTCCTCGGGTTATGGAAGGATGCCGATCCGGAGATTCCGATCTACAAACAAGCCAAGGCCGAGTACGCGAAGCTGCAGTGAATCAGTGGCTAGTGGTTAGAAAAGCAGATCCCTCGGTCGCTGCGCGACCTCGTGATGACAGCTTCTTACGATGGCGACTTCGTTCTGCTATCTTCGTGCGCGGAGGTCGTCGTAGGCTTCTACGATGCGGGTGCGGATTTCGGCGGTCATCTGGGCATACTGCTGCTCGGGGTTGGGGCCGAGCGGCGGGGGGTAGACGGGGTCGAGGAAGCGGACCTGCAGCTTCTTGAAGCCATGGAACTTTTCGCCGCGGGGCCAGGCTTCGTGGAAGCCTTCGATGGCGACGGGGACGACCGGGCATTGCTGGTGGATGGCGAGGATGGCTGCGCCCTTCTTGAAAAGCTTGGGCGGGCCATCAATGCTGCGCTCGCCTTCGGGGAAGAGCACGAGCACGCGCTTCTGGCGCAGGCCATAGGCTCCGGCGCGCATGGCGGGCACGAGGTTGGCGTCGGGATCGACGGGGATGAGGCGCACCAACTCGCCGAGGCGGCGCATCAGGCGGCTGCCGAAGATTTCGCTGGTACCGACGTAGAAGGTGTCGCGCATGACCGACCAGGGGAGGCAGGCGACAACAACTGGGGCGTCGAGGAAACTCTGGTGGTTGGGCGAAAGTATGATGGGCCGTGTGGTGGGCAGCTTGTCCACGCCTTCGAACTTGAGCTGAAAGAGATCGCGCAACATGATCTGCGACAGCCGCAGTAGCAGGAATGCAAGCGGGGCGATGATGGGACGCTTTTGGTCAACCGTGTCGCGCACTTCTTCGCCCGGATCTTCGTTGATGACCTCGCTCCATCCGGCTGAGGCCCGCTGGCCTTCGGCATTGGTGTGAGCGATGACGGCGTCAACCAGGTCGCGCACGGTGTAGATCTCGGACGAAACCGAGTCGGGGACGTTGGAGCCCATCTGCTGATCAAGGGAGACCAGTAGCTCGACGCGCTCCATGGAGTCGAGGCCGAGGTCGAGTTCGAGGTTGTCGGCGGGATGGGGCGTGTCTTTCTTGAGCTTCGACGCAGCCTGAATGATGGCGAGCGCCTTGCTGACCGCGGGCTGCTGCATCCATTCGATTTCGTCGGGGGTGAGTTCGCGCGGCGCGTTGGTGGCGGCTTGCGTGCCTTCTCCGCGCTTGACGCGCTGCTCGACCTCGAAGCGCTTGATCTTACGGGTGCTGGTGCGGGGGAGGTCGTCCTGCCAGATTTCGTAGCTCAGGATGCGCTTGGTGGACGGGACTTTTGCCGACAGCCCCTCGATTTCGAAGCGCAGCATGTCGCCGACGTTGACGATTTTGGCGCGGCGCAGGGCTTCGAAGTCGGGCACAATGACACCGTGCAAGCGTTCGGAGAAGGGCTCGCCGGGCGCGCTTTGGAGGCCGACGACGCAGACTTCTTTAATATTGGGCGACTGCAGGTAATGCGCTTCGATTTCTTCGGGGTAAATGTTTTTGCCGTTGCTGAGTACGATGACGTCTTTCTTGCGTCCGGTGATGTAGAAGTTGCCGTCGGAGTCGCGATAGCCGAGGTCGCCGCTCATCAGCCATCCGTCGCGATACATGGCGGCGGTGACGTCGGGGCGCTTGTAGTATCCGGCCATGATGATGCCGCCGCGAAAGGCGACTTCGCCGACGCGGGCGCCGCCGTGCTCGGGCGAAGGCTGGCCGTCGAAGATTTTCATTTCATTGCCGGGCAGGGGCTTGCCAACGGAGCCCATGACGATCGTCCGGGGAGGCGTGATGCTGGCACAGCCGCAGGTTTCGGTCATGCCGTAACCCTGCAGCATGGTGAAGCCCATGGCTTCGAATTGGCGGCCGATGGCCGGGTCGAAACGCGAGCCACCGGTCACCAGGTAGCGCATGCGCGAGCCGAGCATGTTGTGAACGCGGCCGAAGAAAACCTTTCCGAGATTGATGTGGAACTTGCGGGCGAAGGTGGAGATGGCCAGCATGGCGCGGAACACGGTGCGGACGAGCGCGCCCTTCTGCTGCACTTCTTTCTGTATGCGTTCGAGAATGAGGTAGAAGAACTGAGGCACGCAGGCGAAGACGGTGATGCCGCGCTCCTGCAGGCCGCGCAACAATTCGGTCGTGTTCATCGACTCGAGGTAAACGACCCGCATGCCGCAGGACAACGGGAGCATGATGTTGGCCATCTGCGCGAGGGAGTGAAAGAGGGGAAGAATGCCGAGGATGGCGTCTTTGGGGCCGACATCGATGACCTCGAAGACGCCCTCGGCTTCGGCGTCGAGATTGCCGTGGGAGAGCATCACGCCTTTGGGATCGCCCGTGGTGCCGGAACTGTAGAGAATCATGGCGATGTCGTCGGCGGTGACCGGTACGGGCTGGAAGTTGGCGGGGCCTTGCGCAAAGATGGCGCGCAGGTTGGGAAGGCCTTCTTCGGTGGCATCGCCGTCGATGAGGATGAGCTTTACCGGCGTGCCGTTGGCGGCTTCGTGGGCCATAGCGAGACGCTGGCGGTCGCAGAAGAGCAGCACGGCATCGGAGTCGAGGAGGAGCTTGTGGACCTGGTCGGCGTGATAGGCGGTGTCGAGGGGAACGGCGGTGTTGCCGGAGGCGAGTACGCCGAGGTAGGCGGCCATCCACAAAGGATGGTTGGCGGCGAGAAGCGCGCATTTGGAGCCTTTGGTGATGTTGGATTGCAACAGCCAGTGGCCGACGGATTCTGCCATGTTGCATAGCTGGGTGAAGGTGTAGCTTTCGACGGAAGGCGCGCCGGCCGCGACGGCGGAGGACTCGCGTTGGAGCTCTACCGCGATCAGGTCAGGAAATTGGCGTACCGATTCCAAAAAGCGGTCGTAAAACATGCGAGCGCGGTCCGTTCTGAGTCGGGATAAGTGCTGGGGCGTATCTTACGCGCATCCGTTGGCAGTCGTCAGCTGCCAGAGGGGCCGAATTCGGTCCGGAGGGGACAGAGGAGCGGCGAAGGATTGGGTAAGGACAGTTGGGAAGAGGAAGGGCGAGGAAGTGGTGAGGGCGAGAGGGCAGCACCAGCGTGGCTCGGACTTTCTTGTTGGCGTGTGAGATGACGGTTCGTGCTGGAAACGATTTTAGGAGCTAAAATCCACAAGATGCGACTGACTCGCTACCCTTCGAGGAAAACGATGCGCGATATGAACTGTGACATGTCTGGTGCCTCGGGTAAGGCGAAATGTGCTTTCCTGAGCCCTTCCATTCGATTGATGCTGCCGCACCCGACGGGGGAGTGCGTCTGGATTGTCGTTCTTTTTCTGGCCGGGACATCGGCAGCGATGGCGCAGGGGCCGCCGCCGACCATGGAGGGGAAGACTGCCGGCGAGTATTACAAGAACATCAAGGTGCTGAAGGAGATTCCGGCGAGTGAACTCATCCCCTCGATGCAGTTCATTGCGGCGTCGCTGGGAGTGGAATGCGACTTTTGCCACGTCGAGCGCGAGTTTGACAAGGATGACAAGAAGCCGAAAGACATCGCGCGCAAGATGATGCAAATGCAGTTCGCCATCAACAAGAACAATTTTGAGGGCGAACGCGAGGTTACCTGCAACAGTTGTCATCGCGGGACGACCCATCCCGAAGCGGTGCCGGCGGTAGCCATGGCGGGTGCGCCACCCGCCGGGATGGAACGAGCTGACCACGAAACGGCAATGGATCCCGCCAAGTGGCCGTCCGCGGAGCCAGTGCTGGCAAAGTACCTCGAAGCGGTGGGAGGCAAATCCGCGCTCGACAAGATCACGGCGCGAGTGGAGAAGGGTTCAGCGGTGATGCCCGGCGGGCGAACGATTCCGGTCGACATCTACAGCAAACCGCCGGATGCCCGAGTTTCCGTCATGCACATGCAAGGCGGCGACAGCGTGACGGCATTTGACGGCAAGGCGGGTTGGCTGGCGTTTCCCAACCGTCCGCTACGCGAGATGGCGGCCAGCGACCGGCGCGCTGCCGAACTCGATGCCGCTGCGTTCTATCCAGAGCAGCTGGTGAAGATGTTTTCCGAGGTCAAGCTGCAGCCAACCCCGGAAAACGTTGGTGACCAGCACGCCAGCGTGGTGATCGCGAGCGCCACTGGCGAGCCTCCGGTGAAGTTGTACTTCGATACGAGCACAGGACTACTTCTGCGGATGGTGCACTATAGCGATTCGGCGCTGGGCCTGAATCCGGTGCAGGTGGACTTCGGCGACTATCGCGATGCGGGCGGAGTGAAGACTCCCTATCGCTGGACGATAGCGCGTCCCAGCGGGGCGTTTACGATCCAACTCAGTGAGGTGCAGACGAATGTGCCGATCGACGAAAAACTGTTTGTGAAACCGGCAGCGCCTCAGCCACAGCATTGACGGGAACTGCCTCGCCGCGCCTTCAATCGGGATAGGTTTCGCCACGCTTCACGATGCGAATGAAGTGATCGGTGAATTGTGAGTGCGCACCGGGCAGTTCGTACTGCGGCATGTGACAGGTGACGCAGTTGTTCCGGCTGACCTTGCAGGCGCGAACCGGGCGATCCGGCGTGGCCTGTTCGCCCATGCCGACATGGCACCGCAGGCAGGCAGAATCATAGGTTGCGGCGTCGCGTCTCAACGGCTTGTGAGGGTCGTGACACGAAGTGCAGGTTAACCGAGCATCGCCGCGCTCCCAGCAAAGGCTTTTTTGCAGGCGATAGGGCTGAAAGCGAGCGTTCATCACGCCGATATTGACCCATCCTTGCTCAATCACGTCGCCGGTGGTGCGATGACAGGCTCCGCAGAAGTCCACCGAATTCACCCGGTCGAGCTTGCCCGGGTCCAAGAGGACGCCGGCATCCTGCATGCCCGCTCTCTCGGCGGCAACATGATCGGCGGCAGGCCCATGACACGCCTCGCAGGTCACTCCGTTGGTGAGGCCTGCCGGATCGAATGTGCCGGCATCAAAGGATTCCGTGGTGTGGCAGGCGAAGCAGCGATTGGTTTCGGGGCCATACATGCGTCGCCCAGCGGCAGCTTCCAAGCTTTCGGGAATGTCGTGCGAGTGCCCGGTTGTTATGTCGAGGCCTTCAAGGGCGGAATAGAAGCTCACGTGGCTTTCGTAAAATGCTTTTCCCTGTTGGAAGACGTAGGTCTGACCGAGGGACCCTGCGCCAAACGCCCATTCCAAGTCGTGTGAGATGGTCTGCTTGCCGTTGGTGACGGAATAGACGGTTTTGCCGGCAGTTGTGGTCAAGGAGTACTGGTATGGCCCTGATTGGAAGTGCAGATTCGGATGCCTGCGCAGCAGATCTGAGCCAGCAGGGACCTCTGAGGCCTGTGACATGGCCATCTCTTTGTAGGATTCCACGATCGTTCTGTGGCACTTTGTGCATGCGGCCGTGCCGGCGAAATCGCTGCGCGGTGCATCAGTCCGAGTTGGCCACCAGCCCGGTTGATGCAGGCGATCGGATGTGGGAGTCGAGGTTGCAACTGCATTGGAAGTGCTTGGCTGGTTCTGTCCAGCGGAGGAAGGCAGTGCTGCCAGACACACGACCGCAGGGAGCAATACCAAGAAATGAAAGATGCGGCAGTCATGCATTCTCGACAACTGTGCCGAGATGGTAACACGCGGGCGGTTGGCGGGGTTTCTGGTCGGGACAAGATTGGTCCCACGTTTCGCCAAGAGACGGGAAAGGGCGGGCCACGCGGAAGCTGCTGGGAGAACGAGGAAACGCCCACGCAACTTCGGTGAAACGGGGCCCCCAGAGACACCTTCCAAAGTGCGACCGGAGGCGGCGGGGCGCATCCAATGTGTTAGCCTTTAAGGTGGGAATTGTGTGCGTGTGGCGCGCGTGAAGGCCAGTAAATACAAGGCCGAACGCAGCGAACCAGGACACGCAAGAGCGAGTTCCCCCAGGGGCTAAGGCCCGAGGTTCCGTGGCGCAGATCGGCGCGGCTCAAGCCGTGCCCTGAAACGAAGCTGCCTGCACCCGAAACGTCGGCTGGCGGCCAAGACCAGTTTTCACGAGGAAGATTGCATTGATCAACAAGTTAATGGCCAAGGTTTTTGGCACCAGCAATGAGCGCGAAGTGAAGCGCCTGATGCCGCTGGTGGAGCGCATTAACGCGCTCGAGCCGGAGATGCAGAAGCTGACGGACGACCAGCTCCGAGCCAAGACCGATGAATTCCGCAAGCGCATCTTTGAGCGAGTGGACGCGATCGAAGACCCGGACGAAAAAGCCGCTAAGACTAAGGAAGTGCTCGACGAAATACTGCCGGAATCGTTCGCGGTGTGCCGCGAGGGTGGCTGGCGCGTGCTGAAGATGCGGCACTTCGACGTGCAGTTGATCGGCGGCATCGTGCTGCACCAGGGCAAGATCGCCGAGATGAAGACGGGCGAAGGCAAAACGCTGGTCGCGACGCTGCCGGTGTATCTGAATGCGCTATCGGGCAACGGCGTGCACGTGGTCACGGTCAACGATTACCTGGCCAAGCGCGACTCGGAGTGGATGGGCAAGCTGTACACCTTCCTGGGGCTGACGGTGGGCGTGATCGTGCACGACCTGGACGATCGCGAGCGGAAGGAAGCCTACGGCGCCGACGTCACGTACGGAACGAACAACGAGTTCGGTTTCGATTACCTGCGCGACAACATGAAATTCGACATGAACGATTGCGTGCAGCGCGGACACAACTTCGGCATCGTGGACGAGGTGGACTCGATCCTGATCGACGAGGCGAGGACTCCGCTGATTATCAGCGGTGCGAGCGAGGAGTCGACCGACAAGTACTACAAGGTGAACCGCATCATCCCGCAACTGGAGATGGGCGAGGAGATCGAGCGCGGCACGGGCGAAGACAAGATCTTGACCGGCGACTACGTGGTGGACGAGAAGCACCGCACCATCACGGTCACCGACCAGGGGTGGGAGAAGGTCGAGCGCTTGCTGGGCATCGGAAACATCGCCGATCCGGAAAACTGGGACTTGAAGCACCACGTGGATACTGCGGTGAAGGCGCACGCGCTGTATCGCCGCGATGTGGAGTACGTGGTGAAAGACGGCGAGGTACTCATCGTGGATGAGTTCACCGGACGATTAATGCCGGGACGGCGCTGGTCGGATGGACTGCATCAGGCGGTGGAGGCGAAAGAGAACGTCAAGATTGAGCGCGAGAACCAGACGCTGGCTACGGTGACATTCCAGAACTACTTCCGCATGTACAAGAAGCTGGCCGGCATGACCGGTACGGCGGAGACGGAAGCCGCCGGAGTTCGACAACATCTACAAGCTGGAAGTGGTGGTCATCCCGACCAACCGCGAGCTGTTGCGCATTGAGAATCCCGACGTGGTGTATCGCACGGAGAAGGAAAAATACTTTGCGGCAGCCGACGAGATCATGCAACTGGCGGCAGACCGGGCAGCCGGTGCTGGTGGGCACCACTTCGGTAGAGAAGTCGGAGCGGCTGTCGGAGATACTGAAGAAGAGGGGCGTAAAGCACGTGGTGCTGAACGCAAAGTATCACGAGCGCGAGGCCGAGATTGTGGCGCAGGCGGGACGCAAGGGCGCGATCACGATTGCGACCAACATGGCCGGCCGCGGCACCGACATTCTGCTGGGCGGCAATGCCGAGTTCATGGCCAAGCAGGAGTGCATCAAGAAGGGGATTGCGCAGCAACTGAAGGCCGCAGCGGGCGAGGTTACAGCGAAGCCGGACGATCCGAACCTTTCGTATTTCTACTACGGCGGCAACGAGTATCAGGTGCCGACGGCGCAGTGGCAGGAACTGAACGCGAAGTACAAGGCCGAAACCGACGTCGAGCACGAAGAGGTCATCGACCTGGGCGGGCTGTTTATTTTGGGCACCGAGCGGCATGAGGCGCGGCGCATCGACAATCAGCTAAGAGGGCGCGCGGGCCGGCAGGGCGATCCCGGCGCATCGCGATTCTATCTGTCGCTGGAAGACGACCTGATGCGCATCTTCGCCAAGGAGTGGGTGTCGAACCTACTGCAGAAGCTAGGCATGGAAGAAGGCATGCCGATCGAGTCGGGGCTGATCACGCGGCGGATCGAGGCGGCGCAGAAGGCCGTGGAAGGACAGAACTTCGAGGCCCGCAAACACGTCCTGGAATACGACGACGTGATGAACAAGCAGCGCCAGGCGGTGTACGGCTTGCGCCGGCAACTGCTGGAAGGGCTCGACCAGAAGGAGCTGATCCTCGAGGATTATGTGCGCGACATTCTCGGCGGGCTGCTCGACAAGTATTGCGGCAAGGACGTGCATCCGGAAGACTGGGACTTCAAGAACCTGAAGGCGCAGGTGTTCACGCGCTTTGGCGTGGACATCGAATCCGAAGGCATCGAGGCGGAGAAGCTGAACCGGCAGGAGCTGGGCGACGCGATTTTCGAGAAGCTCAGGCAGCGCTACGATGCGAAGGAGCGCTGATCGGCCCGGATGCGATGCGGCATCACGAGCGCATCCTGATGCTGAGCGTGCTGGACCAGCAGTGGAAGGACCACCTGCTCGGCATGGACCACCTGCGCGAAGGAATTGGCTTGCGCGGGTATGGGCAGCACGATCCGCTGGTGGAGTACAAGCGCGAGTCGTTCGACATGTTCGAGGCAATGATGGAGCGCTTCGAAGAAGAGACCGTGCGCTACCTCTATCTGATGCAGGTGATTGAGCGCAGGGAAGATGGCGGCACGTATAGCAGCAGCGGTCCGACGGATGGCGACACGGGCGGGGGTTTGGCCGGTGGACCCGGAGCGCGGGTTCCAGCGGGCGGAGGCGGCAATGGGAAACACCCTCCGCGGCGCGTGGCGACGACCATCGACGACATGGAAGAGGCGTTCCAGCGGCGCAAGCGGCGCGAGTTAGAGCAGGCGCGCATGGCAGGCGGCGGCGCGGAGGCCGTGCAGCAAGTAGTGCGCGGCGACAAGGTGGGGCGCAACGATCCTTGTCCCTGCGGCAGCGGCAAGAAATATAAGAAGTGCTGCGGGGCGTAAGCTCGCCGTCGTTTCAAGTTGTGGCCCGCCGCCGGTGCGGCGGGTTGTTTTTTGCTAGGATGGCTGCGACGCGGGAGGCGGCAAGTGCGGATCTATTTGTGTCCACAATGCGACGCGCAGTTGCCGGCTGGGGCGCGGTTCTGCGCGCAGTGCGGCGCAGCGATCGCGTGGCCGGAAGCGCCCGCAGCCGCGACTTCGGCGCCTGCCGAAGTCTCTCCGCCAGCGGCGATGGTTGAAGCGCTCCCCGCTCCGCTCCACCCGGCTCGCGCTAGCGAAGCCGTTACCGATGCGGATTCGCCGCCGTTGCCTATGCCGGAGAACATTGCGGCAGTCATCTCGTACGCGACGATTATTCCCGCAGCAGCCTTCCTGTATCTCGAACCTTATCGCCGCAACCGGTTCGTGCGCTTTCACGCGGTGCAGCACCTGCTGCTGTTTGGGGCGGCGGTGGCGTTCGCGGTGGGCTCGTGATCGTGTGGACCATACTGCAACTGATGCCGTTCATGAGGGTGCTGGTGTTCCCGTTCGTGGGGCTGATCGCGCTGGGGTGGCTGTTTGTGTGGCTGTTGCTGGTGGTGAAGGCGTATCACCACGAGATGTTCAAGCTGCCTTGGATCGGGGAGTTTGCCGACCAATGGAGCCGGGGCTAGAGCGGTGCGCTGCCCCCCTTCCCGCATGAAGTAGCAATTCTAATTACCTTTCCTCGCTGGAAATCTGTATCCTGATGGATTCAGTTTTGCGTCATACCGGTTCGCTACGGCTAGGACTGGACGCATCGGAAAGGGTCTGTGAAGCTCAGGGTCTTTTACCACGACAAGTGTTTTGATGGGGCCTGTTCGGCGGCGCTGTTTTCACGCTTTTATCGCGAGCGCATTCGCCGCGAAGTGGAGTTCGAGTACATAGGGCTGGTGCATCGTGCCGGGGCGCTGTTCGATGAAGCCGACTTCACGGGCGATGAGAACGCCATCGTTGACTTCAAGTATTCGCCGTCGCCGAAGATTACGTGGTGGTTTGACCATCACCAGAGCGCGTTCTTGACGCCCGAGGACGCGTCGCACTTCGAGCAGGACACGAGCAACAAGAAGTTCTATGATCCCGATTATCGCTCGTGCACCAAGTTCATCGCCGAGATCGCCAAGGAGCACTTCGGGTTCAATCCTGAGCCGGTGGCGGAAATGGTGGAGTGGGCCGACATCATTGACGGCGCGCTGTACGACTCGCCGCAGACGGCCGTGGAGATGCGCGAGCCGGCGATGAAGCTGACCATGGTGATCGAGTCGAACCAGCAGGCGGGATTCATTCCGCGGCTGATCGAGATGCTGGCGTACCAGCCGCTGGCAGAGATCATCGCGACGCCGGAGATTGCGGAACGGCTGCCGGGGCTGATGGAGCGGCATCGCAAGTCGATCGAGATCATGCGCGGGCGGACCGAGTGCAAGGACGGCACGGTGTTCTTCGACGTGACCGACCATGAGCTTGAGGGCTACAACAAGTTCATGCCGTACTATCTGAATCCGGAGCTGCACCTACAGTGTGGGACTCAGCAAGAGCAGCTTCCGGACGAAGGTGTCGGTGGGGTCGAATCCGTGGGCGCCGGTTGAGCCGATGGTGAACCTGGCGAAGATCTGCGAGCGCTACGGCGGCGGCGGACATGCGCGCGTGGGCGCGATTTCGTTTCCTCCGGGGCAGTTCGAAGTGGCGCGGCAGGCGGCGAACGGACATCGTGGCCGAGCTGCGGGCGGCTTACGTGGTGCAGGTGGCGGGGTAGGGGAGTTCACCGCGGAGGCGCGGAGGACACGGAGCAGGAAGTACGAACTGTCAGTCTATGCTCACGTTGGACAAGAATCTGCGAGGACGCGTTTCGGTTAGTCACAATCGAGGATGCGGTCTCTGCAGATCGGGCGTCACAACCAGAGCACCTTTACATCTTCTCGTTGTTGGCATTGCGATGGGTTATTTTCGTTTAGTTCAGCTCTGATTCGGCCTCACATGCACAACTGCTCTGTGGGCCCTTGCCTAAACGTTCAGCGTTTCTTGCGTTCATCATGGTCTGGTTTGCAGTCAGGACGTACGAATAGCTGTATTCCTGGCGCGCATTTGGCGTTGAGCAGATTGTCATTAATGAATTGTTCCAGTGGACGACGCACGGCGCTTTGGTGGAAGCTGCTACGTCAAGATTCCAAACACGAACCGTCACCGAAGCTGAAAGCGATGCACACCCTGGCATGCCCTAAGTAACCGAGTTGAATTCACAGCCGCCGGACGGCGCCAAACTTGGGGGATATGCTGTTCCGTGTCGAAATCACGGAACTTCGCGCACGAAACTCGTCGTGCTATCGGCCTTGCGAGATAGCTCGTGGGGAAGTCATCGCAGCTATCGCCACGCGTGAATGGCGCAGCGGACTCCGCTCGGGAAGACACTCCTGAATGAACGGTACGACTGAGACTAGTTTTTCGGCATGACGCGAACGATCTGGCGTAGCGTTACCGGCCAGCCGTGATGCAGGCGGTTGGCGACCTTACTGCCGGTTTTGGCGGCGTGCGCGGCCAGCAGGGAGCGCACGAGTTCCTGATCGCGTTCTTCGCAGGCGCCGAGCACTTCCACTCCCACAAAGTCGGGATGGTAGCGCTTCTCCTTCACGAAGCGATTGGTCGGGTCCCAGATAAATGCAAGTCCGCCGGTCATGCCCGCGCCGAAGTTGGTTCCGGTGGGGCCGAGGATGAGCACCGCGCCGCCGGTCATGTACTCGCAGGCGTGATCGCCGACGCCCTCGACGACGGCGGTTGCGCCCGAGTTGCGGATGGCGAAGCGCTCGCCTGCGCTGCCGACCGCGAAGAGCGAGCCGGCGGTGGCGCCGTAGAGCGCGACGTTGCCGACGATGACCTGTGCCGACTCGGCGCGCGCCAGCTTGCCGCGGGTGCGGATGACGAGTTCGCCGCCGGAGAGACCTTTGCCGACGAAGTCGTTGGCCTGGCCTTCGAGCACGAGCTTCATGCCTTCGCCGGCGAACGAGCCGAAGGATTGTCCGGCGGTGCCGCGCAGACGGAAGTGAATGTCGGGCTGCAAGTGCGGTTGCGCGGTGCGCAGCAGCGCCAGCTCTCCGGAGAGGCGCGCGCCGAGGCTGCGGTCTTCGTTGCGCACGGTGGCGCTGAGTTCGAACGGCTGCCCGGCGGCGACTGACGAGAGCGCGGGCTTGACCCAGGCATCGTCAATGGGCGGGCGGTCTTCGGGGCGCATGTTGCGTCCGCCTTGCCAACTGAGCGGGCCGTCGCCGACTTGCGCCAGCATGGGACCGAGGTCGAGCTTGCCATCGAAGCGAACCTGCTCGAGCAGATCGGTGCGTCCGATGGCGGCTTGCAGACGAGCGGCAGGCCGAGCGTTGGCGAGCAGGCGCTGCAAGTCTTCGGCGATGTTCATGAAGAATCGCACGACGTGCTCGGGCTTGCCGCGAAACTTGGCGCGCAACTCGGGCTTTTGCGTGGCGATGCCCGTGGGGCAGGTGTTGAGGTGGCATTGCCGCGCCATGTCGCATCCGAGCGAGACCAGCACGGCGGTGCCAAAGGAGAATTCGTCGGCGCCGAGCAAGGCGGCGATGAGGACGTCGCGCGCGGTGGAGAGGCCTCCGTCGGTGCGCAGGCGGACGCGACCGCGCAGGCCATTGGCGCGCAGAACCTGTTGCGCTTCGCTGAGGCCAAGCTCCCACGGATTGCCCGCGTGCTTGATGCTGCTGAGCGGGGAAGCGCCGGTGCCGCCGCTGTGTCCGGAGACGACGATGTAGTCGGCGTAGGCCTTGGCGACTCCGGCGGCGACGGTGCCGACGCCCAGTCTGCGAGACCAGCTTGACGCCGACGGGCGCGCGCGGATTGATGCGCTTGAGGTCGTAAATGAGTTGCGCCAGGTCTTCGATGCTGTAGATGTCGTGGTGCGGCGGCGGGCTGATGAGCGTCACGCCGGGCTGCGAGTGGCGCAGGCGCGCGATGAGCTCGCTGACCTTGTGTCCGGGAAGCTGGCCGCCTTCGCCGGGCTTGGAGCCCTGCGCGATCTTGATTTCGAGTTCGTCGGCGTGAATGAGATATTGCGCGGTGACGCCGAAGCGGCCGGAGGCGACCTGCTTGATTTTGTTGTTACGCAGTGAGACGACGCCCTTGTCGTTGCCGTCGGGCGTGTAGGCCGCGGGATCTTCGCCGCCTTCGCCGGTGTTGGAGCGCGCGCCCAGCATGTTCATGGCGATGGTGATGGTCTGGTGCGCCTCGGGACTGAGCGAGCCGAGCGACATGGCGCTGGCGATGAAGCGCTTGACGAGGCTTTGCGGCGGTTCGACTTCCGCGAGATCGAGCGCGGGTCCGGCGGCGTTGATCTGCAGCAGGTCGCGCAGCACGGCAGGTTCTTTTCCCGTGGCAGCCTGGGCGTAAGCGGACCACGCGTCCGCCGGAGCGAGGGCGAGGGCCGCAGTGTGGGCGCGGGCGGCACCGACGGCGACCTGCAGGTCGCGGGTGCGTTGCGGCTCCCAGCTGTGCGGCTCGGAGCGCTCGGCGCGGCGGAAGCGCACCCAGCCGTAGTCGGGAAGATCGGCGACTGTCCGGCTCGGCAATCCAAGACGAGCGAATCGCGGCTTCGATGTCGGCAAAGCTTTGGCCGCCCATGGGCGACGCGGTGCCGGGGAAGCAAAGGTCGGTGATCTCGGCGTCGAGTCCGAGCACGTCGAACAGTTGCGCAAAACGATAACTGTCGAGCACGGAGATGCCCATCTTCGACATGATCTTCGCGATGCCGGTATCGAAAGCGTGCAGCAGGCGCGACTCGCCTTCTTCGCCCGCGAGCGACCGCGCGGTCTGCAGCGCCAGCCAAGGTGAGACCGAACCTGCGCCGTACCCGATAAGGACGGCAGCGTGGTGCACGTCGCGGCAGTCGCCGGCTTCTACGACCAGTCCAACCTGGGTGCGCAGCCCCGCCTGGATGAGCGCATGATGCACGGCGCCGGTGGCCATTGCCATCGGAATGGGCAGCAGATGATCACAGGCGGTACGGTCGGTCATCAGCAGAGCGCGAATGCCACCGCTGACCAGCGCGACGGCACGCTCCTGCAGGTCGAGCACGGCCTGCTTGAGGGTGACGTCGTCGGCGAAGGTGCAATTCAAGTGCGCCAGCGGAAGTTGCTCGCGCAGCGCGTAGGCGCCTTCATGCAGCGCGGCCATCTGTCCCAGCGAAAGAAACGGCGAGGGCAAGGTGAGGCCGGGCACAGGCGCGTGCTTATCGAGCAAGTGTGGCCAGGGGCCGAGACGCGTGCGCAACGAGACTACGCAAGCCTCGCGCAGCGAGTCGATGGGCGGGTTGGTGACCTGCGCGAAGCGCTGGCGGAAGAAGCCGTAGAGCGGGCGCGGCGTGTGCGCCAAGGCCGCGATGGGCGTGTCATCGCCCATGGACCAGATGGCTTCCTTGCTCTCCAGCGCCATAGGGCCGACGACCATCTTCACTTCTTCCTTGGTGTAGCCGAAGCCGCGCTGCAATCGGGTGAGGTCGTCCTTTTCGAGCGCGGCGACCGGCGCCGTCGAAGGCTCCAGCAGCACGTCGTCAATCAGCTCGGAGAACGGCGCAAGATCGTCAAAGTAGCGGTCGAGTTCGTCGCCTTCGATGAGGCGGCTGCGCTCCAGGTCGAGCAGAATCATTTGTCCGGGGCCGAGGCGTCCGCTGCGGATGATGGTGTCGGTATCGACGTCCGCGAGGCCGACTTCAGAGCCTGCAAGCACGAGTCCAGTGTCAGTGATGACGAAACGGCAGGGGCGCAGGCCGTTGCGATCAAGCGCCGCACCGAGCAGTCGTCCGTCGGTAAAGACCAGCGCGGAAGGGCCGTCCCAGGGCTCCATGATGTCGGAGTGGTAGCGATGGAAGGCCGATTCGCGAATTCCGACCGCCGGAGGCAGCATCATGCGCACGGCTTCGGCGACGTTGCGGTCATAGTGGCAGAGGAGCTCGGCGACTTCGTCGAGGCTCATTGAGTCGGAAGCCTCGCGCGTGAACAAGGGATCGCACTCGCGCGGCAGCAGGGAGCTGCGCGCGTCCACGTGCGCGCGGTTACTCCAGACGGTGTTGATCTCGCCGTTGTGGGCTACCATGCGCAAGGGCTGGGCGCGGTCCCAGGTGGGCAGGACGTTGGTCGCATAGCGCTGGTGAAAGACAGCGAAGTGCGTGGTGTATTGCGGATTCTGCAGATCGAGGTAGAAGTCGCGCAGAGTGCGGCCGGTACACAGCGCCTTGTACACCAGCGTGCGGGTGGAGAGCGAGCAGACGTAGGTCTTATCGCCGCCGCGCTCGAAGGCCTTGCGCGCCTGATAGAGGCGGCGCTCGAGTTCGTTGGGGTCGCCGGCGAAGTCGTCGGCGGTGGTCATGAGCGCCATGCGAATGACGGGCATGCACGCGAGGGCGATTTCGCCCAATACTTCGGTGGCGACAGGAACATCGCGCCACGCTAGCCACTCGAAGCCCTGGGCGTAGACGCAGGCCTTGAAGCGCTGCGCGTCGCGCTGGGCCTGTTCTTCATTTTGCGGGAAGAACAACATGCCGACGGCGAGGGGCTGGCCCGGACGCAGGAACAGTTTGCTCTGGGTGAGCAGAAAATTGCGGGGAACCGCCGTCTGAATGCCGACGCCGTCGCTGCTCTTGCCATCAGCGGCAATGGCGCCACGATGCGCGAGGCGGCCGAGAGCGGTCAGCGTAAGGCGAAGGATTTCGTGTTCAGAACGGCCGTGGAGGGTCGCAACGAATCCGACTCCGCAGGATTCGTGATCGAAGCGGGAGTCGAGGAGGTTCTTACCACCAGAGGCAAAGCTGCTACAACCCATAGTCCACTATATATGGAGTTGGGCGTGAAGTTGAAGAAGGAAATTTTTCGCAGCCGCGAAAGTTGTAGAGACGCCAGCGGGATGCACCGATCCTGTGGCAGAGTAGAGAGCGATGCCCGAGTCCACCACTTTGCGTCGCCAATCGCTGGTCGCCTTTCAGTATCCCGACTTCGGCTTCTATCAGTTGGCGAGGCTGTTTACGGTGATGGCGACGGAGATGCAGTCGGTAGCCGTAGGCTGGCAGGTCTATGCAATCACCAAGCGGCCGCTGGACTTGGGCTACGTCGGGCTGGCGCAGTTCTGGCCAACCATCGTGCTGTTTCTCGTGGCCGGACATACCGCAGACCGCTTTAACCGCCGCAATATCGTTGCACTGTGTTATGTGGGGCTGGGTCTGGCCTCGACGATCCTGTTTGCGCTTACGGTGAGCGGTTCGCACTCGGTACATGCGATCTATGCGGCACTGACGCTGGTGGGCGTGGTGCGCTCGTTTAACGGAGCAGCGGGACAGTCGATGGTGCCGCAGTTGGTGCCGGAAGAACATTTCCCGAATGCGGTGGCGTGGTCGCAAACGGTGTTTGAGGCCGCGGTCATCGTCGGTCCGGCGCTGGGCGGGTTCATCTACGCCATCTACAGCGGGCCGGCTGCGGTGTACGCGAGTTCGATGGTCGCCGCTACAGTTTCGGTGCTGGCTGTCAGCCGAATCAAACTCAATCCCGCAAAGCGAATGCGCGAGCCGGTGAGCCTGGAAACCGTGCTCGCCGGTCTGCGGTTTATCTGGCGGAAAAAGCTCATCCTCGGCACTATCTCGCTCGACCTGTTTGCGGTGCTGCTCGGCGGTGCGGTGGCGCTTCTGCCAGTGTATGCGCGCGACATCCTGCACACCGGGCCATGGGGATTGGGTCTCTTGCGCAGCGCTCCAGCGGTCGGCGCGGCTGCCATGGCCGTCTTGATGGCGCACCGTCCGCTGCAGCGCCATGCCGGACTGACGATGCTGTGGTGCGTAGCCGGGTTTGGCGTGTTCACGATTGTGTTTGGGCTGTCGCACAATCTGTATCTTTCACTGGGGGCGTTGGTGCTGCTGGGCGCGTCGGACATGGTTAGTGTGATCATTCGCGGCACACTGGTGCAGTTGTCAACACCCGACGCCATGCGCGGGCGCGTGAGCGCTGTGAATTCGCTGTTCATCGGAACGTCGAACGAGTTTGGGCAGTTCGAGTCGGGCGTCACGGCGCAGTGGTTTGGAACGGTGCCCGCGGTCGTGATTGGCGGGGTCGGAACGTTGGTGGTCATCGCGCTGTGGGCGTGGCTGTTTCCTGAGTTGCGCGGGGCTGACCGTCTCACCAGCAAGCTGGCGATGGAAGCGGAGCACGAGACGCCATGACCGCCGACAGCGCCTACTTCGCCTCGCAGCTTCGGCTTGAGTTGAGCCTCCGCAACCGCGCGTTTGCCCTACAGCGGCAGTTACCGCATGTTGAAAGTTCTGGCGGCATGGCGGTCACGGTGTATCAGCCGCATCCTACCAGGAGGCGGCACGGCAACTTCTTCGATGAGAGTTATGCGGCCATGCTCGCCGTGCCCGAATGGCGCAAGCGGATGGAGAAAGTGCACACGACGGCCAAGACTTCTTTGCCCAGGAGCGGGCGCGGCTGGAAGGAACTGGATTCGTCGATGAGTTCGGATGCGCTGCTGATGAACATCTTCTGCTGCCCGTATGTGGCGGATGATCCCCGTGTGCTGGGGTTGCTGGGTGTCGATAGTGCTGAACTGCCGGAGTTTGGCTGGAGGGCGCGGGTGCCGCTGAAGACCGGCCACGCCGATCGCACCGAAGTCGATATGAAGCTCGGCGACATGCTTTTCGAAGCCAAGCTGACCGAGTCGGATTTTCAGTCGGCCGCGGCTTCGGTGCTGCTTGGATACCGCGATTTCGAAGACGTGTTCGACGGGGCAGAGTTGCCTGAGGAGGGAGGGAAGCTGGCTTCGTATCAGCTTATCCGCAACGTACTAGCTGCCCACGCCAGCGACTGCGGGTTTTGCGTGTTGGTGGACGCGCGCCGCCCGGACTTGATCGAGAGTTGGTACGCGGTTCTGCGGTGCATCCGCCCGGTTGAGCTGCGTGTGCGCTGCAAGGTATTGACCTGGCAGGAGTTGTGTACGGTGCTGCCGGAGCCGCTGGTGGAGTTCTTGGCCCAGAAGTACGGAATCGTCGCGCCCGGCGAAGATCCGCCCCCCATTCATGGGTCCGCTGATGAATAGCTCATTGCGCTACGTGAGGTTGATCATTGACCTAGCGGTGATGCCGCAATAGCCTGACCTCATGAAGAAAGCCACGATGTTGATTTGTTTTCCGATTCTATTCTTTGCCTTAGTGTGTTTATCACAGCCGCAGCCGCTTCCGATGACAAGCCAGGATCAGGAGGGAATAGACCTGGCTATGAAGATGTACAAGCTCGATCTAGCGTGGATGCAAAACAGAGTATCCACTCCCGGGTCTAGCGTGGAGCTTCGCGAGGTCTCGCGTGGCAGCGCGGGCGGAAAGCTGGTCGTGCGCTACGAGATGGTTGTGCACGGCATCCCAAGTGACAAGCTCTATAACACGTTTAATTGGCCGATCAATGTCGCGGAACCGATACAGACGATGAGCGGCGCGTCGATTGGGAAGAACGGGGTGGTCATGTGCGCCGGTCGGACTTCGGATCAGTGTTCTGGCGACAAACCTGATGATCCCGTGGACTTCGTATTGGCTCCGGCCAAAGGCGAACTATATCGTCTCGCCTTGGTGTCGGTTGATGAGAATGTGAAGGTGGCGACTGCCATTGTGCCCGATCCGATCATTGGGAAGAACAAGGGATGTTCGGTTGAAATTGTCCGCCTGATGCCGAAGTTCGAACTGGTGATGCTCAAGGGATCCGGTTTCGGCCAAAACGAGACTGTATCCTTCTCGGCGGAATCTTACGGGGAGACCCATGACGGAAAGCCGAAGGCTGACCCTGACGGCAAGTTCGATATGGCGTTGCTGCCATTCGTGAAGGGAAAGTCGGGCGGCGACATGAAGGTCGTCTTGAAAGGGGCGGCTTGTTCTCCGGCGGTTACCTTTCATTACGGGAACTGAGTAACGTGTGCTTGAGGTTAGGATGCAAGTTAATGGAAAACAGTGGCTTAGGTTGTGATTAGAGTGGCGGCGACTACTAATTTTGGCTCATTAGCGCCTCTTATCGTTCGCGAGTACATAATTAGTAACTCTTACAGGGCGTTAAATAGTTTTAATTTCTCTCGACGCCGCCACTTCGATTCGGTATAACACTCAAACAGCCATGACCGTTCCAGCCCAATCTCAAATCGAAGCGAATAGCGGCGCGATCGTCGCTAACTCGCGGCTGGTATTGGCCCTAGTACGCGCCATTACGCTCCTACTCCTAGTCGGGGTAGCGGGCTAATTGGAGGCGCGGGGACTTAGGCTAGCAGCAAACGAGATTTCACAAAGCCACTTACCCCGAAAGGCGGAAAGTGGCTTTTGCTTTTATCCGCACAACTCAACCCAGAGCGAAGAGGAGCAGATGTCAGCAGACAGCGGTAAGTCGCACAGCAGGGCGATCACCGACGGGCCGAACCGGGCCCCTGCGCGCGCCATGTTCAAGGCGATTGGCTTTACCGACGAGGACCTCAGCAAGCCCATCATCGGCATCGCCAATACGTGGACGGAAGTCGGGCCCTGTAACTATCACCTGCGCGAGATCGCTGCCGCCGTGAAAGAAGGCGTGCGCGCGGCGGGCGGTACGCCGATGGAGTTCAACACCATCGCCATCTCCGACGGCATCACGATGGGCTCGGAGGGCATGCGAGCTTCGCTGGTGAGCCGCGAAGTGATTGCCGACTCCATCGAGCTGGTGGCGCGCGGACACATGTTCGATGGGCTCGTCGCACTGTCGAGTTGCGACAAGACCATTCCCGGCACGGTGATGGCGCTGGCGAGGCTGGATATTCCGGGGCTGATGCTGTACGGCGGGTCGATTGCGCCCGGGCATTTTCAGGGGCGCGACGTGACCATCCAGGACGTGTTCGAGGCGGTCGGGCAAGTACGCCGCACGGCCAGATGAACGACGCCGAGCTGAAGGACATCGAGGACCATGCCTGTCCGGGGCCGGGAGCGTGCGGCGGACAGTTCACGGCCAACACCATGTCCACCGCGTGCGAGTTCCTCGGGCATCTCTCCTCTGGGGAGTAACGCAGTTCCCGCAATGTCTCCTCTGAAAGCGGAAGTCGCAAAAAAGGCCGGGCAGCTGGTCATGGAACTGGTGCGGCGCGACATTCGTCCCTCGCAGATCATCACCGACGCAGCGCTGAAGAACGCGATGACCTGCGTGGTGGCTTCGGGTGGCTCCACTAACGCGGTGCTGCACCTGCCCGCTATCGCGAACGAGCTGGGATTGAATTTTTCACTGGATGAGATCAACCAGATCTGCGGACGCACTCCGCTGCTGTGCGACCTGAAGCCCGGTGGCCGCTTCATGGCGACGGATTTCTTCCGCGCCGGCGGCACGAAGCTGCTGGGACACATTCTGGCCGAGGGCGAACTGCTGAACAAGGACTGCCTCACGGTGACCGGAAGACCATCGGCGAAGAAGTCGCCGAAGCGACGGAGCAGCCGGGACAGGAAGTGATTCGTCCCATCGAGCGCTCGCTGAGCCCGACCGGCGGACTGGCGATTCTGCGCGGCAACCTCGCGCCGCAAGGATGCGTGGTGAAGCTGGTGGGCCACGGACGCCGCGAGCATCGCGGTCCGGCGCGGGTCTTCGAGAGCGAAGAGCAGGCGTTTGAGGCGGTGCAGAGTTCGCAGATCAACGCCGGCGACGTGATCGTGATTCGCAACGAAGGCCCGCGCGGCGGGCCGGGCATGCGCGAGATGCTGGCGGTGACGGCGGCACTGGCGGCGACTCCGTTGAGCGAGCACGTGGCGCTGTTGACCGATGGACGGTTCTCGGGCGCGACGCACGGATTCATGATCGCGCACGTTGCTCCGGAAGCCGCCGTGGGTGGGCCGATCGCCGTCGTGCACGAAGGCGACATTATCACGGTTGACGTCGCACACGGCAGGTTGCAGCTGGAAGTTTCAGATGCGGAGTTGAAGCGTCGGCTCACGAAGTGGGTGGCTCCGGCCTTGCGCTACAAGACCGGAGTCTTCGCGAAGTATGCGCTCAGCGTGTCGTCGGCCTCGTTCGGTGCGGTGACCACGCCAGACCGGCGGAACGAAGACGAGGAAGCGGACGGAATTTGCGTTTCCGATTTCGCCGCGGCGGGAGCACGGGGGAGATGAGCAAGATGAAGTTGACGGGTGCAGAAATTGTCTGGAAGTGCCTGGAGCGCGAAGGCGTAACCACTGTCTTCGGCTATCCCGGCGGATGCGTGTTGCCGCATGTACGACGCGCTGCAACACACGCCCAGCATTCATCACGTGCTGGTGCGACATGAGCAGGGCGCGGCGCACATGGCCGACGGCTATTCGCGCGCCACCGGCAAGGTCGGCGTGGCGTTGGCCACTTCGGGCCCGGGCGCGACAAACCTGGTTACCGGCATCGCCACCGCCATGCTCGACTCGTCGCCGATCGTGTGCATCACCGGCCAGGTGGGCAGCAAGCTCATCGGCACCGACGCGTTCCAGGAAATCGACATCACCGGTATCACCATGCCGATCACCAAGCACAACTACATGGTGACGGATGTGAACGATATCGCGCGCACACTGCGCGAGGCGTTCATCATCGCGCGCTCGGGGCGGCCCGGGCCGGTTCTGGTGGACATCACCAAGGACGCGCAGATGGCGTCGTGCGAGTTCGAGTGGGAGTTCATCCAACCGCGGCTGCGCAAGCTGGATACCTGGGGCGAGCCTGATTCCGGACAAATTGCCGCCGCAGCCGAGCTGATCAACAAGGCTGAGCGTCCGGTGATCCTCGCCGGGCACGGCGTGATGCAGTCGGGCGCGGTGCAGGACCTGCAGCTGCTCGCTGAGACTAGCGACATTCCCGTGGCGCTCACGCTGCTGGGACTGGGCGCGCTGCCGCACTTCCATCCACTGTCGCTGGGCATGATGGGCATGCACGGCGAAGCCTGGGTCAATCATGCGATTCAGTCGGCTGACCTGCTGATCGCGCTGGGCATGCGCTTTGATGATCGCGTCACCGGCAAGCTCGACAGCTATGCGCAGAATGCGAAGAAGATCCACGTGGACATCGACGCTTCGGAGATCCACAAGAACGTGCGCGCCGATGTGGCAATTGTCGGCGACCTGAAACAGGTGCTGCCGCAACTCGATTCCGCAGGTGACACCGCAGAAGCGGACGGAATACTGGGCCGGAGATCAACAGCGCCAAGGGCGAAGTCGCGGTGCGCGACATCCGTAATCTGCCCGACACGGGCCATCTGTACGCGGCGCACGTCATCAACGACCTGTGGCGCGAAACCAAGGGTAAAGCCCTGATCGTCACCGACGTCGGCCAGCACCAGATGTGGGAGGCGCAATATTACCACCACAGCGATCCGCATTCGCTCATCACTTCAGGAGGGCTCGGCACCATGGGCTTCGCGTTGCCGGCCGCGATCGGAGCAAAGTTCGCGCGGCCGGATGCGGATGTCTGGGTGATCGTCGGCGACGGCGGCTTCCAGATGACCATGGCCGAGCTGGCCACCCTGGTGCAGGAAGGCATCAAGGTCAACATCGCCATCATCAACAACGGCTACCTCGGAATGGTGCGCCAGTGGCAGGAGTTCTTCTACGAGCGCAACTATGCGGCCACGCCGCTGGTCAATCCTGATTTCACCAAGATCGCCGAGGCCTACGGCATTTTGACGTTCGCGGTGACGCATCGCGACGAAGTGGCTGCGACAGTGCGGAAGGCGCGCGAGCACGAAGGACCGGTGCTCATCGATTTTCGCGTGGAGCAGGAAGACACGGTCTATCCCATGGTTCCCGCGGGATCGGCGCTGCACGAGATGATTCGCCGCCCCAGCGCCATCGTGGAAACGGCGGCAGACGAGTAAACCTTATGAACATGACCTATTTGTTGGACGTTGCAAACCATACCGGCGTGGTGACACGCATTTCGCTGATCTTCCGGCGGCACGGCGCAAACTTGCAGTCGCTGTCAACGGCGAAGACCGAGCATCCGTCGATCGTGCGCATCGTGATCACTTCGGAGATCGAGCGCCGCCCCGCCGAGCGCATCAAGGGACAGCTAGCGAAGCTCGTGGACATCTTCAAGGTGGACATGATCTCGCACGAAGAAGGCACCTTTCGCGCCTTCGGCATGATGAAGATTGCGTGCACCATGCAGACCCGGCCGCAGATTCTGCAATTGCTCGACATCTTCAACGGCCGCGTACTCGAACTCACCACCGAATGGATCCTGGTGGAGATGACCGGCACGCCAGAACAGCTCGAGGGCCTGCTGCACGTCCTGCAGCCCTACGGAATTCTCGAGGCGGTGGAGACGGGCCCCATCGTCATTCGCCGCAGTTCGCCGCGCCACGCCGCCCGTCCGCAGCCCACGTGGGAGGTGGTGCCGGGCGCGCTGGCCACAGCCTCAACATCCAATTCATCGCAGGAGGAGAAACGCAATGGCACAAATCTTTTATGACAAGGACGCTGATCTTTCGCCGGTACAAGCCACGAAGGTCGCCATCATCGGATACGGATCCCAGGGCCATGCGCACGCTCTGAACCTGCGCGACAGCGGAGTGGACGTCTGCATCGGTCTTCACCCGGGCAGCCGTTCGAAGGATCGCGCCGAGGCCGCTGGTTTGAAAGTTCTGCCGGTGAGCGAAGCTGCGAAGTGGGCAGACACCATCATGATCCTCGCGCCCGACACCGAGCAGGCGAAGATCTATCACCGCGATATCCAGCCCAACCTGAAGCCGGGCAAGACGCTGATGTTCGCCCACGGCTTCAATATCCGCTTCGGCACCATCCAGTGTCCGGCGGGCGTCGATGTCAGCATGATCGCGCCCAAAGCTCCCGGCCATCGCGTGCGCGAAGTGTTCGTCGAGGGCGGCGGAACGCCGTGCCTCGTTGCGGTTGAGCAGGACGCGACTGGCAATGCGTGGCCGTATGCGCTGTCTTACGCGAAGGCCATCGGCGGAACTCGCGCCGGCGTCCTGAAGACCACGTTCACCGAAGAGACCGAGACGGACCTCTTCGGCGAGCAGGCGGTCCTGTGCGGCGGAGCCAGCGCGCTGGTGAAAGCTGGGTTCGAGACGCTGGTTGACGCCGGCTATCAGCCCGAGGTCGCTTACTTCGAATGCCTGCACGAACTCAAGCTCATCGTGGACCTGATGTATCGCGGCGGCCTGAGCTACATGCGCTACTCGGTGAGCGACACCGCCGAGCATGGCGACTACTACGCCGGCAAGCGCCTTGTGACGGATGAGACGAAAAAGGAGATGAAGGCCATCCTCGACGACATTCGCAGCGGCAAGTTTGCCACCGAATGGATTAAGGAGAACGAGACCGGACGCCACAACTTCATCGCCGAACGGCAGAAGCAGCGCCAGCATCTCATCGAGTCGGTCGGCGAACGGCTGCGCGACATGATGCCGTTCCTGAACCCGGTGAAAGTGAAGGACATTGAAGCCCCGGCGAAGAAGGAAGAGGCCGTCGGGACGAGCGCGTAAGCAAATTGCAATGGATGCCCCTCGCGGGATTCCATCCGCGAGGGCGCTTCATAGGGGACCTGAGCATGTCGTTTTTTGCCGAAAGCAAGTTTGTATGGAAGAACGGGAAGATCATTCCGTGGGCGGATGCCACAATCCACCTGTCAGCGCACGGCCTGCACTACGGCACCGGCGTGTTTGAGGGCATTCGCTGCTACAACACCGTGCATGGCCCGTCGGTGTTTCGCCTTGACGCGCATTTGCAGCGCATGTTCGAGTCGGCCAAGACCTATGGACTTCCGATCCCTTACTCGCAGGAAGAGCTGACGAAGGGCGCGTTGGAACTCGTCGACGCCAACGGCTTCAACGACTGCTACCTGCGGCCCATCGCGTTCTACGGCAGCGGCAGCCTGGGTGTGCATCCCCGCAACTGTCCGGTAGATGTGGCACTCCTGGCATGGCCCTGGGGCGCATACCTCGGCGCCGAAGCGCTGGAGAAGGGAATCCAGGTCACCGTGTCGCGCTGGAAGAAGTTCAGCTCGCTGGCCATGCCCGCCACCGCGAAGGCCTGTGGCCAGTACCTGAACTCGATGCTGGCGGTGCAAGACGCCGTGCGCCGCGGCTTCGACGAGGCCTTGCTTGTGGACGAAGATGGGATCATCGCCGAAGGCTCAGGCGAAAACTTTTTCATGGTGCGCGACGGCAACGTGCTCACCAACGACGAGCGCGATCACGTCCTCATGGGCATCACGCGCGATTCGGTCATCACACTGGCGCGCGACCTGGGCTACAAAGTCTATGTCGGCGAGATGCGACTCGAAGAGCTGGAAGTCGCCGACGAAGCGTTCTTCACCGGTACCGCTGCCGAAGTCACGCCTATCGCGGCACTTGATCGCCGTCCGATTGGAAACGGAAAGCCGGGACCGATCACGCTGGAGTTGCAGAAGGCGTACTTTGCTGCCACGTCAGGCCGCGATCCCAAGCATCAGGATTGGCTCACACCGGTCGGCGTGAAGGCCGAGCAGTCGAATCTCAGGCCAGTTTCTGAGTGTTTCGTATCAGGGCATGACTTTACAGGCTGCTGAAAAACTCGCATTCGCGAAAGTTTCGTATCAGGGCATGACTTCAGTCATGCCGCAAAGTGTTGAAAATAGGTAAGGGCTTCAGCCCCTGTGGTTCGTTTTCAATGGCGAAGATGACTTTTTCAGCAGCCTCTTTAGTCGTGCCGTAAAGCAGTTCTATTTTCTTGCCGAGCGGACTTTAGTCCGCGAAGTTTAGTTTTCCGAGTACATCAGGTAGCGCGAGCCCGGCGCTTGCGATACCGCTTTACAGGTTTTGAGGAACGCTTGACCAGCATGAGACAGCACGGTGCCATTTCGATACACCAGACGCAGCTTGCGCTCCATGGCGAGTTCGGGGCAGGGAACGTGCACCAGCTCTCCGCTTGCAATTTCATGTTCGACAGCGATCAGCGGAACCAGCGCGACGCCGTTTTCCATGCGCACGAACTGCTTGATGTCTTCGATGGTCGGCAGCTCGACGTTCATGTGCAGCGGCGTGTGGTGCTTCTTGAACGCCTGAATGACTTTTTCGCGGTATGGGCTGAGCACGCTGTGCGCGATGAAGTTCTCGGCACCCAGGTCTTTGATGCCGACGCCGTCGACCTTGGCCAGCGTGTGGCGGGGATAAACGATCAGCGCCAGTTCGTCGCGGTAGAGCATGTGCGAGGTCAGTTCGTTGTCGTCGGTCCGGAACGAAACCACGCCGAATTCGACGTCGTGGTTCAGCACCTGCGTTGGGACCTCGCGCGCCAAAGTGCGCATCACCTGGATGCGGATCATGGGGTGCATGCGGTGGAACACGTGCAGCACCGGCAGCAGGTATCGTGCAGTGAATTCGTTGGCGGCAATGACCAGCTTGCCCTGGTGGAGCATGCGTAGCTCCTTCAGCGCCTCGGCGGCTTCCGTGCGGACGTTGAGCAGCTCTTTGGCATACGACTGCAGGACCTGGCCGGCGTCGGTGAGCGAGCCGTCGCGCGAGGAGCGGTCGAACAGGCGCTCGCCCAGCTCGTCTTCGAGCTTCGAGATGGTCTGGCTGACGGCGGACTGCGTGCGGTGCATACGGGTAGCGGCCCGGGAGAAGCTTTTCTCCTCGGCGACGGCGAGAAAGGTTTCGAGTTGAAAGAGCTCCATTATTACCCCCGCTTCCGTATTGGGAAGGAAAGGTTATTTAATCATGTTTGCTAATGATGTGACAAGATAGATTAGTTTGACTAATCTAGACACCTGCCGATAACGTTGAGAAGTACCACTTGGAGGGAAACATGAAGCGTGACCGCGTATTAGTCTTTGATACGTCGCTCCGCGACGGCGAACAGGCTCCCGGCTGCAGCATGAACGGGGACGAGAAGATCCTATTCGCCCGCAAGCTCCAAGCTCTCGGCGTGGACATCATCGAGGCCGGTTTCCCCATCGCCTCGACTGGCGATGCCGATGCGGTTCGCCGCATCTCGACCGAGATTCAGGGACCGACGATCGCCGCGCTGGCGCGCTGCGTAGAGAAGGACATTGCCGTAGCGTGGGAAGCGGTGAGCCGCTCCATGCGCCCGCGCATTCACACCTTCCTCGCCACCTCGGATATTCACCTCGCGTTCAAGCTCAAGATCGGCCGCGACGAAGCGCTGAAGCAGGCCAGTCGCATGGTGGCTTACGCGCGTTCGCTCTGCACCGACGTGGAGTTCTCTCCCGAAGACGCGACCCGTTCGGACGTGGGCTTTCTCTGCGAAGTATTGCAGGCTGCGGTTGAGTCGGGCGCCACCACGCTGAATATCCCCGACACCGTGGGCTACACTACGCCAACCGAGTACGGACAGTTGATCCGCACCATTCGGCAGCGGGTGAAGGGAATCGAAAACGTTACTATTTCGGCACACTGCCACAACGATCTTGGACTGGCCGTAGCGAACTCTCTGGCTGCCGTCGAAGCCGGCGCTCGCCAGGTCGAGTGCACCATTAACGGCATCGGCGAGCGCGCCGGTAACGCCTCGCTCGAGGAGATCGCCATGGCGCTGCACGTTCGCGCCGATCGCTTTGGAATCGACACGGGCATCAATCTCTCCGAGATTTTCGGAGCCAGCCAGTTGCTCTCTCAGTTGATTGGCTTCGAGGTGCAGCCCAACAAAGCGATTGTCGGACGCAATGCCTTCGCGCACGAAGCGGGCATCCATCAGCACGGCGTGCTGAGCAATCCGCTGTGCTACGAGATCATGACGCCCGAGTCGGTGGGCATTCCCGCCGAGCGCATTGTTCTGGGCAAGCACTCCGGCCGCCACGCGCTGGTGTACAAGTATCGCGAGCTGGGCCACGAGCTCGCGGTTGACGAGGTCAACCAGATTTACTCCCAGTTCACCATGCTCGCCGACCGCAAGAAGCACATCTATGAGCAGGACCTGATCGCCATGCTGTATACGCACCGCGCCGGCATGCGCGAGCCGCAGGGTCCGCAGCAGGAGATTCGCCCAGTATGAAGTTGCGTGTAGTCATTCTGCCCGGCGACGGAATCGGCCCCGAAGTAACCAAACAGGCGGTAGCTGTATTATCGGCAGTGTCCGACGTGTGTGGCTACGAGTTTCGTTTCGAGCAGCACCGGATCGGCGGCGCTGCCATCGAAGCTGACGGAAAGCCGTTGCCCGAGCGCACCCTCGCTGCCTGCTTGGAATCTGACGCCGTTTTACTGGGCGCGGTTGGCGACCGCAGGTTCGACCATCTCACCGGTGAAAACCGATGCGAAGCCGGCCTGCTGGCCTTGCGCCAGGCTCTGGGCGGATTCGCTAATCTCCGCCCCGTAAAGGCTTACGAAGCGATATCGGACTGTTCGCCCTTGCGCGAAGATGTCACTCGCGGCGCGGACATTCTGATCGTGCGCGAGTTGCTCGGCGGCCTGTATTTCGGTGAGCCGCGCGAGCTAAGCGAAGACGGCGGTTCCGGATATAACACCATGCGCTACCACAAGGACGAAGTGGAGCGCGTATCGCATATCGCCTTTCAGGAAGCGCGCCGCCGTAAGAACCACGTTACCTCCGTGGATAAGGCTAACGTGCTGGAAACCTCGCAGCTGTGGCGTCGCACCGTGACCGAAGTCGGAAAGCAGTATCCTGACGTGCAGCTCGATCACGGCTACGTCGATTCGTTCGCCATGCAATTGGTCACCACGCCCGCGCGCTACGACGTGGTGCTGACGGAGAATCTCTTCGGCGACATTCTGTCCGACGAGGCCGCGGTGATTAGCGGCTCGCTCGGCATGCTGGCCTCGGCGAGCGTCGGCGGCAAGGTTGAGTTGTACGAGCCGGTACACGGTTCGGCGCCCGACATCGCCGGCAAGAGCATGGCCAACCCGTTCGGCGCGATCCAGTCGGCCGCTATGCTGCTGCGCTACACCGCCGGCCTCTATCACGAGTCCGATAAGATTATGCAGGCCGTCGATCGCACACTGGCGCGCGGGCTGGTGACGCCTGACCTGAAGGGACGCCGCAATCGGCCTACAGTCTCGACGGAAGTCATCGGACAGGCCGTGGTCGAAACCGTGACTGACTTGCTGCAAATGCAGATGGCCTACCACGCAGTCTGAGCGTTCGGCAAAGAGTGCGAAGAACTCGCGGGTCTGATGGTTTCGTATCAGGGCACGACTTTAGGCGTGCCGCAACCGGCCCCACAAATACTCGGGCTTTAGCCCTGACGGATTGCTCGGAGTATCGATAACCTGATTTTC
Source organism: uncultured Acidobacteriaceae bacterium (assembly GCA_963796615.1). Lineage (GTDB taxonomy): Bacteria > Acidobacteriota > Terriglobia > Terriglobales > Acidobacteriaceae > DASRAA01. Next base: position 176,683 of record CAWCMJ010000013.1, read on the forward strand.
TGATGTCAAAAGCTAAAACACTCTTCGAAAAAGTTTGGGACGCACACGTCGTGCGGGCCGCCGAAGGCGAGCCCACGCTGCTCTACATCGACCTGCACCTGGTGCATGAAGTCACCTCACCGCAGGCGTTCGAGGGTCTTCGCCTTGCCAATCGCAAAGTGCGGCGTCCCGACCTGACCTTCGCCACCATCGACCACAACATCCCGACGACTTCCGACGATCGCCTGGTCATCAAAGACCAAATCGCCGCGCAGCAGATTTCGACACTGCGCAAGAATTGCGAAGTTACCGGGTATTCCGCTATTTGATATTGGCTCAGGCAGGCAGGGAATCGTTCACGTGATTGGTCCGGAGCTTGGGCTCACGCAGCCCGGCAAGACCATCGTTTGCGGCGACAGCCACACCAGCACCCACGGGGCGTTCGGTGCTCTGGCGTTTGGTATTGGCACCTCGGAAGTCGAACATGTGCTGGCCACGCAGTGCGTCTCGCAGAAGAAGCCGCGCAGCATGCGCATCTCGGTGAGCGGTTCGCTGCCGGAAGGCACCACGTCAAAGGACCTCATCCTCGACATCATTCGCCGCCTCGGCACCGATGGCGGCACCGGCTACGTGATCGAATATGCCGGACAGGCAGTGCGAGAGCTCTCGATGGAAGAGCGTATGACCGTCTGCAACATGAGCATCGAATGTGGCGCACGGGCTGGCATGATAGCCCCCGACGATACGACGTTCCGCTATCTCGAAGGCCGTCCTTACGTGCCGCAACGAGCCGCGTGGGAAGAAGCCGTCGCTCGTTGGCGCACGCTCGCCACCGACGACGGTGCGGCCTTCGATCGCGAGATTACGCTCGATGGCGCGAAGCTGGAACCGATCGTGACCTGGGGAACTAACCCTGGTATGTCGGTGCCGGTGACCGCAGCCATTCCGGAGCCGAACGACGCGCGCGACGCTTCCGAGCGTGCCGCCATGCTTGCCGCGCTCGAATACATGGGGCTGCAGGCCGGAACCCGCATCGAAGAAGTCACGCTCGACCGTGTATTCATCGGCTCCTGCACCAACGGCCGGATTGAAGACCTGCGGGCTGCGGCGAGAGTATTGCGCGGACACAAGGTCCACTCGAGTGTAGATGTGCTGGTCGTGCCCGGCTCCGAATCGGTAAAGCAGGCGGCGGAACGCGAGGGCCTCGACCGCATCTTCAAAGAAGCCGGAGCGCAGTGGCGCGAGCCGGGTTGCTCGATGTGCCTGGGCATGAATCCCGATATTCTTGCGCCGAAACAGCGCTGCGCCTCCACCAGCAACCGCAATTTCGAAGGCCGCCAGGGCCGCGACGGACGCACCCATCTCGTCAGTCCCGCGAGTGCTGCCGCCGCCGCCGTTGCGGGGCGCTTCGTTGACGTGCGCGGATGGGAGTACAGGAGCTAGCGATGGAACCGATTCGTCAACATCGCGGGGTAGTCGCCCCGCTGCATCGCGAGAACATCGACACCGACCAGATCATCCCCAAGCAGCACCTGAAGCGCATCGAGCGTACAGGATTTGGGCAGTTCCTGTTCTTTGACTGGCGCTATCATCCCGACGGCAGCGACCGCGAAGACTTCGTGCTCAACCAAGCGGACTTCCGCAACGCGACGATTCTCGTGGCGGGCAAGAATTTCGGCTGCGGCTCCTCCCGCGAGCACGCGGCGTGGGCGCTGGGCGAGTTCGGCTTCCGCGTGATTCTCGCGCCATCGTTTGCCGACATCTTCCGCAACAACGCCGGCAACAACGGCATGCTGCTCATCGAGCTTCCTGAAGCAACGATTCGGCGCATTGCTGAGCGCGCCGGTGAGCGCCTTCCCTATCAGCTTTCGGTGGATCTCGAGAACCAGACCATCACCGACGACTTAGGCTTGTCCGAAAAGTTCGAGGTCGATCCCTTCCGCCGGCACCGCTTGCTCAATGGCCTGGACGAGATAGGCATGACGCTGGCGCACGAGGCCGACATCGCGCGGTACGAAGCGCAAAAAGGGTCAGACCGCCCGGCCTGACCATCTGCTTTTATTCTGACAGTTTCAGAAGAATTAAATCCACGATTAGCGAAGTTTATAATTTACACGCGCTCATCGAGTTAGGCGCATGTGTTGCGATTTGCCAGGTTGACACGTAAAAAGTACACGGCGGCACAAAACCGTACTCTAACTCACTTTCGGTCGCGCACCGTCAACGAGGGGTTCACCCCTCGGCGAGGACCCTGTGCACGAGATGCACCGAGATCGATCCTTCGCCCACGGCTGACGCGACTCGCTTTACATTTCCCGAGCGGACATCACCGACAGCAAACACACCCGGCAGACTCGTCTCCAACAAATAAGGAGAGCGGGGGACCGTCCACTTCGATCCATCGCCGTTGGAAAGTGTCGAGATCGTGGCCGGTAATAATGAAGCCCTTGTTGTCGAGCGCGAGGCAATCCTTCAGCCACTTGGTACTGGGTACCGCTCCGGTCATCAGGAAGACGTGGCGGATGGGACACGTCCTGGTTTCGTCGGTTTTCTTGTCGCGCCACGTTACCTGCTCCAGGTGCCAGTCACCCTCCAGCGAGACAATTTCCGTGTTGTAGTGCACGGTGACCTTGGGATTACTTTCGATACGATTAATGAGATAGCGAGACATGGTGTCGGACAGTTGGCCCGAGCGCACCATCATGTGGACATGCTTGGCAAAGCCTGACAAATACACCACCGCCTGGCCGGCGGAATTCGCGCCACCCACGACGACGATCTCTTCGTCTGCGCAGAGTGGCGCTTCCATGTTGGTGGCGCCGTAATACACACCTGCGCCTTCAAACTTGGCCCGATTGGGCATGTCAGGTTTGTTGTACTGCGCGCCGGAAGCGATGACGACGGTACGAGCGGTCAACTTCTGTCCGTTGTCCAGTTCGATCTGATAGGGGCGGCGGTCGCAATGCAGCCGGACAACATGGTGGGCGATCAGCATCTCAGCGCCGAACTTCTGCGCCTGATTGATGGCACGGGTGGCCAACTCGAAGCCGGAGATGCCGGTGGGGAAGCCAAGATAGTTCTCGATCTTGGAACTCGACCCAGCCTGGCCTCCCGGCGCACTGGTCTCGATGACCAGCACGCTCAGACCCTCCGAAGCGGCATAGACCGCGGCTGCCAAGCCGGAGGGACCGGCACCCACAACGATCACATCACGAACCTGCGATTCATCCACCGGATTGTTGAGGCCGAGGCAGTCGGCAACCTCCTGAGGGGTTGGATTACGCAATATCTTGGTTCCGCGGCAGATCAGCACCGGGATTTCGTGCATGGTGACGTTGAAGCGATCAAGAATTGCCTGCGCCTGCTGGTCCGTGTCGAGATCGACGTAGGTGTAAGGGTGCCCATTTCGCGAAAGAAACTCGCGCAGCCGCAGCGTATGGCCGCAATGCATCGAGCCCAGCACAACCACGTCGCCAAAGCCCTTGGTGATGAGCACCAACCGGCGCAGGATGAACGCCCGCATGAAGATCTCGCTCAATTCAGCGTCCCTGGCGATCAGCGAATGGAGATCGCCCTGGTTCACCTCCAGGAGATCTCCCGCTTCGGTCACACGCCCTTGCGCCAGGCTGCGGCGACCCGAAATGAGGCTGATTTCCCCGGTAAAGCTGCCGGGCTCATGGGTGGCAAGTTCGCGCTCACCGGAACAGGTGGGCTGTACGACCTGCAGCTTGCCCGAGAGCAGCACGAACATCGGCATGTGCTCGTCTCCGACATTAAACACAATGTCACCGGCAGAAACCGTCCTGAGCTTTCCATAAGGACGTACGCGATCGATTTGGGCGGACGTGAGATGAGGGAAAGCCTGGGTCTGTTGATCGAGAGCACTGGCGTTCGGTATGGGGAAGGTCGACATAAATATCGTAGATGCAGTACAGAGTCAAAAAGCAGCAAGGTTGAGGGGATGGGAGATTCTGCGCGGGTATGGAACGGGCAACGGGAGCTGGGACACGGAGCGCAGTCGTGTTTACACGCGATATGGCCTGTTCCCAACAACAATCTTGCCTGCATGCCGAGCTGTGGCTATTCTGTGGCCATGAGCTCTCTAGTCGGCATATTTCTTGTGGCATTACTTGTCCTCTTACCGCCGATGTTGTCCGGAACGCACAAGCGGCAAATACCCTGCAAGACAAACGCGAACGCGGCGTCATGCTACTGGACTTCGGGGACGACTTGGTTGTGGCAATGGGTCGCCAGCATGTCGTCTTTGGAAAGTCGGAACACATCGGATACTCGGTATCTATAGCGGGCCGTCCGTAGACCGATATGGCTTGGACAATGAGGCTCCGGAGTTCCCTCTAACGTGGTGTTCGACCCGAACAACAATGTCATCTTTGCGGATTTTGAGGTGTGTCCCTTGGAACCTGAAGTACCCGGAGCCATGCAAGCCGCGTGCATTGAAACCGCCAAGAACATCACCGTTAGCCAGTAGCGGATTAGCTATTGAGAAATCGCCTTCTCACACGTAATCCGGGATTCCGTGGTGTTGTTTTGGTTCGGCATGCGCGGGATAGTCGGTGGCGCACTCTGCGGGAAGAGCCCGGGCTAAAGCCAAGATCGGGAGACGATTTGTCACCAGGCTAAAGAGGCTGTTACGAAACTGTGCCGTCCCTAAAGGGACTCTGGCTAATCTCCCACGTGCCCCGGGGCTCACGCCCCGGGCTACGATTGTTTCGCCCTGCGGGCTCGCATTTCCGCTCAAGTCTGACATCCATATATCACCTCGTGTTTTGCGGGGTGAGTTTCGTAGCAAACTCTACGGCGTGGTGCTTCCACCAGGGGAAGCCCCAAATTTGCCAACGTCAAGCAAATCTCGGCCACGCGTCTGTCACGTGCACTTGCTAATGGGTGGCTGATGATCGCTTTTGTCCTGTAACATGGCGCGGATGGCTGCTCATCGCCCACTCATTCGGTCGGTCGTGACCGACGTTCACTTCTGGATCCCGGTCTGCGTGTTGCTGGGTGGACTGGCGGTGCTGCATTGGATCCGTTGAACTCGAGAGGTCGGGCGGTCGAAAAGGCTGTACGACTGTCCGCGGTTTCGCCTGACCGCCTGCGGCAACTGCAATCGCTGGGCATCCTGTGCGGCTTCGGCGCCGGAGCATGGCTGGGCGCTGCCGAGGCTCCCACCAAACTGGTGACCTTGGGGATCTCGCCAGTTGTCATCTCGCTGCTCATGGTCGCGGGGGTCTTTCTCGCCCGCTGGAGCGTGCCCGCGCTGGTTCGCGGCACCGGGCAGGTCGGATGGGATTTGCGTCAAGCCCCGCATCTCGTGGTGTGGGCGGTGCTCGCTGGATGCCTGTGGGCCGTCGCCAATACGCTCACCATCTTCGCCATTCGCGACGTGGGGCTCAGCATCGCCTTTCCGCTGTGGAACATGAACAGCCTCATCGGCATCTTCTGGGGCGTCACGCTGTTCAATGAGCTGCGCAACGCGGGCGCGCGGCGCTGGCTGACCGTGCTGGGCGGTGCGGTGCTGATGTTCCTGGGAGCCAGCATTCTGGCCTACGCCTCGGCTGCGCAAACCACGCCGGAACACGCGCTGCGCGGCGTCATCGCTGCGCTTGCCGCCGGCGTCCTGTGGGGGACGATGTACGTTCCTTATCGCAAGGCGTACCTTACCGGCATGAATCCGCTTTCGTTCGTGACGTTTTTCACCGTCGGCGAACTGGTCGACTATGACGATCCTGGCACTCACCTATAGCGGCGGTGCATCGCCGTTGTTGCATCAGCTTCTGCAGGCAAAGGATGCGCTGTTCTGGTTGTTGCTGGGCGGGTTCGTGTGGGTGATTGGAGACTTGTTCCAGCAGTTCGCGGCGAAGTACGTCGGCATCAGCCGCGGCATCCCGCTGTCGAACACCAATCAAGTGTGGGGACTTGCCTGGGGCATCTTCGTGTTTGGAGAATTGCGCGGGCGCGGCGCGTCGCTCTATGCCGAAGTCATCGGCGGGTCACTGTTAATGGCGGCGGGCGCAGGCGCCATTGCACTGTCGTCCGTTACCGGCAAGGAGCACGGACGCTGGCAGGAAGCAGCGCATCAGGAAGGCGAGAAGTACGGCGTTGCTGCCGAGTACGTGCAGGCCGGCCTGGCCGGGAAGGACTCATTGCGCTCGGACGCGGGCGGTAGGCGATCACTTCTGGATTGGGCAATCGTGGTGCTGACCACGGCGATCTTCATCGGCCTCGCGGCGGTGAGTCGCGTTCCGCATATAGCGCTCGACTGGACCGCGGTCGTCGTGCTCGCACTGGCGCTTTTGGCGTTTCTGGTGGCCTGCGGCGTCACCCTATGGAAGGTGACACGCTTCAGCTAGGGCGGTGCAGGGAAGTTCGCAGCGTGGGCGGTGAAGAGAGTCCGTCGCGGCGTTGTCGTGGCCGGCTTAGCTTCCGGTTTGGGCTGAGTTCACTACTCGCCCGCTCCGCCAGCGGTCCACCAGATTCCACCAGACATAGCGTTCCCACTCGCTAAGCGTGGTCTTCGCCCACTGTCGATCGGTCCACCATCGCGCGCCGAAGTAGTAGGGGTCGGGAGCAGCGAAGAACGAAAAATGATATTGCGGAAGCCTTGCTTGCAATATCTCGCGCGAGCGGCGGGTGTGGTATGCGGAAGTGACAACCAGAACCGATTTCGCGCCAGAACTCGCCAGACACGGCTCCAGGTACCGCGCTTCATCGTAGGTGGAGTTCTCCCGGAGAGGGCAGAGCGTCGCGGTGCCGGGGGACGTTCGATCCAGAAGTTGCTGGGCAAGATCGATGTCCCGGTGTCCGAAGGTCTGCGCTTCGGCAAGAACGTCCAGTATGAGGCGAGGAGCGTAGCCCTGTTGCATGAGCTTCACGCCATTCCAGTAGCGCAAGTCGTTGTCGCCTCCCGCCAGCACCACGATTATGTCGGAACGCTCGGGTGCATTGACCACAAGGTAGGAGGCGGCGTGCCGGAAAAGAAAGACCAGGACGACCGCGAGGACGAACAAAACGACGAGGCGCTTCCGCATCATTGTTTCGATTGTAGCCGAGCCGCCTCGAGCGGTAATTCGCGCGCGTGCCCTTTCCGCGACCGTGCAGCGCTGCGACAAAGCGAGCCTTCACCCTGATGGTCACAGTGAAGGCCCACTTCGAGCGTTTGAATTACACCTGCCAGTTACTTCGGTACGTTCTTGCCGAAGCGGAACGTCGGAGATGCCGACATACGCCAGGTGTACTGCGGGTTCCTCAGCAAGTTGTCGAACAGGTTGGTGTAAACCCAATCCGACTGGAGCCGAATACCCACGTGCTTCGAAACGTTCAGATCCATGCCGCCGCCGACTCCGTAGAATCCCACCCACTGACTGGTCTTCATGCTGGGTCCGATCAGGTTGCTGACGATCCCGGCCATAATCGGATCTGGTGGATGCACCGTAATCGTCTGGTACATAGCACCAATATCGGGGTGAATAAACAGAGTCACGTATTTGAAGTGGCGATAATTGAACTGCGGTCCGCCCGTGATGGTGTAGGTGTTGGCGTGATACGGCGTCCACACCGTGTAGCCCGCAGGCAGGTACGGAATGATCGGCGCCAGCTTGGCGATCGTTGCATTGTTGAGCTGCGGAACCGTCAACGAACTGTTGCCGCCGAAATAGCTGGTATCAAAGCCAAGCGCCACCCAGCGCCGGTAGTTGTATCCAAACTGAGCCTGCCAGCCGCGCTCGTCCAGATTCATGTTCGGGGTCGTCAGGTACGCAAAACCAAAGTACGCATCGTACTGACCAACATATTCCTGTTTCTGGGCGAAACAAATCACCACGGAAAGGGAGAGGAAGAAAAGTAAAAGTAAAGTTATGAATCGCCGCATAGGGCTTCTCCTTGCGAGCTGTTGAAATTGGGATCCCGTCTGGCTCATCGGCACCTGCGCGTGCGCAGGACTACAGGAACAGCAACTCCGCTGAACCGGACTCATTAGTTTCAAGCATCGGCGGGCTGGTTGATAGGAAATTCGTGCTATTCGGGCGGAGGATTCCCAAAATGGGAAAATTGCCATGAACTTAATCGCCCATACAAAGTGCTTTTGGGAAAAGCACATACGCTTCCGCGAGGAATCCTACTTGGGAGGAGCTTGTGATTTCTCGCGTTTACGCACATCCGCGAGGCGATTGGCGATGATGGTGTAGGCCGCAGCATTGAACGACAGCCCAATGTGCGTTCCATGAACTTCAAAATCGCAACCGTCGATTCCCGTGAGGCAGTAGTGCCAGTCCACGATGCCATCGTTACGCGTGTAGATGGCCGTCTCCAGTACGGAATCCGGCACGTTGCGCCGCAGCGAGTCCAGGAAGTTGCAGGTACACCGTCCGGTGTAGCACGTCGGCATCACGTGCGAACCGTGTTGCCTCAGGATGCGCCCGCGCACCGCTTCTGCCGCGCGCAGAACAGTGCGATGTGCCACCGTGCCGCGAAAGGGTGATGCCAGCGTCGTGACAGACGCGATATCATCTGGCCGCTGTGACGCGACCGAGCGGGCAATGATGCCCCCCAGGCTATGGCCGATGATATGGATTTTGCGGCCGGTCTCCGCCAGCGCTTTCTCGATGCACGAGTTCAGCCGCCGCTGGATGAGGATGTTGGGACACTCGGCGTTGACTCCGATGCCGGAGAGATAAGGACGGTATCCGATGCGTCCCAGCCAGGTATTGAATTGGCCCAGATACGAGTCGGTCCCCAAAAAACCGGGAATGACGATGACCGCTGAGCCGTCACCATGCGGAACGCCGAGTCCGTAGTAGACGGGCGCAGCGTGCAGCAGCAAGATGTCAGCGGCAAACAGTGCCTCCTGCCAGATGGAAACGTTGGCTTCTGCGTGGTCTTCGCGGAATTCAGCAGGACGAGGGCCCGTTACCAAAAACGACATCTCCCCAGGAAAGCAGCAATGAGTTCAGTCGCCCGCAACTGGCGGGGATGCCCCCGCTCTTGCGACAGACAGACTGTCTAGCGCCGTCCTCGGGGAGTAAGTGTATCCCTTCTGACAGAAGTTGCAAAAACTATTTACCGGTCCTTCTCGGGAGCCGGTTGGCGCACTCGTCCGAGAACCCGCCTACGCTTGCCCGCCACATCGTGAAACAGCCGAGACCCAACCGCGAGTTTGTGGCAAGATAGCAATAGTTTTGTGCACTGCAGCAAGGAGCCGCCAGCCATGGACGCAAGCACTGTCGTGATCAAGAAGTACCCGAACCGCCGACTGTATGACACGTCCGCCAGCAAGTACATCAACCTGGAAGACATCGCCGCCTTCGTGCGCGACGGCAAGGACGTTCAGGTTGTCGATGCCCAATCCGGTGACGACGTCACCCGTGTCACCCTCACGCAGATCATCATGGACGACGCCAAGCAGCAGCCCACTGGCTTGCCCATCGAACTTCTGCGGCAGCTCATCGTCTCCTCCGACCGCATGGGCCGCGAATTCATCATGTGGTATTTGAAGTCGGCCTACGATGCTTACCAGTCGGTGCAGAGCAAGCTGCATACCGGCATGAACGAGGTGCAGGCTGTGGCGACTTCACCCATCAACATGGTGAAGAGTCTCTTGCAGAACCAGAAATCCGCCACGCCGCATGCCCAGCCCGAGGACAGCGCCGAAATGCAACAGCTGCGCCAGCGCATCGCCGAGTTGGAAGCGCGCATGGCGAGGCCGAAGGCGAAAGCACCCGCAAAGCGCATGCCTGCGAAGAAAACTGTGAAACAGACCGTGAAAAAAGCCGCGACGAAAAAAAAGAAGAAGTGACCCTTCTGAAAACGCCTTGGTGGCTTCACCAGCCACCTGCTCTCAGTGGCCTGTCATCGCTGGCTCAGGCCGTCCGGACCGCCGCGTACGGTGCTTCGGTCGAATCGTCCCACTGCATCTCGCGCTTCATTGGGATGAAGCTCATGGCGCGCTCCGTTAGCGCCGTGATGGTGAGGCTTGGGTTCACGCCGAGATTGGCCGCGACGACTGATCCATCGCACACGTACATGTTTCGGTAGCCGAACACGCGATGGCGCGCGTCCACCACGCCGTTCTGCGGTGAGTCGGCCATCACGCAGCCGCCGAGGCAGTGTGCCGTGCCGGGAATGTCAAACAGGATTTCCGGCAACATGCTCATGGGGCTGCCCCCGACCATCTGGGCAAACAGCTCAGCGAATTTGTTTGCCGCGGGAATGAACGTCGGGATCCTCTCCCCTCGGCTGGCCAGTACTTTGCGGAACGGCCACAGGTAAGATCGCTCCCACTTCATGTCGATGTGGCCATCCAGCGCCTGCATGCACAGCAGGATGATCGACTCCCGGGCCCAGCCAAACGGCTGCAAGCTGCGAAACGTCCGGATGGGATGCTGCAGTGTCGCCATCAGCAAGTTCTTCATCCACAGCCCGACGCGCCCTGGTCCCGGCCGGCCGCCCGTCAAAATCGTGGTCCACGCCGACATCGAATCGGATCCCTTGGGATAACGCACGGCCTCGATGTGTGTGTGTTCGTCGATGTAAATGCCCGACCCGATGGCCACGCCCTTCGACAAATCATCGCGAGTGTCGGGCACGCGCACTCCGATGAGCGACTCCGAGTTCGTGCGCACGTAGCGGCCGACGTTGTCGCTTAAGTTGGGCAGCGACTTCTTCTCCTTCAGCCGGAAGAACAGCTCCATGCTGCCCAGCGCGGACGCGGCCACCACGATACCGCGGCAGGTGAAGCTCTGGCGGTTCTTCGCGAAAAATGCCGTAGACCTCTCCGTGGTAACCCGATAGCCTTTGCTCCCATCCTCGGCGCCATCGAGCGGCACAATGTTGGTCACGCGCGTCTCAGCAAAAACCTGGCACCCGCGTTTTTCCGCCAGGTACAGATAGTTCTTGTCGAGAGTGTTCTTGGCGTTATGACGGCATCCCATCATGCAGCCGCCGCAGCCTTCGCAAGTAGTGCGCTCCGGTCCTTCGCCGCCAAAGTATGGGTCGGGCATGGTGACTCCGCCCTGCACGCCCTCCGGCGCCTGAAAGATGGCCACGCTGGTGCGGTAAAACGTGTCGCCCACTCCTGCCTGTTCAGCCACTTTCTTCAGCAGTTTGTCGGCTGGCCCCAGAATTCGGTTCGTCACCACCCCCAACATGCGCGACGCTTCGTCGTAATGCTGAGGCATCTCGGCTTTCCAGTTATCGAGCCCCTTCCACGCGCCGTTGTCCCACACCTTTTCGGGTGGCCGCAACATGGTGCAGGCATACGTGATCGATCCGCCGCCTACGGCGCAGCCATGCATGATGGTGACGTGCCGGAAGAAGCGCATGTTGAAGAAGCCGCGCAGTGCAATCCCCGGACGCCAGAACCAGCGATGCATTTCCCAACTCGTTTTGGGCAGGTTCTCTGCTGTCCAGCGGCGGCCCATCTCCATTACCGCTACGCGGTAGCCCTTCTCGGTCAGGCGAAGCGCGCTCACGCTGCCGCCAAACCCCGAGCCCACCACGATGAAGTCGAAATCGTAATTGCCGTCCGGTCGATTCATAAGGCATCCAGAGATACGGTGCAGTGATCGCGATCGATCGCGACAAACCCTTTTGCTCAACCAATCAGCACTTGCTAATCACGAGGCGCTTGCGTCGAGCCACAGGATCGACCGCCGCTGCCAACACTTCCTCGGGCCTCGGCATCCCGCGGCGCGCATACCGGATCTTCCCGTCCGGCCCAATCAGATACACCGTGCGATTTACCATGCCGCCATCGGAGTTATAGAGCGCCGCCACCTTTTGGTCTTCATCCACAAGCAGCGGGAAAGGGAAGTGGTTGCGTTCTTTGAACTCACGATGGCTCTGAGCGGTCTGTGGATTGACGCCAAACACCACGATATTCTGCCCGCGCACGTCCGGCCAGGCGTCGCGGAACTCGCACAGTTGTTTGCGGCAGATCATGGTGTCATCGCCGGGATAAAACACCAACACCACATTCTTGCCGTGCAATGCCGACAGCTTCACTCGCTTGCCGGTTTCTGATTGTAAAGTGAAGTCCGGCGCTTTCGACCCAACGGGAAGCGGATCACGCGGTAACCAGGAAAACATTATGGGCCCCAATTTCTCTTGTCATCCGTCACCAGCAACCAGTCACCGGAAGCTAATTGCTTTTCTTCGCCGCCGCTTCCGCTTTGCGAATCGCCTTCTCATGGAGGTCGTAGGTCGCCAGCGCCTTGCGCGCGCCGTCGCGGGCCATGCCCACGCTTAGCTTCTTCTCGCCTTCGGCGAAGGTGTCTTCAGCGTCGAGTCGCATAGTCTCGGTCTCTTCGTCGGCCTCAAACACGCCTTTGGCGATGGCGAGCGCGTCAGCATCGATATCCTTGGGCAAGGTCTTGCTCTTGCCGCCCTTCTTGCCCTTGCCCGGGTCGTCGTCGTTTTGCGTCGCGAGGTAGTTATAGGCGCGCTTCAGGTCGTCGCTCCACGTGGCCTTCACCTTGTCTTCGGCGTCATTCAGCGCTTCGGTGGCGCGGTCGGCGATCTTGCGCACCTTTGGTTTTTCCAGCAGCCACTTGAATACGCCCCATTCCATGCCCAAGGTCATGATGGCGCGGGCTTCTTCCACAGCTTCCAGTTTCTTCATGGTCGTAAGAGTCCAGGTTTTAGAGTCACCAGCTAACGTGACATTGTAGGCCGCACCCTGACCATTTCGATGTGACGCCGGAACGCTGCCGCAGTGATTCCCATTTCGGGAAACACCAGCAAAAAACATTCACCACAGAGACACTGAGACACCGAGAGATATTGATCAACATTCTCTGTGCCTCTGAGGTGAAGATTTCCTGCGCTACGCCAAGTCCCGATACGCCACGCTGGTCAGGAACTCCTCGAACTCGCCTTTCGACATGGTGGTAAAGATTTCCGCCGCGCGGTCGAACTTGTTGTCTTTGGGAGTCGTCTCAGCCGCCTTCAGCCGCGCCACCACGTCGGTCAGAATCGCATCGAACATCTCCGGCGTGATGTTTCGCCCGTCGTTCATCTGCGACTGGTAGTGCAGCCACTGCCACAACTGCGAACGCGAAATCTCTGCCGTGGCCGCATCTTCCATCAGGTCGTAAATCGGGACGCAGCCGTTGCCCCGCAGCCACGATTCCAGATACTGCAGGCCCACGTCGATGTTGCGGCGCAGACCGCCTTCGGTGATGTTGCCTTTCGGCAGTTCCAGCAGGTTCGCCGCTGTAATCGGCGATGTCGAACTCGCCGGAGGAGCAATCTGGTTGGGCTGGGGCATGTGCTCGTCAAAGATGGCTTTGGCGATCGGAACCAGCCCGGGATGTGCGACCCATGTGCCGTCATGTCCCGCCTTAACCTCGCGCAGCTTGTCCTGGCGCACCCGCTCCATCGCCTCTTCGTTCGCCTTGGGGTTGTTGCGAATGGGAATTTGCGCTGCCATACCGCCCATGGCGTGAATACCGCGCCGATGGCAGATGTGAATCAGCAGCTCTACATACGAGCGCAGGAAGGGCTGTTGCATGGTGACGTCGCCGCGGTCGGGCAGCACATGGCTGTTGTGGTTGCGGAATTTCTTGATGAAGCTGAAGATGTAGTCCCATCGCCCGCAGTTCAGGCCGGCCGAGTGGTCGCGCAGTTCGTAGAGGATTTCATCCATCTCGAATGCCGCCGTGATGGTTTCTATCAGCACGGTCGCGCGAATCGTGCCTTTGGGAATGCCGCAGTATTCCTGCGCGAACACGAACACGTCGTTCCATAGCCGGGCCTCTTCGTGCTTTTCCAGCTTCGGCAGGTAGAAGTATGGCCCCGTACCGGAGGCTATCTGCGCCTTAGCGTTGTGGAAGAAGAACAATCCGAAATCGAAAAGCGAGCCGGAAATCGGAGTGCCGTTGACCAAAAAATGCTTTTCGTTGAGGTGCCAGCCTCGCGGGCGAACAAACAGCACCGCCGGGTTGGCGTTCAGCTTGTATTCCTTGCCCTCGGGTGACTTGAACTCGATGGTGCGCCGTACCGCGTCGTACAGGTTCTGTTGACCTTCGATGCAGTTCTCCCAGGTGGGCGAGTTTGAGTCTTCGAAGTCGGCCATGAAGACCGAGGCGCCCGAGTTCAGCGCGTTGATCACCATCTTACGGTCGGGCGGGCCGGTAATTTCGACGCGCCGGTCGCGTAGGTCCGCCGGAATCGGCGCCACGTGCCATTCGGCGTCGCGGATCGCTTTCGTATTTTCGAGGAAGCGGGGCTTTTCTCCAGCGTCGAGCTGCGCCTGGCGCTCGACGCGCTCCTGCAGCCGCGCCTGCCGTATCGGTTCAAAGCGCGCGTGCAGCGCAAGTAGAAATTCAATGGCTTCTGGGGTAAGAATGCGCGATTGGGATTCAGTGGGCTGGCCGGTAATGCGGGTTGTTTCAGTCTGCGTCGACATGCGTTTTCCTCGGTAAGATTGCGGAACGGCAGGGATGATTGCGCTGCGCCATGCCGTTACGTCCGATGCATTAGTCAGTCGGCTGCCGCCGCCACAGGACGCTGCGACGGTTCGAGCGACGGATAGAAAAACGGCATGGGAGTGCGCTCTGTCGCTTCACCGCCATTGTAGTCCAAGGTGCCTGGTTCAAGATGCGCCGCTTCCTGCGGCCGGCGTGTCTCGGGTTCCGCACCCCGCTGTGTCTGGAACGGAGGCGATAGGGGCGAAGGACCCTAAAGGGAATGAAGAGTCGGACTGCCTCGACGGGGCCCGCGGTAGCGGTCAATAGTCAGCAGGCAGTGGTCAGACGAAATTCGCCGCACAATCCGGGATCTCGATAGTGTCGAGCAGCAAGCGCGAGAGTTGATCCATTTACTTCTCGTCCAACAGAGAGAAACAGCGCAACTGCGATAAAGAAGACCACCGCCGCTAGACAGGTGAACAGAAGTATTACGCTCCAGTTCGACGTTGGCGACCACAAAGCCTCGATGCTGAACGAACGGGAACGCTGCAGTGCGCGAATCCAGTCAAGCCAGCCCGCAGCGTATCGGCGCTGCGCGAACAGGAATCCGAAGGCGACCAACAGGGCGCTATAGAAAGCAAAGCTGGCGACAAAGTAAGTCGGCCTGCTTAACTGGTCAAGGGCCTGGTTTCGGCGCCGCAATTGAGCCCGCCAATACAGCAGACCGGGATGATCGATATTGGAATGAACCACGGCTGCGGCTCGCGAAGACTTGAAGGCTTGCGTGAGCAGCAAGTAATCCGCGCAGCGTTGGCAAGTGTTCACGTGCGCACGCAGACTGGCGTCGCAGGCATCCGGCCAGTGACCGGTCTTCAGGGAATCCGACAACTCGCTTTCGCGGACACAGGAGCGAAGGTTCATGCGGAACCTCCGCGCGGGAGCGCCTGCTGGCGAAGCAATCGCGCAGCTTTTCGTCGTGCCCGGAATAACAAAAGCCGAATGCTGGTGGCTCCCAGGTCCATGATTTCAGCAATCTCGCGGTGGGTATATTCCTCGGCATGGGCGAGCCAGAGCAGTTGGCGTTCTCTGGGCTTCATCCGTGCGAGCGCAGGGAGAAGAATGGCTTGCGATTCGAATTGACCGGCGTCCATGGTCGAGCTGACGAGTTCTTCCGGAATATCTTCGATCGCGGCGTGCTTGGGGCGGCGCCAATGATCGCGCAACAGGTTGGTCGCGATGCGGAAGAGGTAGCGGCGGCAGGCGACTTCGCCGTCCTCGGGATGAGATGCGCACAGGAATCGCAGATAGCTTTCCTGCATGAGGTCGTCGGCCAACATCGGATCACCCGAAACCCGCCACAGATATGCCCGGAGTGACGGCGCCGAGCGCCGGTAGAAGGCAGCGAACGCGTCATCATCCATAGACGGCTCGGCTGTTTGCTCGTGCGCGCCGGCCGCCGGCTTCGGTATGACAAATTCCCAGTTCATCGCGTTTGCCCAGTGGTGTGTGGTTTCGGCCCGTCACTGCCGGTCGTTCCGGTCTTGCGGTTGTGCGTCGGCCTTCGGCATCAGGCCCAGGCGCGCCGCCAAAACCCACGTTACCCCCGCGGAGATGATAAACCCCGCCCCCAGAGTGAGCGTCAGCGTTCCGAGGACGTGCAGGGGAGTCGTTGCCTGAGGCAAAGTTCGTGAAAGCGACAAGAACCCGGCGCCGAGCAGGGTCAGCACGATGCCGATTTGCAGCGGGGTCAGCACACGGGCGACGGGACTCGGCACGGGCTGGCTGCGATCGAAGTCGACCGGGATTGGCGCGGCTTCGAGAAAACGCTTGCCCGATTCCGTTCCCATGTAGCTGAGCAGTTCCTGGCTGGTGCCGAAACGTTCAATCAACTTGCTGTGAACTTCGGTCTGCAGTTTGAAGATACGGTTCCATCGGCGATTCTCAGTCAGCAGGCGGATCAGCCACAGAAGAGCACCGAGGACGCACAGGAATACCGTAAAGGAAAGCACGTCACTGGACGACATCCACTGCGGCTGCGGACTGGGCGGGATATCGGGCCACACTTTGCGTTCCAGTGCTTGTTCGGCGCGGCCATCGCCGTCGCCGACGTTGTTGAACAGGTAGAAGTCAGGATTGCGCGCCACCTCAGGGTGCGCCTGCAGGAACTGCGCCAAAGCAGGATTGTTGTGAGCGACGTAATCCTGATTCGCGAGCAGCGATGGGTCCCGCGCGACCACAGTTGTGAGCTTCGGACTCATGCGCAGCAACTTCAAGAGCTCATCCTGCGTGGCGGCCAGATCCTTGTCATCCGGTTGCTGGACGGCCGGGGCCTTGCCGGCGGCGCCGGAAGGCTGCGCCTGAGCGATGAGGCTGCCGGCGGTCAAGACGCTTGCCAGAAGGACGGTCAGTGAGCTGATTACGAGTGAGGTGTGGAACTTGCGCATGTTAGTGCCCCCGTCGGATTGAGCGCGAACGACGCTCTTACTTGGACAACGAACGAGAACACTTCGTGGTTAACAGTTTTGATTTTGACCGGGGGGCTATTTTCTACCGTAGAAGATGTTGAGCATCAGGCCGAGCTGGTTGTACTGCTGGTTGGGGCTGTTCCCGGTCTGGTTCTGGTGTTCGTAATAAGGGTTGAACTCGAAGTGCTTACCGAAGGGAAACAGGCATCCGACGTAGAGGGCGGTGTCGCTCCACTTGGAGTACTGGCTGTTATAGAAGAACTCGGCGCTGGCGTAGAGGGAAGGATGGTAAGAGCCCGTGCGAATGGTTCGCTCGAGCTGGATCCGGTTGCGATAGCGCCAGGTGAAATTGCCAGCGCGCCAGTCGAGGTCGGCGCGGTTGCGGTCGGAAAGGAGCAGTCCGATCTTCGCGATGGGACAGTTTACGGTGAAAAGAGGTTCGAAGCGGTTAGTCGGCGCCTCGTTGGGGGTGGGCAGATAGCGGTATCCGACGGAGACCACGAGAAGTCGAGATTTGGAGTCGTCGAGGTCGAAGGCGGTGACATCGGCGAACTTGACGGGCGACTTGAGGTAGAAGTCGAGGCTGGGGCCGATTTCGGCGGTGACGGGGGCGCCATCTTCGCGGGTCTGTTTGGCCTGAAACCAGATTCGGAGTGGGGGCGAGACCTTGTAGTAGGCGTCTATTTCTGGGAGAAGTTGGTCGGTCTGGCCCACGGCGGCACGACACAGCGCCAGCAGGATCAACACCCAGCAGCAGTTTCGAACGTGTTGCAGTGGTCGCATCCGTTACGATGATGGACGAACCGGCAAAGGAATGTCTACGGGGCGACTGGACCCGAGCGTAGTGAGACCAAGACTGAGGCAGGCCTACTATGAAGCTTCGCGCACTTGTTTGCTTTTTGCTGATCTGGATTGCGCCAGCACTGGCGCGGGAGAGTACCGACGTTATCGTCATGAAGAACGGCGATCACCTGACGGGCGAGATCAAGGGGATGTCGCAGGGCGTGCTGTACATCAGCATGAACTACATCCTGGGCACCAGTGACGTGCAATGGTCGAAGGTGGACCACATCGAGAGCAAGCAACTGTTTCTGGTGAAGACCGAGGGCGGGACGGTGTACACCGGGACGCTGTCAACGGCAGAAATGGCCAAGGGCCAGCCGATGGCGATCGAGGTGGTGGAATCGTCAAGCAAGCAGACGACCCTGGAGCGGCAGAAAGTGGTGGAGATGGACCAGACGTCGGAGCATTTCTGGCAGCGATTCAACGGGCAGATCAATACCGGCATCACGTACACCAAGGGAAATCAATCGACGCAGTACAACCTGAGCTCAGAAGTAGTCTATCCGCGGGAGCGGTGGGCGGCGAACGCGTCCTATAACTCAACGCTCTCGACCAGCACGGGCGTGACCGCCACCACACGCAACCAATTAACGATAGGGGCACAGCGCTTGCTGCGGTGGAACAATTGGTTTTACGCCGGCCAAGGCGGGCTGCTGCAAAGCTCCGAACAGGGCATTAACCAGCAGGGGAACATCGGCGGAGGTATTGGGCGATATTTCATGAATAACAACCGTACGAAGATCTACGTGCTGGGCGGCTTTGGCTGGCAGCAAACCAACTATGCGCCGTCTGTTTTCGTGAACGGCGCCCAGAATGTGGCGACCGGATTGTTTTCCGGCGGCCTGAAGTTTTATCGCTTCAACAAGACCACCATCGAGTTTACGGGGAGTGTTTTTCCGGCTATCTCTGAACCCGGACGGGTGTACACGAACGTCAATGCCTCGTATTACATCAAGCTCTCGGGAAGTCTGTCGTGGAACGTTTCATTTTATGGCAATTGGGACAACCAGCCTCCGCCAACGTTCTCGGGCAGCGATTATGGAACGAGCTCGGGGCTGAGCATTACGTTTGGAAATAGGTAGGGCGGGGAGCGGCTAGCACTCAGTGACTAGCATCTAGCCTTTGGTATCTCGCCACTCTTGGTGGGCCGTCCTCACGTTGTGAGATGCCGCGCCAGCGGTGTCCACGATCTCTAACACTCAGCGGTCAGGCGGACGTTTCGAAGCGGACGTCCCGGCGGGTCGCCGAAGTCTGCGTCCTGTATGATTTGCAGTTGAAAAATCGATACTGTGCGCTTGCTGCCGGGACACTTCGCGTGGTCGGACGCAGGCGGTGATCTGAGGGACCATGCATCGCTTCGAGTTGAGACTCTCCCGCCTGTTTGCATTCGTTCTCGCCCTTTTTTTGTGCGCTGCCGTCGGACTTCGCGCGCAGATTGTGCCGACGAATGATCCGCCGATGTATGGGCCGTATAACGTCGTGAGCCTGGAGGGCGGCGACGGCGTGCATAAGAAGATGGTGGAGAAGGACACCGTGCTGCGCGCCGATTCGCCGTGGACGATGTATGCGTGGATCAATCCAGAAGCGACGGTGACGGCTCCTACGCTGGTGGCGGGGTATGGCGAGACGAACGCAGAGTATGCGCGGTATCTCGGCTTGGAGCCGGGCAAGCTGATGTTGTGGGCGGGGCCGGAGAACTCGCTGAGCGCTCCGGCTACGGTGACGCCGGGCAAGTGGCAGATGGTTGCGGCAACGTTCGATGGGCAGTCCGTGTTCCGGCTGTATAGCGACGGGGCGCAGGTGGGGCAGGGAGTGCTGGCACTGGGGAGAGTGGCTCCCGTGCTGCAGATTGCGCCTCCGGTACCGATGGCGGAGCCGGGCATGCCTGGGTTTCAAGGTCAGCATTTCGGCGGGAAAGTCGCGAGTTTCACCATCGTACGCGAAGCGCTGACGGCGGAGCAGATCAAGAAGCTGGCGGGAAGTCCTCCGCAGGATGCGCTCCTGGAATTCGAAGCCGGGTCGAAGCCGTGGCCGGTGCAGACGCGAGGACAAGCAGGGTATCGCGCTCCGCAAGACCCGATGACGTTGCCGAAGAGCCGTGCGCCGTATCCGGCGGCGGTGGCGAAGCCGCTGCCGAAAGGGCCGGAGGTTGTGGCAGACGGCGACAACCAATGGCAACTGGCGGGCGGATGGATGATGGCGGCGGCTCCGACGGTGAAGGCTGACGCGGCGGAGATCGCGAAGGCGGGATTCGATACGAAGGGATGGCTGGTGGCGACGGTGCCGGGCACGGCCCTAACCACCATGATCGATCGCGGAGTGTATCCGGATTCGGATTACGGGCTGAACAACCTTCTCATTCCCGAGAGCCTGAATAAGCAGGATTACTGGTACCGCAACGAGTTCAAGGCGCCGAAGACAGCGGCGCGGCGAATGACACTAACGTTTGAGGGCATCAACTACGCGGCCGAGGTCTGGCTGAACGGCAAGGCGCTGGGCGACATCAAAGGCGCGTTCATCCGCGGCGTATTTGACGTGACGGATGTGGTGAAGCCGGGACAGACGAACGTGCTGCTGGTGCGGGTGTCGCCGCCGCCGCATCCGGGGATTCCGCACGAGCAGTCGATCTTGGGCGGGCCGGGAGAGAACGGCGGCGCGATGGTGCTGGACGGGCCGACGTTCATGGCGACGGAAGGATGGGACTGGATTCCAGCGATTCGCGACCGCGACACGGGAATCTGGCAGCCGGTGGTCTTGACGGCAACCGGCGTAGTAAAGATTGGCGACGTGCAAGTGATTACGAAGCTGCCACTGCCGGACACAAGCAAGGCGGACCTCGAGATCAACGTGCCGCTGGAGAACGCGTCGGACAAGGCGGTGAAGGGCACGCTGCGGGTCGCGATTGAGAACGTGATGGTCACGAAGGAGGTGACGGTCGCGCCTGGGAAGAGCGAGGTGAAGCTGGCTCCGGCGGAGTTTGCGCAGTTGACGCTGCAGCATCCGCGCCTGTGGTGGCCGAACGGCTACGGCAAGCCGGAGCTGTACACGGCGAAGATCGACTTCAGCGAGGGCACCCAGGAGAGTGATTCGAGGCAGGTGCGGTTTGGGGTGCGGGAAGTGACCTACGAGCTGGGACTGCTCGACAGCAAAGGAGATTTAAGGCGAGTGGAAGTTTCGCCCACAGCGGCTCGCGCGCGGGGCGAGCAAGTGGTCAACCTGACGCACGAGGGCATACGGGAAATTCCGGCGCCGGACCCGTTCCCGGAGATCTTGCCGAAGGAATGGAAAGACTATTGGCTGGCATGGGCGGCGTCGCTGACGCCTGCGGGCGAGACTCTCCAGCGGTGGTTCCGGTGAACGACGCCAAGATGGAGCACTATCTGGTGCTGAAGGTTAACGGAGTGCGCATTGCGGCGCGCGGCGGAAGCTGGGGCATGGACGATTCGCGCAAACGCGTGTCGCGCGAGAAGCTGGAGCCGTACTTCCGGCTGCATCGGGACGCAAACGTCAACATCATCCGCAACTGGATGGGGCAGAACACCGAAGAGATGTTCTACGAACTGGCCGACGAGTACGGCCTGATGGTGTGGAACGACTTCTGGACGACCACGCAGGACTACAACACCGAGCCGCTGGATATTCCGCTGTTTCTGGAGAACACGCGCGACACGGTGTTGCGCTTCCGCAACCATCCGTCGATCGTGATGTGGTGCGGGCGGAATGAAGGCGTGCCGTCGCCGATTTTGAACAAGGGAATCATTGAAATCCTCGACAAGTACGATGGCACCCGCTACTACTCGCCGAGTTCCAACCAGGTAAACCTGCAGAACAGCGGGCCGTACAAGTATCAGGACCCGCGGTTGTACTTCACGCTGTGGAACCATGGCTTCTCGGTGGAGACGGGTACGGTGTCGCTGTCAACGCTCGAGTCGTTCGAGGCATGGATTCCGAAGGCCGACCAGTGGCCGATTGGCGATGCGTGGGCCTATCACGACTGGCATCAAAGCGGAAACGGCGAAATCGAGCCGTTCATGAAGGAGATTGAGACGGAGTTTGGCGCGGGCACCAGCCTGGCCGACTTCGAGCGCAAGGCGCAGATGCTGCAGTACGTCGACGCACCGCGCGATCTTCGAGGGGATGGACCAGCACCTGTGGGCCCCGAACAGCGGCCGCATGCTGTGGATGACGCAGCCGGCGTGGCCGAGCAACATGTGGCAGATTCTGAGCTCGGATTACGACACGCAGGCGTCGTTTTACGGGGTGAAGAAGGCGTGCGAGCCGGTGCACGTGCAGCTGGATTTGTCGGACTACAGCGTGGCGGTCGTGAACACCACGACCACGGCCCAGCCAGGGGTGACGATAACGGCCAACGTGTATTCGCTGGACAACAAGTCAGCTGCTGCACCAGGAGGAGAAGAAAGACGCAGCAGCCAATGCGATGACACCGAGCTTCAAGCTTGACCTGGCGCCGTTGATGGGGACGAACGTGGTGCTGGTGAAGCTGGAGCTGCACAGCGCGACCGGGCAATTACTCTCAGACAATTTGTATTGGCTGGGTGCGACCGGGAAGTCGTACCGGCAACTCAATCATTTGCCGGCGGCAACACTGGCGGCGACGGCGACGATGGCGGCCGCGGGCAAGATTCGAGTGCAGCTGCAGAACAAAGGCGCGGCGGTCGCACTGCAAAACAAGCTGACGCTGGTGAACGCGGACGGTACGCGGATCTTGCCGGCGTACTACACCGACAATTACGTTTCGCTGCTGCCCGGGGAGACGCAGGAGGTGGAGATTGAATATCCCGCGTCAGCGGCTAAGGGCGCTCCCCAGGTGAAGTTGCGGGGGTGGAGCTTGGCGGAGACCACGGTGGCGGTGGAGAAGTAGCCACCTGCAAGTAGCCAATTAGCAACCAGTGCCTGCGGGGCATTAGGCGATTAGCGCATTGCGCTCAAAGTCATCGGGTTCACGGTTGAGGGCGGGCACGCCGGAATAAGAAATCTCCAGCGCGGAATAAAGCTTGGTCAGTATGACCATGCGCCAGACGTGTTCCGAGAGGTCAACCATACTGACAGTGCGGCCGGCCTCCCGGGCCCAGACCTGCAACTCCACCAGCAGGCCCAATCCCGAAGCGTCAACGCGGTCGATCCCTGAGAGGTTAATGCGGATGTGTTTTTCTTTTCGGCTCTGCACCATCGAGCGCAGGGTTTCCACTTCCATGCCGAAGATCAAGCTTCCCGAGCACGACAACGTTGCCACAGTATTCAATGAATAAGTATCGATGCGAAGCATTGCGAATTCCTAATCCTAATCCCTGCACTGGTTTGCAGGCCACTGGTGATTGTTCGCCATGGAACGCGCGCGAGTTCCATTGATTCCTATTGATGATGAACGATTCCGTTGGCCAAAAGGTCAACGCCCGGCTAATTCATAGACGTAATCAAGCAGGTAATCGTTTCATCGGCGGTGCAGTTCATGAACTTTTAACCTTCGGCATGCCGTACGAGTGGCGCAGGCGACTGATTGCACGCATAATGCAGGAGTGCCACGTTCTGACCAGTTCGATAATAATGAGGAAGAGCAGCGGCGTGAGCCGGATGTGATGGATCTGGGTTCCGCGGTCGATGCCGTGGTGGTAATGCCGCCGGCCGCAGACGCAGAACCGGTGCTTCCCGGGACAGGGCAGTGGGGCAAGGAATTTGATTTTCCCGGTGTGCTGGCACTGGTCCCTGAGAACCGCGAGCTGGTGATGGAGTTCGTCGTCCAGCATTGTCCCGACGAGGGCGACCAGATCGATTTGCTTGTTGCGGTGCAGGAAGCCTTGGCGAACGCGGCTCTGCACGGATGTCACGATGATCCTGCGAAGTGGATTCACTGCGTAGTGACGGTCGATGTCAATGAAATCACAATCGCGGTGCGGGATCCTGGCCCGGGATTTGACCTCGAGCGCGCCGATCCCGACAAGTATCAGGTTACGAAGTTGACGCACGGCCGGGGCATTTGCCTGATTCGCAGCCTGGTGTCGGAAGTCACCTTCGCGCACCATGGCGCGGAGATTGTGATGCGCAAACGCCTGCAATCCGGCCAGTGACGGGAGCCACTCACCCCGAAGTTGTAGCGTTCGGACAGCATATTGCACCGTTTTCGCAGCAATCCTTCGTCATAAATTCCGTCAATGTGGCCCATTAGCGCTTTTAATTGGTAGATGGAATTCCCCATCAATTAACCTCAAGAAGATCGAAGCCACCTGACTTTGCAGTGGCAGTTCCCAATCCCCATCACGAGGAGATTCATGTCGAACGAACTTCGTAACTTTCTGGCAATGCCGTATGACCAGTTGGAAGAACTGAATCTAAAAGCCAAGGAACAGCGCCTGAAACGGGTGGACGGCCACAAAATTCAGGAAGAGCGCCTGAAATATCTCGCCGATGAGAAGCGCATCAAGGCCGTGACGGTCATGTTCAGCGACCTGGAAGGCCGCCTGCACATGCTCGACTACGACAAGAAGTTCCTGGTGAAGAGTTACGACAACCTGACGTTTGATGGCTCGTCGATCCGCGGCTTTACCGCGCAGCGTGAGAGCGATCTTCGCCTGGGGATCGACTGGAGCGCGTTCTATTGGGGCCCATCCGATGTATTCGGGCCGGGCAAGATTCTGGTCTTCGGCGAAGTGATCGACAAGGGCGGTGCGCCTTACGCGGCCGACATTCGCGGCATCCTCAAGACGTTTGCCGCCGAGCAGTTCAAGAAGGAAGGCTACACCCTCAATGCGGCCAACGAAATTGAGGGTTTCCTGTTTGCCGGCAAGGACGCCGAGCGGCATTATCACGAAACGCACAGTTTTGAGTACGTGAATACTGGTGGATACTATCACTCGCTGCCGGGCGATCCTCTGCGTACGTTCATCGACACCTCGGCCGAAGTGCAACGCGCGATGGGATTTCAGAACGAGAAGGACCATCCGGAAGTGGCGCCGTCGCAGTTTGAGATTAACTACTCCTACGGCGAAGTGGTGGCAGCGGCCGACCAGATCCAACTCTACAAGCTGATTTGTCGGCAGGTGGCAACCAATCTGGGGCTGACGGCTTCGTTTCTGCCCAAGCCCGTGGTCGGTGTCAACGGCAGCGGCATGCACACCAACGTCTCCATCAGCAAGGGCGGGAAGAACCTCTTCTGGGACGCCAAAGGCGAGGAGAAGCTCAGCAAGTTCGGATGGCAGTTCGTGGACCGAATCCTCACCCACGGGAACGATACCTGCCTGATGCTGAACTCCAGCGTGAACGCGTACCGGCGCCTCGATCCGCACTTTGAGGCTCCAAACCAGATCAAGGCCTCGGCAGTCGACCGTGGTTCGATGGTTCGTATTCCGATCGGCAACGAGAAGAGCATGCGCGTGGAAGTTCGCTCGGTTGGGCCGGATGCGAACCCGTATATGGTGATGCTGGCGGTGTTCAAGACAGGACTGCTGGGCGAGACGGCGAAGATCAAGAACCTGCGCCAAGCCGAGCGGTATCTGCCAGACAACATCTACGACGCGATGGAGAACTTCCGCAGCGCCGAGTGGACGACCAAGCTGCTAGGCGCGGACGTCAAAGGACGCTACGCCGACCTGAAGCAGGCGGCTGCCGATCGGTGCCCACGGTTGCTGGGCACGGTAGTGAAGGCGCCGGAAGTGCAGTTCCACCACGACGTGTACAACCAGTACCTGTGGAACCAGTTCTAATTCGACGGTAAACAACGCAGCATTGAACGCCCCGGAACAATCCGGGGCGTTTCAGTCAGTATGGGATGGCGCGTGCTTGGCGAGGGTAGACGATTGTTGCGGTCGCATTACTTTGTGCCGCGTACCCAATCAATTACGACCTGAATCGAGTGGTAGGCGCGCCGACATCGGTTATCATGAAGTACCCCCAAATTTCAGTTATGGGAAGGCGACTACTTCGAATGAGAATCCTGCTCGGTGCGCTACGCGGGCTCGTATTCTTCACCAGTCTCGGTCTGGCCCAATGGGCGATCGGTTGCGATCAATTGCCGGCCGGACAGTCACTTTGGATCCGCCTATCCAGCCCAGTTTCCACCTACAACGCAAAAGTGGGCGACCCCGTCCATGCGGTGCTGACACAGGACGTTACCTGCGGCAACGAAATCGTGCTGCCCATGGGGAGTCCGGTGGAAGGGGTGGTGAAGAGCAAGCGAAAGGTGGGGTGGGGCATTCGCCACGAGACGGCTGCGCTGGAGCTTGAATTCTCGCAGGTTGCGCTGGGACCGGAGTCCACGGTGCAGATGACGGCACGCGTGGACGAAGTGGAGAACGCCCGCGAACGTGTGAAGAATGGCGTGGTCCACGGCGTGATGAGTTCAGACACGTTCCAGGGACGGATCAACAGCCGCCTGATTCACATGCCGACGTGGAACCCGTATTCCGATCTCGGGCTGATTGTCTACAAAGCCACATTTCCGATTTTTCCCGAGCCAGAAATTTACTATCCATCGGGCACGGACATGCGCTTGAAGACCACGGTGGCGATCACGTCGATTCCGATGACGGCGGCAAGCTACGCGGAGAGCAGCGCGGACGATGCATCGCCGGCCTATGCCTGGGTCCAACAGGTGCCGCAATGGAGCACGACGCTGAAGTCGGTCAATGCTGACCTGGTGAATATCGTTTTTCAGGGCACACAGCAACAGGTCGAGGCCGCATTTCGCGAGGCCGGTTGGCGCACCAGCGATCCGGTGTCGCGGCATGCGGTCATGAAGAACCTTTATGCTCTACTGAACAACAGCGGCTATGCGCAGCAACCGATGAAGACCTTTCTGGTTGACGGCAAGCCGCAGGACATGAAGTGGCAGAAGGGCCTGAACAGCTACGGCCGCCGCGATCATCTGCGCATCTGGCAGTGGACGCCGGAAGGAGCGACCGAGCCGGTATGGGTGAGTTCGTCCACCCATGACACCGGTGCGGTCCTGTCGGTGAAGTACAAAGGGTTCGTCCACCACATTTCACCCGACATCGATGACGAGCGGGCCAAAGTAATTCGCGATTTGAATTTCTCGGGATGCGTGCAGTCCGTGAGTTACGTGTCACGCCCGGGGGTTCCGACAGTCACTCAGAACGCTACGGGCGATCTGGTGCGAACGGATGGTTCCGTCGCTGTAGTGCAATTGCAGGAGTGCCACCCTGTCGTGCCTGGTCTTACGGCCAGCCCGTCGACTGCAGAATACAAGCCGGGCAACCATGTGTTTCGGTATCTCCGGCGGGAGATCCTGACCTTCCGCAACGATATCTGGCGGGCTAACATCATTTACGGTGCTTATGATCTGGGGCGCATGGCGGTTGCGTCATTGCGTCATCAGCCCGTTCCTCCCATGAATGACGACGCCAGGGCTGTGACGGCGGTGCTTCCCGGCGCCAGCTTAGGCGGCGTCGACTAGAACTTTTCGGGCTCGCCGGACGCAACTGCTCTTCCAGCCTGACAGCCAGCGATGGCAGCCACCGGCGTCACCATTCCGAACTATTTTCGGCTGGTCCGCGGAAATGCCAATTTCCAAAGGGTGTGGCGAGCTTTGACAGCTCGTCGGAACTGGCACGTAGGTGGTGTATTCGTCCCAACGTCAGTGTTACCTTAAAGGCCATCTAACAAAGCTTGATATTGACCTTTTGTGACACAGTCAGAATCGCCTTACAGACACGGCGAAAGCAAGATATACTGCGATGATAAGTGACCGGGAGAGTGGTTTTTGCCCGGTTATCAAGGCCAAGAATACAGTGGGGGATATGGCAGGCGACGCAGACCATTCCGCTCATCACGGGCAAGAAGGGACAGCTGTCTCCAGCGGCGAAAGCTCGGCTGCGACGCCGAAGCCTGCTCTCAATTCCGATGCCATGACCATGGCCGGAATCCCCGACCCCGATGTCACCCAAGTGGGCACGCAGAAGCTGCCGGAATCGGCGCGTCAAGTGTCGCCGGCCCCAACACCCAAGCGAGACTCGTCGAACGAAGTCACCATGGCCGGTACTCGGCCGAGGCGAGAATCCAGTTCTGGTGTCTCCAATCAGATTTTTGCGGCCATCGGCGCGACGGTACTGGAGGTCGGTACCATTCTCGGCGGGCGCTACGAAATTCAGCAGTTGCTGGGCATGGGCGGCATGGGCGCCGTATACAAGGCACACGATCTCGAGGTGGATCGTACCGTCGGACTCAAGGTGATTCGGCCCGACTTGGCAGGGAACCCGGCGATCCTGGCGCGCTTTAAGCAGGAACTGGTGTTGGCGCGCCAGGTGACGCATCGCAACATCATTCGCATTTACGACCTGAACGAAGCCGAAGGCGTGAAGTTCATCACCATGGAGTTCATCGAGGGTGAGGACCTGCGCTCGATCCTGACGCGTTCGGGGAAGTTGTCGCCCAAGGAAGCCGTGGACATCATGCGGCAGGCCTGCCTTGGATTGCTGACTGCGCACCAGGAAGGCGTAATCCATCGCGACTTGAAGCCTGGCAACATCATGAAGGACGCCTCGGGCCGCGTGGTCATCATGGATTTTGGCCTGGCCAAAACCGTCCAAAGTGACGGCATGACCCAGACCGGCATGATGATCGGAACGATGGAGTACATGTCTCCGGAGCAGGCGATGGGCTCGGAGCTGGATCCGCGTTCCGACATCTTCACGATGGGCCTGATTTTTTACGAGCTGCTGACCGGTAATATTCCATTTCGTGCCGAAAGTGCCATCGCCAGCTTGGTAAAGCGTACGCAGGAACGCGCGGTTCCGTTGTCGGAAGTCGATCCCACGCTGCCGCCGGCATTGAGTCTGATCGCCGCCAAGTGTCTGGAGCGTGATCGCAACGCGCGCTACAACAGCATCCAGGAGATCATCGACGACCTCGATACGTTCGAAGGAAAACGTCCGCGGTCGAGCGGCAGCGGACAGAGTGTGCTGCGCGCCTCGGTGTATTCGGGACAGACGGTTACCTCGGAGTCGCTGGCGGGTGCAAGTGCAGCGCCGGCGCCGGTGAAAAAATTCCCGGTTAAGTGGGTCGGAATAGGAGTTGTGGCGCTGGTTTTGGCCTTGGGTGCGGGCGCGTACTTCAGTCCATTGTTCAAAGGCGGCAAAGCGGGCCCCAGTGCGACGCAGGCGGCGGCGCTTTCGCTGGCCATCGTACCGTTCTACAACTCGTCGTCGGACCCCAGCTTGAATTGGTTGTCTTCCAGTTTGTCGGAAACGTTGAGCACGGACATCGGTCAGTCTCAGCGTGTTCGCCTCGTCTCGCCCAGTCGCCTGCAACAGGTGCTGCGCGACCTGCACATTTCTGCGCAGTCCCAACTGGATTTGTCGATGCTGAAGCGCATTGCCGATTTCACCAATGCCGATACCGTCGTGTACGGCCAATATCAGAAATTCGGCGACCAGATTCGCATCAATGCAACCGTGTACGACCTCAAGCACGATCGTAATTTCGAACTCAAGACTGATGTTCCAAGCGAGAAAGAACTACTAGCTGGACTCGACAACCTGGCGTCGCAGGTGCGCGCCAACCTGTCTACCGATCCGGACATTCAAAAGGACCTGAAGGGGCGCGGCGAGTATGTCCTGACCAAGTCGGTGCCTGCCCTGCGCGCCTATGACGAAGGGCTGCAACTGGAGCGAGCTGGAAAGGACCAGGACGCCGCCAAGAAGTTCGAAGATGCCGTCGCCGAAGATCCGAACTTTGCGATGGCCTATTCCCGTCTCGGGCTGGCCTATCACGCGCTCGGATTCGACGATAAAGCGGAGCAGACATCACGCCACGCCGTCACCCTCAGCGACAATCTTCCGGCGCAGCAGAAGTACCTGGTTGAAGCCAATCATGCCGTCGTGACCAACGACACCGCCAAGGCGATTGCCGCCTATCAGAAGCTCACGGAAGGAAACCCGGATGACGCGGACGCTCAACTGGCCTTGGCGGGCCTGTATGAGCAGGTCAGCAACTATGACGAAGCCCGAAAGCGGCTGGCGCGGGTCCGGTCGTCCGATTCGAAGAACCTCGATGCGTTGCTCGCCAGCGGCAAGGTTGAGGTTGAGGCGGGAAATTCACAGGCGGGACTGGAGTTTCTGAACTCCGCCTACAGCTTGGCCACCCAATTTGGCAATGACGAAGCCAAAGCCGCCGTCGAGCAGCAAATGGGGGCGGCTTATCTGGACTTGAACCAGCTCGATGAGGCCCTGAAGAACTTCACCGACGCCCTCGAGATCCGCAAGAAGCTTGGACTGGAGCGGGGCGTAGCCAGCAGCCTGAACCAGATTGCCAGAGTGCAGAGCCGCATGGGCAACTCCGCCGAAGCTTTGTCGCACTACAAGGAAGCGCTGTCCGCCTACCAGAAGATTGGCGACCGTAGCGGGACGGCGATGGTCCTGATGAACTTGGGTTCGTATTATGCCGACCATGCCAGGTACGAAGAAGCGCTCAAGAGCACTACCGATGCGCTGACTCTGTATCGCGACTTGGGCGACGAGTCCAGGCAGGCGCTGTGCCTGAACAACCTCGGCTCTATTCGCAGCTATATGGACAACTTCCAGGACGCGCTGACCTCGTACCAGCAGGCTTATCAGATCCGCGAGAAGCTGAAGTTGACCGACGACATGGCGCAATCGTTACAGAACCTGGCCGAGGTCAACGTCGCGCTCGGTCAATACGACACGGCTGTGACCCAGTATTTGAAGGCGCTTGAAATCGCCAGAAACAGCAATGACCAGAATGCCATCGCGGTCAATTCCAGCGGCTTGGGGGCTCTATTCACCGAGCAGGGAAAGTATGCTGCTGCCCTCAGCGCCTTGCAGGAATCGCTGAAGGACTTTGAGCAATCGAAGGACCAGAGCTGGCTCATGGCCGAGGCGAAGGGACGCTATGGCGATGCGCTGTCGGAAGTTGGCCGCTGGGACGAAGGCGAGAAGAGCCTGGAAGAGTCCGTGAAGCAGGCGGCTGACGTCAAGAACGACACCGTCCTGGCTGCGAACCTGAATTACCTGGGCGATAGTTACTTCTATCGGGGCGACTACGGTGCGGCCCGCCAGCAATATGACAAGGCGCTGCAGGTAGCGACCCGGGCGAAGAGCCGCGAGTTGTCGGCCGCGACGCGGTTCAACATGGCGAAGCTGGATGTGGTTCAAAACCGCCAGGCTGCGGCGATTCCGGTTCTCAAGAAGCTGGTGGAAGAGTCGGATACTCTCGGCTTAAAAGCGCTGTCGGTGCAGTCTTCGGTGTATCTGGCGCAGGCCTTGTTGGCGAACAAGAATACGGCGGACGCACAGAAGGAATTAGAACGGGCCATGAATCGCGCCGAAAAGCTCGGTCTGCTGGTGGAGCAGGCGAGAGCTCATTACCTGATGGGAGAGATCCTCAGTCTCGGTGGAAAGACGAAGGAGTACGTGCCACAGTATCAGGAAACGGCGCGAATTCTTGAGTCGATCAGCAAGGAAAGCGGCGCCGGCCGCTTGCTGGATCGCTCCGATCTGAAAGACGTTTACCGTGAAGCGGTGAAGTCATATCAGTGAGCAGCCGGATCCACCGTTGCTCAAGTCGCAAGCCACACTTCGGCGTTAATCAGCCGCAACCCACATTTTATTCGATCCCCGCGATGGCGCATCGCACAACAACGCAGGCAAGCCGACCCACTCTGCCGTCGCAGTGGCGCAAATCTTCCGCGAGTATGAGTCATTGAGCCGGCTGATGTAGCACGGCGAGATGCAATTCCTCAAGCTCACGCAACGGCGGAGTTGCGTTCCACTATGCGACCCGTCCAGTAGGACGGACCGTGCACAGGCAGGAATTGCTGCAATACAAAGCCCCGGCGGTTGCAGCCGGGGCTTGTTGAAGCGCTTTGGAGCGTGTACTAGGGCCTTGGGCCTGCACCTAACCCGAAGGTTGCGACAAAGTCAGAAGCCGAGCCGCCTGTTCCAGTCGTCCTTCCGTCAAACACGTTGGGCTCATACGACTGGAAAATGCTGTGCCAGTTGTTCGAGCCGATCGGGTCAGTCTTCAGGTAATCGGCATTCTGCGCGGTCACACCATCCGAAGTATAGAAGCTGGTGCTGAATGAGATGCAACCCGGATCGCCGACATTGTTGCACGTGTTTGGCAGACTGGCGGGACAGGTTACGTTCACGTTTGGTTGGCTCGCTTTTTGACAAGTGATCGAGTACACGATGCAGTTACCGCCGGTGCCCTGGTACACGATGCACTGTTCGTTGGCGAACGGTGTCCCCATCAGGCGAGTCTGGTAGAACAGGCTGCGCGAAATGGGAGTTGCCGTAACGGTCATTTGACAGGGGTCATTGGGGCTGTTGCCGTCGCAACCGTTGTTCACGTATCCCGGGTAATAGGCGACTACCGTATCGTGTCCGCCAAATGTGTAGTGGGCGTCGGTACCGCCGGGGGGGATCTGCTGCGTTACGTCGACAGCGGTGTGCGGCGTGAACTCCCAGGAAAGGATGTCCTGCTGCTCGGGCCTCGTGCTCTGTGCTGCTGTGAAACCAACCCACGCCAGAGTCTTATTGCCATGGGAGTCGGTCGCCAGGGAGAGACCGGTGGCGGAGTTCTGCGCGCTATCGATGTTGTAAGGAATATCGATGGCCGGGATGGATCCGTTGACGGGCGTGTGCGTCCCTTCGATGAACTGCGGGTCAATGTAGACCGCAAGCATCCAGACTCCATTAACCGGAGCGTACTCGATGACCACATCGTGCGGAAGCCCATCAGCACACGACGAATGGCCGCAGGTGACTCCCAGGTGGGGCAGGCCGACGCTATTGTTCAGGCCCGACGACACCAAACAACTTGTTACATTGTGGTTCTTGTAGATCGTATACGTGCCTGGTTCGTGCACTGGGCCATTGGTGTTCGTACCACAGCTCTGTACCGCGACGTGGTTCGATCCATTGAAGGCGGGGTCCCAGGAGTTTGCCAGGGTGTCGAACTCGATCGCCAGACTGTTCGGGATTCCGGCATAGCCAACGCCTCCCCCCGGCACGCCCCGGGCAGTGATGCCGGCCCCGGTAGCGCCGTAGGTTGGGTCGGTTGAAGCCGCGTTCTGCACTACAAACGCCAGTCCTTCACCCGGGTTGCAGCACGCCGGAGCATTATGGATTTGGAAGCGGAAATAGGTGGTAAAGCCCATGTTTACCGCTTGTGGGATCGTAAACCATGTGGTCGATGCAAATTGGGCGCTGGCGAATGGGTTGTTCGTCGCACCCGGTGTCATACGCAACACATATTGGCCGTTATAGTATGCCTGCTGGGAACCGTTGGTTTGGAGGTAAGCAATCGAAGAAAAATCGGGGAAAAATCGAACATTCTGTGCTGCAGCCGAGGCCATACAGAGCATCGCCACGATGCCTGCCAGGGCGTACTTTGCCATTCCATTTCGCATGGGAGATTCCTTTTTGGGGCCGTTGTGCCCGTATACGTTCGTTGTTGCTCCGCCGTTTAGACCGATCCAGACCGGGGAGGGTTGACTCTAATCGTCGGGCGTCCATTTCGGTCCCAGTGGTGGCATTCTGCGTTGGGTTGACTTCGATGTCAAGGGGGTACTGTGTCAAAGCCCATGAAAAACCCGAATTGGTCATGTTTTGGGAAGACAGGGTAACTACCTTGGTGGTGGTTACTATGTCGAAACAGCCCACTTGCATGCCGAGCGTGCCTCTGACTTCCAACCGCTTCGCCGCATGCACTGGGGCGCTCGAAAGGGCGGAGAATCCGAAATTGGATCGTAATCGATCTGACCACCGCTTCCTAGGCCAGTCCGGTCGATTGGTGTATAGTATAGGTGCGTTTGTTTGAACGGCGCGTTCGCAGCCATCCCTCCTGAAGTACGAGCGATTTCTGCCTGAAACCTTCCGATCCCGCAGCGCAACATCAACACAAGGACATCCAAGAAATACAATGGAACAAGGAACAGTAAAGTGGTTTAACGACGCAAAGGGTTTTGGTTTCATCTCGCGTGAAAACGGCGAAGATGTTTTCGTGCACTTCTCAGCCATCCAGTCGAACGGATTCCGTTCGTTGCAGGAAGGCCAGGCAGTGAGCTTCGAAGTGAAGCGCGGGCCGAAGGGTTGGCAGGCTGAGAACGTACAGGTTCTCTAAACGGTAACCGAACTGAGGGCAGATTCGTCTGCCCTCTTTTCCATGGCGGATTTCCGAGTATCGTCGCGAGCAGAGTTCAGTAGTCCCATTCACCTAACCAGCGGCCGCGCTGCGCTATCAATCTCTGATCCGCGATACGGCCTCCACCCGAAGTGAGGCATCCATGAAAAACATTTATGTAGGCAACCTGTCGTTTGACGCGTCGGAAGACCAGGTCCGTTCGCTGTTTGAAGCCTACGGCGCAGTCGACAAAGTCAGTATCGTTACTGACCGAGACACCGGGCAGCCGCGCGGCTTCGCCTTCGTCGAAATGACGGACGACGATGCCGCCAATAAGGCGATCGAAGCCTTGAACGGCACCAACCTCGGTGGTCGCAACCTGAACATCAACGAAGCACGCCCCAAGACTGATCGCCCGCGTGGCGGTGGTGGTGGTGGCGGCGGTCGTGGTGGTTACGGCGGCGGCGGCGGCGGCGGTCGCGACCGTGGACGCTCCGGCGGCGGTGGTGGCGGCTACGGCCGTCGCTAGATCCGGCACTATCCAAGCGATGATCGATAAGGGGCGCCTGCGGGCGCCCCTTTCGCATGCCCTGGAAACCCCTGCGGCGGCCATGCGGATCGTCGCGTTTATTCTTGCATGAATATGCATAGCGATGTATATTTATGCTATGTCAAAACTGGCCCGTCATTCCGCCATCCGTGATCTGGTGAGCAGCCAGGAGGTCTCCAGTCAGGAGGAACTCCGGCGCCGGCTCTACCGCCGCGGACACCGTGTGACGCAGGCGACGTTGTCGCGTGACATTCACGAGTTGCGGCTGGTGAAGACCCCGGACGGATACAAGTTTCCGCAAGGCGAAGTGCCGGACGCGTTTTTGCCCTCGATCGAGCGCTTGATTCAGGAATTTGTCTACGAGGTCAGGGCGGCGCAAAACCTGGTGGTCGTGAAGACCAGCGCCGGTAGCGCGCAGCCGGTTTCGGCGGCCATCGACGGAGAAGAATGGGAAGAAGTTGTGGGCACGATTGGCGGCGACGACACCATCCTGGTGATCGCCCCGGACAATGCCACTGCGGTCAAGCTGACGAACCGAATTCGCAGCTATTTCCGGTAAACGGCAGATGGCACAGCGCATCCAACCCGCGGTCTTCGGAGCCACCGGCTATTCCGGATTCGAACTGGTGCGCTTACTCGCGCGTCACGACGGCGTGAAGAAGCCGCTGCTGTTCAGCCGCAATGGCGACAGCGCCTACAAGGACCTCAGTGAAGCCTATCCGCAGATCGCGGGCAACGGAGGATTTCCGTTCGAGAGCTTCTCGTGGGAGCGAATGAAGTCCGCCGGCGTGGACCTGCTGTTTCTGGCGACGCCGCATGAGTTTTCGCGGGAGCTGGTGCCGGAAGCAATCAGCCGCGGCTTTCGCGTGATCGACCTGAGTGGGGCCTGGCGGCTGAAAGAGGCGGGGAACCGCGCGGTATACGCATTCCACGACGCCGATCCAGAAGCGGCAGCGCAGATAGAAGATGCGTCGGTCTACGGCCTGCCTGAGCTGCATGCGGACGACATCAAATCGACCGCGCTGCTGGCCAATCCCGGCTGCTATCCCACATCGATCATCCTGGCGCTGGCGCCGTGGATCGAGGCTGGCTATGTGGATGTAGCGCACGGCGTGATTTGCGATTCGAAGTCGGGCGTGAGCGGGGCGGGGAAGTCTCCTTCGGCCAAGACGCACTTCGTGGAAGTGGACGGAGACTTCGCGGCGTACAACGTGTTCGGCCACCGGCACACGGGCGAAATGTTGGAGCAACTCGGGCTGGATGGCGGCTCGTTGCAGTTCACCCCGCATTTGCTGCCGATTCCCAGGGGCATTCTGTCCACGATCTACGTAAAGCTGGCCACGCCGATGAAAGCAGAGCAATTGGAACAATCCCTGCGTGAGTTTTACGCCGGCAAGCCGTGGGTAAGGGTGTTTGGTGCGGACAAGCTGCCGCAGATCAAGTTTTCGCGCAATACGAACTATTGCGACATTGGCTTCTCGCTCTCGCCGGATGGCACGCGGGCGGTGCTGGTGTCGTGCATTGACAACCTTTTGAAGGGCGCCGCCGGACAGGCGGTGCAGAACATGAACCTGATGTTCGGTGTCGACGAAAGGGCAGGGCTGCAATGAAGTTGGTGGTCAAAATCGGAGGAGCGGCGCTCGACAACAAAGAGCTGGTGAAGAAGTTCGCCGCTGCCATTCCCGGTCTCTGTCGGGAGGGCCACCAAGTCATCGTCTTGCACGGAGGCGGCGCTGCCCTCAGTCGCACGCTAAAGCAACTCGGCTGCGAGACCAACTTTGTGAATGGACTGCGCGTCACCGATTCGCAGACCCGCGACGTTGCCATCATGGTGCTGGCCGGACAGCTCAACAAGCAGTTGGTCGCCTCGCTGGGTGCGGCTGGCCAGCCCGCAATTGGGCTTTGCGGCGGCGACTTGGGAATGTTTCGGGCGTCCAGGAAGCAATCGCCCGATCTTGGTTTCGTAGGTGAGATTCGCTCGGTCAACACCGATGCAATTCAGCGCCTGTGGTCGGCGGGGATTGTTCCTGTCGTCTCCAGCCTCGCGCTCGGTTTTGACGGCGAATATTACAACGTGAATGCCGACCAGATGGCTTCTGCTTGCGCGATCGCTTGCGGTGCGCACGCGCTGATCTATCTCACCGATGTCGCAGGAGTTAAGGACGCCGACGGCACCGTAATTCGCTGGCTCGACGTGAAGGCAATTGCCCAGATGATCGAACAGGCCACAGTCAGCGGCGGCATGCTGCCCAAGCTGGAAGCCTGCACCAGCGCGCTCAAGAAGGGTGTGACGCGGGTACGGATTCTGCCCGCATCGAGCGCGGAAGTGCTGCCGGGCTTCTTCACTCATCCCATCGAAGGTGGCACGGAGGTCATTGCGTCATGATACGGGCAGCCTTCGACCGCGCTCTCGAGCGACGAACCGCTTAGTCGCTCGCTGAAAGCATTTACTCAGAACAATTTTGTTTTTCTTTTCCATCTGGCCGAGCCAGTAGGAGGTACGACGTGATTGCAACAACCATTCCCGCGGGAGCGAACCAGGGCATCTTTACGCAGCGCTCGGTGACCGGCCGCGATTTGATCTCGATACAGGACTTTCAGCCCGACGAACTCGCCTGTGCTTTGGAGCTGGCGGCGGCGATGAAGCTGCGCCCAGCGGACTACCGCGGCACGCTCGTGGGCAAGCAGATTGTGCTGTTTTTCGAGAAGCCGTCGCTGCGCACCCGCCTGACGTTCGAGGCGGGCATCAACGCGCTGGGCGGAACTTCGTTTTTCGTGGACCAAACCCAGTCGCGGCTGGGCGCGCGCGAGAGCCTGAGCGATGTGGCCCACAACCTCGAGCGCTGGATCGACGGCGTGGTTCTGCGGACGTTTGCTCACGAAACTGTGACCGAGATGGCGCAGCACGCATCCATTCCGGTGATCAACGCGCTGAGCGAACTGGAGCACCCCTGCCAGGCGCTGGCCGATATGCAAACGCTGCAAGAGCAATTCGGCGACTTGAAGAACGTGAAGTTGGCGTACGTGGGGGACGGCAACAACGTGGCCCACTCGCTGATGCTGGCGGCCGCGAGCCTGGGTGCGACGATTTCGGTCGGCACGCCGGCGGGTTACGAGCCCCACGCCGACATGCTCAGCGCGGCCGAGAAGATCGCGGCGGTTACGGGGGCGAAAGTCAAAGTGAGCAACGATCCCGTCGAAGCGGTCAGCGGCGCCGATGCCGTTTACACCGACGTCTGGGCGAGCATGGGTCA
This sequence comes from uncultured Acidobacteriaceae bacterium, assembly GCA_963796615.1. Lineage (GTDB taxonomy): Bacteria > Acidobacteriota > Terriglobia > Terriglobales > Acidobacteriaceae > DASRAA01. Next base: position 214,307 of record CAWCMJ010000013.1, read on the forward strand.
GGAAGACGAAGCCGCCGAGCGCAGAAAGATTTTCATGCCGTTCCAGGTGAACCAGAAGTTGTTCTCCAAGGCAGCCAAGCATGCCGTGTTCATGCACTGCCTGCCGGCGCACCGGGGAGATGAAGTGACCGCGGCGGTGATCGATTCGCCGCGTTCGGTCGTGTTCGATCAGGCGGAAAATCGCCTGCATATTCAAAAGGCCATCATGGTCCTGTTGCTGGAAGGCGGTGTACACCGCTTCCCGCCGAGGAGTGCTCATGCGTGAAAAAGTTGTCCTTGCTTATTCCGGAGGGTTGGACACCTCCATCATCATTCCGTGGTTGAAAGAGAACTACGATTACGACGTCATCGCGTTTGTCGCCGACGTGGGACAGGGCGACGATCTCGATGCCGTGGTCGAGAAGGCATACAAGACCGGCGCCTGCAAGGTAATCGTGGAAGACCTGCGGCAGGAGTTCCTTACCGATTACGTCTTTCCAGCGATTCAGGCGGGCGCGGTGTACGAGCACAAATACCTTCTGGGCACTTCGCTGGCGCGGCCGATCATCGCCAAGTACCAGGTGGAATGCGCCCTGAAGGAAGGCGCGACCGCGGTTTCGCACGGTTGCACCGGCAAGGGCAATGACCAGGTTCGCTTCGAGCACGCCTACCAGGCGCTGGCTCCGGAGCTGAAGGTCATTGTGCCGTGGCGCGAATGGACGCTGAAGTCGCGGGAGGATTGCCTCGAGTACGCCGAAGCGCACGGCATTCCGGTGGCGCAGAGCCGCGAGAAGATCCACAGCCGCGACCGCAACCTGCTGCACGTGAGCCATGAGGGCGGAGAACTGGAAGATCCCAACAACGCGCCTCTCGACACCACTTGGACTTGGACGAAGTCTCCGCAGGATGCGCCGGACGCGGTAGAGAAGGTGTCCATCGAGTTCAAGCACGGCCTGCCCATCGCGGTGAACGGCGTGACGCTCGATCCGGTGGCGACCGTCGAAGTGCTGAACGAAATCGGCGCGCGCAACGCCATCGGCCGCATCGACCTGGTCGAGAACCGCTTCGTCGGCATGAAGTCGCGGGGCTGTTACGAAACACCCGGGCGGCACACTGCTGTTCACTGCTCATCGCGAACTCGAAGCGCTGTGCCTCGACCGCGAGCTGGCGCACTTCAAGCAGCACATCGGTCTGAAGTATGCCGAGGTGGTGTATTTCGGACTGTGGTTCACGCCGCTGCGCGAGTCTCTGGAAGCATTCGTGAAGAGCTCCCAGGGCGACGTCAGCGGGACGGTGACGCTGGCGCTATACAAGGGCAACATCGCGATCGCCGGCCGCAAGTCGGAGACTTCGATGTACCGTCCTGATGTGGCCAGCTTCACTATGGGCGCCAGCTATGACCAGAAGGACGCGGAAGGGTTCATCCGCATTCTGGGACTGCCGGCGCGCTCGCGGGCGCTGATTCACCAGAAGACCGAGGTAATGAAGTGAAGATGTGGTCGGGCCGCTTCAGCCAGGAGCTGAACGCGGAATTCGAAGCATGGCAGCGGTCGTTTCCGTTCGATCGCATCCTTGTGCCTTACGAGGTGGCGGCGAGCCAAGCGCACGCCTCTGCTCTCGCCAAGGCCGGAGTGCTGACGAGTGCGGAGTTGTCGCTGACGCTGAAGGTGCTCGATCAGATTGCGGCGGAAGGAATTCCTGCTGATGACGATCCGGCGATTGAAGACGTGCATCACTACGTCGAGAAGCGCTTGGTGGAGATTGCGGGAGAGGTGGGGTTGAAGCTGCACACCGGCCGCAGCCGCAACGAACAAATCGCGACCGACCTGCGGCTGTACGTGCGGGCGCAGATCGATGCAATTTCGTTGTCGCTGGTGGAGCTGGCGAGCGAGTTTGTAACGCAGGCGGAGAACGCCGGCGATGCGGCGATGCCCTCGTACACGCACCTGCAGCGTGCCGAGCCGGTGCTGGTGGCGCATTGGCTGCTGGCGTATGTGGCGATGATCGAGCGGGACCTTTCGCGCCTTGCGGATTGCCGTAAGCGGCTGAACCACTGTCCGCTGGGCTCGGGAGCAGTGGCGGGAACGATTCTGCCATTGGATCGCGCCGCCATGGCGAAGGCGCTGGAGTTCGACGGCCCCACCGCCAACAGCATCGACGCCACCAGCGATCGCGATTTCGCGATTGAGTTTGTGCAAGCGTTGTCATCCGATCGCGTTGCACCTGAGCCGGTGGGCGGAGGAGTCGATCCTCTTTGCGACGACGGAGTACGGCTTTGTGAAATTGCCAGAGGAATTTTCCACCGGCAGTAGCGCGATGCCGCAGAAAAAGAACCCGGACGCATTGGAGTTGATCCGCGGCAAGGCCGCGCGAGTGTTTGCCGACGCGACCGCGCTGTTCATGACTGTGAAAGGTCTGCCGCTGGCCTACAACAAGGACATGCAGGAGACGCAGCAGCCGGTTTTCAGCGCCGCGCAGCAAGTGTCAAGCACGGTGCGAGTCGCAACCGGCTTCATGGCCAGCGTCACGTTCGACTACGCGCGCATGCAGGAAGCGGCCAGTGTCGGCTTCATGAATTCGCTGGCGGGCGCGGCCTATCTGGTGCGCAGCGGAGTGCCGTTCCGCACGGCGCACGAGAGGATCGGCAAGGCGGTGCAGCTTGCCGTGCAGAAAGGATGCGAGCTGGAGCACCTTACAGAAGAAGACTTCGCAGGCTGTGACATCGCAGCCGATGAACAGTTTTATCAATCCTTGAAGTTGCAGCAGGTTTTGGCGATACACGACGTGCCGGGTGGTACTGCTCCTTCGCAGGTTCGGGCGGCGTTGAAGAAAGTGAAGGACACACTCTTGATGTATGCGGGAGCTGCCCATGTTGGCGCGTAATGCTACCTTGCCCGACGCCATTGCGATCGAGCAACTGATTCAGATTCACGTTGGCGACGGGACCCTGCTGGGTCGCTCGCTGGCGGAGATTTGCGAGAACATCCGCGACTTTGTGGTCATCGAAGATGAGGGCGAGATCGTCGGCTGCGGCGCGCTGCACCTCTACGGCATGCACCTGGCCGAGGTGCGCTCCATCACCATCGGCAAGCAGGCGAAGGGGAAGGGAGCGGGGCGCCTCCTGATTGATGCGCTTCTGGCTGAGGCCGCCCGCCAGAGCGTGACTTGCGTGTGCCTGTTCACGCGTATCCCGGAGTTCTTCGGCAAGATGGGCTTTGCCATCGTGGAGAAAGAACTGCTGCCTGACAAGATGTACAAAGATTGCCTGCGTTGCCCGCGGCTGCATGCCTGCGACGAGATCGCGATGTACATGGGCGAACTGCCGGAGAAGACGGTACACGCCACTTCGCCGCACGCGGCGCAGTACTACACGCAACTCGTGGCGCTGGAGTCGTAATATCGGAGGCGTTGCGTTCTGGTGCAACCGGTACATTTGCAGTCTTCCCGCCAGGCCTCCCAATTTGGGAAACATAGGTTACTTTCGTTCCGTTTCCCTGCCGAATTCTCTTGGCCTCTCCCCAGCCAGTGGAGTATTTCTGATTCCGTCTGGCCCGGCGAAAGCCCGGACAAGGCTGCTCCTCAGCGGAGCAACCAGCCAGCTAAGTTCTTTGATAACAAGACTTTGCATATAACTCGTTTGTTTCCAAGCCTTTGCAAGGAATTGCGCAAAACAGGCAGATTTCGGTGCAAAAATCTCTGCAAAATACTACGTAACTCCAATGTTTGCAAGACTATACATATAACTCATTTATTTTCAATGCCTTATAGAGGATTGACGCAAGCCAGCTGGATTTTGCGACCCAAAAGTCCTCAAATAGCGGCCTAACTTACTTGTTTGCAGGACTATACGTATAAGTCAATTGTTTGCAATAAGTTGCGCACAGTCGTGCTGCAAGCCATTTGTTTTCAAGATTAGGTGGGGGGGTAGGGTGCAAAGGGTATCGACCGCAGCCGATAAATGGCAGAGCAGACCCTGAGCGCATAGCTCGCGCTTTTGCTGTTTGGATTGAAACCAGATTGGCCCTGTGGGGATTCGGTTACATCTGATGTGAACGTGCTCTAAGCATTCGCAGGCCCACGGCGAAGCAGGAGTCCTATCCCGACCCAGACGGCCAAGGCGATCCATTCATAATGCGTGAAGTGGCCGGGGACCTGCGGCACGACTTTGAGCGACAGCAATACTGAGGTGACCACGATGCCGGTCGCCGCGGCCAGTCGGCCCAAGGATGACGGGCGCATGCGCAGGTACGCCGCGCAGGAGGCCATCCAGCCCAGCAGTGAGGCCAGCGAGCCGACTTCGGTGATGGGCACCAGGATGGATTCGCCGGCGAACATCAACAGCGCCGTGGAGACGCCGAGGCAGACGATCGCGATGGAAGGTGTGCGATTGAGGGGGTGAACGTAGCCCAGACGTTCGTCGGTCAGCCCGCGGCGTCCGAGGCCAAACAACAGCCGGCTGGCAGCGATGAAGTTGCCGTTGAAAATCTTCACCAGCGACAGCAGGGCCGTCGCCATGATGACCTTGACGATAAACCGGGAGCCCATCGCGTGCTCGAAGGCGACGGCAGTAGCAAAGGGCTCGTGTACCAGAGTCTGCCAGGGAGCGACGTACGCAACAGCGGTGGTGACGATAGCGTAAAACATCGAGCCGACGACGATCGCTAACAAGATGGCAAAGAGGAAGCGGCGAGGTTGAAATTCGGTGCTCGCTTCTTCCGAAGCTTTCCCGATGGATTCGAAGCCGGTCATGAAATACGGCACCACTTGCAGCATGAGCACGATCGATACCAGCGCCGGGCCGTTAAAGAGCGGCTGAAGATTTGCGGTGGAGCCGTGGCTCATGCCTGCACTGACGAAGCCGATGCTGAGGGCGAGCACGGCGAAGGTGCTCCAGTTTTGCAGCGTGGCGCTGAGGCGGATGCCGCGATAGTTCAGGGCGGTGATGAGTGCGGTGAGCGCGAGCCCGAGAACCAGATGCGGGAGAAAGACAGGCTTGCCGGCGACGCGGTAGAGTTCGACGGAATTCAGGGCAGGGAAGAGGTAGCCGGCGATGCGGCCAATGGCCACCGCCTCCCACGGACAGACGATGTAGTAGGCAAGAAGCATCATCCATCCGGTGGCGAAGCTGACGGAGCGGGGAAAGACCGCAGCGGTGTAGGCAATTTCGCCGGCGGCGTCGGGCAGGGCGCTTACGAGATGGCCGTAGACGATGCCGATGGGTAGAAGGACGATTCCGCCGATGACGAACGCCAGCACGGCGCCGAGCGGGCCGCCGCGGAGCAACCAGTCGTCCATGACCACCAGCCAGCCGACGCCGACCATGGTGCCGAAACCGAGGGAGAAGAAGTCAGTCAGGCGTAACTTGCGAGCGAGGGAGATCATGGGTTTACCGGTGCGGCCCGACGGCGTCCCAATGGAATGCGCTGTGCCATCAGCCTTTGAGATACGGCAACATCTGCTTGAATTGCGGCGTGCCCGAAGCTCGCAAAAGTTCGTAGATCATCATCTCGGTGGTGGAGATGACGGCTCCGGCGGCGCGCATGCGGTCGATGCCAATATCCCAGTTCCAGCGGACGCGCGAGCCGATGGCGTCAGAGGCGATGTGCACGAGGTAGCCGTCGTTGAGGGCCCCGAGCACAGTCTGCATAACGCAGATGTGCGCTTCCATGCCGCAGACCAGCAGGGTGTTTCGATTACCGGTCAGGGCCTTCAAGGCGGAACGGAATTCGTCGCAGCCAAAGCATCCGAACTGCATTTTGTCGATGGGCGGCGTGGCGGTGAGCAAGGACGCGATCTCGGGAACGGTGGGGCCAAGGCCCTTCACGTATTGCGTGGTCACGATGGTGGGAATCTCGAGAATGTTGGCCAGACGCACAAGCAGTTGCGAGTTCTTGACCATCTCATCTTTGTTGAAGATGGGAGGCAGGAGCTTTTCCTGTATGTCCACAACGATGAGCGCGCATTGGTCGGCCTGCAGAAACTGACGCGCGATGTCGGCGGTGGCGAAGGATGATGTCATGAGAGCCTCGTGTGAGAGTGAAGTCGAAGCTCATTCTAGCGCGTTGCGTGTTGACGCTCACGCGCAAGAGCCAATAGAATTAACGAAGCGGCGAATAGGCTGTGCCTGCAGCAGCCGCATTTGCTGCCCCTTCGTTCAACGGTAGGACAGCCGCCTCTGGAGCGGCATATCGGGGTTCGAATCCCTGAGGGGCAGCCATAATTTCAGCTTACTTCCCCTTCCTGCGAACGCAAATCGGCCCCCACCGGGCTGATAGAGTAATAAAGTTCGCTCCCAAAATTTCTGAATACGTATCGCCAAGGCCATGTTCTATTCCACCGACGACCTTCGCATCAACTGGATCAAAGTCGTACTGCCGCCGGTCTTTCTCGAGGAAGAGCTGCCGACGACGGAAAAGGCTTCAGCCACCATCTTCCAGGCGCGTGAAGAGATAGCCGGCATTCTGCGCGGTGAGGACCAACGCCTACTGGTGATTGTGGGGCCGTGCTCCATTCACGACACTAAAGCCGCGCGCGAATATGCTGCGCTGCTGAAGAAGGCCATCGAGCAGCACGCCGGCGAGTTGCATATTGTGATGCGGGTCTACTTCGAGAAGCCGCGCACCACCATTGGCTGGAAAGGCCTGATCAACGACCCGTACCTTGACCAGTCGTACAAGATCAACGACGGCCTGCGGCAGGCGCGACACCTGTTGCTCGACCTTGCCGAGATGGGCGTGCCCGCCGGCACCGAGTTCCTCGACATGATCACTCCGCAGTACATGGCTGGGCTGGTAAGCTGGGGAGCCATCGGTGCGCGCACCACCGAAAGCCAGTTGCACCGCCAGTTGGTATCAGGTCTGTCGTGTCCAGTGGGCTTCAAGAACGCGACCTCGGGCGACGTGCAGATTGCGGTGGAAGCGGTGTTGTCGGCGGCGCATCCGCATACGTTCCTTGGCCATACCAAGCACGGGCAATCGGCCATCTTCGCCACCAACGGCAATCCCGACTGCCATGTGATACTGCGCGGTGGCCGCAACAAGCCCAATTACAGTGCCGAAGCGTTAGCCGCGACGTCGGACTTGCTGGAGCAGGCCGGACTGCGGCCCAACGTGATGATCGATTGCAGCCATGCCAACAGCAACAAGGACCATACGCGCCAGGCGGAGGTTTGCCGGGATGTAGCAGCGCAAGTCGCGGGAGGTAGCCCCCAAATCATTGGCGTGATGTTGGAGAGCAACCTGGTTGCCGGGGCGCAGAAACTGGTTGCCGGCCAACCGCTGGTCTACGGCCAGAGCATCACCGATGCCTGCATGGCGTGGGATGAAACCGCCGGACTTCTCGACGAGCTTGCCACTGCGGTTCGTACGGGGCGGCACGCCTGACTGGCCGGGCGCATGGTGTAAACTCGGCGACGGTAGCCTTACATAGTTGTCCAGAATCTCGATCGCTCTTGGAGCTGGGAGTTGCCCGTGAACGTGCTTGCCATCGATGTAGGCGGAACTAACGTAAAACTGCTGGCCTCAGGCCACGAGACCCGGCGGAAGTTTCCCTCCGGCCCGACACTTACCGCCAAGGCTATGGTCGATAAAGTGCGGAAGGCGGCAGCTGACTGGAAGTACGACGTGGTTTCCATCGGCTATCCCGGGGCGGTGCTTGACGGCCGCATTCTGGGTGAGCCTCACAATCTGGCGAAAGGCTGGTCGGGCTTCAACTTTGAGAAGGCGTTTGGTTGTCCGGTCAAGGTCATCAACGACGCCGCCATGCAAGCGTTGGGAAGCTACAAGGGCGGCCGCATGCTTTTCCTCGGACTCGGGACCGGTTTGGGATCGGCCATGATTATCGATGGCATTTTGCAGCCGATGGAATTGGCGCACCTGCCGTACCGCAAGGCCACCTATGAAGACTATGTAGGCCTGCGCGGCATGAAAAAATACGGCAAGAAAAAGTGGCGGAAGTATGTCACCGACGTAGTGGCAAAGCTTGCCGCTGCCCTTGAGCCCGACGACATCGTGCTGGGCGGCGGGAATTCAAAGAAGATCAAGGTTCTGCCTCCGAAGTGCCGCGCGGGCGACAACGCCAATGCCTTTATTGGAGGCTTTCGCTTGTGGGAGGCCCCGGAATCGCTGGCAGCACACATCGAGCAACCTCCGGTCTCAGTTGGCCGCATCCGACTGCCCGCGACAAAGAAGGCCAAGAAATAACGATTGCCTTTATTCAGCCCGATCTTCGAGTCGAGCGATTGCGGCCGCCGGGCTCGCAAACATGGCACGCGAAACGTTTATGACTGCAAATTCCACTGCGGACGTGCAACGTCCGACAGATCTCGCTGAGCTGGTCGAAGAAGCCTGCAATCGCATCTACGGGGTGGCGCGACAGACTCCAGTAGCCCGTCTTCCGCGCGACCGGCGCTTGCCCACCTCGGTGCGGGTGTTTGCCAAGATGGAGCAGCAGCAAGTCACTGGATCGTTCAAACTGCGTGGAGCAGCTAACAAAATCTTCAGCCTCTCGGCAGATTCGGCCGCTCGCGGAGTGGTTGCCTCGTCAACCGGGAACCACGGGCTCGGGGTGGCCGCGGCGTCGAAGTTTCGCGGCGTGGATGCCGAAATCTTTCTCTCGACGCGAGTGCCCGAGGTGAAATGGAAGAAGATGGAGTCTTACGGCGCGCGTATCCGCCTGGTGGGTGATGACCCGCTGTCTGCCGAAATCGCTGCCCGCACTGCCGCCGATGAGTCGGGACGCACTTACGTCTCGCCTTACAACGATTGGGAGGTCGTGGCGGGGCAGGGCACGATCGCTGTGGAACTGCTGCGGCAGGTCGAGCCGCTGGACGCGGTGTACATTGCGACCGGAGGCGGCGGGCTGATCAGCGGTGTTGGGAGCTATTTGCGGGCACGCTCGCCGCACACCGAAATCGTGGGATGCTGGCCGGAGAACTCGCGCGTCTTGTATGAGTGCATGCGGGCGGGAGGGATCATCGAGTATCCGGAGACTTACACCCTGTCGGAGAGCACGGCCGGCGGCGTGGAGCCCGGATCCATCACGTTTGGATTGGCTCGGAGGGCGATTCACCGCAGCATGCTGGTCGCAGAGGGAGCTATTCTCGACGCGATGATTTGGGCCCGCGATCGCGGCTGGACGATCGAAGGCGCGGCTGGCGTGGCGCTGGCCGCGTTGTTTCAAGATGCCGCGCGCTACACAGAAAAGAATGTCGTGGTGCTCTTCTGCGGGGGCAACCTTTCACCCGATGTGCAGCAACGTCTGCAGCTAACTACCTAGCAGTGGAGGGGAATTGTTTCGTCGCGCCATTGTTCGACCACCCGCAGAGAACTTTGCCGAGGGCCTGACCTCGGCGGATCTGGGCAAGCCGGACCTTGCCCTGGCGGTGATCCAGCACGCCGCATACTGCCGGGCCCTGGAGACCTGCGGGCTGGAGGTGGTGACTCTGCCGCCTGACGGGGAGCATCCCGACTCGACATTCGTTGAAGACGCGGCTGTGCTTACGGGCAGGTCCGCAATTCTCTGTCGTCCGGGAGCCCCTTCGCGGCGCGGGGAAGTGGATGGGCTGCGCGGAGCAATTCGACGCTTCTACTCCGCCGTCCACGAGATCACTGATCCCGGGACCGTCGATGGCGGCGACATTTGCGAGGCCGGATCGCACTTTTTCATCGGCATTTCACGGCGCACCAACGAAGAAGGAGCGCGCCAACTCGCGCACTTGCTGGCCGCCGACGGATACACATCTTCGACCGTGGACATTCGCGCGACGCGGTCGATCCTGCATCTCAAGAGCGGCGTCGCGTATCTCGACAACAACCACCTTGTCGTGATGGATGAATTGGCCGGCAGGGAAGAGTTTGCGGGATATGATCGCATTCCGGTTGCAGCGGAGGAAAGCTACGCTTGCAATTGTGTACTGATGAATGAGTGGGTGCTGGTTCCGGCTGGGTTTCCCGACATCAGAGCACAGCTTGAACGGCGCGGTTACATCGTGTTGGCGCTGGAAATGTCGGAGTTTCGCAAGATGGATGGCGGGCTGAGCTGCCTGTCGCTGCGGATCTAGAGACGTCGATGGGAAAATGCAGTGAGTCTTAAGGTCGCACGTACCTTCGGAGCGATTTTGCGATTGCCACAACTCCAGTTCCCATCAACAGAAGACTTGTGGGTTCGGGCGTCGGCGAGTTGTTACCTTCGCCAAGACCCCCGAATGGACCGGCGGCAGTAGTAGTCGTGTACTCAAGATTATCGATCTCAAAGGCCGGGTTGCAGGGAGTGGTTAAGGTCCCGTTGGTTGCGGTTGCCTCGCACGATACAAGCTGAATGGATCGCCAGGCGTTGCCTCCGGCATTGAAATCAACCACCACGTCTGTATTGTCGTAAGCGGATATGCAACCCGAAGTGGAGTAGGCAGGAACACACACGCCCTGACTGTGCAGATCGATGCCGCTGATGTAGACTGCCTTGCCTGCGCTATCTGTAAGAATCACGGTATTCCACGGATCCACACTGCCCCAGTAAAATGACACCTCAGAAAAGTAGTATTGTGTGTTACTCACTTTTTGTGCGGTGATCTGAATTCCTGTCGATGACGTTGTCCCATCGTCCGTGGATAAGATATGTCCCCAGTCGCTACTGGGACTCCTCCACGGCTTCGAAGGACTTGGAGCGCTGGGATCGTAAGCATAGAGTGCGGCACCGGTTCCCAGCGAGTAATTCACATGAGTATCTAGGGAATTGAGGAAGGCCGTGTCCGATGAATAACTGCCTCGACCGGCGTGCCAGTCCGGATCTGTAGCCCCGGCGAGCACTTCCCCATACCCGCACCCTGTGCTCCCGCTATAGGTGCATTCCAGACTGCCGCTTGGAGGACTGATTTTGGTAGTATTAGTCGGGGCATAGAGAGTCACACCAACGGTGTTGGTCCCAACCGTATAAGTCGCATATGTATAGCTAGCAGAAGCTGCCGAGCTACCGAGGGCCAGCAGTGCCAAGCCTACTATTCGCGAACTGACGCACCCCATGCGGTACTCCGTGTCGGGCACCTGAGAGAGGCCTAGGAGGTTGGACAGAAGGTGGCCCGAGGACTGGCAGTACTGTAGTAGTGATTCGCGAAGATGTCAATCCCGCGCTGACTGGAAGCGACAGTGCGAAAGCCCATGGAGGATACAGAGGACCACAACAGTAGCACTATGTCCTGCAGCGAAAGTGGCTCCCGGTTTTTCCGAAATGTGCTAAGGTATTGCCTTGTTGACGCTCGGGTGCGCTATGTTGCGCCACACGTGGAAGTTAACTCGCGGGACGGCACCCCTTCACAGGTTCGTTCCGGTAATAACGCGGCCCAATTCGAAAGTTGGGCGACGCAGATTTGGGGTTGAACCGAGATGCTGCGCGCCACGCAAGTTGTTCTCGTTCTCGCTTTATTTCTATCAGCGTCCGTTTTTACCCTGGCCCAGGATCGGGCGTTGATTAGCGGAGACGTCGAGGACAGGCAAGACACGCCCATTTCCGGTACGCAAGTGGTACTGCGGAATGCTTCATTGCGAATTGAGCGAACCACCACGACAAATTCCGATGGCCTGTACTTCTTCGCCGAAGTGGTGCCTGCCGAGGGATACGTCATTACGGCCACCTACGCCGGTCTCGCCTTCTTACCTGCGAGCGTCAAGTTCGACGTGGAGGTGGGGGAAACCCGGCATCTTCTGCCGTCGTTCGTTGGTGAAAAGGCGCCGACACCGGTTTCGCGATTGAGGCACCAATCGACTCAAGCCACGGCAGCGAAGCCGAAAGCCGCAGGAAGGTCTGCCGCAGGTTATTCGTTCTGCGAGTTATGGCGGAGGGACTGCCGTCGTGCCAAGGCCAGTCGCGTTTCATCCTGATACGACTGCACTCGGACAGACGGCCGTCAATCCCGCTGGGACGTCTGGTCAGCAACAATTGCCGACCTCACCCGGAGGTTCCTCTACCGGATCCAAGACTGGGGCTGCCCAGCGCAAGACCGTGGAAGCCGCGCACGCTCCGGTGGACAGTTCTTCCACCGCCATCAGCAGCGTGATTACCAGCAATCAGCTTCGTAGCCTGCCTTTGTTCAATCGAAATTTCCTGGCTTTGGGGCTGCTTGTGCCCAGCACGCACGATGTTCCGGCCTGGTCTGAACTTAAGGACACGACTTTCAGCATCTCAGGACAGCGTCCAACCTCGAATTCCTTCATGATCGACGGCATGGACAACGTCGCGTCCAGCAGCAACCAGGCCATTCCGTTCCAGGTGAATGACGCGATTCAGGAATTTCGGGTGGTTACCGCCACCGCCGACGCGCAATTCGGCCGCAATATTGGCGGTGTGGTCAATATCGTGACCCGCCGCGGTACGGCAACCTTCCACGGTAGTGTGTTCGGTTTCTTCGCATCGAACTCGTTGAACGCCGACTCGCCGCTCTCGGTATACAACGGGACAGGGTTCGATCAGGCGACTGCGTTTGCCGGCGCATTGAATGCGCCCGCGGCGCCAAACACTAACCCTGGCGGCTCAGCCATCTACCAGCCCAATTCATACAACCAGTACGTGGCCACCGTCGAACAATTGAATTCGTCGGCTCCAATGCCGCACTGCACAGTTCCCGATGCTGCGTATGGGACTGCGGGCTGCAACCCGCGATTCGATCCAGCGTCTGTACTCGCGCAACACGACAGCCGATATCGTCCTTTCGACTCACAGCAGTTTGGCGGGCAGGCGGGAGGCTCGTTTCTGCGTCGCTGGTATTGGTTTGGCGATTACGAAGGCACACGCATCAATAATCCGAACCCGATTTTTGAACGGGTCCCCAGTTCGTATGATCGCAGCCACCTGGCGAGTTTCGCGGGACAGCCAGGTTATTCGGATGCCCAGTTCGCACAGGCGGTGCTCTCTCTCTATCCGCAATCGAACGTCGTTGGGGTTCCCGATGTGCTGGAGTTCTACCAGGGGCAGGCCCCGAATTACACCAACGTGAGCAACTATCTGGGCCGCCTCGACTTTACCCAGTCGTCGTTTACCGACTGGACTTTCCGCTACAACCTGCAGGACCTGTCGGAATTGCATGATGACACTCTGCCTGCCTCCTCGGTCTATTCGGGAAATGGGGCGGTGCGGGCGGTGCTCAACCAGAATATGGTGCTGACCTTTACGCACCGGTTCTCCGACAGCGTGAGCAATGTGCTGCGCGGCGGATTTACGCGCTTCAAGGTGGACGAGACGCCGCAGGACGCGAACTTCAATCCGGCGTCAGTTGGCCTGCCCAGCGGCGCGATGCAGACCTATGAGCTCTCCGGGCTTGATCCCCAGTACGCCGGGGCTTCTCCGGGGACAAACGGGGCGTGGGGAGGATGGTATGACGCCGCATGGGAGCCCCCATCGAACACTCCTGTGATCGCGCCTTCCCTCGACGGCCTGTTTCCTTTTGCTCGCATCGGTGCTCCGCTGAACGCTCCCAGCAAGCGACAGGACACCGAGTTTCAACTGGTGGATAACGTGGTGTGGTTCAAGGGCCGACACTCCGTGCGCACCGGATTCGACCTGCGGCGGCTGCAGAATATTTTCGACACCGATGGTTTTAGCCGTGGGATGGTGGTTTCGAGTGACATTGGTGAGTTCACCAGTGATAGCGAAACCTGCGTCAGCTGCATTTCGCCTGCGTTCAGCAATCCTTCGTTCGACTATGCGATCAAGCAGCCGAGTCCTTACAACACGACGTTCCACTCGTATGTGATCGCGGGTTACCTACAGGATACCTGGCGGATCAAGTCGAACCTGACATTGAACCTGGGAATTCGGTACGAATACTTTTCGCCTCCGTCGGAGACCAACCACCAGTTGTGGAATTACGACCCTGCGGCAAACGGGCTGGTGCGCCAAGATGAAACTCAGGTCTCGGATCCGTTTGGCAGTATATGCGGCAGTCAACCCAGTGGAATGGGGTCGATTTACGGGTTGACTCGGGCTCTGCCCTGGGGTTGCAATCCCAATGGCAACGGCAGTTTTGTCGTAGCCAACACGACGAACTTCGAGCCGCGGGTTGGGTTGGCGTGGTCCACACCCAGCGGCAATACAGTGGTCCGTGCTAGTTTCGGAATCTATTACGATGAGATTCCAGTGAGCCTGATGGCACAGCTGGCTTTCAATCGGCCAACGCCGAAATCACAGACGACTCCGCAGGCCCTATATGGCCAGAATTACCACAGCTTTTACTGCCAGGGACAGCAATGCGGCTTGGGGAACAGTTCTCTGCTGAGCACGAACGACCAGGTTCCCCGCTACCAGTACGCGAGCGTTCCTTTTTCGGTCAGTGCTATAGATCCTTCGAACCTGAACAATCCCCTGACTCGTCAGGTCAGTTTTTCGGTGCAGCAGCAGGTTTCCCGAGATGTCTCGGCCGAGTTCGCCTACATCGGTAATTACATGGCGAACTTGCCCGCGACAGCGAACACGGGCTACAACGATGAGTGGTTCTGTTCGAACTCCGCCCAAGTTAGTCCAATCCAGCCTTGCGACGCGTTCAGCTTTGTTCCAGTTTTCACCACAGCCAACAGCGGGTACGGTAACTACAACGCATTTGTGGCGAAGCTGAACGTTCGAGCCTGGCACGGCCTGCAAGCGCGTGCCACCTACACCTACTCCAAGGCGCTGGACAACGGCTCCGGAGCCGGCGCCCCGCTGATCCCCGGCCCGTTAATGACCCAGGTGAACGCCCTTTCTTATTACGGCAACGGCAACCCAGTGATTTACGCGCTGGGGAGCGGCACCAGAGGATTTGTGCCGCCGCCCAACACTTTCAGTCCTAATGCGATTACGGCGAACCTCGCGGCCCTGACAAGTCTGCTCACGGCAGGCGTTAATACCACCGGCGCCGGACGGGCTATCGTCACGCCCTACACCACGCCGCAGGACCCATACAACTTCCTCACCAATGACTATGGCCGGTCGGACTTCGATCAAACGAACCGGTTCATCCTGGATTACTCATGGGAGATTCCGGCCTCGAAGCAGTCGACCTGGTTACAAGGATGGATGCTGAGCGGCGTGCTGACTGCCGAAAGCGGCCAGCCGTTCACCATCTTCAGCGGTCCCATTGCGGGCGAACTAACCCAGCGTGTCAGCCTGAACGGATCGGTCACCACGACGGGCAATCCTTACAGCTATTTCGGGAGTACGTCGGCTATCGTGTTGCCCGGGAGTGCTTGCGCGACTCTGCCGGGGGCGCAGTCGGAGTATGCCATCCAGACGACGGTTGGAATCCGGAGCGGTACCGTCGGTACGCCGTGTCTCGGCAATTCGGCCCGCAATCAGTTCACCGGGCCTGCCTACATTGATTACGACATGGCGATGCAGAAGATGTTCAAGCTGCACGAGCGGGTTGCTCTTACCTTCCGGGCCGAGTCCTACAATTTGTTCAATCACCCCAACTTCTACAATCCCATCAGCACCTACAGCCTCGATGGCGTCACACCCTATTCCCAGTTTGGCCAGATCAAGTCGGCCCACAATCCCCGCCAATTCCAATTTGCCGTCCGGATGGGCTGGTAAAGAAATATGCGACACTAGCTCTGCACTTGTGGGTGATGCTTTGCCATGCCCTTCGAAAAACAAGTTTTTATCAGCTACGCGCACATCGACAATGAGCCGCTGACGCCCAATCAGCAGGGCTGGATCAGCCGGTTCCATGCCTCGCTGTCGGCCATGCTCAGCATGAGGTTGGGCCGCAAGGCCGAGATCTGGCGCGACGTAAAACTCACAGGCAATGACATCTTCGCCGACGAAATCATCCAGCAGTTTCCCAAGACCGCATTACTGGTTTCCGTACTGACGCCTCGTTACGTCGAGTCCGAGTGGTGCACCCGCGAAGTCAAGGAGTTCTGCAAGACGGCAGAAACGACCGGCGGCATCCTGGTCGACAATAAGTCGCGCGTACTGAAAGTCATCAAGATTCCGGTTGACAGCGAGAACGCTCTGCCCGACGTAATGAAGATGGCCCTCGGTTACCCGTTCTTCATCTTCGACGAGCAGCAAACGCCGCTCGAGCTGGACCCCGCTTACGGCGAAGACTTCAACCAGAAATTCAATCTCAAGATGGCCAAGCTGGCCTTCGATGTGGCCGAACTGATCAAGAAGATGGACGCGCAGTCGCTCGCGGCGCCTGCCGGGGCACCTGTGGTGGAAAAGCCAGCGGTCTTCGTGGCCGATTGCGGCATGGACCGCCGCGAAGATCGCGAGGCCGTCATTGCCGACCTTCGCCTGCACGGCTATCCGACATTGGCGGACGTGCAATTGCCGACAGATGAGGCCAGTTTCATTGGAGAACTAGCGGCCGTGTTGGGCCGATGCAAACTTTCCGTGCATATCATTGGCGGAGTGTACGGGGTCGTGCCCGACGGACCAAGCGAAAAATCCATTACTGTCCTCGAAAACGAACTAGCCATTGAGTATTCCAAGATTTTCGGTCTCAAGCGCATCATTTGGTTACCCGCTGGTACCAAGTCGAATTCGCCTCGGCAGCAGGAATTTATCGAGCAACTTTTGAACGAACCGGAATCTCAGCGAGGCGCAGACCTCATCACCGGCGACGTGGAGGAACTGAAAGCCGCGGTTCATACGACCCTCAAGAAGCTAGAGACTCTTCCCCCCGCCCCTCCGGCGCCTCAAGAGCCCGGCGAACCGGGAAGCAGGCTGGTGTACATCATCTGCGACGAGCGTGACCGCAAAGCGACAATTCCACTGCGCAAATTCCTCAAGAGCCAGGGAATCGACTCCAGCGTGCCCGCTTTCGAGGGCGACGCGGCCAGCGTTCGCCAATCAAACCAGGACATGCTCGCCGCCTGCGATGCGGCGGTCGTCTTCTATGGCGCAGGCGACGACGCATGGAAGCGCTCGGTGGACGCCGAGATCCGCAAGTCTCCCAGCTACCGCGCAGGCAAACCCCCTCTGGTTCCCTTTACGTATTTGGCGGAGCCCTCCACGGGTGACAAGACCGACCTCGTGGACCTCGAGGAGCCCCGGCTCATCAACGGCCTGCAGGGTTTCAACGAGGATGTCATGGCGGAGTTTGTCAGTGAAGTCGCCGGAAAGGCGAAGTCGTGAACGCCGCTCCGGTCGCCGGCACCCGGCTGGCTAATCCATTTCCCGGCCTGCGTCCCTTCTACGAGAGCGAGCAGCATTTCTTTTTCGGTCGCGAGAGCCAGATCGACACCATGATCGACAAGCTCGCGGCGAACCGATTCCTTGCGGTCGTCGGGACTTCAGGCAGCGGTAAGTCGTCGCTGGTGAATTGCGGACTCAAGCCCGCCCTGCGCCGTGGCCTCATGTCTTCCGCCGGAACTTCGTGGCGCATGGCGCACTTCCGTCCGGGGGGCGATCCCATCAAGGCCATGGCGCAATCCCTTGTGCAGCCCGACGGCCTCTTCCGAACTCCGGAAGTTGAAGGAATGTCGGTAGAGGAGATCGTTGAAGCCACCTTGCGTATGAGCAAACTCGGCCTGGTGGACGCCTACGAACAGGCCGTTTCAGATGATCCTCCCAACCTGCTGGTGATCGTGGACCAGTTCGAGGAACTCTTCCGCTACCGTAACCTGCATTCTTCCTCCGATGGCACGGAAGGTACAGAAGAGAAGGCCGTCGCGTTCGTGAACCTCCTTCTGGAAGCCGCTGCGTCGCCGCATCCGATCTATGTCGCCATCACCATGCGCTCCGACTTTCTCGGCGATTGCGCGCAGTTTCCCGGGCTGCCGGAGGCCATCAATCGCAGCCAGTATCTCGTTCCGCGGATGTCGCGCGATGAGCGACGGGCGGCCATATCCGGCCCGGTCGCCGTCGCCGGTGGGGAGATCAGCCCGATCCTGCTGACGCGGCTTGTCAACGACGTCGGCGATAACCCCGACCAGCTTTCCATCCTGCAGCACGCGCTGAACCGCACATGGGCTGAATGGCAGCGTCAGGGCGGCGCCGGCGCCATGGACCTGCGGCACTACGAAGCCATCGGCACCATGACGCATGCCCTCGACTACCACGCCGAAAAAGCGTTCGGCGAATTGCAGGGGGATGAGCAGAAGACGATCTGCGAAAAAGTCTTTCAGGCCATAACTGATAAAGGTACCGACGCCCGCGGCATCCGGCGTCCGACTACCGCGGCCGCGCTCTGCGCGATTACAGGCGTGAGCGTCGCGGAGCTAACCTCGGTGTTGGCGGCCTTCCGCAAGCCCAGCCGATCGTTCGTTATGCCGCCAGCTTCTGATGCAATTGCCCCGGACACGGTTATCGACATCTCGCACGAGAGCCTGATGCGCGTGTGGAACCGCCTGAAGGATTGGGTAGAAGACGAGGCCGATTCCGCGGCACAGTATCAGCGCCTTGTGCAGAATGCCATGCTGCATGCCAAAGGAGCAGCCGGGCTGATGTCCGATCCCGAGCTGTCGCTTACGCTCGATTGGCAGCGCAAACGCCAGCCGAACGCGGCTTGGGGAAATCGATACCGTCTGGGATTCGACTCCGCCGTCAGCTTCCTCGAAGAGAGTCGCGAAGCTCGCGATGCCGCGATCGAGGCTGAGAAAGAACGGCAGAGAAGAGAACTGCGCCGCGCCCGGATCGTGGCCGCGGTACTCGGGACAGCGTTTGTGCTGGCCGTCGGATTCGGGGCCTTTGCCGTTTATCAACAGCGCCGCGCGTCGAATGAAGAGGCCCGGCGTGTGCAGTCCGACAAGCTGCGCGAGGCGGAGCAGAAACTCGCGGAAGAGCAGGAACGAGAACGCAAACAGGCGGAGGAACTTAACCAGAAGCTAAGCGTGGCGCTCGATGAAACTAAGGCGGCCAAGGCCGAGGCCGAAGCTGCCGATGCGCGCGCCGAGTTCGAACGAAAGATGGTCATCAGCGCAATCGACGCGCAGGCCGCGGCACAGCTAGCTGAGAATCAGCAGCTGGAAAAAGACGAAATTCTCGAGCAGCACAGAAATTCCGGCAAAGACGCAGCGGCGCTGGCCCGCGACACCCAGGCTCGCGATGCTGCAGCTGCTCGAAAACAAACCGTGAAGCTAGATGCCGCCCACAAGTCAGCGGAGGCGGCAGCCATCGTGGCTCATGCGAGTTTGTTGAGCCCCAGCCAAATCAGCGGAACGGATCTGTTTGATGTCGCGAAGGGATCGGTCATCACCGACTGGAGCGGCCGGGCCACCAGTGCTGACGGCACAGCTAGGGGCAGCTCTGGGACACCGGTGTGCGGCGAATTTTCACCGGTTACAAAGTATCCGGAGGACATGTTGAGCGGGACCTCGGGTTCTCCCTGCAGGGCGACCGTGTTTGCCGATAACCAGCCCGTCGGAACTGAACACTGGATTTCCTGGAAGACGAATCGTGAGGTGACGGTCAGGAGCTTGGGATTGTTCGCAGCTCACGACGAGACACGCTTACGGCGGTCCTTCAGTAGCTTCAAGTTTTACGTTAAGAAGCATGACAAGTGGATTGAAATAAAGGACTATAGTCCGCAACTTAGTCCGGCCTATATGTACGGTGAAAGTTGCGGGGCTCAGCCCTGCTTCCCGGCGCCCGCCAGGAAATACTCTCCAGGATCGGTGCTCGCGGTTTGCATCGAAGTGCCGCCTACAACCGGCCAGGAGTTCCGAGCAGGATTCGTGCAAAATGTCAGTTCTGTCGAGCGAAACTCCGCTCCCCGCGTTCTGCAACTCGACGGCTACGCAAACCCACAGTGCAAGAAATAATTCCAACCGCCTTCAAGTCAGGTCCTCAAACGGAACCTTCATGTGACGTAGATGCTCCCGCATATGGCTGACGTAGTCTTCCAGCAGAAATTGCACCGTCATCGGCTCCGAGCTGCCGACGGTGCAAGTCCGCCACCAGCCCGTTTCTGGCACAGCCTCGGCCGCAGCCAAAAGTAGCTGATTCAGTCGTTCCCACATCTCAATCAACATATGCCAATCGCGTTTTTGGTAGGCATGTAGTGTCACCCACTTCTTGCCATCGTAGTCGGGCATAGCTGGAGCGTCCTCCAACTGTGCCCGAACAATCCGCTGATGGTTGTTGGCCGCCGAATCCACCAAATGTCCCAGCTCTTCCTTTACCGACCAGCCGCCGTCTGCCTGGATCGCGGCAGCACCAGATGGGATCGACCTCAAGCGCTCGGGTAGCGCCTCCAGCAGCGTGCGGAGGGAATGTATTGCATGCATTTTCAGACCTCCAAGTTCCCGGTATTCTACCTGAATCCCCGGAGTCCCCGTTTCACAGCAGCAGAACGTATAATCAAATCTTCTCTCCATGAGTTATCAGGTTCTCGCCCGCAAGTATCGTCCGCAGAAGTTCTCCGATGTCATCGGGCAGGACCACGTCACCCGCACCCTGAAGAACGCCATCGAGCAGCAGCGCATCGCGCATGGTTACATCTTCAGCGGACATCGCGGCATCGGGAAAACTACCATCGCGCGTATCCTGGCCATGGCGCTGAATTGCCGGTCCACAGATCATCCCGTGCCCGAGCCGTGTGGCGTTTGCGATTCGTGTGTTGAGATCCGCGCCGGCAACGCGGTGGATGTGATCGAGATCGACGCTGCCACCAATCGAGGCATCGACGAGATTCGCGAATTGCGGGAGGCTGCTCGCTATCGACCTGCGCGCGACCGCTTCAAAATCTGGATCCTCGACGAAGCCCACCAGATCACCGACGCCGCATTCAACGCGCTGCTGAAGACACTGGAAGAGCCGCCGTCGCACGTCATCTTCATGATGGCGACCACGCAGCCGGAAGACATTCCGCAGACTATCCGCTCGCGCTGCCAGCATTTCAGCTTTCACGCCGTCAGCTTCGACGACATCGTGGGCCAGCTTCGCGACATCTCGAAACAAGAGGGTATTCACGCTGACGACCTTGCGCTCGCCATGCTTGCTGAGGCGGGCGATGGTTCCATGCGCGATGCCCTCAGCATCATGGATCAGGCCATCGCCAGTTGCGGCGATACGCTCAGCGCAGACGTGGTGCGCGGGTTGGTTGGCACCGTCGGCTCCGACATCCTCGAGGACATCATGGACGCCGTGGCCCGCAACTCCAGTGAAGACGTGCTGCGCACAGTGGATCGTCTGCTAGTCGAGGGCCAGAGCGCGCAGCACTTCGCGCGCCAGATGGTGCGATTCCTGCGCAATGCGATGGTGGCGAAGGTGGCGGGCGGCGATTCGCCGCTGCTGCAGATATCTTCCGACGAGCGCGCTCGGGTTTCTCGCGTTGCCGAATGCTTTAGCGAAGAGGACCTGACTCGTTTCCTGCAGATCATGCTGCGCACGCATTCTGACCTCGGCTACAAGCAGGAGCAGCGCTTCCATCTCGAACTCGGATTGCTGAAGCTTGTCCACGCGCAGCGCCTGTTGCCGCTTGAGCAGTTGCTGAGCGGGGAAGCTGCACGCTCCGGACCGGCTCCAGCGCGGGGTGGCGCTGCCGCGGGTACGGCGAGTTTTTCGCCGTCACGCGCGCCGCTGCCCGCTGGCCTTCCGTCGGTGTCTGCAGCTCCGCCAGCGCGCACTGGCGCAGTCTCGCCCTTCAAAGGCCCGTCGCCCTTCGAGGCCGACCGCAGCCGCAAAAGTGAGCCTAAGGCCGAAGTGCCGACAATCAATGCTCCTTCGGTGAGTCGTCCCGTCGGCTCCATCGACCGGGCTGAGTCGGTTGCGGAGCCAGCCACGATTGCTACTTCAGCAGCCGTCGCCCTAGCAGTTGCCGACGAGCCCTCGTCTTCAGCGGAAGCTGGTGAGTTGTCGGTCAACGCCCTCCGCAATGATGTGCTCGCTGCCCTGGAAGAGGCTGGACAGCAGATGCTGGCGCATAACCTGGAAACTGGCGAGTGGAGCCAGCGGGGCAACGAAGTATCCGTGAAAGTAGCGATGTCGCAGGTGATGTGCGACGTGGCGCTGGGTGAAGTGCCCAAGCGAATCGTCGGCGCAGCGCTGGCCAAAGCGGCGGGGAAGCCCTTGAAGTTCAAGATGATCAGCGGCGGAGTGCAGTTCGTGGCCAAGCCGTCTTCAGCGCCGCGTCCGACGAACGGAGCCGGCGCCCGCAGCCGTGCTTTGTCGGATCCTGTCGTGCAGCGCATGCAGGAGAAGTTCGGCGCGGAGATACGATCGGTCATCGACAACAAGGACCGCGGGTAAACGAGAAAGCCCGCACGAGTTGGAGCAATATGAGTGGAATGAATATTCAGGAAATGCTGGCGCAGGCGCGGCAGCAGGCCGAGAAATTGCAGGAGAAGATGCAGCAGACCGTGGTCGAGGCGTCCTCAGGAGGAGGCAGCGTCACGGTTAAGATGAACGGCCAGAAGCAGGTCCTCAGCGTCATCATTGAGCCCGAAGTGGTGAAGTCCGGCGACATCGAGATGCTGCAAGACCTGGTCACAGCCGCGGTCAATGCCGCTTCGCAAAAGGTTGAAGAGGCCATGAAGTCCAGCCTCGGCGGTATGTTGGGCGGGCTGGGTTTGCCCGGCATGTAACGCAAGAACTCCACGCCAACGATTGAGCGAGGTACACGTTGTCCCGATTTGCCGAACCGATGGCTCGCCTCATTGACGAATTCAAGAAGCTGCCGAGCGTGGGCAGCAAGACGGCGCAGCGCTTCGCCTTCCACATCTTGCGCTCCACCGACGAGGATGCAGAGCAACTCGCTGACGCCATCCGCGAACTTAAGGCCAGCCTGCACCTCTGCTCGGTGTGCAACAACATCACCGATGTCGATCCTTGCATTTATTGCGCCAGCCCAACCCGCAACCAGCGCATGGTGTGTGTGGTGGAAGAGCCCACAAATATCGCTGCCATCGAGAAAACCCGAAACTACAGCGGCGTTTATCACGTGCTGCACGGAACGCTTTCTCCCCTGCACGGCGTTGGACCCGACCAGTTGCGCATTGCCAACCTCGTCAGCCGCGTAGAATCTGGCGGCGTAGATGAGCTCATTCTCGCCACCAATCCGACGGTCGAAGGCGAGGCCACGGCGACCTACATCTCGCGACTGCTCAAGTCATCCTCGGTCAAAGTCACCCGTATCGCCACCGGCGTTCCCGCCGGCAGCGATATCGAGTATGCCGACGAAGTGACGATGCAGAAAGCCCTCGAAGGCCGCCGCGAAATCTAAACCCCGTCGCAATACGGCCCGGAGTGGACAGTGTCCCGGCGTTTCATCCGCTGCGGCAGATGTGGTATCCCCCTCCCCTCTCCCCTAATGAATTCAGTGAGTTCGATATGCTTTTGGGTGTAAGACCGCAGAATCATTGGAGTTACTCGTACTTAATACAAAACAAAGGATTTAATGTGCGCAAGCGAAAAGGCGATTTTCTGCAGGGTGGCCTCCTACGGTGGCCGAAGTCAAAATGTCAAAGAGCCTTTCCGCGGGCGTAATGTGCGTACCCCGGTTCCGGGACACTAATCCCTTCGCCTCACAATCGAGCTATAGCGCCGCCGCGGTCTGCGACGCCAGCAAAATCAACGAGGCGGGAAAACTAAAGTAACCTAGTTTTCCCAGATTGGGACGGCAGTGCCGGGTAGCCCTGCTTTAGACCGAGGAGAGTTATCGCGGAGCAGTACGGGCGAAGTATCCGTTGATCATTTCCGCCCAGCTGGGTCCGCTGTTGGCGTCGGCCTGGGCCATGCGGACGACCTGCTCGTTGGCTTCGTGGAGCACCGCCGTGCGCTCGTAGATAACTTCCACTTTTGTCTCGTTGATTCCCGACCGTGTGACGTGAATGTCGATGAGCGCAGTCATGACATCGGCGATCCAGTAGACGTACTGGACATGTCCGGTGGCGGCGTCGAAGGCAGTGTTGACCCACACCCGAGGTATACCTTCCTGCACGGTGGTGAATACCATGCCGGGCTGATCGTGGGCGGGAACCGGGTGGAGGAATTTCGGCTCGAAGCCCACAGCCCATTTTCTTTCCTCATAGGCACCGAAGAGCGGGAAGACTTCGGCATAGGGCGCCGATACAACAAAGCTGAATGCCTCGTGGGTGTGTGCAGGAGTTGCCGTGTCGGTTGCCAGTGCTTGAGGCGCCGTCGAGGCGATCACACCGGCGAAGGCGGCGAGCAGGGAAGATGCCAGTGTGTGATTCATTTCCGCTTCTCCCTCAACTGGTGGCTGTCCGTCGCTTTTAGCGTCAGGCCGTAAATGCTGCGCAGTTTCTCAATCTCCTTCAAGGTTGACTCCCCAAACGGCGCCTTGCCTTCGAAGGCGTGCAGCACGATACCTTCCAGCAAGTCGCCCAAGGTCATGTCTTTCAGTTCCGCCAGGCCCTTCAGGACCTTCAACAGGCGTTTTTCCATGCGTACGCCAGTTTGCACGCGTTCCACGACGATGGGATGTTCGGTCTGTTCCTTCACGGTACGAATGTACGAATGTACCAAGATAATGTCAAGTCGGCCGTAAATAGTCGCCATTTCGCGGGGAGGAGCGTCTTGTGCGTTCGCTCACAACAGCAGAGTGACGAACATCACCGACCCCCTGTGCGCTTACTTTGTACAGTGAAATTGGCGGAAGGACCGCCAAGGCTGCTGCCGGTGAGGGTGGCAGGCGACATCCGATCGAGGAGAACAGCAATCATGGCATACACAATCACTGATACCTGCACCAAAGACGAACTCTGCGTAGAAGCTTGCCCGACCGACTGCATCCACCCCAAGAAGGACGAGGAGAAGTTCGAGGCCGAGACCCAGCTGTACGTCGATCCCAACGGTTGCATCGACTGCGGCGCTTGCGTGCCGGTTTGCCCGACCAACTCCATCTTCCCCAACGATGAAGTGCCGGCCGACAAAGCCGAGTTCATCGACAAGAACGCTGCGTACTACGCGTAAAAAGTTCTTCGCGCCTGCTCGCGCGGCCCGGTCTCATGCCGGGCCGCCCGGCGCACCTTTCTCCCAAGAAGTGCAAGAGGCACGGCTGCGGCTGTGCCTCTTTGCTTTGAGTGCGGAGTTCGTCCGATCCTCCTTTGCCGCTTGACTCCAGGCTGCATACGGATACACTTACCAATGTCTTCTAGCCGTTGAGGAACCCAGGAACGCGCCTTCCGCGCCTTTAAGGAGCACTATGCGAAGTTCACGGACGAAAACCATTGTCACGTTGACCGTATTGCTGACCGCCCTGGCCGTTCAAGCCCAATGGGTCGCTGTCGCCCGGGCCGTCTCCGGCCGCATCCAACAGATGCAGCAGAAGAGCGCCGACGGCAATGGCGGCTACGACGTCGCCACCGTGGTCATTGAGGCGCCCGCGCAAAAGGTGTATGAGACTGCGGTGCAGCGGATACAGGCGCATGCCTCCCAGGTCAAACTCCTCGAACAGAATCCCCGCCAGCGCATCGTTGCCTTCACCAACGGCGGCCAGACCGCCAGCCTGCAGGCGAATCCGCTGGGCGACAAACTCACCCAACTCGTGGTCGCCTCTACGCTTGATCCCGCCGGGCCCAGCGCAACGTCGCTGGTGGTCAAGAGCATCCAGAACGTTTGCAGCGAACTTAAGGTCGAGTGCACTCTGCAAACGGATTAGCTGCGCTCAGGCGCCATGCGTTTACCACCAGGTTTCTCCCTGTACGCCGAAATTCCAGCCCGAAGTCTTGTTCTTAAACGCCTCGCCACCGACGTATCCCTTCAGCCCTTCTGACCAGTCGGCATACGTCACGAACGCTCGCAGCACTGGGCGGCTGAAGAACTTTCTCCCTGCTCCGATCTGTGGCGCGAGGGTGAACTTCCGAAGCCATCCGTCATAGAGTCCCAGCCCATTTGAGGTGTGGTCGAAGCCCGCCTCGAAGGCCAGCGATAGATGGTCGGTGAAGAACCACACCGGCCGGGCCCCGAGCGATACCCAGGTATTCGTGCCGTCGGCAGGATTGCCGTTCGTCTGCGATTGGTAGATGAACACGGGTTGAATCGCGAACTTATTGTTCGGCTGGATGACCGCGCTGTCGGTAAACCGGAACGTGTGCGCATTCGGCAGGTAAACCGTGGGCTCGTCAATCGATGTCGAGAAGTTCGCGGCGTTTCCCACTCCGTATTGCAGCGAGATTCGGTTGTAGCCGCCAAGCCACTCTTGGCGCGTGTGGCCAATTCCGACAGCCCAGCCTCCTGCGGACGGCACGGTGCTTCCGTCGGCCAGCGTGCCGCCCTTCGAGTACGAGTAGTCGTACCAGACTCCCAACTGCCCGGCCGGCGTCTTGATGCCGTAGAGTCGCACATCCAGGAGGCTCTTTGGATAGGTGCCGTTGCTGGTGATCAGCGAATCATTGGCCCCGCCGAGATAGGCGACCGACATCTGCCCGATCTTCACATTCAAGTTCTCCACGCCTCCGCCGTAACCGCTTGTGTCAAGAATGTAGAAGTCGTTGATGTCGATATTGAGCCGCCGATAGTAGCGTTCGCCCGCCCAGAACTGCGCTCCCGGATTGGATTCCAGCACGTTGCCCACTTCGATGAACGCCTCGCGGAAGCGGAACTGGTCGGTGCTCGAATACGTCTGTGCCTGGGTCGTGTTGGCCTCCACCAGCACTTCCGTCTTCATCCACGCCTTGTCGGGATCGCGGCGCGGATTGATCCAGTTGTTGACGAAGATCATTTCGCCATAGGTTTCGGCCTCGTTGCCCAAGCGGTATTTCGCCGGCGTACCCGGCGCCTGGAAGGCGACCATCTGTCCGCCTTCGCTGTTCAAGCCCTGGCCCGATCGCATATAGCCGTGGAACTCGAACGCCTTGACCTGCTGCTTCAGCTCGGCCACCACTTGCTCGGAGTCCTGCACTGTGTCATAGCGCGGCGTGTTAGCCAGCTCTGTCTGCTCCAACTCTGTCTTTTGCGCCCGCGTGAGCTTGGGCTCTTCGTGCGCCGTGACTTGCTTGTCAACCTCGCTCTGCAGGTCTTTTACGGTGACGACGTTCTCCTGCGTCGCGTGGGCCACCGCTCGATTGGCCTGCTCCAGCGACGCGATCCGGCCCTCGAGCGCCGCGATCTGCTGCTCGTAGAGCTGCTTCATCTGCTGGATCTGCTGTTGCAAGTCCTGCGTGGATTGGGCCCATGCCGGTGGTTCGACGAAGAAAGCGGCGGCTGCAACCAACAAAGGAATTACGAAACTCCGACGAGGCATAAGAACACCCTCCTTCTTGAGCTGCATTACAATCGCGGATTATTGCATCTCACCCACGTGAGAGCTAGCCCAGCCAATACGCCGCAGGTGCTGCCGGGTTGCGCGGCGGCTTTCATCTCAGCAACCGCACCAGCTATAATCCGGCGTCATGCAATCCTTGAGTCGTCGCAATCTCTCTCTGCAATTTGCCCGGACGTTTGGCACGCTGGCGATAGTTGTTACTCTCACGTCGTCGCTGACAGCACAACCGACACAACAGCAGAACATCCTGCCCTACATCAAGAACGCCTGGAACACCCTGGGCCGCTCGATGAACGAGTGCTCCTCCATCTCCGACCCGAAGTTTGGAGCAGGCGCGACCTCGGTGCTCTACCTGCCGTTCGGAGTGACTGCGCCTCCGGCGGTCTCGGCGCTGAGCAAGTGCGGCGTGAAGGTCGAGAACCTTCCCAAGAAGATCACCGGCCTTGGCACTATCCCGGTTGCTGACTTGAACGCGCACGGGCTGCTTTACTTGCCGAATAAGTACGTGGTTCCAGGTGGCCGTTTCAATGAGATGTACGGCTGGGACAGCTACTTCATCATCGTCGGGCTGCTCGAAGACGGCGAGCGCGATTATGCGCGGGGCATCATCGAGAACTTCTTCTACGAGATCGAGAACTACGGCGCAGTGCTCAACGCCAACCGCGCCTACTATCTCACGCGTTCGCAGCCGCCGTTCTTGACCTCGATGATCATGGCGCAATATGCGGCTGACAAGAACGCTGGCAAAGACGACAAGAAGTGGCTCGCGAAAGCCTACGGGTACGCGGTGCGCGATCACGACCTCTGGACCAAGCCTCCCAAGCTCGCGGGAGACACTGGACTAGCGCGCTACTTCGATGTGGGCGAAGGACCGGTGCCCGATATCGCCGATCATCCTGAGTACTACGCTGCCATTGCCGACTGGCTGCTCAAGCATCCTGAGGCGGAAGCGAAGTACGGCTACATCGCGCCCACGCTCGCGCAGGGAATCGGACCCGAACTGATGGTGCCGCTGTGCGACAACAAGGCTTGTCCGAACGCGCATGCTGTGAAGCTGACGGCCGACTTTTACCAGGGCGACCGTGCGATGCGCGAGTCGGGCTTCGACCCGTCATTTCGCTGGGGGCCGTTCGACGGCTCAACCCAGCACTACGCGCCCGTCTGCCTCAACAGCCTGCTCTACAAGGCCGAGATGGACCTCGCTCAGATGGCAACTATGCTTGGCAAGAAGCAAGAGGCGAAGAAGTGGAAGACTGCAGCCGAGGAGCGAAAGAAGCTCATCAACCAGTACCTGTGGAACGCCGAGAAGGGCATGTTCTTCGACTGGAACTTCACTACCGGCAAGCAGTCCACTTACGACTACGTGACCACGTTCTATCCGCTGTGGGTGGGGCTGGCGACGCCCGAACAGGCCAAGGCGGTGATGAAGAACCTCGGCATCTTCGAGCACGAGGGCGGACTGGCGATGAGCGACCAGCAGACCGGCGTGCAGTGGGACCTGCCTTACGGCTGGGCTCCCACCAACCTGATCGCGGTGGAGGGAATGCGGCGCGAAGGGTATAACGCCGATGCCGACCGGATCTCCGTCGAGTTCCTCGATACGGTGGACAAGAACTACGAGCGCACGGGGACCATCCGCGAGAAGTACAACGTGGTCACTGGAAGCGATGAGGCTCCGGTGCTGGCGGGGTACCACGAGAACCTGATCGGTTTTGGCTGGACCAATGGGACCTTCCTGGCGCTCTATCACGCGCTTCCGCCGGAGTTGCAGAAGAAGGTGCTGGAAGCAGGAACCGCAAAAGCGAATTAATATCGCCTGGCAGTCCAATGCTCAAGGGAATGTTCCAAGTTCGGACCTGCACCCACCAGCAGGTCCGAATCGGTACTGTCACACGGTTTAGAAGGGAATATCTTCGTCGGTAATCTCTCCGCTCGCTGGTGCCGGGGCTTCGTCGTGTTCAGGCGTGCGCTGGTCGTAGTTGTTGGATTTTGCGCCGGTGGATTTCGAGCCGCTGTAGCCTCCCCCCCGCTGCCTTCGCCGCCCTCGCGCTGTCCGCCGACCATGATGAGGTCGTTGACGATGATCTCGGTGCGGTACTTCTTCTGGCCGGTTTCCTTGTCGTCCCAAGAGTCGTTGTGGATGCGGCCTTCGATATAAACGGTACGGCCCTTCTTCAGGTACTGGCCGGCGACCTCGGCGGTACGCCCGAAGGCTTTGATGTTGTGCCATTCGGTGCGGTCCTGCCAGTTGCCATCTTTGTCTTTGGCGCGCTCGGTTGTGGCCAGCGAGAAGGTGGCAATGTTCATGCCACTCGGGGTGGACTTTACTTCCGGGTCCTTGCCCAGGTTGCCCATCAGAATCACTTTGTTGACGCCTCGTGCCATAAGAAATGCTCCTATCTAGAACAGCGAAATGGATTGGAATGCAGGCGGGCCAGCGACGGCCACGCCGCTCCTGCCACAGAACGGACAACAGACCGGGAAGGCAAAGAATATCAGAAAGCGGGCGACGCGTTCGGTGCAAAACCTGGGAGTGGCAGTGGCTGCCGGCGGCGCAAGGCGTGACCCAAATCGAAGCAGAGCGGCCCCGGGCACTGCGCGGCTAGCGCACGAAGATCTTGTACAACATCACGTAAATCACCACGCCGGTCACCGAGACGTACATCCAGATGGGGAAGGTGTAGCGGGCGACGGCCTTATGGCGGGCGAAGTTGCCCTTGAGCGCGCGGTAGAGCGTCACCAGAATGAACGGGACGACCACCACAGCCAGAAAGGTGTGCGAGAGCAGGATGGCAAAGTACACAGGTCGCCAGATGCCAGCTCCTTTGAAATGAGTGACGCCCGCGCGCAGAACCAGGTGGTAATAGAGGTAGGAGATCAAGAAGAGTGTCGAGGTGACGAAGGCCGTCAGCATGAAGCGCTTGTGGGCGCCGCGGCGTCCGGTCCTGATGCAGTAGTAGCCCGCGCCGATCAGGACGGCGCTGGTGCCGTTGAGGAAGGCGTTGAGGGCGGGGTAGAAGCTGGGGGTCATAGATTCTGTCCTATCAAGAACAACTCACCACAGCGATGGCGCAGGGAAAATAGAAGTTCAGAACTAAGGCTCATTGCGAAATCGTCCGGCAGGGGCTAAAGCCCATTTGTATTACAGCCCGTTCGGCACGACTGAAGTCATGCCCTGATACGAAACAGTCGCGGAAGCGGACGATTCACCCGGAACGGCTCAAGCCGCGTCCCTTCAAAGCATAGCGCTTACGCCGCGGGTTTAGTGCTGCGCCGGTTGGCAACCAGGAAACAGAATCCGAACATGACCAGCGTGAATAGGGCCAGCACGATCAGATTCGTATTGAGCGGAAAAATTGTGGCCAGTTCTCCCGGATAGAGCAGCATGCGCAGCGCGTCGGTGCCGTAGGTCAGCGGATTGATGCGCATCAGGGCGCGAATCCAGATGGAGGCGCCGGAGAGCGGGAACATGGAGCCGGAGAGCAGCCACAGCGGAATCAGGAACAGGTTGATCACCGCGTGAAAGCCGCCGGTCGAATCCATGGGCCAGGCGATGATGAAGCCGAGCGCGGTCAGCGAGAACGACACCAGGAAAATCACCGCCACGGTCAGCGCGAAGCTGACGAGGGTGAAGTGAATTCCGAGGAACGGAGCGAAGATCAGGAAGATGACACCCTGCGCGGTGGCGAGCGTGGCTCCTCCGAGGACCTTGCCGAGCACGATTACCGAGCGGCTGACGGGTGCAACCAGGACGGAGAGCAGGAAGCCTTCCTTGCGGTCTTCAATCACCGTCATCATGGTGAAGATGGCAGTGAAAAGCACGATCATGATGAGCGCGCCGGGGAAGAAGTATTCGAGGTAGTGCTGACCGCCTGCGCCCGAGGAGCGGAACGACGAGCCGAAGCCCGAGCCAATCACCAGCCAAAAGAGCAGCGGCGAGGCAATGACTCCGACGACGCGGCTGCGCTGACGATAGAAGCGGACGATTTCGCGCCACCACAGGGAAATTGAGGGAAGAATGATGCCCACGCGAGTGGGGGCGTGCAGGGAAGCTGCCGGTAATGCTGCGGTTCTAGTTGCCATATAAACCTAAAGCTCCACCACAGAGGCACTGAGACACGGAGGATTCGACTTCAAAAAGCAAAACCGGAGGATGCCGTTTTTCAAGACCTATTCTTCTCAGTGCCTCAGTGTCTCGGTGGTTCAATTTTTCTCTTGCTCCTGCTCGGTCCAAAAGCGATGGCCGGTGCGGCGGATGAAGACGTCTTCCAGACTCGGCTTGTGGACCGATACGCCTTCGATTTCGCCGGGGAAGGCCTCAACCACGTCGGTGACGAAGCGGTGCCCTTGCTCGATCTCGAGGCGGACTTTGTTGTCGATGACCGCGGCCTGCAGGCCGAAGCGTTGCTCGATGTGCTGCGCCAGCGCGTCGGGTTCGTTGGCTTCCAGCAGGATTACGTCGCCGCCGATCTCGCTCTTCAGTTCGGCAGGAGTTCCCAGCGCCACCACGCTGCCTTCGGCGTAAATTGCGAGGCGGTCGCAACGCTCGGCTTCTTCCATGAGGTGCGTGGTGACCAGAACTGAAACGTGTTCTTCGTCGCGGAGGATCTGGAGGTACTGCCACAGGTCGCGGCGTGCGCCCGGGTCGAGTCCGGTCGTCGGCTCGTCCAGCAACAGCACCGACGGATGGTGAAGCAGGCCCTTGGCGAGTTCGAGGCGGCGCTTCATGCCTCCGGAAAATTTCTCGGCCCTCTCCTTGGCCCGGTCGGCGAGGCCTACGCGGGCTAGCATCTCGGAGACGCGGGCCTTGAGCGCCGCGCCGTGCAATCCGTACACGTGGCCGATGAGCATCAGGTTTTCTTCGGCTGAGAGCTTGATGTCGATGCTTTGCTCCTGGAAAACCACACCGATCTGGCTGCGAACTTTGCCGGGGTCCTTGGCCACGTCGTGGCCCATGATGAGGGCGCGGCCGCCGGAGGGAATCATCAGCGTCGAGAGGATGCGGAAAGTTGTGGTCTTGCCGCTGCCGTTGGGGCCAAGCAGGCCGAAGATCTCTGCAGGGCGCACTTCAAACGACACGCCCGCCAGCGCGACGCGGTCGCCGAACTGATGGCGGAGGTCCTGCAACTGAATGACTGGCGCCGCGACGTAAACAGCGGCTGCCGTTGCAGGTTGATTGATGGTTTCGGGAGGTGTCATTGAGGTGCTCGGTCTAATTCTATTACCTTATTGCTCGGTGCAGGTACCCTACGGAAGTTCAGCTCCACACTTGGGGCAGAACCCGGGGCGCGACATGAAGCCTTGCGGATACACAGTCGCGCCACAACGAGGACAGAATTGCATCAGTCGTATATTCAGTAGCGCGATTACGCCGACCGCCAGTACGAAAAACCAAGGCACGTTGCCGCCTGTTATCCACTCAGTGAATCCGAGAAAGATAACTCCGCCTGCGATCATGAAGTACGGATGCAGGGTCTTCTTGGTGCCGTAGGTTGCCTTCTTGTAGAAGACCCAAGAGGCAATTCCCAGCAGGATCCAGCAAATGAGGAATATTTTAAAGGGGGTCGGCATGCCGTCTAAGCGGCGCGGTTGAGCATCATCAGCGCGAACAGCAGCGGCAGATACAACACTGTCGCTTTCAGCAAATGACGTGCGTGGGGTTTTGAATCAGGTGCAATGGGGGCCAGCTTCATCGTCCACATGCGAAGGCTGAACCACAACAAGCCGCAACCCAGCAGGAGCGCGCCGGCGAAATAAGTCCATCCGGCCATGCCCATGAGCGTGGGGGCCAGCGTGACGGGAATCAACGCAACCGCATAAAGCACGATCGCGCGAACCGTGGAGCGGCCATCGCTGTGAACGACCGGCAACATGCGCACTCCGGCATTTTCGTAATCCTCGCGGTAGAGCCACGCGATGGAGTGGAAATGGGGGAACTGCCAGAAGAACATGATGGCGAACAGCACGATCGCTTCGGGATCGATGCGGCCGCGCACCGCCACCCATCCGAGGAGCGGCGGCATCGCGCCGGGAAATGCGCCCAGGAAGGTGCAGATGGGATGCACCTGCTTCATCGGCGTGTAGACCATCAGGTAGCTGGCTGAGGTGAGGCCGGTCAGCAACGCGGCCTGCCAGTTGGTGGTGAGCCAGAGGTAAGCAAGCCCAGCGAAGGTCATTCCGAACGCGATCACGGAAGCGTGCAGCACGCTCAGGCTGCCGGTCACCAGCGGTCGCCCAGCCGTGCGCCGCATCCGGGCGTCGAGTTCACGCTCCATGACCTCGTTAATGGCTGCGGTGCCACCGCTTACCAGACCGATGCCGACCAGCGCGTGGAGAATCACCCAGGACAGCCCCGGAAGTCCCGACTTCACCGCCGCCAGGTACGCGCCGCACCACGCCGTCAGGATGATCAGCGTGGTCACGCGGGCCTTCACCAGCACGGAGTAGTCGCGCAGCAGGGACGATAGGCCGACGCGGGGAATCGCCAGGGGCTGAGTGGCTGTGCTCATGCGGCTACGGCCTTTCGGGAAGAGGTAGACAGAACCTTGTGTTGTCCGCCGGCGCCGATCACGCGGCGCGTTTGAATCGCCAGCACCACCGTGGTGGCCAGCAGAATTGCGCCTCCGGCGACATGGGCAACGGTGCTCAGCACGATATAGATGGTCGGCGCCGGAGCATTCAGCATCCAGATGAGTCGGCTGGCGTAGGCGGCAAAACCCAGGCCAAGTTGCACAAGGAGCATCGCCAGAAGCAACTGCGCCGGGCGCCGCAGTTGCGCGACGCCGGTATAGCACGCCAGCACGCGGACTACGGTCCAGAAGAGTACGGCCGTCACCACACAGGCACCGATGATGTGCGGCAGCAGGCGGATGCCGCTGTGCCGGAAAGCCGCGCCTAAAATCAACTGCACCCAGACGCAAGCTGCGGCT
This sequence comes from uncultured Acidobacteriaceae bacterium, assembly GCA_963796615.1. Taxonomy (GTDB): domain Bacteria; phylum Acidobacteriota; class Terriglobia; order Terriglobales; family Acidobacteriaceae; genus DASRAA01. Next base: position 248,354 of record CAWCMJ010000013.1, read on the forward strand.
ATCGCAGTCAGCGAAGGAGTGCTTGGAGTCAAATCATCTTCCGCGATGGGGTCCGCGTCTTGCAGCCAGCTTCTGCTGGTGAAGAGCGCCATTGCCGTAACGACACAGAAGATGGTCTGGGCCAGAGTGGCGTGTGCTGTTGAGACGTACCACGGTAAGCCGAACAGAACCGTCAGGCCGCCCAGCACGCCTTGTCCGATGACGGCGCCCAGGGCGATCCAGCCGAGGGCTTTCATCCACCTGCGGCTTTCAACGCGCTGCGTCCAGACGGCCATGACGATGATCAGCAGGCCGACGAACTCGGCAAACATGCGGTGGCCGTGCTCGTACTTGACGCCACCGACCATGGGAGGAATCTTGTAAAGCGAGCCGAACGAGGTCGGCCAGTCAGGGACGGAAAGGCCGGCGTCCTTGCTGGTGACCGTAGCACCGAGAACGATCAGCACCAGCGTCATGCACGCCAGGAACACGGCGAAGCGGTGATGGGCCTGATTGTACGGAATTGTCCGCGAGGTCAGAACAAGCTCCTATTGATTGTGGGTGGCCGCCAAGCCACCTGTCGTGCCCCAGACCGAAGCCTATTAAATGGATGCCGAAGGAAATCCAAAGAATTTCAGTTGCGCTGCCGAGGTCGCAGCCTCGACCTACGCCGTAGCCGTATTGTATCAAACGGGTTAAGCACGCCTGATGGGAGCCTGGCGTCGGCCACCGCGTTCGTTTCCGGCCTGTATCCTTTGCATGAAGATAAAATCGGCGTACGGAGTTGCGTTCTTCAAACATCGATCTTTCGCTCGAAAAGAAATTCTGCAGGCTTCTCGACCGTCCGATTTCGGTCGCGCCTCCGGCGACGGGTAAGATACTTGAAATCAGACACTTGCGTCGCGAGCTGGAGCCAACTGAGGGTCACTGAGCAAGAACAGCCTCGACGCCTGCGACGAAAGTCGTATGTTGACGGCGAATTCCCTTGACTTGCCGAACAAACGGCTACAGTATAGGCGGAACTGGCGCTACCCTTCGTCTTTCCACGACGCCAGTGAAAACTAGTTGTTGAAGAGGGAGGAAGAGAAAATATGCGAACCTATGGCTTGAGACTATTGCTGCTGGCAGCTTGTTTAACTCTGCTGGCAGGAAGCGCTTTGGCCGACGTGCCTAGCAACCTGATCGTGAATGCGGGTGGGTTGGAGTGGGTGTGGGCGGCCCCATGTGCGCCGATAGAGCCGAGTTGCAACGCCAGTGGTCATGACCTGACCTTGGCCTATGGCTTCACCATCCCAACCACCGCTGATTGGTTGGCCAGCTTCTCCAGCGCCCAGGATGTGTACAACGCGTTCAATGTTACGAACGGGTTTTTGTGCGCCTCGTCGTACTTCGACAGTGGGTGGAGCAATTGTGACGGGAGCGACATGCTAAGCGGGTATCTCTGGGGTGCGCCTCCTCCAATCGGAAACGCCGATGCGAACAACCCGGCCTCGGAAGCCTTGCTGGTGAGGGGTGGATCACCCGTCCCCGAACCGGGCAGCCTGGCGCTGATGAGCACTGGCTTGTTGGGATGCTCGGCGCTTTCCGGAGAAAGCTGTTCATGTAATCCGCCGCGTGGCATCGATTCAAACCGCCCCTTTTGGGGCGGTTTATTATTGGTCTTTAAGTAGATTTGGAAAAGCCTGGCGGTATCCTCGGAAGCGTCTTCAAGATGCTGCCGCCACCTCGCAACCTAGAGCTCCGCTTCCCGCGTAACCGGCGCCGGCACGGGAATAGTCTGCAGGGCCTCGATGACCGCATCGGCGAATTCAGTAGTGCTGGCGGTGCCGCCCACGTCGCGCGTGACGTGCTTTTTCTCGGTGTAGACATGCGCCAGGGCCGCGTTAATGTGATTGGCGGCGCTGTGCTCGTTCAAGTGATGGAGCATGAGAACGGCAGAGCGCAGCACGGCCGTCGGGTTGGCCATGTTCTTACCTGCGATATCGGGCGCCGAGCCGTGTACCGCCTCGAAGATCGCGCAATCTGTGCCGAAGTTCGCGCCTGCTACCAGTCCCAGCCCGCCGACAAACGCCGAGCACAGGTCAGAAATGATGTCGCCGTAGAGGTTCTCCAGCAGGAGGACATCGTACTGATACGGATTCATCACCAACTGCATGCAGGTGTTGTCCACGATGTGTTCGCCGTAGATGATCTCGGGATAGCCGCGCGAGACCGTGCGAGAGCACTTGATGAAGAGTCCGTCGGACATCTTCATGATGTTGGCCTTGTGGATGGCGTGAATGCGCTTGCGCTTGAACTTGCGGGCGTATTCGAAGGCGAACTTGGAGATGCGAGTCGAAGCCTTTTCGGTGATGATCTTCAGGCTTTCTACTACGCCGGGAACGACCTCGTGCTCGATGCCCGAGTAGAGCCCCTCGGTGTTCTCGCGCACCACGATCAAATCCACGCCAGGATACTTGGTAGGCACACCCGGCAGGTTGATGATGGGCCGGAAGTTGGCGAACAGCTCAAACTTCTTGCGTAGGGCAACATTGATGCTGGAGAAGCCTCCGCCTACGGGCGTCGTCACCGGGCCCTTCAGGCCGATGTGGGTGCGCTCGATCGACTCGGTGAGTTCCTTGGGGATGTACTCCTGATATTTTGCGAAGGCCTCGGCGCCTGCGGCGAAACTCTCCCACACGAACTTGACGCCGGTGGTTTCCAGGATGCGTACTGTTGCCTGCACTACCTCGGGCCCGATGCCGTCTCCGGGAATCAGTGTAACGGTATATGCCATATGATGTTGTCGCTCAATTAACAGACTTTGACTTATTTGCTGTGCTTTCTTTAGTATCCAGCAATTCTTTTAACTCTTCCATGAACTCTCGGACATCTTTGAAATCCAGATACACCGAGGCGAAGCGCACATAGGCGACCTTATCGATGCGCTTGAGGCGGTTCATGATCAGCTCGCCGACCTCGCTGGCTTTGCGCTCGCGCTCGGGAGAATCGACGACCAGGCCCTCGGCGTCGTTGACAATCTGCTCCAGCTTGCTCATCGAGACGGGGCGCTTTTCGCAGGCGCGGAGCAGTCCGTTGAGCACCTTGTGGCGCTCGAATTTTTCGCGGCGGCCATCTTTCTTTATGACCATGTAGGGGATTTCGTCGATGCGCTCGTAGGTGGTAAAGCGCTTTTCGCACTTCAGGCACTCGCGCCGGCGGCGGATGGATTCGCCTTCCTTGCTTTCGCGCGAATCGACCACCTTGTCGTTTTCAAAGCCGCAGAACGGACATTTCATGGATGAAGGGAAGTACCGGCGGAACCCGCCTCACATTGCGATTGTAGCAGGGGAAGGAGAGGACGAATTGACGGTAAAGACGAATTGACGTCATTCCGCGCAATCGAACCGAGGAGACGATTAAGGTCGGGCCCCACGGATCACGGTTAGCGCTCTATTGCCGCTTTTTCCGAATCGTTGTCTTTTGGGCGGTCTTTCCGGCCCGCTGCCGGACTGTTTCGGGCTTGTACCTGATTCCCCAAACTCGCATCAGGTTCTTGCATCCCTGCTCGAAGTCGGTGAGGAATTCGGCAAACTCAAACTCTCCCAGGGTCCACGAAAGGCGAGCATAGTTGCAAGGCTTGTGCAGCAGGGGGATGATTTTTTCGTTATAACGGGTCTCATTCAACGCAAACAGCAACTCGCGCTTAACCCAGTGCGAGCGCACTGAATTTGGCGTCAGCACCACCAGAAACCAATTACATTGTGTCAGCGCCTTTCCAATTTCATCGTGCCATTGTTTTGCGCCCGCTATGTGAGCAGCGCTATACCAATACGATACTTTGTGGCGATCCAGGACCTTGATCAGGCGAAGTACAAACGCCCTGTCTTGGCTGGCATGTGAAAGGAAGACTCTGCGCTTGGATCGAGGCGTGGTCGTCATTCGTGCCTAGCTCACGCCACCTGCTCCAATGCTTCGACAATCGTTTGGCTGATCCTGGCAGCGCTCTGTGTGCCCTTCAGAATTTTGAACCTGCCAAGAATGTAGGGAAGATCCGCAGTTGGGCGAACTTCGACCGGGAATAGCCGGTGTTCGTAGTTGGAATGGCCCAGTGCATATTCAATTTCCTGGCGAACTTTGGAAGAACGCATAGCCTCCGGGGAGATTAGGACAACCATTGCCTGCGATTTGGCCAGGGCTTTTCCGATTTCGAGTGACCAGTTGTCGCCGGGCAGCAGATTTTGCTTGTCCAGCCAAACCGACACTCCTCGCTGCTCCAGTTCACTGGAGAGAGCCGCGGCAAATTCCTTATCACCGCTCTCGTAGCTCAGGTATACCTGCATTGTCCCTTCCTGCGGCTGATTGTAGCACCACACTGAGGTGCATGCCCCAAGCTGCCCGCGCCGGTCGGCCTCGCCACTCGTCCTTGAAAAATGCCGCGTTGGCGTGTCAGCTCTCTGCCTCTTCCTCGTTTGTCTCGGCGGCCACTACCGCCCGCAGCGACAGCCGCTCGCGATGCGCCAGCAGCAGGCCCATCGGAATCACAGACATAAACGTGCCTAGCCAGAGCATCATGCCGCAGCTGACGGCGACTTCATTACCCACTCCGAAGATGCCGTTGAGCACGGCGATGGTGGCCAGTTGTGAGCCCCCACCGACGCCGGGCAGTTGCAGCAGCGAGCCGAACATGGCTGAGACCATCAGCACCAGAATGCTGGCCCAACCTAGCTCCGCGAGGCGGCCGCCATAAGCGTGGACGATCAGCCAGTAGGAAACCGCAACGAGTGCCCACATCACCAGAGACAGGGTGGCCAACTGGGCGAACGATGACGCGTCGGTGATGATCTGCAGACCGTCGGTGAAGGCATCGATCTTGGAGCGCAGCCCGTGTGCGAGCCCGGGGTTGCGCCTCTGTAATTTCTGTTCGAGCTTCACGCCAATGGCCCGGCCCGAGCGGCGGAGCACGACGGCTGCCGCTGCCAGGACGATGATACCGATTAGGAACAGCGTGGCCGACCAACGCACTTCAGCCTGTAAGCGAGTGTTGGGTAGGGTTGCCCACAAGGGATCGCCGATGAAGCCCAGCACGATGAAGATAACGGCGGTGCCCGCCATGTCGAAGATGCGCTCTACGGTCCAAACACCGAGTTGGGAGGTGAGAGTGAGGTTCTCTTTTTTCGCGATGAGGTATGGCCGGACGACTTCACCTGCACGCCCCAGTAGCGACAGCCCGGCGAACCCGATGAACTGCGGAGAGACCAGCCGCGCAGTCGTAGTCTGGCACATCGGCTTCAGGAAAATCCGCCAGCGGACCGCCCGCAGCCAGTAAACGAAATAGATGAGCGCCACCGCGGCGGCCACGAATGCCCAGTTGATGTGCTCGGTGTTGCTCCAAAACGTTGCCCAGTCGAACTTCTTCCAGGCATGGACCTGCAGGTACACAAGCACGCCCAGTACGGCCACCACGGCCACAGTCAACAGGGTTCTCTTCTTATTCATGGGGAAGTCAGCCGCCTTGCGACCAGCGGCCGCCGTGAGTGTACAAACTCAAAAGGTAAATGAGCGGGTGGGTGGGGTCAATGACCGGCTACTCGCTGGCGGTCAGCGAGGACGGCTTGGCAGCCGCCTTTCGCGCGGAGGTTGCATGTAGAGTCGATGTCTTTGGGGCGGCCCGCTTCTCCTCCGCGGCCTTCTTGCGGTTGTAGTCGGTAATCACGCGTGCCACGTAGGCATGCGTCTCGCGGTAGGGAGGCACGCCTCCGTACTGCTGAACGCGTTGCGGACCGGCGTTGTAGGCTGCCAGGGCTTTCGCGGCATCGCCGTTGTACTGCAGCAGCAGCTCGCGTAGATAGCGAGTACCAGCGTCCACATTTTGTGCCGGATCGAAGCTGTCCTTTACGCCGAGGGTGCTTGCGGTCTGAGGCATGAGTTGCATCAGCCCCCGCGCGCCCTTGGGGGAAACCGCCTTGGGGTTACCGCCGCTTTCGGCGCGAATCACGCTTGCGATGAAGTCGGCATCGATGCTGCTGCGCGCGCTGGCGTCGCCGATGATGGACGGCAGGTCATGCGTCGAAGATGCCCTGTCCGTCGTCCCCGGCTCCGGCGGAGCGGCCTCGAAGCTCTCGATCTGCGCCGTGGGTATGTCCACATACCCGCCAGACGTCTCGCTCGTGAGATACAGCCGCGTCGTCTCGCCCTGGGTCTCATGCCGTTCGTGCCGGATGCTAAACCCGTTGCGGAGGTTGGCCATCTCCGCCGCAGGCAGTTGAATCACGGCCAAGCCCAGCACCAATCCGAGTTGGAAAACTCTACGCATTCAGGATTGCGGCGTTTGACTCCAGCACCTGCTCGATAGTCGCCGCCACACCATGCTCATCGTGGTGCAGCGTTACCGCCCAGCCGTTCTGCTTCAGATCGTCGCAGGCATTGCCCATGATCACCGGATGTCCGGCAAAGGTCAACATCTCCACATCATTGTAATTGTCACCGATGGCCATGACTTCGGCGCGGTCAAAGCCGCGATGCCGGGCCCAACGCTCCAGGGCGTGGCCTTTGGAGCAGCCCGCATTCAGCAGGTCCACAATGCATAGGTTGCGGTGGTCATATTGTGTGCGCAGCGCCGTGAAGTCGCGGCGGAAGTCGAGCGCCTCAAGGTCTGCCTGCGCCTGGTCCATTAAACCGATTGGGCCGCACACCATCGCCTGGATCGGGTCCTCCGTCAGTGCATTTTCGATGGGGCTTATGTACTCGATGAAGGGCGCATTCTTCTCCATCCAGCGCTGGATCACGCCGTACAGCAATTCATGATTTTCGCACACGATGGCGCCCATGGCCGGGCGATCGAACGTCAGCACCATGTAATTACGATATTGCGCCATGGACCGCGCCAGGCGGACGGCCGTCTCTCTGGGCAGCAGGTCACGATGAAAGGTCTCGCCGCGCGTGGAACGCGTGATCGCTCCGTTGGAGCTGAACAGCCACAGGTCAAAGCCCAGCGACGCAGCAATGGGCATGGCGAAGTCATGGCGCCTGCCCGTTCCCAGCACAATCTCGATGCCCGCCTCGTGGGCGCGCCGCAGGGCGTCGCGGTTCTCGTGGGAAAGTTCTACCTTCGAATTGAGCAGGGTGCCATCGATATCAATCGCGATAAGGCGGATGGGGCGCGTCACGTGTTCATTCTACCAATCGCGCAGCAGTATCCTCGTCGATAGTGGGCGGAGTTTTAACCCTGTTGCAACAGTGGCACTATGCAAAAATCGAATTGTCATCAACGGAAAAACCCGTTTGCCCGTATGCAGGTGACCAACGTAAAGTAACAGCAACATGGAGTTGCGCAAGGACCCCATCACCCGATCCTGGGTCATCACCGGTGACGAGCAGGACATGGAACGCGGCAATGACTTCCTCTGTCCGTTTTGTCCCGAGTCGGGCCAGCAGTTGCAGGTGCTGACGTCGATGGCGACGGTGAACGGCAATCCGTGGTCGGCGAGAGCGGTGGTTCATCCTAAGCCGCTGTACCGCGTAGAGGGCGATCCTGGGCGGGCCGGTAACGGCCTCTACGACACGATGCAGCCGGTGGGAGCGCATGAGGTCATCATCGAAAATGCGCGACACGACCGCCATCTGTGGAATGCCGATGACCGTGAGATTGAGCAGTACCTGGCACTTTGTGCGCAGCGAATCCACGACCTGAAGAAAGATGGCCGCTTTAAGTTCGTGAGCGTCATCAAGAACTTCGGGCCGCACTCCGGCCAGGAGTTCGATCACCCCACCTCGGAAATCGTCGCGACGACGTTTGTGCCGCGCAGAGTTCTGTACGAATTGCGCGCTGCCCGCGAGCATTACCGCCTAAAGGAGCGCTGCGTCTTCTGCGACATCTTCTCTCAGGAACTCAAGCAGGAGAAGCGGATCGTCGAGGCCCGTGGCGACTATCTCGTGTGCTGCCCTTACGCCTCGCGCACGCCTTACGAGACGTGGATCGCCCCGCGCATCCACGAAGCTTATTTCGAGCGGCTTGCCACCCGTTCAGGTGCGCTACGCGACCTCGCGGCGCTGCTACGTCGCACGCTTCACCGCATTCGCAGCATTGCCGACGGCTTCCACATGGTGCTGCACACTTCGCCCAATACTCAGCATAAGTCCGAGACACTGGGTTACTGGAAGTCGATCGAAGACGATTACCACTGGCACATCGAGATCCTGCCCATCCTCGGGCCGAAGGCCAAGTCGTACGCGTTCAAGGAAGTCTATGCCTCGCCGGTGAGTCCCGAATCGGCTGCGGCACGCTTGCGCGAGCGGCCGACCGAAAGCTAATTCGCGGGAGTACAATCGCCCGTCGGGAGTTGCGATGTCCGTCCGCCGCGTCAAGACCTATTCCGCTCAAACCGGCTTCGTGTACGAGTACTACTTCGTGGGCCAGCGGGCAGCGCTCGACGGCGACCCGTTAGCGCCCGCCACCGAGTTCATCTTCGACGTTAGTCCAGACCGCAAGACCGTGTTTGCCGTCAGCGTCTTCCTTCTCCCGCGCGCGCTCGAAGCCTTCTCCGCCGAACGTGGGCGGACTCTCAGCGATCCTGAACAGTACGCTGCCGCCAAGCTTCGCCTACTGCAGGGTTTTGACGAAATCGCTAACATGCTGCAGGAGGGCCGCCGCCTCACCCTTGAATCCGAAAGCCTGATTGCCCTGCTGGAATCGGTGGGGATCGACTGAAACGCGCTCACACCCTGGGGTAAACTGCGTCTAAGCGAAACGGGGCGAGGGAATCGCGTGTTCAACGAAGTAAGCACAACTGTTCGCAAGCGATGGGGCTTGGCGCTGCTCGCGTCTTTTGCGGCGCACCTGGTGGTGCTGTTCCTGCTCACGCACCACTCGGCACCGATCTTCGTCATGCCATCCGACGTCGCCCTCGGCACGCCCCGGTCTTCCGGCACTATTACCTATCTCGCACCGACGGGCACCGAAAAGCTCCAGCTTCCGATGGAGAAACCGAAAGTCGCTCTCCATTCCGCCGAGGCCCGGCTGACCAGCCCGCCCAAGCCCCAATCGCCCAGCCACGAAAACGAGGATGGGACTCCGGGCGCAGCACTCGACGCCACAGCCCGCGGCGGATCGCTCTATGGCGCGCGCATTCCGGGAGCGCCGCTTACCGGCCACGAGATTATCCCAGCCCTGCCGCAAGTATTTCCCGATCCCGCTGTTTCCCGTGCAGATCTGCCGCCAGGAGTGCAGGGGGATGTCGTGGTCGAAGTCACCATCGACGAGCACGGAAACGTGGTCGAGCTGAAACTCGTGCGAGGCATCGGCTATGGCATCGAGGAACGGGTGCTGGCAACTCTGCGCCAGTGGAGGTTTAGTCCCGCATCGAAAGACGGAGTGACCATTGCATCGCAGCACATCGTGACCTTTCATTACCCCAGCTAATGCGGGAGAATGTCCTGCGTGTGACCAATATCACACCCACTTGTGATAGGCATACTCGGCCCTTCCGCCGTCCCATTTATACTGGCTCTTACAGGAACGATTCAGGACCTATCCTTACGGGTCTGTGGGGTTTATGCCTCTAGTTTGGTTGCGAGTCGCGGTGGCCTTTTATGCGGTCGGGCTGGTCTACTCCCTGCTTTTATTGGGGAAGAAGGGCAACCTGCTGGCTAAAGTAGTGGAGCCCGCCGTCGGCCTCGGACTCATCTTTCATTTCGTCTCGCTGGTGGAATACACCGTCCTGATTGGGCGCCTCTCCTGGGCGTCCATTCACTATTCCGAGTCGCTGCTGGCGTTTATCGCGATGGTGGTGTTCTTCATCTTCTTCGTGGGATACCGCACGACTTCGCTCGGCGTGGTCATATTTCCCGTCGTCTTCGTCTTGACGTTTGCCTCGGCAGTGGGACAAAAGCCCGTCACATTCACTTCGCCCGCGCTGCGTAGCGGCTGGATCTTCGTCCACGTGGCGATGATCTTTACCGGGTACGCAGGACTGTTTCTGAGCTTTGGCGCCAGCCTGCTGTATCTGATGGAAGAGAGGGCGCTGAAGTCGAAGAGCACCTTCGGGGTCATCTCCAAGCTGCCGCCGCTGCAGACCATCGACGACATCGGGTACAACTCGCTGCTGTTCGGCTTTCCATTCATGACCTTCGGCCTGATCGCGGGTTCGGTGCTGGCGATCGCCAAGTACGGTCCACTGTTCTTCATGGATCCCAAGATCCTGCTTTCGTTCATCATGTGGATCGTCTACCTGCTGCTGCTATACACGCGCTGGAGTTCAGGATGGCGCGGCCGTCGGGCGGCCTTGCTGGCAACGTTTGCCTTTGTCATCGCGCTGGGTGTCTGGGCTGCCAATAGCCTCAGCCGCGTGCATAGGTTCCCGCCGCTATGAACCTGATTGTCATCGGCGTAAACCACCAGACCGCGCCCGTTGAGGTGCGCGAGCAGTTCGCCATTCCGGAAGCGCGTCTGCCGGAGGCCGTAAAGACGCTGGTATCGCAACCTGGCATCGAAGAGGCGTTGATCGTCTCCACGTGCAACCGGGTGGAATTGGTGGCACGGGTCACCGACAGCGGAGCCGACTTAAGCGGCTGTCTGAGTCAACTGTATGGCTTCGATACTCAGGCCTATCGCAAGTATCTCTACGAATATCGCGAGCGTGACGCCGTGCGTCACGTCTTCCGCGTGGCTTCCAGCCTCGACTCGATGGTCGTGGGAGAGCCGCAGATTCTCGGCCAAGTGAAGGAAGCTTACGCCACGGCGCGCGCGGTGGGTGCGGTGAACTCGCAGCTGGATGCGTTGTATTCCCGGGCGTTTGCCGTGGCCAAGCGCGTTCGCACCGAAACCGCGATTGCGTCGTCGGCAGTTTCTATCGCTTCGGTCGCGGTCGAATTGGCCAAGAAGATCTTCGGCAACCTCGAGGGCAAGAGCGTGTACCTGGTGGGCGCAGGCAAGATGTGCGAACTGGCCGCGCGTCATTTGCTGGCCCACGGGGCGAACAAGATTTACGTCGGCAACCGCACGTTCGAGCGCGCTGCGGCGCTGGCCAAGAAGTTTAATGGCGAGCCCATCGCTTTCGAGCAGCTTCACGATACCGTGGACCGCGCAGACATTGTTATCAGCTCGACCGGAGCGCCGCACACCATCTTCCGCAAGGAGCACGGCGAGAAGTACCTCAGCCGCCGCAAGAACCGCCCGATGTTCTTTATCGACATCGCGGTGCCGCGTGACGTCGATCCGGAGATGAACAAGCTCGACGGCATGTTCGTGTACGACATCGACGATCTGCAGCAGGTTGTCTCCTCGCACATCTCGGACCGGCGTGTCGAAGCTGACCGCGCCGAAGCCATCGTGCAACTCGAGGTGGACAAGTTCCAGGCGAGGTTGCAAACGCTGGACGTCGTGCCCACGATCGTTTCGCTGCAGGAGCACCTCGAGACCGTTCGCCAGGCCGAGATTGACCGCGTGCGCGGCCGACTCGGCGCGCTGACGCCGGAGCAGGAGATGGCCGTCGAGGCGCTTTCGCGTGGCATCATCAACAAGATCATGCATACACCGATTACGACCCTCAAGAGCGCGGCGCGCGAATCGTCGGAGTCCACGACGATCGTCGAACTGGTCCGCAAGCTCTTTAACCTGCGCGATGCGCGCAAGGCCGCCGCCGAACAAGACGCGGCGGTCGTCGAGAAGACAGGAGCGCAGCGCTGATGGCACGTTTGCGAATTGGCTCTCGCGGCTCCATGCTTGCCCTATGGCAGGCCAAATACATCACCGCTCTGCTGGTCGAGCAGGGACACGAAGTCGAGTTGGAGATCATCAAGACCACCGGCGACAAGATACTTGACGTTGCGCTCGCTCAGGTCGGCACGAAGGGCATGTTCACCAAGGAGATCGAAGAGGCACTCGCGGAAGGGAAGGTCGATTTGGCGGTGCACAGCCTCAAAGACCTGCCGACGGAGTTGCCGCCGGGATTTGAGATCGCGGCGATCACCGAGCGGGTGAATCCGCGCGACGCTTTTCTGTCGGTGAATTACGACGGCGTGGACGCGCTGCCCAAGGGCGCGAAGGTTGGTACCAGCAGCTTGCGGCGGCAAGCGCAGTTGAAGGCGTTCCGGCCCGACCTGGAGATCTTCCCGTTACGCGGCAACGTGGACACGCGAGTGCGCAAGCTGGAAGAGGGCGAGTACGACGCAATCATCCTTGCGGCCGCGGGACTTACTCGATTGGGCAAGACGCAACTCGTCCGGGAGTATTTGCCGGTGGAATTCATGTGTCCGGCGGCTGGCCAAGGGGCGCTGGGCATCGAGATACGCGAGGGCGATGTAAAGATGCGGAAGCACCTTGCGTTCCTGAACAACGCCGATGCGCGGGCTGCGACGATCTGCGAGCGGGCGCTGCTGAATAAGCTGGGCGGAGGATGTCAGGTGCCGATTGGCGCGTTCGCCGAGGTGAAGGACGGCAAACTGCATCTGACCGGAGTGGTTGCGCGGCCTGATGGATCGGAGGTGCTGCGCGAGCAGCAGAGCGGAAGCGATCCTGTCGAGCTGGGCGAGATGGTTGGCGAGACGTTGTTGCAGCGCGGCGGTTCCAAGATACTGGAAGACGTTTACGCGGCGGGAATGCCGCAGAAGCCGTAATCGTCATGAGCACTGACAAGCCACTTGCGGGATGCAGAGTCCTGGTGTCGCGGGCCAGGAAGCAGGCGGGCGCGCTGTCGTCCACGTTGAAGCAGATGGGCTGCGAGGTCATCGAGATTCCGTTCATCGAGATCCGCAAACCGGCGTCGTTCAAGCCGCTCGACACGGCACTGCAGAACCTTGAGACCTACGATTGGCTCATTCTCACCAGTGTGAACGGCGTGGAAGCGATGTTCGCGCGGATGGCGAAGCGCAGGATCGACAAGGCCAAGCTGGCGCGCCTGAAGATCGCGGCGATTGGTCCGGCAACGAAGGCGGCGATTGAGAAGCACGGATTGTCTGTGACTGCGACTCCAAAAGAGTATGTCGCAGAGTCGGTGGTAAACCTGCTGCAGACGCGGGTGAAAGGGAAGCGCGTGTTGCTGGTGCGGGCGAAGGTTGCACGCGACGTGATTCCGCGGGAGTTGCGTAAAGCGGGAGCGACCGTCGATGTAGTCGAGGCATATGAAACCGTTGCGCCGAAGCTGTCGGAGCGCAGATTGCGCGCGGCACTGAAGAGCAAGCGCAAGCCGCATGCGATTACGTTCACGAGTTCTTCGACGGTGAAGAACTTCGTCGGGCTGCTGGGCCTGCGAAGCGCAAGAGCGGCGTTGAAGAAGGCTGCGGCGAAACATGGAGTTCATTCGGCTTCAATCGGACCTGTGACTTCAGCGACGCTGCGCGAGTTCGGATTGCCGGTCGATATCGAAGCCAAGCGGTTCGACATTCCGGGATTGGTCGCCGCGATTGTGGAGCACAAGAAGAAGATTCGCTGAACGGCATTTCAGGCATTCGCCGTCCGGAGAAAGGCGAATGCCCTCAGGGGCTAAAGCCCGCTGTTTCTGAGGCCCGGAACGGCACGACTGAAGTCGTGCCCTGATACGAACCTCGGCTCGGCCATGTCGAACGATAGTCCCACAATGTCAGACAAGAGCCGCTTGTCATGCGTCCTAACAGCTCAGCCTTGAGCCTCGAGCCAAGAGCGAATAGCGAATGGCATTATTCATAAATCGAGCAGCCGCATCCGGGTGAGGGCACGCGGACTTTCAGAAAATCGGAGATGCGTTGCCACTCGTCGATCTGGTTCTCGATGCGGGAGAACTGGTGTCCTTCGTTCTCGTAAATCTTGACCTGCACAAACCCGCCGTTCTTTTTGATAGCCGCGGCGATCTGTTCGGTTTCGCCGCGCGGATCGCGTACGTCGTTGCCCCCGGCGATGAGCAGGACCGGGGCCTTGATGCGGTCGATGAAATTGATGGGCGAGCGGTCCTGGTACAGCGCTTTGTTCTCCACCGGGTCACCCATGATGGAGATGTCATAGGCGCGAATGGCGGGGTCTTCAGTGGCCAATTCGGTGAACCAGTTGGTGTAGGGCACCAGGGCGACGCCGGCTCCCCACATGTCGGGAAACTTGGTGAGGGCCATCATGGTCAGGTAGCCGCCGTAGCTGCCGCCGAGCGAGACGAGCTTCTTGGGATCGACGAAGCCACTCTTGGCGATCCAATTGGCTGCGTCCACAACGTCGGCCAGGTCGCCACCGCCCTCATCACGGTAGTTGGCGTTCTGGAACTCCTTGCCGTAGCCAGTTGAGCCGCGGAAGTTGGGAGCGATGACGAGGTAGCCCTGATTGACCAGGTACTGGATTCCACGGTTGAACGAGTTGACAAACTGCCCGGTGGGGCCGCCGTGAATGTACACAATCGCAGGGAATTTGCCGGTTTTAGTGATGTTGTTGGGGACGTAGGCGAAGGCAGAGATGGTCCACTTGCCGTCGCGGCTAGGAAAGTGGACGAGGTACGGTTCGACCATATCGCTGGTGCGGACGCCTGCCATGAGCGAGTGGGTGATCTGCTGGCTGGACTTCGCCTTGAGGTCGTAGGTCCAGACGTCGTTCGGCGAGGTGGGGCCGTTGTGGTAGTAGAGCAGGCGCGCGCCGTCGGGCGAAAACGGCGACGAGTTACCGGCGAGCGTGTTGACACCTTCGCCAAGCGGCAGCAAATCCTCTTTGTTCGAGGCGAGGTCGTAGAGGGAGAGCGTGGTGTTGCCCTCTAAGTTGGACGCCCAACTGATTGACGCACCGTCGGGCGAGAACGTTCCGGCGCGAATCTCCCACCTAGCGTCGGTGATCTCCCTGATCTTTCGGGAGGCGATGTCGAGAAGTCCTACATTGTCGTATCCGTTGAAGGAATTCGTGGTGATGAGAATGGATTTGCCGTCGGGAGCGATGCTGCTGGCGAAAAAAGTGTGCTCGCCTGTCACCGGAGTGAGATTCTCGCTCTTGCCGGTGGCAAGATCGAGCAGGAAAACTCTGGCGTCTGTGTCGTTGGCGTTGGTCTGGGTATAGACGAGGAACTTGCCGTCGCGGGAGAAGATGGGCCCGGTGTTGGTGCGGCCGGCGGGCGTGTTCTGGGTGAGGTGCTTGACGTGGCGGGAGTACACGTCCATCAGCTCGATTTCGTAGCTGGCGCCGGACTTCGGCTTGGCAAGGTAGGCGACCTGCTTGCTGTCAGGCGACCAGACGGGAGATTCCTCGGAGATTTCCTTGGTGGTGGTGAGGTTGACGACCTCGCCGGTCTTTGGGGAGACGAGGAAAATGTCCCACTGCTCGTTGCCATCGTAGTCGGACGCGTAGGCGATCCAGTTGCCGTCGGGTGACCAGGCTGGGGAGACTTGGCGCTGTTCGCTGATGGTGAGCTGCGAGGGCCATCCGCCGGAGGAGGGGACGAGCCAGATATTGTTGCGGCCGCTGATGTTGGTGACGAAGGCGATTTGCTTGCCGTCAGGCGACCAGGTGGTTCCGCCGATGTTGCGGGTCATGTAGAGCCGGTCGACGGAGAAGTTCTGCATGTTCTCGATGGACTTGCTTTGGAGTTTGGCGGGGTCGGTGAGGGGCTGCTGGGCGAAAGTGCATAGCGTGAGAAGGAGGACGATTCCCACCCTTTCGCAAAGAACGCGAAAGGATGGGGCACCCAGATTTCTGAAATAGGCCAGGAAAAGACCCACACAAGCGAAGAACGCTTGTGTGGGGGAACCGGCGACCACCCGAGTGGATAGTGGATAGTGGATGGTGGATAGAGATAACGGGTGGAGGGTACCCCCCTCCCCCCTGTTTTTTGCAAAATCCTGCAAACAAAGGAGTTGTAAGGCGTAGGGCGGGCAAAATCTTGAGCGCGTAGGACTTATACGGAAAATCCTGTGGAATAAGGACTTAGCGGAGGTCATGACAGGATGAAGATATTCCGGCGGGCTGGCGGTTGGCAAGAGCGGCCGTTGCGTAGGTGTCTGCATGCGGTCTCGGTGATAAGGGACACAAATCCCTCGATCTCTGCAGACCCGATCTTAGGGGCAAAGGAGAAACGGCGATAGGACGTGGGTCACAGGGCGTGGTGATAAGGCGGGGTCAGGATTTGTCGCGATTGGCGATGGCCTGGAGCACGTCAACGCGACTCTTGATGGCAGTCTGGTAGTCGGGTTTGAGGCGGATGGCGGCATCGTAATCGGCGAGCGCTGCTTCCAAGTCACCCTTGGTTTCGCGAGCCACGCCCCGGTTGTTGAAGTTCAAGGGATCATCGGGCTTGAGGCGGATGGCGACGTCGTAATCCGCAATGGCAGCGTCCAAGTCGCCATTGTTCTGGTGCGCGATGCCGCGGTTGCAGAAGGCATCGGCAAAGTCAGGTTTGAGGCGGAGGGCCTCGCTGTAGTCCGCTATTGCGCCGTGCAGGTCGCCTTTATCATCCCGGGTACTGCCACGGTTGTAGTAGTAGTTGGGATTGCCGGGCCTAAGGCGGATGGCCTCGGTGATGTCGGCGAGAGCGCCGTCGAGATCCCCCTTCTCCCTGCGGAGAGTGCCCCGGTTGTTGAGGGCCGACGGGTCGTCAGGTTTGAGGCGGATGCCGTGATCGTAGTCGGCGAGCGCAGCGTCCAAGTCGCCATTGGCATAAAAGGCAAGGGCGCGGTTGTAGAAGGCTTCGGCGAAGTTGGGCTGGAGGCGGATGGCTTCGGTGTTGAAGCGGATTTCCAAGTCGGGGTCAGCCGCATTGACGGCGCGTTCAAACCATTGCTGGGCGGTCAGGTCGTCTCCGGCGACGGTGGGCGCACCGGCGGCCGCGTCTTGCTGGCGGGTGGCCGCCTTTTGTGCCTGCGAGGAGGCCGGGTGCAGCACCGCGTCCAGCGGCACGTTTAGAAACTTATCGCGCAGTTTGGCCATGGCTGCGTCGAAGTAATCCGGCGGAACGGTCAAGGCGTTGTAGCGCTTCAGGGGAGCCATCTTGCCAGTGAGTTGGTTGGCGATGGCTGGGGTAGTGAAGTCGAAGCCTTCGAGCATGAGGGGCACGATATTACGGTGGCTATCGAGGGCAGCTTCAATTTCGCGACGTAGCCAGTCGCCGGGCTCGCCGCAGCGCTCAAGAGCGGAAGGAGTAAGCAAGACGAGGAAGTGAGCCCGCGAATGGATGTTACCGAGAATGATGCCTTCGAAGTCGCCACTGGCGATGCCGGTGTAATCAAGGAATACATCAAAGCCATGGTGGCTAAGGTCCTGAGAGACAGCCAGTGCCCACGGAAGATTGGTGCGGCGGTAGCTGATGAATACGGTCTTCTCGATGCGTGCCATGGGTGTTGAAGCGAAACGATAACAGAATGACGGTGGCGGAGGAAGGGAAAGCGGATCCCTCGGTCGCCAAGGCGACGTCGTGATGACAGTTCGGAGGAAACAGCAGGTCCTTTGACTACGCGCTCGAGAAGACGCGGGAAGAAAGCGGCGAGCAACAAAGAGGTCCTTCGACTTCGGCAGCGCACAGAACGCGCTGCCGTCGCTCAGGATGATGACTCCATGAAATTACTTCGCCACGAAAGGGGTCCTTCGACTTCGCGAGTCCGCGGTGCGGACTCGCTGCGCTCAGGATGACACTCGCGTAGAGGCGGGATTTGCTGCGAAGTGCAGCACGCCGTCGTCGATTGTGCCGAGTTTCATGGTGATGGCGTCGAGGATGTAGTTCTGGCGGATGAACCAGGGCTTGGTCGAGGCTTGCTTGGGGAGGTCGGCGATGGCGCGCAGGACGTAGCCGGAGTTGAAGTCGAGCAGGGGCTTGGGGTCGAGCGTGGTGGGATCGCAGGCAGGTACCACAGTGTGGTACTGGCGGCGCTGCATGTGATTGAGGAGGCGGGTAACGAAGATCGAGGAGAGGTCGGCGCGGAGCGTCCACGGAGGCGTTGGTGTAGCCGACGCAGAAGGCGAAATTGGGGACGTTCCCGAGCATTACGCCTTTGTAGATGAAGGAGTGGCCGGGATCGACGGGAGCGCCGTTGACCGAGAGTTGTACGCCGCCGAGGGCGAGCATCTGCAGGCCGGTGGCGGAGACGACGATGTCGGCGGGGAGTTCTTCGCCGGACTTGAGGCGAATGCCGGCGGCGGTGAAGGTGTCGATTTCTCCGGTGGCGATGGAGGCGCGGCCGGAAGAGATGGCCTTGAACAGGTCGGAGTCGGGAACGAGACAGAGGCGCTGGTCCCAGGGGTTGTAGCGCGGGTTGAAATGGGTATCGACGTCGTAGCCGGGCGGCAGGTTTTTCGCGGCAGCGCCCTTCATGAGGCGCTTGGTGAAGTCGGGGGCGCGGCGGGCGAGTTGAAAGATGCCGAGGCTGATGAGGATGTTCTTCCAGCGGACGATGCCGTGGGCGGTGTGCTCGGGCAAGATGCGGCGGAGGAAGTTGGCGATGGGATCGCGGGCGGGCAGGGTGAGGATGTAGGTGGGCGAGCGCTGCAGCATGGTGACGTGCGCGGCGGTCGAGGCCATGGCGGGGACGAGGGTGACGGCGGTGGCTCCGCTGCCGATGACGACGACGCGCTTGTTGGCGTAATCGAGGCCTTCGGGCCAGTGCTGGGGGTGGACGAAAGTTCCGGTGGAACTGGTCGAATCCGGGGAAGTCGGGCTGATATCCGGCGTCGTAGCGGTAGTAGCCGGTGCATCCGTAGAGAAAGGAGCAGGTGTATTCGAGGGTGGCGTCGGTGGTTTGCGCGGTGACGTGCCAGCGGGATTCTTCGGACGACCAGTTGGCGGCGACGACGCGATGGTGGAATCGAATGTGTTGGTCGATGCCGTACACGCGCGCGGTCTCGCGAACATAGTTGAGGATGGAGGGGCCGTCGGCGATGGCCTTGGCTTCTTTCCACGGGCGGAAGGGATAGCCGAGGGTGAACATGTCGGAGTCGGAACGGATGCCGGGGTAGCGGAAGAGGTCCCAGGTGCCGCCGATGGCGGGGCGGGCCTCGAAGATGGCGTAGGTTTTGCCGGGGCAGCGGGTCTGCAGGCGGTAGGCGGCTCCGATGCCAGAGAGGCCGGCGCCCATGATGACGACGTCAAAGTGCTCGACGGGCATGGGGGTAATTTACAGGAAGAAGTGGATAGTGGTTAGAAAGAGCGAGACGAAACAGTTTCGAGTTTCGGGTTTCAAGAGACTCGATCAAGTAGATGCGGATTGAGTGGGATACGCGGATTGGAGGTGCTGTACAATCCCGCGTGTAATCGTGCTGGAGGAGAAACGGTAATGGCGAAGAAGGTGTTGTTTCGGGGAGCGAGGATTTTTGATGGCGAGTCGGCGCAGCTGCGGACTGGCGCGGACGTGCTGGTGTCGGAGCGCGTGATTCGGCAGATATCGGAAGCGCCGTTCACGGTGGGCGACGACACCGAGATCGTGGAGTGCGGCGGACGGGTGCTGATGCCGGGGCTGATCGACGCGCATGTGCATGTGTATGCGTGCGGGCTGAATGTGACGCGGCTGGTGCAGAGTCCGGCGACGTATATCGCGCATTTTGCAACGGTGTTTCTTAAGGCGAGCCTCGACCGGGGGTTCACGACGGTGCGCGACGTGGGTGGAGCGGATGTGGGGCTGGCGTGCGCGATTCGCGATGGGTTGCTGGGCCTGACGCCGCGGTTGTTTTACGGCGGGAGGGTGATTTCGCAGACGGGCGGGCATGGGGATTTTCGTCCGGGGGACCATGCGTTGGATGTGCAATGCTGCGGTTGCCACGCCGACAACCTGGCGGTGCTGGCCGATGGGGCGGATGCGGTGCGAAGAGCCGTGCGGGAAGAGCTGCGGCGGGGGGCGTCGCATATCAAGGTGATGGCGTCGGGAGGAGTGGCGTCGCCGACGGACCCGCTGGAGCGCTGCCAGTATTCGGACGAGGAGATACGGGCGGCGGTGGAGGAGGCGACGCGGGCGGGATCGTATGTGGCGACGCATTGCCATCCGGCGGAGGCGGTGAAGCGGTCAGCACTGCTGGGGGTGCGGACGATTGAGCATTGCACGCTGGTGGATGACGAGGCCGCGTCGATCATGGCGGAAAAGGGGGCGTATGCCGTTCCGACGATGGCGGTGATGTACGCGCTGCTGGACGATGGCGACAAGCTGGGGCTTCCGGCGGTGAGCATGGAGAAGCTGCGGAGGGTCTCGGAACACGGCGAGAAGGCGCTGGAAATCCTGCGCAAGGCAGGAGTGAAGATGGGGCTGGGTACGGACTTGTTGGGTCCGCACCACGTTCGGGAGAGCACGGAATTCAGCTTGCGGGCGCAGGTGTTGCCTTCGCTGGAGATTCTGCGCTCAGCGTGCGCGGTGAATGCGGAGATCGTGAACATGAGCGGGAAACTGGGCTGTGTGCGCGAAGGCGCGCTGGCGGATTTGCTGGTAGTGGACGGAGATCCGACGGCGGATGTCACGGTGCTGTGCGAGCAGGAAAAGCTGCGGGTCATCATGAAGGATGGGCAGTTCCACAAGAAGACAATCTAGGACGCTGGTCCCACCCTATCGTCCGCCACGGCGGACGACAAGGGTGGGGCACCCGTCGAACCCTTCGACGGGACGAGGGCGGGCTCCGGGAGACCTGCGTAAGAACTCATCGCGTAATAGGGGTCCTTCGACTTCGCTCCCGCTACGCGGGTCGCTCCGCTCAGGATGGCACCGCTTGTTGCCGAGAGTGACCTAGCTCACAGACGGGTGAGACGGGGCCTCGCTATGGTTTAGGGTAGGTTCCTTATTCATAGCGAAAGGCAGCAATCATGGCTACAGCAGTGCAGAACACGTCTCGCATTCACAATTCCAAACTTGTAGAAAAAATCATGAGCGCCGAAGAGGCGGCGGCGCTGATCCAGTCGGGCGACCAGGTGGGCATGAGCGGCTTCACCGGGTCGGGCTATCCGAAGGAGGTGCCGATTGCGCTGGCGCGGCGGATCGCCGAGGCGCACATTCACGGACAGAAGTTCCAGGTGAGCGTGTTCACCGGCGCCTCGACCGGGCCGGAGCTGGATGGCGCGTTGGCGATGGCGGGTGGGATCAACCTGCGGCTGCCGTACCAGTCGGACCCGGAGACGCGAAAGCGCATCAACGCGGGCGAGATGGAGTACATGGACATCCATCTGAGCCACGTGGCGCAGTTCATGGAGTACGGCTTCCTGGGCAAGCTGGACGTGGCGATGATTGAGGTGACCGCGGTGCTGGAGGACGGCCGGCTGCTTCCGAGCTCGTCGATTGGCAACAACCAGACGTGGATTGACCAGGCAGAGCGGGTGATCCTGGAGGTGAATCGTGGCAGCCGATGGAGCTGGAAGGCATGCACGACATTTATTACGGATTGAAGCCGCCGCCGAACCGCGGGCCGATTCCGCTGGTGCATCCGGGCCAGCGGATTGGCTCGCCGTATCTGGAGTGTCCGCCGGAGAAGGTGGTCGCCATCGTGGTGACGGATTCGCCGGACCGGAACAGCGCGTTCAAGGCGCCGGATGCAGCGTCGAAGAAGATCGCCGGACACATCCTGGAGTTTTTGAGTTGGGAAGTGAAAAAAGGACGCATGCCGGAGAACCTGTTTCCGCTGCAGTCGGGCGTGGGGAACATCGCCAATGCGGTGCTGTTCGGCTTGGAGGAAGGGCCGTTCGAGAACTTGACCTCGTACACGGAAGTGATTCAGGACGGCATGATTCGTCTGATGGATTCGGGCAAGCTGACCTGCGCTTCGGCGACGGCGTTTTCCTTGAGCCCGGACATGCTGATGGAAGTGAACAAGGACATGACGAGCTATCGCGAGCGCATCGTGCTGCGGCCGCAGGAGATTTCGAACCATCCGGAGATCATTCGACGGTTAGGGGTGGTGGCGATGAACGCGATGATCGAGGCCGATATGTATGGCAACGTGAACTCGACGCATGTGATGGGATCGCGCATCCAGAACGGGATTGGCGGGTCGGGCGATTTTGCGCGTAACGGGTATTTGTCGATCTTCATGGCGCCTTCGACGGCACAGAAGGGAACGATTTCGACGATCGTTCCGATGGTGTCGCACGTGGACCATACCGAGCACGATGTGCAGGTGATCGTGACCGAGCAAGGTTTGGCGGACTTGCGCGGGCTGTCGCCGCGGCAGAGGGCGAAGCTGATCATCGAGAAGTGCGCCAACCCGGACTACAAGGGCACGCTGCTCGATTACCTGAACCGGGCGGAGCGGCTGTCGTATGGCAAGCACACGCCGCACCTGCTGACGGAGTCGCTGGGCTGGCACAGCCGGTACCTGCGGAGCGGGAGCATGAAGGTGCGGGAGGAGTTGTAAGACAGCGGTTAGTGGATAGTGGGTAGTGGATAGAAAAAAACACACCTGTTGCCATCGAATGGCGATACGGGTGGGGCTCGCAGATCGTTGGGCGCCGAGGCTTGAGTGGGCGCTCGATGAAGCTGGCTGAGGTTGCTTCGCCGGTCGGCGCGCGTAACGAAAGACAATCAAAATGAAAAAAGTGGATACAACTTCCAGTCTGGAGAAGATTGGCGGCTTCGTCGAGCTGCGCCTGCGGGCGCAGGAGCTTGGGCCGTGTCACGTTGCGGTGGTGGTGGCGGATGACGACGTCGCGTTGACGGCGGCGGGTTACGCCCTGCAATTGGGAATCGCGGTGCCGGTGCTCATCGGGAACGAGGCGAAGATCAAGGCCAAGGCCGAGGAGTTAGGGCTGACGGGGATGCTGGTGGGAGCGGTGATCCACGATGCGCAGAACGCAGCAGCCGCGGCAGTGCAAATGGCGCGTGCGGGCGAGGTGGATGTGCTGCTCAAGGGGCATCTGCGCACGGACGAGCTGCTGCATGCGGTGCTCGACAAGGCGACCGGGCTGAGGACGGAGCGACTGCTGAGCGATGTGCTGCTGTATGAAGACACGCTGGCTGGGGAGACGCGGCTGGTGGGTGTGACCGACGGCGGATTGAATGTGGCTCCGACGCTGGAGCAGAAGCGGCAAATCGTGATGAATGCGATCGAGGTGATGCGGTGCGTGGGAATGTTGCGTCCGAAGATGGCGATCATGAGTGCGACGGAGGCGGTGAGCGCGTCGGTACCATCGACCGAAGATGCGCATCGGCTGACGGAGATGGGGGCGGCGGGCGAGTTTGGCGACGCGGAGGTGTTTGGGCCGCTGGCGCTGGACGGCGCGCTGCTGGAGTCGGCGGCGAGGGCCAAGGGGATTAGGACGCGGTGGCGGGACATGCGGACTGCATGGTGGTTCCGAACATTGAGGCGGGGAATTTGCTGGGCAAGGCGGTGAAATATCTCGGCGGCTCGCAGTGCGCGCACGTGGTGGTGGGGGCGCGAGTGCCGATACTGATTCCGTCGCGGGTGGAGAGCGTGGACGACAAGGTGAACTCGATTGCGCTGGGGGTGCTGTTTGCGCGGAAATGAGTTGCTACTGGCTATCAATCCGGGGTCAACCTCGACGAAGTTCGCGGTGTATGAGGGCGAGCGCGAGTTGCTGATTCGAAATGTGAAACACGGCGATCAGGAGATGGAGCAGTTTCGCGGAAGGCCGGTGCTGGAGCAGGAAGAGTTTCGTAGTGCTCAGATCGAGAAGGAGTTGCGTTCGGCTGGCGTGGAGGTTGCGCGACTAAACGCGGTTGTGGGGCGGGGTGGATTGCTGCCTCCGCTGGCGAGTGGAACATACGAAGTAAACGACGCAATGCTGGAGGAGTTACGACTGGCGAGGCGCGGGGAACATGCGTCGAACCTGGGGGCGTGGCTGGCGCGGTCGATCGCGGAGAAAGCGGGCGTTCCGGCATATGTGGTCGATCCGGTGAGCGTGGATGAGTGGGATGACGTGGCGCGGTTGTCTGGGACGGCTCTGCTGGAGCGGCAGTCGCTGTCGCATGCGCTGAACTCGAAGGCGGTGGCGAAGCGGTTTGCGCGCGAGCAAGGAAAAGCCTATGAGTCGCTGCGGCTGATTGTGGCGCATTTGGGAGCGGGATTTCGGTGTCGGCGCACGAAGGCGGGCGCATGGTGGATGTGAGCAATCCTCGGGAAGAAGGAGCGTTCTCGGCGGACCGGGCGGGCGGCGTGCCGGCGATGCAACTGGTCGATCTGTGTTTCAGCGGGAAGTACTCGAAGAAGGAAGTCGAGGGATTGCTGTTTCGCGAGGGCGGGCTGTGCTCGTATCTCGGGACAAAAGACCTGGTGGAAGTGGAGCGACGGATCGACGCCGGAGACGAGAACGCGAGCACTGGTGTTTCGCGCAATGGTGTACCAGATCGCGAAAGAGATTGGCGCGATGGCAACGGTATTAGGCGGACGAGTTGATGCGTTGTTGTTGACGGGCGGGATGGCGCACTCGCAGCGGCTGGTGGCGGAGTTGAGCGAGCGGGTGAAGTGGATTGCGCCGATTACGGTGTATCCGGGCGAGGATGAGTTGCAGGCGCTGGCAGAGGGCGCGCTGCGGGTGTTGCGCGGGGAAGAGAAGGCGCGGGAGTTTGGGGTCGAACAAGAGAGCGCGTGAATCCCACCCTGTCCCAAAAGATGGGAAAGGATGGGGCACCCACTTTGAGTTTTCGGGGAGATCAAAAGACCCACTCAAGCAAAAGACGATTGAGTGGGGTACCCGGCCAAAGGCTGGCCGGAAGGGGCACTCGTCAATGCCTGAAGGCATTTGCCAAAGAAGACGTGAGCAATAGCAACAGACCTGTTAGAGACAACGAAACGACAGTGGCCAAGAAGACCTTTAAGAACACGCGCTGGACTACCCGTTCCTCGGAACCAGTCGGTATAACGAAGCTGAATGTGGCAATGGCGCATGCCTGAAACAGTAGCAAAGCGTAGAACCACAGCATTGCCCGCTGCTGCCACAGGGTTATGTCACCTTCCCGAGCAGGTAAACCAATAACAGCGCTTGCAGCCATCGTTCCAAAGTATCCGGAGTAAAGAAAGAGAACAGCCGGTGAAGACCAGTGCGACCACCCACAAAATCCATTTACGAGATTCCGCTTTTTCAGGGCTTCGCGCTCTTGTGAATGTCGACGGTGCTCCACGTTTTGTCGGCGGCGTGGCAGAGGGTTTCCATCGGGCAGTCGGCGCACTTGGGTTTGCGGGCGATGCAGATGGCGCGGCCGTGATGGATGATCTGGTGGGAGAAGGCGATCCACTTCTCGCGCGGGATGACCTTCATGAGGTCCTGCTCAATCTTGACCGGGGCTTCTTCTTTCGTCAGCTCAAGGCGGCGGGAGATGCGCTGGACGTGAGTATCAACGACAACGCCGGCGGGGATGCCGAACCATGAGCCGAGGACGACGTTCGCGGTTTTGCGGGCGGCGCCGGGGACGGTGAGGAGCTCGGGCAT
This sequence comes from uncultured Acidobacteriaceae bacterium, assembly GCA_963796615.1. GTDB lineage: Bacteria > Acidobacteriota > Terriglobia > Terriglobales > Acidobacteriaceae > DASRAA01. The sequence goes on from CAWCMJ010000013.1 coordinate 273,589, forward strand.
CGTCCTGGGGACTTCTCCGCCGAAGTCGGCGATGATTTTGCGGGCGGCGCCGACGACGGATTTGGATTTGTTGCGGAAGAAGCCGGTGGAGCGGATGTCGTCTTCGAGGTCCTCGGGTTGCAGCGCGGCGAAGTGCGCCGGCGTTGGATATTTTTTGAATAACGCGGGCGTGACCATGTTGACGCGCACGTCGGTGCATTGCGCGGAGAGGATGGTCGCGACGAGGAGCTCCCAGGCGTTGTCGTGGTGCAGGGCACATTCGACGTTGGGGTAGAGCTCGTCGAGGTGGCGCAAGATGGCGGCGAGGCGCTCGGGGGCGAGGGGGTTGTAGGCCGATTTCGTAGCGGGAGATTTCGGCTTCGTAGTTCTCGCGGGAGTGGACTTCAGCGGCTTGGCGGCGAAGCGGGCGGCCCTAGCTTTGTCTTGGCGTCCGGCTTTCGAGGGCTGGCGAGGGATGTGGCCGCGGGGCATGGGTAGTTTCTCCGGGATGAGTCTATAACGGGATGAGAGTTGCCGGTAGTCGGTTGCCAGCGAAGGCAGGTCCTTCGACTTCGCGCACCGCCTGCGCGGACTTGCTTAGGATGACATCGCGTGTGAGATTCTTTAAACCCACCCTGTCCCAAAAGAAGGGACAGGGTGGGGCACCCACATCGTCGAGATCCGCGCGCAGATTACAATGAGAGAGTTCCATCAATACGATAGTTGATTGTGGGGTTTTATCCATGGCTTCAAAAGCCGAGGTACAGGCATTTGCGACGGGGCTGCCGGCGGTTCCGCTGACGCTGGAAGGTTACAGCGTGCTGCACCAGATGTTCCGTTTCCGCTGGGCGGAGTGGCGCAAGCTCGACGACGCGCGGCAGGCGGAGATTGCGCGTGAAGTTGCGGCGGCGTTCGGCGAACTGGAGTCGGCCGGGCAGTTTGCGGCGTATTCCATGCTGGGGCACAAGGGCGACCTGATGCTGGTTCACTTCCGCGACTCGTTCGATGATTTGAATCAGGCCGAGTTGACGCTGGACCACACCGGGCTGGGCGAGTTTCTGGAGCCGGTGCATTCGTATGTGTCGGTGGTTGAGCTGGGGTTGTACGACTCGACCGTGAAGCTGTTTAAGCAGCTTACCGAGCGCGGGCTGGTGCCGCTGACCGACCAGTGGAATAAGGAAGTTGAAGAGACGATGGAGCGGCAGCGGCAGGCGATGAAGCCGCGGCTGTTTCCGAAGATTCCGGAGAGCCGGTATCTGTGTTTCTATCCGATGGACCGGAAGCGCGACGAAGAGAAGAACTGGTACATGCTTCCGATTGAAGAACGCGCGCGGCAGATGGAAGAGCATGGAATGGTCGGGCGGCGGTATGCGGGCAAGGTGCAGCAGATCATTACGGGATCGATCGGGTTCGACGACTGGGAGTGGGGCGTGGATTTGTTTGCGCCCGATCCGGCGGTGTTCAAGAAGCTGATCTACGAGATGCGCTTTGACCAGGTGAGCGCTGTGTATGCGCTGTTTGGGCAGTTCTTTCTCGGGCTGCGAGTTCCGCTGGCGAAGCTAGGGGAATGGGCGGATGGGAAGTTGCCGAGGTAGCAATATAGAATTAGAGGTAGCAAAAATCAAAGCATTAGCAATTAGCAATTAGCCAACCCGACAAGTGGAACAAACTCTCGTGCATGGCACGATACATTGCTTCTGGAGTTCGTTTACAGCCTCATGATTGCTCACGTTATTGAAATTCTGGCGGCTTGGATCACGACTGTGATTTCGGCCATGGGCTACGGCGGCGTGACGCTGCTGATGGCCATTGAGTCGGCTTGCATTCCGTTGCCGTCGGAAATCATCATGCCGTTCTCGGGCTACCTGGTGTACATCGGCCGATTTTCGCTGCTGGCGGTGGCGACGTGGGGAGCAATTGGGTGCAACCTCGGGTCGGTCCTGGCGTACGAGGTCGGTTATTACGGCGGGCGTCCGCTGGCGTTGAAGTATGGCCACTACATTTTTGTGACGCAACACGAGCTGGACCGGGCCGACAGCTTTTTCGCGCGCTGGGGATCGCTGGCGGTGCTGATTGGGCGCTTGCTGCCGGTGATCCGGACATTTATCGCGCTACCGGCGGGGATCGCGAGAATGCCGCGGCTAAAATTTCACCTATACACGTTTGTCGGGTCGTGGCCGTGGTGCTTTGCGCTGGCGTACGTCGGGATGCGGCTGGGCGAGCGGTGGGACAAGGACCCGCGACTGAAGCTATGGTTCCATCGCATGGACGGCGTGATTCTGGCGGTGCTGGTGGTGGGCGTAGCGTATTTCGTTTGGTCGCATTTGCGGGACCGGGTGAGGGAAGCGGCGTAGGTCCTACACGTCAATCTTCACGAATTTGGCGACCATGCGCTCGTAGCGGCGCCAGGGCATCAGACGCTTAAGCCAGACCTGCATTTTGGCGTCGGCGCCGATGAGGTAGCGGAGCTTGGGGTTGGGGTCGTTGGCGATGCGCAAGATGAGTTGCGCGACTTCGCGGGCGTCGCGGCGGTTGCCTGAGTTTGCTTTGACGAACTCGGTAAAACGCTGGCTGCGCTCTTTGTTGGGCGAGTTGGGATCGAGCGCGCCCGCGGCGACAGTGACGTTGCGGGTCCAGATGTCGGTATCGAAGGCACCGGGCTCGACCAGAACCACGCGAATGCCGAGAGAGTGAGTCTCGATGCGGAGAGATTCGCTGAAGCCTTCGAGGGCGTGCTTGGAACTGCAGTAGGCGCTGAGCAGCGGGGTGCTGACGCGTCCGGCGACGGAGGCGACCTGAATGATGTGTCCCGACTTTTGGCGGCGCATGACGGGCAGCACGGCTTTGGTCATGGCGACGGTGGCGAAAAAGTTGGTCTCGAATTGGTGGCGGTAGTCGCTGAGGGCAAGATCTTCGCTGAAACCGGCGACGCTGAAACCGGCGTTGTTGACCAGCACGTCGATGCGGCCGTGGTCGCGGACGATGGCGTCGATGACTCCGGGGACGGAGTCGAACTCGGTGACATCGAGGCGGCGGAGGTCGAGGCGGTCGCGGACGCCGGCGGTTTGGGCAGCTTCTTCGAGGCGCTGGCTGCGTGCGAGGTCGCGCATGGTGGCGACAACAAAGTAACCGTGCTGGGCGAAGGCGATGGTGGTGAGCAGTCCGATGCCGCTGGAACTGCCGGTGATAACCGCAATTTTCTGGTCAGACATGGTTCCCGCCGAATCCGTGATATTGCCAACGAAGGGTGAAATGGTTCCGTTCAGGCAGCGTGGATTGCCATTCGTGGCTCGAATACGAGAAGATAGCAGGTTTGAACCCTCTTCATGAAACGGACTGATACGTATGCCAACCGATAGTCAGCAGGACAAGAGCAAGAGCGGCCGCAGCGACGTGGCACCCGCCAAGGGCAAACTTGGCATCATGATCCCCGGCATGGGAGCGGTAGCGACGACGTTTGTCGCCGGCGTAGAGGCGGTGCGCAAGGGCATCGCAGCTCCCATCGGCTCGGTGACGCAGATGGGTACCATTCGCCTGGGCAAGCGCACCGATGGGCGCTCGCCAAAAGTGAAGGACTTTGTGCCGCTGGCCGGGCTGAATGACCTGGTCTTTACGGGATGGGACATTTTCGAGGACGACATGTATGCCGCGGCCGGCAAGGCCGGGGTGCTCGACCGCTCGCTGCTGGAGCAGGTGAAGCCGTTTCTGTCGTCGATCAAGCCGCGCAAAGCCGTGTTTGACAAGAATTACGTGAAGAAGCTCGACGGTCCCAACGTGAAGAAAGGCAAGAACAAGAGGGAACTGGTCGAGCAGGTGCGCGAGGACATCCGCGAGTTCAAGCAGTCGAGCGGAGCCGACCGGTTGGCGATGATCTGGTGCGGGTCGACGGAGACGTTTATCGAGGCGGGTCCGGTACACCAGACGGTAGATTCGTTCGAGAAGGGTCTGCTGGCGAATGACGAGAGCATCGCGCCGTCGATGATTTATGCCTACGCTGCGCTGCAGGAGGGGATTCCGTTCGCCAACGGCGCGCCGAACTTGACGGTGGACATTCCGGTGATGCAGGAGCTGTCGCGCAAGAACGAGGCCCCGATTTGCGGCAAGGATTACAAGACAGGACAGACGCTGCTCAAGACGATCCTGGCGCCGGGATTCAAGGCGCGCATGCTGGGGCTGAACGGATGGTTTTCCACCAACATCCTGGGTAATCGGGACGGCGAAGTGCTGGACGATCCGGGGTCGTTTAAGACGAAGGAAGAGTCGAAACTGAGCGTGCTGGAGCACATTCTGCAGCCGGAACTTTATCCTGAGTTGTACGGCAACATTTATCACAAGGTCCGCATTAACTATTACCCGCCTCGTGGTGATAACAAAGAGGGTTGGGACAACATCGATATCTTCGGATGGCTGGGCTATCCGATGCAGATCAAGGTCGATTTCCTGTGCCGTGACTCGATTCTGGCGGCGCCGATTGTGCTCGACCTGGTGCTGTTTATGGACTTGGCGAAGCGGTCTTCGGCGCTGCGGGGAATGGGCATCCAGGAGTGGCTGAGCTTCTTCTTCAAGTCGCCGATGACGGCGCCGGGGCTGTATCCGGAACACGACTTGTTCATTCAGTCGATGAAGCTGAAGAACACGCTGCGCCACCTGATGGGCGAGGACATGATCACGCACCTCGGGCTGGAGTATTACGACTAACGACTGGTCATGGCGAGCGACATAAGACGGTCCCGGCGTTGCCGGGGCCGTTTTGCGTCAGGTAGCAGATTGCGCCGCCGATTGACTGGGTGCTTGCTGCTGCTTCTCCCAAAGGGCGATGCTGTGCAGGATAGTGTCTACCGCGGCTTCCTCGCCTAGGGAGGAATTCACCATCAGTTGGAATTTGCTGCGGTCGGGCCATTCGACGTTGAAGTACTGCTTGATGAAGGCGGCGCGCTCCTGGTCGACCGTCTCGGCGAGGTGGATGGCGTCGGCTTCGTTCTTGCCGCGCCCCCGAAGACGGCGGATCTTGTCCTGGACGGGAGCGTAGACGAAGACATGGAAGGCGTCGGGCCGGGTCTGCAGGTAATAGGCGGAGCCGCGCCCGACAATGACGCAGTGACCCTGTTCGGCGGCCTGCTTGACGACGCGCTCACTCACCGCGCGGATGCTGTCGGTGTCGGCCAGTTTCACCCGGGCGGCGTTCTGGCTGCCCTCGTAACTGCCGCGCATGAACGACTTGAGGAGGCGGTAGTAGAGAGGATCGCGTTTCTCTTCGTGCTCGCGGACGACGCGCCCGGCGCAGTCGAGATGGCGGGCGATCTCGTTGGTGAGGGCATCATCCCAGAGTTTCCAACCCAGGTGCTCGGCGAGGGCGTGGGCGATTTCAGCACCACCAGCGCCGTACTCGCGGTCCAAGGTGATGATTCGGACTGAGCGTGGATTGCGGGAATCGGGGGCGGACATAGGGCTACTCCATGAGCAGCAGGGCGTTCGCCCAGCTGGTTCTTCTTCAGGAAGAATGACAAACCGAACATCAGCAGCGAAATCACCGCCAGAATCATATACGTATCGACGTAAGCAAGCGTAGTGGCCTGCAGGATGACTTCGCGGTACAGGACGGCATACGCCTGCTTGGCGGCGAGAGTGGCATCCGAACCTGCTGCCGCGATGCGGGCGGTGAGGGCACTGAACGCCATGGTGAAGGGGATGGAGCCGGGGCGGATGTTGTCGACGAGATAGACCTGGTGCATCTGTGCGCGGCGGGCAACAATCGTGGTGACCATGGAGGTTCCCACGCTGCTGCCGATATTGCGCATGAAATTCACCAAGCCCGCGACGCTATTGCTTTTCTCCGGCGGCATGCCCGACGTAAGAACTCAAATTAATGGGCACAAAGAGGAAGGCCATGCCGAAGACCTGGATCACGCGCAGCCACGCAGCGGTGCGGAAGCTGATGCCGAGGTCGAGTTCGCGGCTGGAGTAGTACATTGCCAGCGACAGCGTGAACCAGCCAAAGGCAATCATATAGCGGGCCTGCACTCTCGACGCCATGATGCCGATGAGCGGCATCATGAACAGCAGAAGCAGTCCTCCTCCGGAGAGCACCAAACCCGCCGACTCCGCCGTGTATCCGATGAGCGATTGCAGGAACAGAGGCAGCATCACCAGGCTGGCAAACAGCACCAATCCGAGGATGAACATCATGGCGTTGGCCTGCAGGAAATTCAGGTTGCGGAATAGCTTCACGTCAATGATGGGGTGCCGGTTGAACCACTCCCATAGCCCCAGCCCAATGAGACCCACGGCCGCCAAAACAGCCAGCACCACGATAAAGTGTGAGCCGAACCAGTCGTCTTCCTGCCCTTTGTCGAGCATGATCTGCAGTGCGCCGACGCCCAGCACGAGCAGCGCCATGCCAATGTAGTCGATGTTGGAGGAGGCGCCGGACTTGCGCTTTGCCCAGGGCGGATCTTCGATCATGCGGTAGACCAGCATGAGCGCGAGAATGCCGACCGGGAGATTGATGAAGAAAATCCAGCGCCAGGAGTAGTTGTCGGTGATCCATCCGCCGAGAGTGGGACCGATGGTCGGGGCCACGATCACGGTAATGCCGTAGAGAGCAAATGCCAGGCCGCGCTTTTCCGGCGGAAAGGTATCAGCCAGGATGGCCTGCGCCATGGGCTGCAATCCGCCGCCGCCCAGACCCTGGAGAATGCGAAATACGATGATAGCGCCCAGGCTCGGGGCAAATCCGCATAGCAGGGAACTGAGGGTGAAGATGGTCAGGCACAGCATGAAAAAGCGCTTGCGGCCGAACATGCCGGCCAACCATCCGCTGATTGGCAGCACGATGGCGTTCGACACCAGATACGAAGTCAGTACCCAGGTGGACTGATCGATCGTGGCCCCGAGGTTTCCACCGATGTAGGGAAGCGCGACGTTGGCGATGCTGGTGTCGAGCACTTCCATGAAGGCGGCGACGGCGACGACCACGCCGATTGCCCAGGGATTGAACTTGGGTCGCCAGACGGGCGCGAAAGAAGATGCGGCACCCTCTGCGGGGACTGGTTCTGCGGACGCGGCATTGTCAGGAATACTGGAAGCGGCTCCCATAGGGTGAAGTCAATAGATGCGTCGGCCATGCAAGTGGATGCGAGCTTCGAGCAGAGCCTGCCTCGCCGTCCGCGATGAAATAAGAAACGGCCCGCGCGGCGCTGTTTCACAGCTCAAGCGGCCGGATGAATGTTTTGATTTACCCGGAAGAAGTTTGTTGGGTCGTACTTCTTCTTGATCTCGGCCAGGCGCGCGTAGTTGTCGCGGTAAGTGGCCTGCACGCGGTCCTGGCCTTCGTCCATCATGAAATTAACGTAGGCGCCGCCGGCGGAGTAGGGATGGAGTGCGTCCCAGTAGTCCTTGCACCATTTCGTGATAGCAGGGCCGTTGGCGGGATCGGGGTCGACTCCGACGATCACCTCGGCGAAGAGGGCCTCGCGGAAACTGTAGGCGGTGTCAGACTTGCCCACGCGTTGCGCCGCACCGTTCACCGGATACAAATGCATGGTGGAAAGCATGGAAGGCAGTTGGGAGCCGTGTTCGACATGGCGGGCAATGGCTTCATCGCTCAACTCGGTGAAGTTGTCGGCACGCCAGTACCATTGCAGGCCGGTTACGAAGAGGCCGTCAAACATGCTCTGCGCCACGGGGAATGGAGCAGGCCCGACGTGATCGAGCAGGGGATGGCCGAGCGAGCGGATCGCCTTAGTGGCTGCTTCAGTCTCTTCCGCCGTTCCCGTGGAGCACCAAACAATTCCGCAGACCTTTTTGAGATGAAGATGCTCAGGAAAGGGCGGGGCGGGCGGGACCGTCAGAAATCCGAAAAAACCGCCAATATATTCGGGAGCCGTTTGGATGAAGTCACGGTACGCCTTGAGCACCATGGCAGCTTCGTCGAGCGGCCAGAAGGTAGGGCCGAACTGGACCGTGTCTACGGGGTGCATGCGAAATTCGAAAGAAGTGACGACACCGAAGTTACCGCCTCCGCCGCGCAGGGCCCAGAACAAATCGGAATTTTCTTTTTCGTTGGCTGTGACAAAGCGGCCGTCGGCCAAGACTACGTCGGCGGAGACAAGGTTGTCGATGGTCAGTCCGTAGCGGCGGCTGAGGTAGCCGATTCCGCCACCCAGGGTGAGTCCTGCGACACCGGTGGTGGAGATGAATCCGCAGGGCGTAGCCATGCCAAATGCGTGGGTGGCGTGGTCCACATCGCCCCAGACGCATCCGCCTTCCGCGCGGACGGTCTTAGCCGCAGGATCGACGCGCACTCCCTTCATGCGCGAGAGATCGATGACCAGGCCGTCGTCGCAGGTGCCGAGTCCGGCACCGTTGTGACCGCCGCCACGAATGGCGGTGAGCAGATTATTGCTGGAGCCGTAGCTCACGGCGGCGATGACGTCGGCGACATCGACGCAGCGCGCGATGAGGCGTGGGCGCTTGTCGATCATGCCGTTGTACACCTTGCGGGCTGAGTCGTATGCGGGGTCTGAGGGCTGAATGAGCTCACCGCGGAAGGCGGATTTCAACTGGTCGAGCGACTGCGCAGGCATGGGATCCTCCAAGACAAGAAGAGTTTGATGCGAAGTGGCCCAGGTTCCTGAACTGCCGTAGAAGCGCGACTACCAGACTGAGCAGTCGTGAACGCGGGCAGAAGCATACCACATAAGTGGCCAATATTTCGAAGGGTGCAGACAGCTTCCAACTCGAAACACGGACTTGCTTAACCAATGTTGTCGAGAGAGTGGTAGCGGAGTTCGGGACAGGTTTGGCGAGAGCATGCTCCCACCCCTTCCCAAGAATGAGAAGGGGCGGGGCGGGCGATTCGTCGAATTGCGTCGCGTTACTGGGGCTTGGTGGACGGCGTGGTCGTCTTCTTGGTGGTGCTGGAATTGGAGTCTTGTGGGTTGAGGATGCGGTCGACTTCTTGGCCGCCGCCGCGGGCTTGTTGGGATCGACGATCTTCACGTGGGTGATCTTCACCGGATTGAAGGGGCGATCGTTGCGCGGATCGGTGGCAGCGCGGGCGATCTGCTTGACGAGTTCGTTGTTATCGCACTGTCCGAAGATGTTGTAGTGGCCGTTGAGGTGAGGTGTGGGAACTTCGGTGATGAAGAACTGCGAGCCGTTGGTGTTCGGGCCACTGTTGGCCATGGCGAGGCGGCCGGGCGATCGAAGGTGAGATCGCTTTGCTCGTCGCGGAAGCTGTAGCCGGGGCTGCCGGAGCCGTTACCCAGCGGGTCGCCGCCCTGGATCATGAAGTTGGGGATGACGCGGTGAAAAATGGTTCCGTCGTAGAGCGGACGGTTATGCATGGTGGCGCCGGTGGAGGGGTTCTTCCAGTCCTTGGTGCCGGTAGCGAGGCCGATGAAGTTCGCAACCGTGATCGGCGCCTTGTCAGGGAAGAGCGTGCAGTTGATGTCGCCCGCGGTGGTCTGGAAAATGGCCTGAATGGGTTGCTTGGGGGCGGGAGTGGTGGCGGCAGGCTTAGCGGTCGCGGGTTTCGCTGTTGTCGACTTGTGGGCGGTGGTGCCGGTTTGAGCGACGGCGAATCCGGCCAGAGCGAGAACGAGAATTGCGGATAGAAAATTACGCATGGTACCTCCGAGACGAAATTGCTTCTGCGGCTAAAGCCGCGTCCTTCAGATATCAATTGTATGCACTGCTGAAGCGGTGCTCCATCCAATTAACTACTGCTTCAGCCTGCGCGTCGGGGGCGACCTCGCGGCGCTTGTCCTTCGGCGGAGCGGCTTCCTCCGCCTGGATCATCTTAGCCGTCTTCTCCACCTCGCCGAAGACGCGCATCAGATTGCCGCCGAGAATCTTCTGCAGGTCGGCTGCCTTGTAGCCGCGCTGGTAGAGCGCTTCCGTGATCTTCGGTAGGTCGGCGACCGAATCGATGCCCTGCGGCGAGCAGTCGATGCCGTCGAAGTCAGAGCCGATGCCGACGTGATCGATGCCCGCGATCTTCACCATGTGGTCGATGTGGTCGATGAGGTCGCTGAGCGGAGGACGGGGCACCTTCTTTTCCAGCACCGCTTCGGCTTCATAGAGTTGCTTGGCCATCTCGGGCGTGCGCTCGGTCATGAAGAGCGACTGGACTTTTTCATAGTCGGGGTCTTTTTCATCCTTGAGCTTCTTCATGCCGTCGGCCCACTTCTGCGAGATGAAGCCGCAATAAAAGTTGACCTGCGCCACGCCGCCATTGCGTGCGAGAGCGACCAGCATGTCGTCGGTCATGTTGCGCGGCGCGTTGGTCAGCGCGCGCGACGACGAGTGCGAGGCGATGACCGGAGCGCGGCTGGACACCAATGCCTGGTAGAAGGTGCGGTCGGCGACGTGCGAGATGTCAACCATCATGCCCATGCGGTTCATCTCGCGCACCACCTGGCGGCCGAAGGGCGTGATGCCGTTGTGGTGCTCGATGCTCTTGTCGGTGAGGTCGCCGCTGGAGTCGCCGAGCTCGTTGGTGTTCGACCAGGTGAGGGTCATGTAGCGCACGCCGAGGCGGTAGTAGTCGCGCAGCACGCGGATGTCACCCTGCAGCGCGTGTCCGCCCTCGACGCCCATCAGCGCGGCGAGCTTGTGCTGGCGATGCGCGGCGAGGATGTCCTGGGTGCTGAAGGCCATCATCATCTTGTCGGGATGCAGGCGGGCCTGCTCGTACACCGAGTCGATCATGTCGAGCGCGCGCTTGATTTCCTTGCCCTTGAAATCCTTGGGATCGACCCAGATGGAGAAGAACTCCGCGCCCAGATTGCCGGCCTTGATCTTGTTGAAGTCCATGTAGCCGTGGCCGGCGTCTTGCGCGAGGTCGAAATTCTCGTCCACGAAGCGGCCCGGCGTGTCGGCGTGGGTGTCGATGACGAGGGCGGAGTTGTGGATGGCCTGCGAGGTTGGTTTGGCTGCTGACGGAGCACGGACGGTGATGGCGGGGGTTTTGTCTTTTGCGCCACAGCCGCCGGGGCAGTCGCCGACCACGCCTTGGACTTTGGACGGCGGAGTCGTCTGGGCGGTTTGGGAAAGGAGAATGTCGAGAGCAGAAAAGCCAGAACGATCAGCCGGGACAAGTTGGCCATGAAGAGGAATGGGCTCCAACCACGAAATCAAGATGCGATTGGATTGTAAATGAAGTGCGCGATATGCCGCCGATCCTAGACCAAGGGGTGAGTGTAGCGGCAAACGGCATCGTGCGGGATTGCGAACTGCCGCGATGTGCAGAGGTCGAGCCGCGAAGCGGCGACTTCGGGTTTAGCCCGGGGCGCAAGCCCCGGGAACGCGTCGCAATTGATACGGGAGCCGCGTAGCGGCGACATCAGTCGAAGACATATTCGGGATCGAACTTCACGCCTGCGCGTTCGAGAATTGACAAATACTCATCCTCAAAGGACTGTCTGGAGTGATGTTCCGCCTGGTGGTCGATGTAGCCGATAACGTTCGGCACTGCCGAAGGGCTGACGCTGATGGCGCCGTAGCCGTCCTGCCATGCAAACTTCGCGATGGACTTGCGGATGCGAGCAGACGAGTTGGCCTTTATCTCCCGGAGCACATCGGCAATCGTGCGGATGGAGGGAAGGTCCAAGAGTATGTGTACATGATTGGAGGTCCCACCGATGGCGCGAACGTGCACGCCGCCGTTCGCTGCCACTCGACGGAGAATGTCCCAAGCGGCCGGAGGCTCAACGATGAGAGGTAGTCGGCCCTTCGTGCTGAACACGCAATGCGTGATGTTCAACGTGTAGGTGTGGGCCATAAGAGGTCGCCGCTACGCGGCTCTGGGTTTCTTTTTGCGGTTGCTACCCGGGGTTTGCACCCCGGGCTAACATCGAAGCCGCCGCTTCGCGGCTCGATTCCTGTGCCACATCAGTCCTACGCAAGCAAAAGATTCGTGGCAAGTCCAAGAAAATCCGAATTCCCGGGGGCGCTACTCCTACGTCCTGAACAAGTCCTTCACCGCCTGCCACATAACCTGGCCACCGACTTCGGCGATGGACTTGGTGAGCGGGATGTCTTTGGGGCAGACTTCGACGCAGTTCTGGGCGTAGCCACACTCCTGAATACCGCCGTCGCCCATCAGAGCCTTCAGGCGGTCGGCCTTTAACGCTTTGCCGGTGGGGTGAGTGTTGAACAGACGCACCTGCGAAATGGTGGCCGCCCCGACGAATCCGGTGTGTTCGTTGAATTGTGGGCAGGCTTCCATGCAGCAGCAGCATGAGATGCATCGCGACAGGGGATAGGCCGTATTCCTGTTGCGCGGCCGTCTGGCGAGGGCCAGCGCCGAGATCGTAGGTGCCGTCCACCGGCATCCAGGCCTTGACCTTCTTGAGGTTCTCAAACAGCACGCTGCGATCGACCGAGAGGTCGCGCACGACGGGGAACTTGGAGAAGGGCTCCAGCTTGATCGGCTGCTCGAGCTTGTCGATCAGCGCGGAGCAGGCCATGCGGGCCCGGCCGTTAATCAGCATGGCGCAGGAGCCGCAGACCTCTTCCAGGCAGTTCGAGTCGTAAGTTACCGGGGCGGTCTTCTTGCCGTCTTTGGTTACCGGGTTGGCGGCAATGTCCATCAGCGACGAGGTGACGTTCATGCCGGGGCGGTAGGGCAGTTCGAACTCCTCCCAGTAGGGCTTGGAGTTCGGGTTGTCCTGGCGCTTGATCTTGAAGATGACGGTTTTTCCGTTGTTTGCCATGATCGCTATACGCTCTTCGCTTTTCGCAAAACTGGTTGTGAGCCTTCGGCCCTCAGTCGTCCGTTGAACTTCAAATCTATCCACTAACCACGTGTTTTACGTCGCCGCGTCGTAACGCCGCGGACGCGGAGGAATCAGGGACGTGTCCACCGCCTCGAATTCGAAGCGGGGCTCGTCAGCATCGGGCGCGAAATACGCCTTCGTCGTTTTGAGGAAGTTGGCGTCGTCGCGCTCAGGGAAGTCGGGTTTGTAGTGCGCGCCGCGCGATTCGTCGCGCCACGCCGCGCCCTGCGTAATCACGCGCGCCAGTTGCAGCATGTTGTAAAGCTGGCGGGCGAAGGCGAACGAAGTGTTGGCCCACTGGGTGCGGTCGCTCAAGTTGACGTGGCGATAGCGCTCCAGCAGTTCGACCAGTTTGGCGTCGCACTCCTGCAGGTTCTTGTTGTAGCGGATGACCGTGCAATTCCTAGTCATGGTGTCGCCCAGCTCGCGCCACAGGCGGAACGGGTTCTCGGTGCCGTCGTTGTTCATGAGGCGGTGGTTGATCTCTTCCTGCCGCTTCTTCTCCGACTGGTACACGTGCTGCGGCGCCTCGTAACCGCTCTTGTGGACGCCGCGCGCATAGTTCATGGCATTGGGGCCGGCCTGGAATCCGCCAGTGATGCACGACATCAGCGAGTTCGCACCCAGGCGGTTGGCGCCGTGGATCGAGTAGTCAGCCTCACCGCAAGCGAAGAGGCCCTCGATGTTGGTCTTCTGCTCGGCGTCGACCCACATGCCGCCCATGGTGTAGTGCACGCCGGGGAAAATCTTCATCGGCACATCGCGAGGATCGTCGCCAACAAACTTCTCGTAAATCTCGAGGATGCCTTCGAGCTTGCGGTCGAGGGTGGCGCGGTCGATGTGGGTCAGGTCGAGATAGACCATCGGCGACCCGTCGATGCCGAGGTTGTGCTCGAACACGACTTTGTGAATCGCGCGGGTGGCGATGTCGCGGGGCACGAGGTTGCCGTATTTCGGGATACCACTCTTCCAGGAAGTACCAGCGATCGCTGTCAGGGATGCTCTTGAAGTCGCGCTTGTCGCCCTGCTTCCGCGGTACCCAAACGCGGCCACCTTCACCGCGCGCCGATTCCGACATCAGGCGCAGCTTGTCTTCGCCCGGAATGCAGGTCGGGTGTACCTGGATGAATTCGCCGTTGGCGTAATACGCGCCCTGCTGATACAGCGCCGACTGCGCCGACCCAGTGCAGACCACGGAATTGGTGGACTTGCCGAAAATGGCGCCGTTTCCGCCGGTGGCGATGATGACCGCCTCGGCGGGGAAGGCGACGACTTCCATGCTGCGCAGGTCCATGGCGCAGATGCCGCGGCAAACGCGGTTCTCATCCATCACGCCGGAGAGGAATTCCCAACTCTCGTACTTGGTGACCTTGCCCTCGGACTCGTAGCGGCGCACCTGTTCATCGAGCGCATAAAGAAGTTGCTGCCCGGTGGTCGCGCCGGCAAAGGCGGTACGGTTGTAGAGCGTCCCGCCGAAGCGGCGGAAGTCGAGCACGCCTTCGGGAGTGCGATTGAAGGGCACGCCCATGCGGTCGAGCAGGTCGATAACGCCGGGCGCCATGTCGCACATGACTTTTACGGCCGGCTGGTTGGCGAGGAAGTCGCCGCCATATATCGTGTCGTCGAAGTGCTGCCAGGTGGAGTCGCCCTCGCCCTTGAGGTTCTTGGCGGCGTTGATGCCGCCCTGGGCGCAGACCGAGTGAGACCGCTTGACCGGGACGATGGAGAAGAGGTCAACGTGACCTCCCATCTCGGCGATTTTAATGGTGGCGGAAAGTCCCGCCAGCCCACCACCTACAACGATGATCTTAGGATTTGCCATGATGCTCTCTACGAAACAAATACGTGGCAGCCGCAGCCGCCGGAATTATCGTAACTGCGTGGTCTCCAGCGACTCGACCGCACTGGGCTGTGGAACCAACGGATGGCTGACAAAGCCGTAAATCGAAGCCAGGCCGATCGCGATCAGCGCCACCGCCAAACCGAAGCACACATAACCCAGTTTCTTGCGAGCGTGGTCGCCAACCGTGATGCCCCACTTGGCGGCGAACAACCAGATCCCGTAGGAAAAGTGCCACGAAGCGGCAGTGATGCCGATGACGTAGGCGGCGATGGCCCAGGGATTCTGGAACTCGTGCTGCACCTTCCAGAAGGCCGAGTTGTAGCCGCCGCCCATCAGATGGACGCCGCTGAAGCGCATGTAATAAAGGTGATAGCAGATGTAGAAGAAGGCGATGATGCCGGTCCAGCGCTGCGCTGTGTACAGCCAGTTGCCGGTCCAGGGGTACTCGCCGACGTTCGACTCGCCGCGATACCAGATGTAGAAGCCGTAAAGCGCGTGATAGAGCAGGGGCAGGAAGATGAAGCCCCACTCCAACACGGCGACGAACGGCAAGCCAGTGAGGAACTTAACCTGATCGTTATAGGCTGCCGCGCCCTTCAGGGACTCGGAGTTGGAAATGAAATGCTCCAGCAAAAACGCGCCGATGGGAACGATGCCGGAGAGCGAGTGCAGGCGGCGCAGGAGGAACGAGTTGCCCTCCCCGGCGCGCAGCGAGGGAACGCCCTTGGCTACTTGAACGGAACTCTTGGAAATAGGACTGGCGGATGAAACCACGACGCCGACTCCTTATGATTCGCGAGTGGTGAACGCGAACCTAGCATTATCAATTTCGCCAACTGCGCAAGTCAAGAAACTCAACAACTTGCTTTGAATTCCGGGAAACGCCGGTCATTTTCGCCGCGTCCCGATTCGTCGCATCGAGCGGTAATTTCGAACGCCCGTTCAGAATAGCGGAAGGTGTGGTCGACAACATGGTGACGAACGTCACTAAGCGTTGTGAGGATGTAGGTCGGAACGATGGTCGGCCCAGTCCAGGAATTGCCGGAAAGCAGCGCCGCGGTGGCTGTACCGAGCTTTTTCTTCGGCGCTCAGTTCGGCGAAGGTCTTGCCAATCTCGGGGAAGTAAAACAGCGGGTCGTAGCCGAATCCGCCGCTGCCACGTCGCGCATGCAGAATGATGCCCTCTGCCTTGCCGTGAAATACGGCCAGCGTGTGTCCGTTGCGCGCGACGGCGATGACGCAGACGAAGCGGGCGGTGCGGAACTCGTCAGGAACTTCATGTAACTCGCGGAGCAAGCGCCCGTTGTTTGCTTCATCGTCGGAATTGCCGGTTTCTTCGTCGGGATTGTGCTCATCAGCAGCGTACCGCGCGGAACGCACGCCGGGAGCGCCGTGGAGCGCGTCAACTTCGAGGCCGGAGTCATCGGCGATGACCAGTTCGCCTTCGCTGTAGTGGCTGAAGTGCTCGGCCTTCTTGCGGGCGTTGGCTTCAAAGGTGAGCCCGTCTTCCACGACCGACGGCAGGGAAGCGAAGCCGGACAGCGTCGCAATCTCGATGCCGTGCGCAGCGGCGGCGCCGACAAGGTCACGGATCTTTCCCGGGTTAGAGGTTGCGACAAGGACGCGTTGCATGACCAGTTAGGCGCGCCGGTGTCCGTGCTCGACATTGCTGAGGCTTCGGATCGACTGGAAGAGCTTCCACAACATCAGCAGCAGCGCTACTGCGACAAGTAGCACGGCCAGATTGATCATCACCATGGCGAAGTTAAGCGACACCAGGTAGCGGGAGATGCCCAGAATGCCAAAGAACCCGGCAGCGATGAAGATGCCACCCGTGGCTCGGCGCATGGCCGAAGTGCGGTGGTTCAGGGCGATGGACAATCCGAGCAGCACGGCAGCCAGGAAGAAGAACGCCCATTTAGCCTGGGAATACTCGGAGATATCCACGGCCACCGCGTCAGTGAATGACTTGACGCTCATGGCGACGAGGATGGCGTGGTTCTCCAGCAGGTCTGCAACAGCGGCGACGCTGATGCTGATCGCGGCGCTGAGGGCGAGAATGCGCTGCCCCAGCTTGCCGGCGAGGTACGTCAGGCCGACAAAGGTAAACCAATAGAGCAGGATGAAGCAGAAATCCATGTACGTGTTGCGCACTACCATCTGGATGTTATGGGCCACGCCGTCGCGGTCACTTGGTGCCGTCTGATCTGTACCGCCTGATTAAGCGACACGGCGTCGGTGCCGAGCTCGACCAGGAGAATGCGGTTAGACTGGCTGCCCTGAAAGCTGGTGGCCAACGCCATCAGCACGGCCCAGGCGACGAGAGCAAGAACCAGGATGGCAACGAATTTTTCAGTCGAACGCATGGTGGCGCCTCCGGCAATGAGGAAATCGGAGTCTTCTGTCGTCATACGACGGCACGCGATTGCCGCAACGGCAACGAGCAAAGGGCCTGCGCGCGGCGTGGTAACGTATCACGACCGGCGCGACAAACGGCCGAACTGACGCCTGGAGTGGTGCCAAGATGATCCAAAGATGGTTGTACACGGGCGGCGGAGGAGCCGCAACAGTTTGCCTACCTTACTAATCAGGCACCTGCGAGGGCTCGACACGCATGAGTGAGAGCCGTCGCGCGAGGTATTTCGGACCACCAGCAAGTCATGGAGCGCGAACAAGGGCTGGCTCGCCAGCTTTCGCAGCGGCAACTGAGCATGATCGCCATCGGTGGGGCGATCGGCACGGGATTGTTTCTGGGCAGTGCGATCGCGGTGCGCACGGCGGGGCCGGGCGTGATCCTGACCTATGTCTTCGCCGCAATCATCACGCTGCTCCTGATGGCGTGCCTGGCGGAGATGGCGGTGGCCCATCCCACCGTGGGATCGTTCGGGGTGTACGCCGAACTATACGTGTCGAGGTGGGCGGGTTCGTGATCCGCTATACCTACTGGGCGGCGCAGTCGATCGCCATAGGAGGCGAGGCGGTGGCTGCGGCGATCTACACCCAGTGGTGGTTCCCGAACACTCCGGCATGGATGTGGGTGCTGGTGTACTCGGCGGTGCTGATCGCCATCAACTCCATGAGCATCGGGGCCTTCGGGACCTTCGAGTATTGGTTCGCGATGATCAAGGTCACGGCGATCCTGGTGTTCATCGTTCTGGGGCTTGGCGATGATATTCGGTGTTCACCAGGACCATCCCATCGGGTTTCAGCCAACTTTGTGCCACTACGGCGGATTCCTGCCGCACGGACTGCTGGGCGCGTGGCTGGCGCTGGCGGTAGTGATCTACAGCTTCATCGGCGCGGAAGTGGTGGCAGTCACCGCGGGCGAGGCGAAAGATCCGGAGAAGAGCGTGCCGCGGGCCATGCGCTCGCTGCTGGCGCGGCTGGCCATCTTTTATGTGGGCGCGATCGCGGTACTGGTGGGAGTCATGCCATGGACGCAGGTCCAGCCCGGCCAGAACATTACGGTGAGTCCATTCGTGCGGGTCTTCGAAATCATGCACGTTCCAGCGGCGGCGCACATCATCAACTTCGTTGTGCTGACGGCGGCGCTGTCGAGCATGAACTGCAACCTGTACATGGCGACGCGCATGATCTTCTCGTTGTCGCGCGCGGGTTATGCACCGGAGGGCCTGGGCCGGGTGACGCACAAGGGGACTCCGTTTGCCGCACTGCTGTTTTCCGCGGGAGGACTGCTGGCGGCGGTAGTGTTGGCTTATTCATTTCCCGGTTCGGCGTATATCTACATGCTGGGGATCTCGCTGTTCGGCGGTCTGTTTGCCTGGCTGATGATTTTTGTCACCCATCTGCGGTTTCGGAAGCATTGGGACGCGCGCACCGACCGCACGCTGCCAGTACGCGTGAAGTATTTTCCGTACACGACCATTGTTGGTGGCGTGGCGGTGCTGGCGGTGTTGGTCTCGACCTGGTGGGTGGACGGGATGCGCGTGACGCTGCAGGCCGGCGTGCCGTGGCTGGCCTTCATCACGGTGGCCTACTACACCGTGGGACGGCGAAGAGAGGCGGCGGCGCAAGCAAGGAGTGCTACCCGGGAAGCTAAAGCATCCCGGGACAGCAAGAGGTGAGGACTGTCCTACGGCTTCTTAAACGTTCCGTAGGGCGACTGCGACGGAGCAGGGGCGTCCTTCAACACCCAGCGCCGCACCGCAGCGTCGCAGACGGCATAGCCCCAATCGATCAACTGCTGCTGTAATTGGTTCTCCACGGCAGCCAGGCGCGTGGCCGTCTGCGCCAGCTTCGTCGTGAGGTCGATGGGGCAGACGAGCGCATCCGGCAGATTGTAGTTCTTGATGTCCGATCCGATACCCCAGTACGAGCCGTCGCGGTCGCCCAGTTTGAAAAGCTCAACGATGTCGCGGGTGCGTAGAATCACCACCTGGCTGTAGATGATCAAGAGCACACGGTTAGTCTGGCTCAGCCAGTCGTGTTTGGGATCGACGTCCAGAGTTAGCGCTCCGCCGCCGTTGCTTACCAGAACCGTCCGGCTGCACTTCCACGCGGTTTCGAGCCCGAGGTTGTCGTACACGCCACCGTCGGCGAGGACGATTTGCTTGCGAAAATCAGGCAACTTGACGCCGGGAGCCGCCGGAGTCGCCGGGTCGAAGCTGTTGGGATCCAGATCGAGGACGCAAGGCGAGAGCAGCGGAGGGAAGGCCGACGAGGCTGCGACCGCAGTCGCGAGTTCGATGTTGGGGTTCTTGACTAACCCGACCTTCCAGTCGCCCATGAAGGGTTTGGAGAATCGCCAGAGCACGCCTGTCTGCAGGCTGGTGGCATTGAAGACAAAACGCGGCGCGTCAGCAATCTGCTGCAGCGTGGCGTGATGGTACAGATGTTTGTTGTAGTGGTCGACGATGTGTTTTGACACGCCCCCAAAAGCACCTTCGAGGATGGAACTGACATCCACGGTCTCCGACGCCATGGCGCGAATGGGTTGCGTGACCTGCTGATCAAAATTCAGCGCGAAGCCATTGGCATCGAAGCCGAGCTTGTCCCAGTTCAGGGCGAGCACACCACTAGTAATTGAGCCGCCCGAGACGCTGGAGATGCGGTCAAGCTTCGTCAGGTAGCGCAGTTCATTCAAACGCCACAGCGTGCCCAGATGAAACAGCATGGCGCGGTAACCGCCTCCAGAGAGACAAAGGGCGACACCTTCCGTGGGCTGTTGTGGATCGCCGGGGTGGTCATGTACCGGAGAAATGGCTGGATTGTCAGGCATGGCGACTCCTCAATGAATTCTTGCGTTACGGCTGCTTGGAGGACACGCGCACTGTAGCACTGTTTGCAACTCAGGGAAAGCGGGAAGTTCCGGCGCGCTAGTAAACGGTTCCGATCGAGGATTCGAGCTTGCCGTCAACGGTCGAGAGTACGTAGGCCGAGCCTCCGCTGCCAGTCCAGTCGTTGAGCTTGAAGCTGCCACCGCGCTTCATCTTGTACACCTCGATGTTGCGGAAGGTGAGGGGCTTGCCGGGCTGGCAAACATCCGGCGATGAGGTTGGGTGGAGGAAGTAAGCCGCGCCTTTGCCGACCAGCGACGCGTTACCGTGATCGTCAACCAGGACCACATTGCGTTCGTCCACCGCGATTTCACGGATCGAGGTGGCCATGCCGTCCTGCAAGATACGAGCCAGAAACCCGATCGAGCGGCCGAGCCGATTGCGCTTCACGAAATGCTGGTCGGTCAAGATGTCCTGCATGAAAGGAACTTCGAGGAATCCGCTTCCCAACGTGACCTGCTTGTTGTAGGGATCGGCCAGCGTCTCGCTCGACAGAGCCGTGTCATTCATAGCGGTGAAAATGTACTCGCCGAGCACCGCGAGTCCTGCACTGGTGCCGCCGATGGGAACTCCCGCGCGCAGCCGCTCATTGATCGCTTCCTGCACCGGCGTGCCTTCCCAGAACCTGATGTAGTTCGACTGGTCGCCGCCGGTGATAAAGATGGCCTCGGCGTGACGAATTGTGTCTGCGACAAAGGGCGCTTCGGCGGCGGCGCGACTGGGAAGGACCAGTGTCGCGACCGAGTTCACGTGGCAGAGCTTACGGATGTAAGAGTTGTAAGCTTCGTCGTTGGCGGCGGTGAGGATGAGAAAGTCGCCGCCGTGGGCGCGCTCGCACAGCCACCGGAAGGCCGGGTCCTGGTCCGTGCCTCCACCCATGAGGGCAGCACCTTGCATCGTCGTGGTAGTAAGGTCGTTAGGATTTCCGACGCGAACGTAGCGGTATGACGGCTGGTCAGCAAGCGACCCGTTCTGCGCAGGAAATGCAAGAGGCGCCCGAATCAGTAACGTTACGACCACTGCGCGTAGTAGCGCGGCGCGCCGGTTGCAGGAGCGAAACAGCCACAAAATTTTCACGAAACTGGGCAAGATGGTTCCCAAATCGACACAAAACGGCCCCAAAACGCACGTAATGTGAAGAACTGTAAAATATATCGGTTTTCTGCGTGCAAAGAGAGACTTTTTCGGGCAAAATGCGTCTAAGCTAGTAACCCAAATCAGGTGGGCGCCGCAACCCCGACAGCAACCCCAATAGGCGCCCACCGCCCCCTGAAAAATCTCTGATTATCCCCGGAGCGAGTCCCGTTCGCGGCTTTGTGTAATGGACGGTGCAATCGCCAGACAACTACTAAGCTTGCCGCGGGACTAAAATACTGATGAAGGCGATGGGCATGAAGGCAGCGCTGCACCCAGCCCGCTGGTGGGAGACGATGGACGACGGCCGTCTGCATTGCTACCTCTGCCCGCGCCACTGCCACATCGGCGAAGGCCAGCACGGCTTCTGCTTCATCCGTAAGAATGAGGCTGGCCGACTGGTGCAGCTTGCCTACGGCCATCCTGCTGCCATGGCCGTCGATCCCATCGAGAAGAAGCCACTCAATCATTTCTTTCCCGGGAGCAAGATTCTTTCGCTGGGTACCGCCGGATGCAACATGGGGTGCTTCTTCTGCCAGAACTGGGACATCTCCAAGGCCAAGGCCGACCAGGTGCGCTCGGCTGACTTGTCGCCGTCTGACGTAGTGAATCTGGCGCGTGAGCAACGCTCGCCGCACATCGCGTTTACTTACAACGAGCCGACCATTTGGGGCGAGTACGTCATCGACATCGCGCGCGAAGCACAATCGGCTGGCCTCAACACCGTCATGGTCACGAACGGCTACATTACGCGCGAAGCGTTCTTCGACATCTACCACCACATTGACGCCGCCAACGTTGACCTGAAAGCCTTCACCGAACAGTTCTACTCGAAGGTCACGCTAACGCACCTGCAACCCGTTCTCGATGTGCTGCGCTGGCTACGTCACGAAACCGGCGTATGGTTCGAACTCACCAACCTCGTCATTCCGACTCTGAACGATGACGATTCAGAATTTCAGCGACTTGGCGAGTGGATCCTGGAGAACTTGGGCGACGACGTGCCGCTGCACTTTACGGCATTTCATCCTGACTTCAAGCTGCGGGACAAGCCCGCCACTCCGCCCGAGACGCTGCACCACGCCCGCCGCATGGCGATGCAGATGGGGCTGAAATATGTTTACGAGGGCAATATCTGGTCCGATGGTGGAAACACGATCTGCCCGGGATGCAAGCAGGTCGTCATCCAACGCTCGTGGCATTCGGTGACGGCAAACAAGCAGGTGGACGGACGCTGTGCGAAATGCGGTACGCGCATTGCCGGGGTCTTCGCGCAGCCGGATGCTGAAAGGCGCAGAGAGTGGGCCGAGAGGGTGCCGGCCATTTCGTTGCCTGGTCAGTGAGATTTGTTTTCGACGTGGTGTGAAATGAATTTTAAGAAACTCCGGGGATGGATCCTCTTTTCGCTGGTGCTGCTGTCCGTTTCTTTTACGGCGTACGCCCAGGTCACGGTTATTTTCACTCGCCATGCGGAGAAGGCCGCAACACCGGCCAAAGACCCGCCTCTCAGCGAAGCTGGACAGAAACGGGCGGCGTTGCTGGGCTCGATGCTGGCCGACTCAGGCGTCGATGCGATCTATGTGACGGAGTTTCAGCGCACGCAGCAAACCGCTGCGCCACTGGCGGCGCTTGTCCATGTGAAGCCCACAGTCCTGCCCGCTAAAGACACCGCCGCGCTCGTAAAAGCTATTCGCGCGCGTGAAAGCGGGGTGGTGGTCGTCGTGGGGCATAGCAACACTCTGCCTGACATCATGGCCGCACTTGGCGGGCCCAAGCTCAAGATTCCCGAGAGTGAGTATGACAACCTGTTTGTGTTGACGGTTGGCCCTTCCCAGAGCTCGCTGCTGCGGCTGCATTATGGCAACACGGCGCTGGTCAACGCCGGCAGCATGCAGGACATGATGAGCACGTCGCCGAAGCATTAAGTTTCAACCTTAGTGCCTTGCCTGCGGAGCCACCTCCGTATGCTGCACCAATGACTCGACAAAAATCTCGCACTGCTTCTGCCGAAGCTGCGAGCCTGCTACCGGTCCGTTGTCGGTGAACTCCACATATTTCCTCGAGGAGGATTGATACTGCGGCCACGCTGGAAGTCCCTTGCCGTCAGGATTGCCGGTCTTGGCGAAGTTCGTCCAATACTCCTGCATTGCTTTCGAGATGGCGTAGTCAGCAGCGTCGTACTTCGGGCGCATCGGCCGCTGCTCGTCCAGGTTGCCGAACACATACACCACTTCACTCGCGTGCACCGCGCCAATCTCGGGATGTCCCGGAATTCCCCGGCTGAACTGGTATTCATAGGTCGGAATCCCGGCCTTGCTGTTCCAATCCGCTACCAACATCGCCGGGCACCGAAAGGTCGTATCGGTCGACAGTTGGTCGCCCGCCTTGCCGTACAGTGGATCGGGTGCGGTCTGCGACACCTTTCCATCCGGTGCCGTGCTGATGCCATACAGCGGTAGTGCTTTCGCCGCGAGGTTACCGTAGTCGCTTTCGATTTGCTTTTTCACCTCAGCCGCATCCGACGGCCCGCCGAACTCGCGCGCATTGATGCCAATGATCAATGGTGCCGGGACCTGCTTGCCCGTAGCAAAAATCTTCGCAGGCGATTCGGTCAGCACGTGCCCGTCCAGAGCTACCATCAGGCTTGGTGGCACCCCGCTTGGCCCGGCGAACTTGCTGAACGCCGCGAGCAGTTGCTGCACGCTTGCCGCCCGTAGAGCTTTGAGCGCGCCTCCGCCGTTGCCTGCGCCCAGCAGTTCCGCAAACTGGACGCCGCGTTGTTCCGCTGCCGGGTGCGGCATCGCGCCACCCGCCAGCAGTATGCTGCCGCTCTCTGCGATGACCCTGTGAAATAGCCCCTTCGCCAGCGGAGAAGCCATCAACAGATTCACGTCCATCGCCCCCGCCGACTCTCCAAAGATGGTCACGTTGGCAGGGTCGCCGCCAAACTTCTTGATGTTCTCCTGTACCCATTGCAGCGCGGCGATCTGGTCCATCAGTCCGTAGTTGCCCGAGGCATGGTTGGCCGACTCCGCCGACAACTCCGGATGGGCCAGGAAGCCAAAGATTCCGAGCCGGTAATTGAAACTGACCAGCACGATTCCGTGGCGTGAAAGGCTCTCGCCGTTCTCGTTGCCTGACCCCGCGACGTTTCCGCCACCGTGTACCCAGACCATCACCGGTTTGAGCGCGCCAGCCGGCCACAGCGGTGCCCATACGTTCAGGTAGAGACAATCCTCGTTCTCTACTTTGGGATGCCCCCACATCGGATTTTGCGCGCACTCGCCGGCGAACTGCGACGCATTACGCGTCCCATTCCACGGCGTCAAGGCTGCTGGCGCCTTCCATCGTAATTCGCCCAGAGGCGGCTGGGCGTAGGGAATGCCCTTAAACACCGCTCCTCCGTCCGTCAGCATTGCACCGCGCACGCTGCCGCCCGTCACTGTAACCACCGGGCCCTGCTGGTCTGCGCCTTTACAAACCCCCGCCAGCAGAAATGCAGCGAGAATCGACGCTTTAAGAGATACGGTTCGATGAGTCACGCTTGACATAACCGTAAGTTTTAGCTGGATACCCCGAAGATGTAAAGTACGACGCTCGCGGGTGTTCTGACAGCTTGAAAGCCCTTTTCGATGACAGCTCCGCGTTGGGGAAAGGATATAGCTCTCAGAAGCATGAAGAGATGGAGAGGCTCTGACGCTCGTCGCAACTCGGTCGGATTCTAGCGTTCGTCGTTCGCGATCCATTTGCTGACGGCAGGGACGCGAAACCTTGCCATCGCCTCCAGCAACCGCTCTGGGTTATTGTCATCCAGCACCAGCTTGCGATTTTCTTCACGCAGGAAGCCCTCACTCACGGCCCGATCGAACAACGCGAGCAAGGGATCGTAATAGCCTGCAACATTCAGCAGGCCACACGGCTTCGACTGAATGCCGAGTTGCGACCACGTCACCACCTCACAGAACTCCTCAAAGGTCCCGAAGCCGCCGGGCAGGGCGATAAAGCCGTCGGACAGGTCCGACATGATTGCCTTTCGCTCGTGCATGGACTTCACAATCCTCAGCTCGGTAATGCCCCGATGTCCCACTTCCTTCGCCATCAGGGACTCGGGAATCACGCCAATGACTTTGCCCCCTGCAGCCAGAGCGGCATCGGCGAGAACGCCCATTAGGCCAATATTGCCCGCGCCATAGACAATTTCTATGGCGCGCCGGGCAAGGAGCTGGCCGAGCGCCACAGCGTCGTTGCGGTACACCGGGTTTGTTCCCGAATTGGAACCGCAGAATACGCAAATTCGCTGGAAGTTCATCTCCACCGCGTCCAAGTGAATTAGGCTGTCAGTTTACCGGAGTGCGGTTTGCATCCTGTGAATGTTCTTATTCAGTAATAAGAATCGTTTGATAATATTTATTATCCAATTGGTATGCACCGGGAAACTTACGACCAGTTCCGTCACTTGTGCCGTGAGCACAACCTGGCGGCGACGCACCAGCGGCAGAAGATCTATGAAGCTCTGGTATCCCGTCCCGGACATTATTCGCCCGAGGAAATCTATGACCAGGTAAAACAAGACCTACCGTCGATTTCCCTGGCGACGGTTTACAAGAACCTCAGGATCTTCGTGCGCGCTGGTATGCTGCGCGACGTGAGCCCCCACCACGGGGCCTGGCGTGTGGATGCGAACATCAAACCGCATCACCATCTGGTCTGCACCCGTTGTCATTCCATCGTGGATCTCGACATCGATCTTCTAGCTCCCGTCAAACTGCAAGGCAGGCTGCCCGTCGGCTTCCGGCTGGAGAAGTTCAGCATAGAAGTGCAGGGCGTCTGCAGAGCGTGCGCAACAAGCGCGGCTGGCGGCGATAACGCGGAGGGAAAAGCCGGGATGGGTTCGTAGTTCGCCACACTGTTTTCGAGAAGGTTTAGCGAAGTCGAAGGAAGTTGGACGCACCGAGTAAGAACTTACTACCGCAGCGGGGGCGCTAATCCCCGAGAATAAGGAGCCGAACTTGTCAACCGAATCTAAATGTCCGGTAGCGCATGGCGCTCAGAGTCACCGTACGAACGCTGACTGGTGGCCCAATCAACTCAACCTGAGTATGTTGCACCAGCATTCCCCGCTTTCTAACCCGATGGGCGAGTCGTTCAACTACGCCAAGGAATTCAAGACCCTTGACTTGGATGCCGTGATCAAGGACCTCCACGCCTTGATGACGGACTCGCAGGAGTGGTGGCCGGCCGACTTCGGCCACTATGGGCCGCTCTTTATTCGAATGGCATGGCATAGCGCCGGCACGTACCGCATCGGTGACGGCCGGGGTGGTGCCGGTTCGGGCGAGCAGCGTTTTGCGCCTCTCAATAGTTGGCCCGACAACGTAAATCTCGATAAGGCGCGTCGGTTATTGTGGCCGATCAAGCAAAAGTACGGCCGGAAACTCTCCTGGGCCGACCTCATGATTCTCGCCGGCAACGTGGCGCTGGAGTCGATGGGCTTCAAGACCTTCGGATTCGGAGGCGGGCGCGAAGACGTCTGGGAGCCGGGAGAGGACATCTACTGGGGATCCGAAGGGAAGTGGCTGGCGGACGAGCGCTACAGCGGTGATCGTGATCTTGAGAACCCGCTGGCGGCGGTTCAAATGGGCCTGATTTACGTCAACCCCGAGGGGCCTAACGGCAACCCCGATCCGCTGGCTGCCGCCAAAGATATCCGCGAGACCTTCGCCCGCATGGCGATGAATGACGAGGAGACGGTCGCCCTTATCGCCGGTGGGCACAGCTTCGGAAAAACTCACGGTGCTGCCGACCCGCTCAAGTATGTCGGTCCCGAACCCGAGGCCGCTCCCATCGAACAGCAAGGTCTTGGCTGGAAAAACAGCTTTGGCACAGGAAGTGGGGATGACACCATCGGCAGCGGACTGGAAGTCATTTGGACCACGACCCCTACGAAGTGGAGTAATAACTTCTTAGAGAACCTGTTCACCTACGAGTGGGAACTGACCAAAAGTCCGGCGGGCGCACATCAGTGGACACCGAAGAATGGCGCAGGCGCCGGTAAGGCACCGGACGCGCACGATCCCTCCAAGCGTCAGTCGCCATCCATGCTCACCACCGACCTTTCCTTGCGGTTTGACCCTGCTTACGAGAAAATTTCGCGCCGCTTCTACGAGCATCCGGAGGAACTTGCGGACGCGTTCGCCAAGGCCTGGTTCAAGCTTACGCACCGCGACATGGGGCCGGTCTCGCGCTACCTTGGCCCGCTCGTTCCTAAGGAGCACCAGCTGTGGCAGGACCCTGTCCCTGCTGTCGATCATGAATTAATCGAGGAGCAAGACATTGCTGCTTTGAAGGCCAAGATCCTGGCTTCCGGCCTGTCCATCTCCGAACTGGTCACAACCGCTTGGGCATCGGCGGCGACCTTTCGCGGCTCCGACAAGCGCGGTGGAGCGAACGGGGCGCGCATTCGACTCGCGCCGCAGAAGGACTGGGAAGTCAACCAGCCGGCTGCAATGGCCAACGTGCTGCAGAAGCTTGAGAAGATCCAAAAGGATTTCAACAGCTCGCAGTCCGGCAAGAAGCGGGTCTCGCTGGCAGATCTGATTGTTCTGGGCGGCTGCGCAGCCGTCGAAGCAGCCGCGAAGAAGGCTGGCCACGACGTGAAGGTCCCCTTCTCGCCGGGTCGCACAGACACGTCGCAGGAGCAGACCGATGTACATGCGTTCGCCGTACTCGAACCCATTGCAGACGGGTTCCGCAACTATCTCCGCAAGGGACACGAGGGATCGGCGGCTGAGCTGCTGGTCGATCGGGCCAATCTCCTGACCTTGACTGCTCCCGAGATGACGGTTCTGGTGGGTGGCATGCGCGCCCTGGGTGCAAACTTCGGGCAGTCCAAGCACGGCGTTTTCACCAAGCGGCCCGAGACCTTGACGAATGATTTCTTCGTCAACCTGCTCGACATGAACACGAAGTGGCAGAAGTCTGCCACTGCAGAAGGCGTGTTGGAGGGACGCGATCGGACGACGGGCGAACTCAAGTGGACGGGCACCATCGTTGATCTTGTTTTCGGTTCCAATTCCCAGCTTCGGGCCCTTGCCGAGGTCTATGCGTGCAGCGACTCGCAGCAGGCGTTCGTGA
This sequence comes from uncultured Acidobacteriaceae bacterium, assembly GCA_963796615.1. Taxonomy (GTDB): domain Bacteria; phylum Acidobacteriota; class Terriglobia; order Terriglobales; family Acidobacteriaceae; genus DASRAA01. The sequence continues at coordinate 301,758 of CAWCMJ010000013.1, forward strand.
GTGACTTTGTGGCGGCGTGGAACAAGGTGATGGACCTTGACCGCTTCGACCTCGCCTGAGGTTGGCGGAATAAAGAGAGCTGTAAGCTTGGTATTATCCCCGGTTCCTGTCGGTTGGATCGGCAAGGCCGGGGATAAGCCCAGGCTGGCGGCACTTCCCGAAGTTGATATCGAGTCGTAATAAATTTGACAATAAGTGTAAGTGGCCCCGAGAAACAGGCTGGATGGCCGCAGGTCATTTCGGCAGCCTGGGTTTCTTGCGTCGAATCGAACTGCCTGCGATTAGCTGGAAGAAGCGACAAACCATCCGACGCTTCGAATGTTAGAGTCTGCCACACCCGAGAGGACGTGTTGACTTGTCGCGTAGCTGCTGGTGGTAGAGCTACTTGCTTCTGGCCATGCCTTGAGACCGCTGCTGTTGGCAGAAGCCGCTCCAGCCGTATAAATCGCGTACGACCACCCGAGTCGGCTGTGCGGGAATGGGTAGCGACTAGACGATTCCGGTATCAGAAAGGTCACAGCTTCAGAGTGACCGAAAACCATGGCGCCGGGACATATGCAACTTTGGTGGAGTCCGACTAAGCCATTGGACCACAGCAGGTTACGTCGTTTCGCGCGGGAAATAGCCAGGGAACTGCCGGTCACTTGTCACATCCAGATGTGATTTATGTACTTGTTCCGTGTGCGCTGGAAGCGGTTTGCTAGGGGTATCTGGAGCGGAGCCTGAGCGCTCGCGGATCGGGGAAGATTGCCACGTGCCCGAAATTCAGGGGTGGCGGCGATTTCTCCTCAGTCACAACGAATCGTGACAGAGCGCACGGTACTGAGTTTGCGATCGCAATGCCAGAGTCGGAAAGACTTTCGCTGCCGGATGCGCGCATAGCGCGCAGGCCCACGCCGTGCCACATAGGGGGACCACGTGCTATCACCTTACGGTCTGGACATCATCGAAAACTGTTTGACCTGCAAAATGCGGGCCGACCATATCTTCTGCGATCTTCCAGCTATAGCTCTACAATCGTTCGAAAACATAAAGTACGCCACAGCCTATCCCAAAGGCGCAGTGTTGTTCGTGGAGGGCCAGTCGCCCCGCGGCATATTTGTCTTGTGCAAGGGACGAGTGAAACTTTCGATCTGTTCCACCGATGGCAAGACCCTCATCCTGAAGATTGCGGAGCCAGGCGAAGTTCTGGGTCTGAGTGCCTCGGTTAGCGGCAAGCCGTATGAGTTGACCGCGGAAACCGTCGACCCGTGCCAGGTAAACTTCGTCAAGCGCGAAGACTTTCTGCGCTTCCTGCGCGAGAACGCTGACGCGTGCCTGCGCGTGGCCGAGCAGTTGAGCGAAAAGTACAACAGCGCGTGCCGCGAGATCCGGTCCCTGGGGCTATCGCACTCCGCTGCCGAGAAGCTGGCCAAGCTGTTGCTGGAATGGAGCGCGAAAAACGGCGAAGCTGCGAAAGCCGAGCCGCGCGTCAAGCTGGCACTGACCCACGAAGAAATCGCCCAGATGATCGGTACCTCGCGCGAGACGGTCACACGACTGTTTGCAGACCTCAAGAAGAGGCAAATTGTGCAGGCGAAAGGTTCGACGCTGCTCATTCGCAACAAGGCTGCGCTCAAGGCGATGGCGATCACTCAGTGAGGCCGGCCTGAAATGGGAAAAGGCGCTCTGATCACAATTGTGTGCTGACGGCGTGCGAAACGCCGCGAAAATAGCGGCGATCCTTCACTGCGCGTGCGCTGGCTCGCCGAAGGGTGTGAAGAAGGTCACGGAAAACGGTGACTGGAATCACTGCACCGGGCATGAAGCAGGACGTATCACGTACACATGGAAAGCGTGCTACAGCAGAGCTGCCTGAGTTGTGAGTTCCGCCCTGACCGGACGTTCTGCGATATGCCGGCCGACTCCCTGCGGGACTTTGAAGCGATCAAGTCGTCGGGTTCGTACCCGCGCAATACAGTGTTGTTCGCCGAGGGGAGGCCGGTGCGCGGTATCTACCTTCTGTGCGATGGTCGGGCCAAGCTGTCGATATGCGCCGAGAACGGCAGGCGGCTTACGTTGCGCGTTGCCGGGCCTGGGGAAGTTTTGGGCCTGGGAGCGGCGCTGTCACACACACGCTACGAAATTACGGCTGAACTGCTGGACGCGTCGCAGGTGGTGTTTGTGCGCCGCAAGGAACTGATGAAGTTCCTGCGGGACCATCCTGAAGTTTGCCTGCAGGTGGTGCGAATGTTGAGCCAGGACTTGCATGGAGCCTACGAACGTGTCCGCAGTATTGGCATGATACACAGCCGCCGTCCGCGAACGATCGTGCGGCCGCGCGCTCTGATGGCCTAAGTCTGCTCGTCCTCCGTTGACGCCCGCGGGTTTCCGCGGGCGTTTTTCTGCCCGGGCGATGGCGAGCCATGTGGCGTGACGAAAGCACGCCGTTCCGAGGGAAGCCTGCTCCAATGTGACGGAGGTCACGGCTAGGAGTGAGCCGACTCACTGCTGCTTTTCGGGTGCAACTGCGAAGGTAAAAAGTTGCCTGTTCTGACCCTCGGACCTGCCGTATATTCGTATTCGGCTGCCACTACGGGGCCAAAACAGGAACGCTTAAATTTAACGGAGGAAAGAGGAAACCATGAAGATCAAGGGTATGGTCTTGATTGCATGTCTGGCGCTGGCGAGCACCGCGTTTGGTGCTGCGGATGGCGCGGCAACCTTCAAGGCAAAATGCGCGATGTGTCACGGTCCGAACGGTGACGCCAGCACAGGCATGGCGAAGAACATGGGATTGAAGCCGCTCAGCAGCGCAGACGTCCAAAAGATGTCGGAAGCCGACCTGACGGCCGTGGTGACGAATGGCAAGGGCAAGATGCCGGCCTACAAGGGAAAGCTGAGCGACGAAGAAATCAGCTCCGTCGTGAAGTATGTCAAGACCCTCAAATAAGCCTGACCAGAAGGTTTGAAGACTGAACCACCCAGCCCGCGCCGGCTGGGTGGACTGAACGTGAGAGGATTTTTCGTGAAGCGTAGCGGTTGGATTGTTCTACTTGCTTCGTGGCTAACAGTCGTGGCGGTGGCCGCTCCTAAACCAGCGGCCAAAGCCACCAAGATGAGCAACGAAGATTGCTTGGCCTGTCATAGCGACCCGACTCTGGCAAAAGACGAGAACGGTAAGCAGATCAGCCTGCATGTGGATGACGCAAAATTCAAGGCTTCGATCCATAGCACGTTCGGTTGTACGGATTGTCACACAGACATCAAAGCATTCCCGCACGAGCCCGCTCCCGCCAAGCCGGTGTGCGCGACCTGCCACGCAGACGAGCAGGCTGCGTACGCGCACGGCATCCATGCCAAAGCTGCGGCGGCGGGAAACGCCAACGCGGCCAAGTGCCAGGATTGTCACGGCAACGTACACGAAATCCTGCCCGCCAGTGATCCCAAGTCCAAGGTAGCGCACGGCAACATTCCCGATACGTGCGGCGCGTGCCATGGCAAGCAACTGGTGATGGCCAGCAGCGGAGTCAGTTCCGCCCCCTTCACCTCCTACGAATTAAGCGTCCATGGCAAGGCGGTCAATGGCGGTTCGGAGTATGCGGCAGTTTGTACCGATTGCCACGGCGCACACGACATCCTCCCCGGCTCCGATCCCAAGTCACCCATCGCCAAGTTCAACGTACCGGCCACCTGCGGCAAGTGCCACGGAAAGGTGGAGACGGAGTTCATGCGGAGCGTGCACGGCACAGCGCTCACCCGCGGCAACTGGAACGCTCCGGTTTGCACGGATTGCCACGGCATTCATACCATTAAGGCCCCGAGTGATCCCAAGTCGTCGGTGGCGGCGGGCAACGTCGGAAATACCTGCGCCGCCTGCCACGCGAGTGTGAAGCTGACTTCGGAGTTCGGTGTCCCCGGCAACCGGGTTTCGTCTTATTTGTCGAGCTATCACGGCATGGCGTCGAAAGTCGGTTCCGCGACTGTCGCCAACTGCGCCAGTTGTCACGGCGTGCACAACATTCTGCCCTCGAGTGACCCGCGTTCGACGATCAATCCCGAAAATCTGGCTAAGACCTGCGGGAAGTGCCATCCCGGCGCCAACGCCAAGTTTATTACCGCCAAAGTCCACCTCGACGGATCGACGCAGAAAGCGGACGTCGGGACCAAGATTCTGGGCTTTGTCAGCGAATTTTATATCTGGATGATCGTGGTGGTGATTGGCGGCATGTTGCTTCACAACCTGCTGATCTTCCGCAAGAAACTGGCACTGCACCGCATCGGTCACCCGCGCATCCTGTTCCGCATGACGCTGGCCCAGCGTGCCCAGCACCTGACGTTGCTCATTAGCTTCTTCACTCTGGTGCTCACGGGCTTTGCCCTGCGTTATCCCTCGTCATGGCTGGCGATTGCCTTCTTGAACGAGCACGTGCGCAGCTTGATCCACCGGATCGCCGGAGTGGTCCTGATCTCGGTCAGTATGTTCCACATCTGGTACGTGAGCAGTAATCCCGATGGGCGTCAGCTTATCAAGGACATGCTGCCCGACTGGAAGGACGTCACCGATGTTCGTGACGCGATGCTCTACTACCTGGGATTCAGTGAACAGCGACCGATGTTCCGACGTTTCTCCTACGCCGAAAAGGCCGAGTACTGGGCGCTGGTGTGGGGCATGTTCGTCATGGCCGCTACCGGCCTGATCATCTGGTTTAAGATGCTGATCGGAGACCGGGTGCCAGGATGGTGGATCGATGTCGCCATCGCCATTCACTGGTACGAGGCGATTTTGGCGACGCTGGCCATTGTGGTCTGGCATATTTATGCCGTGATCTTCGATCCCGACGCCTACCCGATGAACTGGGCGTGGTTCGATGGCCGGATGTCGATCGAGCACTACGAGCACGAGCATCCGCTGGATACGCTGGCCATTGAGAAAGCAAATGCCGATGCATCCGAAGTCGAGTCTGCGGGCGACGAAGATGAGCCAGTCGAGAGTCAAAAATAAGGGGTGGGTGCGGAACGTGGGGTTCCGCATCGCAAACTGGGGTCGCAGCTGACCAGCGCCCGAGCCTAATGTTGATTATGTTCCTGACGGACTGTGATAACTTCGACATCATTTTTAAATTGATCGAACCAGAGGTCGTTCAATGGCAGAGGAATCGCAAAAGGTGAATTCCGACAACTCCCACCCTCCCGTGAGCATAAAGCTCTATAGGAACCCCATCAGCCTGGTTGGCATGGCGCTGGCTGCCGTCGCATTTACCAACATTCTGTTTCTGGTCTTTCTGGACGCTTTCAGCCACATATCCAGCCCGTACGTCGGAATCCTCGCTTTTATGGTGGCCCCAGCCATCATGATCGTGGGCCTAGTCATGATTCCCGTCGGTATGATTATCGAGCGCCGACGGCGTCTCAAGGCCGTGGGCGTCCCACACCACATTCCGCGCCTCGATCTGAACAACCCGGCCCAGCGCAGCACAGCGGCATTTTTGCTGAGTTTCGTCGTAATTTTTGCCTTAATGAGCGCGGTCGGCAGCTACAAGGCGTATGAATTCACTGATTCGGTGCAGTTCTGCGGACAACTCTGCCACTCGGTCATGAGTCCCGAATATACGGCGTATAAAGCATCACCGCACGCCAAGGTGGAATGTGTGGAGTGCCACGTCGGATCAGGTGCGAGTTGGTATGTGAAGTCGAAGCTCTCTGGGATGCGTCAGGTGTATTACACGGCTATGGGTACGTATCCCCGGCCTATTCCGACACCGGTGCACGATTTGCGTCCGGCGGCCGATACCTGCGAGCAATGCCACTGGCCCAAGAAGTTCTGGGGAGCACAGCTGAAGGTGTTCTCGCACTACGGCTCGGATGAACAGAACACACCGCGAGTTGTTCGCCTGCTGATCAAGACCGGCGGTGGTGATCCCGGCTTGGGGCAGTCCACCGGCGGCATCCACTGGCACATGAACATCGCCTACAAGTTTTCGTACTTCGCCACCGACGACCATCGCCAAGTGATTCCCTGGGTCCGCATGGAAGATAACAAAGGAAACATCACCGATTTCATCAATAAGGACACGCCTCCGACACAAGAGCAAATCGACAAGGCCACCAAACGCCGGATGGATTGCATCGACTGCCACGACCGGCCGTCGCACGTCTTCACTCCACCGGATCTCTCCGTGGACCAGAGCATGGTGGCCGGCAGCATCGATCCCAGTCTCCCTTTCATCAAGGCGCAGAGCGTCGAGGTCCTGACCGGCGACTACAAGACTGCGGACGAAGCGAAGAATGCAATCGCGGAGAAGATCCCCAAGTTCTACGCCGACAAATATCCGCAGATCGCTACCGCCAAAGCCGCCAGCATCAGTAAAGCGGTCAACGAGCTGCAGGTCATCTACGGCAATACGTTCTTCCCCACGATGAAGGTGGACTGGAGGACGCATCCCAACAACATCGGACACCTTTACTATCCGGGTTGTTTCCGCTGCCACGATGGGAACCATGTCAGCAAGGACGGCAAGGTCATCAGCAAGGATTGCAATTCGTGTCACACGATGCTGGATGAACAAGTAGGTTCCACGCATGTGGCGCAAATGCCGGTCGAGCAGTTCAAGCATCCGGTAGATATTGGCGACCTCGCGACGGTGAACTGCGCAGATTGCCACACGGGTGGCGTCGGGCCCTAGCCGGAATACGTGGCTGAAGCGAACTACCTAACGGACGGCCCTTTGCGGGCCGTCCTTTGTTTTGTGAGCTGCGGGCGCGAAGTCTGGCGGATAGAAACCGCTCGAAGTGACATACATCACAGGTTCAAGTGATAAGACTCACGGCTCGATGCGCCCCTGAAACCCTATCGTGGAATACAGAACGATGAGCCGGGAGAGCGGAAACGCTGAGGAGAAGGCGATGTCAGAAGGCAACGGAAGTCAGCACGCCGAGAGCGCAACAGAACTGAAGCCGCGCCTGATTTTCTGGGAAGTCACCAAGGGTTGCAACCTGCGCTGCATCCACTGTCGCGCGACCGCCACGGAATTGATGTCGCCCGCCGACCTGCCCACGGCGAAGGCGCTGGACATCATCAAGCAGATCGCCGATTTTGGTAATCCGATCCTCGTGCTGAGCGGCGGCGAGCCGCTGTATCGCCCGGACATTTTCGAGCTGGCGGAATATGGCACCAGCCTGGGACTGCGCATGGCTCTGGCTACCAACGGCACCCTGGTGACGAAGGACGTCGCAGAAAAGGTCAAGCATTCCGGCATCAAGCGGGTCTCGATTTCACTGGATGGTTCCGATGCCGCGACGCATGACTCCTTCCGCGGCATTCCGGGCGCCTTCGACGCGGCCGTGTACGGCATGCGCAACCTGCAGGACGTGGGAGTCTCCGTCCAGATCAATACGACCATCGCACGCCATAACGCGCACCAACTGCCCGCGGTCCTCGATCTAGCGCGCCGCCTGGGTGCGGATGCGCTGCACACCTTCCTGCTGGTTCCGGTGGGTTGCGGAGTGGACATCGCGGAAGAGCAGATGGTTGCGCCCGACGAGTACGAGCGGATGCTCAACTGGTTCTATGACCAGTCGCTGACCGGCGACATCGAAATGAAAGCCACTTGTGCGCCGCACTACTTCCGCGTGGCCCGGCAGCGCCGCGCCGCCGATCGCCGTGCCGGAAAACCGGTGCCGGCAGCTCCCATCGCGCACCATCCGCAGCCGATTGGCCCTACCGACATGACGATGCCGGGATCGACTGGTATTTCGCTTCGGCCGGGTGCCGGCGCTCCGGTAGGTCACACCGGCCATCCGGGTGGCCATCCGAGCGACATGAACGCCATGACCAAGGGCTGCCTGGCAGGCACGGGAGTTTGCTTCCTGTCGCATGAGGGAGAGGTTTTCCCGTGCGGCTACCTTCCGGCGCTGGCCGGCGACCTGCGCAAGCAGAGCTTTGCCGATGTTTGGATCAACTCCGTGGTATTCAACCAACTGCGCGACGACAACAACCTGAAAGGGAAGTGCGGCTGCTGCGAGTTCCGCCATGTTTGCATGGGATGCCGCGCCCGCGCCTTCGCCGCCACGGGCGACTACCTTGCGGAAGAGCCTTTCTGTGTGTATGAACCGGGCACGTCAGGCAAAATGATCCAAGAGATTGCCACGGCCAAGAAGTAGCCGAACTTTGCGGACATTCTCCTCCTCCGGGCCCCGCGTGGGGCCCGGCTTTTTGTCCTTATAGATGGCTAGGGAGCGTCTGCCGTGGCAATGGTCACCACTTGGCACAGGCGAAGTTGCGGTAGCTTAGGCGGGCATTTTGCAGAATTCCAGGTTGAGAGCGATGGTCATTCCCCGAGAGCATGGCGCATGGGGAATGTTGCTGGTTCCGCTTTTCACTGGCGCGGTCGTGGCTGCCAGCGTCGGAGTGAACTGGGTCGCGCTGGGGCTGTTCATTTCGGCGGCAATCGGCTTGTTCTGGGTACGCACACCGGTTGAGGTTTGGCTGGGCACATCGGCCATCAAGGCGCAGTCAGCGCAAGAGCGCACTATCGTCCTCCGCGTGGCCCTGGGACTTGCGGTGCTGGTGGTGGCAGCCACGGCGGCACTGTTCGTGCTGGGATTGTCGCGAGGACTGTTGCTCATCGGTGCGGTCGCGGCCGGTGCATTCGGGGTGCAGGCGGTGGTGAAGCGCCTTGGTCGCGCCGGACGAATGCCTGCACAGGTCATTGGCGCCATCGGACTTACCTCGACCGCCGCCGGGGCGTACTACGTGTCCGCTGGCCGACTCGACCGCACCGCTCTTGCACTCTGGCTCGCCAACTGGCTGTTCGCGGGTGACCAGATACACTTCGTGCAAGTTCGCATTCGCGGTAGCCGTCTCGATGGCATCCAAGAGAAAGTACGCCGCTCTTTCGGATTCTTCGCCGGACAGGTCGCGCTGCTCGCGGTAGTCGTTGCCCTCGCACGAATCGGGTTCTTTCCGCGACTTGCTATCTGGGCATTCCTTCCGGCTTTGCTACGCGGATTTCTGTGGTTCTTGCGCAGCGCAGAACCGCTCAAGGTTCATAAGCTGGGCTACACCGAACTTGCCCAAACGCTCATCTTTGGAGCGCTGCTGTGCCTTGCGTTCCTGATGTGACGTCGAACTCCCAATCGATCAGCAAGCTGGGTCGCCCGATGTGCCCTAATCAGAGCAGCATCCGTTTCGCATTGCCTCCCATATATGCACTCTTGTGTGCAGTTAGGTTTCTTGGGATTCAGGAAATGTCAGCCGCAAGAGCTTGCGGCCTACTTGCCGGGAGGATTGGGGGAGGGAATCGCCTGCGCCACCGAGCTGCTACGGACGTCAGCCTTGGGTTGCGGCTGAACCAACACCACTTCGCCAGGTCTCACGTAGCCCAACTTTTCGCGCGCTTCTTTTACGATAGTGTCGTTATCGCTCTGGAGCTTGCGGACGCGATCCTCGAGCGCTTGGTGCTCGGCATTGCTCTGTTCGATGTCGTGCTGCAGGCGCTGGTATTCCGCGCGCTTGGCACGCCACTCGACGGTGCCGTTGGCGCCGTAGACGACCTTGTAGCCGATCATCACCGCGAGTATGCCGATGCATGCGGTCGCCAGAACGCGACGCATGCGGTGCAACCAGATCCCGACTTTGCTTTGTGGTTCCATCTGTATTACCTAGGTGCGGCAATTGCATCAGTTGTAAGCGAACCCTCATGCTTCGCTGCAACCCTTGCCCGAAAAGCACAGCAGCCACATCTGCTAGTGAACGGCGGAATGAAAACCCGCGCAAGCGAAGGGCAGGCGAAAGTCCGGCTGTGAACCAACTTCGACAATGCCGCTGCTCCAATGTGTCTTGACACCGTCAGCCCAGCGCCGCCAACAGGCACAGGTGCTAGAGTCGGAAAATAGGGAAGAGTTTCATCAAGCTAAACAGGGAGGGGTTTCGATGGGTGACGCACGCATCGTTCTAACCACCGTGGGTTTGCATCAGAGAGCCGAAGAATTGGCGCGCGCGCTTGTCGACAGGCGCCTGGCCGCCTGCGTAAACGTGATCGGCCCAATTCGTTCCATCTATAGCTGGAAGGGAGCGGTCCAAAACGAGCAGGAATACCTTCTGCTGATCAAAACCACTGCAGACCGCACCGCCGATCTGGCGGCCGCTTTTGCCGAACTGCATCCTTTCGAACTGCCCGAGCGTGTCGAACTCGACATCGCCGGGGGCAGCGAGGCGTACCTGTCGTGGGTCATGCAGCAGGTTGCACCGGTGGATCAGTAAGCCAGCAAGACTCGAAGATCGCGGACGTTGTTGCCGGTTGGGCCGGTCACGATTGCATCACCTGTGGCCTCAAACAATGGGCATGCGTCAAACTCGGTCAGTGCCTTTGCAGGATCGATGCCGCACGCTGCAGCGCGCGCCGCCGACGTCCCGTCCACCACCGCACCTGCGGACGGACTGTTGCCGTCGATGCCGTCGGTTCCCGCACTGAGCACCGTGATGGCTGCTCCCGCAATCTGCTGAGCGCAATAGAGGGAAAACTGCTGGTTGCGTCCGCCCCTGCCCGAGTTCGCGCCCACTTTTACGGTAACTTCGCCGCCTGAGATCAAGCACACCCGCGATGACTGCCGGCGAAGTTGGCGCAGCCGCTCGAGCAGGTAGTCAGCAGCGCGGGCGTAGTCCCAGTCGTCGCAGCGGTTGTCCACCTCTACGGTGAAGCCCAGGTTTTTCGCGTGATCGACGGCGGCGCTCACTGCCGTATGGTTCGACAACAACGTTACGAAACGACTATTGGCGAAAGCTGCATCACCCGGCTTTGGCGTCTCCTGTAGCGCGTGATCGGCGAAGATCGCCCGAGTGCGACCGGGAAAGTGTTCCAGCAAATCGTACCGCTGGGCGATGGCGTAGCAGTCGGCTACCGTGCTGCTGTCGGGCATGGTCGGGCCCGAGGCCAGCGCATCCAGCGCATCGTCGGGCACATCGGAAACCAGCAGCGAGACCTGCACCGCTGGAGCCGCTGCCTGCGCCATGCGTCCACCCTTGATGGCCGACAGGTGCTTGCGGATAGCGTTGATTTCGGCAATCGGCGCTCCGGAATGCACCAGCGCGCGACTGGTTGCCACGATATCTGACAATGTCAGAGCCTCGTCCAGCGGCCATTCGGCGATGGCCGAAGCGCCGCCGCTAATCAGAAACACGGCTAGCGCGTCTGGCGGAAGGCCACGCAGCATGTCGAGGATCGCGCGGCCCGCATGCAGCGAATCTTCGTTCGGCATGGGGTGCCCGCCGGTGAAGTACTGCAGCCCCTCCACAGGAGATGGCGGTGGCGTTGGGCAAGCGACGATGCCTCCCAACGTTATCGGGACAATACTCGCGAACGCCTCGGCCATGCTGTGTCCGGCCTTGCCTATCGACACCACAGCCAGGCGCGAGAGTCGCTCCAACTCGTATGTTTCGCCCCCCAGCCGGAGAACGCCATCGGCATAGTGAACCTCGCGCGCAAACGCCCGCGTGATGCTACATTCCGCCACCGCATGATCGAAGATCGATCGCGCGGCTCTGCGCATCTCTGATAGGACCGTCGGATCGGGTGGCGTCGATGATTCCGTCATTCCTCCCCCAACAACTCTTGCAACCAACTCTCGATAGTCATCCGCATCTCGGTGAGGTGGCCCTCGAAGAAGTGATCGCCGGGAATGAACACAAGTTCCTTCGGACGGGCGGCACTGGCTACCACGTGTTCAAGGGCGTCGTGCGGGCCGAACTGGTCGTGGTCGCCGCTCAAAAATAGCTTGGGCTTGGCGCATTCCGCAAGGAACTTGTACGAGTACAGACGGCCTTCCGCTTCGACCGGAGTGCCCAGCGAAATCAGCGCTCGCACGTTCGGGTCCGGACAGCACGCTCGTAACCCGCGGGCCGCGCCGAACGAGAACCCTGTAAATATGACCGGCAGCCCGAATTCCTGTTTGAGCCAGGCCAGAGCGGCTTCAACATCGCGGACTTCGTCGCGCCCGTCATGTACGCCTCCGCTCAAACCGGTGCCGCGGAAGTTGAAGCGCAGCACGGGAAACCCGAACCCATGGAGTGCCTTCATCGCGTGAAACACCACCTTGTTATGCATGGTTCCGCCGAACATCGGGTGGGGATGCGCGATCAATCCAGCGTGCGTCGCATCTGGCGAGCCGACGTTGAGTAGGGCCTCCAGCCGTCCAGCTGGCCCGTCGATAAACAGCGTGCGAATTGATGCGTGGGTTGCGGGCAAGGCGTCCTCGGTAAGTGCGCTCTGCCGATGATAGCAACTCGCGGTATCTTGGAACTGTACAACTGGGGCGGCGCGCTCGCACCGCTCAATTTCCTTCCACGGGAGTTTCCATGGTCCGTTTCGGAATCGCTGGCTTCGGGTTGCACGCTGTCAAGAGGTTGATGCCGGCATTCGCTGCCGCCGGCAATTGCAATGTCACCGCGTTGACCCGCCGGGAGATCGATCGCGCCCGCCAGTCCGCACGGGAGTTCGGCATCGCGCATGCTTTCACCTCGACGGCCGAGATGTGCGCCTGCCCGGAGGTGGACGCTGTCTTCATCGCTACCCCCGACGCGTTGCACCTCGCTGACGTTCTGGAAGCCGCCCGGCAGGGCAAGCACATCCTGGTGGAGAAGCCGATGGCAATGAATGCCACCGAAGCCCGCCAAATGGTGGACGCCGCCCATTCTGCCGGCGTGACTCTCGGCGTGGCCCACGTTATGCGTTTTGAAGCCAGCGTCCGCTGGTTCCGCGAGCGTATTGCATCTGGAGCCATCGGCAAACCGCTGCTCGCGCGCGCTGCTTTCGTTGCCCCGCTGCTCCACAGCGCTCGCACCTGGATTAACGATCCCGCGCTGGCCACCGGAGGCCCGCTAGCTGATATCGGCGTGCATTGCTTCGATACCCTGAAGTACGTACTGAACGACGAGGTGCGCGGCGTAATGGCACAGGTTCATTATGACCAGCATTGGTTCGTCGAGGCCTCAGGGACTGCGCTCTTCGACTTTTACGGAGGCACTTTAGCGACCATGTCGGTCTCGGCTCGCGCCCCATATCAAACGCTTCTTGAGGTCATTGGTGAAGAAGGTATTCTATCGGCTGTCAATGCATTAAACGTGGAACATCCGGTAACACTTGAACATCGCAAAGGCTTCGACTTGGTGGAGAGTATCGAAGTCTCGAACGCCCATGCCTACACTGCCCAAGTAGAGGCCTTTGCTGCCGCAATCGAGTCTGGTCAACCGTTCGAAATTTCCGGAGAGGTCGGCCTCTCGAACCAGCTCATTCTGGATGCCATCTTTCGCAGCGTGAAGAGCGGTCAAGCGGAAACGCCGTAAGTTGAGTTACTCGGAGGGCCCTTTCGCTGGGTGGTGCGGAAGCGGCGGCGGCATCTCCGAGACGTTCCACGCCCAGGCCGCCAGGAATGCGGCTCCCTCGTTAATCTGGTCGGGGATCACTTTGTCGAACGTGTCGGTTTGGCTGTGGTGCGCCTCGCGGTAGTGGGCGGGAAGCTGAACGCAGAAATACGCCGGGACGCCTTTGTCGAGAAACTCCACGTGGTCGGATGAGCCGAAATAGCGCGTGCTCAACGGCTGCAGATCAAAGACTTCCTGCAGTGGCTGATAAATCTCCGACATCAGTGGGCCAGTCTCCCATAGGTTCTCCAGCGCGATGCTGAACACCTTGCCCGTGCCGGTATCGTGAATCAGCACTGCGTCGATCTTGGGGATTTCGGCAGCATGGTTCTTAACAAACGTGTCGGCCCCAATGCCGCCTTCTTCCTCGCCGGTAAAGAGCACGAAGGTAATCGTGCGCTTCGGCTTCCATCCCAGCGCTTTCAGCGTGCGCGCGGCCTCCAGCACGGCCATGGCGCCGGTGCCATTGTCGAGCGCACCCTGCCCCAGGTCCCAGGAGTCGAGGTGTCCGCCGATGATTACGCGTTCGTCGGGAAACTCGGAACCTTTGATCTCTGCTACCGTGATCGACGCCGGCGCGGGCTTGTCGCTAAAAGTGTTTTGCAGGTTTGCCGTCACCGTGACCGGGCCGTTCTGCAGCAACCGCCACAACAGGTCGTAGTCCTCATGGGTCACAAACGCCTGCGGCGCACGACTTGGGTTGTACGCAGGATGGGTGCCCGTCATGTTGTAAAGGCTGTCAGGCTTACCGCTGTCGACCAGCACCAGGGCAGGCTCCTCGTCGGCGATCTGCCGCATGAGCTCTTGTCGCTCGCGCCACGACAGGCCGTTGGGTTTCACCGCGTGCGGCGGAGGAATCACCGCATCATAGGCGTTCTCCGGATTCGGATCGGCTTTCGACAGGTCGGCGGGCTTGCCCAGCATAACGATGGCGCCCTTCAACTGGCCTTTAATCTTTTCGAAGTCCATCCCGTCCTTGAGTTCGACTTCCACCACTTTGCCGCTGACGTCGCCGTTGGTGGCCTTGCTCCAGCCATAGGCGTGGATGCCGATGCGTCGCCGGATAGGACTAGTGATCTCGGCGCTCTCGGAGCCGCGCGTCCAGGCATGATCAATGCTCGCCGTCTCCAGATGAGATTCCACGCCGTATTCCTCGAAGCGCTTGCGTGTCCACTCGCTGGCCTGCTGCATTTGTGACGAGCCGGTCAGCCGCGGCCCAATCTGTGTGGTCAGATACTCCAGGTTCTTTATCAGTTCGGAGTGCGCCTTCACCTCATCGGCAACCTGCTGGTCGGCGGTCTCCATGGCCTTGCGGTATTCTTGCTTCTGTTCGGGAGTTCGTGGCGGAGTTTGTGCGGATACCAGTCCACTGAGCACCGCCGCGCACACCACCGCTGCCAACAGGCGATTTGATCGAATCATTGCACCATCCTTGCGGAAGAAACCTGCCAGCATCATAGCGGGCGCATTAGGCTGGCTCCAAACTTGCAGAGCGGCGTCCCGTTGCTCGTACGGGCAGTGATAAACTAACGAAACTAGCTTTGGGCCATATGGAACTGCTGCTCAATCTCGTGTGGGTCACACTGGCTTTGATGGCGCTGGGCGCGTTCCTTCGCCAACGGCACTCCTGCACGCGGACTGCCCGGATACCGTATGCGACGTCCCTGCTCGCGCTGGCCTGTATGGTGGTTTTGCTCTTCCCGGTAGTCTCGGCCAGCGATGACTTGCATCCCACGCAAGCTGTGCTCGAGGACGCCACCAAGCGCATTGGCCAGATGGTTGCTCCGCTGCAGAACGTGCAGGGACATACTCCCATGGATGGCTTGCCGGCGGTGCTGGCGATCCTGTTGATGTGCTCTCTCCCAGTACTGCAGGGACAGCAGCCGGAAGTCCAGGCCGCCCGACTTCTCGTTCGCGAGCATCTTCCTCTCGCTGGGCGCGCTCCCCCCTCTCTCTAATCAGGTCTGCATTACTGCGTCGCCTCGCGGCGCAGGCTTGCCTTGATGTAGCACCCTAGCGGGCAGTCCGCGGAAATCATTATTTCCGCAGTACCTGCCCAACCGGCCTGATACCGGATGAAAGAGCTCTCGATGATGTATTGCAAACTCCCGCGCCTCAGCGCCGGGCTTCGGTCTGTTTTCTTCGTGTCTGCGTTGCTGGCGGCGTTCTCGCCAGTCGGCTGCTCCAGCAGGAAGGACCCGCCCGCCGAGACTACGGTTGAAATTAACTCCGACCCCAACGTCTTTAAGCTGCAGCACCCTGACCAGTTTCCGCTGGCGGAAGTTCAACTCCGCAAAGTTGCCGACGAGATGCACGTCAACGGCGTGATCGCGCCCGACGTCAACCGCACCGTCCCCGTCGTGTCGCTTGGCGGAGGCCGTGTGGTGGATATCAAGGCCAAGCTGGGTGACTACGTAAAGAAGGGGCAGACGTTGCTGCTGATCAACAGCCCCGACATCTCGCAGGCCTTCTCCGATTACCAGAAGTTCAAGGCCGACGAGCAGCTCGCCGCAAAGCAACTGGCGCGCGCACAACTGCTGTACGACAAGGGCGCTATCGCGCTGGCCGATGTCGAGACTGCGCAGGATGCTGACGCCAAGGCCAAGGTCGACCTGCAGACGGCGGCACAGCGGGTAAAAGTGTTGGGCGGCAGCCTGAATAATCCGTCGCCGCTACTGCCAGTGGTCGCCCCCATCTCTGGCACCATCGTCGATCAGCAGACTACCGCCGGCACCGGCGTGAAGTCGCTCGACAGCTCGCCCAACCTGTTTACCATCGCCGACCTCTCTACCGTATGGGTGCTCTGCGACGTGTACGAAGACATGCTTTCGCGGGTGCAGGTAGGCGATACCGCGCAAATCACCCTGAACGCCTACCCCGACCGTAATTTCGCGGGAAAGGTGGTAAATATCAGTGCCGTCCTCGACCCCACGACCCGCACCGCCAAGGTGCGCATCGAATTGCCCAATCCGCAGGGGATCCTGCGTCCCGGAATGTTCGCTACCGCCACCTTCAAGGCGCAGAAAGCCACCGATCGAATGGTTATTCCTGCTACGGCCGTGGTTCACCTGCACGACAAAGACTGGGTCTTTCTACCGGCAGGGGGTGACAAGTTCCGTAAGCTCTCCGTACAACTCGGTCCCCAGGCCGGAGACGGTAGCGTGCAGGTGCTCAGTGGCCTGAAGAGCGGCGACAAAGTGGTCAGCAATGCGCTGCAACTCTCCAGCGAAGCCGAGGAGCAATAGAGCATGATTGGCTACCTCGTTAATTTTGCGTTGCGCAATCGGATGCTGGTGCTCGCGCTCGGCGTCCTGCTGCTGATCTGGGGCATCCTCTCGTTTCACAACCTGCCCGTCGAAGCCTATCCCGACGTGGCCGACAAGTACGTCTGGGTCATTACGCAGTGGCCGGGCCGCGCCGCCGAAGAGGTGGAACAGCAAGTCACGATTCCCATCGAGACGCAGTTGAACGGCGTAGCGCATCTCACCCACTTGCGCTCGACATCGATCTCGGGCCTCTCCTTCATTACCGTGCTCTTCGACGACGAATCCGATAACCAACAGAACCGCCAGCAGGTGTTGGAAAAGCTTACCTTGGTGAGCCTTCCCCCGGGTTTGAACCCCCAGATTGGCCCCGACTTTAGCCCCGCTGGACAGATCTACTTCTATACCTTGCAGAGCACTGATCCGCGGTACGACGTGATGGACCTGAAGGCGTTGCAGGACTGGGTCGTTTTCAAGCACCTTATGTCGGTGCCCGACGTCGCCGCCGTTTCCATTTTTGGTGGACAGACACGCGAGTATCAGGTGCAGGTTGATCCCGACAAGCTCATCTCCTACGGACTGACCATGGCGCAGGTCGAACAGGCGCTGGCCAACAATAACGTCAACGGCGGCGGCAGCTTTATCGAGAAAGGTCAGCAGGCCTATAACGTTCGCGCCATCGGCCTCATGCAGAACACAGACGACATCGGCGCCACCGTTGTCGCCGCCAAGAACGGCACGCCGGTGCGCATTCGCGATGTTGCCGTGGTCACCCAGGGCGCCAAGATCCGTCTCGGAAGGCTCGGCAAGGCCATCCGCCACGACGACGGGCGCGTGACCGACAACAGCGACGTAGTCGAAGGCATCGTACAGATGCGCAAGGGCGCTGAAGCCGAAGCCGTCTTGCATAACATCGACGAGAAAGTGAAGTTTCTCAACGAGCGCGTGCTGCCCAAGGGCGTAACCATCGTCCCCCACATTGACCGCGACGATCTCGTGCATCTCACTACTCACACCGTACTGCACAACCTTACTGAGGGCATTCTGCTGGTCGTGCTGGTGCTGTTTTTCTTTCTTGGGAACTTGCGCTCCGCGCTAATTGTGGCGCTCACCATTCCGTTCTCGCTGTTCTTCGCCTCGATTCTGCTCGATCTGCGGCATATCCCAGCCAACCTGCTTTCGCTGGGCGCGCTCGATTTCGGCATGATCGTGGAAGGCGCGGCCGTAATGGTAGAGAACATCCAGCGCCGCCTCGAGGGTTGGAACGAAGGCCATGCCACGGTTGACGAGACCATCCGTTCCGCCGCCCACGAAGTGCAGCGGCCCGTCTTCTACGCCATCGCCATCATCATCATCACGTACCTGCCCATCTTCACTCTGCAGCGGGTTGAGGGCCGTCTCTTTCGGCCCATGGCTTGGACCGTGACCTTCGCGCTGCTGGGTGCGTTGTTTTTCTCCATCATCGTTGCTCCCGTACTCGCCAGCTATATCTTCCGCAAGGGTGCGCACGCCTGGGACAACCCGTTCGTCAAGTGGATCACCGTCAACTACGAGCGAACGCTGGCCTGGATTATCGTGCGCCGTCCGGTAGTGTTGGCCTCGGCGCTGGCGGTCTTTGCCCTCACGGCTTACCTCGGCTTCGGAGGAGTGATTGGCTCCGAGTTTCTGCCGCACCTCGATGAAGGCTCGATTTGGGCGCGGGGCACGCTCTCGCCCAGCACGGGCCCCACTACGGGCGGCCAGGTGATGGACCGGGCGCGCATCATCTTCGCGAGCTTCCCGGAGGTGACGAAGGTCGTCTCGCAGGTCGGACGCTCCGATGATGGCACCGACGCCACCGGCTTTTTCAATACCGAATACTTCGTGGATCTCAAGCCGCGCAGCCAATGGCGTCCTCAATTCCGTGGCCGCAAGGAGCTGCTTATCGAAGCCATGGACAAGGAAGTCGAGAAGATTCCCGGTGTGACCTGGGGTTTCTCCCAGCCTATCGCCGACAACATGGAAGAGGCCGTCAGCGGCGTCAAAGGTGAGTTGGCCGTCAAGATTTTCGGATCCGACCTGAAAGACCTCGAACAAAAGGGGGAAGAAATCATGGCGGTCATGAGGACGGTCCCCGGTGTCGCCGACCTCGGTCTCTTCCGCGTGCTCGGCCAACCCAACGTAAACATCGTGGTCAATCGGCAAAAGGCTGACCGGTTCGGCATCAACGCCTCCGACATTCAGGACGCCATTCAGACGGCAGTCGGCGGCAATCCCGTTAGTCAGATCCTCATCGGGGAGCAGCGCTTCGACCTGGTGCCGCGGTATCAGGAGCAATTTCGCAGATCTGTCGAGGATATCGGCAACATTCGTATCCTCGCCCCGAGCGGCGAGCGGGTCGCCTTGGCCGATGTCACCGACATCAAGATCGAAGACGGCGCTTCCATGATCAACCGGGAAGGGAACCAGCGGTACATCGCCATCAAGTACAGCGTGCGCGGCAGTGACCTCGGCAGCACTGTTGAGAAGGCCATGCTGAAGGTCAATCGCGAGGTCAAGCTTCCGCAAGGGTACACGCTGGAGTGGGCTGGAGAATATGAAAGCCAGAAGCGCGCCAATCACCGGCTCGCGCTTGTTATCCCGCTGACCCTCCTTGTCATCATGCTGGTGCTCTATTCGATGTTCCGGTCATTCAAGTGGGGATTTCTGGTTCTGTTGAACCTGGGACTCGCGCCCATCGGCGGCCTCATCGCGCTGATGTTGACGGGCGAGCACTTCAGCGTTTCCACCGGCGTTGGATTCCTGGCGCTCTTCGGCGTCTCGGTGCAGACCGGAGTGGTGATGATTGAGTACATCAACCAGCTTCGCGCCCGCGGCATGCCTCTGCACGACGCGGTGATCGTGGGCTCAACCCGACGCCTGCGACCCATCATGATGACCATGCTGGTCGCTAGCCTGGGGCTACTGCCCGCTGCCATGTCGCACGACATCGGCTCCGATTCGCAGCGCCCCTTTGCCATCGTCATTGTCGGCGGGCTGCTGACTGAGTTGTTTCTCAGCCTTGTGCTGCTGCCGGCATTCTATGCCTGGATCGCCGGGCCTAACGACGTCCTGCCCGAAGAGGCCGAGGAGGTTACGGAATAATGCTTCGGACATTCTCTCCCGTAAACATTCGCACTGTGGTCGTAACGGTTATGCTCGCCGTGCCGTTCGGGCTGACTTCGGCGCGTGCACAGGAAGCCCCCCCATTGCCCGATGCACCCGGCGCGCGCCGCGTTCTGACCGCACAGGTACAGACTCCCCCGTCGATGCCTTCCCCGCCGCAGTCGCCCGCCGCACCCAAACCGCTGCCGCAGGCCATAACGCTCGAACAGGCACTGGAACTGGCGCGGCAGAACAATCCGACGCTGCGCGCTAATGACACGCTGGTTTCGCAGAACAAGGCACAGGAAGTCAGCGCGAACCTGCGGCCCAACCCGGTCTTATCGCTGGACTCGCAGTATTTACCGCTGTTTTCGCCAAGCCTGTTCACCGACTCCAACTACTGGAATGACCAGACACAATACGATGCCGGAGTCGGCTATCTCTTCGAGAGGGGCAAGAAGCGCCAGCATCGGCTAGACGCCGCCAAGACCACGACGGCGGTCACCGAGGCGCAGGTTTCTGACGCTCAGCGCACTACTCTGGCCGGCGCGGCGCAGTTGTTTGTTGCCGCACTTTTGGCCAAGTCAAACCTCGAGTTTGCCGAGGGTCTCCGCGACAGCTACCGCAAGACCGTAGCCCTGAGTGAGGAGCAGCTCAAGGCCGGCGCCATAAGCCGGAATGATGCACTCAAGATCCACCTGCAACAGTTGCAATTTGAGACCGACGCTAACGCTGCTCGGCTGGCGAAAGTACAGGCGCTGGCTTCGCTGCGTCAGTTCCTCGGCTTTGACTCCGTACCGCCGGATTACGACGTTGCCGGCAATCTGGTGTACGGACCGGTGACTTTGCGTCTGGAGGACCTGCAGGCCCGCGCCCTCAGTCACCGACCTGACCTACAGGCAGCGCAACGCGCCGTCACAGCCTCCCGGAGCCAGGTCGGACTCGCTAAGGCCAACGGCAAGGTCGACTTCAACTTGACCTTCGATTACACCCGCTACAACCAGGACAACCTCGGAGCGTTTTACTTCAACATACCTCTGGCCATATTCAACAAGAACCAGGGAGAGATCGCGCGCACTCAATACGCTGTCACGCAATCGCAATTCCAGCAGAAGGCTGCCGAACAGCAGGTGCTGACCGACGTGAGGAACTCCTACGAAGCCCTGCGCAGCAGCGAGCAGGTGATACTGCTGTTTGACCATGGCTACCTCGACCAGGCCACGCAGTCGCTCGACATCACCAAGTTTTCCTACGAGCACGGAGCGGCTTCGCTGCTCGACTTCCTCGATGCCGAGCGCAGCTACCGCTCGACCCAGCTGAGCTATCGCCAGGCGCTGGCATCCTACATGACCTCGCTCGAACAGCTACGCCAGGCGGTGGGCAGCAGGGAATTCCAGTGAGTGCGGATGAAGCCCCAACGCATAATGCCCATTTCGAATTCTCGCGTCGCCGGCCCGCTCTTAGGGTGCGAAAAGCGATGTTTCGCCAGAGGCGGCCATGAACAGCCACTTGGCGGATGCGGCGGCATGGCTCTTCGCACGTCCTGTATGCTGAGAACTCCTGCATGCTGAGCTATCGGCCACTCCAGAAGCTGTTTTTCCGCCCGCTGTCGTTCCTCGTCCTACTGCTGTCACTGTTGCTTGGCGGGGCCTACGGTCAATCTGTTCCGCAACCGGCAGAACAACCCAAGCCAACGCCTCCGCCGCCCGTTGCCGCGTCGGATACCGAGCCGCAAAAACCCATCACCAAGGCCCAGGCGAAAGCCCTGTTTCGCTCCGTCGATGAAATTCTGCAGTTTGTCAGCCACGACACCGGCCTTCCCATCAAACACAAGGTGAAGCGCAAGCTCATCACCCGCGAGCAGGTGGAGCGCTACGTTGCTAAGAACTTGGCGGACGATAAAGACGCGAAGCGACTCGAGCGCGAGCAACTGGTGCTCGAGAAGTTCGGCATGATCCCGCGCGGCTACGACCTGCACGGTGAGTTCCTCAAGCTGCTGGGTGAGCAGGTGGCCGCCTATTACGATCCCAAGACGAAAACCGTAAACCTGCTCGATTGGGTGCAGCCTGAGCTGCAGCGGCCCGTGCTTGCACACGAACTCACCCACGCCTTGCAGGACCAGACCATCGGTCTCACTGACTGGTTGCGAGCGGGCGGCAAGGACAGCGGCCCGCTGCCCGACCAGCAGGAACAGGTGGTCGAAGAGGCGCAGGCTGCCCGCCAGAACGTGAGCGAAGGCCAGGCCATGCTCGCCATGCTCGATTACACCCTGGCTCCCGCGGGACTCAACGTGCTCAAGGCCCCCGATGTGGTTGACGCCATGCGCGCGTCCATGACGAACGGCGCTGACCTGCCGGTCATGGCCGCTGCGCCCATGTACCTGCGCGAATCGCTCTACATGCCCTACACCTTCGGCCTCGATTTCGCCCGCGAGGTGCTGAAGAAGAACGGAACGGAGGCCGCGTATGCGGGTGCCCTCCAGCATCCGCCGATTGACACGCTCCAGATCATGCGTCCGGAGACGTATCTCGACCACCAGGCGGTTCCACCGCTCACCATCCCTGACCTCGACGCGCTGATCGCTCCCGATTATGAGCGGTACGACTTTGGCGGCATGGGTGCTTTCGACGTGTACTTGCTGGCCAAAGAGTATGACCCGAAGGGCGACGCCAAACAGTATTACTCGCACTGGCGCGGCGGATACTACCTCGCTGTCCACGCCAAGTCAGCGCCGAAAGACCAGATCGGGCTGATCTACTTTTCGAAATGGGATTCGCCCGAGGCAGCGAACGCCTTTGCGAAGATGTATGGCGATTACGTGCCCCAACGTTACCAAGGCGCCGAGAGGCTGCCCGCCAGCTGTCCCGTGACGAAGGAGAACCCCGAGTGCAATGTACGCCAGTGGGACGCCGCTCAGGGTCCGGTACTGATCGAACTACGGGGTAGCGAATTGCTGATCTTCGAAGGGCTGAAGGATGGCGTCACGCAGCGCGCCCGCGCTACGTTGTTCTGAAGACGAACCGCCAGAAAGCCGCGGAAATCGCGCCTTCGGCAGCACGATTCCCCTATACCGAAGCCCTGTGTCCCACATCACAAACCCCTGTGACATAAGTATTACAATCCCCCGTCTCCAAAGTTGCTAGTCTGGAAATGGCTCTTCCGTGCACCACCGCGGGACGAGAATCCACGACACAAGGGGTTTCATGGTTCGACAGGACAAACGCATCAACTGGATCACCAGCATCTTCATGGTGCTCTTCCATATCGGCGCAATTGCCGCTCTCTTCATGTTCAGCTGGACGGCGTTGTTCGTTGGCCTGTTTCTATACTGGATCGCAGGCAGCTTCGGCATCGGTCTCGGTTACCACCGCCTGCTCACGCATCGTGGCTTCAAGTGTCCCAAGTGGTTCGAATACTTCCTCACCGTTTGCGCCACGCTGGCGCTCGAGGGTGGCCCGATTTTCTGGGTGGGTACGCACCGCGTACATCATCAGCTCACCGACAAGCCCGGCGACCCGCACAGCCCCCGCGACGGCGGCTACTGGTCGCACATGGGGTGGATCATGAGCGGCGAGCCTCTGCACAACAAGGTCGAAAAGCTGCTGCCCTATGTGCCCGATCTCCGCAAAGACAAGTTCCACGTTTGGATCAGCGAGTGGCATTGGGTTCCGATGGTCGTGGTGGGCTTGTTGCTTCTGGCCGTTGGCGGATGGAAGGTCATGTTCTGGGGGATCTTTCTTCGTACCGTGTTCCTCCTCCATAGCACCTGGTTTGTGAATTCAGCCACCCACATGTGGGGCTCCAAGCGCTTTGCCACCGACGACGATTCCCGCAACCTGTGGTGGGTCGCATTGCTGAGCTTCGGCGAAGGCTGGCACAACAACCACCATGCGCACCCGCAGTCGGCCCGGCACGGTCTGGCGTGGTACGAAATCGACTTCAATTGGTATCTGATCAGCTTCTTCCGCGCCGTGGGATTGATAACGGACGTGAAGCTGCCCAAGCTGCGCGAAGCCCGCATCAAGACGGTCGAAGAAACGCTCGCCAAGCCCGAAGAGGTTTTGGTTGGCGCCTATAGCGGCGACTAAGAAATCCGCAGGTTCCGATTTATCAGACGGCGCAACTCGCGCCGTCTTTCTTCTGCGCGGTGCTATCCTTCCTCTGACAGAGCATGCGCATCACCAGCCGCAAGAAAACCATCGCTTTTGCCATCACGCTCGGCGTGCTTGTCGCCGCGGTGGCGCTGGTGCTCAACGTCAGTTGGATCGTCCTCAACTGGCGCGAAGTCGTCCCGCTCATCCTCGGCGTTCTGTTTTTCGGATTCATTATTGCCGGCGTCATCCTCAACACCATCTTCCTGGTGCGCGAGGTCAAGCGTAACGAGCAGCAGGACAGCTTTCTCAACGCCGTCACCCATGAGCTGAAGACGCCCATCACTTCGATTCGCCTGTACCTCGACACCCTGCAGCAGCGCGACGTTGACGAAAAGCAGCGGCACGAGTTCTACCAAATCATGACGGACGACACCCAGCGCTTGATGGGCTTGGTCGAACAGGTGCTCCGCGCCGCCCGGGTCACACAGAAGAACGCCGTGCTGCAAAAAACCGAGATAGAAGTCGGGCCTCTTGTACAGGATGCCGTAGATCTTGCCCGCTTGCGCCACCACCTGTCGGCTGAGTCACTGGCATGGGACCTCGACGGCCTTCCTGCCGAGCTTCTTAGCATTGTCGGCGACCGTGAAGAACTCTCCGCCGTACTGTCCAACGTACTCGACAACGCCGTCAAATACTCGCCCACGTCGCCGCAGATTCGCGTCGAGGTCGTCGTCCCTGACGTGAAGCATGTCCAGATTCGCGTGCAGGACAACGGTGTTGGCATCCCCAGCGGCGAACTCAAGCGCGTCTTTAAGCGCTTCTATCGCGTGCTCACCCCTGGCGCAACCCAGGTGAAGGGCAGTGGGCTGGGACTATTCATCGTGCGGGCCGTGATTCAGCGCCACGGCGGCCGCACCTTTGCCGAAAGCGAGGGTGCGGGCAAGGGAACTACCGTTACCATCGAACTGCCCAGGTACAACGTATGACCGCCAACATTCTTGTTGTGGAAGATGAAGAACATCTCGCACGCGGACTGAAGTTCAACCTCGAAGCCGAGGGCTTTAAGACGCGATTGGCGGGTGACGGTGAGACCGCACTCGACCTGCTGCTCAATCAAGGAGCGGAGTTCGACCTCCTCGTGCTCGATATCATGCTTCCCGGCAAGGATGGATTTACCGTCGCCGCCGAGCTGCGCAAGGCCAACCAGTTCATCCCGCTGTTGATGCTGACTGCGCGCGGCCGACCCGAGGACGTGCTCAAGGGCTTCGCCGCCGGCGCCGACGACTATCTGCCCAAGCCTTTCGACTTGAAGATCCTGCTGGCGCGCATCCAGAGCCTGTTGCGGCGGAAAGACTGGATCCGTTCGCTGGTGAAGGAGGCGCCGCCGGAGACACCGCCGGCCGAGCGAATCAGTTCTGCAGAGCCCAGCGAGTTCGACGTTTACGCCTTTGCCGGTCGCCAGGTGGATTTCGCGGCACTCGAGCTGCGCGCCAACGGCAAAATCTTCCGCCTCACCCTGATGGAAGCCGAGTTGCTCCGCCACCTGATTCGGAACAGCGGCAAAGTGGTTTCGCGCAAGCAGATCCTCGAGCAGGTCTGGAACCTGCACGAAGATACCGACACTCGCGCCATCGATAACTTCATCGTGCGCTTGCGCAAGTACATCGAGAAAGACCCGTCCAATCCGCAGTACCTGCTGACGGTGCGAGGAGTCGGTTACCGCTTCGTGCCTGTGCTGGCCACCGACAAGTAAGGGCGAAGCGGCGTCGGCGTCCGATTGTCTGTGAAATGTTGGGAGCTACCGCGCCCGCGCCAGCACCAGCGTGACGTCGTCGGGCTGCTCGTCGCCGCCGATCCAGTCCACCACGGCTTGCGTCAAAAGCTCGCTGATGCGCGCCAGGGGTTGTTGGCGGTGGGCGCGAATCAAATCGATCAGCCGGTCCTCGCCAAACTCGCCATACTCGTTCTCCGGCTCCGTGACCCCATCGCTGAAGGCCACAAAAATATCGCCAGGTTGAAGCGGCTCGCGGCTCTCGCTGTAACTCATGCCGTCGAACAGGCCCACTACGGTGCCTGAAACCTCCAGCCTGCGCACGCTGGCGTCATGGCACACGATGATAGGCGGCAGGTGTCCGGCGTTGGAGTAAGTCAGCACGCGCGATGCCCCGTCGTAGCATCCCAGGAACATCGTGGCGTACTTCTCTGGAGGCGTGGAGCGGAAAATCTGGTAATTCAGCGTCGCCATCAGCGATCCCGGCGCGCACTCGCCCTGCGGCAGATCGAGTGTCAGGCACTGTCCGCGGCCACCGTCCCCGCTAGACACCAGCGCCGCCGGCTCCATCGCGTGCTGCGGTTCGAGTGAGTAGGCGCGCACAAACGCATGTACCGTAGCCATCAGCAGCGCCGCCGAAATTCCTTTACCGCTGATGTCGCCCACCGCCAGCATCAGCCGGTCATTGCGCAGCGGGATGAAATCGTAATAGTCGCCACTTACCGTTCGCGCCGGACGACATACGCCGTGCACTTCCAGACCGGGTAAACCTGCGGCCTGTCCGGGGAAGAGCAGCTCCTGCACTTCGTGCGCAATCGCCAGTTCGCTTTCCAGTCGCTGCTTTTCTTTTTGTTCCGCGACTAGCTTCGACAGGGAAGCCGACATGGAGTTGAACGACTCCTCCAGTGTGGCCAGTTGGTCGCGCGTCTGCACCCGAATACGGTGTGAGAAGTCGCCTCGATTTACGTGCTGCGTCGCCGTATAAAGCTCGGCCACCGACTTCGTCATGCTTCGCGTCAGCCGCATGCCGATGTACAAAGCCACCAGTTCGATCAGACCCAGGAATACCGCGATCCCTGCCAGCAGCTGGATAAAGATTCCTGCTTTTGTGCCCAGCGTGCCAAACAGGACGTTGTACAACATCGACGGACGGCTTCCCACCACGATCGCGCCCGTTAGTTCCTTGCCGCTCTTCCACTCGACAGCATTGAACAGGGTCCACCAGCGAAACTCCGGATCGAAACGGTTCGAAGCCGGAGCGACTTTTCCGGCTTCGACATTTTGCAAATTGTTGGCTACCGTCTTCCCGGCGATCTTGACCGTAGATTTCTCTCCGCCGAGGTTGATGGTCACCGTGTCTTTGGGTGATGCGGCTGGCTGAGTGGTCGAGGCGCCAACGGGGTTTTCGCTTTCGCCTTCCGTGTTGGGCGGATACAAGTCCACAGAACCCACGCGCGCTGCCCGCGATAGCAGGTCGGCGGTCATGGGAACGTTTGAGATGACGGTCAGGCGTCGTCCACCGGCGTCGATCTGTCTGAGTGCTCGCATGTGCAGCCGCCCGTTGTCCATTACGAAGCTGCTGACTTCTTTGCTCGTGACGCTCGCCGGCAGTTTCTCATGGATCTCCACGATCTTCCCGCCCGGCTCAATCATAAAACCCGTGTCGCCCTCGAGGACCTTCACCGTCCTCTGCGTGAACATCTCATTCGAGGCGCTGGCGATCTCAGCCGCCAATTGCGGAGTGAGCCTGCCCATCTGGGACAGGCCGCGGAACTGCGACGCCAGCGCATCGTTGGCTGCCGTCAGGTGCTGCAACTCGATATCCAGGTCGGCCAGCGCAACGTACGTCGCAAACTGCCCGGCAAACAGGTACGCAGCCAGCAGGAACATCGAGATCAGGAGAACGATTGGAATGACGCCGATGAAAACGTAGGTCACAATCAGCCGATTGCGCAGCCTCCACATCAGCTCTTTTCGTGCCCAGCGGTATCCCCGGATGACCAGGCAGGCCGCAAATACATAGGTGATCAGCGAAGCCCAGACACTCAGCATCGTTCCGCTGGCCGCTCGTGCTATTACGCTCCACAGTTGCAGTACCAGCGCAAGCATGCCGAACCACAACGTGATCTTGCCCAGCCTGCTCGTGGGGCGGATCATGCGCTTCAGCAACGTTCGGGCCTGTTCGAGTTTGGGTAGGTCGCTCAAAGTCTTTTGCGCTGGTGCCGACGGATAATGGATTATAGATGCCGCGCGCCGACACCCATTACTGCATGTTACGCGGCTGACTGCAAGAACGTTCCGCGCCGATCCAAAGCTGCCAGCAGCGCTGCGTCGATGGCGCGCGCCTCCGCCGGCTATATCTCCGGATACAGATCGAAAAATGCGTCAATGCTGCTCTGCAACTGCTTCTCGATGTCTTCCTTCGAGCCTTCCACGATGTGCATCGTGACCCCAGCCTCGCGTCCATTCTTCAGCTTGACGAGCGCCGGGCCCACTTCCTCGATTTCATCCGCAGGGAGAAGACGCATGCCATACACCAACGTAAGCTTTGCCATGCCGAACATTGTATCTCCACGGTGGCTGGCCTTTTGGCGCTTGAGGATTTCCCGTTCCGGCGCCGCTTGTTAGAATCCGAACAGCGGCCCGTCCTCCCGTGCAACTTTTTGGCCGCCGCAGGAATCTACTTCTACTTCCATGACTGAGACTGTTCGCAATGTCATCATCCTCGGGTCCGGCTGCTCCGGACTCACCGCCGCCATCTACGCCTCCCGCGCCAATCTCAGCCCGCTGGTGATCGAGGGCCACGAGCCCGGCGGCCAGCTTTCCATGACCACGCTGGTTGAAAACTTCCCCGGCTTTCCCGAAGGCATCCAGGGGCCCGAACTGATCGACAACATGCGGAAGCCAAGCCGCGCGTTTCGGCGCCGAGTACCTTGCCGGCCATGCGGTCAGCGTCGGACTTGAGCCAAAAGGCCGCCAACGGCTCCGCCAAGCCTATCGAGGTAAACCTGGGTCGCGACACGCTGCTTACCCGCTCGCTCATCATCGCCAGCGGTGCCTCCGCCCGTTGGCTCGGTCTGCCCAGCGAAAAGGCGCTCATCGGCTACGGCGTCTCCTCCTGTGCCACTTGCGACGGTTTCTTCTTCTCCGGCAAGGAAATCACCGTCATCGGCGGCGGCGACTCCGCCATGGAAGAGGCACTCTTCCTCACCCGCTTCGCCTCCAAGGTCACGCTGATTCACCGGCGCAGTGAGTTTCGCGCCTCCAAGATCATGCTCGACCGCGCCCGCCACAACGAAAAGATCGCTTTCCTCACTGACACCGTGGTTGACGATGTCTACGACGTCGAAAAGAAGGAAGTCACCGGGCTCCGCCTCCGCAACCTGAAATCGGGCGAGCAATGGGATTTCCCCACCAGCGCCATGTTCCTCGGCATCGGCCACACCCCCAATGCCGATTTCGTGGGCGAGCAATTACAGCGCGACGGCGAAGGCTACATCGTTCCCACCGACGGCCACGTCTGCACCAATGTGCCCGGCGTATTTGTCTCCGGTGACGTCGCCGATCGCCGTTACCGCCAGGCCATCACCGCCGCCGGAACCGGCTGCATGGCCGCCCTCGAAGTCGAGAAGTACCTCGAGGAAATTGGAAAGTGACCCAGGCGCAAGTATGACCGCGACCGACCCATACGCGGCCGCCTCGGCCGCGGCGCAACTCATCCAGTCCAGGACTGCGCTCCGCCCCCGCATTGCACTGGTGCTCGGCTCTGGCCTCGGTGCTTTTGCCGACGAGCTCGCCAACCCCACTCGCATCCCGTACGCCGATATTCCGGGGTTTCCCCGCAGCACCGCGGTAGGCCACGCGGGCACGCTCGTCATTGGCGAGTCCGCCGGAGTCCCCGTCGCTGCCATGCAGGGGCGAGTGCATCTCTATGAGGGATACTCGGCACAACAGGTTGCATTTCCTGTGCGGGTGTTTGCCGCCTTGGGCATCAAGGCGGTGGTCCTCACCAACGCCGCCGGAGGTATCAACACCAGCTATGGCCAGGGAGCGCTGGTGGCTATCCGCGACCACATCAACCTGCAGGGACACAACCCGCTTGCCGGCCCGAACGACGAGCGCTTCGGCCCCCGATTCCCCGACATGACCGACGCCTACGATCCCCGGCTGCGCCGCCTTGCCGCAGAAGAAGCCACTCGCGCCGGCATCGAATTGTTCGAGGGCATCTACGCCGCTATGCTCGGCCCCAGCTACGAGACGCCCGCGGAAATTCGCTTTCTACGCACCATCGGCGCTGACCTGGTTGGGATGTCCACCGTACCCGAAGTGATTGCCGCTCGTCACATGGGTATTGCGGTGCTGGCTATTTCCTGCGTTACTAACATGGCGGCGGGGATAAGCGGTGAAAAGATCAATCACGACGAAGTCTTGGAAACCGGCCAGCGTGTCCGCGGCAAATTCCTCGCCCTGTTGCGCGCTGTCCTGCCCAGGATTGAAGTTTCACTGTAAGCACAATCCACTGTCCACTTAGCACTACCCACTGATTTACACTGTACCCGCATGGCCGTGAAGTCCTATCTGATCGGCATCGCCGGGCCCTCTGGAGCAGGGAAGAGCTATCTTGCCCATCATCTGGCGCAGCGCCTGGCGGCTCCGGTACTGTCGCTCGATCACTACTACCGCGACCTCTCCCACCTGGCGCTAGAAGAGCGCGCCCGCTCCAACTTCGATGAGCCTGCCGCCTTGGAGCATGAGCTTTTGATCGCTCAGGTCGCCGATCTCCACGCCGGACGCGCCATTCCCGTCCCGACCTACGATTTCACGGTCCACACCCGTACCAGCGTCACCCGGCAGTTTGAGCCTGCCCCCGTTGTCATCATCGAAGGTCTGTTTACTCTCCACTGGCCTGAGCTGCGCCGCCTGCTCGCCACCGGCGTTTATGTCGAGATGGCAGATGACATCTGCCTGCATCGCCGCCAGCAGCGCGATGTTCGCGAACGTGGCCGCACCCCGGAGTCGGTCATCGAGCAATTTCGTACCACCGTGGCCCCCATGGCCGAGCGCTACGTCCGTCCCACGCGCCTGCACGCCGACGTCGTGCTCTCAGGCGATACACCGATTGCCATCGGCGTACACCGCGTTCTCGATCACCTGCGGCGCCAGATCGGCGAACCCGCCGTCGAAGTTATGCTTGCGCAGCACATACCGGATTAGCCGATGAGGAATACCATGCACCTCCGTCGCACTACGATTGCAATCCTCGCCGTAGTTGTTGCCTCTCTACGTTGTTGCCCCAGCCCAAAAGCGCTCCATTGACCTGTCCACGAGCAAGGCCCTCGATGAGCCCGTCCCCGGCACACCCCAGCGCACCAACAGCCTGCCCGTCACGGTCGCCTTGAGCCCTGACGGCAAGTTTCTGGCGGTGCTGAACAACGGTTACGGTTCGGCAGAGTCCGAATATCACCAGTCCGATCGCCGTTCTCGATCTCGCCACAAATAAGGTGACCGATTTTCCCGACGCCCGCCTCGCCGTCCATGCCAAACAGTCCTACTTTGTAGGACTCGCCTGGAACGCCACCGGCAGCGAACTCTACGCTTCGATCGGCTCGCTCACCGACCCCGAGGGCAAGAAGCCGGGTAGCACGGGCAATGGCATCGCCGTCTATCGCTTTGTGAACGGTGCTCTGACTCCCGATCGCTTCCTCAAGCTGCCGCTCGTGCCCATCACGCAGAAGCGAAAGAACACTTACGGCGCGAAGTACGTTCCGGCCGGACAGAGCATCTCGTACCCCACCGGAATCGCGCTGGTTAAGCGCCCTGGCGGTGACGCCCTCCTGGTGGCGGAAAACCTCGCCGACGACGCGGTGCTCATCGACGTACGTGATGGCCGCGTGCTCCAGCGCTTTGATCTCGGTCGCGGCAAGTCCGTACCCAGCACGTTCCCCTACACCGTCGTAGTGAATCGCGAGGGCACTCGCGGCTGGTGTTCGCTCTGGAACGGCTCGGCTGTTGCGGAGCTGGATCTGCGCACCGGCAAAGTCGTGCGTCAGGTTGAATTGCTCGCGCCCAAGGTCGAAACTGACGCCTCTTCGCATCCCACGGCAATGTTGCTCAGCCCAGACGAGACGCGTCTGTACGTCGCCCTCGCCAATCGTGACAAGGTCGCTGTGCTTGCCACCGCTGACGGCAAACTGCAGCGCTATCTCGACACCCGGCTCCCGCACCAGACCTACGGCGGCAACTACCCGCTCGCCCTGGCCATCTCCGCCGATGGCGACACGCTCTACGTCGCGGACTCGACCTCTGATGCTGTCGCCGTCTTCGACCTGCGCGAGAGCAAGGGCACGCACGCCCAGGCCAACGCCGACCGCGCCTTCTATTTCATCCCCACCGAGTGGTATCCGACAGCGGTCGCGGTGCAGGGTAGTGATTTGTTCATCGCTGCCGGCAAGGGCAGTGGCACGGGGCCAAACTCCGCCATTGAGTCCGTCCCTCTGCGCGACAACAAGCCCGGCCACCCCTACATTGCTTCGTTGATTCGCGGCTCCGTGGCCCGCGTCAACCTCAAAGACGCCGAGCGTGACCACGAGACCCTCACCGCCGAGGTCCTCAACAGCAACCGCATGGAAGGACGCAGCCACGATGTCGCTTTCGCCGGCGGCAGCAATCCCATTCGCCACGTGATTTACATCATGAAAGAGAACCGTACTTACGACCAGATTTTCGGTGACATCAAGGGCGCCAACGGCGACCCTTCGCTGGTGATGTATGGCGAAGACATCACTCCCAACCTGCACAAGCTAGCGCTGCAGTTCGGCATCCTCGACAATTTCTACGACAGCGGAGAAGTCTCCGGCGACGGACATCCCTGGTCGGTGGCCGCCATCACTACCGATTACAACGAGAAGGCGTGGCCGGTCGCTTATCGAGGAAACGAGCGCGAATACGATTCTGAGGGAACTGTAGGCGACACCAAGCCTCTGGACGAAGGTATCCCAGACGTGAACGAGCCCGCCACTGGGTATCTCTTCGACAATCTCGCCCGCCACAAGCTGACCTACCGCCACTACGGCGAGTACATCGAGACCAGCTGGTGCGAAGACCTCGACCAAAGCTACACCCCCGCGGCCACCGGCGCGCCTAAGGGTGAAGTTCCCAAGTGCGAGCGCACCGCCATCAAGCCGGGTGAAGACCTTCCCGCCGCTTTCGGTGGCGGTAAGAGCCCGTATCAGTACACCATTCCCCTGATGGCCTACAACTCCGCCACCAAGGCCGATCTCCGCGACCACTTTGATCCGCGCTATCCCGATTTCAAGGTTGAATACCCCGACCAGTTCCGCGCCGACGAATTCCTACGCGAATTTGCGGGCTTCGTGGAGGCCCGCAAGACCGGCAAGGGCGAAGAACTGCCCAGCTTTGCGCTGGTCCGCCTGCCCAACGACCACACGGCCGGGACCAGGTTCGGTTCCCCTACTCCCAAGGCAGCCATTTCCGACAACGACCTTGCTGTCGGCCGCGTTGCAGAAGCCATCTCCAATAGCCCGTACTGGGATGACACCGCCATCTTTGTCATCGAAGATGACGCGCAGGCCGGAGCCGACCACGTCGACGCCCATCGCAGCATTGCCCTGGCTATCAGCAAGTATTCGCCGCGCGCCCCCCAGCCCTTCGTAGACCACAACTTCTACACCACGGTGAACATGATTGAAACCATGGAGAGCCTGCTTGGCCTGCCGCCCATGAACAACAACGATGCTCATGCCGCAGTGATGGCTCCGTTGTTCAGCGGCGCGGGCGATCAGCCGTCGTTCCAGGCCGACTATCGCAATCGCGACAATAAGCTCATCTACCAGGCCAACGCGAAGAACGCCCCCGGCGCCAAGGAATCTTCGAAGCTCGACTTCTCCGTCGCCGATGCCGCCGACACGGCGACCCTCAACTCAATCCTGTGGCGCGATGCCCGGGGCGATGCGCCCATGCCGGAACCCCAGCACACAGTGTTCCCGGCTTCGTGGCAGGAAAAATAGTGTCCCATTTGTTCGCCCGGTGACCGGGAGCGACTCCATGCTGTCCGGCTCGATTCGCGCTGCTGTTCGCAACTCATTGAAAGCGCAAGCTGCTGCTCCACGACTCCACCGAAGTGCGGACTCAAGTCACCCGGTTGGGGAATTCCCAAAATCGATTCTGCATTAGAATATGATTCAGAGTACGCGTCGGGGTGTCGCGCCATCGGTACTAACGAACAATCTACGGGCTCCCAAGTAAACAGGTTCGAGCGCCACGAAGACAGTTTTCCGCCCATCGCGGGCGAGAACCGTTCCGTCGTCGAGGCCGGCTCCGACTTCATGGAGCCGTCACACGCTCCGCTCACCCTGCGCGAAGCCATCTTGAACCACGTCCAGTACACGCTGGTTCGGCCCACGACCGGCCTCAAGCCCGTTGACTACCTCAAGCCGCTCTCGCTCGCCATCCGAGACCGCATCGTCGACCGCATGATGTCCACCGAGTCGAAGTTCCGTCACAAAGACGCCAAGCGACTCTACTACCTCTCGATGGAATTCCTCATGGGCCGTTCGCTGGTCGACAACGTCTCCAACCTGCGCATCGAGGAGCAGTGCCGCGGCGTGCTCGCCGGTCTGGGCGTGGACCTCGATGAAGTCCTCGACAGCGAATCCGACGCAGGTCTCGGTAACGGCGGCCTGGGTCGCCTGGCCGCTTGTTTCCTCGAATCCCTCGCTACGCTGGGCATGCCCGGCTACGGCTATGGCATCGACTACGAGTACGGCTTGTTCAAGCAGGAAATCGTCGGCGGCTTCCAGCGAGAGAAGCCCGACCGCTGGAAGGCCAACGGTACTCCCTTCGAGATCGAGCATCCCGAAGAAGCAGTCAACATCCCCATGTATGGCCGCATGGATTCCCAGCGCGATGCCGACGGCAATCTCAAGCAGACCTGGATCAACTACAAGGTCGTCGTCGGCATTCCCTCCGACATGCCCATCGTCGGCTATCTCGGCCAGACAATAAACTGGCTGCGCCTGTTCACAGCGCGCGCCTCCGAAGAGTTCGACATCGAAATCTTCAACCGTGGCGACTACCTGAACGCCGTCGAGCAGAAGATCGCCAGCGAAAACATCTCGCGTGTCCTCTACCCCTCCGACGCCGCTGTCGCCGGCAAGGAACTTCGCCTTGTGCAGGAGTACTTCCTGGTCGCCTGCGCCATCGGCGACATCATGCGCCGCTTCCGCCAGCAACACGAGGATATGGAACTGCTGCCCGAAAAGGCCGCCATCCAGATGAACGACACCCATCCCAGCCTGGCTGTCGCCGAGCTGATGCGCGTCCTGCTCGACCTGCACGGCCTGCCCTTCGAGAAAGCATGGGACATCACCCGCCGCACCCTCGCCTACACTAACCACACCCTGCTGCCCGAGGCGCTGGAAAAGTGGTCGGTGCCGCTCATGGAAAAGGTCCTGCCGCGCCACGTGCAGATCATTTTCAGCATCAACGAGCGTTTCCTGAAAAGCATTAGCGACCTGCCCTTCATCAACGGCGAGAAGCTGCGCAAGATGTCCATCATCGAAGAGGGCTACGAGAAGCAAGTGCGCATGGCCAATCTTTGCATCGTCGGCAGCCACTCCGTCAATGGCGTCTCCCAGTTGCACAGCGACCTGGTGGTGAGTTCGCTGGTGCCCGAGTTCGCCGAGCTGTGGCCCGACAAGTTCAACAACAAGACCAATGGCGTCGCCCCGCGGCGCTGGCTCATGAAGGCCAATCCCGGTCTCACCGATCTGATCAGCCGCTCCCTCAACGAGAACAAGTGGATCACCGACCTCAGCCGTCTGCGCGACCTCGAGCCCTTTGCCGACGACGAAGATTTCCGCGCTGCCTTCAAGGCCGTCAAGCGTCAGAACAAGCTCAAGCTGGCGGAAAGCATCGTCGCGCAGCTCGGCGTCAACGTCGATCCCGATTCCATCTTTGACGTGCAGATCAAGCGCATCCACGAATACAAGCGTCAATTGCTGGCGGTGATGCACGTCATCCACGACTACTTGCGCATCGTCGAACACGGCGAGATGCCCGCCTCCGCCCGCACCTACATCTTCGCCGGCAAGGCCGCGCCCGGCTACTGGGCCGCCAAGCAGATCATCAAACTCATCCACAGTGTCGCCGCCGTGGTAAACAACGATCCCCGGATGAACGATGCCATCAAGCTCGCATTCCTGCCCGATTATCGCGTCTCGCTTGCGACCCTCATCATTCCCGGCGCCGATTTGAGCGAACAAATCTCTACCGCCGGCATGGAAGCCTCCGGCACCGGCAACATGAAGCTTTCCATGAACGGTGCTCTGACGGTTGGCACCTGGGACGGTGCCAACATTGAGATCGCCGAGGAAGTCGGCCTCGACAACATTTTCATCTTTGGGCTCCGCGCCGAAGACATCTTCGCCATGCGCCAGAACGGCAGCTACAACCCGCGTGAGCGGTACGATAGCGACCCTGCGGTGAAGGAAGTGATGGACGCCCTCGCCTCCAATCTTTTCTGCCCCAACGAGCACGGCATGTTCCGCTGGATCTTCGACGAGCTCGTTCATCGCGGCGACAAGTACTACCACCTCGCCGATTTCCCCAGCTACATCGAGGTGCAGAAAGAAATCAGTGACGCCTACCAGAAAGACGAAATCTGGTGCCGCAAGTCCGTTCTCAATGTGGCCCGCATCGGCAAATTCTCCAGTGACCGTACCGTGCTGGAGTACGCCCGTGACATCTGGCACATCGGCCCGTACGAAAAGCCTGTCAAGGGATTCAAGTCCGCTGCCAAACTCGCTGCCAGCCAGTCGGAGCCGGCGGTGCTGAACGGCGAAGCTATCCCGGTCGCCAAACTCGAGCAGTAGGGAACCCGGAACGAATCCATGCCCGCAGGCGTAGGGTGGAGAACGCCTTCAGCGGCGCTCTAGCACTGTAGATAGTGGGGCGTCGGGCTTTCCGGCTATCTCGTCACCCTGTCAGCCGCCTGTGGATCTGTCCATGTTCGGGAGTCTCTTGTCTCCCTATGCCAAATCCTCGGCTGCTAAGCTCAGCCCGCTTGTGGGGTCTTCCTCCGCCGGCAGCACTTCCACCAGCGGGAACCCTAAATCTTTCCACGCATAATATCCGCCCAGTAGTGGACGCACATTTTGGATGCCGTATCGCCTGAGTTGCAGCGCCGCACGGGCGCTGGTGGCTTCGTTGGGTCAAGTACAGAAGAGCACAATTTCGCCGCCGCGGGTGACCTCGCTGTGCCGGCGCTCCAGATCTTCCGGGGAGATGCGCAGCGCACCTGGTAACGTGCGCGGATCGGGTAGCAGGTCCAACGGGTGCCGCAGGTCGATGATGGTGACAGGCACTCCGTTATCGAGCTTGGTTTTCAATTCCTCAGGGGCAATGCGCGCGCCCGCCACATCCTTCAGGAAGCGCCAGCGTTGGTAGAACTTGTAGGCGATGTAGCCGGCGATCGCCGCCAGCAAAAGCACAAACGACCAGGAACCGAACCGCGCCACATCGTAGGCGATACGGTCCAGTTGCCTGCTGAACATCAACCCCAGTCCCGCGAATGTGCTGGCCCACAGCAGCGCGCCCAGCCAGGCAAACAGCACAAACTGGGTCAGGCTGATTCCCGCAGTTGACGCTAGCGCCGGAGCCGCCGTGTTCAGCCCGGGGACGAACTTACAGATAAGGAGCGTCGACCGGCCCATCCGGGTAAAGGCTGACTCCGTGCGACGCACGCACGAGTCCGGTTCCAGCGCAATCTTGCACAACCAACTGAGCACCACCGCGCCCTTGCGCTTGCCGACGAAGTACCAGAATGTATCCGAAACCACTGATCCCGTCGCAGCCACCATGACCGCGAGCACGAAGTTGATCTGGTGTTGCCCCGCAAGCGCTCCCACTCCCAGCAATAGTGGGGCCGCCGGAATCGGCAGCCCTGCCTGCTCGATCATCACCCAGACGAAGAGCAGCACATACCCGTGTTGCACCACGAATTGAATTAATTCTGCCATGAAGATATGACAGCGCCCCCGGCTGTATTCAGATGCTTCAGAGAACGGAAAGTTTCCTGCGAAGCCAGCTCCAGTTATGAATGACTATAGGTTCGAGGGCAGTTGCCTCGGCTAACTTTGGCCGCCCGCCGCTGCCGCATACTCTCTCGCTACCTCGGCTGGCGTCCAACGGTTGCCCGAATACACCTTAACTACCTTCCCGTCTGCGCCGATGAGGACTGTACGCAAGTTATGAACGATCTGGCCTTCTTTCTCGTTGTACGACATGCCGAAAAAATCCGCCGCGTTGCGCACCTCTTGCGGAGACCCTGTCGCGAACTGCCAGTGCTGAAACTGCGGATCGAGCTTGCCTGCATACTCTTCACCATATCCCTGCAACACCTTGGGCGTATCGAAGTCAGGATCAATGCTAACGCTCAGCAACTGCGTCTTGGCATACACAGCTGGGTTCGCCTGCAGCTCCTGCAAGACCTCGCGAAAGTTGTTGCTCATCCGCGGGCAGTAGTCCGGCAGCGGACAGCGGGTATAGATGAACGTCAGCAACAGCGGCCGTCCACGAAACTGCTGAATTTCAATCGTCTTGCCCGACTGATTTACGAAACGGAAGTTAGGCACTAAGTCGCCCACATCCGGCAGCCGCAATTGCGTCGTTCCGTCACTCTCGGTATCGCTGCCCTTGGTGAACGATATGCCTTGCAGTTCAGCGTGGTCGGTCATCACCAGCGTGGCCCGGATATGATCGCCCGGCGCGATCTTGCCGAACACCCAATCCTCGCTGTGTGCCACTTGGAACGGCATCGTCATCCCCGGCATCAGGCCCACGACTTCCTGGTGGGCCACGGTGATGAGCTTGCTCGCCGAATCCACCGCCACCACTCGTCCCTCGATCTCATAGTGCTTACCCGCGGGCTTTTTCTCGCAGCCCGACATCGCCAGCAGGGACAAAACCAGGAGCAGAGCGGCCACCCACTGAGCACGCGTCATGAATTGAATTCGCACCTACAACACCTCGTTCGACCGCCCCAGTTCGCCGCACACCGCCTCGGCGGCGCGTCGGCCAGCAAGCATTGCCCCATTGAGCGACGCCGTACCGCAGTGATCGCCGCAGTAATACAGCCCCGGGCGCGCTTGCACCGGCGACATCGCCACTCCGCCATTCTCCAGCGACTGGTCTGGCAGCGCATATTCAATGTGATACGAACGCAGAAACTCCCAATCGGCAGCCCTCTGGCCGAACCAGTCGATAAGCTGCTGCCGTACGTCGCGCAGCAGGTGGTCCTCGCTGATCGGCGCATGCAGCACCGTCACCGATACCAGGTGATACCCGCGCGGTGCGTACCCCGGCGCCACCACGCTGGGCACGCACAGGTTGTTGATTGGGCCCTCGCCCTCGCCGTTCAATACCAGGAACGGCTCACCCACGGGAGCATCGGGCGCGGCAAAGTACAGGCAGCGCACACCCCGCATCGCTGTGCGGATCCCGGCGTCCGGTAGCAGCCTTGCCGCGCGCACCGGATCACAAGCGACCACCACCGCTCCGGCGAACAGCTCTTCGCCGCTGTCCAGCCGCACCCCGCCTTCCCAGACATGCTGCACGGTAGCGTGGAATCGAATCGTCCCCTCGTCCAGTTGCGATGCCAGTTGTCTCGGAATTTGCTCCATGCCCCGATTCGGTATCGCCGCCATCCCCTGCGCGAACATTCGATAGACGAACCGGAACATGCGGCTGGAGGTCACCAGCTCCGGGTCGAGAAATATCCCGCCCAGAAAGGGCCTGAAAAACCGTTCGATGATGCGCTCGGAGAATCCGTACTGCCGTAGCGCTGCGATCGTTGGCACCTCTGGCGCGCTCAGCACCCGGTCAATCTCCGAGTCGAGCAACTCCCCGGTCAGGCGCGCAATCAGCAGCTTGTCGTTCAGCGTTCCCATCGGGGCAAACGCCGACGCAACCAGGTCGCGTGGCCGGCGCATCGGGTCCGAAATCGTATGGAAGCGGCCACCACACCGCACGATCGCTCCCGGCTCAAACTCTCGCAACTCCAGCGCCCCAAAGTCCAGACAGCGCCGTGCCTCCGGATACGCCGTCAGCAGCACCTGGAAGCCCCGGTCCAGCAGAAATCCATCCACCACGTCGGTGCGCACGCGTCCGCCCACACCGTCCGACGCCTCCAGCACCTGCACCGAGAAGCCGCGGCGCTTGAGTTCCACCGCCGCAACCAGTCCAGACACACCTGCGCCCACCACCAGAACGTTGGGATTCATGTCGCGTCCAGTTTACGTGAATCGCACCTGCGGAGAAGGGAGCTGCTGCATCTGTGCCGGGCAAGGTAGTTCCCGGTGGCCAACTCCCCCAAGCTGGCCACCGCTGCGGACCGCAAAAACTTAGCTCCGTGACTCGCAGCCCGCCCGGCGGCTGGACAAGTGCGAATCCAATCGCCGATAGATTGAATCTAAGTGAAATAGGTTTGAGGATGAAGAGAAAACCATGCCCATCGCGTTACGGTTTGCTTTTTGTGCAAAACAGCTCGGCATGATTTTCTCCCTGTGATAATCGGAGGTCTACCGTGGTCAGCAAGACGATTGAAGACAATCTGCGTCCCTATCAAATCGGCCCCAAGCTCCGCGCCCTGCGCCTGAAGAAGAGCATGGGCCTGGTCGAACTCGGCAAGCACACCGGGCTCTCTCCCGCTCTGCTCTCCAAACTCGAGCGCGACAAGCTTTATCCCACGTTGCCGACGCTGCTGCGCATCGCGCTCGTGTTCAGCGTTGGCCTCGACTACTTCTTCACCGACGAGCGCAAGCGGCATGTGGTCTCGGTCGTGCGCAAAGACGAGCGCATTAAACTCCCCGACCGTCCCGGCACCGCGGAGATCGCCTACTATTTCGAGAGCCTCGACTTCAAATCCAACGAGCGCCGCACCAACGCCTATCTGGCCGAGTTCGAGGCCATCGCTGAGGAGAAACTCAAGCCCCATCAACATCCCGGCTCGGAGTTCCTGCACGTCATGAAAGGCAAGCTCGGTCTTCGCATCGGCATGGACGACTACGAACTCGACGCGGGTGATTCCATCTATTTCGATCCCAGCGTTCCGCATACGTATCGCCGGATCGGCAAGCAGCCTTGTCAGGCCATGATCGTCACTGCCGGTTAACTGCAACCGCTTGGTCGGACCTGCAAGGAATCGTTCTTCAACGCGAGTAATTCACGCGCTCACGCTGCTGAAGTGATGTCCACGAGCATTTGCGGGGCCCGCGAAAGCAGTACTTCTACGCCATTTTTCCTAACCGCTTCGTACTAGGAAAAAAGGTAAAGCCTTCCCCAAAATATTTTCGCAATCGTGCGACGTTGCCACTCTTGATTCGTCTAGAAAATTAGGCATGCCGTGGTTGGCCCGACCGATGGAACTTTTCCGCCGGTCGTGGAGGCCCGGCACAGCAACGTTCAGACAAAGGAGCTTAACCATGAAACGTGCCCTATACCTTTCAGCCGCCGCAGTACTTTTCTTTGCGGCCGCTGGACTGAGCAACGCGTTTGCCTCAACCTCCCACCCCGCCTCCGCTTCCCACGCGATGGAAGTCACCGGTTGCCTGCAGCCCGGTCCGGTCGCCAAGGAGTACATCCTTCACGCCACCGATGGCACCGCCTGGGGCGTAAACGAAACCGACATGCTGTTGAACAACTACATCGGACACTCGGTGACGGTCTCGGGAGATACAGTTCATGCAACCTCGAGTGAGCGTAAGGCCGGAGGCGCCAGCCACTACCTGCTTGCCCGCGACGTTGTTGTCGAAAATCAATCCTGTCAACCGTAGCCTGAGCTTCACCCGTTCTACCGCCGTCTTGCGGCGGTAGGGCGGGACGGCGGTTCCTGTGTCATGTTGCACCAGAATTGGTGCAGTACCACCCCTCCCCCCCACCTTGCAAATTCCTCGTTTTGAAGCAGATAGGCGGAAAACCGCGCAAGTTCCTACAAACACGGGAGTTATACGTAAAATATTGAACTGTAAGGGTTTGCATGGCTAGGTTCGAGACCTATGTGGAGTGCGGAGGGGAATAGTAGCCTGCTGGATATCGAACAAGATGCGTCCGGCGCGCTGGATGGAGAGGCGCTGATCGGCCATGGCGTTCAGGACCTCGGAGATGGCGACCTGCACGTCGTGGAGGGACTTCATGGCGGGCAGGCGGGGGCCGAGGACGTCGGCGCGGCGGATGGCACCGGCAGCGTATTGCAGGCGTTTTTGATGGCGGTGGTGGAAGTAACAGAGCTTCTTGCCGCGCAGGGCGGGAGAGCCGCAGGGGGAGCCGTCAGGCTTGGGGAAGCTGCAGATGCGAACGGACATGGGCCTCCAAGAAATCAGTTAGCAACTAGCTGTTTCAGGCCGCCTATTCTGGCGGCAAAGTCGTACAGCGTCCGGTGGAGGGTAACCTCCACAAAGTTACTTTGCCAGCGATGGAGAGGGAATGCAAGAGGTTTTTGCGGGAATTAAGTGCGGCGTTCCCGAATTGGGAAAGGAACATCCACCACAGAGACACAAAGGCACTGAGAAGGTCGGGCAAAAATCAATTCACCACGGTTCGTGATCGGTGGATGTCCCCGGGATGCATCGGCTACGGAATCCCAGGTTAGCGCCGAAAAGCGCGGCGTGAACCCTTCGGCAAGCTCAGGGCAGGCTCCGGGGCACCGGGTGCGCGACAACGGTGGGGTACGCGGCGAACTTGGGGGCAATGGGCGACATCGTCG
This sequence comes from uncultured Acidobacteriaceae bacterium, assembly GCA_963796615.1. Classification (GTDB taxonomy): domain Bacteria; phylum Acidobacteriota; class Terriglobia; order Terriglobales; family Acidobacteriaceae; genus DASRAA01. Next base: position 344,188 of record CAWCMJ010000013.1, read on the forward strand.
TTACTTCAGGTTTCGTACCAAGGTATCTGAGGTCGCGTCCGATCTTTTTTAAGATGTTCGACAGCGTTTCCATCAACTTCGAGCGGCGATCCATCGTCATCTGCAAACGTAACGAGGTCAATCTCCGACATTTCGCTCATGCTGTCGAGTTGACCTTGTAGATCGTCCTGTACGCTTCTGAGTTGGGCGACCGTACCGATTTGGCCGTTGTAAAGGTCGGTGTGGACCAACCTGAGATTGTGTTTCGCGTCGGGATCGGGTACCGGTAACTGTGCATGGTGGTAAGCGTCCTCGCTGCCCATGCCAGCTGAGAAATCAAGTGCCGGCACCTTATCTTTTTGCCCAGCATTGGCGGCGACGTCGCGGCGAACCTTAGAGAGCAGATTGCGAAGCGCTCCCTTAGCCGCAGTCATTGCCTTGACTTCATCCATGATCATTTTCAGGTCCTGGTTCGCGCTCTTCACGGCGTCCATCATGACGACAAATGCCATCTGTTCGATGTCTGCTTCCGGCGAGGTCATATTCGTAGCGCCCTTCGTTGATCTAATTTGAAATTCCCTTTCGATTTCGAAAAGGGCACCATAGTACACCTTTTCACGGGTTCTTCAGGTGGACGATTGATTTCCATCGGGAGCATTCCGGTCCGAGTGCCGTCCCTGCGGGGCGGGACTGGAGTGTCGTGGGTTCGGGGTCGCAATCCCAGGTTAGCGCCCAAAAGCGGGGCGCGAACCCTGGGGCGCCCGGCCGAATATATCATTCGTACCTATGGCAGCAAGGAATCTTTACTATTGTTGCAGTAAAGATGGGTCAGTTGGATGTTGTCTACATCCCCAGACCCGTCATGTTTCTTATCCACCACATGGTCATATGATTTGGATTTGTTTGGCTCCAACCTTCCATTACAGATGGGGCACTTCGGCGCAGAGGAGATTGCGGCCTTAATGATTATCGTATTCTTGGTCTCATCCGTTATGTTGGGAGAGGTGTGAATCGCTCGTATATCCAAGATCCGTCCCTTGAGTCCGAGTTTGGCGACAACTTTTTCCACTTCTAGAGGCTCTCCGGTCATTGCTTCAGACACCAGGAAGTCGAAGAGTTCTTTGACTTTCGGAATTCTTTGGTTCTTGCCGAGATTCTGCAAGATGATTCCTATGAGCGATTTATTTTCAATCAAGAAGTCTTCGATTTGTGGACGTACTTTTGTGAATTTCTTAAAGAAATGGGAATCGTTGTTGCGCAGCTTTTCAGCGATCAGCGCGATCATGCCGAGAAGGAGAAATTTGCTGTGCTTTCCTTTGTCATTGTAGAAGTACACTGCAGTGTGTAGGCCCAAGCTCCCACCAGAATTGCCCGTAATCCGGTTGATAACATCGAGGGACCTACTTAGCACTTCTACGGTCGTTCCGCCAGTTGTATCGTCATCATATTTCTCAATGGGTTTAGCGACGGGGTCCCTGTTCGCGGCGAGGGTGAGTAAATCGACCAAAAGGGATAATGCGTCAATCGGAGACACCGAACCGCCTAGCGGCACGTCCATTGTCTTCAGCGGCTCATCCGATTCCGGTTCAAACAAAAGATCGTGCAACTCCTTCCCCAACTTGACACTCGACTCTCTGGCATCGTCCGAGGTGAACGATGACCAATACTTGTGACCACTACCGCCTCGAAGAGTCAACCTTGCCGCTATCGCAATCGGCTTTCTGCGGTTCTCAATTAGCATTCTCTCGGTATCGTCGAGTGGTGCGCCTAGCGAATTGATTTTATAGAAAGAGCTCTCCGCGACGTCAGGGCTACCCTTGACCCACTGAAGTATCAGCTTCCGCTTAAACAGAGTCTTTGCCCTTTTGCTCGCAAGGTCGGCGTCCGTAGAGTCAACGAGCTTGCATAAATCGGAATATCTTCCGATCTTGCCTTCGACGAGAGAGCGCGTCCTTTTCGCCATACGCCTCTGTTCTTCGGATATCTCTTGGCCTTTATAAAAGTCGGAAGACAAAGCCTTGTCGCCGTAGTCGTCCTCCATCCACGCACGCAGCGCGCTCAAACGGTGGCCACCGTCTAGGACGAAAATATAGGAAGCCGAGTCCCAAAATATTAGCGATGGAATCACCTCGTTGTCCACGAAGCTGGCAATAAAGCTCGCTATCTGGTTGGGTGTCCAGTGGTTCGTTTCGCGCTGAAAGTCGGGCTTGCGGAGCAGCTTCAGAATGGAGGAATCTGGAGCCAGGTATCCTATGGGGAATTCCGTTATATGGTCGTCCGTGGTGTGCTGGTTTTCCTCTAGGGCAAAATCTTCACGGGGAATCATCGCATCCAAATTGACGCGGTTGGCCATTGGCGTTCCCTCCGAGTGAAATTATTATCGTACACCCATCTAAAGAGGCGAAATGCTAACCTCTCGGTGCTTTCTGCCGTGACTGGTCAAGTGTTCCGCAGGTGACCCTAGTATTGCCCGCTGTTGGCAAAGCGGTATGCAACACGGTGCGATTCTCTGGTATTGACTGGGTGGGAGCTGGCGCATAGAGTGTTGCTTCCCGAAATCATCCGTAGCATCGCGGAAGCAAGCGAGGTCACGCGGCCATTCATTAGTCGCCAGTAGCCAGTGGTCAGTTGCCAGTTAAAGTCAAAAGCAGATCCCCCGGTCGCCTTGCGGCGACCGAGGGATGACAAGCCTAAGGAAGGCGACCGTTTGATGACAGGTAAATGAAGAGGCATCGCAACATCGTGCTAGAGTGCCGTGCTACTGCTTTTGAACGGGAGCACAGAAGCGGGAAGCCGGTGCTGTTTCCCATCCGAGTGGACGTGGCGGTGATGGAGGCGTCGAAGGCGTGGGCGGCCGACATCCGGCGGACGCGGCATATCGGAGAGTTTGGCAATTGGAGGGAGCACGAGTCGTATAAGAAGGCGTTGGAGCGGTTGCTGCGGGATTTGAAAAGCAGTGGGTAGTGGCTAGAAAAGGCAAAAGACCCACTCAAGCCCGCTGCGCGTGCTTGAATGGGCACCCGGCGAAAGGCAAAAGCAGATCCCTCGGAGGCTAAAGCCTCCTCGTGATGACAGACAAATGAAGAGGCGTCGCAACGTCGTGCTAGAGGCCCGTACTACTGCGTTTGAAGGGGAGCGCAGAAGTGGCTGAAGCCCCATTGTTCGGAAGCGCTGTTCAGCGGGCTAAAGCCCGGTGCTTCCACCGGGAAACACCCGACTGACGCGGGCCTAAAGGCCCGCTCTACCATTCAAGAAATGGCGCGTGACTGCGTTGAAGCGCGGTGCTTCCACCTTGAAAAGCAGTCGCCAGTCTGCAGTGGCCAGTGCGGAGAAAAGCGGATCCCTCGGTCGTCGGCCGCGGCGGACAACCTCGTGATGACAATCCAGAATAGGGGTGGAGGCGTGAGGACAAACCTTGAAGGGCGCACAGAACAAGAATCCCACCCTATCGCCAAAAACGGGCGATAGGATGGGGCACCCGCATCCCTGCGGAAGTTACGGTTTGGTCAGCGGCCGATGACTTTGCGTGACGTCGAGACGGGGACCTGCTCGACGATTTCGATGCCGAAGCCTTCGAGGCCGACGACTTTGCGCGGATGATTCGTGAGCAGGCGAATGCGCTTGAGGTTGAGGTCCGAAAGGATTTGCGCGCCGATGCCGATTTCGCGCTGGGTGCGGCGCTGGCTTTCGGGCAGCGTCGGCAGTCGCTGTTCGTGGTGGAACTGCAACGTCAGCTTGTCGCCGAGCTTCTCGACCGAATAGCCTTTCGTGGTTTGGTGCAAATAGATCAGCGCTCCGCGGCCTTCGTCGGCGATCCGCTGCATCGAGCCTTCAATGGCGTCGCGGCAGCCGCACCAAGTGGCGCCGAAAACGTCTCCCATTAAGCAATGCGCGTGCATGCGGACGAGCACGGCCTCGTCGCCGGCGTGCTCGACGTCGCCCTTGATGAGCGCGATGTGCGTCTCGTCATTGATGTCCGACTCGTAGACGATCATGCGGAAGTCGCCGTAAGCAGTCGGCACGACGGTCTCGATGAGGCGGCGGACGTAGCGCTCGTGCGCCATGCGGTAACGAATGAGCTCAGCGACAGTTAGCATCTTGAGCCCGTGCTCGCGGCAGAAGGTGGCGAGCTCGGGCACGCGCGCCATCGTGCCGTCGTCGTTCATGATCTCGCAGATGACGCCGGCGGGAACGAGTCCGGCAAGGCGGGCGAGATCGACGGAGGCTTCGGTTTGCCCGGCGCGGACGAGGACCCCACCTTTGCGGGCGCGGAGCGGGAAAGGTGTGGCCGGGACGCGCGAGATCGTTGGGGCGCGTAGCGGGATCGATGGCGACCTGGATGGTGCGGGAGCGGTCGTAGGCGGAGATGCCGGTGGTGACGCCGTCGCGGGCGTCGATGGATTCGGTGAAGGCGGTGCCGAAGTTGGAGGTGTTCTCGGCCGACATGGGCGGAAGGCGGAGGTAGTCGAGGCGCTCTTCGGTCATGGCGAGACAGATGAGGCCTCGGCCGAAGCGGGCCATGAAGTTGATGGCTTCGGGAGTGATCTTTTCGGCGGCCATGGTGAGGTCGCCTTCGTTCTCGCGGTCTTCGTCGTCAATGACGATGATCATGCGGCCGGCGCGGATCTCGTCGATCGCGGTCGGGACGTCGCAAAAGAGGGAATCGTTGGGCATGAGGGGCAACTAAAGATTCTAGCAGCCGGTCATTGCTTCCCGCTCTTCGCTTTTCGCTATTCGTACGTTAAGTTCTGGCGCAAGGCGAATAGCATGTTTTACGCGGCGGGATTGAAGAGGCGGATGAGCCAGTAGGTGAGCATGGCGACTCCGGCGGAGGCGGGGATAGTAAAGATCCATGCCCAGACGATGCGGGTGGCGACGCCCCAGCGCACTGCGGAGAGGCGATGAGTGGTGCCGACGCCGACGATGGCTCCGGTGATGGTGTGGGTCGTGCTGACGGGGATTCCGGCGAGTGCGGTGCCGAAGAGGGTGATGGCGCCGGCGGTTTCGGCGCAGAATCCGCCTACGGGCTTGAGCTTGGTGATTTTGGAACCCATGGTGTGGACGATGCGCCATCCGCCGAGGTAAGTGCCGAGGGCGATGGCGGCGTGGGCGGCGAGGATAATGGGCCAGTGCCAGTGTCCCCAGTTGGCGGCGAAGTCGTCTTTGTTCATGACACCGGCGGTGTAGAGTGCCCCGGCGACGATTCCCATGGTCTTCTGGGCGTCATTGCCACCGTGACCGAGGCTGTAGGCGGCAGCGGAGACAAGCTGTAACTTACGGAAGAGCTTGTCCACCTGGCGGGGAGATTTGTGCTGGAAGATCCAGGAGACGGCAACCATCATGCCGAATCCGATGGCGAAACCCATGAGGGGAGCGACGACGATGAAGATGAGGGTCTTGGTCCACCCGGAGGCGATGATGACGTGAGGCGCAGCATGCCAGCCGTGCAAGACGGCGGCGCGGGCCATGGCGGCCCCGGCGTATCCGCCGATGAGGGCGTGCGAGGAGGAGGTCGGGAGTCCCCATAACCAGGTGAGGATGTCCCAGACGATGGCGCCGACGAGTCCGGCGAGGACAACGTACTGCGTGACGATGTCGAGCTGAACCATGCCCTTGCCGATGGTCTTGGCGACGGCGGTACCGAGGAGGAAGGCGGCAAGGAAATTGAAGGCGGCGGCCCAGATCACTGCCAGGCGTGGGGAAAGCACACGGGTGGAAACAACCGTGGCGATGCTGTTAGCAGCGTCGTGAAAGCCGTTGAGGAAATCGAAGACGAGGGCGGTGAAGACCGTGATGAGCAGCAAAATCATGCCAGTGCTCATAACCGTCGGCTCCGTCTGGATGGGTCAGTAAGGGACACGGGAGGCAGTCTCAGGCATTCTTCAGGATGACAGTTTCTAAAACGTCAGCAACGTCTTCGGCCTTGTCGCTGGCCTCTTCGAGGACCTCCAGCAACTCTTTGAGCTTGATGAGGGTGATGGGGTCGGGTTCGCCGTCGAAGAGGCGTCCAATGGCCTCGCGGCTAACCTTGTCGGCCTCGTTCTCGAGACGGTTAACCTCGACGCAGTGCTGCAGGACGTTGCCGTCCTTGCCTAACAGCGTGAGGGCCTTGGTAAGCTCTTCGGCCTGATTCAGGATGATGCCGGCGAGGACTTTGGCTGAGGGCGAGGGGTGCGTGATCTTGTAGTTGAGCAGACGGTCGGCGGCGGAGAAGATGAAATCGAGAACGTCATCGAGGGAAGACGTGAGCAGGTGAATGTCTTCGCGATCAAATGGAGTGATGAAGGTCTGGTTGAGCTTGACCAGAATCTTGTGGGTCATCTCATCGCCGCGGTGCTCGATGTCAGTGATGCGGGCGATAGCCGCGGGCATCTGTTCGTAATTGTAATTGTTGAGCAGGTCGGAGAGCTCGCGGGCACCGTCGGTGACATTGCGGGCAATCTCAACAAACATTTCGAAAAACTTGGTTTCTCGGGGTATCAGGCGGGCCATGAATTCGTCTCTTGGAAGATGAGGGTCAAGGGAATCCGCGCAGCCAGCGCGCTTGTGAATAAAAGATTACAAAACGATGAACATTAACTATTGCACGCTGCCAAGCGGAAGGTCAAACGAAGGGTCAAGAGGCACTGAGAGGATCGAGCACTAAGGTCTAAGTATTTGAAACAAAGAGCAGTAACGGGCTAGCGGGGCGGTTTGAGATCGATGGAGGGAGGGCCGCCGGGGGACACTAAATCGAGTTTTGAGTTAACCCGGAGATGGCTGGCGACAGCGGCAAGAAGTTCAGTCGGCGAACTGTGTTCGACCGCAAGGAGGAGGACGGGAATTTGTGGTCGAACCTGGCGGAGGCGGGCGCGTATCGCGATTTGCTCGTCATACGTGAACCAGGGGCAGACGATGGCAAGGTGGTAGTGCGACTTGGTGATTCGGCGGACAGCATCGTCGATTTTCAAGACCGGGTCTGCGCTGTACCCCGCATGGGTGAGGAGGTTGGCAGCCGAGCTCAGGCGAGAGATGTCAGCGCCGATGGCAAGTATGCGGACGGGCTGCGGACTATTGGGGAGGGCCATTGCGATTGACGTGCGCCTTATAAGAAAACAGGTCAGGAGAAAAAAATCAAGTCACCTTAGTCGGAGAACAATCCATTTATACTCGGCGAGTTAACCGCCAGAGGGCTTGCGATGAGCGCAGGTGGCGGCATTGAGGCAGGCATCGGCGATCTGCAGGCGCTGCACCGGTTCGTCGCCGAGGATATGCGATTGGACGATTTCATCGACATCCGCGAGGGTGACGTTGCCGTACCACACAGCGTCGGGATAGACGACAACGGTGGGGCCATGCTCGCACTGATCAAGACATCCGGCTTTGTTGGCGCGCACGGTGGTGCGAGCGGATGTAGCCGCAAGCCGCGACTTGAAAGCGCGATGGAGATCACCGGAGGCCGAGGGGTCGCAACTGCCTCGGGGATGATCGAGAGGGCGCTGATTGCCGCAGATGAAAATGTGTTTGCTGAACTTTGGCATGGGATTGCTCGGTTGGAATCCTGGATGAAAGGGTGAAAAAAAGGGCCGCGTGTCGCGGCCCGCATGCGCTCACTCAGGAGGTCTAAAGGGTTGATTCGATCTCGAAGCCCCAGGCTTCCAGAAGAGGCTCGGGGATGTATTTGGAGTTCTTGTTCTTACGCGCCCACTCGCGCAGGCGGGTCGAGCGGATGTATTGATCGGGAGCCAGCTTGAACTCCTTAACCACCTGCTCGAACTCAGTGATGGTGGGGACTACCGGCCCGATGGGTTCCGGCTTTCCCCAGTTTGGATTGCCGCGTCGCTTTGCCATAATGGAGAGGTTCCTGCCTTTTTAGATGATCTTTGGCCTGCCCGGGAGTGCTATTTTTGTCACAATTGCATGACAAAGGTATAAGTCATTGTGAATCAAGCACATCCAAAGCCCTGCGTGCAACTGCCCGAGTCTTGCCGGGCGGGAGTGGATACCATGTGCAGGAAAAACCACAGCTCACAGACCGGTTTAGTGTAACGTGATTGGCACCTGAAACTCAAGGGAAAATAGCAGGCCCGTAACATGCCGGGTTTAGAGCGCATCCTACCTGAGCTCGTTCTATCCGCCTCATAAGTAAGACGGTTAGGAGAGGAGTAGGTTAGCAGACGAGGGGATTCTCCCCGCTTGCTTACAACGAAAGTAGCAGGACCGCGGTGCGGCCCTGCGGAAAGACAGATCGGGCTACTGGATGACGGTGACGGTGGCCGAGTTAGAGGTGACACCGCCGGCAGTGGCCGTGACGGTTGCTGTTCCAACGGCGGCAGCCGTGGCCAGACCGGTACTGGAAATTGTGGCGACGGAACTCGGTAAGGCGTTCCAAGTGGAGGTAGCGGTAACGTCACCGGTCGAGCCGTCCGCGTAAGTAGCGGTGGCGGTGTACTGGACAGTGGTCGGTCCGATGGAGATGCTGAGGGTCTGAGTCAGAGGCGCGATGGCGATGCTGGAGATCTGCTTATTGGTTACAAGGACTCCGGTAGAGGCTATTACGCTACCGGTTTGGGCCTTGACGGTAGCGGAACCGAGTGACACTCCGGTGACCAGGCCCGTGCTGTTGACGGTGGCTACGTTGGTGGGTGTGGTGCTCCAGGTGACGGTTTTGGTGACGTCGGCGGTGGTGTTATTGCCGTAGGTCGCGGTGGCGGTGTACTGCTGGGTGACATTGGGGGCGATCGTGGCGTTGGTGGGAGCAATGGCAAGAGACGTGATAGTGGTAGCGCCGGGAAAGAACTGTCCGCAGCCGAGGGCGGCGAGCAGGGCAATCAAAACAGCAAGGGTCAGAGGAGCGGTACGAAAGTTGTGCACGAAGTAATCGTAACACTGGGACAGTTGCGTGCGAAGGGAGGGAATGGGGAGGTTTGGTGCCGGGAGGGGGACTTGAACCCCCACAACCCTTTCGGGTCTGCGGATTTTAAGTCCGCTGCGTCTGCCAGTTTCGCCATCCCGGCGTCGTGGGTGGGCAGATTCAGTATCGCATGGGTGGAGAGTTCAAGGTCCCACCCTTTCGCGAAGAACTCGAAAGGATGGGGCACCCAGAATCACCGCGTATGACGCCGGGAACCTAGTGTGCGCCGGCTTCGGGGGCTTCGCCGGGCTTGGGCTTCTTGAGCAGGAAAGGCATGGGCACGAGGCAGGCGACGATCAAGGCTGCCCACCAAAACGCGTTGACGTAAGAGAGCAACGCGGCCTGCTGCTGGATGAGTCCCATGACCTGGTTGTAGGCCTGCTGCAAAGCGAGGGCGGGACCGGAGCCTGTCTTCGCCATGTTGGCGGCGCTGCCGTGCAGCATCTGGTTGAACTGGGGATTCGCTGTGGTGGCGTGGGCGACCAAATTGGTCTGATGCACCTGGTTTTGGCGGGCGAGAAACGTGGTCAGCATCGAAATACCAACGCTGCCGCCGAGGTTGCGGATGAAGTTGGAGATGCCGGAGACCTGGTTGCTCATGTTGCGGGGGACTCCGACGTAACTAAGGATACTGATGGGGATGAAGATGAAAGCCAGTCCGGACATCTGGTAGCAGCGCCACATAATCATGGTGCGGAAATCGACGGCGAGGCTGAGGTTGGTGATGTGGTAGAGGGCGATGGAGGTCATGCCGAAGCCGCAGGCGATCATGTAGCGCGGGTCGATCTTGGTGGACAGGATGCCGGCGATGGGGAACAGAAGCATCAGCATGAAGCCGGCCGGCGACAGGACTTCGCCAGCCTGCTGTGCGGTGTAGCCCATCATGGACTGCAGGAACAGAGGGATCAGCACGGTGGTGCCAAAGAGGACGGCGCCGAGAATGAAATTAAAGAGCACGGTGGCGGAGAAGTTGCGGTTCTTGAGCAGCTTCAACTCGAGAATGGGATGCGGATGATGCCACTCGTAGAACACAAGCACGAGCAGCGATACTATCGCGATCACGAAGAACACAGTGATGTAGGGGGTGCCGAACCAGTCTTCCTGCTGGCCCTTGTCGAGGACGACCTGCAGCAAGCCGAGGCCGACGACGATGAGGCAGAGGCCGATGTAGTCGACTTTGAGCTTCTTGCCCTGACTGCCGCGCAGCCACGGTGGATCTTCGACGATCTGCGAGGTGAGGAAGAGCGAGAGCAGGCCGACGGGGATATTGATGAAGAATATCCAGCGCCAGTCATAGTTGTCGGTAATCCAGCCGCCGAGCGTGGGACCGATGGCGGGGGCGACGACCACGGCCATGCCAAAGACGGCGAAGGCCAGTCCGCGCTTTTCGGGCGGAAACGTGTCGGCGAGGATGGCTTGCTCGCTGGGGCCCATGCCGCCGCCGCCCGCTCCTTGCAGGATGCGGAAGAAGATGAGGAAGGGCAGAGTGGGGGCGAGTCCGCACAAAAAAGACGAAGCGGTGAAGATAGCGACGCAGGTCATGTAGAAGCGCTTGCGTCCGATGATGGTGGTGAGCCATCCGGACATGGGGAGGACGATGGCGTTGGAGACCAGGTAGCTGGTGAGCACCCAGGTGGATTCGTCGGCGCTGGCGCTGAAGCCGCCGGCGATGTGGCGCAGGGCGACGTTGGCGATGGAGGTGTCGAGGATCTCCATGAAGGTGGCCATGGTCACGGCCAGGGCGATGATCCACGGGTTGTAACGCGGCTTCCAGGTGGAGATCGCGTGTTGTTCGGCGTCAGTCATGAAAAAGTTGTCAGTTGCGAGTGGTCGATTGTTGGTGGGAACGCGCTGCCCATGCAAAAGCGGCTAGGGCCACGTCATCGCTGGATGCAAGCGGTAAAAGTGCTTTGAGGTTACCTGGGTCGTTCCCTCCGGGGTGGCCGAGACGTTCACGTCAGGAGTGACGGACATGCCGGGCCGCAAGAGACCATCGGAGTTGAAGTCCGGCTTGTCGCAGCCGTCGAAATCAATGCGAACCGGAATGCGCTGCACAACCTTGACGTAGTTGCCGGTGGCGTTTTCCGGGGGCAGCAGGCTGTACTTGGCGCCGGTGGCGGCGCCGAGGCTGGTAACGTGGCCGTGCCATTTCCGACCGCCGTAGGTGTCAACTTTGATGTCGACGGGCTGGCCGGGCCGCATATGGGCCAGCTGCGTTTCCTTGAAGTTGGCGGTGACCCAGATTTCGCGCAGAGGGACGATGGCCATGAGGTCTTGTCCGGGGCCGACGTTTTGGCCGACCTGGACGGAGCGCTTGCCGACGACGCCGTCGACCGGAGCAACGATGGTGGTGTAGCCGAGATTGAGTTTCGCCTGGTCGAGCGCGGACTTGGCGCGCTGCGTCAGGGCTTCGGCGGCGGCGGCACGGGCGCGGATGGCTTCGACCTGCTTGGGAGTGACCTGGGCATTCCGCAGGCCGGCGTTGGCCTGATCCACGGCGATTGGGCCACGCGAATCTGTTCCTGCGCCGCCAGCAGCGAAGCCTGGCGGGCGGTGACGGTGGCATTGGCCGCGGTGGCGGCAGCGGTGGCCTGGTCAAACTGCTGCTGGGCGATTTCGTTCTTACCGAGCAGCATCTGTAGCGCTCGACGTCGGCATTGAGCTTCTTGGCGTTGGCTTCGGCTTCGACGACTTGCGCCTGTGCGGCTTCCACCTGCTTTCTGGCGGCGAGCACGCCGGCTTGGGCCCCGGTGACATCGGCAGAGGCGGAGTGGATCTGGCTGGCGGAGCCGACATCGGCGATCGGGACACCGGCTTGGGCAGCGGCGAGATTGGCTATGGCGTCCTGATAATCGGCCTGGGCGCGGTCGACGGCGACTTTGTAGTCGGTGTCGTCGATCTGCACCAGCACATCGCCCTTGTGGACGAACTGTGCCGTCGTCGAACGTTGACCTTAACGACTGGCCGCCGACACGGGCGCTGATGGGATAGATGTGGCCGTCGACCTGGGCGTCGTCGGTGCTCTCCCAGCGGCGGCTGTCCCACCAGTACCAGCCCACGACCACCAGGACGGCGAGGAGCGCGATAAACAGGAAGGCCTTGGCCCTGGGATTGCGCTGAAACAGGCTGCGCCGGGCTCTCTCGCCGTTGCCGTTGTCAACTTCTGCGGTGTCGGGTACCGTGGGTTTGGATTCGTTTTGCTCGGTGCTCGTCGGACTCATCTGTTCTTCACCTGTCAGTTGGGTTGCTTGGGATTCGGCGGCGCCTGGGGAATGCTCGTGGGTGCGGGCGGTGGCGCGTCGGGCATCGACGACCGACGGCGGCAAGCCTGGCTTCCTGCTAAATATTGCTTGACCATCTGCTCGGCATTGCCGATGGAGCGCGCCAGCAGCACTTTGGCGATGTTGTGCGCAAAGAGGCTGGTGATGTACTGATCGTTGGCGGCAGCGAGTTGCTGCTGGGCCTGTATGACTTCGACGTTATTGGTCACGCCGGCGGCAAAGCGGTCCTGCGACTGGTCAACGGCCTGCTGGGCAAAGTCCAGTCCGATTTTGGCGACTTCGACCTGACGGGCGGCGGCTTTCAGATCGAGGATCGAATCTTGAACTTCCTGCTCGATGCGGGCCTTGAGGTTGTCAGCCTGCGCCTGGCGGGTCTTGAGCGCCACTTCGGCTTCTTTGACGTCGGCCTGCACGTGTCCGCCCTGAAAGATAGGGATGTTCAGAGAGGCGGCGGCCGCGTAGTTGGGGGCCATGGAATCCGGGTGTGTAGCCGAGAACACCGTAGGTTCCGGAGACTCCAACGGAAGGGAGGTAGCCCTTCCAGGCTGCAGACCTGCGCAATTCGGCGGCACGAACCTGAGCCAGCGCCGCCTTGTAGTCGGGGCGGGTTTCCAGGGCCAGGTCGAAGGCACCCTGCGTCGCTATGTCGGGAATCGGCGCATAGGGACACGGTTGACCAAGCGAAATTTCTGTTGGATCGGAAATCCGATGACGCGGGCAAGGGCGATACGCTGCTTTTCTAGGGCGTTCTCGACTTGGATCACGGCTTCCTGCTGGGCCTGCAACTGCACGCGAGCGCGAAGGGTGTCGATGTTGGGAGACAGGCCGGCGGCTTCCTGGTCTTCAGCGAACTGGTAGAGCGCTTCGGCGGTCTTTAGTTCGGCCTGCGTGGCTTCGACGCGAGACTCCTGCGCGATGACCAGCAGATAATTCGCGCCCACGGCGAGGACGACGGTGTCACGGGCATCCCGATAGTTGAACTCGGCGGCTTTTACCGTCTGTCCGGCGGCCCGGTAGCTGTCGATGGACGCGGCGTTGAGGGGTTCCCACGTGCCGGTGGCTTGGGTGGCGGTGAAGCCGAAGGGGCCGACCGATCTAGGGAAGCCGGGGAACTTGAAGCCGAAAGGCGTCGAGTTGAGTCGCTGAAGCTCCTCGGCGAACGAGCCATTGATATTGGGCAACAGCCGACTCAACGACTGCAGGCGCAGGGCGCGCGCCTCGGCGGTGGTGTTGTTGCTCAAGAAGAGGCCGAGGTTGTACTTGAGGCCGCGATCGAGGGCGTCGGTGACGGTGAGGTCGATGACTTCGCCGGTGGCCTTTCCGTGCGCGACCGAGCCGGAATAAGGGTCGGTGCTGCGATTGATGACCGATTCGGCGCGCGGCAGGGGAGCCACTGCTGCCGAGGAAGGTAGCTGGGCGGCAAGGCGCGCTGCGGGCAAGGCGATGACCGCAGCAAGGGCCAACTGGTAAAGCGGCTTTAAAGAATTGCGTCGCATGCGATTCATGTTATATCTAATACATACATGCATGTATGTGATGATACATGAAAGGTTTGATGTCGGCATAACGAAGAGAGTTGCAAAACTTTCAGCAAATTTCCCGGCAAAGAGTCATGATAGTGAAGACGGAAAAAGTCAGATCAGCGGGAACGTCGAGCCGCAGCGAGCGCACGGAAATCACGCGCGCGCGCTTCATCCAGTCGGCAGAAAAGATCTTTGCGCGCGATGGGTTTGAAGCCGCGAAGCTGGAAGAGATAGCCGCTGATGCGGGATACACAAGGGGCGCTTTCTACGCCAATTTCGACAGCAAGGAAGACCTGTTTTTCGCGTTGCTGGAAAAGGAGATCTCCTCCCGCATTGCGGCGCTGGAGCGGGAAATGGAAAGAGTGCGGGAGCCCGAGGCAAAATTGCGAGCGATGCGGGAGTTTTTCCTGAGAAAGACGCTGGACCGGCGCTGGTGCCTGCTGGCGCTGGAATTCAAGCTTTTTGCGGTACGGCATCCGGAAGTGCGGCGGCGGTTGGCGACCATGCATCGCCGCTTCGTGGGGCCGAGAGTCGGCTTTCTCGACGACGTGATGAAGGCGCTAGGACGGGAGCTTTCGGCGTCAGCATACGTTACCGGAGTTTCGATGGCGGCACTGGGCACTGCGCTAACTCTGGAATACATGCTCGACCCGGCGATGATGCCAGAGGATGACGTACTGCGCATCACGTCGAACTTCTTCGACAGCCTGACTTCGTGCGAAGAAACTGTAGTCCACTCAAAATCTTCGACGGAAATTAACGTCCGCGGCTCAATCCCAATTCGCTAGTCGAGGGGCGCGACATCAGGTCGCGTATGGCCTCCTGGGGCGGCTTGCCGTCGTGCAGGATGGCATGCATCTGCTCGGTGATGGGCATCTCCACCCCCATCTTGCGGGCGAGGCCGATGGCGGCGTTGGTGGTGAGCACGCCTTCGGCGACCATGCCGTGCATACCGGCGATGATGTCGTTGAGGCGGCGACCGTGGCCGAGTTCGACGCCGACGCTGCGGTTGCGCGAAAGCCCTCCCGTACAGGTGAGGACGAGATCGCCGAGACCGGCGAGACCGGCCATGGTTTCAGGGCGTCCACCACACGCTACGACGAGGCGGGTAATTTCAGCGAGGCCGCGAGTGATGAGGGCAGCCACGCTGTTGTGGCCGAGTCCAAGACCGTCACACACACCGGCGGCGATGGCGACAATGTTCTTGAGCGAGCCGCCGAGTTCGACTCCCACCACATCATCGTTGGTATAGACGCGGAAGCGCGGATCGCTGAATTCTTTCTGCGCTGTGGAGGCGAGTTCCGCGTCCTTGGAAGCGATGGTGAGGGCGGTCGGCTGGCTGAGAGCGACTTCCCGGGCGAAGGTTGGTCCGCTTAACGCTCCGATGCGCGGAGCGAAGGGCAATACGTCCGTGATGACCTCGCTCATGCGGAGGTAAGTGTCGTTCTCGATGCCCTTGGTAGCGCTGACGAACAGCATGTCTTTGCCGAGATGCGGGCAGCATGGCAGTGAAAATTCTGCGGGTGTGGTGCGAGGGCATGACGCTGACCACGATGGCGGCATTGCGCAGGGCTTCTTCGATGCTTGTGGTGGCCACGACGGCGGTGGGGACGGGACAGTCGGCGAGAAACAATTCATTGACGCGGCGGGCGTTGATACTCTCGCGGACTTCAATTTCGTGCGCCCAGAGGCGGACTTCGTGACCGCCACGGCGTCCGAGGACGATCGCGATGGCGGTGCCCCAGGCACCCGCTCCGATGACGGCGATGCGACTCACGCGGCACCTGATTTCTTTCCGCCGAAGCGGTTTTCGCTGCCGGACAGCAGGCGTCGGATGTTGTCTTTGTGGCGAACGATGATGAGCAGGGAAGAGGCGCACATGAAGAATAGGACTACCGGATCGCGCAAGTCGGGATTGAGCCACCACGCGGCTGCGGGGAATACGGCTGCGCCGACGATGCTGCCGAGGGAAACGTAGCGGGTGACGGCGACGATGGCGAGGAATATCAGCAGGACGATTACGACGGCCGCAGGAGCAATGCCGAAAAAAGAGCCGACGGCGGTGGCCACGCCTTTTCCGCCCTTGAAGCGCAGCCAGACGGGAAACATGTGGCCGAGAATGGCGCAGAATCCGGCGAGCGCGGCGAGGATGTACATCGAGTGCGGGCCGAAGTCAGGAACGTGATCGTGGTGATGGTCGGCAAAGAAGTAGACGTGAAGGACGGCGATGTAACCCTTCATGGCATCAAGCAGCAGGGTGGCAACCGCCAGCCCTTTGGAACCGGTGCGAGCGACGTTGGTGGCGCCGATGTTGCCGCTGCCGGTCTGGCGGACGTCTTCTCCGCGGAAGATGCGAACCAGTAGGTACCCGAAGGGAATCGAGCCCAGTAGATAAGAAACGACGACGATGAGGAGCGTGTAGGTCAAGTGGTCTCGTTGCTAACGGTCGGCGTCGGCCTCAGCGGAAAAGTAGCCCGCTTCTCATAGCGCGGCCCTGCCGACGACAAGTAGCTCTCGTACAGAACGAACTGCTGCGCCGTCATTGTACCGAAGTCAGGAGGCGGGGACATGGCGAGTTCGTCGCGGACGCGCTGCAAATCAGGTGCGGGACGCTCTCCGGGTACGGGGCGAGGGCGTCCACTGCCGGAACGCGCGAGCGTCAGGTGCGGAGTGAACGCTCCCGTATCGCGCTCGAAGCCGAGCGGCGTCAGTGCCTGCGCGACAGCGGAGACCAGGGTTTGCAGGTGCGAGTCGCTCTCGATGCCGATCCAGAAGACGCGCGGGAGCCTTCGAGTGAGGAAAAAATCCTGCGCCGCGAAACGCCAGCGCGATAAGTGTGCCGTGTACAGATTGGAGGGCATGGCGGATTTCGTCGAGCTTGTTCGTCTCCCCCAGGAATTGCAGCGTGACGTGAAAGGTTTCAGGGGCAACCCAGCGGACATCGGGAGCGAGTGGCTGCAGTTGGTTGCGGAACGCTGTGATGCGGTCGCGAATGTCGGGGGCGATGTCGAGGGCTACGAAGAGGCGCATGCTATGGAGTGATGGATGGCGAATGCGATACCGCGCGGCGGTACTCGGCGAGAGCGACCCGCGAACGGAACCTAAGCTGCGGTCACATCACCATGCGGCGGACGAGGTCGAGGGCCTGCTGGCTGGCCCAGCGGCGAATGCGTTCGCGGTCGCCGGGGAAGCGGCGGTGCACCACTTCGTTCTTCGTGCCATCGGTGACGGCGATCCAGACGGTGCCTACGGGCTTCTCTTCAGTACCACCGGTTGGGCCAGCAATGCCGGTGATGCCGAGTCCGATGTCGGCGTTGCAGATCTCCCGAATGTTTTCGGCGAGGGCGAGGGCGACTTCTTTACTGACTGCGCCGTGGGCCTCGATCAAAAGCGGAGGAACGTCGGCGAAGAGGGTCTTGAGTTCGTTGGAGTACACCACAGCTCCGCCGAGGAAGAAGCGCGAGCTGCCGGGTACGGAGGTGATGCGCTCGGCAACCATGCCTCCGGTGCAGGACTCGGCCACGGCGAGCCTGAGGTCGCGCATCTGCAGGAAGTAGCCGACGATTTCTTCGAGCGATTCTCCACAGGTAGAGAAGACCGCGTCGTCGAGTTCGTCTTCGAGTTCTCCTGCGAGCTTATCGACAGCGGCCTGGGCTTCTTCCATGGTCGGCGCGGTGGCACGGAGGTGAAACTCGACCTGGCCCTGGCCGGCGAGCACGGTGGTTTCGACGTTGGCGTGCAGCTTGTAGATGGGTGCAGTGCGCATATCGGCGGCCGACTCGGGGAGCATAGCGGTCTTGAGAACCTTGGTGGCGATTGCCGCGGGGGGGAGCATCTCCTGCAGCCGGGGTTCGCACTCCATGCGCCAGAGCGCCTCGAGCTCATGGGGCGGGCCGGGGAGAAGAATCACGATGCGAGGCTTGCCGGCGACGTTAGCTACAAGGTATTGCCCAGGTGCGGTGCCGCGCGAATTGGGCAGCACCACCGCACCTTCCACGACGTCGGCCTGCTTGGCATTGTTCGGCGGCATCGGAATGCGGCGCTCGGCAAAGCGCTTATACATGGCAGTGACGATTTCGTGGTCGCGGCGCAACTCGACACCCAGCGCAGAGGCGACACACTCGCGGGTGAGATCGTCTTCGGTGGGACCAAGTCCGCCGGAGAATATGACGAGGTCGGAGCGCTCGAGGGCGGCGCGCGAGACGCCCACAAGATGATCGAAGGTGTCGCCGACGATGGTCTTGAAGGCGACAACGACGCCCATCTGATTGAGCTGGCGGGTCAGGAACAGGGAATTGGTGTCCTGACGGAACGGAGTGAGCATCTCCGAGCCGACCGCAATGATTTCAGCGATCACGTAGCCAGTCTAGCATTGCGAAAAACGCACCTAGACGGCGGGAAGCAGGTTGCGGCCCTCGATGCCGCAATCGAGCCGGTAGAGAGCGCCGTGGGTCGCCAGCACCATCGATTTACCGGGGGCGAAGGCGAGGCCGACAAGATTCTGGCCGGATACGGCGAGCGAGGCCTTGCGGTCGGGGGAGATCTTGACGATGCCGCGGCGACCATGCAGTGATGCAGCGACATAGAGGTTATTTTTGGTGTCGAAGGCCATGCCCTGGGGACGACCCAGTCCTCGATAGAAGACTTCGACGTGTCCGTGGGGGTCAATCTGGTAGACGGCGTCGAAACTCGAGGTCGTGGGGCCAGCGACGTAGAGGTTGCCGGCATTATCAAAGGCCAGGTGGTAAGCCGAGACACTGGACTCGATCATGGCGAAGACGAAGATCTGGCGGTCACGTCCGATCTTGAAGATGGTCCCGCTGCGGTCGCCAACGTAGAGATTGCCTTCTTTGTCGAAGGCGATTCCGGTGGCTACGCCCAGACCCTCGGCGTACAGAGTCACAGCGCCATTGCTGGAAACGCGATAGACATTGCCGTCATATCGCGATGACACAAACAGGATGCCGTCGTGCCCGAAAGCCATTCCGGTAGGATTCATCATTTCGACAACAAAGGGCCTGGCGACGCCGGTATTGTCGATGCGAAGGATGGCGACGGGAACTTTCTGTCCGCGGGAACCAGAGAAGGTAACGTAGATGTTGTCATCGGTGTCGACGGCGGGATTGGCGACGGGATGCAGGCTGTCGGCAATGGGCGCGGCGATATGGATCGGTTGGGGATTGCTGCGAGTGCCGTTAGTGGTGACGACGAGTTCGCCGGAGGCCGCTCCGTCGGGAACGCGAGCCACGAGGAATTCGTCGGAGCTTACCACAACCGAACCGTCGGTGTCGCCGAAATGAACATCGGGACGACGCAGTTCCCGAGGGCGCAAACGGTGGCCCAGGATGCGGATTTCGCCTCCGGGCAAGGCGCAGTCAGGTTCGAGCGAGTCGATGTGGGGCGTGCCGTTAAGATTGAGGACTGCCATGTTCAGGACCCGTAATCCTCAGCCTGCCGTTCAGCCCAGCAAGCGGAAATGCAGCAATAACTGCAAGATGATGAAGCCGTAAACGCCGGCGCCGAGGTCGTCCACTACGATGCCGGTGCCCTCGGGTAGTTCTTCGAGGCGTCGGATCGGCGGCGGCTTCACGATGTCGAACGCACGGAAAAGTATAAAGCCCGCCAGCAGGGGTTTCCAAAGAATCGGGCAGGCGATAAGGGTGACCAACTGGCCGGCAACCTCGTCGATGACCACGTGCTGAGGGTCCTTGCGGCCACAACCGCGGGCCTCGAGGGTGGCGGCGGGGATACCGATGGCGGTCGAGGCGACGATGAGCAGCAGAATTGCGGGTAGTTGCCAGGGCGCGGGCAGATGCGACGCCAGCAGCCACCAGAGCAGGGCGGCGGCCAGCGATCCCCAAGTGCCGGGGCCAGGACGAAGTCGTCCAGCGCCGAAGAAAGTGGCAACGAGGGTGGCCCAGCGAGGGGCACTGGATTCAGTTGGGCTTCTTGCCATGGTCATCCGACTGGATCAATTCGATGTCTTCCGGATCATTTAGCGGGGCGGAGATGACATAGGCGCCACTCGCCCACTTGCCGAGGTCGATCAGGCGGCAGCGGTCGCTGCAGAAGGGAAAGTCAGGGTCTTTCCTGAGCACGATCTTTCGGCAGGTGGGACATCGCAAGCTGACGGCGCGTTTCTTTGGCATCGCAGAACCTACAGAATGCGGGCCACGAGGTCGTAATCGTGGGCCTCGGTGATTTCGCAGCGGTAGAACTCGCCTTCACGGACGTCTTCCCGGTCGCCGATGTCGTTCACGTACACCGTGCCGTCGATTTCCGGAGCGTGCATGGCAGTGCGGGCCTGCCAGAGCAGGTCGGTCTCTTCTGATGGGCCTTCGAGTAACAGGTCGAATTCGCGTCCTATGAGGGCCTTTTTCTTCTTGCGGCTGATCTGCTTCTGGATCGACATTAGCTTTTTGCGGCGGCGTTCGATTACTTCCGGGGCAACCTTTTCGCCGAGTTCATGCGAGCGCGAGCCTTCTTCGTCGGAGTAGCCAAATACACCCAGCCAGTCAAATTGGGCTTCGCGGACGAAGTCGCAGAGAATCTCGAAGTCTTCGACAGTCTCACCGGGGAAGCCGACGATGAACGAGGTGCGCAGAGTCAGGTCGGGGATGTGATGGCGCATCTTGGCGATGGACTTCAGAAAAATGTCGGCGTCGGCGCCTCGCTTCATGCGCTTCAGGACCGCAGGCGAGGCGTGCTGCAGCGGGACGTCGATGTAGGAGCAAATGTTTTCATGCGCCGCGATGGTCTCCAGCAGCTTGCCCGTGACCTTGTTGGGATAGGCGTAGAGAAAGCGCACCCAGCGAAGCTCTTCGATTTGTGCAAGGCGCTCGAGGAGAAGTGCAAGGCCGTCTTTGAGGCCGAAGTCTTCGCCATAGCAGGTGGTGTCTTGCCCAATGAGGGTGATTTCGCGGACGCCCTGCTGCGCGAGTTGTTGCGCTTCGGCGATGACCGACTCGAAGTGGCGCGAGCGAAACTTGCCGCGCAACTGCGGGATGATGCAGAACGAGCAGGGATGATCGCAGCCTTCGGCAATCTTGATGTAGGCGGAATACTTAGGCGTAGCCAGCAGACGCGGCGTGTTCTCGTCGTAAAGGTAATTCGGCAGGTCGGCGATGGCACCGTCCCAGCCGTCTTTTGAAAAGCGTCCTGCAGACTCGCGAGCGTCGCCTTCTGGGCGCGAATTCAGGATGACGAAGGGGCCGGCATCGCTCGTCCGAGGCTGGATTCCGGCGGCAGCGAGGATCTGCTGCAACTCACCTGTGCCGACCACGGCGTCCACTTCCGGGATGTTCTTCCGGATTTCGTTGCGGTAGCGCTCGACCAGGCATCCGGCGACAATGAGCTTCTTGGCCTTACCTGAAGTCTTGTGCTGCGCCATCTCGAGGATGGCATCGACCGATTCCTGTTTGGCGGTGTCGATGAACGAGCAGGTGTTAACCACGATGATGTCGGCATCTTCGGCGCGGGGTGTGATCTGGGCACCGCCCTGAGCGAGCAACCCCATCATGACCTCGGTGTCCACCAGGTTCTTGGGGCAGCCGAGGCTGACGAAGCCGACCTTCTGGGGCGCAGAGGATACTGCCGCGTCTTGGGGCGCATCGAGCAGGGCTACAGAATCGGGTTTGACAGGCATGGAATCTATTGATTTTAGCATCTTTGCACGGCATCGCTCGGGGCGTGCCGCGGCCTTGAAATGATATGATGCAGGAGGTCGGGCGCTGGTCCCGCGCAACGCACCCTGTGAACCCCGCCAGGTCCGGAAGGAAGCAACGGTAACAGGTCAATGCTGTGTGCAGCGGTCAACTGGCGCCTGACTTTTTCGCTGTCAGCCATTAGCTCTTTTAGCTCTTAGCTTGTGGCTTAGTCGCTTACCAACCGGCTACTCCGCGTGGACATTCTGAAACGCATCGTTCAGAATAACGCTACTGTCATTTTGTTGTAACGGTTGATGGAGAAATCGATTGTCCAGTCCTGTTCGCGCCAAAATTACCGCTCTCGGCACCTACGTCCCGCCCCGCATTCTCTCGAACAAAGACCTTGAAACCATGGTGGAGACCACCGACCAGTGGATCCTGGACCGAACCGGAATTCGCGAGCGCCATATCGCTGCGCCCGGCGTGGCCGCCAGCGACCTTGCGGTGGAAGCGGTGAAGAAGCTGGTGGAGAGCCACCCGTTTAACCTGCAGGAAGTGGACCTGATCGTGGTCGGCACGGTGACGCCGGACATGATGTTCCCGTCGACGGCGTGCCTGGTACAGGACAAACTTGGCATCGAGCGCACCTGGGGATTTGACGTGTCGGCCGGATGCTCGGGCTTCCTGTACGCGCTGAATACTGGGGTGGCTTTCGTTGAAACGGGCAAGTACAAAAAGGTGCTTGCCATCGGCACCGACAAGAATTCCGTGATGGTGAATTACGAAGACCGCGCGGTTTGCATCATCTTTGGCGACGGGGCGGGTGCGGTATTGTTGGAACCGGCTGAGGAAGGCGAGGCCGGAATCATCGACCATGTCGCCCAGATCGAAGGCGTGGGCGGGCAGTATCTCTACATGCCGGCAGGCGGCAGCCTGAACCCGGCTACCCACGAAACAGTCGACAAGAAGATGCATTATATTCATCAGGATGGGCAACAAGTCTTCAAGTATGCTGTGAAGAAAATGGCGGAGATGACCAGCCGAGTTTTGGAGCGCAATCACCTGACGGGCAGCGACATTGACTGCTTCATTTCTCATCAGGCGAACCGGCGCATCATCATGGCCACGGCGGACCGGTTGAAGCTGGCGGAAGATAAGGTCGTGATCAATATCGACCGCTACGGCAACACCACGGCGGGGACGATTCCGCTGGCGATGCAGACCGCGCTGGATAGCGGGAAGCTAAAGAAGGGCGATACCGTGCTGCTGGCGGCGGTGGGGGCAGGGTTCACTTCAGGGGCCACGCTGCTGAAGTGGGCGTACTGAGCAAAGGCTGAACGCTACGTTTTTCCTGTGATTGTTTTACGGTTGATTGCCGCGTCCAGCCGATGCTGCGGTTCGGTCATGCGTGCGGGATCGAGTATCTCTCTTATCTGCTCTTCGCTGAGATAGCCTTTGGCGCGGGCGATGTCGATGATGGTCTTTCCGGTGGCCACCGACTCCTTCACGATCTCCGCCGCTTTCGCGTACCCGATATAGGGATTCAGCGCCGTTGCCAACGATACCGTGCTTTGCGCGTAAAACTCGCAGCGCCGTTCGTTGGCGGTGATGCCTTTGACGCAGAACGCAGTGAACTGGCAAAGCATATTGGTCATGATGGTGATGGATGTCAGCACACTGTGCGCGATGGTTGGCATCATGACGTTGAGTTCGAGTTGCCCGGCCTGCACTGCCATAGCGACCGCGGCGTCGTAGCCGATGACCTGGAAGGAAACCATGGCGGCGAGTTCGGCCATCACCGGATTGATCTTGCCGGGCATGATGGATGAGCCCGGCTGCAGCGCGGGCAGGTTGATTTCGGCCAGGCCGGTGTTGGGGCCCGAGGCGAGCAGGCGGAGGTCGTTGGAGATGCGAATGATTTCGAGGGCGAGGTTGCGCAGCGCTGAGCTGACCGAGGACATCGCCAGGTTCGACTGCATCGCGTAGCGCATGTCGTCCACCGGCGTTAGCTTTTGGCCGGAGATGCGGGCGAGATTGGCGACGGCTTTTGAGCGGTAATCAGGATGGGTGTTGATGCCTGTGCCGACGGCGGATCCACCGAGGCCGAGTTCGCGGAGCAGTTCAGACTGCTGCTGAATGGCATGTTTTGCCCGTTTGATGGCTCCGGCGTAAGCGGTGAATTCCTGGCCGAGGCGCATGGGGACGGCGTCCATCATGTGTGTGCGGCCGGATTTGAGTATGTGGTGAAACTCTTTGCCCTTGGAGTCAAGCGCGGCGACGAGGCCGTCGAGCGCGGCGTAGAGCTTCTCCAGCTCCAGCAGCGTAGCCAGGCGCATGGAGGTAGGGAAGACGTCGTTTGTGGATTGGCCGTAATTGACGTGGTCGTTGGGATGGGCGAGCTTATACTCACCTAGCTTGCCGCCGAGCAACTCTGACGCGCGGTTCGCGATGACCTCGTTGGCGTTCATGTGGAAGCTGACGCCGGCTCCGGCCTGAAAGACATCGACTACGAATTGCTCATGCCATCGTCCGCTTTGGATTTCTTGCGACGCTTGAATGATTGCGTTAGCGGTCCTGGCGTCGAGCAATCCGAGGTCGCAGTTGGTTTCGGCGGCAGCCTCTTTCACCATGGCGATAGCGCGGATAAGCTCGGCGTGGGCACGGAGTCCGCTGATGGGGAAGTTCTCGACGGCGCGAGCGGTCTGGATTCCGTAATAGGCGTCGGCGGCGACTTCTTTCAGGCCGAGAGAGTCTTTTTCGGTGCGAGTGGACGGCTTCGACATCGGCGCTGCCTCCGGTAGAGAGATGATGGCGGAGGGCCTAGAGTTTCAGGCATTGCCGAATCCCACCCCCAGAGACTTAGCGGATCACATGAATGGGAATTCCGGGTTTGAGGCGCTTCCAAATTCTTTCGGTCGTGTAAACGGGCGCGTCGAGTGCGATCGCCAAGGCGAGGCAGGCGCGGTCTCCCAACGACAAGCCAAGGGGCTTCGTTTGTGCAATCAGGTCGCCGGAGATTCTGGCTTGAACTGCATCGAAAGGCATCACTTCGGCAACCGGGCTCGTGGCATCTTCCCAGGCATCCTGGGGCCTCAGTCCCCGGCTCACCAGCTTGGCGTGCACCTCTGCCAAATTCACAGTGCTCACCACAGCTTGGGCGAGTAAATCGCCAGTCAGCTTTTCGTGGCCCGATTCGCCACCGATGACCGCAAGCACAGCGGAAGCATCGAGTACGATCCTACTCACGCTTGGCCGCCTCGCGACGTTCGGCGAGCAGTTCATCAGCGAGAGACTCGCCAGGCTTTAAGTATCGTTTGGCGCGCTGCTGGGCGCGCTGAATACGTCGCTGCTGGGTCGTGATGTGCAACTCATCGTCTTGCAGGCTGAGAACCACCTCGTCGCCCACATCGATACCGAGGGCCTTTCGAAACGAAGCGGGTATCACGATCCGGCCATTCTGGCTAACTCGCATCCGTGTTTCTTCAGGCATGTCACGCTCCAGATAATATGTCACTATCATAGCACGATGTCATTGTCGTAATATGTGACATATACGGTCAAGACTGCCATTAAAAGGGCTTTCTGTTACGCCGTGATCTCCACCAATTCCGCAATCCTGGCTTGCCATTCTTTCGGGCCGGATTGGTGGACCGCGTTGCCGTTGCAATCGACCGCAACGGTAACTGGCATGTCTTCGACTTCGAATTCGTAGATGGCTTCCATGCCAAGGTCGGCGAAACCGAGCACGCGCGATCTCTTGATCGCCTTGGAGACCAGATACGCTGCGCCGCCGACCGCCATGAGGTACACGGCCTTGTTGTCGCGGATGGCCTCGATCGCAGTGGGGCCGCGTTCGGCTTTGCCAACCATACCGAGGAGTCCGGTTTGTTCGAGCATCTGGCGGGTGAACTTGTCCATACGGGTGGCGGTGGTTGGGCCGGCGGGGCCCATGACTTCGTCGCGCACCGGATCGACCGGGCCGACGTAATAGATGAAGCGGTTAGTGAAGTCCACGGGAAGCTTTTCGCCGCGGTCGAGCATGTCGGTCATGCGCTTGTGGGCGGCATCGCGTCCGGTGAGGAGCTTGCCGTTGAGCAGCAGGACTTCGCCGGGCCTCCAGGTCGCCACTTCTTCGCGGGTAACGGTGTCGAGGTTGACGCGACGCGCGCCTGAGCCCATGGGGTCGTAGGTGAGCTTGGGCCATTCGTCGAGCGAGGGCGGAGTGAGTGCGACCGGGCCGGTGCCGTCGAGCACAAAGTGAGCATGGCGCGTGGCGGCGCAGTTGGGAATCAGGGCAACGGGAAGGTTGGCGGCGTGGGTGGGGTATTCGTTGACTTTCACGTCGAGCACAGTGGTGAGGCCGCCGAGTCCCTGGGCGCCGATGCCGAGGGCGTTGACCTTCTTATAGAGCTCAAGCCGTAACTCTTCGGCGCGGTTGTTGGGGCCGCGGGCGATGAGGTCCTGAATGTCGATGGGCTCCATAAGCGCCTCTTTCGCCAGCAACATGGCTTTTTCGGCGGTGCCGCCAATGCCGATGCCGAGGATTCCCGGCGGACACCAGCCGGCGCCCATGGTGGGCACGGTCTTGAGAACCCACTCCACGATGGAGTCGGAGGGGTTGAGCATGACGAATTTCGACTTGGCCTCGGAGCCTCCGCCCTTGGCGGCAACGATGACGTCGAGCTTGTCGCCGGGAACGATGGTCATGTTGATGACGGCGGGCGTGTTGTCTTTGGTGTTGTTGCGGCTGCCGCCGGGATCGGCCAGCACGCTGGCACGCAGCTTGTTGTCGGGATCGAGATAGGCGCGGCGAACGCCTTCGTTGACCATCTCCTCGACGCTCATCGTGGCGTCCCATTGCACGTTCATGCCGACCCGCAGGAAGACGGTGACGATGCCGGTGTCCTGGCAGATGGGGCGATGGCCTTCGGCGCACATGCGCGAGTTAATGAGCAACTGCGCGATGGCATCGCGTGCAGCGGACGACTGCTCTTTCTCGTACGCGCGCGTGAGCGCGCGGATGAAATCGACCGGATGGTAGTAGGAGATGAACTGCAGCGCGTCAGCCACGCTCTGGATAAGGTCGTCTTGCTTGATGACGGTCATGTTGGCCTGCCGTTAAGAGATTGGCGCGGGCGACGCAATTGAACTGTCGAGAGATGCGGGGGCCCGCGCTGGAAGAACCTGAAAGTATAACGCCGGCAGAAAACCCTGGTTGTGACGGGTGAACATCGGGTGTCGGCAGCTCCGGGGAGGCATTTCGGATCATGATTCGCCTCGGGAGTGGCGCGACTACGCTGGTTGAGTGGTGCTGCTGTGATTTCCGCCGCGTCTGTGGATCGGGTTATCCTCCTAACATGGAAGAAGCGACTACTTGTGAGATTCGGGCACGCGAGGACTTCGACGTGCTAGTGATCGGCGCCGGCCCGACCGGGCTGGCTTGCGGTATCGAAGCCAAACGGGCCGGGTTCACCGTAGCCAACATCGATAAGGGATGCCTGGTCAATTCGCTGTACAACTACCCCAGCAACATGACGTTTTTCACGACGCCCGAGTTGCTTGAGATCGGCGACATTCCGTTCGCCAGTCCGAACCAGAAGCCGACGCGGCAGGAGGCGCTGGAGTACTACCGCAAGGTGGCGGAGTATTACAGGCTCGATGTGCGGCAGTATGAGACCCTGCTGGGGATCGAGGGTAGCGATGGCGACTTCGTCGTGCGGACGCACGATCATCACGGGTGCGATCGCGAGTACCATGCGCGGAAGCTGATCCTAGCGACGGGCTACTACGACCGACCCAACCTAATGAAGGTTCCGGGCGAGGAGTTTCCCAAGGTCATGCATTATTATCGCGAGCCGCATCCCTTCTATGGTTTGGATGTGCTGGTGGTTGGCGGCAAGAACTCAGCCGCAATCGCCGCTCTCGAGCTGTGGAGGCACGGAGCACGAGTGACGCTGGTGCACCGGCGCGAAGGCATCAGTTCGTCGGTGAAGTACTGGATCAAGCCCGACATCGAAAATCGCATCAAGGCGGGACAAATCAAGGCATATTTCAACAGTACGGTGCAAGAGATTGCGCCCGACCACGTAGTGCTGAAGACGCCCGACGGAGAGCGGAAGCTTACCAATGATTTTGTATTCGCCCTGACCGGATACCATCCCGATTTTGAATTCATCTGCAACCTGGGTTGCCGATTGCGCGGTGATGACGACAAGAAGCCGGTGGTGAACCCCAAGACTTTCGAAAGCAGCGTGCCGGGTATCTATCTGGCTGGAGTGATCGTCGCCGGCATGCGGACGAATGAGATCTTTATCGAGAACGGACGTTTCCATGGGCAGGCGATTGCGGCAGACTTGAAAGAAAAGCTGAAGCCAGTGCTGATTTCAGCCTGACTGGACGGTTGCAGTAGACTCAATTCGCCCCCAGAGCAGGCTCCGTCCTGCCATTTCCCATTCGCGGAGGAAACTGTGTCGCACATTCGCGTTTGCAAGACTGTTCTGCTGGCGTCCTTGCTGGTGGCTTTTGTCGATGCCACCTGCATGGCGCAAGAGACCCATCACTGGGGCTATTCCGGAGCGTCTGGCCCCGATCACTGGTCGGAAGTGAGTGCAACCTGCGGCCTGGGTAAAGCTCAATCGCCCATCGATATCGTGGCTCCGAAGAAAGAGAAGCTACCTTCGATTAATTTTTCGTATCACGCGGCCCCGCTCAACGTGATCAACAATGGCCATACCATGCAGGTGAATTACGCCCCGGGCAGCAGCATCGAGCGGGACGGACAGACGTACGAGCTGGTGCAGTTCCATTTCCATCACATGAGCGAGAACGCCATTAAGGGGCAACACGCGCCGATGGAAATGCACCTCGTCCATAAGGACAAGGACGGCAACCTGGCGGTGGTGGCCGTAATGCTGAAGGAAGGGAAAGCGAACAAGGAAGTGGAAACCATTTGGAGCAACCTGCCGGCCACCGAAGGCAAGGAGAACGAACCAGCGTCGGTGACGGTGGATGCCGAGGACTTGCTGCCGCACAAGCATGGCTATTACACCTTCACTGGATCGCTCACAACGCCGCCGTGCAGCGAAAACGTGCTGTGGCTGGTGATGGAAGAGCCAGTGACGCTTTCGAAGGAGCAGATCGCGAAGTTCGCAAGCGATTTATCCCAACAATGCGCGTCCGGTGCAGCCGCTGAATGGGCGGGTAGTGGAGGAGAGCAAGTAGTGAGTTCGGGATTTTGAGGCCGCGCGGATCAGGTCCGCGCGGTCATGCGTTTTCTTAGGATACCTTTCCGAATAGCCGGGGCCGGTCCTTTCCACCCAACTGCGTCGATGGCGTGAATCTCTGATAGACTTTTGCGCGGGGTGAGGCCAGGTGGTTCTAAGCCAGACCTCTCGAGTATTTGGGCAATTTAATTCCGGCGTGATCCGCGCGCGCGGGTTTCGCCACGGAGGATCGCAATGGCTACGTCGAACCAGTGCCGCACCAATGCACAGCCGCGTCGAAGAGTTCATCCGCAAGCCGCGGCAGATGTTCATCAACAACCAATTCGTAAATTCGGCGTCGGGCAAGACGTTTCCGACCTACAACCCGGCTACCGGCGAAGTGCTGGCGCAGGTGGCGGAAGGCGATCGCGAGGACGTCAACCGTGCGGTGAAGGCCGCTCGCAAGGCGTTTGAGGGCTCCGCGTGGGCCGACATGTCGGCGTCGCAGCGCGGCCGGCTCATCTGGAAGCTCGCTGACCTGATGGAAGCGCGCACAGAAGAGTTCGCGCAACTGGAGAGCCTCGACAACGGCAAACCGCTGGCCGTGGCGCGCGTGGCGGATGTGCCGCTGGCGGTCGACCTGTTCCGCTACATGGCGGGCTGGGCGACGAAGATCGAAGGCAACACGATTCCGATTTCGGCGGGGAAGCAAGCGCACGCAGTTTCTGGCTTACACGCGGCGCGAGCCGGTAGGCGTGGTGGGGCAGATTATTCCGTGGAACTTCCCGCTGCTGATGGCCGCGTGGAAGCTGGGGCCGGCGTTGGCGACGGGATGCTGCGGTGGTGTTGAAGCCAGCGGAGCAGACGCCGCTATCTGCGCTGCTGCTGGCGGAACTGATCGCGGAAGCCGGGTTCCCCGAGGGCGTGGTAAACGTCGTTCCGGGCTACGGCGAGACGGCGGGCGCGGCGCTGGCGGCGCATCCGGATGTTGACAAGGTGGCGTTCACCGGTTCGACCGAAGTGGGCAAGATAATCTTGCAGGCTGCCGCGGGCAACCTGAAGAAAGTCTCGCTGGAACTGGGCGGCAAGTCGCCGAACATCGTGTTTGCGGATGCAGATCTGCGGTCGACCATTGCGGGCGCGGCGAGCGCGATTTTCTTCAATCACGGCCAGTGCTGCTGCGCTGGTTCGCGCCTGTATGTGCGAGAAAGACATGTTCGACCAGGTGGTCGAAGGGGTGGCCGAGCAGGCGAAGAAAATCAAGGTCGGTCCGGGATTCGAGCCTGACACGAGCATGGGGCCGCTGGTGTCGTCCGAGCAGTTGAATCGCGTGTGCAGCTTCCTCGAGTCGGGTTTCAGCGAGGGCGCTGAGGCGGTCGTGGGCGGTAAGAAGAAAGACGGCGCCGGATACTTCGTGGAGCCGACCGTCATGGTCAAGACCAACCCGAACATGAAGGTTGTGCGCGAAGAAATTTTCGGGCCGGTGGTGGTGGCGTCGCCGTTCAGCGATATCGACCAGATTGTGGCCGAGGCCAACAACAGCGAGTACGGCCTGGCGGCGGGCGTATGGACGAAGGACATCAGCAAGGCCCACCGCGTGGCGCACAAGCTGCGCGCCGGAACGGTGTGGATCAACTGCTACAACGTCTTTGATGCCGCGTTGCCGTTTGGCGGATACAAGCAGTCAGGCTGGGGTCGCGAGATGGGCCACGAAGTCTGGAGATGTATACCGAAGTTAAAGCCATCTGCGCTGCGATCTAAATCAACCCGGCGTACTGCTGATTGCGACCTCGCAAACGACAGTATCGCGGTTTTTCTTTGCCCGAACTAGTCGCCGATCGTCGTCAACGCCGGTTCTTCAGGCAGGGCCACGCTGGCTGCGATGTTTTCCAGCGACGGGCGGAACCCGCGCTGGGCCATCGTCACGACCTTGAACTTGGTGCCTTCGCCGGATTCCTCTACCCAGTGGTGCCGCTCGACGAACGTCTGCGGCTCGTAGGTTACGCCCGCAGCCAGGCGGCGGTCTTCGCGCTTCGACGTCCAAAGCAACATCGGTCCGACGAGCCATGCGCAGCAGGCGCGTCGGCAGTCCAAAAGCCGCCTCGACCTGGCGCCGCAGTCGCGGATACGCGCCGAGACATCAGGATTCGTAGGTCTTCAACCGCTGCTCCATCGCCCACAGCGCCGCGTTATAGGTGGTGCGCAGCTTGCGGGCTTCGTGCGCAAAGCGATCGCGCACGCGCGGCGTCGGGATGATCTGGTAGCGCTGCCATCCGTTGAACAGCGTCTGGCAGATGCGAAAGAGGCTGGGACCGTTACTCTCGAAGTCGTAACGGAAGGCCCAGTCCAGAAAGTGCTTGGAATCGTCGCGCGAGATGGCGGCATGGCGGAAGTTGAATTTGAACTGCCATGAATGTCGGCCAGGTCGATGCCGTCGAGCATGCGGCCTTCGGCCATGCATCTGGTGATAGAGCGGCGTGCCCGGCACCGGCGTGTAGAGCATGAACTGGTGGAAGTCGGTGTCGTGGGCGACGGCGTAGTCGATGTCTTCCTGCGATGTTCTCGGGCGTGTGGTGTTCCAGGCCGACGATAGTCGAGCCCAGCAGCTTGATGCCGTGCTCGCGCAGGTCTGGCGATGATGGCCTGCGTGTCGGAGTCCTTCAGCTTGGCGTAGCTGGACTTGGGCGACTCGAGGCCGACCCAGATCCAGGAGATGCCGAGTTGCACCAGTTCCTCCATCGATGTACTTGCGAATCGCGTTGACCGAGGAGAAGACGTAGAGCGCCCAGCTCTTGTTGTGCTCCTGCATGCGCTCCAGCAGCTGCATGGCGCGCGGGCGGTTGAGCAGGAAGTTCTCGTCCATCACGAAGAACGACTGCACGCCCATGCTGTGCTCCATGTGCTGCATGACGTCGAAGAGCTCGTCGCCGGATTCGTAGAAGTGATGGGACTTGCCCTTGCCGCCGAAGAAGGCCGAGGTCGTGCAGAAGTTGCAGCCCATCGGGCAGCCGACCGATGGAATGATGGTGGCGGCGGTGTCGCGGGTGTTGTCGGGCACCTTCATGCCCAGGATGCGGAAGCCGAAGCCGGAGAGGATTTCGGGATGAATCGACAGGCGCTGCGGCGTCTTCGCCGAGGAAGCGTCGCATCCAGGCGATGCCTTCGCCCTTTACGATGTGATCGGCGTCGAGCATGTCTTCGACGCCCGGGAATGCCGGCCACGTGGCCGCCGACGACGATGGTGGAGTGCGGCGACAGCTTGCGCACGCGGCGGCACATCTCCCGCACCTTGCCGAAGTTGGGGATGATGCCGGAGATGCCGACGATGTCGTAATGGTGCGCGGTCAGTTCGCGCTCGAATTTCTCGAGCGTGGGAAAGTCGAGCAGCGTGCAGGGCGCGGAGATGTTCTGCTGGATCATCATCAGGCCCCAGGAGCGATGGAACATGCGCAGCGAGAAGCTGCCCTGCTCGCGCGTGACCTGGTTGTGGTAGAGCTCCATCGGATTGATGGCGCGGCTGCCGAATTCGTCGTCCTGCGCGTAGGGGCCAAAGACGGAGGTAAGAAGGACTTGTGCTTGAATGCCTTTAGGATGTCGAGGTACGTAGTCAGGGCCGAGTGAAACCATGACTCCATCGTAGGAAGCGAGAGCGGCGAAGTATGTGATATACGCCCGTCAGCGGCCGATATGACAGAAGTATTACATTGCGAATTTCGGTGACGAGGCGAGGAAGAGCACGAAAAAAGGCAGGGTCGAAGCCCTGCCTTGTCGAACGGGCGGTAATTGACTACTCAGCCGGCGGAGGCGGCGTGTCGGTTCCGTTCGCCATCTTCTGCAAACGCTGGTTGATGCGAGTGATCTGTTCAGTGCGCATCTGCTCGGCCTTGGCCTGCTGGTCTGTGGTGAGCACCTGAGTGTAAATCTGGTGCTGTACGGCCTCCCGATTCACGATCATGGCCGATTGCAACTGAGCCTGCTGGTTCGCCAAGGTCTGAATCTGTGCCGCGTCGTAGGCGCCATTGGCGGTGGCAGCCAGCATGGCGGCGCGATTCTGCTCCATCTGCTGCATGACGGTCTTCATCGTGGCGTGGTTTGCCTGCATGATGGTTTTGACCTGCGCCTTCTGTGCATCAGTCAGGTTCAATTCGTGCAGCATCATTCCCATGCCCGGACCGCCACCGGGACCGCCCCACCCGTGACCTTTACTGCCCGGGCCAGGACCTTGGGCATAGGCGACCATGGAAGCGCCGCACAACAACAAGGCCATTACGCTCGCAACTACCATCAACTTCATCTTCATACTCTCGACTCCTTGTGATCTCGACAGTGTGACTGTCAATTCTAAGAACACCACCCTGGGTACTTCCACCGTTAAGTCCGGTTACGTTGGGTAAAGATTTGTGCCCGCCGCAAACTCCTGCTTCCCGGATCGGGCGAAGCGACTTATCGGCAGCTCACCGCGTTCGGCTGTCATCCAAATTTCCGCAAACAGGCCGTGGAAGTTCCAAAATCTTCATCCCGGGCTGGTGCGAATTTGGGCGTGGCTGCGAAACTGAGATTTCGATGGTACTGGCATCACCACGTGCCCGTCGAATACAGTCGTGTGCCTGGGCCTGGAGCACACCCATAAGCTCGCAGAGCCGCTCAATGGCATGACCGTACTCGAGAATTTGACGGTCACCGTTAATGGCCTTCACTGACACAGCTCTATTTCCAATAGAATGATTTGCGCAGCAGCCCCAGGAGGCCCTTGATGCGCAAGGCACTAGCACTCATTGTCCTGTTAGTCATCTCAGCCGTTTGCCTGCAAGCGGAATTGGCGGGCGCTCCATCCGATAAGAGCCATGAGTCGTCGGAGGCGACCACCTTGAAGGGATGCCTGAAGCTGGTGCTAGGCCAGTACATCCTGACCGAAGAAGACGGGACGGTGCATACGTTGTCCGGCGCCGCCCGAAAGCTCGGCCCGCATGTCGACCACGAAATCGCGGTCACCGGCAAGCCTGGTACGAGGAGCGAAGACGCGACCAGTGCGGGGGGCGCATCGAGCGTGCGAGAGTACGTGGTCTTCGAGGTGAAAACCGTGACGCAGGTAGCCGACACTTGCAAGACGGTTGTCCACTGACCGATCGCTCTCCCTTGATTCACGACAGTCCGGTACACCTGCTGCGGCCGTGGCGGCGAGCGTAACACTCCGCTAGCGTCTCGCACTCTGGACAGGAAAAGGGGGTGGAGCGCTTTCACGCCCACCCCATTAGGATCAAGACCAGTCTCCTGGCTGTTAGAAGGTAAAGATCGGTCCGAACTCTGACCTCCAATCGGTGGAGGTACAAGACGGCACGCCAGCGACTTTCGTCGTGCAAACGCCCTTGGTATTCGGAAGGGCGAAGCCCTCGTACTTGCCTTCTTCAAAGCCAAACTGGACCCAGGGGTTCATCTTGTAGAAGATGGTTACGCCCTTGAGAGTGTCTTTGATGGGACCAGCGCCGGTCGTTGCGCTAATGCCCTTGGCCAATTTGAAGTCATTGGCATTCGCCGCGTCGATACCGTATTCAAAGTACGCCTGCCAGCCAGCATTTCTGCCCTTCGGATCGGCGTTAAACCAGCGCGAGAGCGGCAATCCGACCTGCAGGAATCCACCGTAACCGCGCACCGGAAGCTGGGGCGCAGCCACTGCCTGGCCTGCGGAATTTGTTCCGAAGATCACGGTAGCGGAGCGATCAACCGAGAAGCCATCAGCCGTAGCCGTCAGGCCCCCAGCCTGGTTGTAGTACGACATCGTCTCGCCACCGAAGAAGAACCGCAAATCGGCACCCATATAACCGCTCGCCACTACTGTGAACCAGCGGGATGGAAGAGAGAACGCGATCTGATTGCCATACCCGTTGCTGGTAGCGTCATAGCCGGTGGGGAAGGCACTCTTATAAGCCGCCGGTACAGCCGAACCCAATACCGTGGCCTGACGCCCGGTATAGAAACCGCTCCAGAGAATCTGTGCGGGAACCACGCCTGGGGCCTTGTCAAGTTGGAACTGCAACACCACTCGGGATTCCAACTCAGGTTTCGCGTAGTCTGCGCCCTGCCGCTCGCCGTATCCGAGTTGGCTGGCGAGTCCGTTTACCACGGCGCAGGATGAGCCCGCCGTAATGTTCGTGGCAGTGCAGGTTACAGCCGTGGCCGGGACAAGACCCTCAGACGGCATCATGATGGCGAACTCGGGAGAAATCTTGAAGTTTCTCGAGCCGCCCAGCTTCTGCACGAAGCCGAAGCGGAACTGGGGCGAGCGCTCGTACAGATTGCCCCAGTAGGCTCCAAAGAACGTAGTCTCGAACAGGTTCATCATCGCGCTGGAGCCGAAAATCGTCCAGTCTTGTCCACCTTCGAAGAAGATGTCTGTATTTGGCCGGACGTTCCAATCAATGCGACCGTAAGCCAGACGCAACTGTACGGCATTACTCCGAATGGAGGAGACATTGCGGTTGTCAACGGCGCTGAAGTTGCCTTCGAAATCAGCTTCGATTTGCCCCGTCACCGTGATGTTCTTGGCGGCATCAGGCCATTCGAACTTGGAGCCGAAACGAGTGGCGCGCGCCTTCAGGTGAAATTCCGGATTACTGTTCGGGCCGGTATCCGCGGCCGAGAACGCCGGCCGGGGAAAATCATCGCCCGTTGGATCCAGGGAGTCATAGACTGCCGTGGCCTTAATGAAGCCGTAGGGCGTCATGGTCACCCCGCCTAACATGATGCCCGGAGTCAGTCCCTCTTTTTTCGCAGGATCCAGTGAGAGCACCCGGACGGGCGCTATAGCGGGAACGACCTTCGGTGCAGCCGGGACCTGGTAGGGTTTTTCCAGCTTCACGAGGGATTTCTTCGCCTGGGTCAACGCTTCTGTGTTGGCTTGGGTGCTGCTTTGGAGGTCAACCACGGAGGAGTGCAGCGTACTCATCGCGGCTGCGTCCGCAGTGTCATAGCCATTGGCCTTGCTGGCGGCTTCGGCTGCTTGTTGCGCGGTCGCCGCTGCCTGTTTTGCCTCGGCAGCATTCTGATCGGTCTCCTGTTTCACCTGTCGCATGGCGTTATCGCGACTATCGATCTGCTGTTGCATCTGCTGGATCTGCTGCTGCTGCGCAGCGATGGCGTCCTTCAGTTGCCTGATTTCTTCCGCGCTTGAAATGGGGGCCGTTTTGGCCTTCGAGGAGTGAGTCGTTTTTGAGGTGGTCGTTTTGCTCGCGGTCTGATTATCGGACTGCGGGGGTGTCGCGGCCCTTGCGCTTGGCATGAAGACAAATGCCAGCATCAGGATGAGCGGAACGGCTGCCACAGTTCGTACCCTTGATTGGAAAGAATGCATCGTCGCCTCCAAAGATGGGGCACTTGCTGTGGGACAGGACTGCCCTTAGGACTAAGGGATTTTGAGTAGATCCGTTCCCGACTGCAAGTTTGCCTTGGAGCGAAAACTTATGTGAACAGGATGTTACTGGCTGTGGCATGGGTCACCGATTCTTGTGATATTTCTCACATTTGTACCCAAGAACCTGGTTCTGTGCGGCCAGAAAGGGCCATGAATGTGCTTTCGAATGGGCAAAACCTGCGCGCGGTCGGAGGATTGGCGGCAACCTACAACTTTTGTGGATTGGCAGGGCGCGCGTTCCACAACGGCCACAGCCCTCGGCAACTGGTAGAGACTGGATGGACTTGGCTTAAGTTATGGTTACCGAAGAGTACGGCGTCGGCGGATCAAGATTAACGGAACCAGGCCAGGATATGTAGCAAACAAGACAACCCTCAGTAGGCCGGTTCTAAGCAAGACTGGCCATTGAGGGTTGCCTGAAGAACTCAACCGTTGGTCAAGTTCCTTACTTCGCCTCAAAACTTGGTGGCGTACTAGTATCAGTAGCCTGGCTGTGTCCTCATGCCGGGCAGGCCCTTTGAGGATCTGCGCCATGTCGATCGCAATCGAACCTTCCACACGATGGTGAATAAGCCCCACGGACTGTCAGCCAGTGCCTTGACCACCACCACGCCCAGTCCGGCCAGCGTGACCAGCAGGATGAACAGGAACGGCGCCAGGGTCGTGCCAACCAGCGGACCGGCGCCGGCTATGGCGGCGAAGTGATGTCCAAAGAGCACCCAAACGCAACAAATAATCACGAGCCTGGTTGCGGGCCCACATCCACCGCTCATTCATACACCTGCAGCTCTTTTCCTCTTGTCTCCGGCAGCAGAAGCACGGCAAGGATCATGACGAGATAAGCCGCCACGGCGAACACGGAAATCGCATGCCCCAGGGTAATGCGGACGCTGAGGTATCCGACCAGCGTGGGGAATAGCGCCCCGACGCCACGACCGAAGTTGTAGGAGAACCCCTGACCTGATCCCCGCAACCGGCTGGGAAACAGCTCGGTGAAAAACGCGCCCACCGGACTGAACGATCCCGAAGCGAAGAATCCAAGCGGAAATCCCAGCACCAGCATGAGTTGGTTGCTGATCGGCAGATAGGTGTAGGCCGTTACCGTGAGGAAGGAGCATCGCCGCAAACAGGACCAGCGTCCTCTTGCGTCCCAGGCGATCGGCCAGCCACGCGCTGACCATGTACCCGATGAACGAGCCCACGATCACCACGAAGCAGATATCCGCCGGTATTGAACACCGAGAGGCCACGCACCGTCTTCAGAAACGTGGGCAACCAGGTGGTGATCGCGTAGTATCCGCCTTGCGCGCCAGTGGCCAGCAACGCCGTGAGGCAAGTGATCTTCAGCAGCTCGGGGCTGAAGATCTCCAGAAACCGGCTGCTTCTTCCCAAGGCCGCTTCTCGCTCCCGCGTCTGGTGAAATACTGCAGGCTCAGGAACGGATCGTCGAATATAGAACACCAGCAAGGCCGGTAAGATACCGATCCAGAACATCGCGCGCCACGCGGTTGCGCCGGGAAGCTTCGAGAACAGCACGGTATAGGAGATGGCCGCGATGCCCCAGCCGACGGCCCATCCCCCTTGCACGGTGCCGACGGCCTTACCGCGGTGCTGTGCGCGGATGGCTTCTCCCATCAACACCGAGCCGACCGCCCACTCGCCGCCAAATCCCAGCCCCTGCAGTCCCCGGGTGAGCAGCAACTGCCAGAACGAATTGGTGAACCCGCTCAGGAACGTAAAGAACGCGAACCAGACGATGGTGATTTGCAGCACCCGTACTCGGCCGAAGCGGTCTGCCAGCAGACCGGCCAGCCAACCGCCCACTGCCGAAATTAACAAGGCGGATGTGCCCAGCAAGCCGGCTTGCCCTTTGCTAATGTGCCATGCGGCGATAAGCGCGGGAATTACGAAGCTGTAGACCATTACGTCCATGCCGTCCAGAGCCCAGCCGAGAAAGGTCGCGACCAGGGTGCTGCGTTCCTGTACCGTGAGCTCAAGAATCCAAGGCCGCTGCTTGGTGCTGCTAGAATCTCCCGGCTGGGTGGCGCTCATGATGTTCCTCAAAGGTTATGCAAAGTCTCGATGCGAGCAAGTCGGATCGCGCTCATTGTAGCCCTTGGCCCGCTGCATG
Source organism: uncultured Acidobacteriaceae bacterium (assembly GCA_963796615.1). Taxonomy (GTDB): domain Bacteria; phylum Acidobacteriota; class Terriglobia; order Terriglobales; family Acidobacteriaceae; genus DASRAA01. The sequence continues at coordinate 382,251 of CAWCMJ010000013.1, forward strand.
CCATGATCGAGTTCGGATGGCCTTCGCTGCCAGCCCGCGTCTGCCTAAGCCGGGATAACAAGATGGACCGCGCTTCAGTCGCGCGGGTAGCCATCCCGACCACGGGCAGTCGCCAGGATTCTTGCCGCGATTGTGCGCTACATCACATCGGCCGGTGAGCTACGTCCGCCTGTACTAATTGCTAGCTAACGTAAAGTTTCCCGCGTAACATTCTCCCGAACTTTATACCCAATTTCGCAGTTCGATTGCGCTCTCTTAGGAGGAGTATGCATGGCAGGTTCCGCGCAAGCCGCAAAGCAGTCCAAACCAGCCGCAGCAGGATGGACTGATATCGTTTTCGCCGTGGTGGCCGTCGTGGCCGCAATCATTGTCCTTCGATTGCCCGAGCTCGCCGCGGGCTGGCAGCAGCAATACGATCCCACCGGGCACTGGTTTTTCTCCACGCTCATCGCCTCACTGCCCGTCGTGGTGCTGCTCGGCGCTCTCGCCTTCGGACACGCCAAGGCTCACTATGCGGCTCTCGCCGGACTTGTAACCGCGCTACTCACCGCCACGGTCGGATTTCACATGCCGGCTCGCATGGCGGCTGCCACCACTGTCTACGGTTTGGCCTACGGACTATTTCCCATCGGCTGGATCGTGCTTAACGTCATCTTTTTGTATCAGCTAACCGTCGAAGCCGGTCGTTTTGAAGTTTTGAAGCACAGCCTTACCGGCATTACCCAGGACCGCCGCCTGCAACTTCTGTTGATCGCATTCTGTTTTGGCGCGTTTTTCGAAGGGGCCGCTGGATTTGGCACCCCGGTCGCGGTTACTGCCGCTCTTCTCATCGGTTTGGGCTTCCGTCCCCTGCAGGCTTCAGGACTGTCGCTCATCGCCAATACCGCGCCGGTTGCCTACGGGGCGCTTGGCACCCCTATCATCGCTTTGGCTGGAGTCACCGGATTCAGTGAATTCACCCTCGGCGCCATGGTGGGTCGCATCCTCGCATTGTTCGCTCTGCTGGTACCGTTCTGGCTGATCTGGGCCTTCGCCGGGTTCTCCGAAATGATCGAAATCTGGCCCGCTGTCCTGGTGGCTGGAGCCTCCTTTGCTACCACTGAATTCCTGGTTTCCAACTATCACGGGCCGTGGCTCGCGGGCGTCATTTCCGCGATAGTCTCTATGCTCTGTCTGATTGCCTTTCTTCGGGTGTGGCACCCCAAGCGCGTCTGGACCTTCGAAGGCGAAGAGCAGAAGACCGACCATCGCGCCGCTCATGGCTATAGTCGTGGTGAAGTCGCTCGCGCCTGGCTGCCCTGGCTGATTCTCAGCATCATCGTCTTTTGCTGGGGCACTGTCACCTTCAAGAAAATGCTCAATACGCCGGAAAAGGTCTTCACCTCTATGGCGACTTGGAGCACGCCGCCGAGCAAGATCACCAATCCGACATTCCCGATCCATGGCTTGAATAAGCTGGTCGAGCGCATGCCTCCGGTGGTTGCCAAGAGTACCAAAGAACCGGCAGTCTTTAGCCTGAATTGGCTCAGCGCCACCGGAACCGGCATCTTCATCGCGGCCATCATTTCCGGTCTGATCATGGGCTTCAGCGTCGGCCAGATCTTCAAGATATATTTGAAGACCATGGTCCGCGTGAGATTTTCCTTGCTGACGATTTCCGCCATGATGGCTGTCGGCTTCCTGACGCGGTATGCGGGACTCGATGCCACTATGGGACTGGCCTTCGCCCGCACCGGCCACCTCTATCCCTTCTTCGGAACCTTGCTGGGATGGATGGGTGTCGCGCTCACCGGCTCTGACACCTCGTCTAATGTCCTCTTTGGCAGTTTGCAGAAGATTTCTGCCCAGCAGGTCGGCGTTTCGCCCATTCTGATGTCCTCCGCGAATAGTGCTGGCGGCGTCATGGGCAAGATGATCGACGCCCAGAGCATCGTCGTCGCCAGTACCGCTACCGAGTGGTACGGGCATGAGGGTGACATTTTGCGCTATGTCTTCTTCCATAGCATTGCTCTGGCATGCCTGGTAGGAATCCTGGTGTTCCTGATGGCTTACGTTGCGCCGTTTACGCACTTTGTCATCCATTAAGCGCGTGGGAGTGGGAGTCTTTGTGAGCAGGTTGTAACTTCGTCTGGATCTCCCGGGGAACGCTGATTGTGTTCCCCGGGAGAGTTCCGTTTCGCCCTCTCTGAAACGTGCAAGTCCGAGCCTGAAGCAGGGAATCGATCATTATGTCCGCAAGTGTTCTGACCTCCGCAGTGGAGACGTCTTCTCAAATCAAGGCGGCACTCAGCGCGCAACTTGATGCCGACCGTATCCTCATCCGTCCCATCGACCTCATTGCGTTCGCTTCGGATGCCAGCTTCTATCGGCTCATTCCCCGCGCCGTGGTACTGACGAAGGATGCGGAGGAGGTCCACAAGCTTTTTCAGTTCAGCCAGAGTCACGGAATTCCCATGACCTTTCGTGCTGCCGGCTCCAGCCTGTCGGGGCAGTCGATTTCCGACGGGTTGCTGGTCGAGGTGGCGCGTAACTGGCGCAACGCCGCGGTGGAAGACGGCGGAAAGAAGATTCGTCTGCAGCCCGGTGTAATCGGCGCGCGCGCCAACCAGTTGTTGGTTCCTTACGGAGCCAAGATTGGCCCCGACCCGGCGTCGATCGCGACGTGCACCATCGGCGGCATACTCTCCAACAACTCTAGCGGCATGTGCTGCGGCGTCGACCAGAACGCCTACCACACGTTGCACTCCATGACTTTCATGCTTCCGTCTGGCACAGTGATTGATACTGCGCAGCCCGATGCTGACGAGAAGTTTCACGCGCTCGAACCCCAACTCGCGCGAGGTGTCCTCGACCTTAAGGCGCTTTTGGAAGGCAACGCGGCGCTGCGCGAGCGTGTGCGCGGCAAGTACCGGATGAAGAACACCACCGGCTACTCGCTGAATGCGTTTCTCGATTACGACCGTGCTGTGGACATCTTTCAGCACGTGCTGATCGGTGCCGAAGGAACACTGGCCTTCATCGCCGAGGCCGTACTGAACACCGTGCCTGATCTGCCCGTGAAGTACACCGGACTGTTGCTTTTCCCGGACTTGTACGCGGCGGCCGATTCTATCGTCCCCTTGCGCCAGGCTGGCGCCAAAGCGCTCGAGGTGATGGATCGCGCCTCGCTGCGTTCCGTCGAGACCCAGGCCGGAGTTCCGCCATCGCTGCGCACGCTGCCGGAAGGCGCCGCGGGATTGCTCGCCGAGTTCCAGTCCGCGCAAGAGGCCGAGCGGCAGCAACTGGAGCTCCAGGCAGCCGATGCCGTCGGCCCATTGAAGCTCTTGGAGCCCGCGACCTTTACCCACGCTGCGGCGGAACAGGCGCTGCTGTGGAAGATCCGCTCAGGGATGTTCCCTTCGGTGGGTTCGGTGCGCAAGACGGGCACGACCGTCATCATCGAGGACGTCGCGTTTCCGGTTGAGCGGCTGGCTGACGGCGCGCTCGACCTCAACAAGCTCTTCCGCAAGCACGACTACGACAATGCCATCATCTTTGGCCATGCCAAAGACGGCAACCTGCACTTCGTCATTACTCAGGGCTTCAATGACCAGGCTGCTGTCGATCAGTACGCGCATTTCATCGACGACGTCGTGGAGCTGGTGGTCAAGCGCTACGACGGCGCACTGAAGGCAGAACACGGTACGGGCCGGAACATGGCTCCATTTGTCGAGACGGAGTGGGGCAGCGAAGGCTTCGAGATCATGCGGCGGCTGAAAGAGTTGGCCGATCCTCACGGGATGCTGAATCCGGGGGTGATCGTAAATTCCGATCCGCGCGCACACTTGGAAAACCTCAAGCGCATTCCGACGGTTGAGCCAGAGGTGGACAAGTGCATCGAGTGCGGCTATTGCGAGTCCAAGTGTCCCAGCCGCGAGCTGACGCTGACTCCGCGCCAACGCATCGCCGTGCGCCGCGAAATGGCCCGGCTGCAGAACGGGCACAACGATTCGGATGCGTACTCTGCGTTAGACCGCGACTTCCCATACTCAGCGCTCGACACCTGCGCCACCGATGGACTGTGCGCCACGGCGTGTCCGGTGAGTATCGACACCGGCCAACTGGTGAAGCGGTTCCGCCGTATGCGCCAGACTCCGTCGTCGCAGAAGTGGGCAGCCAAGATCGCCGCTAACTTTGCGGCAACCGAGGGCATCGTGCGCATGGCCCTTCGTATGGGACATGCCGCACAATCGCTGATTGGCGCAGGCGGCGTGCGGGCCGTCTCCAGGTTGATGAAGCGGCTCAGCGGCGACAACATGCCCGAGTGGATGTCCGACACGCCTCATGCCGCAGAAGCTGTTCCGAAGACCAGTCGCGTGGGTGCGCAAGCGGTTTACTTCCCGTCGTGCATCTCGCGGACGATGGGGAGACTGCCGAGTGAACCTCACGACCGTTCGCTGATGCAAGTCATGCTGGAGCTTGGCCGGCGCGCTGGAGTTCCGCTTTACATTCCCGACGATGTTGCCGGGACCTGCTGCGGGACTCCGTTTTCCTCCAAGGGATTGAGCGACGCTCACGAGATCGCGGTGAACCGCGCCATCGAGCGTTGCTGGGAGTGGTCGGAGCAGGGAAGAGTTCCTATCGTCGTGGACACGAGTCCCTGCACTTACGGCTTCCGCAACGCGCGCGGCTATCTCACGGAGGAGAACCAGCAGCGCTTCGACCAGATAACGTTCCTGGACTCCATCGAGTTCGCGCATGACACACTGTTGCCTAAGCTGCGGGTGAGCGCGAAGACGGCTTCCGTGGCGTTGCATCCGGTCTGTTCGGTCACTAAGCTCGGTCTGACGCCGAAGCTCACGGCTATCGCCAAGGCTTGCAGCGACGATGTGCTGGTTCCGCTGGACGCAGGCTGCTGCGCCTTTGCCGGCGATCGCGGATTTCTGGTGCCCGAACTCACGGCGTCGGCGACTCGACTGGAAGCCAGCGAGGTGAAGGCCAAACATTCTGAGGCGTGTTACTCCAGCAGTCGAACCTGCGAAATCGGCATGACACGCGCGACCGGTCAGGTCTATCGTTCGTATTTGTATTTACTGGAGAGGGCGACGCGGTAGCGCGCCAATCAGCTATAGCGAAGTCACTCGCGCTCGCGTGATGACGAGATACGAAGCGATTAGAACGAGCAGTATTCCATTTACGCCGAGCACCATGGGCGCGCCGAATATCGGCACCAGCCAACCTGACATGAGGTTTCCCATCGGCATGCCGCCGCGGAAGGCGAAGTTGTAAACGCTCATCACGCGGCCGCGCATCTCGTCGGTGGTGATGAGTTGCACCAGCGAATTGACGGTGGCGAATACGGCCATCATCGAGAAACCCACCAGCATCACCACGACAAAACTGAAGGGCAGCGATTTGGAGAAGGCAAAGGCCGAAATGGCCAAGCCGAGACTGATGAGCATGAGCACGGCAACGCGACCCTTGTGGCGAAAATTGCCCAGGCTGGCGATGGCCAGCGATCCGCAGATCGAGCCGATGCCCATCATCGAAAGAAGCTGGCCGTAAGTTTCCGGGCCGCGCTTGAAAATGTCTTTCACGAACACCGGGAAATACGTGCGCAACGGCATGCTGAGCGCGGTCATGCAAAACGCCAGAAAAATCAAGGCTTCCATCGAGCCCTGCTTGCGCACGAAGCGGATGCCCTGCTTGAAGCTGCTTAGCATCGAGTCTGTCGTCTTCTCCGGCAGGAAGCGTGTCGTGATCATGGTCAGCGCGACAATCGGCGCAAGAAACGAGAACGCGTTCAGGCCGAAGCACCACTTTTCACCGAACCGCGCCAGAACCATTCCACCCAGCGCGGGGCCCACGGTGACGGCCAGGTTGAACTGGATGGAATTCAAGGCGATGGCGTTGGGCATGTCGTCGCGCTCGACCAGTGTCGGAATCAGCGCCTGATAGGCGGGACCGCCAAAGGCTTGCGCAAATCCGGAGACCAGGGACAGGGAGAGAATCTCCCAGACATGTACCTTTCCAGTCGTAACGAGAATGGTCAGCAACGCAGCGCTGCCCAGCTGTACATATTGTGAGCCGAGCAAGATGCGGCGGCGCTCGATGCGGTCGGCTATGACGCCGCCGACCAGTGAAAACAAAAAGATGGGAATGCCGCCGAGGAACTGGTCAAGCGCGAGCAAGAACGCCGAGTGGCTGAGGCGGTAGATGAGCCACCCTTGCGCCACGATTTGCATCCAGGTACCGATGCTGGAGGTGCAGGCGCCAATCCACATGAGGCGGAAGTCGCGGTACTGGAATGCCTTGAATATCCTTCGGAGTGTCACCATTTAGCGCGGCGCCCACCTCATCGGCGACCCTCTCGGTACAGTAACAGAAGGGACGTTTGAGCGGTGATTCTGGTATCGGACGGGTGCGGATGTTCACTGTTCGGTAATCATCCGGGGAGGAGCGACGAGAAAGTCGGGGGAATTCTGCGACGCTACCCCCTCCCCCTACGCTCCGTTGTGGAATCAATAACTTAGCTGTGTTTTCCGCGCAAAGTCTTAGAACTAAATGGGTTACTGAAACGTGATTGCATCCAAAGGACTTACTGCCGACCAATCGACTATCAGATAAAAATCTGGCGATCCCGCAGATAACCAGGAAGTAATTCAAGTTGTCAAAGATCAGCGTACCCATCGTGCTGCCTGAACCGCGTGCGGGGGATAGAGACACCAATCCCCACGCCGCAGTTTAGCCCAGAGGCGGAGGCCGTCAAGTTACGAAAGTACATGTACCGATGACTGCAGTTTCGAGTTTCAAGTTTCGAGTTTCAAAAAAGCCGACGGCGGGTGATCGAGCCAGAGGTCTGCCGGATTCGGGCTGGCACTAGGGTTGCGACCGCGTGAACACGGCGTTGTGTTCAGGGGAGAGCATCTCGATCAAAACCTGACCTTTGTCGGGCGAGAATATTGCGCCACGGCTGCCGATGCCGGTGTTTTCACTGGCGAAATAGTAGGTGAAGGTGTCGGCGTCCCAATGGGCGAGTTCGTGGTAGCTGCCGAGCGCCGGGAGCCGCAGGATGAGGCGATTGTCTTCGACCGAGACTTCCAGCGTTCCGAAGTATTCATTCGTATATTTGCCGGCATAGGTGGTGAGTGGCTTGGCGGCGGTGGCGGTCTTGGGCGGCGTCAGGGTGGCGTAGTCGGGCGAGGCGTCCTGAGACTCGGCGATCATGCCGGAGAAGAATTTCTGCAGCAGCGGAAGATAGTCGCGCTGTGGCTTGCCGTAGTGGACCATGTCGAGGAAGTACAGGCAGATGGATTCGGGCACTCCGACGGGCATGCTATTGCTGAGTACCAGGACGCCGAGGTGCTCCTGGGGAATCAAGTAAACGCTGGTGGAAGCTCCGAGGAAAAATGCGCCGCTATGGCCGAGTTGCAAGTGGCCGTCGGCGGTGGTTCCGACATCCCAGCCCAGGCCGTAGTACTTGTTGCCGACACATTCCCCGGGCTTCGCGGGGTCGGGAGGACTGGTACACATCTGGGGTTTGTGAGTTTCGGCGAGGGCAGCGGCATCGATGAGCTGCTTGCCATTCCACTTGCCGTCGTTGAGCTGCAGCCGCGCCCATTGCGCGAGATCGCGGGCGCTGGCGGAGACTCCGCCGGCAGGAGCTTCGGCGTCGGCTTCGCGCACGAAGCGGTTGACCGGCTCTCCGTTGATGAAGATGTGCAGCGCGGCCTTGTTGGTGCGATCTTCATAGTCGGAGAAGCGCGAGCTGGTGGAAGTCATGCCGAGGCGGGAGTAGAGCTGCTCGTCGGCGATGGTCTCCCAGGGCTTGCCCAGCTTGACGGCGGCGGCGATTGCTCCGGTGGTGTAGCCGAAGTTGCTATAGGCATACGACTTGCGGAACTGGCCGGGCAGCGGCAGGTAGCGCATGCAATACAAAATCTCGGGACGGGAGTAACCGAGGTCTTCGAGCATGTCGCCGGATTCGGTGGCGAGACCGCTGCGGTGCGCGAGGAAGTCGCGGATGGTGATCTGCTTCGTCGTCTCAGGATTTGACAGTTGGAAGCCGGGATCGAGATCGATGATGCGGTCGTCCCAACCGATTTTGCCTTCGCCCACTAACGAGGCAAGGATGGTGGAGGTAATGGGCTTGGACAACGAAGCGATTTCGAAGGCGGTGTCGGGATCGACCGGAGCAGGGTCTCCGACTTTACGAACGCCGTAGCCGCGCAGAAAGACGACTTGATCGTTATAGATGACGGCGGCCGCGACTCCGGGGACCTTGGTGCTTGCCATAGTGGAGCGGATGAAAGGATCAAGCGCGGCAAGGGCGGTGTTGACGCGCTCGGGGGTTACGGCGGGCTTTTCTTGCGCGGAGCAGAAGAAAGTGCTCCAACAAATGAGGGATGCGGCGATATAGTTGCGGACTCGGGTCATCGGGGTGAAATCCTCGCGGAGAGCATTAGAGCATGCGCGAGGCGGTTCGTCGACGGGGCGCTCCAGGCAGTCCGCAGCTGCCGGGTTACCGCATGAGCCAGCGGTGCAACGCACCCAGCCCGAGCAGACATCCCGATGCCAACAAGCCGAGGCTGCCTGCTTCGGGAGTGGCCACAGCGAGATTGGGTCCGAAAAAGCTGGCGTCAGACAGGGAACCGCCGCCGCAATTTGGGAACACCAGATCAGGCGAGGGCAGCAGGAACGCAGCACAAGCCGATATGTAGATGATCCCATTGGTCACCGCGTTCGTGTTAATGCGAAAGGGATCGGCGCCGATGATGGCATCGCCCCAGACGGCTCCCATGACGTAGTCGCCGGGCTGCAGTTGCAGTGCCGGAATCTCGGTGAACAGCCACTGTCCGCCGGCAAATGCGGACGCGACGGGAATGCTGCCGTTATCGACTGTGGCTACCCACAACAGCGTTTGGTCAGACTTCCAAAGCCCGACTTCGTGAGCGATATGCAGAGAGATCTTGCCTTCGTCCCACAGCCCGATGGCCGAGATGGTGACGGGAGTGTCGATATGAAACGCCCATCCTCCAACTGCGTCGGCAAGCGGCACGGGGGCCTGCCCGCCTCCCGTGATGTCGAGCAAGGGCACAAGACTGGCCGAGAGTGAGAGCGGTACAGCTATTAGCACCGCCAGTACTATGAGTGAGAATATTTGGCATTTACGCATGACCGCACTCCCTAAATTAAGTCAGGCGATTCTTGCTTTGGCCTAGACTCGCTCGAAGTTTACTGCTTACGGGAGAGTTCCCGTGCAAAGATTGCGACGCTAAACAATAATCGAAGCAGTTTCGGACCGTTTTGGGCATCTGGGGCGAAAAAATGCGGCGTTCGCGTATTTTCGCCGTCGTCAAGGTCGGGGAGACTAGCTTGTTCGAGCGCAACCGCACCCGCGCCGGGTACAACGCCGGTGCTTGTTGAGCACCGGGGTTTGGACGGCATGCCCTTTGCGTGTTATTCTTTATGGCGTAACAACATACGAAAAAACAAGAGTAGGAGCGCACCCGAAGCAGTGTTAGCCCGAGAGAAAAAAACCGCCCTGATTGACCAGTACCGTACTCACGACACGGATACCGGTTCGCCGGAAGTCCAGATTGCGATATTGAGCACGCGCATTGGTGAACTGACGGAGCATTTTAAGACGCATAAGAAGGACCATGCCTCCCGGCGCGGTCTTCTCATGATGGTCAGCCGGCGTCGCGGCCTGCTGGACTACCTCAGAAAGTCCGACCCTGAACGCTACAAAGAGGTCATTCAGAAGCTGGGCATCCGCAAGTAAACGGCAGCCGGTTCTGAATTCCCGCTCTACCAGCGTGTTGTGCGTCACGATATCGCCTGCCATGGCCCATGGTGCCGTGGCGGGCAGTTTGAGTTGGGTGTTACGAGGTTCCCACCCTGTCGTCCGCCGCGGCGGACGACAAGGGTGGGGCACCCGGCGAATTAGTTTTCAGCCTCTCTCGGCTGACATGAATTCCATTCTCCCCATCCCGCTGCAGTCCCAGACAATCGACGAGCGATTGACCTTGCCGGTCCTGCCCTGGGACTCCACGTACCGCAGCGACACGGGGAACGCATCGGATGCGTATCCAACGGAAGGAAGATAAATGAAACACGAAGTAACGGTTGAACTCCACGGCGGCAAATCCATTCACTTTGAAACCGGCAAGCTGGCCAAGCAGGCGCATGGCTCCTGCATTGTGCGCATCGGCGACAACGTTGTGCTGGCCACAGCTTGCGCCAATGCCGACCCACGCGAGGGCATCGACTTTTTCCCGCTCACGGTGGATTACCGCGAGTACACCTACGCCGCGGGGCGCATTCCGGGTGGGTTCATCAAGCGCGAGGGGCGCCCCAGTGAGCGCGAAATCCTGACCAGCCGGCAGATTGACCGGCCGATTCGTCCGCTGTTCCCGGAAGGCTTCCGCTGCGAGACGCAGGTCATCGCCATGGTGCTGTCGGCGGACACGACGAACGACCCTGACGTTGCGGGCATCAACGGCGCCTCGGTGGCGCTGAGCGTGTCAGACATTCCGTTCCACGGCCCCATCGGCGCGGTGCGCGTTGGGCAGGTGGATGGCGAGTTCGTCATCAACCCGACCTACGACGAACAGCGCGCAGGCAAGCTGAACCTGATGGTCGTCGGCACCATGGACGGCATCGTGATGATCGAGTCGGGCGCGAAGGAAGTTTCGGAAGAGACTGTCGTCAGCGCGATCGAGTTCGGCCACCAGGAGGTCAAGAAGATTGTTGCCGCAATTAATGACCTGGCGAAGAAGGTGGGCAAGGCGAAGCGCGTGGTCGAGCCAGTGGTAACCGACGAAGCGTACCTGGCCGCGTTGCGGTCGAAGGTTGGCGCGCAGTTGGCCGACGCCGTGAACACCGAGAAGTATCCGAAGAACGACAGCTACGCGATGATCAAGAAGCTGAAGACGGAAGTGAAAGAAAGCGTACCGGAAGAAGACGAAGCGGCCGCAAGAAGGCCGGCAAGTACTTCGACCTGCTGCGCGAGCAGATCTTCCGCGAGCAGGTGATTAACGACAAACGGCGTCCGGATGGCCGCAAGTTCGACCAGATTCGCGATATCTGGATTGAGGTCGGCGTGCTGCCACGCACGCACGGGTCGTCGATCTTTACCCGCGGCGAGACGCAGGCGCTGGTCACGACCACGCTGGGCACGGGCGAAGACATGCAGCGGCTTGAGGCCTTCGAAGGCGAAGCCAAGAAGCGCTTCATGCTGCACTACAACTTCCCGCCGTTTTCGGTCGGCGAAGTGGCTTTTCTGCGTGGAGCGGGTCGGCGCGAGATCGGTCACGGAGCACTGGCGGAGCGGGCGCTGGCGGCAGTGCTACCGGCGCAAGAGGATTGGCCATACGCGATGCGCGTGGTGTCTGACATTCTGGAGTCGAACGGCTCGTCGTCGATGGCGACAGTTTGCGGCGGTTCGCTGAGCTTGATGGACGCAGGCGTTCCGCTGAAGGCCTCGGTTGCCGGCGTGGCGATGGGTCTGGTGAAGGAAGGCGATGCGTATGCCATCCTGACCGACATCGCGGGCGCGGAAGATCACTACGGCGACATGGACTTCAAGGTTGCCGGAACGCGCGAAGGCATCACCGCGCTGCAGATGGACATCAAGGTGATGGGCATCACGGCGCAGATCATGCGTGAAGCGCTGGAGCAGGCACGGCACGGGCGGTTGTACATCCTCGACAAGATGAACGAGGTGATCGGCGAGCCGCGCACCACATTGAGCGAATTTGCACCACGCTTCTACACGGTACAGATTTCGACGGACAAGATTCGCGACTTGATCGGGCCGGGAGGCAAGGTCATCCGCGGCATCATCGAGCAGACGGGCGTCAAGATCGACGTGGACGACACCGGCAAAGTGAATGTTTCGTCGAGCGACCAGGAAGCCGCGGCGAAGGCGTTGCAGATGATCTCCGACATCACGGCCACCGCCGAAGTGGGGAAGACCTACCTCGGCAAGGTGACGCGGCTGGCGGACTTCGGCGCGTTTGTCGAGATCATTCCCGGCACCGACGGTTTGTTGCACATCAGCGAAGTGGCGGAGCACCGCATCAACGACGTGCGCGACGAGCTGAAGGAAGGCGACCAGATCTTGGTAAAGGTGCTGGCGGTTGAAGGCAATCGCATCAAGCTATCGCGCAAGGCCATCCTGAAGGAACAGCGCGCCAAGATGGGCGGCGGGGAACTGCCGGAAGGCGTTGAAGCTGCTGAGGAGTCGGGCGGTCAGGTGGCGTTTGAGGGCGGACACGAAGCCGCCGACGAGCCGAACTTTAACCGCGATAGCGCCCGTCCTCCGCGGCGCGATGGCGGTGGCGATCGTGGCCCTCGCCGGGGCGGCCCAGGCGGTGGACGCGGTGGCGATCGCGGCGGACGTGGACGCGGCCCGCGGCGGTAGAAGAGCAGTTGTCAGTGGGCAGTTGTCGGTTGTCAGAAACCGACTTCGGCCGGTAGCTGACGAGGTAATCAAGACAAGGGGAGGGCAGAGATGCTCTCCCCTTCGTGTTACGCTGAAATTTGGCCTGCCTGCTCTATACCGTTTCGCTGATTTCATCGATTCCGGCGCCGGAGCTAACTGGCGTTGCGGAGATGCCGCTCGCGAACCACGACGCTAACGGGCTGCGCGTGTGTTGGAGCGAGGTGGCGAATCCGGAGACGCTGACCGAGGGGCCAGCGCGCAAGGCGGCGGATGGGAAGTACCGCCAGGTGCTGCGCGAGTTGGTGGCGTATGCGACGCCGCTGGCGTTCCCGTTTCCGGCGATGGTGGAGAATGTTGAGGCCCTCGAAGACCTCCTGACCGAGCAAGGCGCGAGCTACGTCGAGGCATTAACGCGGCTGGACGGCATGGTGCAATACGAGCTGACTGCCACGTGGGCGGACGACGAGCGCGCCGACTTGGCGACCCCGGTGAGTGGGCGCGAATACCAGAAGCGCCGTCAGGAAGCTGAAGCGCGCGACCGCGGCCATCGACAACAAGCTAAAGACCGTGACGGCAGATATCGTGCGCGAATGGCGGACGCGGCAGGAGCGGCGGACACGTATCTGGTATGCGCTGATGGGGCGGAGCGACCGCGAGCGTTTCATCGCAGCGCTGCGCAGCGCTGGACCGTCAGAGGGAGTGCGCCTGCGGCTCAGCGGCCCGTGGCCACCCAATGAATTCGTCGGCAGGCAGGTCCTGGCGGAATGAACTACGGCCAGGGTGAGTTTACGGACGTATTTTGCGGACCGATTTCCAATCAGGGCCTTACCGCGTACCATAGCTCCTAGACCATATCTCATGCGCATAGTCCGGACCGTCCTATTCCCCTGTCTATTTGTCTCGTTGCTGGCGGCGCAAGCGCCGGCCCCAGCCGCGAAGCCCGCCGCCGACTACTCTCAGGAGGCCTTCGTCACCGAGTCGTATCACGAGACGTTTCGCTTCGAGAACGACGGCACCGGCCGCGAGCAGATGGACGCCCGCATCAAGGTGAACAGCGACGCCGGGGTGCAGGCGCTGGGCCAGCTCAAGGTTGGGTACAGCGCCCTGAGCGACACGATCGAGATCCCCTATGTGCGCGTAATAAAGCCCGATGGCACGGTGGTGACCGCGCAGGAGTCTGCCATCCAGGACGTCACCTACCCGAACGCCCTGATGTACAGCGACTACCACGAGAAGCACATCAGCGTTCCCGCGTTGCGGCCGGGCGACATCCTGGAGTACCAGTTTGTCCGCACGATCGTGGACCCGCTCACGCCGGGACAATTCTGGACGAGCTACGATTTCCGCGACCGCGGCATTGTGCTGGATGAGCAACTTGAGATCGACGTCCCGAAGGCGCGGACCGTCAAGTTGAAGACTGAGCCGGGCGCCGATCCCAAGATCACGGAAGAAGGCGACCGCCGCATCTACCGCTGGAAGCACTCTCATCTGGAGGATGAAGAAGACGCCGACCGCAAGAAGAAACGCCCGCGGCGGATGCGCGACGACGATGAGACGCCCGCGGTCCAGCTCACAACTTTCGAGAGCTGGCAGCAGTTGGGCGACTGGTATGCCGGACTGGAAAAAGACCGCCGCCAGCCGACCGACGCCATCAAGGAGAAGGCTGCCTCCCTGGTAGAAGGCAAGACCACCGACATGGACAAGGTGAAAGCGCTGTACGACTTTGTGTCGCGCGATTTCCGTTATGTGAGCCTGTCGTTTGGCCTGGGACGCTACCAGCCGCACGCGGCCTCGGAGGTGCTTGCCAACGGCTACGGCGACTGCAAAGACAAGAACACGCTGCTGGCGGCGCTGCTGGCCGCCCAGGGTTTCGACTCGACATCGGTGCTCATCGGTTCGCAGCACAAGCTCGATCCTGACGTTCCTTCGCCCATCCAGTTCGACCACGTGATTACCCGCGTGAATGTGGACGGCCAGGAGATCTGGCTCGACAGCACCAATGGAGTTGCACCCTTCCGCATGCTGGCTTATCCGCTGCGCGACAAGCTGGCGCTGGCGGTTGCACCCGACGGAAAATCCGCCCTGGTGACGACGCCGGCCGACCTGCCGTTTGCGAGTTTCGACCGGACCCGCATCGAAGGGTCGCTGAACGACACCGGCAAGCTGACGGCCCACCTGCACGCCGAGACCCGTGGCGATACGGAGCTCGGGCTGCGTTTTGCGATCCGCCAGGTCCCCAACAACAAGTGGAAGAACCTGTTCGACATGATGCTGGCGGCCACGCCCATGAAGGGTGCGGAAATCACCAATCTGAAGGTGAGCGATCCCTCGAACTCAGACAATCCCTTTGAAGTGGACTTCGACTTTACCGCGAGCAACTACTTTGACTGGTCGGCCGCTGACCCCAAGCTGCCGCTGCCGATGACGGCATTCCAAATTGCGCCAGCGCCGGATGACGACGCCAAGAATCCCAAGCCCATCAAGCTGGGTGGCATCGGCGATGCTTCGGTGGAAGTGAAGATAAGCATTCCGGCGAAATATGGCGTGCGGTTGCCCATCGGCGTCGACGTAAAGCGCGACTACGCCGAATACCACTCCAGCTACAAGTACGAGCCTGGGTTCGTGAGCGGGCAGCTTACCTCCCTGCGCAAAATGCAGGTGCTGATGAGGGAGATCCCGTACGAAAGGCGCGACGATTACGCTTCGTTCCGCCGCACCGTCGATGCCGACCAGGTACAGAACATCGTGCTCGATAACAAGTCTCCGGGTACCGCCGGATTGGGAGCAGGGCAGTCACCCGACGATCTGTTCGACTCGGCCGGTCAGGCGGCAAACAACGGCAACTTCACGCTGGCGATTCAGCTTTATGAGCGAGTGGCGAAAGACGATCCCAAGCACAAGGACCTGTGGAACAACCTGGGCCGTGCTTACCTGGCTGACAACCAATACCAGAAGGCTGCCGACACGTTCCAGAAGCAGATCGTGGCGAATCCGTACGATGAGTACGCTTACTCCGGATTGGGGCAGGCGTACGAGGGCATGCAGCGCTACGACGATGCTATCGCACAGTATAAGAAGGCGATCGATGTCAGTCCGCTAGATGTGTACGCCCACGGCGGTCTGGGGGCGCTCTACAGCAAGCTCAAGCGGTGGAACGACGCGGTGCCGGAGCTGGAGAAGGCAGCCTCGCTGCAAGACAACAACCCGCTGCTGCAAATCTCGCTCGGCCAGGCCTATATTGCCACCGGGCAAACCGAGAAGGGTATGGCCGCGTTTGAGCGGGCCATCGCGATTGCGCCGACCGCGGTGGTGTGGAACAACATCGCCTACTCTCTGGCAGAACAGGATGTGCAGCTTGACCGCGCCAGTCAGTATTCCGATGCCGCTATCAGCGCGCTGGAGACCCAACTGCGCGACGTCAACCTCGACAACCTGCGTCCGCAGGACTTGTTTACCGCCAACCTGCTTTACGCCGTGTGGGACACCAAGGGGTGGGTGGAGTACAAGCGCGGCAATCTCGACGCGGCCGAGCGCTACATTCGGGCGTCGTGGGATGCCAAGGGCAACGGCGACATCAGCCTGCACCTGGGCGAGATCGCCGAGAAGCGGGGCAACAAGGATGAGGCCATCCGCTATTACATCGATGCGCTGACGGGGCTTTCGCCCAGCGTGGATGCGCGCGCGAAACTGGCGGCGCTTGGCGTCACCGACGGCATCGACAGCCGCGTGGAGAAGGCGCGAGCGGAGGAAAAGGCCGCGAGTGCCCGCAAGCTGAACGCAACCGGAAAGGGAAGCGGCGACTTCTTTGTGCTGGCCTCTCCTGCCGGGAACGAGCAGGTTAAGTTCGTTAGCGGCGACGCTTCGATCAAGGCGCTGGCGGACGCGGTGAAAGCCGATAACCTGGGAATCACGTTTCCCGATCCGTCATCGGTTCGCGCGCTTCGGCGCGGCACGGTAACGTGCGGGACGGCTCCTCCGCAGCCCAAGGCCAAGCCGGCGAAGAAAAAGGCTGGAAAGGGCAAGGAAGCTGTGGAGGCGGATGCCACGCCAGCCGCTCCTCTGAAGCCGGAATTGCTCACAGGGCCTTGTACCGTGGAGTTGATTCCGTCGGACAACGTTCGCACAGTCGACTAGAATTTGGGCACGAGTAGATCAACGAGGAGCGGCAACCATGGAAGATCTGCGCTTTCCGATTGGCAAGTTTGAATGGGTTCCTCCAGCGAACGAAGCGGAAATGGCCAAGCGCCGGGCACATTACATTGAGGTGCTGGCGCGACTGCCGGAGAATTTCTCCAAGGCCGTCTCCGGTCTAACGGCGGAGCAACTCGAGACTCCTTACCGGCCCGAGGGCTGGACCGTGCGTCAGTTGGTCGGCCACGTTCCCGATAGCCACGCCAATGCGTACATTCGCTTCAAACTGGCGCTGACCGAGTACGAGCCTTCCATCAAGACCTACAAGGAAGACATGTGGGCCAGGCTGGCCGACACTGCGAACACCCCAGTGGATGTTTCGCTGCAGCTGCTGAACGCCCTGCATGCGCGCTGGGTTGCGCTGCTGCGCGGGATGGACTCCTCGGACTTTGCCCGCACTCTGCGCCACCCGGAGTTGGGTGTACTGGAGTTGAACCGCATGCTCGCGCTCTATGCCTGGCACTCGGCGCATCACACCGCGCACATTACGTCGCTGCGCAAGCGTATGGGCTGGGAATAGCTTCCGCCCCGCGTTTGAATTCACACACCATACCGCTACCATCCTGGAACTTTCTTCGTCTACTTGCGTAGATACAACAACGGCGTCTAGCGCGCGGACGTCGAGAACCTGCCGTGACGCGCCGGCGCTGGTGTCGGCGCGCACGCGGCGGATTGCGTATAAGAGGAGACGTAACCATGAAGAAACTGATGACTCAATTCACACTGGTGGCGCTTGCCCTGGGACTCTCATTGACGGCCTGGGCCAAGCCGAAGTATGGCAACGTAACGCTTTACCAGGATGCCACCGTCAACGGCGCGACTCTTCCTGCCGGTGACTACGTCGTGAAGTACGACAGCGACGGAAACAGCGCGCAGGTGCAATTTCTGAAAGACGGAAAGCATGTTGCGACCACCAATGGCCAGTTGAAGACACTACCCAAGAAATACGGGAGCAGCCAGATAGTGTTCGCAGCAGGGGAGAACCAACGCAACATCAGCGAAATTGACTTCGCCGGAAAGGACACGGCGATCACCTTTGGAGGGCCGGGAACAGCAGCCGGCAAGTAAGCCCAAAAACGCAGCGGAGGCTCTATAGTGAGGTCTCCGCTGCGACCATCACTTTGTCCTGGCTGACGAGGAGTCGTGGGCGGCCACGGTGCTCTGCACAATAAGTGCGAGTAGGACGACCGCCATGCCGAAGATGCCGAAGCCTCCGCAGCGGTACGAAGTGGCGGCCCCGGCGATTGCGCCCACGACAAACGCGATCCAGATGCCGCCGAGAATACGGTTCGCGGGACGATTTGGCCGCACAATTTTCGACGCGTCATCGGAATCGCCCCGTCCTAGCAAGTTGGTGATGAGGCTCGTTGTCATTCCGGTCAGGTAGGTAGTGTGGACGCCGGTTCCCCCGGCGCGCCGGAAGGCGCCATTCTGCATTCCCAGCGCGAGAGCAACACAGCCCAGAAAGACTCCCACCCGCAGGTTCATCGACGATTCCAGGGCCAGCGATGCCATGCCGATCAGGAGGACCTCGATTGCCATGACAAAGGGCAGGAGCTGCCGTGTGGGCCGGAGGGGATGCAAACGCGCTAACAGGGCACTGAGGACAATTCCGAGCAAGAAGAGCGGAGATGGCGAGGAGTTGTCGAAATACGGACCGCGCGTCTCGGGTGACCAGCGAAATCGCAACCAGCACAAGGTTGCCGGTTACGTGTCCGGTAAAAGTTTTGCCGAGGATGAATCCGGCGGCATCACCATAGCCGCCGACAAATGCCAGCCCGAAGGTGAGCCACCGGTCGTTTTCAATGCTGTAGGAAGTCACGGAGCGTCCCACTTGGGCATCGGCTCACCACGAGTTCCAAACTACGGTTACGCGCTCATCCTCACCGGCTCCTCATGGAATCGCACTGACACCAGCCGCGATACGCCGGGCTCCTGCATGGTGACGCCGTACATGGTCGGGGCGATGCTCATGGTCTTCTTGCTGTGGGTGATGAGGATGAACTGCGTCTGCCCGCTCATCTCTTTGATGAGGCTGGTAAAGCGGCCGATGTTGGCTTCGTCCAGCGGCGCGTCCACTTCGTCAAGGATGCAGAACGGGCTGGGCTGATACTGGAAGATGCCGACTAGCAGTGCCAGCGCTGTCAACGCCTTCTCGCCGCCGGACAGCAGCAGCACATTCTGCAGCTTCTTGCCCGGAGGCGATGCGACAACGTCGATGCCACTCTCGGCTGCATTCTCCAGGTCGGTGAGCCGCATGAACGCCTGCCCGCCACCGAAAAGTTTGCTGAAGGTAGCCGAGAAGTTCTCGTTGATGCGGTTGAATGCCTCTTCGAACTTCTGCCGCGAGATGGTGTCGATCTCCTTGATGGTGTTGAGCGTGTTCTCGATGGACTGCAACAGGTCCTGGCGCTGGGTCTCGAGAAACTCGTGGCGCTGTGCCGTTTCCTGGTATTCCTCGAGCGCCATCATGTTCACCGGGCCCATGTTCTCCAGCCGGGTGCGCATGTCTTTGTAGAGCGCGTCTTCGTTGGTGAGTTCGTCACCGGCGAGGCGGGCCAAGGCTTCGTCGGCCAGAAGCTCTTCGCGGGGTTGGCCGAGTTCCTGAATGCAGGTCTCGGCCATGTGTTGCCCATCCGACTGTAGGCGGGCCTGCTCTGCCGCCAGTTCGCCGCGCCGATCGCGCGCCGCATCGAGTTCGTGTCGGGCGGTCTTGAGCGCTTCTTCCAGCTCCGTCAGACGCACACGAACGGCTTGCAATTCCTCCTGTAATTCCCGATCGCGCAGTTGCGCAGCGTCGCGCTCGGAAGCCCACTGCACTTCCTGCTCAGCCAGGCGGATGTTCTCCTGCTCGCGTTGTTCTTTCTCTGCCGCGGCGGACTCGATCTGTCCCTTCAGCTTGTCGAGACGGGAAGCCACTTCCGCGACCATTGCCTCCAGGCGCTGGACTGTGACGGCTGACCCGCGGCGGCGCTCTTCCAGCGTTGCCAGCTTGGCACGGGAGTCGCTGGCGTGTTGCGCGGCTGTGTCGCGCCGCTGGCGAAGATCGTCAAGACTGCTTTGCGCCGCCTCCATCTCGGCATCGAGTGACGCCTTGCGCTCTTCGTGTGCCAGCAGTTCCGTGCGATGAGTGGCGATGCCCACTTCACACTCTCCACACTCGGCCACCAGCCGGATCGTTTCGCGCTCATAAGTGCCGAGGCGTTCGCGTACCCGCGCCATCTCGCTGTCGAGTTGCTGCAGGGTGTGGCCCGATGTCATCGCCTGGCGCTCGGCTTCGCGCTTGTCGTCTTCGAGGCGTTGCAGCAGGGAAGTTAGTTCGCCGATCTCGCGGGTCAGGGCCGCCACGCGGGTTTGCTCCGACGCCATATTGGCTTCGACGTCCGCCGCTTGCCGCAGCACTTCGCGCAGCTCGCGCTTCAGGGCCAGCGGACCTTCGCTGCGCTGCTTGCCTCCAGTCACGGTGACGTTGTGGAAGCACTCGCCCGACTGCGACAGGAAGAACGCATCCGGGTTCTGCAGTGCCAGGTCGCGGCCAACTTCGGGGTCGGGGACAATGTACCCGTTGCCCAGCTTGGGCAGGATTACTTCCAGCGATTTTCCGAAACCGTCGAGCACGCGGATGCAATGCTTCAGCGGCACCACGGTGTCGCGCTGTATGCCGTGATAACTCCCTTCTTCACTCAGGAAGGAGAACTTGGCTTGCGAATCTTCGGGATGCACCAGGAATGTGGCCCGGCCGTCAACGTCGCTGCGCAGCAGGCGCAGACCTTCATCGGCGGCGTCCCACGATTTCACCACGATGTAGTTCAGTTCATCGCGTAGGAAGTCGTCCACGACGTGCTCGTAGCGGTCTTCGACTTCCAGGAAGTCGGCCAGCACGCCTACCGGTGCCATGCCGCCGCTCATGGCGCCTGACTTGAACAGCCGCCGTACCGAGTCGGTCGAGTAGCCATGCTCGGTGATGACCGCCTCCAGTGAGCCTTTCTTGCCGATCAGCCCGGCATATTCGGCCCGCAGGGTATCGAGGTGCTGTTTGCCGCGAGTTTCATCGGTCCGCTTCTGTGCCAGCAAACGGCGGTTCTCGTCGATCTGTCCGGCCAGCGACTCCACACGTTGTGAAGATGATTCAAACTCCAGCCCCAGCTGGCCGCGCTGTCCGCCGAAACTCTCCAACTGCTGATGGGCGGCCGTGGTCTCTTGTTCGAGGCGGCGAGACTCGCGGTCCAGGGCGGCGATGCGCTCTTCGGCCTGGGTGATGCGGTTGCGCACGGACGAAGCCGCCGACACGCTCTGCAGGATGGCGGCGCGCCGCTCCTCCTGCCGGCGCTCCACATCCATCAACGTTCCCGAGGCCAACGTGGCTTCGTGCTGGCGCTGCTGCAACTCGTCCTGCGCCATGGCGACATCGGCACTCGCCGACGCGAGAATCGAGCGGTTGGCGTCCAGTTCCTGGTGATGCCGCGCGATCTGCTCTTCGGTGCTCCCCAGCTCGGCCTGCGCTCCCGCCGAACGCGCATCCAGTTCGGCACAGCGCTCGTCATTGGTGCGGCGGCGGGCAATGGCGCGGTCGATCTCCATGACCAGCGCGTTCAACTTGTCGCGGTTTTCGTTACCTTCGCGCTCGATGGCGTAGCCGCGGTGGGTGCGCTCACCATGCTCGCCTTCCATGGCCTCGACGGCCTCGCCCTTAACGCGCATCTGCTCGCCGATGGCGGTGAGTTGCTCTTCAATGGCCGCAGCCTCGACGTCGAGCTGGGCGAACTTGCTGGCCAGCACCACGCGCAGCTTGCCGCGCATCTCATCGCGCAGCTTGGCATAGCGCTCGGCTTTGCCGGCCTGCCGCTTCAGGGAATTCATCTGCCGCGTGACTTCGTCAAAAATGTCGTTGATGCGCGCAAGGTTCAGTTTCGCGTCTTCGAGGCGAGCTTCCGCCAGCCGCTTGCGGGTCTTAAACTTGGTGATGCCGGCGGCCTCTTCGATAATGGCGCGCCGATCGGTCGGCTTGCTGCTCAGGATCTGCCCAATGCGGCCCTGCTCGATGATTGCGTACGACTCCGGTCCCAGGCCCGTGCCCATGAAGATGTCTTGGATATCGCGCAACCGGCACAGTTTGCCGTTGAGCAGGTATTCGCTCTCGCCCGAGCGGAACAGCCGCCGCGTTACTGCGATCTCTCCCGCTTTGAAAGTGCGCTTGAACTTGCGGCGGCGAATCTTCAGGACGACGTGCTGTCCGGCGTTCTCCACCGCGGCAGTCTCGGAAGGCGGCGCACTGGCCGCTTCCGTAGCCTCAACGGCTTCCTCGTCACCCTGCCCCGGGCGCATTTCTTCCGTATATCGCTCGGCATCTTCGGCTTTGGCGGAACGCACTGCTGACTCGTCCCAATCCGCTTCCGGCAGATCGTCCTGGATGTCAATTTCCGGCTCGCCGGCATCGCCGTAGACTCCGGGATCGACCAGCGTCAGCGTGACCTCGGCCATGCCAGTTGGTTTGCGCTCGCGGGTACCGGCAAAAATCACGTCCTGCATGTTGACGCCGCGCAGGGAACGGGCCGATTGCTCACCGAGAACCCAGGAGATGGCGTCTGAGATGTTTGACTTGCCGCAGCCGTTCGGACCGACGATGGCGGCCACGCCATCGCCCTGGAACTTCAATTCCGTGCGGTCGCAGAACGACTTAAATCCAAGAATTTGCAGCTTCTTTAGTTTGAGCAACTTGCACTCCTATTCGTGAGCGTCACACGAACTTGAACCGGATCCTCGATGCGGGCGAAGTTCTTTTTCACGGAGCGGACCCGGGCCAACACCAGTGCAACTTTACTTGCGTTCTCAGGGGGCGTCAACTTAGAAAACCCAATATTTTGTGTGTATCTGAAAAATACCACACTATATTGCACCGTTCTTGCAGCAAACGCGCGTAACGCCATGACCGTACACGTATTACGGGGTCGCCGGAGCAACTCACAGCTAGGCACAAGAAGGAGGGAAAAACCAACAGAGCTCACCTAATCTTAGGTTCTCACGACAGCACTTTCAAGAGGCAAAATCGGCGCCGTTCTCAATTAGTTAACAGGTCGCCCGATGGCGATCAAGCCGACTTTCCGCCAAATTTCGGTGTCATTGGGCATGCTTCAGTTGGAAGATCTGTACCCGGCCATTGCCTGAGTCGGCGACGTACAGCCGGTCCCGCTCGGTAATCCAAAGCCCCTGCGGCCCGGCAAACTGGCCTGCGCGGTTACCGTCCTGGCCGAAAACCGCCTTAAGCGCGCCCTCCTGGGTATAGACCCGCACGGTGGCGCCGGAGGAGAAACTGACATAGACGTTTCCCTCCTGGTCAGCGGCCACACCATTGTCCCGTGAGGCTTGAGTATCCCGCGGGTAGGGAAGGTCGAAGCTACGAACCGGCGCGAAATCTTTGCTCAGCACCTGAATGCGCGTTCCGGAGCGGTCGAGTACAAAAATCCGTTCATGGTTCAGAGTAACGTCGGTTGGAGAATCAAACTCGCCGATTCCTTCGCCCCGGCGGTTCTTCCCCAGGCGCTTGAGTATGTGGCCCTCGAGATCGAGTTCAAACACCTGGTTGCGCGGGGTATCGACGACGAACAGGTGGCGCCGTTTCGCGTCGATGACTATGCCCTGAGGTCTGGCGTAATCAGGTTCGCCATGGTATTCGCCGATATAGCGCAAGAAGTTTCCGGCGCTGTCGAATACAACGAGCATTCCATGTTCCGAATCCGAGACGTAAATGTTGTCGTCGGCATCGGTGGCCACGCCGGCAGGCTTGTGGACGCGATAGGCCTTGCCGCAAATCAGGCGAAACGAGGTCTTGCCCCTAGGATCCAGTACGTGAACCGCCAGCCCTTCCGGGTCACTCAGAATTAGGCGTTGCCGCGAGTCCGTCACTACGTAGCGTGGTGCCCGGATGACGCTGGGCCGCCCGTACATGAAGGTCAACGCGTGATTGCGTGCCTCGCCCACACGCGATGGCAGCGAAGCGGTGGATTGGGCATGCGCTGGCGGTTCCAGGTTCTCCACGATGCGCTCACTTGGCAGCAGCATCCATTCAGGAACCTCGCTCTGGCTGGTGCGGTCACCGGCCGAGGCCGCCGGTACAATCCGTTCCCCAGGAACCTCTCCGCTGACGGTGGAGAACCGCGATGATGCATGAAATTGCGCGTCGGAGCTGTACATTCCCAGATACGTGAGATCGACACCGCTCCACAGGTGAAGTTCTGGAAACGCGCGCGCCCCAGTATGGGTGGCGGGGCCTCCGGCCGGGGCTGCGGAGGCGAGGTCCAAGGGACTGTTCACATTCGGCTGGGCAATCGCCGTTCCTAGCGTAAGAATACAAAACAACAAAACTTCAGATTTGCTCTGCATGCCGCGAAACGGCTTCATCTGGGACCTCACACTGTCGTTCTCCGGGGGAGGTCGCATGTCTGTCGTGCTGCGATTGTACAGATAGCGGACCCGGAACCGCTACGAGAAACATGATGAAACGTCGGTAATCTTCCTGATACGGGAACAGTTCTTCATCCATTGACACAATCCGCCATCCCCGGATATGCCACCGAGGGAGCACGTCAACCACCGCGCGTCGCGGCGTGAGCTTTTTTGTCACAGGTGGATCGATGCCCTGCCTGAGGGACCGCAGAGGAAGGAATGGCGTTCGGTGTAACATGTCATTCATAACGGGATAATCGACAATTGAGATTGGGCTCCCGCAGTTTTGTCAGTGAGCGGGGCAGACGAGCAGCGGCCGGGAGCGAACTCATATCGATATGGTAGGGACGCCGATTCGATGAGAGACGGCAAGATTCTGATTACGGGCGGATTGGGTTTTATCGGCAGGTGCGTGGCGCACTTGCTGCTGGATCAGGGATACGAGGTCCGCCTGCTCGACAATCTCAGTCCACAAGTTCACGGCGAAGTGCCTCGTCTGGCCGCCGACGGGTTGCTGCGTCAACCGCGCTTGGAAGTGTATCGGGGAGACGTCCGCAAGCCCGCGGATTGGGCCCGAATGATGCCGGGGGTTGGCTATGTCATTCACCTCGCCGCAGAGACGGGCACGGCGCAGTCGATGTATGAGATCTCCCGCTACACCGAAACCAACGTGGGCGGGATCAGCAGCCTGCTGGAGTTCCTCGCCAATTCCAGCCACACGGTCGAGAAGATCGTTCTGACATCCTCGCGTTCGGTGTATGGCGAAGGAGCCTACGACTGCAACCAGTGTGGTCTGGTTTATCCATCAGCCCGGTCTGCGGCAATGCTGCGCTCGGGGTTGTGGGACCCTGCCTGTCCAACCTGCGGAGGCACGGTTGTTCCTGTTCCGACGCCGGAAAATGCCGTGCTGGCTCCGGCGTCAATTTATGCGGTGACAAAGTTGGCCCAGGAAGAGCTGTTGCGTGTGAGCAGTCGGGCGCTCGGTCTGCCGGCGGTGGTCCTGAGGATGCAGAACGTGTATGGCGAGGGCCAATCCTTGCGCAACCCGTATACCGGCTTGATGACGATTTTCGCGGGACAACTGCGGGCCGGCAAGACGCTCAACCTTTTTGAAGACGGGCAGGAGAGCCGTGACTTTGTGTATGTAGAAGATGCGGCCAAGGCTGTGGTTCTCGCCTTGTTTGATGACGCCGTGGATGGGTGTACGCTCAATGTCGGATCGGGGCATGCGGTTTCGGTCGAAACCATCGCAAACATGCTCTGCTCGTGCTTTGGAACCAGTGGGCAATATCGCATCAGCGGGCAATTCCGGCTGGGCGACGTTCGCCATTCGGTGGCAAGCCTGAATGCGATCGAAGACCGGCTGGGATACGAGCCCATGATTTCCCTGGAGCAGGGCCTGGAACGGCTGGTGGCGTGGGTCAGGTCGCAGCCGATCGAGCCTGGCGCGTGGGACGTGGCCAACGAACAACTGATCAAGCGCGGTTTGATGCCGGCCGGCACCGCGTTTGCGGATTGAGGCCGCAGTCGAAGCCTTGAGGCTTGGTTTCGCCGCTGGCGCTTGGGATGTCAGCAGGGAAGATGATGGCAGAGCCACTCCTCGACTTGACGATCATCGTGCCCAGCTACAACACGCTGGAACTGCTGTCCGCCTGTCTGGCGTCGATCTACCGGCACACCAGCGGTATCACTTTCGAGATCATCTGCCTGGATGACGCCTCACCTGACGCCAGTGCCGACATGGTGGCGGAGACGTTCCCGAGCGTCATCCTGGTCAGGAACCAGACGAACCAGTACTACGCCCGCAACAACAATGCGGGATTGCGCATGGCACGCGGCCGCTATGCTTGTCTGCTGAACAGCGATACCCTGTTGACGGGCAATGCCATGGCCGCCCTGGTGGGGTTCATGGACGCGCACCCCGATGCCGCTGCGTGCGGGCCGAAACTGCTGAATCCTGACGGTTCGGTGCAGCACTGTATTCGTGGTTTTGCCGGTGTCACCACGTTTCTTTTGCAGATGATTCAGTGGCAGAGGTTTTTCCCCAACAGCTCCATCATGAACCGGTATTACCGGACGGACTTCGACTACAGCCGCGATCAGGTCGTAGAGAGCATCGGCACTACAGCGTATGTTCTGCGGCGCTCGACGTGGGAGCAGGCAGGAATGCTCGACGAGCGCTTCCGTCTGTCAATGGTCGACCTGGCCTACAACGCCATGCTGCAGTCGAAAGGCTACAAGGTTTACTACACACCCTGTGCCGAGGTGGTGCACTTCGGCAGCCCCGGAAGCCGCGCAAAATAAATTCCGGGGTTGAACGCCGCCCGCCGTGGAGCAGCCAGTGGCGTCAACTCGTCATGCGTGAACATGTCGATGTAGGCGTTGATCCACGGCCAGAACTGCCACGAAAAGTCGAAGCTGGCGAAGCGCGCTCCTGGATCGTTGCGCGAAAACTTCACATCCAGCGGAACCGAGCCGGTGCTGCTGAAGCTGTTCCAGAACGACCCAAATGTCAGCGGAACATGATTCTGTCCCGCGAACACGTTGGTACGCGCAAACGAGATCTCGATGCCCTGGAACGGATGGCGTCCGCCCATGCCCCACGAGTACCGCGCGAACGGCTTGAAGCTCAGTTTGTTGCCGTAGATGAACGGCCCGGCAGGGAACTGATCGTGGCCCGAAAGCTGTCCGAAAAAGTTGTCCCAGCGAAACGGCCCGAAGATCTTCGACACGCCGGGAATATACAGCGGCTCGGTCTGGTTGATGCGCAGCATCCAGAATGGCTCGGCGTTATCGCTAAACAGCATCGACCCGCTGTTGGATGGCCCCCAGTACAAGCTTTGCTTGCCCACCGAAATGTCTTGCCCCAGCCACTTCGTCGAGACATAGGTATCGAGCAGTCGAAACGTATTGACTTCCGCGAACGGAACTCCCGGCTGCACAGGATCGAGATTCGCCTGCGCGATCGCCAGCCGCGCCGACAACGGATAGGCCGCCGCAGACGGCGCGTGTTGAAACTCTCCGCTGACATAGAACGAGAATCGTCCATCGTCGGCCCGCGCCGAGAATCCCGTGTAGTTGTTGAACCCCGACTGATACGGACGGCCCTCGTTGTTCGTCAGCGTCTGTCCCAGGTTGTTGTCGTTCAGCGGCTGCCCGGCAATTCCGTTCAGCCGGGTGTAAACCGTTTCGAAGCGAATCAGTTCATCGGGCCTGCCATCGAGCGCGCTCAATTCGTCGGCGAACTCTTGATTGAGCGCCACCCGAATGGCATTGAGATCGGCCGGCAGCTCGAAACTGTTCTGCACGCGCTCATTCAGCGCCGCCATCATTCGGGCGCAGTTTATTCGCGTCCACGGGCGCAGGCCCATGAACGGCATCGGAATCGCCCGCGCTACCGCCAGGCGCTCAATCGCGGGATAGATCCAACTGTCCAGCGGAACGTAGGTGCTGGCCAGATGGCTGGGTATGGGCGCGGAAGTCTGTTTCGCCACCGTCACCAGGTCGTCGTCAATCTGCGGGTTGTGCCGCGACTTATAGACCTGTCGTCCTACCTGATAGCCGACCAGTCCGCCGATAAATACGTCCGAAGGAAAGTGCTGGCTCGCCGCAACCCGCGCAAGGCTTACTCCCGTAGCCAGCCCATACGCTCCGAGCTGGGCGTAAATGTTCGGATACTCGTGCGCCACCACCGACGCAAACGCCCACACCACCGCCGAGTGGTTCGAGGGAAAAGAACTTCCGCCGTTGAAAAAAACGTTCTGGTAGTTCGACTGGTAGGGCCGCTCGCGTCCGGTGATGCCGCGGATCGCGAACTGCGGCGGCAGCACGTCGAGCATCGCCTCGGTCGCCAGCACTCCTGTTTCTCGTGCCCGCTCGCTGTGCGTGATGTGCCCCCAGGCATACATGGCGGCGGTTGTGCCCAGTGCCGTACCCAGCCCGTAGTTCGAGACTTCTTTCCAGGTACCCGGATGGAAGCTCGCCATGCCGAACGAGCTGTCCGGATCACTGACGAACAGCCCCGCCGCAATCCCCGACGACGGCGCCAGCCACTTCCAGTCTCCGGCCTTTATATGCGCCGGGCTGGTCCAGATCGCCATCTGGTCTTGCGCGAGGTGCTTCAGAAAATAGCGCTCGGTGGGGTGCGGCGGACGGTCGGTCAGCTTAGCCGAGGTGGCAACGGGTGTTGCGGTATCGGTATCGGGATTGTCACCGGCCTTCTGGGCAGCGGCGCTCAGACCTAGAACTGCGGTCACGATGACAAGGACAACGGCAGCCCGCAATGGCAACCCCGCTACGGTGAATGTCCAATTCTACTGAATCGCCGCTGCCGGTGGAATCTTGCTGCGCCCATCACCGCCGCCCGCTACTGCACCACCTTGAGATCGTTGGTCACACTGAAAACGCCCGGAAGGGTGCTAATGGTAATCGTTGCGAGGTTTTTGTCAGCTTCGCGATTCACGTAACCCACCAGAGTAATACGCTGGTTCTTGACGATGATGTGGAGGCTCGGCGCCGCCTCCCAGAAGTAGCGCGACAGCGAGCCTGCGCGTGAGAGTGCGAAGTAAGCCTGTTCCCGCACCTGGTTATCCAACGGCGACGGAGGCAGTATCTCGATGTTGTTGATCACCTTTTCCACTCCCTCGATGTGTTTCACCGCGTTTGCCGCATCCGATTTCGTTACTGCGTGCTCGCTCGTCACATAACCGCTCAGCGTAACAGTACGGTCGAGTACCGTAAACTCCAGGTCGTCAAACAGCGAGTACCACGGCAGCATCAGCAATTCGTGCCGCACCTCTTTCGCGATAGCGGCGGTTGCCGGGTCGGCATTGGCAATCTTCTTTCCATAGTCCAGTACGACCGGCCCGCCGCTCGTGGCCTCCTGCGCCCATGCACCGGCAGTCAGGGTTCCGAACAGCACCACCAATAAAATCTTGCGCATCGCCATCTTCCTTTCCTCCTGCTGGATTAGACGTCGAGCAAGCCATCAACGTCACACCCGCAGTGTGATGCCTGGACTTGCGCCCGCCGCTGCGAAGACTAGACTGTGGCCAGTAAGACATCAGACCGCCAACGGCCGCTGCCTCGGCAGCACAGCCACGCTGCCGAAGCAAGGCCAAACGCTCACGCTTTGCGAGACAACCCCGGGCCTCACCGCCCGCCCGATTGTCGACAGGAGGTCACCATGCCGCTCAACAAAGTCAGGGCCTTCCTCGACCAGCACCACATCAAGTACGTGGTCATTTCGCATTCCAAGGCCTACACCGCACAAGGCATTGCCGCCGTCGCCCACATCAAAGGGCAGGAACTCGCCAAAACCGTCATCGTCAAACTCGACGGCGCTCTCGGCATGGCCGTCCTTCCCGCTTCCTATCAAGTCGACCTGCTGGCCCTCAAGAAGGTCATTGGAGTGAAGGACGCCGCTCTCGCCAGCGAACGCGAGTTTAAGCAGTTCTTTCCCGACTGCGAAACCGGAGCCATGCCGCCGTTCGGCAACCTGTACGGCATCCCGGTTTACGTGGACGAAACCCTGACCCGCGACGACGAGATTGCCTTCAACGCCGGCACCCACCTGGAGTTGATTCGCATGCCGTTTGCAGATTTCGCGAAGCTGGTTAAGCCGGAGGTACTGGAGTTCGCCAGCCGCAACAGCAGGTCCTTCGACCGCGAGCCGGCGCTGGTTTTGTAGAGAATTGGAAACGAGTCAAGGGTTGGGTCCCGCGGAGACGCTGCAAATCCAAGCATTGGCGAAAGCCCTCCAATGCTGCATCGCCTCGGCGGGACCTTCATATTGTTAGCTGTTTTACTCTCTACATTATGCGTGCGCCGGAGCCAACCCCGCCATCCGCTGCCGCTCTCCCCACACCCATCCAACGACGCATCCAAACACGAAGTTCGAACTGGTAACCTCGCCGAAGTGCACCCACCGCACCGCATCGGGAAAGAACGGGTTGGGAATCATGAGCACCGCAACTCCGCTCAGCAAAGTGAACGCCGCTCCCACTGCCAGCGCGCCGCTCAGCCGGGGCAGCCGAAACATCCTCATCAGCAGAAGGCACACCAGCACAAAAACCGGCCCGCGCAGCAGAAACTGTAGCGCCACAATCTCACCCATTCCGGGAATGTGCTGCGTCGCATAGAAATCTCGCACGTACGGGAAAATAATCATCCCCGCCGTGAAATAGAGCAACACATAGGCAGCAGAGCAGACAACCAGCCGCCAAAGCTTCTGCGCAAGACCTCGCTCCGGAAAACCCCAGTCCCTCGAAGTTCCCGAAGCCGGCGCACTCCCATAAATGAACGTCCACAGCACCGCCGCAATGGCGTACCCCACAAGAGTGAGCCGCATCATGCCGCTCCAATCGATATGCGACCCGGTCAGGAAGAGCACGCCCTCAATCAGGTTGACGACGGCGATCATCGACGGCACCGCGAACATTGCCAGCCCCAACTTCCATCCCTTCCATCCCGAACGAAGGGCCGCCGCCCCTATCGCCACGGTTACGATCGCATCTGAGAGCACCAACCACGGCAAGACATTCGGCATTTGCGGAACGCTCACGTGAATCACCGCTCCTGCCACCATCTGTGCGGCCAGCAGCGCGATCCATCCCAGCAGAAATTGGCAAATTAACTTTGCGCTGTTCACTTTTACCTCCACTTACTTCCGGGGCCTTCGTGTCTTCAACTTGCCGGCCGCAATTGCAGCCTGGTATGTCCGGATGGCGTGCTCCGTCCATCGCATGAGTGTGTCGTAATTGCGAACTCCGCTGTCGAGCGCCAGCATGGCCGACAGCGGCATCTCCGGCCCTTTGTGCCGCAAGTATGCCTTCAACGTTGGCGCATATTCCTTCAGCTCCGATTTTAGGTTGCGCAGCAACTGGATGGCGCTTTTGGCGCCAAGAGAGCCTTCCATGAACGCGAATCGCAACATCAGCTCCGGCAGGCCTCGGGTGACCACGGTGCGGTCAACCGGCCGGGCGAGCCACTCCTCCAGGTCACGTACCCCGTTCGCCGTGATCGTGTACACCCGTCGGCGGCGCAATCCCGCGCTCTCTTCCACAACGCTCGTAATGAGGCCGCGCCTCTCCAGCTTGTCAAGCGCAGGGTAGATCGCTCCGGGGCTCGAGCTGTAGTTCCCCATCGCCGTCTCCGCAAAAATCTTTCGCAGGTCGTAACCCGAGCTGGGCCGCTGCTGCACCAGGCCCAGCAGCGCATATCCCAGAACGGAAGTGGATTCTCGCTTCATAGTACGAAACGTACTATATCTGTACGTATCATGCGACGCAAGAGGAAAGCGCAGGCGTACCGGTCCCTATTCCCATCCTGGGCGTAGAGCAGTAGAGCAAAGGAAAAAGCCCGCACGAGGCGGGCTTTGTAGGAGAGAAACTAACTCTTACCGATTGTTGTTCGGCGTCGTGGGGGCCGGGTCCTGCTGCGCTGTCATGCGAGCGTTGCTGCGCTGGGCGATGGTCTTCTTAGCATTGTCGGCCAATTCCTTCGCCTTGGGCAGCATCTCCAGCGCCTTCTGCACCGTCGGATCGGTCTCCGCATGCACCTTCAGCCCTTCCTGGCTGCCGAACTCATTCACGAACAACTCGGCCTTGATGTTCGAGCGTATCCAGTCGTTGTTCTCCGCCAGTTCGGCCTCGGTGAAAGGAATCTGCTGCAAGTCCAGGAACTTGCGGAACTCCTGCATCACCGCGTCATCCACCTGGAAGCTCTGGGTGACCTTATGGTTGATGACGTAGTGCTTGGCAAAATTGAAGAACGCATACTTCAGCAGCAAGGAGTCCTGGAAATTGTTGCTCTTGATCGGCGCGATGACGATGTCGGGATTGATGCCGCCGCCGCCGTACACCGTACGCCCGCTGTCGGTCATCTTGACCTCGCGGCTCGGCGTGGGAGGCGTGCCGTCGCCCTTGTCGCGGCTGTTGTAGTAGTAGTCGTAGAGCGAGACGCCGTTGTAATCGCGTTGGATCAGCCGTCCGCTGGGCGTGTAGTACTTCGCCGTGGTCAGTGCCAGGCCGGTGTTTTCCGACAGCGGGTACACCGTCTGTACCAGGCCCTTGCCGAACGTGGTTTCGCCGACGATCAGCCCGCGGTCGTGATCCTGGATGGCGCCGGCCACAATCTCAGCCGCTGATGCCGTGCCGCGGTTGACCAGCACTACCAGCGGATAATCCTTCCCGCCATTGCCATGCGCCGCGCGATAAACCTTCTCCGGTGACGAACGCCCATGGTGCGAGACGATGACCTGACCTTTTTTAAGGAACTTGTCAGCCACGCCCACGCCTTCACTCAGCAAACCGCCGGGATTCTGCCGCAGGTCGAGAATCAGGCCCTTCAGCTCGCCCTGCGCCTGCAATTCATCAAGCGCCGCCGTCACCTCATGCTCGGTGGTTTCCTGGAAGCCGTTGACGTGGATATAGCCGATACCCGGTCGAATCATGAAATGCACATCGACGCTGTAGCGGGGAATCTCGTCGCGCACAACATTAAAGTCGATGGGCTTGTCTGTGCCTTCACGAAGAACAGTAATCTTGACCGTGGTGCCCTTCGGCCCCTTCAACAAGTCGGCCACGTCCGCGGTGCTCATGTTGTCGGTAATTTTGCCGTCGACGGCAATAATCACATCACCCGGCCGGATGCCGGCGCGATACGCGGGAGCCCCCGAAAACGGAGCGATCACGATAACTTTGTTATTACGCGGGCCCACCTGCATGCCCACGCCGTAGTACTTGCCGCGCTGGTCTTCACGCAACGCCGAGTACGCCTTAGGATCAAAGAAGTTGGAGTGCGGGTCCAACACCCGCAGCATGCCTGGAATGGCTCCGTTGTAGATGGCCTTGTCCGGATTCACCGGCTCGGCGTAGTTCTGCTGCACCACCTCATATACCTGGGTGAAGCTTTTCACGCTGTCGCGGAGGTCGCTGTCTCCCGCCGTGCTAGTGGTGTTGAGGCGCTGCCCAAACAGCATGCCCACGCATCCACAGGCAAGAACAACGGCGAGAATGACAAGGGCAGAACGACGGGAACTACTGGCCATTATGTGATCCTTCTAAGGGAGGGAAACTCGTGTGTGCGATGAGTGTTAACCGGCACGTTGCAGGCAAGTATAACATTTTTCGTTACCGGACTTTCTTCCACCCGGTGCTCAATTGGATGCTCGGTCTTGGCCAGAAGGTGCTGAAACCAATCCATTTGTCTGACGCGCGCCAGGCCCCTCGGTTAGCATGAGGCGATTCCGATCGCTGTCTCATCGCCATCTTAAAGCGCCCGCACCTGCCCCAATCGACAATTACTCGCCGGAAATCCTTGAAATCGGTATATAGTAACCGCTCCGTTGTTCACTGGCACGGAGATTCCGGGTTCGTCACTATCGGAATCAGTGAGGATTAAACATGTCTCGAACCAAAATCGCAGCCTTGGCTGCCTTGCTGGCAACATTTGCGCTTTCGACCGCGGCCTTCGGCAGCGTCACGATTAGCACATGGAACACCTCAAACACAATCGACTCGAACGGCTGGGCATTCGCTGCTCAGACGTTTGTTGCGCCGGGAACTAGCTTGACCGATTACTCCGTCGGGTTCTACAACCAGTACTCGCCAGGACAACTATCGTTTTCCGTTTATGCATGGTCGGGCGACTCGCCGGTGGGCTCCGCCTTGTTCTCCACCACAAATCTTAGCTGGATTGGTGATGGATATACGACCGGCCCCATTAACGTCGCACTCACCCAAGGAAACCAGTATGGCGTTGTGCTCGACTGGGGTGGGACCTGCTGTGACTACCTCGTTTATGGCCTCGACTCTTATGCCGGAGGCCTCGGCTACTGGTCTATGGACGGCGTAGCTTGGAGTGCCTTCTCGGAATACGATGAGCAGTTCACGGCGGTGTTCAACGGTTCGACTCCCGAACCGGGCAGCCTAATCCTGCTTGGCTCCGGGGTGCTCGGGCTCGCGGGCACATTGCGCCGGAAGATCAACCTGTAATTAGTCGGAAGTTTGGGTTTCACAGGCCGGGGAAATGCTCCCCGGCTGATTTTTGTCCCCCACGCTCATCACTCGTGATGGATACCACGGTGGCTGGCGGGTTCGACGGACTCTCCTGTGCTCAGCAAGATTGCCGTCGATCTCAGGCCAAATCACAGGCTAACGGCGACTAACGGTTCATCTGCGAACCCGGACTTAAACCTCACCGTTCCAGCCACGATTCTGAACCCCGTCCTCCGCAATTTTGCGTTTCTTTTTGGCCCTGAATTCTCCATGCGCGCCATGTTCTTTCTGTTAATTACCGGCAACCGGAAACTGGATACTGACAACTGCTCTCCGTTTGCCGCCCTCGCCGCAGGCCAGTTATGATGAAGGCATGACTCTCGGCATGCCCGAAATGATTTTCATCTTCTTGCTGGCCTTGATCCTCTTTGGGCCAAAGAAGCTTCCCGAATTGGGACGACAGTTGGGCAAGGCACTTGCCGAGTTCAAGAAAGCCAGCAACGAATTCAAGAGCCAGCTCGAGACCGAGATGCTGAACATCGAGCTCGAAGAACGCTCCAAGCAGACGCCTCCGCCGCCGGACAATTCTCCCCGGATTTTGCCGGCCGAAAAATTGTTCGACACGGCTAGTGCTCCGCCCCTCGAATCCATTCCGCGCGCCCCCCTGGCTCTTCCGGCAGAGCCCGCGGAGACTGTGACCGCGCCTTCCACCGTCGCCGAGCTTGCGCCCGGCAGTCCGTTGGCGCCAGAAGCGCCCAGCCCGAATGCCTAACCCGATCGTCGAGAAAGCAGCCCAACGTGGCTCCGAAGAGATGACCGGCATGAGCTTCCTTGAGCACCTCGAGGAACTCCGCCGCCGCATCATTTACAGCTTCCTGTTCATCATCGGCGGATTCGGCGTTTGCTGGTGGTTTCACGAGCAGATTTTCGACTTGATGCAGAAGCCCATCATGAAGGCCCTGGCCGCCCACCAGATGGAACAGAAGCTGGTCTATCTCAATCCCACTGACCCCTTCAATATGTACTTGAAGATCTCCTTTATCGCTGGGGTCTTCGTAGCTTCGCCGTTCGTCCTCTACCAGATTTGGCTCTTTATCTCGCCGGGCCTTTATCGCCATGAGCGGCGCTACGTGATGCCGTTCATGTTCAGCACCGTGGGGCTCTTCCTTGCCGGCGGCCTGTTTGCCTATAAGATGGTCTACCCCGCGGCGCTCGACTTTTTGATCGGATGGAGCGTCCAGTTCAAGCCGATGATCACCATCGGCGAATACACCGACCTGTTTCTTACCATCATCGTCGGGCTCGGTATCGTCTTCGAGATGCCGATTCTGGTCTTCTTTCTGGCCCTGATGGGAGTCCTCACGGCCGGCTGGATGTGGCGCAATCTGCGCTACTCCATCCTGGTGATCTTCATCATCGCCGCCGTCATCACCCCCACCACCGACATCATGAACATGTGCATCTTTGCCCTGCCGATGATCTTGCTCTACCTGATAAGCATCGCCATCGCATGGTTCGTGCATCCCGCCCAGCGTCGCAAGCGCGCGGAGAGGGCAGGGAACACAGAAGGGTAAGCTAGGCAAACCATGAAGCTGACAAGGACAATCGCCCTCCTCGTGTTGTTGAGTGCCACGGCCGCTTGGTCGCAAACGCCCGCAGCAGCCCCCGCTCCATCCTCCGATCCGGTCGAAGCCCTGCGCTCCCCGGGCTGGAATAAAGGCTTCTATGTCGGCGGCAGCCAATCGTTCGCCAACACCCCCAGCGCGCAAACCTTCCTGATCGCGGGACGTTTCGGACGAGTCCTGACGCACCAGCTCGGCAGCAATGCTTTGCGCGGTAGCCTAGAGATGGCCGTGGACGTCATCCCCATCAACGAATTCTGGATCGGCGGACACGCGCAGTATGCGGGAGCCATCAATCCCTTCATAGCCAAGTGGAACTTTACCGGCGGAAAAACCATGTCCCCGTACATTGCGGCGGTCGGCGGCGTGGTCTTCAGCAGCAAGGATTTGCCCGTGCCCAATTCGTCGCAGGTCAATTTCACCAGCGGAGCGGAATTGGGACTGCAGTGGTTCCGGCAATCGAAGAACTCGATCGACTTCGCGGTGAAGATCTACCACCTGTCGAACGCATCCATCGGCACACTCAATCCCGGAATCAACGGCGCGGTGCAGTTCATGGTCGGATACACCTGGCACTAAGCGGAATCGCCAATGCTCTGAAGCTGACGGACGGCTACCGAGGAGCAGCTAGCAAAAGGAAACCGCCCCGAAGGGCGGTTTCGATAGCAAAAACAGGCAGGTAGTTGCTAGAACAGCTTGCGGCGAAGGGTGCCGAGGCCGCCAAGCAGACCGGTCCCCAGCAGCAGCAGGCTGCTGGGTTCTGGAACGGAGCTGCCATTCGTGAACTCGGCGTCGATAGCCCAGTCAGGCTTAAGTCCGGTTGTATCCCATGCATTCGTGAACAGGGCGTTGAAGTCGCCGCCGTTGTTGGAGTAGACGAAATTTCCGCCCGGAATGGTTGCCGAGCCGGGTACGATGTACGTCTGACCCGACGAGAGTCCGTAAGACTCGGAAATACTCAGGAAAAACACGTAGCTTGCCCCTGGCGTGAGAGTAAGCCCGCCCCCCCCAATCGTAATCGCAGACGGACCGGTATTGCCGTAATCAAACGGGAAGGTGCTGCCCACCAAAGATCCTGCATTTGTGCCGGTCCACGTCGCGAGATAAGCCGACATAATGATATCGCCGGCAGCGAAGGGGTCACCCATGTAGAATGTGACGCTGGTCAAAGTATCGTCACCGTTGGTTGGGGCTGTAAAGGTTTCGCCATAGGTGGCGGTGTCGGGATATCCCAGCGGATGCCAGTAATCACTGTAGCCCGTGAAGTTGTTGTAGCTCGTGTTGGCGACGCTGCTGGCTGCGAAAGCCAACAGTAGGGACAGAAGTAGCAGCGTTTTCTTCATTCTTTTCTTCCTCCAGATCGAAAGTGGTAAAACTGATTCCAGTCAGGGGTGCCTCAGACCAGAACCTCAAACAAGAACTGATGGGGCGAGGGGCTGTTCCCGCCGGCTCTCGCGACCGTTAACGGCCTGCCGGCAGAGTGCGATTGTAGCGCAGTACTCTCCTTTTTCGCGCATAATTTTCACAGGGGGGGTACTCCGTCCACCGTCTCAAAATTCTGTTCACGCTGGGAAGCACTGGTGGCGGGAATAGCGATCGGCGGTAATCCTGCACGAATGTCCTGTCACGGTCGGAGGTCGTCGCTCAAGGAAACAAGGCGGCGCACAGAATTCCGTTCGCATGTCGGACACCCTGAATCAAGTTGGAGATTCCTGTTTTGTTATAAATTCGCCAATCGTGGGTGGTAAGTAGCGGCTCGTTTCGTTATGCTTCTCGCTTATGCCAGCACTCGTGGAATGTGTTCCCAACTTCTCCGAAGGTCGCGATAAACGCAAAGTTGACGCTATTCTCGAGGCCATAAAAATGGACGGCGTTTATCTCCTTGACCGAGAAATGGATGCCGACCATAACCGCTGTGTCATCACGCTGGTGGGCGATCCGACCAAGGTCGCCGAGGCGGCCATCCGGGGCGTCGGCAAAGCCGCCGAACTGATTGATTTGACGAAACATACCGGCGCGCATCCCCGCCTCGGCGCAGCCGACGTCATCCCGTTTATTCCCATCGAAGGCGTGACGCTGGAGGATTGCGTCTCCCTCGCCCGGCGGGCCGGGGAGGAAATCTGGAAGCGTTATAACGTCCCCGTCTATCTCTATGAATCTGCTGCATTAAGACCAGACCGCCAAAATCTCGAAAACGTGCGGCGCGGCCAGTTCGAGGGCATCCGCGAGGAGGTCAAAACCAATCCTGAGCGGCGCCCCGATTTTGGCGAGGCATCGCTGCATCCTACCGCTGGAGCTACCGTGGTCGGTGCCCGCAAGTTCCTGGTTGCATACAACGTTTACCTCAATACTCCCGATGTCGATATCGCCAAGAAAATCGGCAAGGCCGTGCGCTTCTCCAACGGCGGTTTACGCTACGTTAAGGGGATGGGCGTCAGCGTTCGCG
Source organism: uncultured Acidobacteriaceae bacterium (assembly GCA_963796615.1). Lineage (GTDB taxonomy): Bacteria > Acidobacteriota > Terriglobia > Terriglobales > Acidobacteriaceae > DASRAA01. Next base: position 420,378 of record CAWCMJ010000013.1, read on the forward strand.
GCTTGGCACAAGTGTCGATGAATCTTACAGATACGGACCAAACCCCAATCGCCCGCGTGTACGAATTCGTAAAGCGCGAAGCCGCGCGCTACGGCGTCATGCCGCTGTCGAGTGAAATCGTTGGACTTATCCCCAAGAAGGCACTCGAGGATGCGGCTGAGTGGTTCCTGCAGATCGAGAATTTCGACTCGTCTCTCATTCTGGAGAACCGGCTGGCTGGAGTGATGAGCGGCAAACTGGCCGTAGGTGGCCTCCGCGCCGGCGTCGAGCCTTTTGTTGAGCAACTTGCGGCTCCTACGGCTGCTCCGGGCGGCGGCAGCGCCTCAGCTGCTGCAGGCGCAATGGCCGCAGGACTGGGCGGAATGGTCGCTGGGATGTCCCGCGGGAAGAAGGCGTATCTACAATATGAGGCGCAGCTTAGCGAGGCCATCCGTCGACTGGCGGAGATCCGCGAGGAACTAAAAGCCGCGATTGATGCCGACGCAGATGCATTCCATGAGGTAATGGCTGCGTTCAAAAATCTCAAGGAAAATCCAGACGCACAGTCTAAAGTGAACGTGGCGACAGAGAAGGCCACGCTGGTACCACTCACCGTGGCGGAGCGGGCAAGGGTAGTGCGAAGCATCCTGGAATCGCTGCGGGGAATTACGAATCCGAAAATGGCGTCGGACGTCACGGTTGGGATTGCGCTGGCGAATGCAGCGCTGGAAGGCGCACTGGCGAACGTCGAGATCAATCTAGGCGAACTCCAGGAAGGGTCTTTTGCGACCGCGGTGCGGAGGCGGGTCGCGGCGGTGAGGGAGTAGTCCCGGAAAGTAGTAGCAACTCTCTTACGTCCCGTGGGTTTGTGCGTCTAAGACTCAGGTAAAATGAAGCCAATGAAGACGTTTCTTTCTCGACTCCTCGTGACCAGTTTGCTTTGCGTTCCGGCATTTGCGGCACCGCTCAGCAGCAATGCCCGTACAGTGATACCTTCCGCCATTCAACAGGTTATTTCGGTGGATTACCGCGCGGTGCGCGGCTCGCAGACGGCGATAGCCCTGAAAAACCGCGTCCTGCCCGCCAATCTAAAGCAATTCGAGACGGCGTTGCGCGGCTTCGGCATCGATCCCAACAAAGATGTGGAGCAAATTACGTTCGTTACCTACCGGCCGGCCAAGGGTGGATTGAGCTCCATCGGTATCGCGCAGGGGCCTTTCAAGCAGAAAGAATTTCTGCTGAAGATGAAGGCCAAGGGTGTGAAGCCGGAGAAGTACGGGCTGTCGTTCCTCTACCCGATGGGCAGCGGTATGCAGGTGGTTTTTCTTGACCCATCGACCATCGTCTTTGGCGAAACCGCTGCCCTGAAGGGCGCGATCGACGTGCGCGACAAGGGTGCGGAGTCGCTGGCCTCGAACTCGGCTATGAGCGACCTGATCACGGACAGCGACAGCGCTAGCATCTGGAGCGTGCTCGACCAGTTGGGCACGCAGTACATGATGAAGTCGGCGCTGGGCCAGGCTGCATCACTTGCCGACTACGATGTGGTGAAGCGCCGGCTGATCGCGTCCGACTACATGATGAACTTCGATAATGGCGTGACCTTTGACCTGAACGTGAAGACCTCGGACAACATGACGGCGGCCAGCCTTTCTTCCTTGCTGAAAGCGGGCATGTTGTACCGGGGCATCAATGCCACACCGACGGAGAAGTTGGCGCTGGACAGCATGACGGTCGATAACGAGCACGACCTGCTGAAGATGAATTTCAAGACCGACGACCAGCGCTTCCAGGCACTGCTGAAGTCGGAGCTGTTTGCCTCCGTGGCGCACTAAATTCATTCCAGAGCGAATGGCCCGCCGTGGCTGGCGGGCTTTCGCTGTGACGAGAAGATTTTCCATTTGCCAATTTTCCGGGCCCACCGCCTTCTGCAAATCGCGTGTTTGTGCAGTTCGATATTGCTGGCGCCGTTCGCCACGGCGCAGAGCCGCGACCGCATCTCGACACTCCTCGTGATGCCGTTTGAGAACCACTCAAAAGTTGCTGGCGCCGAGTGGATGAGCGAAGCCTGCTCCGAAGTCCTGGCGCAGAGGATGGCGTCGGGCGGATTGTACGTGATAAGCCGCGACGAGCGGATCTTCTCGTTTGACCGGGCAGGTGTGCCGGTGGCAGTGAGGCCGTCGAGGGCAACCGTGTTTCGCGTGGCCGATCAGATGGGCGCGGATTTTGTAGTGCTGGGAAGCTACGAAGTAAGCGACAACAGCTTTCAAGCCGGGGCGCAGTTGCTGGAAGTGAAGAACCTTAGACTGCATCCGGAGGTGCGCGTCAGCGGGTCCCTGGCGGAGTTTGTCACCCTGGAGACTTCTCTGGCCTGGCAACTGATTCGCGAAATGCCGAACGCGCCTCAGATAACCCAGGAGCAATTCGCGGCTGCGGCCTTTCCCATCCGGCTGGATGCGTTCGAAAATTACGTAAGGGGAGTGGAGAGTACCAGCCGCTCGCTGAAGGTCCGGTATTTGAAAGAGGCTCTGCGGTTGAATCCGGGATACGCGGCGGCGGCCTTCCAACTCGGCAGTGCTTACTATGACGGCCACGAGTACGAGCAGGCGGTCGCGTGGCTGGCAAAAGTTCCCAAGGACGCCCCGTCGGCGGGCCAGGCGACATTCCTGCAGGGGATGTCGGAGTATAACCGGGGCAATCTTGACCGGGCCTACGCGGCATTTAACTCGCTGGTGACGCGGCTGCCCCTCACCGGGGTTTACAACAACCTGGGCGTGGTGGACGCCCGCCGGGGGCGGCGCACCGCAGCAGTGGAGAATTTCTCGAAGGCGGTCGCCGCCGACCCGAGTGACGCCGATTACCGGTTTAACCTCGGCCTGGCGCTGTTTAAGAGCGGCGACAATGCGGGTGCGGCGAAGCAACTGCGCGCGGAGTTACAGCTTCGGCCGAGCGACGCAGAGGCGAAGGCGCTGCTTGACCTGATGAATCGCGGAATGACGGCGACGGCGGTGGCTGCCGCGGCAGCCGGAGGGACGGCCCCGCGTATCCCGATCGAGCGCATCAACCGCGATTACGACGAGGCGTCGTACCGCCAACTCGAGCTGCAGCTCAACAATCTGAGCCAACAGCGGCATTCCAAGTAAACTATAGTTTGAGCTCCGCAAGGAGGCCGTATGAGGCGCGTACGCTCACTTCTCGCCGTTGCCGCCGTGTTGCTGGTGGCGACGTCAGTTCTCTCGGCAACCACCGTCGTCAAAATTCGCATAGACGACACCATCCAGCCCATCAGCGACGAATACATTGGCAGAGCCATCGAGCAGGCGCGGCAGACGAATGCCGACGCCGTGCTGATCGAGTTGCGCACGCCCGGCGGCTTGGTGGATTCAACCCGCTCGATCATCGCGAAGATACTGGCGTCGCCGGTACCGGTGATCGTGTATGTCGCGCCCGCCGGAGCACGGGCGGCCTCGGCCGGGTTCTTCATCCTGGAAGCGGCCGACGTGGCGGCCATGGCGCCGGGGACCAACACCGGCGCAGCGCATCCCGTGAACCTCGGCGGCGAAAAGATGGACGACGTGATGAAGCTGAAGGTGGAAAATGACGCGGCTGCCTTCATGCGCTCGTTCGTGGGACCGCGGGGACGCAACGTCCCGCTGGCGGAATCGGCGGTGCGCGAGTCGAAATCATGGACCGACAAGGAAGCGCTGGATCAGAACTTGATCGATTACGTGGCTCGTGACCAGGCGGACCTCTTCCAGCAAATCTCCAAGAAGCCGATCAAACGCTTCGACGGCAAAACGGTCACCCTGAACCTGGTGGGGGCACAGGTCATTGATCTGCCGATGACGCTCAAGCAGCGCATTCTGGATTTCCTGCTGGACCCGAACATTGCGTTCCTGGTGCTCGCGGTAGGCGCACTTGCGCTGTATGCGGAGTTCAACCATCCCGGCGCGATTGTTCCGGGCGTGGTGGGCGTGGTGTTCATCCTGCTCGCGCTGTTTGCACTGAACCTTCTGCCCACGCGCTATGCGGCATTCACGCTGATCATGGCGGCGTTCGTGATGTTCGCCCTGGAAGCGAAATTCGCCACCCATGGCGTGCTCGGCATTGCGGGCATCGCGCTGATGACTATCGGGGGGCTGTTGCTGGTGGACGGGCCGATTCCGGAAATGCGGGTAAAACTGTGGACGGCGCTGTCAGTCAGTATTCCGCTGGGTGCAATTACGGTGTTCCTGATGAGCATTGCCTTGAAAGCGCGAAGGAACAAGGTGGTGACCGGAATACAAGGCATGATCGGCTTGATTGGGGAAGCGCGGACGGACATCGATCCGGAAGGCAAGGTGTTCGTGCTGGGCGAGCTGTGGAATGCGCACGCCGCCTCCCGGGTGCAGATGGGTGAGCAGGTGGTGGTGCGCAAGATGGAAGGGCTTGAGTTGGAAGTCGAGAAAGCCGGCCCCTAGCTCTGTACTCTCGTAGCGGTGATGCAGCCCCGGTTCTCGCCGGGGCTTTCTTACTGTTGCCGAATTGGGTTACGCCTCCGAATAAGCCTACAATCGAGTCGGCCACAAGTTCTAAACTCAACAGTGGCCGGGAGGCTTTCGATGAACCTGTTCGTCATCATTCCCGTGGTCATCGTCGTGTTGTACATCCTCAACTCCATCAAGATTCTGGCGGAGTATGAGCGAGGCGTAATTTTCCGTCTCGGCCGTTTGCTGGGCAGCGCGAAAGGGCCCGGAATCATTCTGGTTTTTGCGCCGATTGACCGAATTGTGCGGGTATCGCTGCGGCAGGTTGTCTTGGAGGTTCCGCCGCAAGACATCATCACGCGTGACAACGTTACGCTGAAGGTGAACGCCGTAATTTTCCTGCGGGTGGTTGAGCCCAATCAGGCGGTGGTCGCGGTGGAGAATTATCTGTACCAGACCTCCCAGTTTGCGCAGACTACATTGCGGTCGGTCCTGGGCGAGGTTGACCTCGACGAGTTGCTGGCGCATCGCGACAAGATCAACACCCGGCTGCAGTCGATTTTGGACCAGCACACCGGGCCGTGGGGTGTGAAGGTCACCAATGTCGAGGTCAAGCAGGTCGATTTGCCCGAGACCATGATGCGTGCCATGGCGAAGCAGGCCGAGGCGGAACGCGAGAAACGCTCGAAGATCATTCATGCCGAGGGCGAATTTGCCGCGGCGCAGCGCTTAAGCGATGCCGCGCACCTTCTGGCGATGGAGCCCACCAGCATTCAGTTGCGCTACTTGCAGACCTTGACGGAGATCGGCGTCGAGAAGAATACAACCATCATCTTTCCGGTCCCGGTGGACTTGCTTACGGGGCTGCAGAAACTGGTGCACGCGGATACGGCGAAAACAGTGGCGCCCGAAATTCCGCCTGCCCAATAACGTCGGAGAAGAACAGGCATGGAAGCAGAAGAGCGAGACATTACGATAGGCCCAGGCAAGCTGCTGGGCCTGTTTTTTATGCTGGTGGCGATTTGCGGAGTATTTTTCGCGATTGGGTATTCGCTGGGGAAGACGTCGACGCGCGAACAGGCGCTGAACGACAAAACGCAGCTCAACGCATCGCTGTCGGCGCCGGTAGTTGGGGACGCGAGCGCTCCGAAGCCCTCGGCGGCGGTGGCGGCCAAGACCGAACCCGACACCAACGCCGCAGCGGAGCAGGAAAAGTCCCCCAAGGGGCCCGATCTGACGTTCTTCGATGCCGTGAAAAAGAGCGACAGTGACGCACAACCGGCAGCCGAAGCTGCCAAACCCACTGCTTCGAAGGCTGAGACACAGGTGACTGCGTCTTTGCCAGCGAAGGCAAGCGAGATTCCGGTGGCGGCGGGCGCTGCAGAGGCGAAACCTGCGCCGAAGACGCAGGTAACGGCTTCGGCGAACGGGGCCTTCGTGGTGCAGATTGCTGCCGTGACCCGCGAGGAAGATGCGGAGGCGCTAGCGGGGGCCTTGCGTAAGAAGAGCTACAGCGTCTTCGTGGTGAATAACCAGGCTGTCCATGACAAGTTCTATCACGTGCAGGTGGGTCCGTTTTCGTCCCTGCAAGACGCCGAGGCAATGAAAATCAAGCTGACGGGAGAGGGGTACAACCCGATCGTAAAGCGAAGCTGAGCAGGGGCATCATGCCAGGTCAGCGGCAGTTTCGCTAATGGCAGTTACAAATCGAGCGCCCTTCCGTATTCGGCCGGGCGCTGCTTTGTGCCCTGATAGTTCCGCCTGACGGAAGCCGCGGGTGGCTAGTTGGCGAACCAGGCAGTGAATGGCAAGCAGTTTATGTCTGCTGTTGGATCGTCTTGGAATGGGGAAATGGGGAAATTCCGCCCTGCCGCGTAAGAAGTTCATGGCTGGCGCCATGCCGGAGCACCTTCACGGGGTTTACCGTATTGCAAAGACGGCGTTTGCAGGCGAGGTCGCGTGCCGTCAAAAGGCGTTCTAATTGCAATTGAATCAGGCATGATAAACGTCGTCCTGGCAGATCACGAAAGAATCTTCCGAATCGGGATGGCGAGCACCCTGGCCGCCGAAGACGATCTGCGTATCGTGGGACAACCAACGACACCAGTCCAGCTGATTCGTAGTATCGAAAGCCTTAGCCCCCATGTTCTGATCTTGTCGTCGAGCTTCTTGCCTGCGATTGATGCCATCCGGGTGGCGTGCGCCCGGCAGACCACGGCGATGCTGCTGCTACGGGACTATGGCGCAATGGAATGGCCTGGGTTCCCGGATGGTGTTCAGGCCGTCATCGACCGGTCGACGGATGGGCGGACCATCGTGCAATACGTGAGGCAGTTGGCGAGAGGTGGTGGGGCCCTGAGAGTTGGCTCCACGGGTAGTCGGACGGCAGACGTGGAGGCGGTCGCTCACCGCGTGCGGCAGCGATTGACGTCGGAAGAAATGGCGATCATCGCGTGTGTCGTGCGAGGCTGCAAGAACCGTGAAATCGCCAATCGGGTGGGCGCCACAGAGCCGGCCATCAAGAATGCGCTCCGACGGATTTTCGATAAGACCGGGGTGTATGGCAGGCTGGAATTGGCGCTGTTCGTAGTTCATCATCGCATTGTGATTGCAGCACCGGAGGCAGGTTTCGGGCGCGCAAAACAGGCGACGCTGCCGGGTCGAATTGGTGATTGGAAGCTCCGTCGGCCACCGAGCGTCAACTAATCAGCGAAAGCCCGCCTATGTTAGATTTAAGAGTGTGGGCCCGTAGCTCAGTTGGTAGAGCAACGCACTTTTAATGCGTGGGTCGCAGGTTCGATTCCTGCCGGGCTCACCATCGTGCCAGACCCCTTCTCTTGTACCAAGCCCCCCTCTATTTCTTCTCGCCGCAGCGTCCACTCGGGGTTCGCCCAGGGCATCACAAGTTTCTAAAAAACGCTCCGGCGACAGTTTCGAATCAGCGTATCAGCTTAGTCATGCCGTGCGACGTTCAAGATACGATGGAGCTTTATCGCCTGAGTCGGTTTGAGGACAGCGAAATGACCTTTCAGCAGCTTCGTCAGCCTGGAGTAAGGCGGGAAGTTGACCGAAGCCGCGGAGCGGCGTTCTAGCCGTCGCAACCGACTTCGTTGCCGTTGGGGCCATCCGTCCCACTTCGGGAAAATTAGGTTACTTTCGTCACATGTGCGTGTCGATTTCCGTTGTCCCCGCGACACCCGCTACTGTATTTCTGATTCTGGCCGTCCCTGCATGTGCGCACGCGAGGCGCCTCCTCAGCGGAGAGACCTGCCAGCTAAGTTCTTTGAGAACAATCTTGTGCGTATAACCAATCTGTTTCTGGGACTTTGCAGGGAATCACCCAAGTCCGGCTGAATCCGGGAGGTAAAGCGCGTAAAAGGCGAACTTAACTCATTTGTTTGTAAGACTATACGTATAACTCATTTGTTTCTGCTCGTTTGCAAGGAATTTCTTCCTAAGTCATTGATTCTGCATGGTGGCATGGGGGGGTACCTTGATTTTCGCTGCATCCGGTCTCGCTTGCAATCGACTGGGCAGGTTTGGCCCGAGCTTTTGCTGTTTCTAGGCGCGTCTGCTTCTGCAAGCGGTCGAGCTCGATTGACATCCCAGTCTGGCGATTTGTGATGACGGTCCTGCCGCGGTGAGCGTCGGATCTGCCTGGGTGACTTTTTTCGCTGCCTCGGAAGGCGGGTTCCTCCGGTTGCGAATACTCCAGATTGAAACTGCTCCAGCCGGATGTTCTAGCCTTTTTTCTCGACGTACACCGCGGTTCCGTAAGCCAGCACTTCGGTGACACCCTGCATGATCTCGGTGGCGTCATAGCGCATGCCGACCACGGCATTCGCACCCAGCTCAGCTGCGTGCTGCAACATGAGGTCGAAAGCGTGCTCGCGGGTCTGCTCGCACAGATTGGTGAGCAGGGTAATGTTGCCGCCAACAATGGTCTGGAGCGTGGCGCCGATGGTTCCTACGATCGAGCGGGAGCGCACGATGATGCCGCGCACAAGTCCAAGGTTTCGCACAATCACGTACCCGTCGAGGGTGAAAGCGGTCGTAACCATGTTGTGCGGTAGTGCGGACGGGAGAGGCCCCTGGGAAAATGCCGGGTTGCTGTTCACATCAACCTCCTGCGGTATCGATGCCCGCAGGATAGCACGCGGCGTCGCCGGCCAGCTTGCGTTCTATCCCCGTGGAGGGTGTGTATTCAGGCGGTCGAATTCGTCTATGAGGGAGCTCAACTGATGGGCTGAGACCAGTCCGTCAAGAGAGTTCATGTAGGGTGAGGTTCCGGTCAATGAGCGGCGGCGTGGGCGCGCGAAAAAGGTCCGGAAAAGTATGATGGCAGCGATGAGCACGAGGACGCGCGACATTTGGGCTCCTAATGGCATTGGACGAGGCTGGCCACCTGAGGCCGCGGTGACGGTCGCCCTCTCCCAGCTCAATATCGGCACGAACTCGAGTTACCTTTACTGCGCCAGCAGTGGAGTAAGCTGGAGGGGAAAGATTTTTCAATCACTCGTTTATCTATGCCCAACAAGTCCCGTCACGACGTAACGATCATGGTGCTCTCGATCGCCGTCGTCGCAGGCATGGCGATTGCCGTAGGGATCGTTTTGTTGTGGACGAAGTATCCAGCGACGATTGCGGCCGGCGTCGGGATGCGCGCGGCCGTTGCGCTCTGTCCGCCCTATATGCTGATTGAAGTCGTGGGTGGAACCGGCGATACGACCATGGGTCTGGTCATTACGACGGGAACCATCGTGATCGCCAACGCGTCGCTCTACGCGGGGTTGGCCATGTTCGTTTTATGGGCGATGACGGCATTCCGGCCCGCCAAGGCAAAGTAATATCCATCCGTCAAATTGCAGGTTGCTGCTGGGTCAGACAGTGCAGAGTGCCTAAGCCCAGCACAAAATCGCCGCAGTAGATCCCCACGACAGTTCGTCCGGGAATCGCTTCGGCAATGATGTTGAGCGCAATGCGGTCATTGGCGTCGTTGAAGACCGGAACAAGTACGAGGCGATTGGCGATGTAGAAATTCGCGTAGCTTGCAGGTAGACGCTGCCCGTCGAAGTGAATGGGCGCGGGCATCGGCAGTTTAACTACATGCAGCGCCTTGCCGGATTGGTCCGTGCTCTTGGAGAGTTTGAGGAAGTTCTCCCGCAAGGGCTCATGGTTGACGTCGCTGGTGTCTGGCTCGTAGGCCGTGAGCACCACGTTCGGCGCGACAAAGCGGGAGATGTCGTCCACATGCCCGTGAGTGTCGTCGCCGGCGATACCGCGGCTGAGCCAAATGACCTTGTGGATGCCGAGATAGTTGGCAAATACGTGCTCGAGTTGCTCGCGGATCGCTCCGGGGTTCCGGGCCTGGATGTCGCTGAGCAGACATTCCTCGGTGGTGAGCAGGGTGCCGCGACCGTTGACGTCGATGCTCCCGCCCTCGAGAACAACTCGCCGCGATTTGTCTTCGATCTCCAGATGTGGCTCCCACACAGCGGCATTGGCGACGCAGGAGATAGCACCGGAAACCGGAGCATCGCGCCTCCAATCGTTGTACTTGGCCCAGGCGTTGAATCGCCAGGAGATAGCGCCGAGAGAGGCTTGGTTGGCACCGCGGGCATCGCGCTTGACAAAGCAAGGTCCGGTATCCCGCAGCCAGCCGCGATTGGTGGGCAAGTGCCAGAAATCAACGTTCCCGCTGGGCGCTCCGGGGTCGATGGAGTCGTTCCCTAGCACATCGGCCGTGACGAGCACGTTGCGAGCACTGGCTTCGGACGCTGCATCGTTCACGAGAATGTTGACTCGCTCGACGCGCGAGAGGTTTCGTACGATCTCGGCATAGACCCACGGAACGGTCGCAAACTTTCCCGGCCAGTCGGTGCGATTGTGCGGCCAGGCAATCCAGGTGGCGGCGTGAGGCTCCCACTCGGCGGGCATGCGATATCCGAGGGAGGCAGGTGTTTGCACAGAATTGGCGGTGGGTTTGGCCACCGATTACACCAGGAACCGCTGCGTGATGGCGCCGTAGGCGTCAATGCGGCGGTCGCGCCAGAAAGGCCAGTTGCGGCGGACGTCTTCAATGCGGTGCATGTCTACCTCGGCCAGCAAGATGGCTTCCGAGTCGTGGGGAGCCTGTGCGAGAACCTGCCCGAAGGGGTCGGCGATAAAGGAGCCTCCCCAGAACTCAAGGCCCTTGCCGGGCGCTGCGTTCCCGCGAATGTTGCCAGTCTCAAAGCCGACACGGTTGACCGCGGCAACATAAACGCCGTTGGCGATGGCGTGAGCGCGTTGGATGGTGCGCCAGGCGTCATACTGGGCTTCGCCGAGTTGCGCTTTCTCGTCGGGATGCCAGCCTATGGCGGTGGGATAAAACAGCACATTCGCCCCTTGTGCCGCAGTTAGCCGCGCGCCTTCAGGAAACCACTGGTCCCAGCACACCAGGGTCCCGAACTTGCCGAAGTCGCCATCGAACGCCTTGAAGCCCAGATCGCCCGGGGTGAAGTAAAACTTTTCGTAGTAGAGCGGGTCGTCGGGGATGTGCATCTTGCGGTAGATGCCCTTGAGCTCTCCGGCGGGGCCCAGGATTGCAGCGGTGTTGTGATACACGCCGGGTGCGCGGCGCTCGAACAGGGAAGCGATGAGCGTGATCTTCAGCTCACGGGTAAGTGCGCCGAGTTGCTGCGTGGCTGGTCCCGGAATGGACTCGGCTAGCTCGAACAGTGCCGTGTCTTCGCGCTGGCAGAAATACTGCGTCTGGAAGAGTTCGGGCAGACAGATGAGCTCCGCGCCGCGCTGGGCGGCCTCGCGCACGTGGACGATTGCACGCTCCAGGTTCTGCCCGGGATCGGGTGAGCACGACATCTGGACAATTCCGATGGTGAAGTTGCGTTCGGCCACGTTGCGCTCCGCTGCAAGCTGATGAAGAGAAAGAATAGCATCCCGCGCGCATGGATGAGAGTGTGCGCGCGATGTGAAAATGGCGTGAATGAGGAGTGCCAATCACCGTCCGGAACGTTGACGCAAACTACAATCAGCCTGTAGCTTCAGAAGTTCGGGTGCGCTATTTGTTGTACCAAGCAGCGCGGCGAACATTGCGCAAGGCTGCACTCATGAGGTGACCGTGAACGACCATTCGCAGCATCACGAAGACGGCAAAGAACGCATTCTCCACGATCCCATCAGCGACAAACTGGTGCCGCTGGATCCGCTTGACCTGTCGAAGATCAAGTCAGTGGACGACCTGGTGCGGGCCATGGGAAATACGGCCTTCACCGGGCGAGAAGTTGGCAGGGGAGCGGAGGTACTGGAAGCCATGGCCCGCGACAAAGGCTGCTTTACGGTCATGACGCTGGCAGGAGCCATGACGGTTGCCAAACAGGGACTGGTGGTCACCGACCTGATCGATGCAGGCATCGTGAACGCCGTGATTTCGACCGGTGCTCTGATGGCGCACGGCTTGGTGGAGGCCGCCGGACGTTCGCACTTCCGGTACGACCCGCGCATGGACGACCAGGAGCTCTACGATGCTGGATACAACCGGGTTTACGATACGCTGGAGCCGGAGACGAACCTCGATTTCGTCGAGACCATAGTGGCCCGCATCCTGAAAGGGTGGGACCACGATGAAGCACTGTGCAGCTACAAGCTGAATCGGGACATCGGCAAATACCTCAGCGAGAACGTGAAAGAGCGGGGCATCCTTAAGTCAGCGTACGAAAAAGGTGTGCCGGTGTTCGTGCCGGCCTTCAGCGACTCAGAGATCGGGCTGGACTTCGCTCTGCATAACCGGGCGCGGCGGAAGAACAATATTCCTCCCCTTCGGTACGATCCCTTCGAGGACCTGGAGCACTACGCTGAGACACTCCTCCAGCAGGAACGCCTTGGCATCTTCACCATAGGCGGTGGCGTGCCGCGAAATTGGGCGCAACAGTTTGGACCATACATCGACCTGCGACATCGCCGGGGCGGGGAAGACTTGCCGCTCAAGCGATTTCACTACGGCGTGCGTATTTGTCCTGAGCCGGTGAATTGGGGCGGACTCTCGGGATGCACGTACAGCGAGGCGGTCTCGTGGGGCAAGTTCGTTCCGCCGGAAGAGGGCGGTCAGTTCGCGGAGATTCTACTGGATGCGACCGTAGGGCTGCCGCTGATCGCCGGAGCCGTGCTGGAGCGGATCAGAGGATAATGCCCTTGCAAGGATTCCCAATTGGGGAAGCGCCCTAAAGTTTGTCTCGGTTTTCATGACTTGGGTCAAATGCCCACTTCAGAATAGTCACGGAGGATCATTTATGAGTTCTATGGCCGTGATCCAAGACTTCCTCGCCCAAAAACGTATTGCAGTGGTTGGAGTATCGCATGACCCCAAGGAGTTATCGCGTGCGCTACTGCGGACATTTCGCGCGCGCGGCTGCGAGGTGTACCCGGTCAATCCCGCGATGCAGTCAGTAGATGACGCCCAGTGTTACGCGAGTCTCAGAGATATCAAACAACCGGTGGATGCCGCATTGGTGATGACATCGCCAGCGGTCACCGACCAAGTAGTGCAAGAATGTGCCGACCTGCACATCCCGCGAGTATGGATGTACCGTGCAGGCGGACAGGGCTCGGTGAGTGCGCAAGCAGTCGAGTTTTGCGTGGAGCATGGCATCGCCGTCGTGCCGGGAGAATGTCCATATATGTTCCTCTCCGGTGAATCGTGGTTCCACAAGCTGCATGGGTTCGTACGAAGGATTACTGGGGCGTATCCGGACTGATCTCGTGGGAGGCCGTTGATGACTGCCTAGCCACCGGCTCCGGTTCAGGCCCGGCGAGGTCTAAACTCCGGAGCCGGCTTCGGCTTCCGCGGAACTCTAACGAGTGCTGAGTGAACCACTGTTTGCGCTGCCGCCGCACTCGCGGAAGGTCATGTTCTTTGCCTTCCGCTTGTATTTACGTTTCCACTCGAAGAAAAGTTCAGCGTAGGATTTTGTGATGTAGGCGGCGGAGCCGATTCCCAACGTTTTGGCCGTGGCTTCAATCCAGCGCGGAGGGCCCTCGATCTCGGCGACATCGCCGATCGGAGTGTGATCGAGGACGACGTGGCCTTTGCCGTCACTCCACTCCGAGCGGAACTTCTCGTATCCAAAGACGGCGCGAAAGCCAAGTGCGCGCAGGATGTCGTCCATGAGCGCTCCGTCGGCAACGGCGGTTTCCAATTCGATACGTGACTTGTACTTGCCGGGTTTGGCACGAGCCTTGTGGGTCAAAGTCCAGCTGTCGCCGTAACTGCGCAGTCGCAAGAGCTCGCCCTTGCGACGCAACTTCTGTCCTGGAAGGTCGTACAGCGTGTTGACTTCGCGAATGGAAGGAGTGAGGCAGCGGAAGCCTGCTTGCAAGAGTTTCGTCTGCAACGCGTTGAGATCGGACACGAGCAACTTGATTTCGATTTCTCTGGGGGCCGCCATAAGCAAGAGTGTAGAACAGCGGTGGCGAGCAACTTAGCAGGTGAGGACTAGCGGCTAATTCTGCCGTTCCACGACAAACTCCGGTACCCACAGCAGGACACGCTTGTATTCAGAGTCGGGGAAGGGCCCCAAGGCTTCGCGGGCCGCGTTAGTAAATTCGGCTGCGCGCGCGTAGGCGGCGTCGATCGAGCCATAGCGCTTAAGGATGGCCACGATGTCGGCTGGAGTGATGCCGTTGAAGCCACCGTTGCCCAAGACAGATTCTATGGTGGCTCGCTCATCCGGAGTGCAGCGTTCGAGTGCATGCAGCACGGCCAGCGTCGCCTTGCCCTCGCGCAAGTCGCTGGCGACGGGCTTACCGAGCACGTCTTCCGAGGCAGTCAGGTCGAGTACGTCGTCAACGATCTGGAAGGCCATACCGAGGTTGCGACCGTAGTCAGATAGCCGAGCGAGGTCGGTCTCAGAGGCGCCAGCGAGGAGTCCCCCCATCTTCATACAGACTGAAAACAGGCAGGCGGTTTTGCGGTAGATGAGCTCGAAATGCTCGTCGATCGTGATGGCCTTGCCCAGCCTCTCGATCTGCAGCAGTTCACCCTCAACCATCGCTTGCGTCAGATCGATCAGTGTGTCGAGGATCTGAAAGTTACGTTCCTGCACGGCGATCTTGAAGGCCTGCATATAAAGCCAGTCGCCGGCGAGGACGCACTTGGCGTTGCCCCACTGGGTGTTGGCCGCAGGGCGTCCACGCCGCGTCTTGGCCTCGTCGATGATGTCGTCGTGTACTAGCGTGGCGGTGTGGATGATCTCGACAACGGCGCCCAGCTTGATGGCTCCCTGGCCGGAGTAGTTCAACAGCTTGCAGCCGAGAAGCAGCAGGGCAGGGCGCAAGCGCTTGCCGCCTCCCGCGCGCAGGTGCTCGCCAATCTCGGTGATGGCCCGCACGTCCGAGACCGTGTCGCGGCCGAACTCGCGCTCGATGGCGGCGAGGTCGTCGTGCAACAGGTCGAACACTTCCTTGGCGTTGCGGGTAACTGTGGTATTCAAGTCTGTCAATTCCGTTAGTTGGAGCGGTAATTGGTGAACTGCATGTCGATACCGAAATCGGACTGCTTGAGCAAGGCAATGATCTGCTGCAGGGTATCGCGGTCTTTGCCGCTAACACGGACGAAATCCCCTTGGATCGAAGCCTGCACCTTGAGCTTGGAGTTCTTCACCAGCTTAACAATTTCTCGCGCCTTCTCGATGGGGATTCCCTGCTGCAGGCTGACCTTTTGTCGAACGGTAGATCCGGCGGCGGGCTCGACCGTACCGTAGGTGAGCGATTTTAGGGACACTCCGCGCTTGAACAGCTTGCCTTGAAGGATGTCGTTGACCGCCTTGAGTTTGTAGTCGTCGGCGGAAGTGAGCACGAGGCCTTCCTTGTCATCGAGTTGAATGTCGGACTTTGAGTCCTTCAGATCGTAGCGGGTGTGGATCTCCTTCAGCGCCTGCTGAATAGCGTTGGAAACCTCCTGCATATCCACTTTGCTGACGATGTCGAAAGAGTTCTCGGCCATAAGTAGTAAGTGTAGCAAGGCTTGTGCAATTGCCGAAATGGCGCGCGCCAGCCTTCCTTCATGCTAGCTGTGAGATGCGAAAGAAACGGCGGAAGTTTTCACTCGTCCGCAGGCCGATTTCCTCAGCGGAAAGCTCCCGTAGCGCGCCGATTTGGCGGGCGACCTCCGTGACGAATGCCGGCTCATTGCGCTTGCCGCGATGGGGCACGGGCGCGAGGTATGGCGAATCCGTCTCGATGAACATGCGGTCGAGCGGGACCATGCTGGCGGCGTCACGAATGTTTTGCGCCTTCGGATAGGTAATGTTGCCGGCGAAGGAGAGGACGAAACCGAGGTCGAGCGAGGCTTTAGCATGTTCGAGCGCACCGCCAAAGCAATGCATCACACCGCCGAGACCGGTGGAAGCCCAATTCTCACGGATGAGGTGCAGCGTATCGTCCCAGGCGTTTGTGCTGTTGTCGGATGGCCGACAATGGATGACGATCGGAAGGTTAGCGGCTTTCGCCAGTTCCAACTGCTGGAGGAAAACTCGCTGCTGCACATCGCGTGGAGAGTGGTCGTAGAAGTAATCGAGCCCGATCTCACCCCATGCTATGACTTTTTCGTGCGACGCCAGGGCAGCCAGTTCGTCGAAGTCTGTGGGCTTCGCCAGTGCGGCTTCGTGGGGATGGATTCCGACGGTAGCGTAGACACCGTTGTGATGCTCGGCTAGCTTGATGGCACAGTCGAACGTGCCGGTACCCGGCCCATCGCCATTTCCAATGGCAAGTATCGTGGTGACCCCGGCCGCCTTTGCCCGCGCGAACACGTCAGGACGGTCAGCGTCGAAGCGGTTGTTCTCGGGATGGCAGTGGGAGTCGGTGTACATGAGCAGGTGTCCGTTGTCAGCTATCAGCGTGTGGTTGTTTCACGAGAGTGCGAACACTAACTGCTGAAAGTTGATGGCTTCACTTGAGTCGTGCTCCCACGGGCACGTCTTCGAGGAAGCCCGCCAATACTGGCACGCCCTCGTCGCCGAGAGATGCCGCCACGATCATGCCTTGCGATTCGAGACCGCGGAGCTTGCGCGGCGCGAGATTGGCGACAATGACCACCTTGCGTCCGATGAGCTTCTCAGGATCGTAAGCCTTGGCAATGCCGGCGACGATTTGCCGCGTCTCCGTGCCCAGATCGACCTCGAGCCGGAGCAACTTATCGGCGCCCTTCACCTTTTCCGCTACCTTGACCTGCGCGACTCGTAGCTCCACTTTGGCGAAGTCGTCAATCGTGATCATATTGCTGGCAGGCACGGCTGCGGGTACGGTCACCGGCGCCGCTTGCGGAATTGCTGGTTCGGGTGTCGGTATAGAGGCGGCGGCCTCAGCGGCGGCCGGTAGTGTCGCCTGTGCGGCCCGGTCCTGTTCCATCTGCTGCATCCTTTCGATTGTGCTTTTGTCGGCGCGAGGAAAGACGGCCTCAACCTTCCCGAGCTTGGTGTGCAACGGCAATTGTCCCCATGCCAGGTTGCGTAGGTCGAGCTTGGTGATATCGCCGAGCCCCAACTGCTCCCAGATGCGCGCCGTGGATTCGGGAATTACCGGATGCGCGAGTGCAGTGACGATGCGCAGGGCCTCGGCCGAGGTGTGCAGAATCGTCGCCAAACGGGCGCGGGAGTCCTGGTCATCTCTTTCAGCCACCGCCCAGGGCTCGTGGTCGACGATGTACTTGTTGACCGCTGCCACCAGTCCCCATGCGGTTTCGAGTCGCACGAGAGAACTGGAACTGCTCAAACTGGGCGTGGAAGTCGGCAATAGTCTGCTGCGCCAACTCAGCGACAGCATCGTCACTGGCGTCGCGGGCGCCCGGAGACGGGTAGGGAATCTCTCCGTCGAAGTAGCGAGTGATCATGCTGAGCGTGCGGCTGGAAAGGTTGCCCAGTCCGTTGGCGAGGTCGGCGTTGAAGCGCTGCACCAGCGCATCAAAGCTGAACGAGCCATCGCTGCCGAAGACGATTTCTCGCATCAGGAAATAGCGCAGAGCATCGGCGCCCAGGGTGTCGAGGATGGTCTCGCTACGCACGATATTGCCGCGCGACTTCGACATCTTGCTCTCTTCGAACAGCAACCAGCCGTGCGCAATGATGGACTTGGGCAGGGGAATCCCCGCTGCCAGCAGGAATGCGGGCCAATAGACGCAATGAAAGCGGACAATCTCTTTGCCGATCATGTGAACATCGGCGGGCCAGTAATGCTCCAGTTTGGCCTTGTCTTTGGGATCGTCGGAGCCGTAGCCCAGTGCCGTGATGTAATTCGCCAGCGCGTCCAGCCACACGTAGATGACGTGCTTTTCGTCGCCCGGCACCGGAATGCCCCAGGTAAACGTGGTTCGGCTTACAGACAGGTCGCGCAACCCGGCGCGCACAAACGAAATCACTTCGTTGCGGCGCGTTTCCGGCCGGATGAAATCGGGATTCTCGTTGTAGAGCTTCAGCAACGGCTCTTCCATCGCCGACAGCTTGAAGAAGTAGTTTTCTTCCTCGACGGTCTCGGTTGGACGCCCGCACTCAGGGCAGGGAGCGCCCGGCTCAGATACGTCAACATAGAGTTCGTCGTTCACGCAATACTGCCCACTGTACGAGCCCTTGTAAATGTAGCCGCGCTCCTGGAGTTGTTTGAACAAAGCCTGCACGCCGCGTATGTGCCTTGGCTCGGTGGTGCGGATGAAGTCATCGTAGCTGAGCTTCATGCGGTCCCACAGCTGGCGGAACTCACCGGACACACGATCGGCGAACTCCTTGGGCGAGCAGCCCGCGGCCGTCGCCGAGCGCTCGATCTTCTGTCCGTGCTCGTCAGTCCCGGTGAGGAACCAGGTGTCGAAGCCCATCATGCGCTTGCGCCGCGCCACGGTATCGCAGGCCACCGTGGTGTATGTGTGGCCGATGTGCGGCCGCGCATTCACGTAGTAGATGGGCGTCGTGATGTAAAACTTGCCAGGGTTATCCATTCTTCTTTTCCAGGTACAGGCGAAGCGCCTCCTGCATGACCGTCTTCAGCGGAATCTGTTGCTCGGCGGCGATGCGGCGGCAGTCTTCGTACTCAGGGGAAGCGTTCAATTCGGCAGAGCCGGCGCTTCCAATCTTGATGCGCACCTCGCCCCATGGCGTCATTACAGCCTCGTTGCGACGCCGAAGTACGTAGCGTTGCTCGCGGCGACTGCGTACACCCAGCGTGCTGGTCTCCTCAAACAGAATACCGCGCAGCCTGGCTTCATCCTGAGGCATTGCTAGAAGCGTAAGCAATACTCCCGGGCGCCCCTTCTTCATCTGCACGGCGAGTGGTAAACACGTCGAGCGCACCAGCAGAAAGTAGGCGTTCTATGGTGTAGCCGATGATTTGCGGATTCAGGTCGTCGAGGTTCGCCTCCAGAACGGTGATTTCCTCGTCCGCAGCGCCAGCGAGCGAGCTACGCATGGAAGAGCTTCTTTCGCCAGCCTCGCCAACTGCCAGCCGTAGCACATTGGAGTGGCCCGGAAAATTCCGTGCCCCGGCGCCGTAGCCAATCCTTTCGGTCGTCATTGCCGGGCACGGGCCAAAACTACTGACCAGCACTTTGACGATGGCGGCGCCAGTGGGAGTTACGAGCTCTTTCTGCACTTCTCCTGAATAGACAGGGATGCCTTTCAGCAGCTCCAGCGTCGCCGGAGCAGGGACCGGCATGATCCCGTGGCTGCACTTCACGGTTCCGCCGCCGACGTTGAGCGGGGAAGCTCAAGATGCGCTCGACCTGTAGGGCTTCGGCACCAACTGCGGCGCAGACGATGTCCACAATGGCGTCGGCTGCCCCGACCTCATGGAAGTGCACCTTTTCAACCGCAACGTTATGGACTTTGGCCTCGGCCTCGCCCAGAGCGCTAAAGATAGCGCTCGCGGTAGCCTTTGCTGTGTCACTAATGGGTGCGGCAGAGATGATCGTCAGGATGGCAGACAGGTGACGGCCGTGCGTATGCCGAGCCGGAGCCTCTGCGCTCGTGCGAGAGTGTCGCTGTGTTGCGCATGAAACTCTTCACGGGGCATATCTTTCTCGCCATTCACGAGTACGTCAATCTTGGTCGCGGAAATTCCGCTCCGATCCACACGCGAGCGTTCCAAAGTGGCGCCGACATTCAAGGCTTTGACCGTCTGCTCGAACAGCTCGAACGGCACACCTGCGTCCACCAGCGCGCCCAGGAACATGTCGCCGCTGATACCGGAAAAGCAATCGAGATAGGCAATGCGCATGGAAGTCGTCCGCTGATACACCGCACCAGCGCTCCGCCTACTGCGTGGTGGGAACTTTCATCATAGGTAACGGTGCCATCAGCGTCAAACCCGCATCAATGCTGGCGTTTGTTATAATCGGCTTTTTCCTCAGCGATTTGCGCGCCACCTCGCGGCGCGCAATGCCCGTAAACAAAGGCCATCGAGCAGCGAGCTTACCGGAGTCATCGTGTACCTGGAACGACAGAAACAACTGGCTGAGCATGTACGCAAATTCCTCCACCAGAAGTACGAGATCGAACTTAAGAACGTCGTGATTGATTCGCCGCCCAAGGTCGAGATGGGCGAGTTTGCCATGCCGTTTCCGTTTGAGCTGGCGAAGCAACTTCGCAAGGCACCGCGCAAGATCGCCGAAGAGGTTGTCGCCGCCATGCCGCTGCCCGAGGGCTTCGCGAAGTTCGAAGTGGCCGGCGCTGGCTACATCAATGCACGCCTTAAGCGCGAACAGGCTGCGCAAGTCGCTGGCGAGCGGAACGAGGGCGATCGTGCGAGTCACGAAGGTGAAGGAGCTGCCGACGTCAAAGGCAAGATTCTCGTCGAGCACACCAGCATCAATCCGAACAAGGCGGCGCACATCGGGCACCTTCGCAACGCCATCCTGGGCGACACGTTTGTCCGTCTGCTTCGGGCTGCGGGACATACCGTCGACATCCAGAACTACATCGACAACACAGGGGTTCAGGTGGCCGACGTCGTGGTTGGGTTTGTCCACCTGCGAGAACCAGAGCAAGGCGCAAATCGAAGCGCTGATAGCGGACAATCCGCGCTTTGATTATTACTGCTGGGACCTGTACGCGCGCGTCTCGCAGTGGTACGAGCAGGACAAAGCGAATCTTAAAGTGCGACTTGATATTCTCCATGCTATCGAGCAGGGAAACAATGAGATAGCAGAGATTGCTGATCTGGTCTCCACGGCTGTTTTGCGGCGGCATCTCGAGACCATGGAGCGTCTTGACATTGAGTACGACTTTCTGCCGCGCGAGAGCGAAATATTGCGCCTGCACTTCTGGGACCTGGCCTTCCAGCAGCTCAAAGACAAGGGCGTGCTCTACTTCGAGAACGAGGGCAAGAACAAGGGCTGCTGGGTGATGACGCGCCCGGCTGGCTGCGACCAGGGCAATGCTTCGCGCGATGCGGAAGAGACAGCGCCGCCCGCAGCGGAGAAGACCGGTCCCGACGAGGATGCAAAGGTCATCGTACGGTCGAACGGTACGGTTGGATATGTCGGCAAAGACATTGCCTATCACCTGTGGAAGTTCGGACTTCTGGGCCGCGACTTTGGCTACAAGAAGTTCTTCCTCTATCCGAATGGACACGACTGCTGGATATCGGCCGAGCATGGAGAAGTCGAGCATCCGCACTTCGGCAGCGTCGAGGCCATTTATAACGTGATCGACTCGCGCCAAAGTGACCCGCAGAACACGGTGGTCGAGGCGATTCGGCTGTTAGGGTATCCCGACAAGGCCGCCCATTACACGCACTTTTCCTACGAGATGGTCGCGCTCACGCCGCGTTGTGCCCTGGAGCTTGGATACGAGGTGAGCGAGGAAGACGGCCAAGGCCTACATCGAGGTTTCGGGCCGCAAAGGGTTTCGGGGTCAAGGCAGATGACCTGCTCGACGCACTGATTGCGGCGGCGAAAACCGAGGTGGACAGCCGCCATCCAGAGCTGGATGCCACGGAGCGTCGCAGCATCAGCGAGCAGATCGCCATCGGCGCGCTGCGCTATTTCATGCTGAAGTTCACCAAGCAGTCGGTGATCGCGTTCGACTTCAAAGAAGCACTTGCCTTCGAGGGCGAAACGGGCCCGTACGCGCAGTATGCCGTCGTGCGCGCCAGCAACATTTTTCGCAAAGCGGGAATTACGCCGGAGCAGGCGCTCGCGGCCGACGTTGATTACGCAGGCTTCTTTGCCGAGGAAAGCGGCAACCAAATATGGGAACTCTGGCTGCTGGCGGGGAAGACCTCAGCCGTCATCGAGCAGTGTATCGCGACCACCGAACCGGCTTACGCCGCAAAACACGCCTTCCTGTTGGCGCAACAATTCAACAACTTCTACCACCGCCATCACATCTTGAACGAAGCCGATGACGCGCGCAAGAAGTTCCTGCTGGCAACAGCCGCTGTCGTTCGCCGCGAGTTAATTGCGCTGCTGGCGGTGATGGGCATCCAATGCCCGTCCGTAATGTAGGAGGATCCGAGCGATGTTTACACCGCAACCAATCGGTTATGTGCGCAGTCCCTACTCGGAGACAGCCCAGGTTCCAAAAGGCCTGGGGGCAAAGCATGCCGCCGAAGGTGAGCTTGAGGTTCTGCCGGAATTCGAAGCCGGCTTGGCCGACATCGAGGGCTTTTCGCATCTCTATCGTGATCTGGGCATTCGACCGTTCTGAGGGCTTCGAGCTGTACGGCAAGGCTCCTACGGACGAGAAGTCACACGGTGTCTTCGCCACCCGCTCACCACGCAGCGCCTAATCCTATCGCGCTCACCGTTGTGGAACTGCTCGGCCGCGAAGGCCGCCGGTTACGGGTCCGAGGCGTTGACATGCTCGATGGCACACCCATCCTCGACATCAAGCCCTATCTGTCGAGTATTCCCGAAGAACAATTGCGGCGCGGTTGGCTGGCCGAAGCCGAGGCGCGCAAGGCGAAGGAATAGTCTTTCACCAACTGCTGTAAGCCGAACCTTCGCTTGACTTCTGCTCGCTGCCGCTGTGGACATCGATAATGCCGGGCTGCGACTGATCGGGGGACATGATGCTGTCGTCGGTGACCGGTACCCACGTTTCGCGAGAGTTGGTAAAGGGATCCATGGGCAGCGTCTTCAAGTAGCCGGAGTCCACCAGGTCATTCAGCGATTGGGGCGCCTTCTGCTTGTCGAGCGTGTACTGGTCAATCACCGACCGCAACGTGTACAGGTCGTCGCGCAGCACGGTCTCTCTCGCGCGCAGGATCGATGCCTGATAGCGGGGAATTGCCACTGACATCAAGATGACGATGATGCTGATGACCACCATCAGCTCGATCAGGGTGAATCCGCGTTGTCGCAAACGCAGCTGCATAGTTTCCCGTTCAGCCAACCAAACTACCACGTCTTGTACTTCGTGCCGTCGAGGCCAGTGCCCTCGGATTTGGTGTAGACATCGAAAACGTTCTGCCCGCCCCATGAATCCGAGTCGGGCTCATCCTGCATCGAGCGTAGTCCCCATTCGGTGGTGCCCGTCATGGGATCCACAGGAATCCGCCGCAGAAACCGCATCTTCTTGCCGTTTGAGTCCACGCCTTTTACCAGCGTCTCCAGGTCCGGAGGATATCCCTGGCTATCAACCTTGATCTGGAACGCGCCCCGGTCCGCGGCGTCCTTGTAGCGGTCGATGGCGTCGCGCATCTCCCACAAGTCGTGCCGCAATTCGCGCTCCTTGCTGCGTTGAATAGTGATCCGCACCACCGGTACCGCCGCCGCCGTCAAGATCATGAGGATCGTCATGGCGACGATCAGTTCGATGACGGTGAAGCCCTTGTTTTTGGAGATACGGAGCATGAACCTCAGCTAGTGCACCGTGATGATCGCCTGCGATCCGCCCGCCGGAATGCTTTGCATACTGGCATTTTTAAGGGTTGCGCGGTTGATGCTCAGGGTTGCCTGCCCGGGCGCCTTCGCCTGGAATGTCAGCGTGAACACTTGCCCATCACCGGAGATACCATTACTCCCCGGAGGCCGCGAAGCGGTCATTTGCAGTATCCCCATCATGCTGTCGTCGCGATGGACCAGGGCGACCGCCTGGCCATCCTGCGAGAGCATTGGCCCGTTGGATACATTCACAAGTTGCAGCACATTCGGGTTGTACAGAATCTGTAAGGGAACGGAGTATACGTTCTGCCCGCCGGCCAGGTTGACGTTGACGGAAAAGGTGGAGCCGGACGCAATATTGAGCGATGGCGGATCGAAACTCAGCAGCGCACTTCCGGCGGGTGCGCTGGCCGCCGACTGGTCCGCCGGAGGCGCGCCAGCCTGAGGGGCGCTGGGTTTCGGCGCCTGGGTTGCAGGCGCCTGCTCGGGCACCGAAGGAATCGCCCGGTGTAGTGCAATGGCATTCGCAGTCCCGACGGCGATGGTGCGGGTATTGCTGTCGAACACATCCTGCGCGCGCACAATGTGCGGGATCAGCATGAAGACCAGTTCGTTGTCCTGCCGCTGTTTGTTCTCTGTGGAGAAGAAGTAACGAAAGAAGGGAATCGACGCCAGCCCCGGGATGCCATTGACCGAGCGGCTCTCAGTCTCTTCCAGAATGCCGCCCATAATGTTGGCTTCTCCCTCGCGCATGCGAATCTCGTGCTCGATTTTTCGCTGCCCGATCACCGGCTGCTGAATTCCGCCAATGTTCTGGTAGGAGTCAACCGCCGAAATATCCATGGAAAGCTTTAGCGTTACCTCGTCGGTGCCGTGCACGTGCGGGGTCACGTCAATGTTGACGCCCACGTCGATGTAGTTGAACTGGGTATTAACGAGGGGATTGACACCCACGCCGCCGATGCCGGGTTGAAACGATCCAGTGGCCACCGGCACGCGCTGCCCGATCTTGAGTGACGCTTTCTGGTTGTCGAGGGCGCGAATCTGGGGTTGCTGCAGGATCTTTGTACTGCTGTCGTTGTACAGGAAGCTCGCCGTCGCCGGTGGCACCGTGACCTGGAAATTCGTCGCATTCAGGTGCGCCAGGGTGTTCAGGTTAATCACACCTGCTGTGCTGCCTGTGGTCGTGGTAACGGTTCCGTTGCCGGTACCTACGTTTGAGCCGGAGGCGCTGGTCGTGGTGTTCGTGTTGTCGACCAGTGCAACCGACACGTTAGTTGGCGGCGTAATGCCCAGGTCGCGCAGCTTATTGCGCTGTACCTGCATGATCACCACATCGACTACGACTTCCGGCCGCGACTTATCGAGATCGTCAATCAGCTTCTCGGCCAGCGCGATCTGGTCGGGCGTGCCGCGAATTACGATGGCCTGCTGCGAAGGAAATTGCTGCAGCCGCTGGGTGTCCAGCAGCGTGCGCAGGATGTTGACCAAGTCCTGTAGCTCATTCGGGGCTGAAAGATTGGTCAGGTAAAACGTGCGAATGACGTTCTGTTCGAGTTCCTTGCGCTTAGCTGGTGTGTCGGCTGCCACAAAGATGGTGTTGGGAGTCACCGGCCGCCAGAAGGTTTTCGATTCCAGAGCGGTAACTTCCAGCGCCTCCTGCAGGGTCACGCCGTTCAGTTCCACGCGGATGCGCCGCGAAGTGTAGTCGGGATCGAACAGGACATTGATCCCCGCCAACTTGCCAATCGTCTCGTAGACGGTCTTGGTGTCTTCGCTCAGCTTAAGCGTGATGGGCGTATTGGAAATAGTGGCCAGTTCGACCGGCCCGGCGGCCTCTTCCATGCGCTTGTGGAGCGCAGATTTTGCCGCCTCGCCGGGAGGCGGTTGCCCCGGATGCTCGGCCTCCTGCAGGGCGCGCCGGACCTTGTTCGCTTCCTGTTGTGCGATAAAACTCGAGGGGTCAATGGCGATGGCCTGCTCGAACTCAGTCAGCGCCTCTTGCAGCTTCCCGTCCTTTTCCAGTTGTTGTCCCTTGTGGACGTGCGACGCCGCCGCGAAAAATCGTACCCGCTCAAACGATGCCCGGTAGGTAATATCGGTTGGCTTCAGTTCGTAGGCCTGATGATAGAAGTTGTAGGCCGTAACGTAGTCCTGACGCATTTCCGCATCGAGGCCTTGCTTGTAGGCCGCCTTCGCTTTGTCAGTGGCTACTGCGGGTAGGGTGCCAAAGATTAGAAGCAGGGCCAGGACACGGGTCAGCCGTTTCATCAGGATCCTTATGGACAATTTTGCCGGACAACACTCCAGCCGGCCTGGAATGCCGTTCCGGTACTTGGTTCTGACTGCTGACGCATTGAAAAGTAAGCGTTTCCGCCCATAGTGCGCCGCGGCGCCACACTGCATTGTCAGCGGTCGGAATTGGCGCGATTATAACATCCCGCTCACCGCACAGATGTGACGTAACGTTGTGTTAGCATACGAGTTCCCTCACTCATCGAGGCGCACCTCATGGCCCGTCCACCAGTTTCCACAGGTCGTCCGGAAAAAGAAAAGCAGCCCCGGCGGGATCCCACCGCCAGTGGGCAGCGCGACGCCTCCGTTAACCGCGCCGCTTCCCATAATTACTTCCTGATGGAGAAATTCGAGGCCGGGATCGCCCTGCGCGGCACCGAGGTGAAGTCGATTCGCAACGGCCGCGCCAACCTGAAGGATGCGTATGGGCTGGTAAAGGACGGTGAGCTGTGGCTCATCAACGCCCACATCGGCGAATACGACCACGGCAACATCTTCAACCATGAACCAACACGCACACGTAAGTTGCTGGTACACCGCAGTGAATTAAACAAGCTGGTCGGGAAGACGCACCAGAAAGGCCTCACGCTCATCCCTACCCGAATGTACTTCCGCAATGGACGGGTAAAGGTGGAGATCGCGTTGGCTAAGGGAAAACAGACCTGGGACAAACGCGAAACCGAGCGTCGCAAAACTGCCGACAAGGAAGCGCGCGAGGCCATCGTGCGCAGCAGAAAATCCTAAGTTTTGGGAAGATGATCTTATGAAAATCGCACTCTCTACTACCACTCCCTCGCAAATCGAAACCGAATGTCTCGTCGTTGCCGTCGTCGATGCCGCGGAAAAGTCCGAGAACGGCGCCCACGACAAGGCTAAGCCTCAACTCCTGACTGACGATCCCGCGGTAGCTGCTGCCTCCGCCGACCTGATCGCCTCCGGAGAAGTCACCGGCAAGGCAATGGAATCCACCCTCTTGCATAAGCCCGCCGGACTGAAGGCCAAGCGCTTGCTCCTGATTGGTGGTGGCAAGGCCAAGAGCTTTGCAGCCTCCGAGGTGCGCAAGATTGCCGGTGCCGCCCTTCGCACTATCAAGGGCAAGGACCTGAAGACCTTTGCTATTGTTGCTCCGGCAACGCTCGGAATTTCCGCTGCCGAGGCGGCTAAGGTCATTGCGGAAGGCGCCTATGTTGGCAGCTTCGATTCGGATTACTACAAGAGTGACCGCAAAGTGCAGAGCATCGACGAGTTGACCATCGTGGCGCCGGCATCGTGCGATCCAAAGGATGTCCAGGGCGCCATTGATACTGGCACCATCATTGGCGAGGCACAGAACTTTACCCGCGACCTGGTCAACGAGCCGGGGAATCGCATGACGCCGACCATCCTCGCCGACCGTGCCAAGAAGATGTCTGACGAGGTGGGGTTGAAATGTGAGATTTACGGGCCAGACAAGATCAAAGAACTTAAGATGGGCGCGTTCTGGAGCGTCTCGCAAGGCTCGGTCGAGGAGCCGCGGCTAATCGTCATGCGCTACGAACCTGCCGGCGCGCCCGAGAAGCCTGTCCTCGGGCTTGTTGGGAAGGGAATTACGTTTGATAGCGGCGGCATCTCTATCAAGCCCTCTGACGGCATGGAGAAGATGAAGTACGACATGGCGGGAGGCGCAGCCATGATCGGCGCTATGCGAGCCATCGCGCAGCTCAAGCCCAACGTACGGGTCATCGGCATCGTTTGCGCCAGCGAGAACATGCCTTCGGGCGCGGCCCAGAAACCCGGCGACGTGCAGATTGCAATGTCCGGCAAGTCCATCGAGATCATCAATACCGACGCAGAAGGACGTCTGGTGCTGGCCGACGGACTGCACTACGCCAGGCAACTTGGCGCAACGCATCTCATTGACGCCGCCACACTGACCGGTGCTGTAGTCGTCGCGCTCGGCATGATCAACGTCGGAGTTTTCTCCAACGACGACGACTTCTACCAGAGCTTCAACTCCTCGCTGAAGGCTTCAGGCGAAAAGATGTGGCGCTTGCCGGTTGAAGACGACTACCGCGAAATGATCAAATCCTCGATTGCTGACATCGTCAACAGCGGCGGACGCTGGGGCGGAGCGGTCACGGCCGCCATGTTCCTGAAGGAATTCGTCGGCGACACGCCGTGGATCCATCTCGACATCGCGGGGGTAGCTTGGATGGAAGAGGCCAAGCCCTGGATCGCTAAGGGCCCGTCAGGCACACCAGTTCGTTCGTTGGTGGAGTTTGTGCGGGATCTGGCTGCGAAAACGGACTAGCAAAAGGCGGAAATTATGACGACCGCGCCACGACCTGTGGCGCGGTTCCTGTTTTTATCTTCACCGCAATTTCGATGAATGCCAGGGCTGCGCGGCTTAACGCCTTGTCGGTGCGGAACACCAACGCCAAGTCACGCTGCAATACCGTGTCCGAGATCTTGAGCGCCGCCAGCAGCTTGTTTTTCACTTCCTCGACGACGTTCGAGAGGGGAATAAATCCGATACCGACGTTGGCGGCGACGAAGCGCTTGGTCAACTCGCTGGAATCCAGCTCCATCGAGATAATCGGCTTCAGCCGGTGCTCGTGGAAGATATTCTCCAAGGTGTCGCGAGTTCGTCCCAGCTTGGGCAGCAGCAGCGGGTACTGCGCGACCTCAGCCAACGAAACCTGGCCTTTCGACGCTAGTGGATGGCCCACCGGCGTGATCACCACCGTCTCGTCACGATGAATCGGTACCACCGTGTAGCGCTTGTCCTTGACCGGCATCGACACCACGCCGAAGTCGCTGGAGTTCTCGATGATCGCCTCCAGTATCTTCTGGCGCTCCGAACGCTTCACACTGACCGCAACATTCGGATACTGCCGCTTAAACTCGGCAAACACTTCCGGCAGGATATGGAGGCAGGTGCCTTCGTTCGCCGCCACCACGATTTCGCCTCGCGGCACCCGATGCATCTCGGCCAGGGCGATCATCATTACCCGGCGCTGTTCGATGGTCTCTTCGGAGTACTTCTGGAATACCTTGCCCGCGGCCGTCAACGCCACGCGTCCGCCGCTGCGATCCAACAACTTTGCGCCAACCTCTTCTTCCAGGGACCGGATTTGTGACGAGATCGCCGGTTGCGTGCGGAAGCGCCTTTCCGCGGCACGCGAAAAGCTGCTCAGCTTCGCCACTTCCAGAAAGGTCTCGATTTGATCGAAGTCCATCGGTTTAGGTGGGTTGCACTTCCATCATAAGGGTTTATCCGCTCAATAAAATGATTGTATGCCCTGACTTCAACTCGGCAGCGTATTCTTTCGATTGACACCCCAAGGAGCCCCCATGGTTGACCAGCAGTCGGATCCTAAGTCTGTCCTCGATTTTGCCGAGCAGAACAACGTCCAGATGCTTGACCTCCGTTTCACCGATCTGCCCGGGCTTTGGCACCACGTCTCGTTTCCCATTGGGCAGCTCACGGAAGCCGCATTTGAGGAAGGTTTTGGTATGGACGGCTCGTCCATCCGCGGCTGGGCGGCCATCCACGAAAGCGACATGCTGCTCATCCCCGACCCGTCGCGCTTTGTCCTTGACCCCTTTACCGAGGTGCCGACTCTGGTGATGGTCTGCGATGTGATCGACCCGGTCACCAAGCAGCGGTACGATCGCGACCCGCGTTACATCGCCAAAAAGGCCGAGTTGTACCTGTTGTCCACGGGCATCGCCGACACCGCCCACTTTGGCGCCGAGGCCGAGTTCTTCATCTTCGACAATGTGCGCTTTGACCAGAACGAACACGAGGGATACTACTTTATCGACGCCGAAGAAGGCCGCTGGAACTCGGGCCGCGCCGAATCCAACCTCGGCTATCGCCCGCGCTACAAAGAGGGGTATTTCCCCGTCCCGCCTACGGACCACTATCAGGACTTGCGTACCGACATGGTGCTGGCCATGCAGAGCTGCGGCCTTGAGGTCGAATGCCACCACCACGAAGTTGCGACCGGCGGGCAGAGCGAAATCGACCTGAAATTTGATTCGCTGCTGCGCTCGGCCGACACAATGATGATCTACAAGTACGTGGTGCGGAACGTTGCCAATCAGGCGGGCAAGACCGTGACCTTCATGCCCAAACCGCTATTCCAGGACAACGGTAGCGGCATGCACACGCACCAGTCCCTGTGGAAGGACGGACAGCCGCTCTTTTCCGGGGACGGCTACGCAGGGCTGTCGCAGTTGGCGCTGTGGTACATCGGCGGCCTCATCAAGCACGGCCCCGCCTTGTCGGCCTTGATCGCTCCGACCACCAACTCTTACAAGCGCCTCGTACCCGGCTTCGAAGCCCCGGTCAACTTGGCGTATTCCCGTCGTAATCGCTCGGCAGCCGTTCGCATTCCGATGTACTCGGCTTCCCCCAAGGCCAAACGTGTGGAGTTCCGTCCGCCAGATCCAAGTTGCAATCCGTACCTCGCTTTTGCGGCGATGCTGATGGCCGGCATTGATGGCATCGAGAACCGCATCGAACCCGGCCCGCCGCTCGACAAAGACATTTACGACCTGGGGCCGGAGGAACTGACCAAGGTGCCTTCCATGCCAGGCTCCCTCGAAGCCGCACTCGAAGCCCTTTCTCGCGACTGCCAGTTCCTGATGAAAGGCGATGTTTTTACCGAAGAACTGCTCAGCACTTACATCGACTACAAGCGCGAAAAGGAAGTGGACGCCCTGCGCTTACGGCCCCATCCGTACGAATTTCAGATGTATTACGACGTGTAAAGGGGTGGCGAAAGGCAACCCGTTAGAAACGCGAACGCTTTCCAAGCCGATCGAGCTACTAAAGAACGAAAGCGGGGTTATATTCGTCCATGGAGGCACACTCCATGGGTCAGTTGCCAGCCCGGCTGTGTTGGTTGTTGCTAGCCGGGAGTGTGTTCACCGGCGGGAAGCTTCTGCCCGCCCAGTCTGGCCCTCGACCCGAAACCGCCACGACCATCAAGGCCACGGCTCGGATCGTCTTGTTGGACGCCGTCGTCGCCGACAAGTCGGGAACTCCCATCCGTGGGCTCAAGCCGAGTGATTTCACCGTATTGGAAGACGGAAAAATCCAGCACGTCCAGGTATTTGAGGAACGAAGCCTAGACCAGCAGGCCAGCCAATCGATTCCAGACTTAAAGCTGCCACCCAACACTTACACCAACTACATCGCTTCGAGGAATGCCGGGGCAATCAACATTCTCTTGTTTGACAGGTTAAACACCGAGCGTCTGAGCCTGGTCCGCGCGCGCCAGGAACTGCTCCAATACCTCGGCAAGCTCGGCGATCATTCCCGTGTATTGCTGTTTATCCTCGGTTCGGACTTGCACCTTGTGCACGGCCTAACAGACGACCCGCAAGAACTGATCCAGGCGGCCCGCGAGTTATCGACCAATCCCCATTCCTCGTACAGTGACGCGCTGGGTGTCTCCGAGGAACTGGTCCAGGCACGCATGGCGGGGGTAACCAGGAACCCGGCGATGTACCGGAAGCTGACGGAGTTTCTATGGGGCGAGCAGGAGGGTAAGGACGAGTCGCGCGCGTTTGTCACCTTGCAGGCTTTGAACCAGTTGGCGCGAAGCGTGGCCATCTTTCCGGGCCGCAAGAACCTGATCTGGATCTCAGGCGGATTTCCCTTTGATCCTGCCAGCACTGATTCCCAGATGCGGCGAACGGCTACCCTGCTGGCAGCGACGCAAATTGCCGTCTATCCAATCGACGTCCGAGGGGTGGCGTATCTGGGGGCAATGGGGCAATCGATGAGTCCCGATGTGTTCGCTCCCTATGGCGGCACTTACGAAGACACCTCAGGACAGGCCCAGGAATTGAACGATATTCATGTCACGATGACCAATCTCGCCATGCTAACGGGTGGACATGCCGTTTTCGGGAGAAATGATCTCGCGGGCGCCATCCAAGAAAGTACCGACTCGGGTTCGCAATATTACACGCTTGGCTATCGTCCGGCGAACGGCAACTGGAACGGGAGTTTCCGAAAGGTTAAGGT
Source organism: uncultured Acidobacteriaceae bacterium (assembly GCA_963796615.1). Lineage (GTDB taxonomy): Bacteria > Acidobacteriota > Terriglobia > Terriglobales > Acidobacteriaceae > DASRAA01. The sequence goes on from CAWCMJ010000013.1 coordinate 452,005, forward strand.
GCGAGTATCGTTGCCCAATACCCATGTATTATGCCGGCCCGGCTACTTCGCCGTACCTGATCCGTTGGGTTCGCCCGAAATCAATCGCACCTTCACTGAGACAATGCAACCAACCGCACCCTTATCGACGACACTGATCATCAAAGTGCGTGTAGTCCCACCGAAGGAAACCGGCAAGCCCGTTGATATCGACTACCTGGTCGATGTCCACGATGTCTCGTTGCCTGAGGCGCCCGACCATGGCCGCAAATCGAACCTGTGGTTCGTCGCGGCTGCATGGGAAAAAACGGGCAAGCCGGAAGGCAGTGTCACCTCCGAATTTGCAGCCACTCTTACTCCATCTCAATTGGAGTTGCTGCGGCGTACCGGATTGCAAGTGCATCAGCAGTTTTTGCTGAAACCCGGCGCCCATCAGTTGCGCTTGGGAGTTGTGGACCGTCTCTCCGGAAAAATCGGAACGATCGATGTCCCTCTGAAAATTCCGCCTGCAACCGCCACCCCATAACTGCATCGATCCCCGGAAATGGGTAACCCTATATCGAGTTCATGGGGAGTACCCTCAAGCACAACCGCGTCATTTCGATTCGGTTCGCTGATATCCAGGAAGGTACTTCACTAGCAACACCTCATTCCCTTTTTCTCCGTAGATCAGTTCGTCCACTAGGCTCTTGGCCAGTAGAACGCCATAGCCGCCGGGGCGCAGACCTGCTTCATTACGCCGCATCACATGTGCTATGGGGTCGTCAGGTGGATTGGCAATCGCGGCATGGCGAACTTCTTCCAGCGTGAATCCGTCGCCCGGGTCCTTGATGCGCGCCATGACCATGTGCCGGGTGCGCACGTAACAGACCTCGACGTACTTGCTGGGATCGAACTTGCCGCCGTGCTCCATCGCATTGAGCAGCATCTCGCGAAATGCCATACCGACATCGCGGCATTCATCTTCAGGCAGATCGGTGATTTCTCTCAGAAACTGCAACAGCCGCTCCGCCTCCGCGATCTGACAGCGGACGGCCAGGGTGATGAGGTTCGGAGTCGCCGAAACAATCTCGATCCCGTCTCGCCATGTCGGAGTGTCCAGCACCGTGCGAACAGTATGCGCCAGCGCCTCGACCGACAGCCCCCGCGAGAGGTACCCGAAGGCTTGCTCACGCATCGAGGCAATCACATCTTCGGGCTTGCTCTCGTCAGTCAAGATAATGACCCGTGCATGCGGGCTGATGCGCCGGACCTGACGCAGAAATTTCACGTCCTCTTCGCCAGACGACTTGCGACTGGTCACGATCAGGTCAATCGGCCTAGCCCGGACCGCCTCCAGCGCCGCTGACAGGTCTGGGACCTCGACTATCGTCCAGCCTTCCGGCGAAAGCACCTGAGCGAGAGCAGACCTCATGTGCGGGTCGCCGCCCACTAGAAGCGCAATGCCCGGCATGACGGTACCCCGTTTAGGTTCCGGCGCGTTGGTATTCGTATCTTGCATAGGTTCACCGTCCATTTGATGGACCATTCCGTCCATTATGAACGCGTCTGGCCCGACCCGGCGACCTCAAATATGTCAACATCACAGGAATTTCATCAATTGGCAATCATTGTGCCGCGGCTTGGGAGATGCAAACATCGCGGCCGGCTTATGTATAATCCGCCTCTTATGACCAAGGGCTTCTACTTCGTCGTCCGCACTTCCCAATACGGACGCATCGTCAACCAACGGAACTCCCACTGATGTTCTCGCGCCGCACCCGCTGGGACCGTACCACCAACCCCTACACCGAGGCCCTCGAGCGGCACCGCCGCGCCGGAAGGGAACTGCTTGATCTGACGGCCTCCAACCCGACCACCATTGGACTTTCATTCCGCGAGGCAGAACTCCTCGGGGCACTCGGACATCGTGAGGCGCTGTCCTATCAGCCGGTCGCGAAGGGATTGCTGGTCGCGCGTGAAGCAGTTGCCGCCTACTTCGCGGAAAACGGTAGCTCGATCACCCCCGATGATCTTGTCTTGACGACCAGCACCAGCGAGGCGTACTCCTTCGTCTTTCGCTTGCTCGCTGACGCTGGCGATTCGGTGTTGGTTCCTGCTCCAAGCTACCCGCTCTTCGACTTCCTCGCCGATCTAAATGACGTGCTCCTGGTCCCGTACGAACTCGTTTACGACGATGGCTGGCAAATTGACTTTCCGTCCGTAGAGTCGGCAATCTTGCGCGCGAACGCATCCGGCGGACGTTGTCGCGCTGTTCTCGTGGTGCAGCCCAACAACCCCACCGGCTCATTCGCCAAAAAACACGAGATCGAACAGTTGCAACGACTCTGCATAGCTAACGAGTTGGCCATCATTGCCGACGAAGTTTTTTGGGATTACACCCTTTCCGACAAGCGGCCATCGAGCTTCTCGTCCGTCAATGAAGTTCTCACGTTCACGCTCAGCGGCCTCTCGAAGATTTCAGCCCTTCCTCAGATGAAGGTTGCCTGGATCGCCGTCGGCGGCCCGAACGCAGTGAAGCAGGAGGCGCTCGCCCGGCTTGACGTGATCGCGGATACCTATCTGTCGATGAGCGCCCCTATGCAGTGGGCCGTGCCGGAAATGCTCGCAGAACGCCACCGCGTCCAACCGCAACTCATGACGCGCATTCGCGCCAACCTGGCCGCACTCGACTCGCTTCTGGAGCGTCAGAATCTCTGCACCCGGTTGGCAATCGAAGGAGGATGGTACGCCGTGCTGCGTGTCCCGGCTCTCGGTTCCGACGAGGATCTCGCCGTGTCCCTGCTCGAAGCAACGGGAGTACTCCTCCAGCCCGGGCACTTCTATAACTTCCCCAAGGACGGATATCTGGTTGTGAGTCTGATCACGCCCATACAGGAATTTGAGGCTGGGCTGGCGCGCGCCTTGGAATACTTCTCCCGTCGCTGAGTCTCGAACGCTCGCGGCCCGCGTCCTGCCAGGTTAAGTATCGTGTCGACAAGGAGATAGGGCCTTCCGACGGTTCGCGCAAGCGTATCACTGCCGTGGTACCACCCTCGCCGAATCCATAGTTGAATTAGAGCGAAACGGTATAATAAAAAAATCGTGCTTAAGTACTCAGTCGTCGTACCTTTCCACAACGAAGAACAGAACGTCACCGAACTCTATGATCGCCTCAAGGCCGTGATGGAGTCCACTCACCAGCAATTCGAGTTGGTGTTTGTCGATGACGGCAGCCGCGACCACACGTTCTCGCTGCTGCAACAAATCTCGGCCGTCGATCGCCGTGTTGTGGTAGTCAAACTGCGCCGTAATTTCGGCCAGACCTCGGCGCTGGCCGCGGGCTTCGACCACTGCCAGGGCGAGTACGTTATCGCCATGGATGGTGACCTGCAGCACGACCCAGACGACATTCCCCTCTTTCTGGAGCAGCTTGGCGCCGGATACGACGTCGTGAGCGGCTGGCGTAAGGAACGCATCGACAATTTTGTCATGCGCCGTATTCCTTCCAAGATCGCGAACTGGCTGATGGCCAAACTCAGCGGCGTTGACATTCACGACTTTGGCACTACCTTCAAGGCTTATCGCCGCGAGGTCGTCCAGGGAGTGCCGCTCTACGGCGAGTTGCACCGCTTCATTCCAGCGTTGGCGTCTGCCTACGGCGCGACCATCTGCGAGATTCCCATCCGCAACATTAACCGCGAGCGCGGCGAATCGCATTACGGCATTGGCCGCACTTTCCGAGTATTCTTTGACCTCATCACCATCCGCTTCCTACTGAAGTACATGTCGCGCCCGCTGCATTTCTTCGGCGGATTCGGCGCCATCAGCTCACTGACGGGCTTGGCCATCGCCTTCTGGATGCTCATCGAGAAGTTCATCAACCACGTCGACGTGATGGACGCGCATGGCCCCCTCATGGTTTTCGGCGCGGTGTTAATTGTCGCCGGCGTGCAGTTGGTGGCCCTCGGGCTCCTCGGCGAGCTGCAGGTTCGCCACTTCCACGAGCCGCAGAAGCGCGCTCCTTACGTCGTGGACCGGGTGTTGCGAACTTCGCCCAGCGAATCCGCTCTTGCCGACTAAGATGCCCCAATCCAAGGTCATCGTCTTCACGCAACAGGATTGCCCACCGTGCCACTGGGTGAAGCAGTTCCTCATGCAGCGTGGTGTGGAGTTCGAGGAGCGCAGCATTGACTCGGGAGTGGCAGTTGCGCGCGAGTTGACCCACACCTACAAGAGCCAATCGACTCCCACAGTCGTTGTGGGCGAGCACGTCCTCATCGGATACGATCCTGAGCGCCTCAGCCAACTTCTCGGCCAGTAAGCACCATCCCGTCCGCGGCTACCTCTATATCGCCGCGGCGACTTTTTTCTGGGGACTCTCCGCGACCATGGGGCGCGCGGTGTTCACGGGCCGCGTGACCATCGCAGGCCATTTCGTTCCCAAGATCGATCCCCTGATGATCGCTCAGGGCCGCACGACCATAGCCCTGTTCGTTCTGTTGCCCATTCTCCTGCTGCGGAATAGAAATTCTCTGCGCGTCCGCGGCGCCCACCTGGCGCAATTCTTCCCCTTGGGCGTACTGGGACTGGCGGCGTCAAACTACTTCTACTATCTGGCGATTGAGCGCACAAGCGTGGCCACCGCCATCGTTCTGCAGTATGTCGCCCCGGTATGGGTACTGCTTTATATGGTGGCGCGCAAGCTGCAGCGTCCCACCGCACAGCGCGTCTTAGGAGTCGCGCTGGCCGTCGCCGGGTGCGCCTTGGCGGTTGGGTTGTTCGCGGGACGCTCCGCATTCCCCTGGCTAGGCCTCTCCGGAGCTCACTTCAGCACTGTCGGCGTTGTCGCCGCCGAGCTCGCAGCCGTTTCGTTCGCCTTTTACAACGTGTACGCGCAGCACCTGCTCCAGAGCTACTCCCGCTGGACAGTCCTGGTCTACGCCCTGTTCTGGTCGGCCGCTTTCTGGATCGTCGTGAACCCGCCCTGGAAAATCGCCGCGCAGCACTACACGGCCGGTCAGTGGGCCTTTCTGGCGGTTTTTTCTATGACATCGATGCTCGTCCCGTTTTCTTTCTATTTCACCGGACTACAGCATCTCGACCCCACGCGTGCCGTCGTCACCAGCTGCCTCGAGCCGGTGTTTGCCATCGTACTCACGGCACTTCTGCTGGGGGAGGGCGTTTCTTCCATTCAGATGGTTGGCATGGTAATCGTACTTGCGGCAACGCTCATGGTGCAGCGGCCCGATCCTGCCCATCACGAGCTCACCATAGCCGTCGAACCGATCGAGTAAGGAACTCGCCTATTTCCTGCTGAACTCCGCGGCGCGATGGCTCTTCGCGGATTCCGGTTCTTCCGCATACAGCGCATCAATCTGCTTGTGGTACCGCTGCTCCAGATGCCGCCGTCTCAGCTTCATGCTGGGCGTCAGGGTGCCGTCCGCGATACTCAGCTCTTCCGGCAGGACCATAACTTTCTTGAGTTTCTCGTACTGCGCCAGGTTCTCGTTGAGTTCATCCACGATGCCGGCGTAGAGCGCCTGCACCTGATGATCGCGCACAAGTTGCTTGCGCGGCTCCGTTGCGATGCCTCGAGTCCGGGCCCAATCTTCCAGCATCGGAAAATTAGGGACGATTAGGACGGAAGCAAAGCGCCGTTTATCTCCCACCACGGCGGCCTCTCCGACATAAAGGTTCGCCTTCAGAGAATTCTCGATCGGTTGCGGCGCAATGAACTTTCCGCCCGAGGTCTTGATGAGGTCCTTCTTGCGGTCGGTGATCGACAGGAAACCCTCCTCATCGATGTGTCCGATGTCGCCGGTCTTGAACCAGTCCTCTTCGAACGACCCAGCCGTCTCCTCGGGCATGTTCCAGTAGCCCTTGAAGACCGACGGCCCGCGCACCAGCACCTCTCCGTCGGCGGCAATGCGTACTTCCAGGTTGGGCAGCACCTTGCCCACGGTGCCGAGCTTGTGGCTTTCCTGGGTATTGATCGCAATGACTGGCGACGTTTCCGTCAGTCCGTAGCCTTCGTCGATCCGGATGCCGAGGTCGCCGTACCACGCCGCCAGCTCCTTACCCAGCGGCGCACCGCCGGAGATGAACAACCTCGCCCGTCCGCCGAGGCCTCCGCGGATCGTCGAGTACACCAGCTTGTTCGCCAGTTTCCAGGTCGGCGCAAAGGGCACCTTATCGTTGATCACCTGGTCGCGATACTTCCTGCCTACCGTGAGCGCCCAGTCGAAGATCTTGCGCTTCGTCCCCTGCGTCTTGTGCAGAATCTGGTTGTGCACCTTTTCATAAACGCGCGGTACGCCTACGAAGACTGTTGGCTTCACTTCCAAAAGTGTGCGCGGCAGGTCATCGAACAGGGGGCAGTAGGCAATCGTCACCCCGCGATAGGCAAGCAGGTAGTCCACGTGCCGCGCCGTGATGTGCGATAGCGGCAGGAACGACACTGCAAGGTCGTCCATTCCAATATCTGTCATCTGCACAGACATGCTCAGGTTGGAGGCAATGTTCCCATGTGTGAGGATTACGCCTTTCGGCGTCCCTGTCGTTCCGGAGGTGTAGATCAGCGTAGCCACGTCGTCGGGTTGCACGCTATGCCCAAATGCCTCGATCGCGGAGTCCTCCAGATCGTCGGCGCCGCTTAGTAAGTACTGCATTTGCGGAACCTCGGGCAGGTCCTCCACACTATCCATCACCACCACGCGTTCCAACTTAGACTGGTCCCGCACCGATTCGATCTTGTCGTACTGCTTCCGGTTGGAGACGAACGCAACCTTTGCGTCACTGTGCTGCAGCACATAAAGAATCTGGTCCGAAGTCTGTGTCGCGTAGATCGGCACCACGATAGCGCCCAACAGAAGGGTTGCATAGTCCACCACCGCCCATTCCGGCCGGTTCTCGCTCAACAGCACGACCCGGTCGCCTTGTCGGACGCCCCATTCCTGCAAATGCCGTGCTATTGCGGTTACCCAGCGGTGAATTTGCGCCGCCGAAATTGCGCTCCAGACGCCGTCCTGGCGGATGATCATGGCGCGGTCGTGCTCGCGGCCAACGACCGTAAAGAAAACGTCATTCAAGGTTCGAAGTTCCATAGCACTGCTCTCTTCTACCGCGACATTGCCCTCATTCCGCCCAGCAGGATGTCCACCAGCGGATCGGCGGCCTGCGCCAGTGGGTACTCTTTTTCGCTCAACACCCACGAAGTCACCATCTCGTCGATCGCGCCGAAGAAGCAATTTGCAGCGATCTTTTCCGGCAGGTCGGTGCGAAACTCTCCACTGGCTTTGCCATCGCGGATAGCCTGCTTTACCAGGTTGAAGTACTCGATCAGGTGATCGTGTGAAAACTCGGAAAGAAACCTCGTGCTCTGCCGCAACTCCATTTGAAAGACCACTGCAAGGTTGCGGTTTGCCCCCAGCGCTTCGAGATGGAGATACGCCAACCGCCGCAGCCTGTCCGACGGCCTGGTCAACTTCTCCAACTCCCTGCGAGCTGCCGTCACAAAACCGTCGAACGCGGTATTGATCGCAGATGCGAGAATCTCGTCCTTGTTCCTGAAATACAAATACACCGTACCGTCTGCAACACTGGCTCGATCAGCAATGTCAGAGATGCGGGAAACGAAAAATCCCTTCTCAGCAAACACTGCTACCGCGGCGTCGAGGATTCGCTGATATTTCTCACCACCGCGGTTCGCCGCAACCGCTGGGTTCGACGAATTTCCATCCGGCGCCCCGGATTCCCGTTTAGCCACCATGACCCACCAAAACCCTCATGGATTCTTTGCGATGCCGACTCGCAATCCGTCTGTATCACTAGCCACGCGCGGGCGTCTTGCACTCTCGAAGTGCGCCGAATGAGCCCTCATTCACTTTATTCCTGAGATGTTGAATCCGCAATTTAAGACCGTCGTAATCCTCGCCAGATTCCCAATTCGGAACAGATTGCGACTTCTGGTCATTCTGCCACCTCAGCCACTTCGTGCGAGAATGACGGACAACCCATGCAGTCCTGACGGCCTGCAGTTGTTCAAGAGGAGAGTGCCCGTGAAAAGACTTTTGCTAGCTGTCCTGCTCGCTGGAGTGTTGGCCCCGGCTGTGCGAGCCGCCGACACGCCGCCACCGCCCACCATTAAGGTCGGCGACATGGCCCCCGATTTTACCTTGACCGATCAGAACGGTAACAAGGTTTCCTTGCACGATTACAAGGGCAAAAAGAACGTTGCCCTCGCGTTTTACATCTTTGCCTTCACCGGTGGTTGAACCAAGCAGATGCAGAACTTCCAGCAGAACCTCGCTAAGCTGGAAGCTGCAGACACCCAGGTTCTGGGTGTAAGTACGGATTCACCCTTCGCGAACAAGGCATGGGCACAGCAGATCAACGTCACCTTTCCGCTCCTCAGCGACTGGGGTGGCGATGTGACCAAGGAGTACGGCGTTTACAATCCGAAATATAAAGCCGCCCGCCGAGTAAATTACCTCATCGACAAGACCGGCAAGGTGGTCGAGATGCAGATCGACTCCGATGCCATCGACCCCACCAAACTCGTCGAGGCATGCCAGGCCCGGAAATTGAACCGCTAGACCTAACGTGCGCGGTTGGCTGACATAAAGAAGTCGTAAAGAAATTGGGACTTGCCAACCGCGCTTATTATCCCGAAAGCTCCACGGCAGTTCTTCCATTGGCGCCATGCAAAACCTCAAAAAGCCAGCGATAAAAGTCTCTGTCGCCACGGCAGCCAAACTATGGACACTGCTGGCAACTTCGATCAGGATGAGCAGGAGCTTTTTTCCCCACTCGTCATTCTTGCCGAGAAGGAAGGGAAGCATGTCTCGTTGTTGGTCACCCCAACCAATGACGTCTTCGAGGCCATCGTCGCCACGGGACAGCGACTCAACTCCTCCCTGATGGTCTGCGGACTCTCCAACAAGCTCACCCCTGAAGAGCAGGGCAAACTCACTGGCGACGCGTGGGAGCGCCTGCCCGAGCCCAAACCTCGCATGAGAATGGAGGTAGTTGCCCCGGACGGCCGCAAGTGGGATTACATCCTGGGTCCGCACGCTCCCCGTTTTCGTCCCCAGGACCTCAAACTAATGCACGACCTCTGGCTGGAGCTGACTCGCGACTCCAAGTTCGCTCATCTGCATCACTACCACGTGGTGTCGGTCGCCTTGCAGGAACTCAACGCTAGGCTACATGGCAGCGACCGGTCAGAACGCTATCGGCGAGTTGGAGGAAGAAATCGACCGGGACGACGACACTTAGGGGTCCGGTGGAACCATCCAAGCGCGAAGACCGTTTTTTGCATGCAGCCGCTGGTCAGATAACTGGCACTGGGCTGAATCCGATCGTTTCTAGCATATCCACCAACGCCTCGGTGGTCGGCGCAACAACGCCCGCTATACCAAGGCGCACCGCGGCTTCGATGTTTGCATCGCGGTCGTCGATAAACATCGCTTCTTCAGCAGATACGCCAAGTCCCTTCAAGCAGTGATGGAAGATGTCCGGCTCCGGCTTGGCCATCCCCAAGGTGGACGAAAGCGTAAGAAAATCAAAGCATTCAGTCCACTCCCCGTTGGCCCGCAGGTGCTCCACCATGTCGTAGTGCATATTCGACAGGACGGCAGTCTTGAATCCTGCCAGCCGCAACTCCTTCGCCCAATTTAGAATGGCCGGATTCAGACGGCCCCACATCGTAACGTCCGCCTTACGCAGTTCGACGATCTGCTCCTCGTCGAGGGTTACTCCGCTCGCGTCTCCGATTTTCTGCCAGTACTCCGCGGCTTCCAGCGCCCCGCGGTCATAGTCATGGCGGAAGTTGCTGTAGGTTTGGCGAAAGCGGTCGATCGGGACTTGAAACATCGCGGCCATCCACAACATGACTGCCGGGTCGGCGGGCAGGGAAATGACATCGCCATAATCCAGGATCACGGCGCGAAGCGAAGACGTCATGGGATTCCGAAGGATTGGTTCGCTGTCAGGCAAGGTCGATGGGCCTCGTTGTGCGCCCCGTAGTGGCAGACGCAACATGCGACCATCGTACCGCACTCGGGTCCTCGAGTTGTTCGACCTTTGGCCCGTTGAAGGCTCCGATTTCCGCATCCTCTTTGCTATAATCGAACTGCCGCAACGCTGCGCGCCCTTAGCTCAGCTGGATAGAGCGTCTGGCTACGAACCAGAAGGCCGGGAGTTCGAATCTCTCAGGGCGCGCCATATTTTGCCTTCCGCGCATGTTTTTCGTATACGTTCTTCGGAGCCGCACGTCGGGCCGCTTCTATACCGGTTACTCCTCGGATGTTGAGCATCGCCTGGGGCAACACAATCGCGGCATCACAAAATCCACCAAGCACGAAGCGTCGTGGGAACTGGTTCATACCGAGCCATTTGATACACGTTCCGCTGCCATGCAACGAGAGCGCTTCCTAAAGTCCGGGCGAGGTCGTGAAGAAATAAAAGCGCTGCTGGCAGCCAATGCGCCAACTGGCTCAGCTGGATAGAGTCCGCCGCGGCGGAAACCAGAAGGCCGGGAGTTCGAATCTCTCAGGGCGCGCCATATTTTGCCTTCCGCACATGTTTTTCGTATACGTTCTTCGGAGCCGCACGTCGGGCCGCTTCTATACCGGTTACTCCTCGGATGTTGAGCATCGCCTGGGGCAACACAATCGCGGCATCACAAAATCCACCAAGCACGAAGCGTCGTGGGAACTGGTTCATACCGAGCCATTTGATACACGTTCCGCTGCCATGCAACGAGAGCGCTTCCTAAAGTCCGGGCGAGGTCGTGAAGAAATAAAAGCGCTGCTGGCAGCCAATGCGCCAACTGGCTCAGCTGGATAGAGTCCGCCGCGGCGGAAACCAGAAGGCCGGGAGTTCGAATCTCTCAGGGCGCGCCATTCTTTTGTCAAACTCTCACATGCTATGTCACAAGCTACTGCGGGATGCACCAGGCGGTGCGCAGCATCTTACCGATTACGTGCATGGTCGTAGGCAGGAAAAAGGCAGGCTTTCCGAGCCTGCCGAAAGTGGAAACACCAAGGGTCTACATGCAGAAGCGGCGGCGGGCTACTCCAATGACACCAAGGAAGCCCGATCCTAACAGGAGCAATGAACTTGGTTCGGGCACGTCTCCGTCACTTAAGCCATGGTAGACGTTTCCACCCGGAAACCAGTCAAAGCTGCCGTCGGGGTTCTCTCCAAGGATGCAGCAGGGAAATCCCTGCGGAAAGCCAGTGTCGGCCAGATCGCTATCGCCGACATCGGAAAAGAAGAACATCACGGCCGCATTTCCGTAAAGCCCATTTTCGAATCTGAGGCCATCGGAGAGTTCACTCTGGTGACCAAACTCCCAGATACCCACGTCGCCTTCCACGACAGCTTCAGGCAGTGGATAGTACAGGGCCAGCATTCCAGACAACGGATCGATGCCGAGGAGCCCGGGGTCGGGAATTGGACCGCCCCCGACATCCACCATCCCGTGTCCATTTTCGTCGAACCAGAGGGTGAACGGATCGCCGCTGCCCGCTGATCCAAAGGATAGTGTGCAGACCAATAGCACGAACAACAAGCAAGCTGCTGCACTTACAAACCTTACTTTCATAGTGGCACGTCCTTTCTGATCGACTAGTCGGTTGTTCGCCTGAAGGCATCCGCACAAGGGGGATGCGTTGTTCTTGCCGGGGTCCGATTTCTGCTTCACCCAGCGCGATGCCACTTCGGTCTCGAACTCGGCGGCTCAAGGATGTCTCAATCCTGAAGGTTCTTGCCCCACATCCGCTTGAACCGAAATGGAATCCGAGATCGCACTCACCCAGAGTGTAGTAGTACCGCTGCATGTTTGTTGCCAAACTAAAGTGCTATGTCAAAAGCACATAGCACCGCTTCTCTGGGTGTCGAGTGCAAAAGTTTACACTTAAAGGACAAAAACATACCCAAATTGGACGTTGCCGCAAGTGATGGGGGAACTGTTCTCCTGATGTCTGCCAGGTGGAACACGCCATCCCGCAAGCCGATGGGCAACAGCGACAAACTTGCGCTCGTGCCGTTCCGCATATACATTCCTAACACCCGCTGCAAGCGGATCAAGGAGGTTCACGTGGGAATTCTGGTATCGCTATTGGTTGGTTTGATTGCTGGTTGGCTGGCTGGCCTGGTGATGAAGGGCGGCGGATACGGCACCTTGGTTGACATCCTTCTCGGCCTTCTTGGCGGCATCATAGGAGGCTGGCTGTTTGGCATGTTGGGTATCTGGCCAGGCGGCGGTATCCTCGGCTCCATCATCGTGTCATTTGTTGGAGCCGTAATTCTGGTTTGGATTTCGCGCCTGATTAAGAAGGCCTGACCGCGTCCGGCACGACATTCTGCGACGAGGCGTGAACCACAATTGGCGACGCCGGCACAATTAGGTGTTCGAATGTTTGCGCTTTCGGCGAGGTAGCACGCAAGGGCCCACTTCCGGTATCGCTAAAATTTCAGCAGTAGAGATTACGCGCTTGCGTGCAAGATTTACACGGAGCGTCAGGGTTCACCTTTGCAAGTCATTCAAAAAGCAGCGCTGCCCGTTTGGCATGCGGGATGCACCAACGCAGTGCAGACGAAGTGGCGCATACGGGCCATCGGTGAGGGGGTTTCGGCCAGAGTCCTCTTTGCTGGTGGCCCTTTTTCGTTTGGACCCGCTAGCCCTCTATTGGGCCGATGGAAGGTTGTCTCATCTGTCAGTTAGTCCATTCGCAGCAGAGGCGAAGTGCAGGTGACCGGCACTTCGCCTCTTTCACGCCACCGAAACTCTTGACTTGCTACACGAGCGTGAGCTTTTCCGTGATGTCGAATCCGGCGGCGCGCAACAGACCCTCGACCTTGTCTTCAGTCAGACGGGTCGCGTCGTATTCCACGCGAATGCTTCGGTCAGACTCCTTTAACTGCAGGCGCCGGATACCGTATACGTTACTCAACTGCCCGTAGGCGCTCATGGCGCTTTCCGTGGGCTGTGCTCCGTAGCGAAACAACACATCGATCAGGGTCATCGATAATTCTCCCGTCCCGTGCCATGATTGAAGAGGCTCTGCAGTCGGCAGTACTTACTATATTGCATTGCCGGCGCGGCCGACAAAGCCGGGCATAGCGGAACCGAGCGTATGAAAGACACGAATTCAATGAGCGACAAAGACAAGACGGCTGCGAACGAATCCGCGCAGATGAAGCTGATGGCAACGGATCCGGTTTGTGGTATGACGGTTGACCCGGCCACAGCCCGCGGCGTGGCGCAGTATCAAGGCGACACCTATTGCTTCTGTTCGCCTGGCTGCATGCACCGATTTCTCTCCGAACCGGCCAAGTACCTTGCGCCCGGCTATCAGCCCGGGCAGCACGCTATGGATGGGAAGCCCGTAAACATGGCTCCGGCGCGACCAGTCCAGAAAGATCCTGTCTGCGGCATGACCGTCGATCCCTTGAAAGCTGCCGCTTCCGTTGAGTACGAGGACAAGCTTTACCACTTCTGCTGCAAGGGATGCGCCGAGAAGTTCAAGGCCGATCCCGCGAAGTATCTCGCGCCAGCTTACAAGCCAGGCGGTATGCAGCAAATGGTGCAACTCGGCGGGATGGCGGCAGTTGGTGCTCCTAAACTTGAGCGGGACCCCGTTTGCGGCATGAATGTGGATCCTGCCAAACCGGCCGCGACGACTGTCCATGAAGGACGCTCGTACTATTTTTGCTGCAGCGGATGTGTAGACAAGTTCAAGGCCGACCCAAACAAGTATCTGGCTCCCCAAACCAAGCTGCAAGCGCCAAAGGTTGAGCCGCCGAAAGGCACGATCTACGTCTGTCCCATGGACCCGGAGGTGCGACAGGTTGGTCCGGGTGCATGTCCGAAGTGCGGCATGGCGTTGGAACCGGAGACCGTGACCGCAGAATCGGGCGACAACCCCGAACTGCGCGACATGACGCGCCGCTTCTGGTGGGGCGTGTTGCTGGGCGTGCCTTTGATGCTTGTCGCCATGGCCCACATGGTTGGTCCGTGGGCGCACGCTATATCGCCGCGCATTGCCGCATGGATCGAGTTCGCGCTGGCAACTCCCATTGTGCTGTGGGCTGGTTGGCCGTTCTTCCAGCGCGGCTGGGCTTCGGTGAAGTTCCGCAGCCCCAACATGTTTACCTTGATTGCGATGGGCGTAGGCGTTGCGTACAGCTTCAGCGCGGTCGCGACGCTGGCGCCACAGATATTTCCCGACTCTTTGCGGGGAACTCACGGTCAGCCGGCAGTGTACTTTGAGGCCGCGGCTGCCATTATCGTGCTGGTGCTGTTAGGGCAGGTGCTGGAGTTAAAGGCACGCAGCCGAACCAGCAGCGCCATCCGCGCCCTGCTCGACCTTTCTCCCAAGATGGCGCGGGTCATGCGCGACGATGGCAGCGAGTACGACATAGCTCTCGACCAGGTGAAGCCGGGCGATAAGCTGCGCGTGCGTCCGGGCGAGAAGATTCCCACCGACGGCGTTGTAGTTGACGGCCTCAGCTCGGTGGATGAGTCCATGATTACCGGCGAGTCAATTCCCATCGAGAAGCGAGAGGGCGACAAGGTCATCGGCGCAACGGTGAACGGGACGGGCTGGCTGATGGTGCGCGCTGAACGGGTCGGCAGCGAGACCGTGCTGGCGCAGATCGTGCAGATGGTGAGTAGCGCGCAGCGTAGCCGCGCTCCGATTCAGCGGCTGGCTGACAGAGTCGCGGCGTACTTCGTGCCAACCGTGTTGGCCGCGGCCATCATCACCTTCGCCGTGTGGTTCTTCGTCGGGTCCGGAGCCGCGGCTGGCCAATGCCGTTATTAATGCGGTGGCGGTGCTGATCATCGCTTGTCCTTGCGCGCTGGGCTTGGCGACGCCGATGGCGATTATGGTTGGCACAGGCCGCGGTGCTCGCGCGGGGATCCTGATCAAGAACGCTGAGGCGCTCGAGACGTTCCAGAAGGTTGACACCATCGCCCTCGACAAGACAGGCACTCTGACGCAAGGCAAGCCGGAACTGATGTCCGTCGTCGCGGCCGCAGGCGAGTCGGATGAGGCGGTCGTTCGCTTCGCCGCGAGCCTGGAGCGTGGCAGCGAACATCCGATGGCGGCGGCGATTGTTGAGGCGGCCGTGGCAAACCACTTGCCGATGCCGCAGGCGGACGGATTCCGATCGGTAACAGGCAAAGGAGTTGTTGGCACAGTCGGCGGACATCAGGTGGCTGTTGGCAGCGACCAACTGCTGGCCGAGCACGGCGTCGACGCAAGCTCTTTGCGTGCTCAGGCCGAGGAGCTGCGGCGCGATGGACAGACGGTAGTGTTCGTCGCCATCGATGGACGCACGGCAGGCATGCTGGGCATCGCCGATCCCGTGAAGCCGGAAGCGGCGGATGCGCTGCGCAGCTTGCAGAACCAAGGCATCCGCGTCGTCATGCTGACCGGCGACAACGTAACGACTGCCGCAGCGGTGGCGCGTAAACTGGGCATTTCCGAGTTCGAGGCGGGCGTTCTGCCTGACCACAAAGTCGACGTCATCAAGAAGCTGCAGCAGCAGGGAAGAGTAGTTGCGATGGCGGGCGATGGCGTGAATGACGCGCCTGCGCTGGCGCAAGCCCAAGTTGGAGTGGCGATGGGAACGGGAACTGATGTTGCGATGGAAAGCGCGGGAATTACGCTGCTGACGGGCGACTTGACGGCTCTGGTACGCGCTCGAAGACTGAGTCAGGCGGTGATGCGCAACATCAAGCAGAACCTGTTCTTCGCCTTCGTGTACAACTCGATTGGCGTGCCGATCGCGGCGGGAATTCTTTATCCTAAGTTTGGGCTGCTGCTGAGTCCGATTTTCGCTGCGGCAGCGATGAGCTTCAGTTCGGTTTCAGTGATCAGCAACGCGCTGCGCTTGCGGTATACAAAGCTCTAGGTTTGTTCCTGTTTTGGGAAAATCCTCGCTCAGGGGGTACCCCCTCCCCCCTCCCCCTTCTCCTTTCCAGAATCTTTATAATCAATAAGTTAAGCACGGTGTCTGCCGCAAAATATAAGAAACAAACAAGTTACGAGCAAAATATTACAACCAAAGAACTTAGCAGCATCGCCGAGACTCACTCGACGATTCAAAAGCGCCGCCCGGCCGATGGCTCGGGGGAGGATAGCCGGGCGGCCTTTGAGGGTCACGTCGAGACCACGACGTGACACCTGCCAGCTACAGGGATACACGGGCCGATCGCGGGTGTCATGAAAAAAAGAGAGGCGAAAAAAACTTTAGTAACCAAGCTGTCCCGATTCGGGAATTGCCACGAACAGCTCACCGCAGAGAGAACACAGGTCACAGCTTGTTCAGGTAATCGATGATCTCGGGGTTGGTCCAGTCGATGGCGCCAATGAACTTGCGGCGGATGACGCCGTCCTTGTCGATGACGTAGGTTTCGGGGAACTTGAAGGTGCCGTAGAGTCCATTCACGTTCTGGCGAACGTCGCGAACGGTGAGCAGATCGACATTGTGGTCGCGAACGAACTGCAGGTAGGCGCTGTTGTCGGCGTCTTCCGAGATGGCGAGGACGGTGACCTTGTTGCCAAGCTGCTTCTGCAACTGCACCAGCGAGGGCATCTCTTCGACACAGGGACTACACCAGGAAGCCCAGAAATTAAGCAGAACGGGTTTGCCGCGAAGCTGGCTGAGCGCTACGGTGCGCTGCGCATCGGTGATGGTGAAGTCGGGAGCGGCCTCGCCGATGCGGGGCGGGCGTCCGCCGCTGCAGGCGAATAGCGTGAGAAGGCCGATCAGTGCGATGAAGGAAAGCGTGCGGTTCACAAATCTATAATAACGGACGGGCGAGAAAGGTGACTGGTAGCTGGTAACCCGTAACTGGTAATGCGTAAGGCGCGATTAGCTTCCATTTGGTCCGCCGCCCCGGTGTGGGACCGCCGTCCTGAAAGTTGAATGTGCACCCTTATGAGCCCATCCTTTAAGACTGCCGCCGAGACTGAATTCGACATCTCCGTCATCGTTCCGGCGCGGAATGAAGAGGCCAGCCTGGGCGCGTGCCTGGGTTCGCTGGTGGGGCAGTGCGGCGAAGGTGGAGAGCCTGAACCCCACCTATTTCCAAAAGAAGAAAAAGGATGGGGCACCCGCAGAGGTTGCGAGATCATCGTTGTCGACGACCATTCAACAGACCGGACGCGAGAGATCGCCGAACGTTTTGCCGTCTCAGTGATCGAGGCAGATCCGCTGCCCGAAGGTTGGAGCGGCAAATGCAATGCCTGCTGGAGCGGGGCGAAAGTCGCACGGGGTAAGTGGCTGCTGTTCACCGACGCCGATACCGTGCACGAGAGTGATTCCATCGCACAGGGCTTGGCGGAGGCGGAACGAACCGGCGCGGGGCTGTTGTCGTATTCGCCGCGACAAGAGGTGCACGGATTTGCCGAACGGGTGCTGATGCCGGTGATTTTTGCCGAGCTTGCAGCGACGTTTCGTCCGAAAGAGGTGAGCGATCCGACATCGCCAGCGGCGGCGGCCAATGGACAGTACTTGCTGATACGGCGGGAGGTGTACGACGCTGTCGGAGGCCATGCGGCGGTGGCGCATGCGATTCTGGAAGATGTGGAGCTGGCGCGGCGGGTTAAACAGGCGGGATACCGCTTGCAGTTCCGCCAGTCGGACGTGGTGAGCACGCGGATGTATCGCAGCTTTGTGGCGATGTGGGAGGGTTGGACAAAGAATCTGGCGCTGCTGTTTCCGCATCCGGTGCGATTGGCGATCAAGCGCAAGCTGGAGTTTGTGCTGATTGTTATGTCCACCGCAGCTGTGGCACTTGCGATTGTGGACAACTACCCGATGGGAATTGCGATAAGCAGCGGAGTGGCCGCGATGATGTTGGGCTTTTACTGGCAGCGAATTCGGCGGGCGCATTTTGACTGGCTGTCAAATGTGCTGGGGATACTCGGATTGCCGCTGTTTTCGGTACTTTTGATGAATTCGTACATCTCACATAGGAGCGGTAAAGTGAGTTGGAAGGGGCGGGTATATGCGGGGAATCGGTAACGGTGACTAGCCGCAGGTGAACAGCAACTGGTGAGGGGGCAGATCTTCGTTCCCACCCTGAGATCAGGGCGACCTCACTGACAGTCAAAAGATCCACAGAGTAGGCCGTGCTAGCGAAAGAGGGTCATGATTTATTTAACGCGCAAGTGTGAGTTTTCTGCGTCGCACTACTATCACAATCCGGATTGGTCGGCAGAAGAGAACCGTCGTGTCTTTGGCAAGTGCGCCAACCTCAACGGCCACGGGCACAATTACACGCTCGAGGTAACGGTGAAGGGCGAGGTCGATCCAACGACCGGCTTCGTCGTCGATCTGAAAGAGTTGAAGGACATCTTGAACCGTGAGGTAGTTGAGGCGATGGACCACCGGCATTTGAACAAGGAAGTGCCGGAGTTCGCGGCGAGGAACCCGACGACGGAAAACATCGCCATCGCGATCTGGCAGCGGCTGCAAGCCAAGTTGAACGTGGCGAAGCTTCATCGCGTGCGGCTTTACGAGATGCCGGACCTGTTCGTGGACTTCTACGGAGAAGCATGAAAGCGCACCTGAACCGGCGGTACATGATCGCGGCGTCGCACCGGCTGCACGCTCCCACATTGTCGGAGGAGCAGAACCAGGCGACCTACGGCAAATGCAATAATCCGCATGGCCATGGGCACAACTACGCTCTGGAAGTGACGGTGAGCGGGCCGGTGAGCGCGGAAACCGGCATGGTGTGCAACCTTGTTGATTTGGACCAGTGCGTTCGCGCCACGGTTCTGGAGCGCTTCGACCACCAGAATTTGAATACGCTGACAGAGTTTGTCGATCGCGTGCCGACTACGGAAAACCTGGCGGTCGTGATCTACAACATTTTGAAGCAAAGTTTTCATGCGGCACATCTTGAGAAAGTGCGCATCGAAGAGACCCTGATGAACAGTTTTGAGTATTGTGGAGGCGGAGAGCCGCACCACTGAGACTGGACCAAAATGAAAGATTTGATGGACATGCAAACGACACTGACCAGCGCCAGTCTGGAAGACCTGACCCGCGAACTGCTGGTTCGACTGGGAGAGGACCCGGAGCGCGAAGGCCTGGTAAGAACGCCGGAGCGCTACGCCAAAGCGATCCAATACCTGACCAAGGGCTACCGCGAGGACCCGGCCGAAGTGCTGAACGGCGCGCTTTTCACGGTGGACTATGACGAGATGGTCATCGTGAAAGACATCGAGATGTTCAGCCTGTGCGAACATCACATGCTGCCGTTCTTCGGGAAGGTCCACATTGCGTATATCCCGAAGGGCAAGGTGCTGGGACTGAGCAAGCTGCCGCGGCTGGTGGAAGTGTTCGCGCGGCGATTGCAGGTGCAGGAGCGGCTGACCGTGCAGATTGCGGAGTCGATCCAGCAGGCGATTCAGCCGATGGGTGTGGGCGTGGTCATCGAGGCGCGGCACCTGTGCATGATGATGCGCGGGGTCGAAAAGCAGCACTCGGCCACGGTGACTTCGTCGATGATCGGCGCGTTTCGCGCGCAGCAGACGCGGCAGGAGTTTCTCTCCCTGATTCGCGAGAAAAACAACAACGGAATCTGATGGCCAAACGCAAGCAGCAGCCGCCGAAAGCGTCGGGCGGAGGTTCGCCTGCGCGGTTGCCGGGCAAGTATGCTGTCGTGACCGGCGGCAACCGGGGCATCGGGCTGGCGATTGCGCGGGCTCTGGTGCGCGAAGGCTGCAGCGTCATGATCACCGGGCGCGACCGGACGGCACTGAGGGTGGCAAAGGCCGAGTTGGCGGCAGATTGTATAAGTGGTGCGGAGGTGCTGGCCGAGGTTTGCGATGTGCGCGAGGAGAAGTCCGTAGCCTGCGTGTTTGCCAGGGTTAAAAAGCGCTGGGGACGGCTGGATGTACTGGTCAATAATGCTGGGATTTCGCAAGCGCGGTTTCCCCTGACTGAGACGCCGGTGGAGCTGTGGCGCTCGGTGATTGACATCAACCTGACGGGAACGTTTTTGTGCTGCCGAGCGGGCGTTCCGCTGATGCCTGCAGGTTCGACGGTCGTCAATACGTTGTCGATTGCGGCCAAGCAGAATTTCCCTGAGTTTTCGGCGTATAACGCGTCGAAACGCGGGGCGCTGGGACTGACGCTGACGCTGCGCGAGGAGTTGATCCCCAAGGGAATTCGCGTGATGGCGCTGATGCCGGGCGCGACCGCCACCGATATCTGGGAGCAGTTCTGGCCCGAGGCGCCGCGGGAGAAGATGGTGCAGCCGGAGAGCGTGGCGGAAGCGGTAGTTTACGCGGTGACGCTGCCGCCGCAGGCCAACTTATCGGTGCTGGAGTTGGAGCCGTTGCAAGGGGTACTGTAGGCATCGATGCCGAGCCAGAGTGCGCCTGACGGCCTAGAATCCGCCGTAATGATAGCGGCGGGTACGGGCAGGGAAGAGCTTGACCAGGCCCATGCCCGCGAGGAAGCCTCCGACATGGGCCCAGACGGCGACGCCACCGGCGCTGCCACCGCGAACTGAGATGGAAGTTGCGGCGCCGAGCAGGAACTGTCCTACGAAGAAGTAGCCCAGCACGATCCATGCCGGTAACCACATAAACCACATAAAGAAGAACGGCACGATGGTGAGGACTTTGGCTCGCGGGTAGAGCAGGAAGTAAGCTCCCATGACGCCGGCGATGGCGCCGCTGGCACCGACCGTGGGCACCGTCGAGTAGAGGTTGAAGACCGTGTGCACCGCCATGGCCGCGACTCCGCTGACAAGGTAGAGCAGGATGTAGCGGAAGTGGCCGAGGTAGTCTTCGACGTTGTCGCCGAAGATCCAGAGCGTGAGCATGTTGAAGATGAGGTGCATCCAGGAGCCGTGCAGGAACATGGACGTAAACACGGGCAGGAAGGCGGCGCCAGTGGGAACAAAGCGCGTGCCCATCTGGTAAACCAGGTCCCACGGCACATAGCCCTGGTTCAACAGGACGATGGGGATGCGGGCGGGAATAAATCCGAAGGTCTGGATGATGGCATTGAACTGACCTCGTCCTTGCTGGCCGACGAGCCACTCAAGCAGGAAGAGGGCGGAATTGACGCCGATCAAGAAATAGGTGATGTACGGGGTGCCAACTCGCGGGGCGTCATCTTTCAGGGGAATCATGAGTGCGCGTTAGAGCGGAGCCAGCGGCAGGGAAGCGATTGCCCTGCTGAAATTCGCGGAGTCCGCGTCGATTTGACCGGCGGACGCCTCTACGTACACGATACCAGAAGCATGCCACTCAACGGTGTAATCGTTATCGACAAGCCCTCCGGGTGGACCTCGCACGATGTCGTGTCGAGAATGCGGGGGATTCTCAAAGAGCGCTCGATCGGGCATCTGGGGACGTTGGATCCAATGGCCACGGGTGTGCTCCCATTGGTTATCGGCAAGATGACACGGTTGTGCCAGTTTTATGAGGGTTCCGAGAAAACTTATGAGGGGACGATTCGGTTTGGCTTCGCCACGGATACGTACGACGCCGATGGCGAGGCGGTGGGCGCAGCGCGAGATGTCGAAGTAACACTTGAAGAAATAAAGCAACTGGCGGCTGGGTTTGTGGGGACGCTACAGCAGGTTCCACCACCGTTTTCGGCGAAGAAGATCCAAGGAGTGCCGGCGTATAAGCTGGCGCGAAGGAAGCAGGAAGTCGAGCTGAAGGCGGTCGAGGTGGAGGTGCGGGAGTTTGAGGTCACCGGCACCGACCGCGATACGTGCCAGTTTCGCTGCCGGGTGTCGTCAGGGACGTATGTACGGAGCCTGGCGCACGAGCTGGGACAGAAGCTTGGCTGTGGAGCGCACCTGGCCAGCCTGCGGCGGACGCAGGTGGCGGAGTTCGGGCTGGCGGAGGCGCACACGCTGGAGCAGGTAGCTGCGGCCGCTGCATCTGGGTCGGTAGGCGACTGCATGTTTCACCTGCGGAGGGTTCTGCCCGGGATTCCAAGCGTGACGGCCGACGACGAGACCTTGGGCAAGATCCGGCATGGGCGTGCGGTGAACCTGGCGGAGTTTACCGGGTCGAAGTGGGTCAAGGTGTTCGCGGGCCAGTCGGAGCTGGTGTGCCTGGCGAGCCGGGTGGCGGGGAGTTTGTTTCATCCTAAAGTGGTGCTGCTGGGGTAGCCTAAGGGTCTTTGGTGTGCGGGTCCACTGCTCGGTGGTATTGTTAGGCGGCAGGATGCAAGTCAGGATTGGCGTTTTACCCGGAGGTAAAGCCCATGACTAGCTATGTGCGCATCGCGGTTCTGTTGCCGGTACCGATGCTGTGGGCGTTGCTTTACCTGTTGTTGCGATTCGGCAAGATAGATCCAGGGCGATTGCTTCCGTGGCTCCGATTTGGGTTTGTGTCGCTAATTGGCGTTTCGCTCCTGCTATTTGTATTCGGTCAGGAGCAGCTGTCGAATGTTCTTTTCGTCTACGGCTTCGGCCTAAAGCTCGCAGAGGATTTCATTCGGCGTCGCACCCCTAAAGAGGACCAGCCGGTCAGTATTTTCGGCAAACCGTAGTTGCGAACGTCGTCGGGCAGGAGTGACGTTGGGCGATTTTATTTATGTCCGATAACAGATATTATGTTAACTTGGTCGCAACGGCCGGAAACTATGGCTGAAAACACCCTTCGAAAGCCTTGCGATGCAACCGATGGATTTCTCAGGGGTTCCCTGCAGAAGCATGGCGCAACGGGACCGAGTTCAGGACACGTTATGCACCAGACGATCCAGGTCTTGGCGAAAGCAGCGGAGTACGTCAAGGCGCTCGGGAGTGGCGTCCAGTATCTCGGATTTCGCCTGGAAGACTTGGCGTCCCTCGTGTTGGACCAGAACGCCCATGACGTCGCCCATGCGCCAGCCGGGAGTGCCGACCATCTCCAGTCCGTTGGGAGTCGAGCGGAACAAGGCGATGCAGCCGTCGCGCAGCACTCCGATACAGGTCGGGTAACGCTCGAAGGTCTGTAACTCAAATCCCTCTAAATAAATACGTTGCAGTTGTTCTGACGGGTCTGGCATGGCTACATCTTGTAGCGGCCTAGGTCGTCTTCACCCAGGTTTTCCAGCCACTTACGGAGGTCGTCGGAGGTAACCTGCTCGTTTCCACTGGTGGACTGCTTGCTCGACTTCAGGACCTCCTCCTCGACGTAGATGGGACAATCCATGCGAAGCGCCAAGGCGATGGCGTCTGACGGACGGGAATCGACGCTGATGACTTCCCCGCCGCGGTCCAGCCAGATGACGGCGTAGAAGGTGTCGTCTTTCAACTCGGTGACCACGACCTTCAACACCGTGGCGTCGAGGCCGACCAGCAGGTTGCGCAGCAGGTCGTGCGTCATGGGGCGCGGAGTGGAGACTTTTTCGATCTCGAGGGCGATGGCGTTGGCCTCGTAGATGCCCACCCAGATGGGCAGCACGGTCTCGGCGTCCGACTCCTTGAGGAGCACGATGGGCATGTTGGTAACTGGGTCCATCATCAGACCGCGGATTTTCATTTCGACTTCCATCGTGTGCCTCCTGAGTTTCTAGTGATACGCCAGAGGCGGCAGGTTGTGCAAGCGGCAGGAAGAACCTTCACCACAGAGACACTGAGACACAGAGGAAACTGGGGCGAATATCAAAAGCCACCTCCAAAAGTCCGGAGGAATTGGCGCTATACGGTCGTCAGCTCGCCCAGCAGGCTGTTGGGGAAGGCCTGGGTGACCAGCACACTGGACATACTCGCCAGTTTGGGGCTCAGGACGGCCGTTGGTCACGAAGTTGAGCGTCTTGTTCTGCGACGTACGGCCGATGAACTGTCCGCGCGCGGTGTTCTTCCCTTCCACCATGACCTCGATCATCTGGCCGACGTGGCGGCGGTAGCTAGCGCGCTGAATTTCGCGCTGATGCTCCATCAGGATTTGCAAGCGGCGGGATTTCTCGGCGTCGGGAATGTTGTCTGCGTATTGCAACGCCGGAGTGTTGGGGCGCGGCGAGTACTTGAAAGCAAACACGCCGTCATATCCGACTTCGGTAAGAAGCGTCAGGGTCTCGCGGAACTCTTCTTCCGTCTCGCCAGGGAAGCCAGTGATGGTGTCGGTGGTGATGCTGATCTCGCGCTTCGCTGCCTTCATCCAGGCGATGCGTTCGAGATATTCTTCTCGGGTGTAATCGCGAAACATGGCATCGAGCACGCGCGACGAGCCGCTCTGCACGGGCAAATGCACGTGATCGCAGAGCGTGGGGACGGCGTCGATGGCATCCACGATGTCTTTGGTGAAATCGCGCGGATGCGAAGTGGTAAAGCGCACGCGACGAATGCCGGGAATTTCACCCACGGTGGCAAGTAGCTCCGCAAACGACTTCTTGTGCGACGGGTCGGCGTACGAATTCACGTTCTGGCCCAGCAGTTGCACGTCGGTATAGCCGGCATCGGCCATGCGGCGAGCCTCGGCCAGCACGGAGTCGGAGGTGCGGCTGCGCTCTTTGCCGCGGGTGTAAGGCACCACACAGTAGGCGCAGAACTTGTCGCAGCCCTCGATGATGGTGATGTATCCGCGATGCGGGTTCGAGCGGGCGGTGAACTCGGTGTCGAAGGTCTGGTCGGTCTGGCGGTCGTCGAGACCGGTAACGCGGGTGGCGCCTTCGCCGAGCTGCACCAGCATGTTCGGCAGGTTGCGGTACGAGGCCGAGCCGGCGACCAGCGAGACATAGGGGGCGCGCTCGAAAATCTTCTCGCCCTCCTGCTGGGCCACACAGCCCAGCACGGCGAAGCGCTTCCCTTCCTTATGCAGCTTCTTGAAGTCGTTGAGCCGGTTGAAGACCTTTTGCTCCGCCTTGTCGCGGATCGAGCAGGTGTTGTACACGATGAGGTCCGCGTCCTCTTCACGTTGGACCTGCGGTAGCCCTCGGAGATGAGCGTGCCCACGACTTTTTCTGAGTCGTGGAAGTTCATCTGGCAACCAAAGGTTTCGATGTAGAACGTTTTTTGCTGCATGGGCACGGTGAAATCTCGGTAACTGGTAATTGGTGATTAGCTAAGGCTCGTTCTCTCAAGTATATCGCGGGAGAAATGACGGAGAAAAACCATTCAACCGCGGATTTACACGGATGAACACGGACCAGAAATTGGAGAACAAGATTAATCGTTTTTGGAACGATCCGTAAAAATCCGTGATGATCTGCGGCTGATTTGGTTTCACTTCGCCAATTCGCGTTCGATATCGGCGGCGAGCTTTTCCGGCGTCGTAGTCGGGGCGAAGCGCTCGACCACGTTGCCCTGCTTGTCCACCAGGAACTTGGTGAAATTCCACTTGATGGCGTCGCCCAGCAACCCGCCCTTTTCGCTCTTCAGAAACTTGTAGAGCGGGTGCGCACCATCGCCGTTGACCTCGATCTTGGAAAACAGCGGAAAGGTGACGCCGTAATTCACTTCGCAAAACGAAGCGATCTCAGCGTCGCTGCCAGGCTCCTGGTGCCCGAACTGGTCGCAGGGGAAGCCGAGCACTTCCAGGCCTTGCGCATGGTATTTGGCGTAGAGCTCCTGCAGGCCCTTGTACTGCGGCGTGAAGCCGCATTGGCTGGCGGTGTTGACGATGAGCAGCACCTTTCCCTTGTACTCCGCGAGGCTCGTATCCTGGCCATTATTCAGTTTGGCTGAAAAATCGTACACGCTCATCGGACCACCTCTCAAGACAAGGAACATTGTACGTCGGCGGTACGTATGAAGCTTGTTGCATCCCGGAAGAGCCGGTGCGACTATCGTCGGTGTAATTTCAAGGAGGTTTCTGGATGCGCGTTAAACGCCTTGCTGCTCTGGTGTGTGCATTGCTGTTGGTGACGGTAACCCTGACGGCCGTCGCCCAGGAAAAGTTCACAACCCCGCTGATTCCGCGTGAAGTGCTGTTCGGAAATCCTGAGCGCACAAATCCTCAGATCTCGCCTGACGGCACCCAGATCGGGTACCTGGCGCCCGTCAACGGCGTGCTGAATGTGTGGGTACGAACCATCGGGAAGAATGACGACCGCGCGGTAACCGCCGATACGAAACGGGGCATCCGCAATTTCATCTGGCAATACGACAACCAGCACGTCCTCTACACGCAGGATGTGGGCGGCGACGAAAACTGGCGCCTCTACCAGACCGACATCGGGAGTAAGCAGACCAAGGACTTGACTCCGTTTGAGAAAGTGCGGGTGGACTTGGTGGCTTACGACTGGAAGAAGCCGGACACGGTGCTGTTTCAAGCGAACAAGCGGGACCCGAAAGTGTTTGACGTGTACGAAGTCGATCTGAAGACCGGAAAGATTGAAATGAACACCGAGAATCCGGGAGACGTGCAGGGATGGCAGGCGGACAATGACCTGCAAGTGCGCGGGGCCCAGGTCGACCAGCCCGACGGGGGAACGATCATCCGGGTACGCAACGATGCCAAGTCGCCATGGCGCAATCTGGTGAGCTGGGGACCGGATGAGACGCTTGGCGGAATTGTCGGGTTTTCGCCGGACAATAAGAAACTCTGGATCAACACCAGCTTGGACGTAAATGCTTCGCGGCTGCTGGAGTTTGATGTTGCCACGGGAGCGCGGAAGGTCCTGGCTTCCGATCCGCAGTTTGACGTGGGAGGCGTGGTCACAAATCCCAAGACCAACGCGCTGGAAATTGTCACCTTCGTCAAGCAACGCGCAGACTACGATTTCATCGATCCAAAGATGAAGGCGGATTACGAAGTGTTGCAGAAGGTGAATCACGGCGACATTGCGGGGCTTTCGCGCACACTGGACGACACAAAATGGATCGTGACCTTCGTGAGCGATGACGCTCCGGTAACACAGTATCTGTACGACCGGCCGTCCAAGAAAGCGACTTTCCTGTTCACCGACCGGCCGGCGCTGGAGAAGTACAAGCTCTCATCGATGAAGCCGATTGAGTACACGGCGCGCGACGGCATGACGATTTACGGGTACTTGACGACCCCGGCCGGTATGGAGGCCAAACACCTGCCGATGGTGCTGTTCGTGCATGGTGGACCCTGGGGACGCGACGTGTGGGGCTACAACCGATACGCCCAGTGGCTGGCGAACCGCGGCTATGCCGTGCTGCAGGTCAACTTTCGAGGCTCGACCGGATACGGCAAGAAGTACGTCAATGCCGGCGACCGGCAGTGGGCAGGCGCAATGCACACGGACCTGCTGGACGGCAAAGACTGGGCGGTCAAGCAGGGCGTAGCGGACGCTAATAAAGTTTGCATCATGGGTGGCAGCTACGGCGGTTATGCGACGCTGGCGGGAGTTGCGTTCTCGCCGGAAGCATTTACGTGCGGTGTGGACATCGTTGGACCGTCGAATCTGAATACGCTGCTGAAGACCATTCCTCCCTACTGGTCAACGATTCTTTCGACCTTCCACAAGCGGATGGGCGATTCGGAAGAGGTACTGAATGCACAGTCGCCGCTGTTCAAGGCTGATCAGATCAAGGCGCCGCTGTTGATCGGTCAGGGGGCCAACGATCCGCGGGTGAATAAGGCGGAGAGCGACCAGATTGTTGCCGCCATGCGCAAGAACGACAAGGACGTGCAGTATTACGTGTTTCCGGACGAAGGTCACGGGTTTGCCAGGCCGACCAACAACATGGCGTTTATGGCGGCAGCGGAGAACTTCCTGGACAAGTATCTGGGTGGACGAGCGGAGGCGCCCAGTGAAGCCGAAGCAAAATTGCTCAGCAGCGTCAAACAATAGGCCGGCCCACTTGCCAGCTTGCCATGTGGATGACGTTGGTTTGCAGGGGCGCAGCTTTAGCTGCGTCCTACAAGTCCTCGGCCTGAGTTGACTTGAAACGGCACAACTTCACAGGCTGCTGAAAGACTCGATGAGCTGGTAGAGCTGGCCTTTAGTCCGGCGTCTAAGCGGTTTGCTTTTGATTCGGAAGTTGGTTACTAAAGTTTTGTCCGCCTCAAGATTTTTCGTGACTCTTCCCTTGACTCTGGTGCAATCTAGCTCCGCACCTCAGCGGTGCCGAACTCACAGTGGCTCTTTGACAATTCAGTAGGAATTCGGCGGGTAGACAACTACTTCCCGCGTTGATTTGCTAACCCATGTATTTCTAATACTTTACATATAACTCGATTGCTTGCAAGGACTTGCAGCTAGTCGTGCGGTAACTCCTTTATTTTCAATATGAGCATGGGAGGGGGTAGATCGGCCAATGCGGTCAAGCCTAAGATTGCACAATAGGCAGCCTGGCTCACG
The DNA here is from genome assembly GCA_963796615.1 of uncultured Acidobacteriaceae bacterium. GTDB lineage: Bacteria > Acidobacteriota > Terriglobia > Terriglobales > Acidobacteriaceae > DASRAA01. Next base: position 480,226 of record CAWCMJ010000013.1, read on the forward strand.
GTCCGCTCAAAATGAATGCATTTTTACTGCACAGACGCCGCCAGCCCATGCATTTTCTATCCAAGATCCACGCGCCAACGGTGCACTTTCTCCCCGCTATCTCACCTGTTTCTAAGACTTTACAAATAACTCCAGTGCTTGCGAGAACTTGCGCCTACTCGCGCTGTAAGTCTATTGTTTTCAATATCGGGAAGGGGGGTACGTGGGGGTGGCTAAGCTACGCCGTCACTGACCAGCTTCAAAAACTCCTCGTGGACGCGACGGTCGTCTGAGAGTTCAGGGTGGAAGGTTGCGGCCATGACACTTCCCTTCCGAACCAGCACGGGGTCGTCGCCGCGTCGGGCTAACACTTCAATGCCGTCGCCCACCCGAGAGATGCGGGGAGCGCGGATGAAGACCATCTCCAGCGGCGGGCCGCCGAGAGCAGTGTCGGCCTCGACGATGGTGGAGTCGATCTGGCGGCCGTAGGCGTTGCGCTCGACCGTGATGTCGAGGGCGTTGAGGCCGGGCTGATCGGGGTTGGTGACGTGCTTCGCCAGCATAATGGCTCCGGCGCAGGTTCCGAAGGCGGGCTTGGTGTGGACGAAGTCCCTTAGCCGCTCGAGCAGTTCTTTGGGCAGCAATTTCAGGAACGTGGTGGATTCGCCGCCGGGAATGACGAGGCCGTCGATGTGGTCGAAGTCTTCGGTCTTGCGGACGAGCGTGACCGTCGCCCCGAGTTCTTCGAGGCGGCGGCGGTGGGCGTCAAAATCGCCCTGCAGAGCTAGGACACCGATGGTCATGGGATCGCTTTTCGCTTTTCGCCGCACGAGCTGTCAGCATTCAGCTATCAGCCGTCAGCAAAACCGAACAACTCTATAGATTATCGCGGAATGCGAATCGAGGATGCGCATGTCAGTCCGTTCCTCTCGAGGCTTCGCGCTTTAGCCGCGAAGGTGAATTCGTCGATCATCTTCCGCCTGAGGCGATTGTCCGATACGATAAGCGCTGTTGTCGCGGTCCATTTGTCTCGCTCTTCTAGCAAGCACATGAATTCGATCAAGTCCCAGATTCGCCTTGCAGTTTATTGCTGCTGTTTGGTGGCATTGCCCATCCTTGCCCAGGGAGACCATCGCACTGAATTGTTGAAGCGCCTCGCCGACGTGCAGAACTGCGGTGAGGAATGCATGTGGAGCATTGCGGATACACTCGGCAAGCCCCAGAACAAGACCTTCCTGCTTAGTGCATTTCAAGGATCTCCCTCCAATAACGAAAAGCTCGGAATCATCTATGCACTGTACCGAATTGATGACCCGGAGGTGACGGACTTCTTCAGGCGACTCGTCGCCGAGAAATACGACGATGGAGAAGAGTTGTACTATCCGTTGAACTACCTCGCTAAGCGATGTGAGACCGATGCGCTGCGCATTCTCAGCGGCAACGGGAAGGGTGGGTATAAAGGGGAACCCGGCTGCTTACAGTGGGCCAAAACCGTTGAGCTGTTTGGCAAATGCAAGTACAGACCGGCCATACCTTATCTCATCAACTCCATTCAGGCTGCGTGCATGAATATAGGAGTAGCCGCGGTGGATGACCTTCGAGAGATTTATCCTGGCTCCCCTAGCTTCAAGGACTCCTCGCTTGAGCAAATCGAGCAGTACTTCCGAAAAAGAGTAGCCGCTGAATCGAGCGCAAAATAACTGCTCACGCAGAGAAAAGAGCGCGATGGATGTCGCGCCCTTTGTGATAGCTCATAGCTAATGGCTGAAAGCTGACAGCGTCTTTCCTACCAGCCCCGTGTCTGCAGCAAGTCCTTCTCTTCGATCGCTGAGACCGCCAGGCCCTTCATCGCGCTCGGTACCTGTTCGCTGACTTCTGCGAGGACCTTGGCGGGTCGTCGAAGTGAGTAGTGGCGATGACGATGGCTTTGGCGCGGGCTTCGGCGTCGGCGCGCTCGGCTTTGTCGTCGAGGTTGAGCGGAGTGACTCCGCCCTTCATGAAGATGCCTGAGCCGACGAACACGGCCTCGGCGCCGAGCTGCATCATCAGTGCGGCGTCGGCGGGAGTGGCGATGCCTCCGGCGGAGAAGTTCGGGACGGGCAGCTTCCCTGCCTTGGCGACCATCTTGATGAGCTCGTAGGGCGCCTGATGGTTCTTGGCGGCGGCGAAGAGTTCCTGCTCGCTCATCACGGTGAGCTGCTTCATCTCTTTCACGATCTGGCGCATGTGCTTGACCGCGTGGATGACGTCTCCGGTGCCGGCTTCGCCCTTGGTGCGGATCATGGCCGCGCCTTCGGCGATGCGGCGCAGGGCCTCGCCCAGGTTGCGCGCGCCGCAGACGAACGGCGTCTTGAAGGCGTGCTTGTCAACGTGGTGCTCTTCGTCGGCGGGAGTGAGGACTTCGGACTCGTCGATGTAGTCGACGCCGATTTCCTGCAGGATCTGCGCTTCGGCGAAGTGGCCGATGCGGCACTTGGCCATGACCGGGATGGAGACGGTCGCCATGATCTGCTTGATGAGCTTGGGATTGGCCATGCGCGAAACGCCGCCTTCGGCGCGGATGATGGCGGGCACGCGCTCCAGCGCCATGACGGCGCAGGCGCCGGCTTTTTCGGCGACTTCGGCCTGGGCGACGGACATGACGTCCATGATGACTCCGCCCTTGAGCATTTCGGCAAGGCCGACTTTGAGGCGCAGACTGGTGTTGCTACCATTGTTTTCTGACATAAGTCCTTCTTCCCTGATCGCGGATGAGAGGCCAGACCCCACAATTGCCACAGGCAAGCAATTGTGGGCCACCGTGAGGTAATTATGGCAGGCCTTGGGCGATCACCACATCGTGGCTAACACTTCATTTTACCTGTTGTTCACGGCCGGCGTAACCCCGCGACAACGCAGTTTTCACAACAGTATTACGTCGCGTCGCCCTGACGCTCTTTGAGGAATTTGGCGAACATGCGCGCGGGATCGACTTCGATGAAGGTTCCGGTGGCAGTGGCCAGCACTTCGCCTCGGGCGTTGCGGATTTCGGCGGCGCGAAAATGCTCGCGCCCATTGACGCCCACTTCCCAGCCTTCCGTAATCAGCGGTTTTGCCAGCGGAACCGGCCTGATGTAGTTCACCTGCATAGTGCCGGTGACCGCGATGATGCTGCGCAGCTTGCTGACCTTGCCCATGGCCTCGTCGAGGATGGTGGCGATGATGCCTCCGTGAGCGTGCGCGGGCGGGCCTTCAAAGCGGTTGGGTAGGATGAACTCGCAAACGAAGCGGTCGTGGTCTTCGTTGAGATGAAACTCAAGGTGGAGTCCGCTCTCGTTCTCAGGGCCGCACCCGAAGCAGTTGTTGCCGTAAATGCGCTGTTGGACTTCGTGGCCGGGGACAGGCTTGTGGCGGGTCATGCTTACAAGATGAACTAGTGAGTATGCACGACGCAAGGGCACCGCCTTGCGCTTTGCGCCTTTCGCTCTTCGCCAGAACGTGCGGGCCGGGTTACGTAAGAGCGAATGGCGAAAGGGAACAGCGGATGTCTCAGAAGAGGCTGGGGTTGTGGGGATTGCCGGAGTCGATGATGATCTCCGTATCTTTCTGCCGCATGGCCAGCCAGCAAGGCTTTTCCCAATATTGCGGCAGCAGCGTGTTGGGACACTCGAAAGCTTGCTGCCCTCCGTAGCTGAACTCGGTCTTGCCGTTCTTCAGCTTCACGGAATAGTAGACATCGCGGGTAACGCTGCCGAAGGCGTCGCGGTTGGTGGCCATGCGGTAACGCAGGCGCAGGTAATCGCCGAGATAGACAGCTGCGGCCAGCAGAATCAGAGCAAGAAAGAGTCGTTTCACTGTCTCGGAGGTTATCGCCACCTGCCCGGCAGCGCAACACGCAGGCGTCGCAAGGGTGTTTCAGCGAGCGGAAAATTGATGCGCCGACATGGTTGAAAACTGCAGCGGCCACGCGCATGATAGGTCACAAGCACGTGTGATGTGGGGATGCGGGGCAACCCGCGCCCGTCATATCACAACCGGATCCAGTGAAAACATGCCTTTCCTGCATTCCAGGGCCGAAGAACCAACCACCCAGCCGCGACATGGCGGAGGCGGCCGTGGTCCGACGCACGACTGGCCCGGCGGCGACGGCGGCTCGGGTGGACACGGCGGCGGCGACAACGTTCCCAGCTACCGCGAGCGCTTGCTGCGCTACCGGATGCTGGTGGCCTTCCTGCTGACTTCAGTGGTGATGATCTTCATTTCGTTTACCACGGCCTACGTGGTGCGGAAAGCGGGCGTCGTCTGGGACCCGGCGCGCAACGAATACGTGAGCGACTGGGTTCCGGCCACGCTGCCGGTGAAAATGCTGTTGGTCAACACGTTTATCCTGCTGCTGAGCAGTTTGACGTTGGAGGTGGCGCGCCGCCGCGCGGAAGAGGACGTGGCCCTGGCGCCCATCGCGGACATTCCCGGCATCCGGGTCACTCCCAATCGTGCGCTGCCGTGGCTGTGGCTGACCATCGTGCTGGGGCTGGCGTTCCTGTGCGGTCAGTACATGGCTTGGGAGCAGATGCGCCTGAGCCACTACGACATCGGAACGAACATTGGCATCTCGTTTTTCTTCATTCTTACCGGAGTACACGCCGTCCACTTGATCGGGGGAATTTGCGCGCTTGTTTTCGCAGGGATGACGTCGTGGCTGCGGCGGCCTCCAGAGACGCGTCGCATCGTGGTGGATGTCACGTCATGGTACTGGCACTTCATGGCCGTGCTGTGGATTTACGTGTTCGGGCTGCTGTATTTCGCGCGGTGACACCCGGTCAGAAGTGGCAGTACACGAGCTTTGCCGGCGGTCTAGCTGCCGCGCACCCCTGAAGAATATCTTTCCCGTTGCAACGTCTATAATAAGAGGTTTCCGCAGCCGGCTTCGGTGCCTTCTGTGGGGATGGCCCTCACATCGGACTCGACGGCTGCCGAAACCAGGGGCTCATGTCGAACGACGAAATCGTGGTGCGGGGCGCGCGCGTCCACAACCTGAAGAACATCGACCTTGAAATCCCGCATAACGCCCTGACGGTGGTTACCGGGGTGTCAGGGTCGGGTAAGTCGTCGCTTGCATTCGACACTATCTACGCCGAGGGGCAGCGGCGCTATGTGGAGTCGCTCTCAGCCTATGCTCGGCAATTCCTGGAGCGAATCGAGAAGCCGGACGCCGACGTTATCGACGGCATCGCCCCGGCGGTCGCCATCAAGCAGAAGAACACCACGCGCAACCCGCGCTCGACGGTGGCGACGGCCACGGAAATTTACGATTATCTGCGGCTGCTGTTCGCCCGCATTGGCCGGACATTCTGCGCCGTATGTGGCCAGGAAGTGCGCAAAGATACGGTAGACGAGGTCGCCGACTGCATGATGGCACTTCCCGAGGCGACTCGGTTGCAGGTGTTGTTTCCGCTGCAGCCGCCTCCAGTGCCATCGCAGCCGGAGAAGTCGAAGGGTAAGCGGGCGACCAAGAAAAAGAAACCCGAAGCCGGCGATACTTCGCTGCTGAAAGAGCGGCTGGCCGAGCTGCGGACCCGCGGCTTTCTACGGCTTTTCCAGAACGGCGAGGTCATCGACTTTTCGACCCCGGAGGCCGTGCTCGAAGTGAACTTCACCGAACCGGTGTACGTGGTCATCGACCGTATCGTGATCGAAGACGACGTCCGCTCGCGCCTGGTGGATGCCATCGAACAGGGCTACCGCGAGTCAGGTGAAGTAATCTTCGAGACAGCTCCGCGGGACGGCGGGCCCGTGCAGCACTTCCGCTTTTCGCAGCGGTTTGAATGCAAGAACGACGGCACCCGTTACGACGAGCCCGAGCCCCGGCTGTTCTCGTTCAATAATCCCTACGGAGCCTGTCCAAAGTGCCAGGGGTTCGGCAACACTATTGATTTCGACCTGAACCTCGTCATCCCGAACAAGACCCTGACGCTGGCCGAGGGCGCCATCGAGCCGTGGACGAAGCCCAAGTACAAATCCCTGGGTACGGAGATGAAGCGCTATGCCCGCGCGGCAGGGGTTCCGCTGGATGTGCCGTGGCAGGACCTCACCGCCGCGCAAAGGGATTACATCCTCAAGGGCGACGAGAAGTGGTGGGGCGTGCGCGGCTTCTTCGATTACCTGGAGCGCAAGAAGTACAAGCTGCACGTGCGGGTGTTCCTGAGCCGGTATCGAGGGTACTCAGTGTGTCCTGATTGCGGAGGTCTCCGTCTGCGCAAGGAGGCCCGACAGGTAAAAGTCGGCGGCAAAGACATCAGCCAACTGTCTGCCATGACGGTGGAAGAGGCGACGCGCTTCTTTGAGGAATTGCAGCTCACACGGGAGGAAGCGGACATCGCCGAGCGGCTGCTGGTGGAAATCCGCGACCGGCTGCGCTTTATGAATGATGTCGGGCTGGAGTACCTGTCGCTCGACCGGCTGTCGTCCACACTCTCCGGCGGCGAAGCACAGCGAATTCAGTTGGCAACATCGCTGGGCTCGCGGCTGGTGGGGACGCTGTACGTGCTGGACGAGCCTTCCATCGGGCTGCACAGTCGCGATACCGAGCGGCTCATCAAAATTCTGCACAACTTACGGGATCTTGGCAACACGGTCTTGGTAGTGGAGCACGACGCCGAGATCATGCGCCATGCCGACCACATTATTGACCTGGGGCCAGGCGCAGGTGAGAACGGCGGCAAGGTGATCGCCACCGGTTCGTACAACGAGATCGTGAGCAATTCGGCATCGCTGACCGGAAAATATTTGAGTCACGAGTTGCGCATCCCGATGCCGGCAGCAAGGCGTAACGGCAGTGGACGATCCATCAAGCTATTCGGTGCTCGGGCACACAACCTGAAGAAAGTAGATGTCACCATTCCGCTGGGGATGCTGGTTGCCATTACCGGTGTGTCGGGCTCGGGCAAGTCCACGCTGGTGCATGACGTGCTGTACAACGCGCTAGCTGCGGAGAAGGGCCAGGTGAGCGGTGCTCCCCGCGCCGAGGTGGACGAAGTGGAAGGCGCCGACTGGATCGACGAGGTAGTGCTGGTTGACCAGTCGCCGATTGGCCGCACGCCGCGCTCGAACCCTGTGACGTATATCAAGGCGTTCGATGCGATCCGCGAGCTGTTCGCCGCGCAGGCCGAGAGCCAAAAGCGCGGCTACACCGCTGGACATTTCTCGTTCAACATTCCGGGAGGGCGTTGCGACGTATGCCAGGGCGACGGCACGGTGACAGTGGAAATGCAGTTCCTCGCCGACGTGGAGCTGATCTGCGAAGAATGTAAGGGCATGCGTTACAAGCCGGAAGTGCTGGAAATCCATTATCACGGCAAGAACATTCACGAAGTGCTCGACCTGACAATCAAGGGCGCGCTGCACTTCTTTTCCGGCGTGCCGAAGATCGTGGAGAAGCTGCGGGTGCTGGAGGAAGTTGGGCTCGGGTACTTGCGGCTGGGGCAGTCGGCGACTACCCTGTCGGGCGGCGAGGCCCAGCGCATGAAGCTGGCGGCGCACCTGCAACCCAAGCAAAGAGATTTCGGCACCACACAGGCGGAGCGTAACCGGAGGCACCCGAGGGTGCTCTATATCTTTGACGAGCCGACTACGGGACTCCACTTCGACGATGTGAGCAAACTCCTGGCGTCCTTCCGGCGGCTGATTGAGGCGGGCGGGTCGATCGTGGTCATCGAACATAACCTTGATGTCATCAAGACGGCGGACTGGGTAATCGACCTCGGACCAGAAGGCGGATGGCGCGGTGGACGAGTGGTGGCGACAGGAACCCCGGAAGACATCGTTCATGTTGTGGAGTCCTATACCGGACAGTGGCTGTCGCGCGTACTATCCAGGAACGGCGATGTGGCCGCCCATGACAGGTAATACCCCATTCCGGAACGTCCTGCTGTTACTGGTCCTCGGCCTGCCGGCAGTGCCGACGTTCGCCTTCCAACAGACCGGGCAGACGGTGCGGCACCATCGCGTTGAAGAACAGACCGACCCATCGTTGACGCCGGAGATCGAACAGGCTGAAGCGGCGATGCAGAAGGGCGATTTCAACAACGCGGAAGAGCTGCTCAAGAAGGCAGTTGACGCAAATCCCGAGGCTTACCGTGCATGGTTTGACCTGGGATTCCTATACAACGAAACCAAGCACCCAACCTCGGCGATCTACGCCTATCGCAAGTCAGTGGCGGCCAAGCCGGATGTGTTCGAGTCGAACCTGAACCTCGGTATCCTGCTGGCTCGGCAAGGCAACAAGGAGGAAGCCGCAACCTACCTGAAGGCTGCGACCCAACTGAAGCCCTCGGCCCAACCCGATGCCGGCCTTGAGCGGGCGTGGCTCTCCTTGGGATTAGTGCTGGAGACAAGCGATCCGCCGCAGGCGCTGGCTGCGTTCGGCGAGGCGATCAAGCTCAATCCCAGGAATACCGAGGCGCACCTTTCCAGTGGAGCAATCCTGGAGCGGCAAGCCAAGCTGGACGATGCCGCGCGCGAGTACCAGACGGCGGCGAACCTCGATCCCAAGTCGGCCGATGCCATCACGGGGCTCGCCAACGTCTACACCAAGCAGAAGAAGCTGCCGGAGGCCGAGGCGCAGTTGCGCAAGTTGCTGGCGATCGATCCCGCAAACGAGAATGCCAAAGTGCAACTGGGGCGTGTATTGGCCGCCGAGGGCAAGAATGAAGAGGCTGCCACACTGTTGAATTCAACCAAGACGGCGAACGACCCGCGTGCGGCGCTCGACCTGGGCACGGTGTACGTCAAGGCAGGCAAGTTGACGGCGGCGGAAGAACAGTTTCGTATCGCGGTGCAGGGTCTGCCCCAAGATGGTGAGGCGCACTTCGCGCTCGGCTCGGTCCTGATGCAGGAGAAGCAGTATCCCGAGGCCCAGCAGGAGCTCATTACTGCAATTAAGCTGAGGCCGGACGTGGGTGAAATCTACGGCAACCTGGCGGTTGTGGCCGCCGAAAACAAGGACTACGGGCTGGCGATACAAGTCCTCGACGCCCGCGCCAAACTACTGCCGGAGATTCCTGCGACCTATTTCCTGCGGGCGACATCGTATGACAACTTGAACAGAAAGCCTCAGGCGATAGAGAATTACAAACAATTTCTGGCCACCGATGGCGGGAAGATGCCCGACCAGGAATGGCAAGCCCGGCATCGGCTGATGGCGATCGATCCGGACAATGCGAGCAGGTACGCAGAGAAAAAGTGAAGGGCGCAGCGTGGCAACGCGCCTGCTGATCTTGGTACTGTCGGGCGCACTGATATGCGTCGCGCAGCAGCCTTCCCCTGAGTTGAAGGCGAAGGCGGATGCAGCGCAGGGCAGCGAACGGATCGTGCCCTCGCTGGAGTATGCGCACCAGCAACTGGAATACGCCAATAACCTCTACACCGATGGCGATGTGGACAAGGGGGCAGCCGCTATAGCCGAGGTAATGACCTATGCCAGGCGCGCCGCCGGCGCGGCCACCGAGTCGAATAAGCACCTCAAGCAGACTGAAATCGACTTGCGCAAGCTGGAGCACCGCATGCGAGATATAGAAGAGTCGCTCAGCGTCGATGACCGCCCTCCGGTGGAAAAAGCGGTGCAGGAACTGGAGCAGATACGCGCCGACCTGCTGGCCAAAATGTTCGGCGAGAAGGCGGAGCCCAAGGAGAAATCGCAATGAAACGCGCGACTCGCTGCCTGATGGTGCTGGTCGTCCTGCTGGCGGCGATGCTGTCGCTGCCAGCCCAGCAAAAATCGCGAGACCCGCTGACCGACGCTGAAGTGGACCAGATGCGCGAGGCCGCCGACTTTCCCAACAAACGGCTGGAGTTGCTCATCCGGTTTACTCGCGAACGGGTCTTCGATATCGAAAGCTTGTGCGCGGAACCGGCCACCGCCGGCAACATCAAGCAGATCCACGACCTGCTTCAGGACTTTACCCTCATTCTTGACGAGATGGACGACAACATCGATATGTACACCAGTCACAACGCCGACCTGCGCAAGGGATTGAAGCTGCTGATCGAGGCCGACAGCGAATGGCAACTGAAGCTGCGGCAGATCAAGGAGAAGTCTCCCCCGGATGAATTGCAACAGTACTCCTTTGCACTGGTGAACGCGACGGATACGGTTGCCGACAGCGCCAAGAGCGCCCGCGAGACCTTGCAGGAGCAGAATAAGCTGGCGGCGGAAAAGAAGCTGAACAAGGACTACACGGAGCGAAAAGATTAGAGGTTTCCGGGCATTGGCCGTGATAGGTTAGTCAAAGCTTGCCAGCCAATCTCAACCAAATTTTTCTGCATGCCTACCGGCAACTCTGCCCCGGTACTTCGCTGCCGGAAATACGGGCGGAGTTCTATCCCTTCGTGGGCGTGAAGAACACCATCCGCCGGCGGGACAACCTGCTACACGCGCGCATCTCAGACCAACTGGACGCCGCGCCTGAGGACGTCCTGCATGCCTTGGCGCATCAATTAATGGCCAAGGTGTACCGCAAGAAAGTGGATAGGGATCTGGTTCGGCACTACCGGCAATACTTGGCCAGCCACGAGATGAATACCCGGGCGCACGCGATGCGGCAATTGCGCGGCCGCAAGCGCATCACCACTCCCAAGGGCGACATTTATCACCTGGAAGAAATCTTCGACGACCTCAACCGGCAGTTCTTTCAGGGCTTATTGCATCGCCCCCGCATTACATGGAGTGCGGTCCGCTCACGACGCCGCCTGGGACACTACGACTCCTCGCACCACGTCATCGTAGTAAGCCGCATCTTCGACCACCACACCGTTCCGCGCTACGCCGTGGAGTACATCCTGTACCACGAGATGCTTCACCTCAAGCATCCGGTGAGGCTGAACGGCAGCCGCCGCTGCGTACACGGAAGAGAATTTCAGGCAGACGAGAAGCTTTTCCCTCGGTTGGAGCAGGCGAAAGCGTTCTTGAAGACGCTATAAATTGCGGCTGGGTGCGTCGGATGGATTTCCCATACTCGTCAGCCACGAGCTCCTGGGCTTCTCGGGCGAAGCCAGATTCAAGAAAATGCCGGAGCGCGAGGCTCCGGCTTTCCATTGAAGACAAAGCGCAGACTAGAGGTTGATCTTGCGGCGAATGACGCCCGCTAGTCCAAGTACTCCGGATCCCAGAAGAATCAGCGAACTGGGCTCTGGAATCGGCGCATTGAAGCCGCTGACCTCAATAATCTGGTTGCCTCCTCCGAAGGTGGAGAACAGGAAATCACCCGTGACCGGGTCAACAAATCCGCCTTCGGCACCGCTCAGGCCCTGTACGAAGTCCTGACAGGTGGCGACGACCGGGTTGCCGTCAGCATCGAGCTCGCAAGCCACAACCTTGCCCGAACTATATTGTGCCAGCAGCATGCTCGGATTGGGGAACAGCGCCGAGCCGAGGGGCACATACACGAAACCCTCCGGCCCGCCGCCTGGAACTGTGGTTTGGGTTGCGGCACTCAGGTTGTAGGTGCCGAAGCCATCCGGGGTAAGCGTGGAGTTGTAGAACTCTCCGCCGCTGTAAGAGGCGATCTTGAATTCCCCGGCGCCGGGATAGCCAGATGGTACGAAGTTCAAAGAGCCCACGGAGCTCTGAACGCCGAGCCCGGAGACATCATCGATCCGGTCAGGCGAAGAGCTGCCGGGCTTGACCTGCCCGATGGTGTTGTTGGGATAGCCAGTGTAAAACAGCACGCCACCCGGTCCGTAGGCCAGCCCGCCATCGATATACGGCGCGGTGGAATAGAGTGTCGAGGGACCGGTGAAGCCAGTGATGTGCCCGCTGGCGCCGCGGGTGACACCGATCTCGTAGATCGCGCCGCTACTAGTATTCGCGTAGGCGCCAATCAACAGCTCGTTGTAATTGCCGGCCAACAAAGTAAGGCCCCCATACAACGGCGGGACGTCACCAGCCGAACCCAGCGATGTATACGTGTAGGTGCCCGTGTAGTACGGAGCGATATTTCCCGCAAATGACGTCTGCGAAAATAGTAGGCAGATGCCCATGATGGCCAGAGTCAAGTAACCTAGTTTCGTGAATCGCATTGTTTTACCTTCTTTAGGTTCAGGTAATCGCTGACTTTACTAAACCGGTCAGTTGAGCGCGGAGTGCGCCTTCAAGACGCCGCGTCCGAGCGACAGAATCAACACCATTGCCCTGAGGCCACACGACGCGAGTGTGGAATCGACTGAATCGTAGCGCCGGCATGATGCCAAGTCAAGCCAAAATAAGGCAAATATCCTGCTAAAGGCGGGTCGCCGAGCTTGAGTCGACTTTTCCACTAAAATCGAAGCATCGCCTCTATTAAGGTTTTCCAGTTTGGATATGGAACAGTGGTTGCCGAAGTCCGTTGTCTGCCTGAGGCATTACAGCCTGCAGGATTTTCTCGCTGACCTGCCTGCCGGAGTCACCGTCGGACTGGTCGCCTTGCCGCTGGCCATGGCCTTCGCCATTGCTTCGGGGCTGTCGCCGCAAGCCGGCATTTATTGTGCGGTAGTTACAGGCTTTCTCATCTCGGCCCTGGGCGGTTCGAAGGTGCAAATCGGCGGCCCGACCGGCGCGTTTGTCGTAGTCGTGGCGGGTATCGTCGCCAAGCACGGCATCGACGGACTGTTCATGTGCACCATGATGGCCGGCGTTCTGCTTTTCGTTATGGGAGCAACCGGCCTGGGGGCAGCCGTCAAGTTCATTCCGCGCCCCGTCGTGCTGGGCTTCACCAATGGCATCGCCATCCTGATCGCCAGCACGCAGATCAAAGACTTCTTCGGACTCCGCATCGAGCATGTACCGGGCGATTTCTACGGCCGCATGAAAGCCATCGTCGACAATTTCTCGACGATTTCCTGGCAAGCGACCGTGCTCGGTGTGCTGTCGATTGTCGTGATCCTGGCGACCAGCAGGATTCTGCCGCGTATTCCGGGATACATCGTCGCCTTGGTCGTACTCACCGGCGTCGTCGTGGTACTGAAGCTTCCGGTGGAGACGATTGGAACCCGCTTTGGCGGCATCCCCTCGGGTCCGCCGCATCTCCATATTCCCCAGCTTCACCTGAACATGGTGCACGGGCTAATTTCGCCCGCGATTACCGTCGCCATGCTGGGTGCGATCGAGTCGCTGATGTCCGCCGTCGTCGCGGACCGCATGACCGGCGACAAGCACAATCCCAACGTCGAGTTGGTCGGACAGGGCGTCGCCAACCTCATCTCCCCCCTGTTCGGAGGGCTGCCGGCCACGGGCGCTATCGCCCGCACGGCCACCAACATTCGCTCCGGCGCCCGCACCCCGGTGGCCGGGATGATCCATTCCCTGACGCTGCTGTTGATCCTTCTGTTTGCCGCGCCGCTGGCGTCGCGTGTGCCTCTGGTAGTGCTGGCCGGAATCCTGATGGTTGTTTCTTACAACATGGGCGAGTGGGCTGAAACCGGAAAGATTCTGCGCCTCTCCAAGTCGGACATTTCCGTCTGGCTGGCGACTTTTGGCCTGACCGTATTCGCCGACCTCACGGTCGCTGTCGAATTCGGCATGATCCTGGCGGCTCTGCTTTTCATCCGCAAGGTCACGGCGACCACCACTGTGTCCGAGGTCACTGATGACTACGTCGAGGCCGGTCGCGCGCACATTCTGCAGGACAAGGACATCCCCGACTATGTGCGGGTCTTCCGCATCCACGGGCCCTTCCTGTTTGGCGCGACCGACAAGCTTGACATGGTCAGCGAACAGTTGGACGACTTGCCCCCCGTGGTTATCGTTCGCCTGCGGAACATGACGGCCATCGACGCCACGGGCCTGAAAGTGCTCGAAGATCTGGCTACAAAGCTGCACCAGTCGGGGCGTGCCCTGCTCTTTTGCGGAGCGCTCTCGCAGCCGAGAAAGCTGATGACGCAAGCGAACTTCGACCAACACGTCGGAGCGGAGAACATCTGCCTGAATATCGAGACAGCCCTGGAGCGCGCTGCCGAGCGCATGCGGGAGATGCAAGTCGAGACGAGTTAAGCATTTACGCCCACTCCGGCAGCGGAGAATGGGATTCCTACCGCCTGTCGCAAGTTAAAGAAAAAGCCGGAGCGCGAAGCTCCGGCTTTCCTCTGTAAGACGGCTCAGTGACTACAGGTTGATCTTGCGGCGCAGCGTGCCAGCCAGGCCAAGGATTCCGGTGCCCAGCATAACCAGTGTGCCAGGCTCAGGAGTCGGCGAATTGCCAGTGCTGAATGTGGTTACCAGGCCGTAATTGACAGCCACAGATCCGTTGCCTCCGCAGTCAACGCCCCCGGTGCAATAGACTCGGCTCACGACGCCACTGGTGCTGTTCAAGTCAAAGTAAGTGTTGTTGTCGATAACCGAAACACCCGAACCAACAACGTCCATCAACAGGTTGCCATTGGCGGGATTGTAGGTGAACGGTGTGCTGAGGGTGATGTGCAGGGTGTCGCCGAAGACCCACGCCTGGTTGATATTGCCACTCCACACGGCCGTGTTGTCTGCGCCAAGGTTTGACGCAAAATTCCCGGATAAAGTATTGAGGCCCGCGGAGGTCGTGGACAGCGAGATGGCCCAGTTGCCGGTTGGCAACTGCGCAGCGTTGTTGTCATATTGGGTGTTATAAAACTCCAAGTCGGTGATGGTGATGGTACCCGGAAACGCCGACTGGGCATACAGCTGCTGGTACTCGGCATTGTAGGCGCATCCCCACGGGAAGCAATTGCCACTGCCGAGATCCGCAGGCAGCCCGACGGTAACATCTGCAATGGCAGGAATTGCCAGCAACAACGCGAAGCAGACCAGCAAAGTGGGCAAAATCCTCTTCATGAACATTTTCTCCTGAAACGAAAGTTCGAGTTGACAGAATTTACTTGCTGACGAAAGCGCAGACCTCGCGCTGACGCATACTAAACCGTCCTTATCAGATGCAATTCAGCCACCAAACTCATATTATTGAAGACATGGTACTTAGCGATAGATACCGCATAAAAACATCGCAAAAGTTTGCACTCAAGAGAGAACTGATTTTACCTTGTGTCTTGTATCCTGAAAGCCTGAGGCCTGTTAGGCAGGTCAATTGGAACTTGTAAATTTGGCGATGCTACACATTCAGATGGCCACGCCGCGTGCTGCCGCGTCACCACAGAATGGGAGCCTCGACGACCGCTCAGTTACGCTTCCTGTAAAGAAAGGGGATGCTCACGCATCTTCCGTGCCGACCGCTCGGCGAAAACAACCTCTTTAGAGTCTGGCTAGTACAGCCTAAAGTTAACCTCTACGTTGATCTGTACGGCGACCGGGCGTCCATCTTTCATCGCAGGCTCGAAGCGCCAGTGCTGCACAGCTTCGATGGCCTTCTGGTCGAGTCCCATGCCCAGCGGGCGGCTCACGCGGATGTCGCGCGGCTTCCCGTCGGGGCCGACGATCAGCCATAACACCACCACGCCCTGATACTTCGCCTTGCGGGCCTCTTCCGAGTATTCGGGGTCGGGAGTGTCGAGCGCACGCGGAGCCGAGACGCCATTGCCGACGCGGAACGCTCCGCCGCCGATGCCGCCACCGTGCCCGGGACCTACTCCCGGACCGGAACCTGAGCCAACGCCGCCTCCGCTACCGGAGCCGATCCCGCCACCGCTTCCGGTGCCGTTGGAAAGCGGTCCATCGGGTATCTTTGCCATCGGATCGCCTATGTTGGGGAGATTGCTCGCCAGCTTGATCTCGGGTGGCACGACTACCGTCGGTTCAACCGGCAGCTTGGGATTGTCGTTGCGGATGACCACAGCCGGCGGGGCCAACTGTTGCATCGAAAGCTTGGGCAGCTTGCCCTTGGTCGCGTCCAGCTTGTCGCGATCACCGCCTCCACCGCCTCCGCCCGACGATGGCCCCTTCTTGCTGGTCATGGGCAGGTCCATGGGCACATCGGAATCGGTGAGCGAAATAACGTTCTGCTGCTGATTGTTCAGCTTGACCGCACGACTGGTCAGGATCGAGACTCCGATCAAGAGGCCGATCATCAGCACGTGCACCACCAGCGATACGCCCACGCCTTCCTGCTTATAGTCGTAGGCGCCCCAAATGTTCTTGACCTTGAGGGGTTTGGAACTCAACTGCAACGGTGGCAGCTTCTCGGGGAAGAAAGCGTTCTTCAGGTTTGCCCGGAGCGAACCAAACAACGAGAGCTCGGCTTCGCTGTGCGGCAGAAAGTCGTTGTCTGCAATCGGCTTCGATGTGAGCTGCAACGGTGGCAACTTCTCGGGAGAGATCGCTTCGCGAAGACTCCTGCTGAGCGACTGCCACAGCGACTCGTCGGGCAGCATCAGGCCGTCGTTTTCAATCGGCTTCGACGTCAACTGTAACGGCGGGAGCTTCTCTGGATGCAGAAGCGAGCGAAGGTTCTCGGCCAACGACTGCCACACGGATAAGCTCAGACCCGCTGGGGGCAGCAGGTTGAGACCGTCAGTTCCTCTGTTGTTGCCTTCCTGCGTCGGAGGAGGCGTAGCCTGTTCAGCCATAGATCCGGGTGACAATCCTTTACGGTTAAATCGGCAGCGATTGAAGCCCCAAACACTTCGCTCGTGGGCTCGAATGTTACCGGCGCTTCTGCTGTAAACCCTGCAATGCCAACAAGGTTGCTCGCCGCCTTAGCGGGCCGCGAGGCCCGGCTCCGTGTATTCTCAAATGTAGATGCTCGCGGTTCTCCAAGTTGCTCAATCTTTTCCACATTACCGGAGGCGAACCCCGCGAGTAAAGCCCCCGTGCGGCACCACAAACCGCTGTTCGACACAGGTTTGCAGCCTCCCTATAATGTAGGGATAACCGGACGCATTTCATCTTTCATCCTGCAGTCATAGGCCAAGAGGGAGAATCCCGCAGTGCCGCTCGACCTGAAATCAACGCTCAACCTGCCCAAGACCGACTTCGCCATGAAGGCGAACCTGCCCCAGCGCGAGCCTCAACGGCTGGAAAAGTGGGAGGCGATGGGCCTCTACCAGCGTATCCGCGAGACCCATAAAGGCCAGCCCATCTATGTTTTGCACGATGGCCCGCCCTACGCTAACGGGCCCATCCACCTCGGCCATGCGCTCAACAAGACGCTCAAGGACTTCATTGTCAAGACCCGCACGATGAGCGGCTTTGACGCCCCTTACGTGCCCGGTTGGGATTGCCACGGCCTGCCCATCGAGATCAAGGTGGACGATGACCTCGGCCGCAAGAAGCTGGAAATGGACCCCATGCAGGTGCGCGACGCCTGCCGCCGTTACGCCGACAAGTATCTGGACCTGCAGCGTGAGCAGTTCAAACGCCTTGGCGTGCTGGGCCGCTGGGAAGATCCCTATTCGACGATGACGCCGCAATACGAGAGCGTGGTCATGAAGACCTTCTTCGCGTTCTACGAGAAGAACATGGTCTACAAGGGCCTCAAGTCCGTGTACTGGTGCGTGCATGACAAGACCGCCCTGGCGGAAGCTGAAGTGGAATACGAGATGCACTCCAGCCCGAGTGTTTGGGTGCGTTATCCCCTGACCAGCGATGCCGGCAAACTGGCCGCGGCGCTCGAGGGCAAAAAAAACGTCGCCACCATCATCTGGACCACGACTCCTTGGACACTTCCAGCGTCGATGGCCGTGACCTTTGCGCCTGAGGCGGAGTACGTCGCGCTCGACACCGGCGAGTGGATCTACATCGTCGCCAAGGCGCTGGCGCAGCAGACCATCGAGAAGTGCAGCCTGGGCGACGCGAAAGAAGTGGCGAGTTTCCCCGGCAAGGCGCTGGAGTACTCAACCTTTTCCCACCCGTTTCTTGAGCGCACCGTCCTCGGTGTGCTCGGCGACTACGTCACCATGGACACCGGTACCGGCGCGGTCCACACCGCACCTGCACACGGCGCAGACGACTTTTTCACCGGCGTGAAATACGGCATTGACCTCACCTGCGACGTGGATGAGGGCGGGCTGATCCAGCACGGCCTCCCGGAATACCAGGGCAAGCAGGTGTTCAAGGCCAACCCGCTCATCGTGGAATTGCTGAAGACGCGCGGTGTTTTGCTGGGCTACGAAAAGATCGAGCACTCCTATCCGCATTGCTGGCGCTGCCACAATCCCATCATCTTCCGCGCCACCGAGCAGTGGTTTATCTCGATGGAGAGCCAACTCGACGGCGGCACGCTGCGCAGCCGGGCGCTGGAAGAAATCAAGAAGGTGGAGTGGGACCCGACGTGGGGCGAGGAGCGCATCTCGAACATGATCGCCACCCGTCCGGATTGGTGCATCTCGCGCCAGCGCATCTGGGGCGTGCCCATTGCTGTCTTCCAATGCGAAGGCTGCCAGGAGTTCCTGAACGATAAGGCGACCAACTCCGCCGTGGTGGAGATGTTCGCCCGCGAAGGCGCTGACGCCTGGTACAAGCGTCCGGCGGAAGAAATCCTGATCGCCGGCGTGAAGTGCGCCAAGTGCGGCGGTACGAAGTTCCGCAAGGAAATGGACATCATCGACGTCTGGTTTGAGTCGGGCTCCAGCCATGCGGCGGTGCTCGGCCATGAACCGGGACTTCCCTGGCCTGCTGACCTTTATCTCGAAGGCGGTGATCAGTATCGCGGATGGTTCCACTCTTCCCTGCTGTGCGCCGTGGGCGCAAACGGCGGCTCGCCCTATCGCGGCGTGGCAACGAACGGGTGGACCCTCGATCCCAAAGGTCAAGCGATGTCGAAGTCGCTGGGCAACGTGGTCGATCCTCTCGACATCATCAAGAACCTCGGCGCAGAGACCGTGCGCCTCTGGGTAGCTTCGGTGGACTTCCGCGAGGACGTCACGGCGTCCGACGACCTGATGAAGCGCGTCTCGGAAAGCTACCGCAAGATTCGCAACACGTTCCGCTACATCCTGGGAAACCTCGACGGCTTTGATCCGAAGCGCGACAACGTCCTGTTCGCCGACATGGAAGCCATCGACCAGTACATCCTGTTGCGCGCCGTCGAACTGACGAGGGAAGTGCGCGCACACTATGACGCATTCACCTTCCACAAGGCCTACCAGCGGCTGAAAGACTTTTGCATCGTTGACCTGAGTGCCATCTACTTCGACGTGCTGAAGGACCGCCTCTACACTTCAGCACCCAAGTCTCGCGCGCGCCGTTCCGCGCAGACGGCTCTGTGGACGCTGGGCGACGCGCTGGTACGCCTCATGGCTCCCATGATGAGCTTTACGGCCGACGAAGTATGGGAGTTCCTCCCGGCGACGCAGGATAAACCCGAGAGCGTGCATCTGGCGCTCTTCCCCGAGGCTGCCGAGCTTACCGGCGTATTGCCCGCGGGCTTTGATGCCGCCGGCCTGGTAGCGGAGTGGTCTTCCCTGCTCGGAGTGCGCGATGAAGCGCTCAAGGTGCTGGAAGTGGCGCGTACCGACAAGCAAATTGGCGGCAGCCTGGAAGCGCAGCTTCATGTGGCCGCCGCTGAGCCTCTCTACGGGCTTCTGGAGCGCCATCGTGACCAATTGCGCTACCTCTTTATCGTCTCGGACGTGGTGCTGGAGAAGGCTGCCGCAAACGGCGATGCGCCGGTGCAGATCAAGGTCGCCAAGGCCGCTGGAGCAAAGTGCGAACGCTGCTGGAACTACTCTATCCACGTGGGCGAGGATGCTGGTTATCCCACGGTGTGCGAGCGTTGCAGCCCGGTGCTGGCCGAGCTTGAGGCGGCGGTGCACTAACAATCTGTACTCGCGCCGTTTGGTTCCCCGAGCGCCGTGGGTGCGTCTAACTTGTCCATGAGTTCGCAACGGCGGTTTAAGGTATTTGACTTCAGCGTGAAAGACTCATCCATCAATAGCCATCCCATGCGGAAATACTTTTTCTTGATCGCGCTGGCTGTGGTCATGCTCGACCGCCTTACCAAGTGGTCGGTAGCACGCTACATCCCGCTGCATGACGCCATCACTATCATCCCGGGCCTGTTTCAGATTTCCCACGTCGAGAACCGCGGCGCGGCCTTCGGGCTGTTTGCCGACTCCTCGTTCCCCTGGAAGATTGCAGCGCTGGTGGCATTTTCGCTAATCGCGCTGGCTATCGTGACTGTGTTGCTCTGGAAAAACGGGCACACGATGAGCACCACCACCATCGGGCTCTCCCTCATTCTTGGCGGAGCGGCGGGCAACTTGTGGGACCGCGTCCTCGCCGGCCGTGTCGTCGATTTCCTGCACTTTTACATCGGCAGTTACAGTTGGCCTGACTTTAATGTCGCCGACAGCGCCATCGTCGTTGGAGCGGTTTTGCTGGTCGCTGAAATTCTCTTCACCAAGCCCGGAGACGATACGGTAAAGACGAGCGCCTGAGTCGCGTACACTAAGGCTTCAATTTTGTGACCGCCCGGTGAATATGCCGACCCTCCGCGCAGCTTCCATTCTCTTGCTCGTTCCGCTTTTAGCGCTTGGCGCGCGCAGCCAGACATCCGTCAAGTCCGATTCAATCACTATTTATCAAGCCTCCGCAGCCGGTGTTAGTTTCACCACCCGCCACGGCGAACTGCACGTTCGCGTCGTCACTGATTCCGTCGTTCGCGTGCTGTTCGAGGCCAACGGAGCCAGGCCTCATCCTCAACCATGGCTGCTGGAAAGCCCGTTTACGCCAGTTCCCTTCACCGTCAGCGAAGACGCGCAGAAGAACGTCGTCATCGCTACCAGGCGCCTTCGGATCGTCGCGCAGATGGACACGGCATCCCTGACCTTTCAGGATGCGCAGGGCAGCGTATTGTTGCACGAGTCGCCATCTCCGCGGCCGCGTGAACTGACGCCGATCACGCTCGCTGGCGAAACGGCCTTCCGCGCCGACGCCTACTTCGACCTGACACAAGACGAAGCCATCTACGGCCTCGGACAGCATCAGACCGGACTGCTTAACCAGCGCGGCGCCGACCTGCTCTTGATGCAGGACAACACCAACATCTCGATTCCCTTCCTGCTGTCGAGTCGCGGCTACGGACTGCTGTGGAACTCCGCAGCGCTGGGTCACTACGAGAACCACTTCCAGCCCAAGCTGGCTTTGCGGGCCGATGTTGCCGATGCCGTCGATTACTACTTCATATACGGCCCTGAGTTCGACCATGTCATTGCCGCCTACCGCAAACTGACCGGCGCGGCGCCGCTTCTTCCGCGCTTCGCCTATGGTTTTTGGCAGTCGCGATTGCAATATAACAATCAGCAGGAGTTCGTCGACGTCGCCGCGAAGTATCGTGAGCTGAAGATCCCGCTCGACGTGCTCGTGCTCGACGAAAACTGGGCCCAGCGTATGGGCGCCGGAAAGTTCACGAACGACTTCCCAGAGCCGCCGGCCATGTTCGACGACTTGCGAAAGCTGCATGTGCACTCGGTAATCTCGGTATGGCCGCTCTTCACTCCGCCCAGTGCCAATTTCGACTTCATGCTGAAACATGGATACTTCGTCACCGGCGGCCGCACGGAAATCGAAATGTACGACCGCGGCAGCCGCCTGTTTGACGCTTACAACCCTGAGGGACGCAAAGCTTTCTGGCAGCAGATTCAGACTGATCTATTCAGCAAGGGCGTGGAAGGCTGGTGGCTCGATTCTTCCGAGCCCCTGGATTCCTGGGGCGAAGAGCAAGGCGCGATGCTGGAGGGCGCGCGGACCGCGCTGGGGAGCGGCTCGCGTTATGCCAATATGTATCCTCTGTTTGAGACCAAAGCGGTTTACGACGGCCAACGCGCCACCACCGACCAGCAGCGCGTGTTTATCCTCACCCGCTCCGCGTTCCTCGGCCAGCAGCGAAACTCCGCCATATCATGGTCGGGCGATATCGCCCCAACCTTCGATGCCCTGCGGCGGCAGATTCCGGCGGGCCTGAATTTTTCCATGTCCGGTCTGCCCTACTGGACCACCGACATCGGCGGCTTTCAGGGCGGAAACCCTGACGACCCCGCGTATCAGGAAATCTATGTTCGCTGGTTTCAGTATGGGACCTTCTGCCCGATCTTCCGCACTCACGGCGCTCGCAAGGCCAACGAGCTGTGGTCCTACGGCCCGCGGGCGCAGGCGATTCTCACGTCATACGACAAGCTGCGCTATCGCCTGCTGCCCTACATCTATTCGCTGGCGTGGAAGACAACCTCCGAAGGCTACACGCCGATGCGCGCTTTGGTCATGGACTTCCCAGCCGACCACAATGCACTCAACATTCCGGACGAATTCCTTTTCGGTCCTGCAATCCTCGTGAGTCCGATAACGAACGCCGGAGCGACTTCCCGTAGCGTTTATCTGCCGGCAGGCCGCACCTGGTACGACTTCTGGACGGGCGCGGCGCACAACGGAGGACAAGCTATCATTGCTGCCGCCCCCCTGGAAACCATGCCGCTATTCGTGCGCGCGGGATCGATCCTCCCCATGGGCCCTGACCTGCAATGGGCCAGCGAGATGCCGGCCGACCCTATCGAGTTGCGCATCTATCCTGGGGCCGATGGGGAATTCACGCTGTACGAAGATGACGGCGTGAGCTACGCCTACGAGAAAGGGCAGCATGCCGCGATTCCAATTCGCTGGGATGAAGCCAGCGGTAGTCTTACCCTGGGTGCGCGCCAAGGTTCATTCCCCGGGATGCTGGAGCAACGAAGCTTTGACCTCGTGCTGGTGAAGGCAGGGACCGGAATTGGCGGCAACTTGACCTCGTCGCCAACGAAGCGGCTGCGTTATGACGGGACCGCCCAGACAGTCATCCTCGCTGTCCGCTAGGACGATTTGTGGTCGGCAGTCCACTGCCCGATGCGAATGATCACGAATTCCGCCGGCTTTAGCGGTGCCACTCCAATCACGCATACGAGCTGTCCGTTGTCGAGATCGGACTGGGTCATCGTGGTCTTATCGCAGCGTACGACATACGCCTGGTCGGGCGTGTTCCCTTGCAGGGCGCCGGACCTCCATTCATTGAGCAGAAAATTCCCAATCGCCTGCCGTACGTTGCTCCAGAGTTGTTCGCCGTTAGGTTCGAATACGACCCACTGCGTCCCCTGCGAGATCGACTGCTCAAGGTAGATGAAGTAGCGCCGAACGTTAACGTACTTCCATTCGGCGTCATTCGACGTTGTGCGCGCTCCCCAAATCAGATTGCCGCGCCCGGGGAAGTTGCGCAGCACATTCACGCCCCGCGGATTCGACGCTGCCTGCTGCTGGTCCGTAATCTGCCGCTCCAGACCGACGATGCCGGCGATGGCTAGATTCGCCGGAGCCCTGAAAACGCCATGCCGCAAATCATTGCCAACCATCGCGCCCGCGATGTGACCTCCGGGATGGACCGGAATCGCCGCGCCCCCGGCTGGGTTTGCCACCATCAACCACGGAGCGTAGTAAGCCGCGTAAGACGACTGTGCCTCCGGTGGCGGAGCGTTGAATAGGTCGCCGCCCTGCGGCGCCGCTAGAACAGCGATGCGGTAGCGTAGCTCCTCGCAATGCGCCACTAGCGCCGCCGTCATTCCACCAACGGCATGCTCATCGGGACAGCAAACGATGGAAACGTCGCCGAGCGAAGCGAGCGGGATGAGCGCTGCCGCGGCGTTGATCGGCACTTCAGGTGCGAGCTTGGGAGTTGCGAGCACGGGCGCCACCTTAATCGAAACTCTGGGCGCCGCAGTAAAGTTGCCGCGAGCGGAAGGCGGCGTCTGATCGACGAGGCGCAGCACGTAGCAGCGCTGTCCACCGTTCTGGAAGAATCCCTGAACAGCATAAGGCAGGCAGCCCCCCGAGAAGCCGCCGAAGGTAGAGAGGTATTCGGCAAAGCTGGTAATTAGCGTCGGAGTCAGGGGGCCACGTTCCGCGAATCCGACGAGCGCAGCCACCGTCGTCGGCATACCTTCGATGGCGCGAATTCGCGGATTTATTTCCTCGACGTACACGCCGGGAACCTTGAAGTCAGGCATACCGCCTCCTCATCCCGCCAGCTACGGCGTCTTGTACACCCGCTTATAAACCTCGGCGTTGCGCACGATGGCCTGCACGTACTCGCGCGTTTCGGTGAACGGAATAGACTCCACGAACTCCTCGATATCGCGGTAACTGCCCGAAGAGCGCCAATCCTCCACGCGCGAGGAACCCGCGTTGTAGGCGGCCAGCGCATACTCCACCTGTCCGCCAAAGTGGTCTACCATTTCACGAAAGTACTTGGTGCCCAGCTCAATGTTGACCGTCGGATCGAGCAGCGACTCGGTCTTGTAGTTGTGCAGGCCGACCTGCTTGGCAGTTCCCTTGCCCGTCTTCGGCAACAACTGCATCAGGCCGTAAGCATTGGCGTGCGAGACCACCCCTGGATTAAATTCCGACTCCTGGCGGATGAGCGACGCTACAAGATACGGGTCGAGTCCGTTTTCATCGGAGTAACGACGCAGAGAGTCCCAGTACGGCCGCGGAAACAGGCCCTCCCAATAGGGCTGCGGAAGGGCGCTGATGTCCATGGCAAAGTAACCGCTGACCGCCTTCTTCAACGCCTGCAACGCCCGGTAAGACTCACCCGCGTCGGTATACATGCGGGCCACCTGCACCATCTCCCACGACGGTCCAGAGGTCGTGCCCGCCTCCAGTTCGCGCACCGCCAAGTCTATGGCGCCGGCGTTCTCCAGCAGGCGCGACCGATTGTAATGCAGGTCGTCGGCTGGCGGAGCTGTCTCCAGCGCCTCCGGATCGATCTGGTTGATGCCGGGAATGCGCTGCAAGCTGGCCACCACAACCGGCGGTGTGTTGGGAATGATGGCCAGACGCTTCCGCGCCACCACGCCGTAATAATAGTTGCGATACCGGTTGCTGAGCTTCAGGTAGTAGGCGCGCGCCAGGCCATACTCCTTGTCGTCCTCGGCCATGCGTCCCCGCCAGTACATGGCGTTCGGAGCTTCGTTCGACGCCGGATAAAACTCGATCTGCTGGTCGAAGTATTTCTTGGCTTCCTCAGGACGGTTCTGCCGGTACGTCAGCCAGGCGCATTTCCAGTGCGCATACGCCGCCCTGCTGCTGTTGGGAAAACGGTCGTGGATCTCCTTGTAGTAGTCGATCGCCTTGTCGTAGTCCTTGCTCAGCAGGTACATGTTGCCGGCGGTGAGCAACGCCGATTCCAGCCACGGCGACTGCGGCGTGGTCGCTCGCATATGCTGCAAGATCGAATTCAACTGGGCCTCGTCGCCGGTGTTACGGGCGACTTCCACGCTCTGGTACCACTTCTCCGCACTGGCATCGCTGCCATCGTCCGGGATGCGGGCGAGCACTTCGCTGGCCTGCTTGTTGTCGCCCATCTTCATCAAGGCGTTCGCCAATTGGATATTGACCTGCGACTGTTGTCCCGCGGGAGCCACCGCCAGCATCGCTTTGTATTCCTCGGCCGCCGGACTCCAGCGGCGCGCCTTGAACAGAGCGTCGGCACGGTGCTCGCGGTCCGCATACGTCACCGGAGGAAGCGAATCCGCCTCCGGTATCTTCTTCAAGTCGCCTTCCGCAAAGTCAGCCTGTCCGCTGGTTGGATAACCGTAATAGAGCTTGCGCAGCACTTCCGCACCGGTCCGACCCTGCCCGTTCTGGACGTAAGCTTTTCCCAGCAGATATTGGCCCTCAGCTCCTACCCTGGCGCTATGTGTCAACACCTGGATCGCCTCCGTCGGACGCTTCGTCACCAGCAAGCCCTTGGCATATGCCAACACCGCATCGTTGCCATACACGGAATCCGGATAACGCGTGCCGAAATCGCGCAGGTACGTCAGCGAAGACTCGGGAGAGTTGCTGAGCAGATATGAGCTACCAATGAAATACGAGGTGTAATCCTTAAGCTCTCCGATGTATGGCTGCGCCCTTTCAAAGGCGGCAACCGCCGCAGGATATTGCCCGTCCAGGTAATGCGCATAGCCAATCGCAAACCAGGCCAGCGCCCCAGGTTCGGTGCCCGGATGTTTGTTGGCATAGGCTTCGACTCCCGCGTAAGCGGCTGGTGACCGGAATTCGATCAACTGCTGCGCCATGGGCCGCAGGTCGCTGGAGGCGACGAAAGTTTTGTGTAGCTTAATGGTGCGCGACGCCGTCGACTTCTTGCGCGGGTGCCCCTTCTTGGCCGGTGTACCTTTCTTGCCGCTCGACGTCGTGCCTTTCTTCTTCTTGCTGGTCGATGAGGTGCTTCTCTGCGACTTGGCGGCGGTGGAAGAAGAGGTTTGCGCCGGCAATCCGCTGCCCTGGAGCAGCAAAAGCGCGGCCAATGTGGTGGCGGTGAATCGGCTAGACAACATCGTTGCCATCAGTTTAACCCGATTTCACTCCCGAACATGCGGACTCTCCGGTTGCTCATTACGGTTCCAGTCGGGCAATCCGTAAAGGCTCAGCACTTCGTACTTGATTACGCGGCTCTCGCCCGGTTCGGCGCTGGCGTCGAACCTCCAACCGCGCCGGCGCGGCTACGGTTGACAAGCGAACCATACAGTCAATCGCCTCACCGTCTGTATAATTGTCGGGAGCCGTACGTTTCGCCTTTGTTAAAATCGTGAATCTGTAAACACATGGCTACCATCCAACCAAAAGTAGAAGAACCAGCCAGCGATGAGCTCAAGCTGGTTCATGCGGCCAAGGCCGGCGACCTCAGTGCTTTTGAAGCCCTGGTGAAGCGCTACGACCGCAATGTGTTTCGTATCGCTCAACACATCACTCAAAACCGCGAAGACGCGGAAGATGTGGTACAGGATGCGTTTCTCAAGGCGTACCAGAACCTGGCGAATTTCCAGGAGCAGTCAAAGTTTTATACCTGGCTGGTGCGCATTGCGGTGAACGAGGCGCTGATGCGCCTGCGCCGCCGCCGTCCCGAGCGCATGGTTTCGCTCGACGATGACATTAAGACGGAAGAGGACTCCATACCGCGAGAAGTCGCGGACTGGGCGCCGAATCCCGAGCAGCTTTACAGCCAGGGCGAGCTGAAAGAAATTCTGGGCAAGACGATCCAAGGATTGCCACCGAGTTTTCGCACCGTTTTTGTGTTGCGCGATGTTGAGGGTCTCTCCACGGAAGAGACCGCCGACGCCTTGGATTTGAGTGTTCCGGCCGTGAAGTCCCGTTTGCTTCGCGCCCGCTTGCAGCTGCGCGAACGGCTTACCAAGTATTTTAAAAATCGTGTTGGTGGAGATGGCAAACAGTGACCTGCTCTGAATTCCTCAAAGAGCTAACCGATTACCTCGACGGGGCCATGGACGCCCAGACCAAGGCCGAACTGGAAGATCACTTGCAGTGGTGCCATAACTGCTATGTGGTCTGCAATACGACCAAGATGACCATCGAGATTTACCGCGAATCCCATCTCTACGAGTTGCCCGACGACCTCCGCGGCAAGTTGCGCAGTGCCATTGTCAGCAAGTGCAAGGGCGGCGAGACCACATAGGGCGCCCTCGGCGACCACGACCCATCCCAAAAATAAAACCGGCGGCCAAAGCCACCGGTTCTTTTTTGCTCGTGCAAATATCAGTCGTCCCGCTTATTCAGCGTCGGACGGTCATCCGCGGGCTGCTGTGTGGTCGCGTCCGGGTTGTTGTCCGCCGTGGTAGTACGGCGCAGAGTGGGCTTGTTCGGATCAGCCGAGGGGACCACCTTCTTGCGATTCTGCAGCATGGCCAGGCGAGCTTTAATCGAGTCGAATTCTGACGTGGTCACGATGTATTGCGGCTCCGTCGGCAGGATCCGCTTGATCTCCTGCTCGGTGCGCGCGATGCGGTCGGGCGTCGGCGGATGCGATGCGAACACTTTCGCCAGCGTTCCCGGATGGCTCTTCTCTTTCGCCTCAATCTTCTCGAAGAACGAAATAAACGCCTGCGGATCATAGCCTGTCTTGTACATGTACTGCACGCCCAGGTAGTCCGCTTCCGACTCAAAATTTCGCGAGAACTTCATGAACGTAACCGGCAGCGCCAGGTTAATGGCCAGGCTGGCCGCTTCATACACGCCCCAGCTTCCCACGAAAATCAGCGGGATGGTCGCCATGTTGGCATATTGCAGCCGTGTCATCTGCTGCATCTGGTGGCGGGCCGCAACGTGCGCAATCTCATGCGCCATCACTCCAGCCAACTCCGCTTCCTCGTCCGCCGCAAGAATCAGGCCGCTATTGACGTAGAAAAACCCGCCCGGCAGGGCAAACGCATTGATCTCGTCCGAATCGATGACCTTGATCGTGAACGGCACCTTAGCGTCGGAGTTGCGCACCAGGTTTTGTCCGATGCGGTTGATGTATTCATTGATGACGGGGTCCTGCACCAGGCGGGCGGTTTGCTCCACCATCATGGCGTACTGCTTGCCCATCTTGATTTCGGTCTCGGTGGAGTACCAATCGCCCAGCCCGCGGCCACCCACTTTGCGGTTGCCGATCGCGTCCACGTCACTCTTACTTCCCGGCTTGACCCCCGGTGGGGTGGACGGACTGATGGTTGAGTCGTCGGAAATAGCTGCGTCCGGTGGAGTGGACGATGGGGCCGTGCTCTGTGTTGAATCCTGGGCAGTGCCCGCGCCTGCGTTGGATGGAGGCGTCGTGGCCGGCGTTTGCGTTCCGCTCTGGGCCGCCATCGGCATCGCCAGGCACAAGGTCAGTAACCAAACGGTAAGAATCGAACCCGCGCCTGACTTCATGGGAAACTCCAGTCCCGAGCGGTCACTCACCCCGCGCTCTCCCAAACCCGCCGCCGCGCTCGTCGTCTGCTTCGCGAGTGAACGGCACGGGCACCCTTCGCTGGGCACATTATATGCCGATTCGGAACCGCCGAAACGGCACATTCTCCCTTTCGCGCCACTTCCCTGTCCGCTACAACCCCGCCGGTACCGTCAAGTTGTTCGGTCATTCAAATTCATTTAGCAGCGTCACTTACGGCGCTGCCCAGCTAATGGCCTCCAGCCACCGCCTTGAGATACCGATAATAGAACTCCACGCCGGTGTAATAAGACTCCACCAAAAGCCGCTCGTCGCGTCCATGCGAGCGATCGTCGCCGTTCTCGATGGCCAGTCCGCAAACCCCGTAGGTGGGAATGCCCGCGGGATTGGTGTAAACGCCGTCGCTGGCGCCCGTGCCCATGGTCGGCACCACCGGAGCCCCCGGCCAGAACTGCGCCGAGATCTTCTCCAGCGGATCCATCACCTCCGGATTCAACGCCACCGGCGCCAGCGCCACCTTGTCCTTGTCGCCCATGATGACCTTCATCCCGTTGCTGACATACGTGACCGACACTTTCGGATCATCAAGGACCTTGACCAAGTCATTGAGCACTTCTTCGCGCGAATGTCCCGGCAGGATGCGGCAGTTGATGTTGGCCGTGGCGCGCTGTGGAAGCGCATTGTTGGCATGCCCCGCGAGCAGGCGAGTGGCGATGCAAGTGGTGTGGGTCGTGGAGTTGTAATACGGGTCCTGCGACAGCCGCTCAATCGCCGCCTGGTCTGGAGGCGTCTTTGTGATGGCCAGCATGTCGGCGGCGACCTGCCCCTTCTCAACTTTGGCCGTCTGCTGGAAGAAGGCGCGGGTCACGTCATTCAACTCGAAGGGAAACTTGTAATGCTGCAAGCGCACCAGTGCATCCGAGAGCCGGTAGATGGCGTTCTCCGGCGTGGGCAGCGAGCTGTGACCGCCCGGATTCGTTACTTCCAGCTCGTAGTCGGCATAAAGCTTCTCGCTCGCGCCCATCTCCACCACGAGTGGCTTGCCGTGCTCGGTCACTACACCGCCAGCGTCGGCGTTGAGCGCGAACTCGGCATCAATCAGCTCGCGATGGTTCTTCAGCAACCAATCCACGCCGTTCGATTTGCCGCCCTCTTCGTCGGCGGTCAGCGCCAGGATGATGTCGCGGTCGGGCTTGTAACCTTCGCGCTTGAGTTGGATCATGTTGACCACGGAAATCGCGTCCGACGCCTTCATGTCCTCGGTGCCGCGAGCGTAAAAATAGCCGTCCTTCTCCACCAGTTGAAACGGGTCCGTGGTCCAGTCTTCGCGGTGCGCCTCGACCACGTCGAGATGGCCGATGAGCAACACCGGCTTCTTTGCGCCGGTTCCGCGCAGGCGGACGACGAGGTTCTTCTTGCGGTCGTTGGGCCCGCCGATGAAAATGTCGCCGTCGGCGTATCCTGCGGCGCGCAGTCGCTTCGCCATGGCCTCGGAAGCGGTCGTGACATTGCCCACAGAGTCAGTGGTGTTGATCTCAATGAGTTCCTTTAATATGTCGTGCGACAACTGCCGGTCGGCTTGGCTGAGTTGCGCCGGCGCAGGCAAAGCCAACAGGCAACCTAACGCAATCAGGGATAGCGCCTTGATCTTCAATCGAGGGTCTCCAGAAAAAAGAGTGGCTCAATTACGTCGAGTTGAAGACGAGAGTACCAAACTGCCGAAGACTTGTCAGACTCGTGCTCCCTTGTCGTACACTCTGCAATGACCATGAAAGCCATCCTGAGATTCCCCGCCACCCTGCTTCTTGCGACCACAGTGTTTTTCCCCCTTGCCGCGGCTCCGCTCTATGCTCAGCAAGCTGCCAAACCGACAGCGGTCGATCCGGCATCGTTCGACGTGATCGGCATCTCCGTCCGCACCACCAACGCCGCCGAAGCCACCAGCGACGGCGAAATTCCCAAACTGTGGCAGCGGCTGTTCATGGAAGGTATCCTGAGCGCCATTCCCGACCGCGCCGACGATGGCATTGTCGCCGTGTACACCAATTACGCCAGCGACCAGGACGGTGAATACACCTACATCGTCGGATCGAAGGTAAAAGCCGGAACCAAGGCCCCAGACGGAATGACAGCCATCACCGTTCCCGCAGGAAAATACCTGGAGTTTGTCACCGAAAAAGGGCCGGGCGCAGAGGTCGTTCCCGCAGCCTGGCGGCAGATTTACGGCTACTTCCAGAGTCCGTCGAATCCGGTGCGCCTCTTCAAGACCGATTACGAGCTCTACGGCGAGATGACCGACCCCAACGCCATGCAGGGGCACATCTTCATCGGCATAAAGTAAACCAGTGCTATTTCCACCCCAGAGGGACCGCTGCTGCGGTCCTCTTTTTTAGCTTTGGGAGGCGTGGTACCCCCTCCCTCCCTGCACGTGCAGAATCAACAGGTTAAATAGCAAAATGCGTGCAGCTTTGGCAAAATAAAAGAGTTGACCGCACTTAATAGATTCTAAATGACTTAGCTGTGGTTCGAGGCTGAGGTCGGCAGCCACCGCGACGGATTGTCAAAGAGCGCGTCGTTCCCCGGCGCAGCGGGCGGGGAAGACGAGAGACACCTTTCCTGTCGCCCCTGAACGTGGTTGTAGGGGAGGCGGGCGTGAGGAGGCAAGAGAATTCGCGCAGCGTCCGAAACTAAAGTAACCAGTTCATCCCAAATTGGGAATCGCAGGGCTAGCGCTGGTTGATGTACTGAATCACCTGCAGGACCACGTCGCCTACGATCTGGAGCGACTTGGGGCTGAGCTTGTCCATCGTGTCCTGGACAGTGTGGTGATAGGCGTTGGCGTAACCGTAGTCGATGTCGATGATGTCAACGACGGGCACGCCGATTTTCTGGAAGGGCATGTGGTCGTCTTCGACGGCAGTTTCGGTCTTGAAGAAATGCGACTGGTAGCCGAGCGTGGTTGCGGCTTGGTAGACCAGATTGCTCAACCACGGGGTCGAGTTGTCGTCGCGCTGGATGTCGAGGTCGGCGTCGCCGATCATGTCGAGCAGGAGGAAGGCCTTGATCTTTGGAGCCGTGCCGTCCTCGTGCCACTTCTGCGCCAGGTGCTTGGTGCCGTAGAGGCTGTCGGTGTCGGTCCACTTGACGAAGGCCTCTTCCCCGTCGGTCCAGAGCAGCCACACGCTGTAGCCGTCGTTGGGCTTGCCGCGGAGCTGGTTGGCGAGTTCGAGCATCAAGCCGGTGGTGGAGCCGCCGTCGTTGGCGCCGACGAAGGCTTTGGGCAGCGGATAGTTGGTCTCGTAGTGTCCGGCGATGACGATGATGCCGTCTTTCTTGCCGGGAAATTTGGCGATGATGTTGTGGATGGGAAATTCGCCGACTGGGAGTCTTGGCGGTGAAGGAATCGACCTCGACGGTGTCGCCCGCGAGATGCGACTTGATGAACTCTTCGGCCTTGGCGTGGCCGGGGCTTCCGGGCGGGCGCGAGCCGATGGCGACGTAGTCCTTGACGTATTGGAAGGCGCGGGTGGGGTTGATGGTGGGGGCGGGCGCGGTTGGCGCCGATGTGGCCGCAGCTGGAGCAGGGCTGGATGCTTCCGCAATCGTGGCGGGCTTGGCTTCGTCAGAGCTGGCCGATGCAGGAGCGGAATGCTGTTGGGTGCAACCAGCAAGAGCGACGAGTGCAATTACGAAAAGGAGAAGGATTCGGCGGGCAGTCATGCTCCGGTTATTGTAACTGTCGCGGGTTCGCTCCAGGTTAGGAGTAAGAATGCAAATCGGCCGCCCCGAAGAGCGGCCGATGCAATTCTTGCTGACGACTTCCCTACCCAGCGACCTCTTCCAAAGCGTTCTGGTCGAAGTCGAAGTTGGAGTAGACGTGCTGGACGTCGTCGCCGTCTTCGAGGGCTTCCAGCAGACGCATCATGGTGTTGGCCTGATGGCCTTCGAGCTTTGTGTAGGTCTGAGGGATCATGCCGATCTCGGCGACCTCGGGGGTGATGCCGGCCTTCTTCACGGCTTCCAGAACCGTCTCGTAGGAGGCGGGATCGGTGAGGATTTCCCAGTTGTCGCCGTCGTCCTTCAGGTCTTCGGCGCCGGTCTCGAGCACGAGGTTCATTAGGTCGTCTTCTTTGGCCGCCGACTTGGCGATGACAATGTCGCCCTTCTTATGGAACATGTAGGCAACCGATCCGGCTGCACCGAGGTTGCCGCCGTTCTTGGAGAAGGCATGACGGATTTCGCTGACGGTGCGGTTGCGGTTGTCGGTGGAGACTTCCACCAGGATGGCGACGCCACCCGGGCCGTAGCCCTCGAAGGTGATCTCTTCGTAAGATACGCCGTCCAACTCGCCGGTACCGCGCTGAATGGCGCGTTTGATGTTCTCGGCCGGCATGTTCTCGGCCTTGGCAGCGGCAACGGCGGTGCGCAGACGCGGATTCATATCGACGTCTCCGCCGTTTTTGGCGGCCATGCTGATTTCTCGAATCAGGCGGGTGAAGATCTTGCCGCGCTTGGCGTCGAGCGCGCCCTTCTTGTGTTTAATTGTCGCCCATTTTGAGTGGCCGGACATAGGAATACCTCGTAGCTGAGATGAAGTTTTGGTGCCCTTTGCGCCGCCAGCGGGCTCAAGCAGGCGTCCGCGTTAGGAGCGTCGCAGACACACCGGGCAACGCATCAGTATAGCATTGCCCCTGCTGGGCTTAGCGCGAAGTTGGCTCCTTCTTTTTTTTCTTCGCGGCGGCAGCAGAGACGGCCTTTTGCCAGGCAGCTTGCACCGCCGGTTGCAGGAGGGCTTTCTTCGCTTTCGGCAGACAGATAGTAGTTGACCCGCTGCGTCCCCAAGCACCTGCGGCCGGAGCAAATACCTCGGGATAGTCGTGCAGGAACTCGGCCTGCTGTTCGGGGGTGAGGATCACCATGGCCCGCGTTGCGTCTGGATAGCCGAGGGTTGCGAAGATCTTCCCCTGCACCCGGAAGTCAGGGTGATGATGGTGCGCGTGTTCCTCGCTGCCGGAGAGGCTGAGCGCAAGGCGTCGAAATTGATCGGCTGTCATGCGCGGGACACCTACTGCCCAGCGGCCTTCATGCGGCGCTCGATCTCTTCGGGGGAGACGTCTTCGACGTGAGTGGAAACCCACCAGGTGTTGCCGGCAGGGTCGTCGACAGCGCCGTGGCGGTCGCCATAGAACTGGGTGCTCGGCTCCTGCACCGATTTGCCGCCAGCGGCGAGGGCGCTCTTGTACATTGCATCGCAGTCGGGAACATAGAGGTAGAAGTTCGCGGGCTTGGGAACCCACTGGTCGCGGGCCTGGCCGATCATCACCATGGAATCGCCGATCTGCATCTCAGCATGACGGACGTTGCCGCTGTCGTCTTTCATTTGGTACTTCAGGGTGGCGTTGAAGGCCTTCTGCAGAAAATCGATCAGCTGTGCGGCGTTGGTTACGGTGAGGTACGGAGTTACGGTGTGGTAGCCCTCGGGAATAGGTTTAACGGACATGGGAGTCCCTCCTCTCGTGTGGCTGGCATTTTAGCGCAGCTTAGGGGCGGCGGGGAAACCGGACAGATGAGTCATTGAGGACGTTAGAATTGCTTTATGCAATTGTTCATCAACGGCGAAGCGAAGACCTTCAGCGGTGTGGAAACGCTGGGCGCACTCATCGAGCAACTGGGCATGAAGGGCGACCGGGTGGCGGTGGAATTGAATCGGGATATTGTGCCCCGCGCGCAGTGGAACGAGTCGATGTTGCAGGAGGGAGACCGGCTGGAAATCGTGCATTTCGTGGGCGGAGGATAGAAGGTTTGACAGCGTGCGAGGCCGCACAGTTGACGAATCGCGGCGTCGCAAAGCAGTTTTCAACACTCTGATGAAAGCTGCGTGAAACGTGGGCTCCAGTTGGTTGACACAAAAACTAACGGCAAATAGACTCAAGAAGTTACCCGCCAAAGCAGCACGGCGAATCTGAAGTACTAGCGCACCCATGCCGGACTCTTATTTCGCACGATATCTGCCGTTGCTCATCCACGTCGTAATGGCTGGTGGTTTGGCCACCGCCATGGTGCTGCTGTCGTATTTCATCGGACACCACAAGTTCAATAAAGCGAAGATGTCGCCGTATGAGTGCGGCATGGAGCCGGTGGGCAATGCCCGGCAGCGCTTCTCGGTGAAGTTCTACCTGGTGGCCATGTTGTTCATTTTGTTCGACGTGGAAGCGGTGTTTCTGTATCCGTGGGCCATCATCTTTAAGGACCTGAAGATGTTCGGGTTCTGGGAGATGCTGGTGTACATCGGCATCGTGCTGGCCGGGTATTGGTACATCTGGAAGAAGGGCGTCATCGACTGGAACAAGCAGAGCAAGGCGGAGAGGATCTGACGATGGCCCTGGAAGCTGCCATAACGGACCTGGAACAGCTCAAGGCTCATGCCGAAGTCGCGTGCCTGGCAGGGTGGAACGCGGCCGCGGTGGAAGGGGCGAAGTTCGACCGTCATGAGCTATCGATTTACGTGGAACGCACTGCGCTGCGTGGCGCCTGTGCCACGCTGAGAGACGACGCGGGGCTGCAGTACGACTCGCTGTCGGACGTGACCTGCGTGGACTGGTTTCCGCAAGAGCCGCGGTTCGAGGTGGTCTATCACCTGTTTTCTACGGTCACCAAGAAGCGCGTGAGATTGAAGGTCCGGCTGGGGGGAGACGCTGCGGCGGTGGATTCGCTGACGCCGCTTTGGCCGGGGGCAAACTTTTTCGAGCGCGAAGTCTTCGACCTGTTCGGCGTGCGTTTCAACGAACATCCGAATCCGAAGCGCATCCTGATGCCCGACAACTGGGAAGGACACCCGCTGCGCAAGGACTACCCCGTCGAGGGATACCGGTAAATCATGGCTGAGATGACACCAACTCCGGTTATGGATGCGGCCGACCACAATCTGGTCATCAATATGGGGCCGCAGCATCCGTCAACGCACGGCGTGCTGCGTCTGTTGCTGGAACTCGACGGCGAAACCATCGTGCGCATCATGCCCGACATCGGGTATTTGCACACCGGCATCGAGAAGACGTGCGAAGCGAAGTTCTATCAGCAAGTTGTGCCGATGACCGACCGGATCGACTATCTGTGCCCGATGACCAACAACCTGACCTACTGCCTGGCGGTGGAGAAGCTGTTGGGGCTGGAGATTCCTCCGCGGGCGCAGTGGTTGCGGGTAATGATGAACGAGCTGACCCGCATCAACTCGCACCTGGTGTGGCTGGGCACGCACGCCATGGACATCGGGGCGATGACGGTGTTCCTGTACTGCTTCCGCGAGCGCGAGAACGTGCTGCGCCTATTTGAAGCGGTGTCGGGCCAGCGCATGATGACGTCATACTTCCGCATTGGCGGAGTGGCGATTGAGCCGCCACTCGACTTCTTCCAGAGGGTCAAGACGTTTAACGACGCGTTCCCGGAGCATATCGACGAGTACGAAAACCTGCTGACGCAGAACCCCATCTTCGTGATGCGTACCAAGGATGTAGCCCAACTTTCGAAGGAAGACGCGCTGGCCTTGTGCGCCACCGGACCCACGTTGCGGGCCAGCGGCGTGGACGTGGATTTGCGACGCGACGCTCCCTACTCCGGATACGAAAACTTCAAGTTCAACGTTCCCACTTCGACCGTGGGCGACGTCTACGCCCGGTATCTGGTAAGGGTCGCAGAGCTACGGGAGTCGCAGAAGATCGTGAAGCAGGCTCTGGAAGGCATGCCGGAAGGCCCGGTGAAAGCGGATGCACCGAAGGTCGTGCTTCCGGACCGGGAAAAGATGAAAACCCAGATGGAGGCCCTGATCTACCACTTCAAGATCGTGACGGAGGGGTTCACGGTTCCGGCGGGTGAGGTGTATCAGGCGGTGGAATCACCCCGCGGCGAGATGGGCTACTACGTGGTCAGCGACGGAACGGCGAAGCCTTATCGCGTACACATGCGGTCGCCATCGTTTGCGAATCTTCAGACGCTGCAGAAAATGTGCGAGGGACGGATGATTGCCGACGTGGTGGCAGCCATCGGGAGTATCGATATCGTTCTGGGTGATTGCGATCGGTAGAAATTAGCAGGTAGCAATTAGCAACTAGCAATTAGTAAATGGCAATTGGCAATCCAGTCGAGGGGCCCTGGTGATGGCGGACGGGAAACGCGAGTTGTTGCGGCACACGCTGGCGGTTCTCGCTTATCGCGGGGGTAAAGTGATACGCGGAGCTCCGGCGGAGTTTTCGGACTTCACTCTCGGGGAGAGTCCACGGACAGCGGGACGGATTCTGGCGCATGTTGCGGACCTGATGGATTGGGCGGTGTCGATGGCTGAGGGCCAGCAGAGGTGGAAGGACTCCGATCCGCTGCCCTGGGAGCAGGAAACACAGAGGTTTCATAGGTGCTTGCAGGCACTGGATGACTACCTGGCGTCAGATAAGCCGCTGGCGGCGAGCGAAGAGATGTTGTTTCAGGGACCGATTGCCGATGCGCTGACGCATGTTGGCCAGATCGCGATGATGCGTCGCATTGCAGGAGTGCCGATTAAAGGTGAGAATTACGCCCGCGCCGAAATCGTCGCTGGCCGGGTTGGGGCAGAACAAGCGGCGCCGAAGAAAGAGTTTTGATGGCCGGGGTTACCTTAGTTTTCATAGTTTTTAAGAGCAGATAGCTAAATGAAATTTTCCGAACAATTGGAACAACGCTTTACCGAGATGTCCACGCATTATCCGACCAAGCGTTCGGTGCTGGTCCCGATGCTGTTGTACATCCAGGATGAGGTGGGTGCCCTCACCGACGAGGTGGTGGCGGAGATGGCGCGGCGCGTGGATCTCACGGAGTTAGAGGTCCGAAACGTCATCAGCTACTACTCGATGATGCGGACGCACGCGATCGGCAAGTATAACTTGCAGGTGTGCACCAACGTCAGTTGCCTGCTGCGAGGCGGCGAGGAGATCCTGGGGCATTGCAAGAAGAAGCTCGGGATCGGGAACAAGCAATCGACGCCGGACGGGCTGTTTCATCTGGAAGAGGTGGAGTGTATTGGCGCGTGCTCGTGGGCGCCGGCGATGCAGTTGAATTACGAGTACCACGAGAACCTGACGCCGGAAAAGATTGACGAATTGATCGACGGAATCAAGAAGAAGGAACAACAGTAATAAAGACGTAACTGGTAGCTGGTAACTGGACATCGAATCGCCGCTTCAGCTAGGCGTTCGGGTTACCAGTAGCCAGTCACCAGGTACCGGTCCTCACAATGGCTTACTTAGTGTCACATCCCGATGAAGTGAAGGTTGTCTCCCGGCGATTCGGCATGGGAGCGGCCAACCTGGACCGCTACCTGGAGCTCGACGGCTACAAGGCGGTGCAGAAAGCGCTGGCCATGGAGCCGGACGCGATCATCAATGAGGTGAAGACCTCGAACCTGCGCGGCCGGGGCGGGGCGGGGTTTCCGACCGGGCATGAAGTGGTCGTTCGTTCCCAAGCAGTCGGCGAAGCCCAAGTACGTGCTGTGCAACGGAGACGAGAGCGAGCCGGGAACCTGCAAAGACCGGCTGATTTTCGAACACGATCCGCACTCGGTGATTGAGGGCGTGATGATCGCGGCGATGGCCGTGGGCGCGAAGACGGGATTCATCTATCTGCGCGGCGAGTACCGCTATCTTGTCGAGATCATGGAAAAAGCCGTCGCAGACGCTTATGCGCGGGGCTTTGTCGGCAAGAACATTTTGGGCTCCGGTCGAGATCTGGACGTGTACGTTCACTCCGGCGCGGGTGCTTATGAAGTCGGCGAAGAGTCGGCGTTGATGGAGTCGCTAGAAGGCAAGCGGGGAATCCCGCGAATCAGGCCTCCCTTCCCTGCCGTGGTGGGGCTGTGGGGCGGGCCGACGGTCATCAACAATTGCGAAACTCTGGCCAGCGTGCCACATATTCTTTTGGGCGGCGGACAGTGGTTTGCCGACCTCGGTACGCCGAAGAACGGCGGCGTGCATCTGGTCAGCATCAGCGGCAACGTAGAGAGGCCGGGGGTGTATGAACTGCCCCTGGGTTACAACCTGAAGAAGATGATTTACGAGGTTGCGGGAGGCATCGAGGGTGGACGCAAGCTGAAAGGCGTGGTGCCGGGCGGGTCGTCGGTGCCGATCCTGCTGCCGGAGGAGATCGACATTCCTGCCGATTACGATGGGCTGGCGAAGGCAGGTTCAATGTTGGGATCGGGGGCGGTGATCGTGCTGGACGAGAGAATGTGCATGGTGCGCTTCGCCCTGCGGGTCATCAAGTTCTATCAGCACGAGAGCTGTGGATGGTGCATTCCCTGCCGTGAAGGGACGGACTGGATCAAGAAGACGCTGACGCGCTTCCATGCGGGCGGAGGCGTGGCCAAGGACATCGACAATCTGAAGTACCTGGCGGAAAACATGCTGGGGCGGACGTTCTGTCCGCTGGGGGACGCGGCGGCGATGCCTATCATTTCGTATGTGCAGAAGTACCGGCCGGAGTTTGAAGCCCATCTCGATGGCAAGCCGTGTCCGCTGGAGAGCGCGCATGAAGCGGCATTGGTTTAGAGCAGTGGCTTAATGTGGAGAGTTTGTTTCCCACCCTTTCGCAAAAAGCGCGAAAGGATGGGGCACCCAGCGAAAGGCAAATAGCGGTTTTTCATGGCTGACGTAAACATTACGGTTGACGGTAAGAAGCTCGCGGTCCCGGCGGGGACGCTACTCATTGAAGCGTGCAAGAGCGTCGGGATCGAAGTGCCCGCGTTCTGCTACTACCCCGGCCTGTCATTGCAGGGCGCATGCCGCATGTGTCTCGTTGAAATCGAGAAGATGCCGAAGCTGCAGACGGCATGCACCACCGTGGTCGGCGAAGGCATGGTGGTCACGACGGAGAGCGAGAAAATTAAGCAGGCGCGCAAGTCAATGATCGAGCTGCTGCTGGGCAACCATCCGCTGGATTGCCCGGTGTGCGACGCGGGCGGCGAGTGCGAACTGCAGGACATGACGTTCAAATACGGCGCCGCCGAGTCCAAGTACATGGACATCAAGAACCACAAGGAGGAGCAGCAGTGGTCTCCTGTGGTGTATTTCGACCGGCCGCGTTGCATTCTGTGCTACCGCTGCATACGAGTGTGCGGCGAGGGCATGGACGTGTGGGCGCTGGGCATCCAGAACCGCGGATCGAGTTCGCTGATCGCACCCAACAAGGAAGACCACCTGGAGTGCGAAGAGTGCGGCATGTGCATCGACATCTGCCCGGTTGGCGCTCTGACTTCGGGCACATACCGGTATAAGACGCGCCCGTGGGAGATGAAACACGTCGGCACCGTTTGCACGCACTGCGGCGACGGCTGCAAAACCACGTTGGGGGTGCGCCGTTCGGATACCGGCATGGAGATCGTGCGCGGAGATAACCGCGACAAGAGCGGGATCAACGGCGACTTCCTGTGCATCAAGGGGCGCTATGCGTTTGACTTCGCGCAGAACCCGGAGCGCATCACGCAACCCCTGATTAAGCGCGACGGCAAGTTTGTTCCAGCGACGTGGGATGAGGCGTTTCAACTGGTTGCGTCCAAGTTCAAGGAAGCTGCGGCGGCTGGCCCGGCGGCCAGCGCAGTCATCGGCTCAAACCGTACCAGCAACGAAGAGAACTACCTGCTGCAGAAGTTCGCGCGCACCGTGCTGGGGACCAACAACATTGACCATCACAGGACGGCCGACTTCCCTGCTTTCGCTTCGGCACTGGCGGGAAAGACGAACGCTACAGCGTCGATGCGCGATGTAGGTTCGGCGCCGGCGATTCTGCTGATTGGGAGCGATCCTACCGAGCAGCATCCTTTGTTGGCGTGGCAGATTCGCACCAACGTGCGGCTGCACCGCGCGAAGCTGTACGTAGTGAATTCGTCGCCTATCAAGCTGCGGCGGCAGGCGACAGGGTTTGCGCAGATCGCGCCGGGATCGGAGGCCAGCCTGGTGCAATTCCTGGGCGGCAACGACGGCGCGGCGGATGCGATGGTGTCGGCGAACCTCACGCGCGAGGCGCTGAACGAACTGCGAGAGAAAGTTAAGGCCGAGCAGGGACTGGTTATCGTCTTCGGTTCGGAATTGCGCGGCGCGGCGGTGAAGGCGCTGATTGACTTTGGGCTGGCGCAGGGAGCGAAGTTCCTGTGCCTCGGGGATTATGCGAACTCGCGCGGCGCAGCCGACATGGGGCTGTATCCCGACCTGTTGCCGGGCTATGCGCCGGTGAGCAGCGCGACCAAGTTCCACGAGAACTGGACGGGGGGCATTCCGAAAGAAGCCGGCCTGAACCTGTTGCAGATGGCTGAGGCGGCGAAGGCGGGATCGCTCAAGGCGCTGTATGTGGTCGGCTCTAATCCGGTATCACGGTTCAACCTCGATCCGTTTGCGTTTTCCAAGACGTTTGTTGTGGTGCAGGACATGTTTCTGACGGAAACGTCAGCCATCGCCGACGTGGTGCTGCCGGTCGCCAACGCATACGAGAAGACGGGGACATACACCAACACGGCAGGCGACCTGCAGATGGGGCGCAAGGCCGGAGAAGTGACCGGCACACGCAGCGATTTCGAGTGCATCGTGCGCATCGCACAGGCCATGGGACACGACGTCCATAAGCTGGTTCCGTTCACCGGGGCAGGAGTACGGGCCGACATGGGACAGACCCGCGGAGTGCAGTCGGGCGAGTCGGACCAGCATGCAGTGT
Organism: uncultured Acidobacteriaceae bacterium; assembly: GCA_963796615.1. Lineage (GTDB taxonomy): Bacteria > Acidobacteriota > Terriglobia > Terriglobales > Acidobacteriaceae > DASRAA01. The sequence goes on from CAWCMJ010000013.1 coordinate 521,553, forward strand.
GGCTGATGGCGAGGAACCTTGAACCGAAGATGAACCCGCTGGATCCGACGGCCATGCTGGACGAGATCCAACGGCTGGTGCCCGGCTACGACGTTTCGCGGTTGAGCCTTCTGGCGTCGCAAGATGAGCACACGCAACTGGTGCAGATTACGGGTGCGACCGGAACTGGACAGCCAGAACTGATCATGCCCGCGCACGACACGCTGTTTACGTCCGGAACTTTGGGACGTTACTCCAACACGCTGAACTCGGTGATGGAGCGCAATCTGGTTGCACCGGCCAACAAGGAAGTCGCGGCCGACTAACTCCGGCGCTGCAGTCGAGCGCTTTTTCGTGATGCAGATTTGGTACCGGGCGGCTGAGCGCGCCGGGCGAAATGGCGGGAACGCCTTCAAGCAATGACCATTGGAACCTACATTCTCGTATCGTTGATCAAAATCGTGATCGCGATGTTCGTCCTGCTGACGGGCGTGGCTTACACGACGCTGGCGGAACGCAAGGTGGTGGCGCGCATCCAGAACCGGTGGGGGCCCTCGCGGGTGGGGCCGTTTGGCGTCTGGCAGCCACTGGCTGACGGCCTGAAGTTTATTTTCAAGGAAGACATCACCCCTCCATTTGTTTACAAACCGCTGTATCTACTGGCACCGGTGCTGTCGTTGACGATGGCGCTGACGGCGATTGCGGTGATTCCGATCGGCCCCTGGGTCACGATCGGTGGCATTCATACGCCGCTGCAGATCGCCGACGTGAACATAGGGCTGCTAATCATCCTGGGACTTACAGGGATCGGCGTGTACGGCGTGGCGCTGGCGGGATGGTCGTCGAACAGCAAGTACTCGATGCTGGGCAGCCTACGAGCCTCGGCGCAGATGGTGAGCTATGAAATCGCGCTCGGACTGTCGCTGGTCGGAGTGCTGATCTACGCGGGCAGCTTCAGCTTGCGCGACATTGTCGTAGCGCAGTCGGGAACGTTCCTGGGGTTTATTCCCAAGTGGAACATCTTCACCGGCCAGTTCATTGCGTTCTTCATCTACATCATGGCCGCATATGCCGAAACCAACCGCATTCCATTTGACCTGCCGGAAGCGGAGACGGAATTGGTGGCCGGCTATCACACGGAATACAGCTCGATGAAGTTTGCCATGTTCTTCATGGCTGAGTACGCCAATATGTTTACGGTGGCGTGCCTCGCTACGGTGCTGTTCCTCGGGGGATGGCTCGGCCCGGTGTTTGGGCCTCCACTGTTGCAGGCCGTGCTGCCGGTGGTGTGGTTTGTGGCGAAGGTGCTGGCTTTTATCTTTATCTACATCTGGGTCCGCGGCACGCTGCCCCGTTTCCGTTATGACCAGTTGATGTCGTTTGGTTGGAAATTTCTGCTGCCGCTGGCGCTTGCGAACATTCTAGTAACGGCACTGGTGGTGGCGTTGAAGTAACCCGGTTCGCGATACGCTCTTCACTTTTCGCCAGCGACGAAGAGCAAAAGGCGAATGGCGAACGGCGAGAGTTAACAACATGCACTTAGTTCTATTTTTCATCTTCGGTGCGGTATGCGTGGGCGCGGCGATCAACCTGCTCGTGCAGAGGCATCCCATTAACAGCGCCCTGTCGCTGATTGTGGTCATGGGCTCTTTGGCGCTGATTTACCTGCTGCTGGGAGCGGAGTTTGTCGCCGCGGTGCAGGTCATCGTGTATGCCGGCGCAGTCATGGTGCTGTTCGTGTTCACCATCATGTTGCTGAACGCGGGCGAGGAAGAGGTTTTGCCGCACACCAGCCGGGTGGCAACCATGCTGGGCGTGCCCGGACTGATTGCCGGACTGGCGATTGGCGTCTGGGTAGTCGCCCGCTACGCGGGTTTAGACCGGATTGCGATCGGCGGCCCGCAGGTATTGAACGGCACCGAGGCGTTTGGCAATCCGCGCTCGGTAGCGCAATTACTGTTCCGAGATTATTTGCTGCCGTTTGAAGTCACGTCCATTCTTATCTTGATTGCCATCCTGGGCGCGGTGGTCCTGGCCCGGAGGGAGGAATAAATGGTCCCTCTGTCGTACTACCTGGTGTTGAGTGCAATCTTGTTTGCCTGTGGCGTGGCCGGGTTCCTCCTCAAACGGAACATCATCACCATCTTCATGTCCATCGAGTTGATGCTGAACGCGGTAAACCTGACGTTTGTAGCGTTCGCCGCCGAACTCAGGGCGCTCAGCGGTAACGTATTCGTTTTCTTTGTGATGGTTGTGGCCGCGGCCGAAGCCGCGGTGGGACTGGCCATCATTATTTCTGTGTTCCGGACGCGCGAGACGCTGAATGTTGACCGCATCAACCTGCTGAAATTATGAGCCTTCATCTCTGGATCATCCCGCTGTTACCGCTGACCGGCGCGGCCATCAATGGCCTGCTGGGCAAGCGCTTCCCCAAGTGGGCGGTGAATACTGTCGCGCTGGGATCGACGGCGCTGGCGTTTGCCTATGCCTTGTGGGTGACGGTGCAATTCCTGGGCCTGCCCGCCGATCAGATTCCCCACATCGAGCGGTACGCCACATGGATGACCTCGGGCACGTTCTCCGCCGAGTACGGTATCTATCTGGACCAACTGTCGCTGGTCATGTTGCTGGTGGTGACCGGCGTGGGGTTCCTGATTCACATTTACTCGGTCGGCTACATGGAGCACGAAGGCGGCTACTACCGCTTCTTCGCCTACCTGAACATATTCATGTTCTTCATGCTGACGCTCATCCTGGCGAACAACTACCTGCTGATGTTCGTGGGATGGGAGGGCGTGGGGTTGGCGTCGTACCTGCTGATCGGTTTCTGGTTCCTGAAGGACTCTGCCGCCAACGCCGGCAAGAAAGCCTTCATCACCAACCGGGTCGGCGACTTCGGCTTCCTGATTGCACTGTTTCTGCTCATCAAGCACTTCGGCACCCTGCAGTACGACACGTTATTTCATGCACTGGGAGCGTATCCGGTCGAGTCTTCCGCCGGACTGCTGACGGCCGTCGGACTGCTCATGATGGTGGGGGCGAGCGGCAAGTCGGCGCAAATTCCGCTTTACGTCTGGCTGCCCGATGCGATGGAGGGCCCGACTCCAGTAAGCGCGCTCATCCACGCAGCGACAATGGTCACGGCGGGCGTGTACATGGTGGCGCGCTCGAACGCGGTGTTTGACCGGGCGCCGATTGCACTGATGTACGTGGCGGTGATCGGAACTCTGACGGCGATCTTCGCGGCGTCCATCGGCATTCTGCAGACCGACATCAAAAAGGTGCTGGCGTACTCCACGGTGTCGCAGCTCGGGTACATGTTCATGGGTTGCGGGGTAGCGGCCTACGGAGCGGGCATCTTCCACCTGATGACGCACGCCTTCTTTAAGGCGCTGCTGTTCCTCTCCGCCGGCGCCATCATTCACGGACTGGGCGGCGAGCAGGACATGCGCAACATGGGCGGATTGCGCAAATACATGCCCAAGACCTTCTGGTGCATGACGGTGGCGACGTTCACGATCTCGGGCTTCCCTCCCCTGGCGGCGTTCTTCTCGAAGGACGAGATCCTGTGGAAGACGTGGGCGAGCGGGCATCACTGGCTGTGGCTCATCGGCGTGATCGCAGCGGGCATGACATCTTTCTACATGTTCCGGCTGTGGTTCATGACGTTTTTGGGCGAATATCGCGGCACCCCGGCGGAAGACGCTCATGGCGGGCACGACTCGCACGGCCACAAGGGCCCACACGAGAGCCCAATGGTCATGATTTACCCGCTGATCGTCCTAGCAGTACTTTCGTTTGTCGGTGGATGGGTAGGAGTTCCGGCGGCGCTGGGTGGGTCGGACCGGTTTGATCATTTCCTCGATCCTGTGTTCGCGGAATACGCTCCGCCGGTGCATTCCTACCTGCACGTCCCCAGTCCTGAGGAGGTCGCAGAGCGCCGACAAGCTGAGCACTCAGAGGAGTCGACCGAATGGCTGTTCATGGGCATCTCGGTGGCGGCGGCGGCGATCGGCTTCGTGGGGGCCTGGTTCCTCTACTACAAACGCACCGACCTGCCAGCGAAGATGGCGGCGAGCGCCGGCGGGCTCTACCGACTCGTCCACGACAAGTACCGGGTTGACGAGCTTTACGGAGCGGCGGTGATCAAGCCGATTGTGCTGATCTCAACCAATGTGTTGTGGAAGGGCATCGACTCCGCGATTATCGACGGCGCTGTCGACGGAAGTGCGGCGGCGGCGCAGGACGTGTCCGACGAAATGCGCCACATGCAGTCGGGCAACATTCGTTCTTACGCCGGGTGGGTGGCGTTTGGCGCGGCGGTCGTGATCGCCTTCATGGTGTGGAAGGGTGTGCGATGAACTACATCAACCACAATATCCTTACCATCGTAACCTTTCTGCCGGCGCTGGGTGCGCTGCTGCTCCTGCTGTTTCCGCGGCGGCCCCGCGATATTCGCTGGTTCGCGCTGGGCATCACGCTGGTGACTTTCCTGGCGTCGCTGCATCTGCCCTGGTACTTCGAGCGCGGACAGGCAGGCTTCCAGTTTGAGCAGAACGTTCCGTGGATCTCGCATCCCGTCATTCATTACCACCTCGGCATTGACGGCATCTCGGTGTGGCTGGTGGTGCTGACGACGTTCCTGACGCCGCTGTGCGTGCTCATCTCGTGGAAGTCGGTCAACGAGCGGGTGAAGGAATTCTTTATCCTGATGCTGCTGTTGGAAACGGCAATGATCGGCGTGTTCGTCGCCCTTGACCTGTTCCTGTTCTATTTCTTCTGGGAAGCGACGCTGATTCCGATGGCGCTGATCATCGGTATATTCGGTCACGGGCGCCGCATCTATGCCGCAGTGAAGTTCTTCCTGTTCACGATGATCGGATCGGTGTTCATGCTGGCCGCGCTTCTCTGGCTGTACGCAAACACCCACAGCTTCGACTTCGTGACGATCCAGCAGGCAATTCAGGCCGGGCAGGTGCCGGGATTTGCCGGGGCGGCGCAGTGGCTCTTCCTCGGCTTCTTCATAGCTTTTGCGGTGAAGGTCCCTCTGTTTCCGCTGCACACGTGGTTGCCGGACGCGCACGTCGAAGCGCCGACGGCAGGATCGGTCCTGCTGGCTGGAGTACTGCTAAAGATGGGCACCTATGGCCTGCTGCGCTTCAACCTCGGGCTGTTCCCGGAGCAGGCGCGGCGCAATGCGCCGTGGATTATTGTGCTGGCGCTGATCAGCATCATCTCGGGAGCGCTGGTGGCGATGGTGCAGCCCAACGTCAAGAAGCTGGTGGCCTACACTTCCGTCAGCCACCTTGGGTTTGTGGTGCTGGGTATCTTCAGCTTTACGCAACTCGGGGTTGACGGTGCGGTGTACCAAATGCTGAATCACGGCGTCTCCACAGGCGCGCTGTTCATGCTGCTGGGCATGATCTATGACCGCCGCCACACCTATGAGATTTCGGAATACGGCGGACTGGCTACGCCCATGCCGGTTTATGCCACGTTCTTTACGTTCATCATGCTGTCGTCGGTCGGTCTGCCGCTACTGAACGGATTCGTCGGCGAGTTCCTGATTCTAAGCGGAGCCTTCCAGGCCCGGCAGGTGTACGGCATTCTGGGTGCTACCGGAGTCATCTGGAGCGCGTGCTACCTGCTCTGGATGTACCAGCGCCTGTTCTATGGGCAGATTACAAACCAGGCAAACAAGACGTTGCCCGACATCGACGCCCGCGAGCGAGTCGCTCTGTGGCCGCTGGCGATTGCAGCCTTGGTAATGGGAGTAGCTCCCAACCTGTGGCTGCACTTTATTGAGCCGTCCGTCTCGCTGGCGCTTCAACAATTTTCCGCCGGACTGCAGGCCTCCGCGCCAGCGGTCACTCATACTACTCAGGCTCTTATGCAGGTGATCGGACGATGATTCCGACCGTTGACTACATTCGGATACTGCCAGAACTGGTGCTTGCTCTGTTTGGCATCCTCGTGATGCTGGTGGATCCGGTCATCCCACAACAGGACTCCAAGAAGCCGCTTGGCATCATTGCCGTAGTCGGCGCGCTTGCGGCACTGGCTGCCACTTTTTATCAGTCGCATTTTTACGGCGACGGGTTTTTCGATATGGTGCGGGTTGACGCCTTCAGCGTCTTCTTCCATTACGTAGTCATCCTGGTCACGCTGGCAGTGATCCTCGGCTCCTTCGATTACCTCGAAGTCCAGCAGATCAAGGCCGGCGAGTACTACGGCCTGCTTCTGTTCGCCTCCGTGGGCATGGCGTTGATGTCGTCGGCGATCGAGCTGGTACTGATATTTATTGCGATCGAGATTTCATCGATATCGTCTTACATTCTTGCGGGCTTCCGCCGGAAAGCCGCCGAAAGTGCGGAATCCTCGCTCAAGTACTTCCTGCTGGGCTCTTTCGCGACGGCTTTCTTCCTCTACGGCGTGGCGATGGTGTTCGGCGCGACCGGGACGACAAATGTCTATCGGATCGCAGCGGTGTTGGCGACCCAGCACTCGGTAGTGGTTTATCTCGCCGTGGCCTTGATGTTTGTCGGACTCGGCTTCAAGGTGGCGTCCGCACCATTCCACGTTTGGACGCCCGACGTGTACGAAGGGGCGCCAGCGCCGGTCAGCGGGTTTATGTCCACCGGGCCGAAAGCCGCGGCATTCGCGGTGTTGCTGCGCGTACTGTTCGCTACGGGGGCTCCTGGCTGGTTCTGGATGGTGTGGGTGTCGGCTGTATTGTCCATGACTATCGGAAACATCGGCGCCCTGGTGCAGCACAACGTCAAGCGACTCTTAGCGTACTCGTCGATCGCCCACGCCGGATACTTATTGGTGGCTTTTGCAGCGGCGAAAGAAACGGGCATCTCGGCAGCTATCTTCTATACCGCGACGTATGCCGCGATGAACGTAGGCGCGTTTTCCATCATCGCGCATTTGTCGGGCAAGGGCGAGCGCTACGTGACGCTGGAAGATTACACGGGTTTGGGGCGGCGGTCGCCGCTCATCGCTGCCTTGCTGACGGTGTTCCTGCTATCGCTGATCGGCATTCCGGTGACGGGCGGATTTTTCGCCAAGTTCTACGTGTTCTCGGCGGCGTTGCAGTCGAATCTGGTGGGACTGACCATCATCGGCGTCATCAACAGTGCCATTGCCGCCTACTACTACCTGCGAGTGATCGTTTACATGTACATGCGCGACGAAGGACAGCAGGCTCCTGTGGCTCGGATGCCCGCCAGCCTGGGAGCTGCGGTCGGCATCTGCCTGGTGGCGACAATTTACCTTGGGGTGCTGCCGAACCAGGTGCTCGAGGGCGCGTTGCGTGCGGCGCAGGACCTGGTGAAGTAAGCTGCATCCGACTCTGAAGGCAAAGTATTCGCAAAGAAGAACGCCCTGTCCCGCAGGACAGGGCGGTTTATTCTGCACGGCCTAAACTAGACGACCTTGGCGAAAATGATAACCAGCGTGAACAGCACCAGTGACTCGATGAAGGCCAGGCCAAGAATCAGCGCGAGCTGAATTCCGGGGCGCGCGCCGGGGTTGCGGGCCATGCCTTCGCAGGCAGCGGCGCCGACTTTACCCTGTCCGAGGGCGGCAAGACCGGCGGCAATCGCCATGCCAAAGCCCGAAGCGATGGCGACCCAATTGGTAGCAGGAGCGGCAGCACCGCCCTGCGCGTACGCCGGCATGGTCATCATGCTGATGGCCATGAGCGCGAAGACTCCAATCATTACTTTCCGCATTGTGTTTCTCCTTAGGAATCGCTGCCAGTGGGTGGTTGGCGCTCACCGTGCTGACGCCCTCACGCTTGCAGCAAACTTGTTAATGGTCGTGCGATACCGCCTCGCCGATGTATACCGTAGGCAACAGCACGAAAATGTACGCCTGGATGACCGAGACGCCGACGTGCAACAGCATGAAAAGCACCGGGATGGCGATGGGGAACAACGAGAAGAACACCAGGGTCACCATGTCGCCCGCAAACATATTGGCGAACAGACGGACGGTGAGCGAGAGAATTCGCGCCAGGTGGCTCGCCACTTCAATCACGAACATCAGGGGCGCCAGCCACCACACCGGGCCGAGGAAGTTCTTGATGTAGCCGGGGCCCTTCTCCCGGATGCCATGCATGTGGTAGTAGAACCAAGTGACGACCGCGCATCCCAGCGGCACGGCCGGGACCGCTGTGGGCGCCTCAAATCCCGGAACCAAGCCGATCAAATTGCACGTCAGGATGAAAAGTCCAAGAGTCACCAGATAATTGGTGTAGCGCTCATAGCCGTGGCCGATGATTTCGAGGCCCTGCTGGTTGATCATGCCGTCGAAGCTCTCGAACACGTGCTGCAGGGGGCCGGGATTCTCTACCGACAACCGCGAACGCACCAACACAAACACCAGGGCCAGCAGGAGAAATACAACAATCTGCATGGCGACATAATTCGCTATGGGCGCTTGCGGATATTTAGCGTGCAAGTGAAAAACACCCAAAATCGAATTGGCCACGCCGGCGAAATACTTATTCAGGAGTGCGGTAATCCAAAGTTGATGAGGCATAAGTTCACGATTCGATAATGTCGACGACCCGGCTTGCGTTGTCAGGCGTGCCAGATCATTCGGGGCGCATACCTCGTAGTAAAGCAACTGCGAATCAAAGACTGCGCCGCAGACCTACGTATATTTCCACCATCACTTCACAGGCGACGGCGGCTATGGTGAGGCACACGCCTGCTAGAAAGCCGTAAAGTGCTGCCAAGGAAACTCTAAATATAACATAGGCGCCGACGGCGAGGAATGCATAACGCAGCACCGCCCGGGCCACAATAACGCCGCCGCGTTCAGTACTCTGGCCGCGGGTAACCCGCTCGCCGAGAGCCCCAACCACGCTCTCCAGCCAGACATGGTTCAGGTAGGCAAGAAGTGCCCCCAGGAGAAACCCTGCCGCGACGACGCGGCCAAATCGCAGCAGGCACACCATTTCTCCGATCGCGCCGAGGACGACCATGAACCGGCGAATCCGCCGCAAGGCTTCGCTATAGAAGCGATCGGATTCGGGCGGAGAGTCGGAAATTGACAAGTCGCTCACGAGTCTACCGACCACTGTAGCGCACGGACCGGGGGAATGCAGCCCGTGACTATAAGGACTTGATCTTTGCGGCGCTCACCTGCTTCGCCAATTCGTCGATGTTCAGAGCTCGAGTTTGCAGGGACGGCGAAGGCCAATGAGAGGACCGTATTCCCCGATGCGATGCCTCCGGGCGCGAACTGAACCCAGCCATAGCGGATGTGCTGGTCTTTCACGCTGGCCGGCATGTGAAAGCGCTTCAAGGCCGCATCGGTAGCAGGCTTTTCCGTCTCCACCTCAAAAAGCAATACATCACCGCCAGAAACCGCACGCTGCTCTGCCGTAACCACAGTCACGGGAAAGAATAGTTCGCTGATCTCCGACGAGCCACCTACGTCGTGCACGTGGTACTCGTCAAAGAGTTGCGACGCATAAAACCAGAAGGGATTGCCTTCTCCTTCTTTCAAATCCCACATCCTGGGAGGCTTGTTGCCCTTCGGAAGGTCCTTCGAGACCCGGTCGGTATATGCCATGGGCAGACGGAATTCGGTGTCAGACAGCAGGGCGGCAGCGTCTGCGCTGGACGTTTTTACCCGCGAAAAAAACTTAGCGATATCGCCAACCTTCAACAGGCCGGCTTGCTGGCTGATTAGCAGAAGCGCGCCGCTTCCGGCATCGTAATAGAGGTCCTCGGCGGCATTGCCAGCAGAGAACTGTTTCGCCGCCTGCCAGTTCCCTGGGACGTTGATGTCAGCGTAGCTGCTTTGTATGTCCTGCGATTGGGCAAGGCTCACCAGGGTGGCGATAAACAGCATCGGTAGTGCACCAACGACGAAACGTCGCATGCGAAGGATCCTCCGTACGGCGCGATTGCTCTATCTTGCAGGTGGCTCCCGAGTATCGCAAGCGGCAAACTCGGTTCGGGCCTATCTATTTCCGATTTCGGGAATTCCTTGAAACTCACACTGCCGTGCCGGTTCCGTCCCCTCATTCGTCCGAGCGGGTAACCGTACGAATCATCTGGATGAATCCCACGACCGCTCCGAAGATGATACCGGCGAGGAACAGCCATCGCGTATGCAGCCAGTAATCCAGGAGCTTTCCCAACAGCAAACCCACCACTACGGCCGCGGGAATAATGAAAGCGACTTCGGAATAACGTGCCCAGATTACTGCGAGTTGTCAGACTTGCCACGCTTGTCGCCGGTCATGATGTAGTCAGCGTATCATTCCCCGGCGGCAATGCGTGTTCTTGTCTGGTTTGACCTTAGGTTCACATGTTTGTATCATCGAAGAGCGGGGTGGAGCAGTCCGGTAGCTCGTTGGGCTCATAACCCAAAGGTCGGTGGTTCAAATCCACCCCCCGCAACCAAACCCTCCCAGAACAACTGCTTCCAAGTCATTCTTTTCGTTCCAGTTGCGAGTTGAGCCACGATTTTCCATTTGCTAGTTGATCGCTGCGCTGCTGTTCGTGTTCTCAGTTTTGGGAACAATTGCGAACAGATCGCCATAGATCGCCTGTTCTAAGGCGAGCGCAGCACTTGCGTCGGCTTCTGCCGATGTGTGCGTGTACACGTCGGCGGTGGTGCTCAGATTGGAATGTCCCAACAGCTTCTGAGCAAGTTTCAGATTGCCGGTACGGGCATTGACCAAGCTCGCTGCCGAGTGCCGAAAAGTGTGAAAACCCGCCGCCCTGGAACTCCGCGGAATCCCAAGCCTGTCCAACGCCGGGTACAACACATCCCGTCGCAGCACGTCAGGATTGAGCGGGCCGCCGTCTGGCTTGCAGAACACGAAGGACTCGGGACTCCTATGGCGCGAACTGAGCCGTTGAGCCTCGAACGCAGATGACAACGCAGGACCAAAATAAATGGACCGAGTGCTGTCATGAGTCTTCGGAGCAACCAGTTGCCCCTCCCAGAGCGCCTGGCGGATCTCCAACTTTCGTTCTCCCAAGTCCACGTGTTTCCATTGCAGCCCGAGCAGTTCGCCAAGTCTTGCGCCAGTGAGCATCGCGCACTGGAACAAGGGCCGAAATACCTCAGCTACGCTCTCGATGATCGAGCGCATCTGCTCTGGTGTCCACGTAGGCTTTTCACAACGGTTTACTGCCGGCTTGTGACTTTTTCTCACGGGCGATCTGGCGATCAGGTCGATGTCCAGAGCCAGTGAGAATATGCTTTGCAGCAACGCCAGCACGTTGCGAACAGTTTTTGGGGACGCACCGCTCTCCTCTCTCTCGTGCAAGAGATTCGACACGTGAATCGCAGAAACGTCTAACAGCCGCATACTGCCCATAGCGGGCAGGATGTAGAGTCGGAGTCCTGACTCGTACGAACGCCGGGTGGAAGGCTTTACCTGTTTCCGGCAGAGGTTGGTCCTCCAGTGTGTTTCTACAAAATCCTGAACGGTTAGTTCTGTGTCTTCCGAAGGTCGATTCTCACTTCCTCGAATGCGTTTATCGAGTTCGGCGCGGGCTTCCTTCTTGCCAGCCACGTCGTACACGACCTCGGATTTGTGCGTCCACTTCCCTTCTGTGGTTCGCACCCTGTAACGGATAACAAACGCCAGTCCACGCCTCGTGCGCTTTCCTTCTGATACCCAACCTCGCTGATACGAATGACGAGTCATCGTCTTTTCTCCTTTCGTTTCGTTGACTCGTCTTTGCCTCTCTCGACATAGAGCTTCGCGCCTTTGCGGAATATATCGGCCACTGACTCCCCAAGGCGACGAGAGGCGGCTTCGAGTTCCGCAATCTCGCCAGGCGTAAGCCTCAAGGGAAACAGCTTGCTGCGCCGTAGCGCTTCCGGTTTGGGTGGACGCCCCATGCACGGCTTATTTGTATATACAGCAATGTCGGAAGTCAAGCTCATATTGTTCCTCATATGTTCTTCGTGGCATCCAGGTGCTTGAATTTACGGGCCCTGAGAGGAGTCGTTGGGCTGTGACCCCAACGTGGAGACACGCCCGCTCTTGAGTCGATTGAACACTTCCTCTCGACTGAAGCGCAGATACTTCCCGATTCGGTAGGCGCCTAGGAAGTCAGCGTTGGCGTAAACCCAACTCGGGGTGACCCTCAAGAGTGCGGCCACTTCTCCCACCTTCAGCAACTGCGAACTTTCCATACGGACCTCCCCTGGCACTGACATCATGCTCACCCCATTCACAATTCACGTCTCAATTTGTCGCCTCTCACCACAGCGACAGCGGTATTGCGTCCGCGCGTTTCCCGTCGCTCACTGTCGCCCCCGAGGTTCGCTGGTACGAGATAAACGAACTATAGGGGTGCTTTCCTCGGTTATCTCGTCTTTCTCGTTGCTGTACTGCGCTCCGACGGCCTTCCACACTTCTGCGGGTCTTCCGCCCGTCTCGCGTGGGTGCATACGAGCTAAGCCGTGCGCCTGTAATACAGCCAGCGCTCGCCCAAGCTCCGCGCTGGACTTGTTCCTCTTGAAGTGGTCTGTGAAATCATTCCTGGTCATTCCGCCCTCGCTCCCGCGAAGAAGGTGCAGAATTTCGTCGGCTGTCGGATCGCCCACGCTCTCGCCGAAGATGTAGCGGGCCGAATCCTCGCAATACCGCCACGCCTCGAGGGCTGCACGCAAATGCACGAGCTTAATGTCTACGGATTGGTCAAGCAGCGCATAGAGCGTTGCGAGGCGAACGACTTGAGCCTCCGCTCGAGCGGTAGTCGCGCCTAAGAGGCCGGGGCGGCCGTCGCTCAGGTCGGGATAGAGCATGGCCCACTCTCCGCGGGTTTCGAGAGCAAATTCAACACGCCCAACGGTTCGAGCAAACTCAACTGCCTTCCACACTCGAGCCGCCAGTTCTGCCAACGCCTCTGCATTTACTGCACCCCCAAAGGGGAGACATTTAGACCGAGCAGCACAGCTCCACAGAAAGCGATTCGCGAAGCCATTGGCCATTTCGGTGGTGGTGAGTTGTCGTTTGAGTTCCGCGACCGTGATATGCGCGACAATTGAAATGTGGGGCTGGGTGCAGGCCGCCTTCGCACTCTTAGCAAGTACGCGCAATGGCCCTCCATCCCACGCCTGGCGGATGATCGCCGATAGGGTGTTACCATCTCTCCCTGCTGATTGGAGTGCTTGGGACAACTCGCTCTCCACCACCATCAAGCGCTTGTCGTCCACACCGACATCGGTCGTTTGAGATTCGTGACCCACCACCCGCTTGCCATCGCGCTGTGGAACCATCTCGGTTAGTGCATCGCGAACGGCATGGATCAGTCCCTCACCCGATGACAGACCGCCAGCAACCCGCTGCTTTGACCAGAGTTCGTCTACAAGTTCTGCGAAGCGGCGGACTTGCGACCAGGATGTGCCTTTGCGTGCCTTTGCTGATTCCCCAACAAGCACCACAAACAGGCTGGTGTAATGACGATCTCCTTCGACTTGGTAGTACGGACCTCGGCCGATGATTGACCCTACAGTGACGAGAAAAGAGAAAAGCAGGGCTGCAGTATCAGCTTCGGTCTCTGGCTCGACCAGCCGAACAAACTCGCCGGCAATACCGTGGAACGCTTCCTGCCCAAGCGGAGCAGGCCATTCCCGAACTGGGTTTTGTATCTTGCCGGCTGCGTTTGCAGGAGCCGGTTCGTACCGACTGGCTGAACGGGCAATCGTCTTAACCTCACGATCGGGAAGTGGTAGTTCGCAGCGCGCCGAGTTTTCGGCGCGTAAAGCAGCTTCGATTGCCCTTAGTGACATTCCTTTGTGCCGCATACTTCCGGCGAGGCTCATAAGCGCTTGATTCCGCTGTCCCTTGGGAATGATCTCGTTTTGCGCCGAGGCGGCTGACACGAACGGAGCAGGCGCTGCAGCACTTTCTGTCAGAATTTCAAGAAGCCATTCCGGCGCGGGAGCAACCGGGACTTTGTCATCGACAAACTCGTATGTTGTGCCGCTGGGATGGACCGATGGTGGAACAACGACGTACCCACTCACTCCACGCACATCCAAGCCGGTCGCGATCTTGCCGGCCGAATTGCGCACCGTCATTTCGTTGCCGGGCCATTGAAGCCAGATGTGACTGCCGCGGCCAGTGCGGCTTATCAAGGTGGGGGGGAGCACGTATCCCTGGTGTTCCAGATCACCGAGCGCGGCAATTCCCTGCTCGCCGTCAACATCGAGGACAAACACACCAGACTCAGGCCCGGTTGCCACTCCCCAATTGCAACTAGGGAATCGCTTCCGCCAGAACCGAAGACGCTCTTCATCGCAGGTAGCTTGATTAGGCCAGTCTGCGACCAGTGGCCGTTTGTCGCGAGGTTTCACCGGGAATAACCGCCAGCCGCAGCCTGCCATGCGAATAATCTGCTCGTCGATGCGGCTTGTCTTTTTCTTATCCACGCTTTGAGATCCAGCGGCGTCCATTTAGTCGTTCCGCTCCCCGCGACTGGCGGTGATCCGTGCAGCGAATCGAAGGATGTCGTTGCGATGAATAACGGTCCTCCGACGCACCTTCCTTCTCGTTAGTTCTCCAGCCGCAAGCAGAACGTAGACGGTGCGCTTGCTGATTCCCAGCAAGTCCGCCGTCTCGGGTATGGAGAGCAATAGTTTTGTCGTGAGACTCGATCTGTGAAGTGTCTCGGGGTGCTCGCGGGTGTTTTCAGGTGCGTCTTTCAGTTTTTTCATGCGTGTCCGTGCCTCCTAACGCATACTTTAGGACAAGCAGGAAGGACAAAAGTCAGCCCCTACTTTTGTCCGATTCCTGATCGGGAGGCGTTTAACGATGACGGTCCACTACACCAACCTGGTTAACAGATCCTTCAAGCACATCGGCCCCAGAAACCCGTTAAGGGAATTGGACGGTACCGACAGAACTCTCTTGTTTTCTTTACTTTTTCTGTATCGTTCAGATCGGGCTATGCCTCACCGGTCAATAGCGGTTGAGGCCGCCGAGGAGATGTCAAAGATTGCCGCCGACTCCGCTGTATTGGCTCAACGAATTCGCTCCGTGATGATCGAAGGCAAGTTCGCATTGCCTTTAGACCCATTCCTTCCAGGGCTTCAGGGCCTCCCGTCGCAACTTGAACGGTTTGGCAAACGATTGGACATCTTGATGACCAGTATGGCGGGTAAGAAGGGTCACAAACAGAAGACCACGGTGAACCGTTTTCTCGTGATGGCTTCAGAGCTTGTGCGGCTGAGAACTGGAGACCACCATGACGAACACTTGGCAGAACTACTTCAGGCGATCAACCCAGATGCTGAACCGGATATGGATCACTCCGGCGATGCGATTCGGAAAAAGAGACACTATCTGCAGAACGCATATCCGACGATCTACAGCCATGCGATACGCCAATTGGGAAGTTTGGCGGCGAAGAACTCTCGAAACGATCTGTCCGCCTAAGAGAATCTGTGTTCGGGTCCGCCTGAGACGCGACCACTGCGCGGTTTTGAATTGCGGCTCCGAGCCACCGCTAGTGCCCCATCGGGTACCGGGGCCACCGTATTTGCACTTGCCCAACCTTTGAACTGGAATTAAGCTGGGGGGCTAGGGGGGGTTACAAAGAAATCGCACACTAGCATGCGGTAAAAGAGGCTGGCCTCGGAAGAGGTCCATACAGTATGCGCTCATCGAGCGTTTTCCGCCGGAAAAAGCTGACAACTCCAGCCACATCGTCGCGACGAAAATCGCATTGCAGATTCCGGTGAAGGCTATTTAGCTGCTCGCGCTGTCCTGGCGCCTTTGGTTGCTCTACGTCGCCACCTCGCTCTGCCACTTGCTGCTGAGTGTCACCATAAACAGAACCTTATCCAGCACATCTGGCGGGTTTGATTTCATCAGGTCTTCGAGGTTCAACTTGGGGTGGTCGTTGATTTCTACCAAGCTGTTGATTCCCACCACCGGGTCGAGGTGTTGGAGTGCGACATAGAGCCACTCTTGGTTCACCGGGGGCTGATACTTGTCCAGCAGCATATTTGCCTCATCCGGGTACGCCTCGAACGTATGGGCGACTAAGTTGACCACCTGGCTCCAAACCAGTACCGGCGACAGCTCGCCCAGGGCTGCTTTCGCTTCAGGGTCCAGCATTATGTTCTGCCGTGTTTCCGATCGCTCTGGCTGCTGGCGATCCTCCACTTCCGAGGTCGCCTCAGGTGAGGCTTCCTGCCGCCCCTCCGCCCTCCGAGAACCGACTGGCTGTGTGGACCTCTTGTGGATCTCTCGTGGCTTCAGGCGCTCTCGACCCATCTTCTCGATCAGCCCAGCGGCAGCCATGACGCACTCCAGACTGATGGGTGGAATGTCTGCTTTGTCGTTGGCGAGATATGCAAGGTAGTTCTCCGACGGGTTGTCGATTCCAAGCCGCGCGCATACCAGATAGCACACCGACTCAGCCTCAGATTCTTCAATAATATGAGCCAAACTACGTCTGTCGGGCCACCAGTGGGGATCGGGTGTGCCGAGATGGCCGCAGTAGAGGTGAGCCAACTCGTGAGCAATCGTTGCGTACCGTGCCTCGCGGGAGCTGTCTTGATTCACCAACGTATCGAAACGAACCCTCACGTTGACATGCTTCATCTTCGGTCTGCGCTGCACCACGAATTTCTGATAGTGAGTCGATTTCGCAATTTGAATCACGCCTGCGCTTTGTGATCCTGCTTTGCGTGACGCTATCCTGACCCCGTCTCGCTTCGCATTTTCGATGGTCTGTTCAAGCTCGTTCCCGACCTTTCCACCGCGTGGCTCGAATGGGTTCAGAACGTCTTTGGGAAGCTGAATTGCGCCTTCCAGCGGTTCCGTATCCGAAACATCAAACACGAACATCACAGGCCCCTTCGGCTGCAGAATAACTAACGGCCGTGCGCCAGGCTTGATTAGGCGTCGATACTCATGCAGCCAGCGAGAAGGAGACGCGACAAAGCTCGCTCCTGGCATCTGGACGTGGACCAGCATCGCGTTAAATGGAGAGTAGAACCGGAAACGGCTAATGAATCTCAGCAAGTCGTGGTACGCCGTCGCCGACCTGTACTGGCGAGTCAGACTGAGAGTTCATCAAGGGCACGTTTAGTTATGTCCTCGTTGATCTCTGCCTGACCGAAAAGATCGCCAGACCGAACGGTGCCGTTCATCTATGCCACCCCCTCCCTTCCATGCCGCGTTGCAGAAGCCTAATCAGAAACCCGGGCAGCACCCGCGCTGCTCTGCGCATCTGCCGCGGTCGTGTCAATTCGGCTCCCAACGACGAAACAGAGCGCACTCAACGCCAACATCCCTGCTGCGAGGATGAGCCAGGGGCTCCGCGAACCTAACCAATCGGTGAATGACCACGATGCCGGCGGTTCGCCCGGTTTCATCCAATCAGGCACGCGGGCTACCTCAATGTTGTGCTCTAACGCTTCGGTCCACCAGTCCGGCAAGGGGCCGAAGAATCGCTTTGCTGCATCCCTGTCTTCTATGTAGAACTCGAAGGATGCACCCTTCGTCTCCGACATGGCAAGATCGCTACCGCTCAAAAACCTCAGAGTCTTACGTCGGCTGTCCGGTTCTGAGGCAGAGAGGAACAGCGCCGTCGCGTCTGGAAGATCGCTATCCCGCCAGCCAATGCGCCGCAGCACAAACTCGGCTTCGTGAATGTTTGATATTGAGCAAACGAGGAAACGATCCGCCGAGAACCGCCCGGCTCGCAGTGAGGAATCCAGCGGCAGCGCAGGATCGAGCGGAAACCCTTGCCGTAACAGCGGTGCTTTGGATTTGAAGTCCTGAACTTTCCGATCTAAGTCGCGCTCGAGCGAAACCCGAGCAACTACGTCGTAGCCCGCTACCGAAGCAAGAGTCAGCAATGCAGCGCACCCCAAAACAAGACCGACACGATGAAGCCAGACCTTCAGTGTCCTGGCTGAGGCGCGTTCGAGCATTGCAGCGACCACCCCCGCTAACGCGGCGATGGTGGCGACCAAACACAACTCCAAAGCCAGACGGGACCAGTCGAGATTCCCTCGTCCATTCCACAGCAGTCGATGTCCTTTCCCGTGCCAGGGTGGCCAGAGCATCAGACCCAGGGCCGCTGTCAGAATGCAGGCGAAAATGATTCGCGTTTTCGAACCTACATTCGCCTCAGACCGTGTTGAATCGGTTTCGTTGGCCATCCAGCATCCGAGATTCCTGAACGATGTCTGGCATACCAGACACACAACTTGAATGTTATGGCGACCATGGTGGGGTGTCCACCACTAATCACGCCCTTTTAGTTCAGATCGGCAAGCGCGTGCAACTCCTGCGTAAGCGCAAGGGATGGACCCAAATCGACATGGCCGTGGCTTTGGACATGAACCGCGGACACATATCGGACATCGAGCAGGGCAAGCGTGAGGTTGGCATCATCACTTTGCAAGTTATCGCCAGGGGGCTTGGGACCACGATGTCAGAATTGCTGCGCAGGCTTTAGGGCGACACTTGCTTGTGGGTACGGCCCGCCCCGGTCAATGAAATCAGCCCGCGGATTCGCGGAAGTAAGATTCCGGATGCCCCCGCGGCCGGCGGCCTAGGCGGGATTACCTACGACTTGGCGATTTCACGCCAAGAACGCTCGATTCACATGGGGCGGTGCGTAACGATAATGGACTGTTTTAAACTTATTTCGCGTGATGCAGCCGGTGTCGCAGGGTTTACACCATCAAACCAGCCCACGCATACGTAACCGTATTCGCCGCGATAAACTCATAGAGACCAACGGGTTACTGCCTGATTATCGCAACGGGGCAGATGAAGCAGATGAGAGTCCAGGCGTCCTGCAATTGCACTGGTGTGCTCGTGAATGGTCGGTAGCCGAGAGGGGCGATGAGTTTCGGCAGATATCTCGTGATCTGCAGCATTCTGATATCGACGCTGTGCGCTGCATCTGTCAACGATCCTGAAGTTACTCTGCGTCGAACCCTTCACCGCAGAGTGGAAAATTACAGCCTTCGCGCGGAGAATCTGCTACAGGGGCTGGCTAAGTTTTCTGATGATTTTGAGATTCCCATCGGTATCGAGTGGCAGGTTTCGAGTGTGCCTTACAGGAGCGTCGAACTTCAATTTGCGAGGAGCACCGTTATCGACATCTTGACGGATCTCGTTGCCACCGAGCCGGGCTACACCTTCAATATATCGAACGGAGTAGTACATGTCAGCAGAGTTACGATCGCCGACGACAGAAGAAATTTTCTCAATCTGCAAATCGACGACTTCCAGTTGTCGGACGAGTATGTGTTTCATGCCAACAATCGTCTGCGAAACCTAGTGGTGCAGCTCGTGAATCCGGCACCGGAAAAAACCGGAACTGCCTGTGCGGGCAGCTTCGGCGTAGGGGCAGGAGATCGAGTTGTTTCCTTCCATCTCTCTAACGTTACTGCGCGCGATATTCTCGACAGGTTTATTACTTCGGCGGGATTCAATATCTGGCTGGTTGCGTTTCCTGAGCTCCCGGAATTGACTTCCAGAGGCTTCTTCGAAAGCATTTCAGTATTCAGCCCGAATCTCCCTGAATCTGAACTGCCCGCATGGGACTTGTTTTTGCCGGGCTATGACCCCGTGAAAAAGGAGATGGGAATCGGCTGGAAACAAGGCGCATGGCGGACCCGACCTGAGGATAGCGCCCCCGCGAATGCTGTGCCACACGAACCCAATTAACCGCTTCACTGCTTAGGCTGGGATTGCCCAAGCGAGGACAGGCTGTTGAGCACTGCGGAGCACTGTCGATACGGCACTACAGCTTTCGCGACAGCAATCACGGAATGCGTATAACATCTGTAACCGTTCAGCATAGGGGAGGGCTTGCATGAAAGCCGCATTCGTTCCGCTTGTCGTTGCTATGGCCGCTCACCTCTTTGCACAATCCCCCTGCGGCGAAGCTATCGGTCCCATTCCGTTTCAGGAGCGCGGGAAGTGGGGATACTTATCCGACAAAGGCGTTGTTATACCGCCGCGCTTCCAAATTGCAGGTCCGTTTTATTCCGAAGGCGCGATCGCCTGCGCAGATGGGCAGTGCGGTCTGATCGACAGGACTGGTTCTTTCAGCACCTCAACATGGGAGCGCAAGAGTGGGCCATTTCCTGCGGGTTATTCAGAAGAATTGTCACCAGCGATCAGCGACGGAAAGTGGGGCTACATCGACCATATGAGAACGGTCGTTATTCCGTTCCAGTTCCTTTACGCAGGCAATTTCAATCAGGGTATGGCGAGGGTCAGGCTCAGCGACAAGTTCTTCTTCATCGACAAGAAGGGCAATAGGGTGACGCCCGAGTTCGATGGAGCTTTCGATTTCCACGAAAACCTTGCTGCAGTAGAGGTCGGCGACAACGTCGGCTACATCAAGCGCGACGGAAGCTTCGCTATACCAGCGGACCACGGGAGTGCGAGCGGCATCGATTTCTCCGAGGGGCTTGCCGCTGTCCGAATACACGGCAAAGTTGGATTCATGGACAAGAACGGGATCGTCGTAATTGAGCCAAAGTTCGATGACGTCTTTGCGTTCTCAAATAGCCGCGCACCGGTGCAGCAGGGTGGCAAGTGGGGCTACGTGGATCATAAGGGTAATTTGGCTGTTCCAATCAAGTTCGACATCGGACATATGTTTTCGGAAGGGCTTGCTTCCGTTCAGACCGGAGGAAAATGGGGGTACATTGACATCAACGGAAGGTACGTCATTCCAGCAATGTTTGATGCCGCGATGCCGTTCTGCGGAGGCGTGGCCCAGGTGGAGACATTCCAAAGAATCGAAGAACATGATTCTTGTGCTCTCTACAAAGGCAAACACGGGATGATTGACCATCGTGGAAACTACGTCTGGCGCGATGCAGAAGATCAGACGTGGCGCTCTCCGTTTTGCCGCTAGACATATCAAAACCACACCCCCGTTATCCGAACCGCCGGCCAGGATTACCTAACAGATGGCAATTTTTCACTCGTGCTTCAGATATCGTAACGGGGTAGCGGGAGGCTGATGGAAATGGGTAAGACTGTTCTCTGCTTACTAATCGTTCTGTCGGCGACGGCCTTGGTGTGTGAGGACGCTGTGCTCGTACGGAATATTGAGAGTGCAATTCGGGTCGCCGAACCGGACTGGAAGAGTGTCCATGGCGTCTGGAACGGGCCGCCACCGGATGTGCCGAGCGAAAAACGGCTGGTTCTGAGTATTTGGCTGCACACCGCAAAAGATGGCACGCATGAAAAGGTCGACTTGGATATTTCCCAAGTTGATTCACGCGAGAGCGCCAAGCTATCTCTTCGTGCCGTGCGCGAAGCGAAGGTTGCACCCGGTTGGACGGTCCAGCCCTACCGCATCGGCGAAGAGGGATACTTATGCACAGCCGAGACGGGCAGCCGATATGAGATTCATTTCCGGAAAAACACCACTATTGTGAGAGTTAAGAGCGACTCGCTTGAGCTTACTCAGAGATTTGCCGGTCACGCCGAACGCGAGATTCCAAGCGAATGAACGGGCCATTCGCGTAAACAGGACAAGTGTTAGCCTAACCGGAACCGGGGGCTCAGCCAGGATTGCCTACGCGTCGGCTATTTTCTCGGCAGCTAATGCCGAAACGTCATTGTTGGGCGTACGGAACGACCCGCGATGACCTCCACCGGGAGGTCGCAAGTGAGTTTCGCCGGCAGGCCGTTCAGATAATAGGGCTTAAACCGCCATGAACGAACAGACTTAATGGCCAATACGCTAATCGGAGACCCTTCAAGAATGCTGACCTGCTCAACCCTGCCGCGTTCGTTCACCGTGACGCACAGCTTTGCATTTGGCGAACTACGGGAGGTGCCGACCGGCGTGAGTAAGTTCTGGAGAAAGACGTCTGGTGTGACCCGGAACGTCCTGCCATACCACGAGAAAGGTGAAGGAAACGGCTTAAGTCCGTCCGACAGCGGATGCCACGCCCAGTGAGAAAACGCGAACTCCGCGTCTTGCGGCGTTCGTGCGTTGGAACGTGGAAACACAACAATGGAGTAAAACTGCCCACTTTCGTTGGCGACTTTGAGCGTGACCTGACGTGCTGATGTCGCGCCGATTCTCTTCATCGTCAGCCGAAGCGGCTCCAGTGCCGTAGGCCACAACCCAGCGATAACAAATCCGACTTGCACAGGGCATCGCCGATGGTCGGCTACACCTCTACGAATGCTGCACTGCCACAGGGCATTACGGAGTGTGACGCTGAACTCGGCTACGTTGCTCGGTAATAGAAAAGATTCCATATGTAAGTTCAGAAAATTGGATGGCGCGGTGAGCAGGCGACGATTGTAGACATGTGCAACCCGCCCCTCCCATTTCCATGAGTAACCCGGCGACGCTGCGATTACCGAACTCAGCAACTTCTCAGCCGTTTCGTCCCCGTCTGGCACATTGATGTCGCTAGGCAGCGGCAAGGCGAGCTCGGCCACGATGGGAACCCGCATTTGTACTGCAATTGCGCCCAGAGCTTCGGCGAGGTCGCCCGTGATAGCACCATGGTGCTGCGTCGCATTGCTTAACTGCGGAGCGAGCAGAACACAGAACGTCGCCAATATTGCGGGGACACGCGACATTGTGCTCGGCCACATAACGTTATAGACACCATGCCCCGTCCGTTTGGGTCGCTTCTTATGTTACTTGGCGATATCAGGCCAACTCGCACCCTAACGGGAACCGGTCCGCTCAGCCCGGATTACCTCCGCCATGGCGATTATCGACAGCTAATTGGTCGGCAACGCCTTTGTGGCGTGCAACGACGACAACTGCACAGTCAAGATCTTGTTGCCAAAGTACAGCTCAACCGTGACGTTGTCGGGAGCGGTAACTTCAAATTCCGGATTCATGATTGCATTGCTTAGCGCATCATCGAGGCTGAAAAAGTCACTGCGTTCGCGACTAAAGAACTCTACAGGCGAGTGCCACGGCTGATGCCCTCCGGAGCTTCCAAGGCTGACCAAAAAGAACTTTGAGTCGGGCGTCCAGTGGGCTCTTACCACGCCGTATCCGTGCGAACCGTCATCGGACTGATAACTTCGACGCGCAAGAACTTTACCTGAGCCAGTCTTCAATTCCACTGCACTTTCACATGTTTGGGGTTTGGTCGAGGGCTGAACAACTGCAACGAGCGAACCGTCGGGAGATGTATACGTCGCCTTCCGCGCAGCATTGCATGTCTGACCGGGAGCGCCGACGACAAGCAAACCAAACACAGCAGACGCGAGCCATTGCTGACGCATAAGGCTATTGTAGCTACCTGCAGTTTTATCGGCGTAATCAGCCCAAGTCGAAGGTTAACCGGCACGAGGGCGCTCAGCTGCGATTACCCATCCGATGATTTATCACTCGCTATGGCTTGTTGCAGGACAAGCCCTGCAAGCAGACGGTCCGACGGTGAGCATTACGCTAAAATCCATTCTGGCGATGTTAGCTTTTTCTCCCTCCGCGAGATTGCCGAGTTCCATATCACCGATTTCAAGAACGCCCTTTCCGTCCTTGTCCAAGCCGAGAGCATTTTCGCAATGCGGCCATCGCGGTGAAAACAGGAAGAGACGTCTTTCTTGCGGGGCGTTTACGTCGCCCGTGTTAGGGCCAGTATTGGCAGCATTTCGGAAGTGCCAGCCCTCGATTTCTATGGGATTCGGCCCGTGACGTGGCCCCGTCATGCCAGCCAAATAACGTTGCGTGCCTTGCGAAATGTCAATCATCCACCCGTACTCGGTAGGAACGAGTCGGAACACGAACCCATCAAAAATGCGTGAGAAGGTTTGTCCCCGTGTCACGCTGCCTTTGAAATGATATTTGCCGGGATGGCAGTCTTTGACAGCGGACTGCGACGGTTGTTGAGCGAGAGACACGGTGGCTAGTGCTAGCGCGACAACGAACGGAGAAAGGCCAATCGACTTCACAAGCCGCAGTGTACGCTCCAGGGCAGGCGACCTCCAGATTGTTGATGTAATCAGGCCAACTCACAACCAATCCGTCCCGGAGAAACGACCAGCGAAACGCACGCTCCTCTCGCTGTCCAGAAATCGGCTCGTGGGGCCGACACGTCTTTTCAAGAATTGTGTCAAGAAATTTCGCTAATTCCGTCAACCTACAAGGAGGGAGGTGAAGCATCATGAAAATCAACCTGGTCGAACGCGAGTTCGTCTATCACGGAACCACGCTGGCCGATCCGAACCCCAAGTTCTCGATCGAGGAAGTCCGCTCGTTCTATGCCGCCCAGTTTCCCGAGCTGACCAACGCAGCCATTACCGGACCTGAAACGGTTGGCGACCGGCTGCGTTACAGCTTCGAGCGCGCCATCGGATCGAAGGGCTGATGAGATGCCGGACGCCAGCAAACAATCGCTGTTACAGGAAATCCGCGAATCAGAGGGTCGGCAGGCCAGCGCCAACCCTCTGACCGGACTGATCCAGAGGTGGCTCGAATGCCAAGACTCGCAAGAAGCAAGCAGTGCTCTCGCACGGGCTCTCTCACTGCAAGGAAGCGGAGATCCCGTCTTCCCCGGACCGGGTATCTGGCCAATCCCGCCAGCCTGATCGGGATTCCGCGGCTGGAAGCGGCTCACGCCGGAAGCCGGATCACCTTTGGTTGCTCCGATCTGACCGCTTTGGCTCAAACCCTGGTCGAAATCGGTCTCGCCACGGAGTCCGACTGGATCGCGGCAGGAAAAGCTCCTGCCGCACTGGTTGATCCTGTATTTCGCCGCTTTCTCCGCGACCACGGCCAGGAGATCATTGCAGAGCACTTTGAGCTGTCCCTGACGCTCGGAGAATCTATCGTCGATACCAGTTATTCCGATTCGGGCGCCGATTCCACTGGCCAGCTCTTTCTGGTCCTCAACACTGAGTCGTCGTTTCCGCTAGGCATTGGCACAGTGATTGAGGAACTGGAACGGTGTCATCCCGGTATGGGAGTGGCGTTTCTACGACACTCTCCGGCAAGCCCTCTACCGCTGGATACGGGTTTATGACGATTGGGACGCCCGCAACCGGATCGAGCAGATGGCCGAATGGGCGGAAGGGGAGGAAGATCCCGATTCCTACGAGATCCCCAAACTCGACCAGGACCTGCCGGCGTGCCTCAGAAGCCGCGAATCGGCAGAGTCCCCACAATCCTTGGATTCCTTCCCGGCACTGACTGAACCGTCGCTGAAGGAGCTGGTCGAAACGACCCTAGAACTGCACCGCGTCTCCCACTCGATGGAAAGGCCCAGCCTCGACGAAGAATGGCTCGAATCCCAGCGCAGCTACCACTCTCTGGATCTTCCTCTGCCCGCTATCCTGCTGTACTTCAGGCCCGGCGATGCCGTCATGGCATGTTTCGACGACGAATGCGAATACTGGGGCCAGGAAACGCCGGAACCCAACCTCATCGTTCCGCTTCGTCCAAACGACCCAGCCAGCGTGCGCCAGGCATTAGCCGTCATTGAGACGCTGATGCGGGTGCTCGTTCTGACGGTGCGTATCAAGACCCTCATTGAGGGCCGGGAGAAATCCACATGCGATTCAGCATCGATGTCGGAAGCGAACTCGAATTGAAGCTGTACCAAGCCGTGCTGCTTTACAAGAACGATCACGGAAACCGACACATGGCGACCGTCCACGGCGTGGTGCAGCAAAGACGGCGATGGAAGTCCGTTCTTGGTGCCGGCCAACTGCTGAGTACGGCAAGCTTGCGGGAGTTGGCCAGGCAGCTGGGGACCGGTTGTCCGGTGGAGTTCTTGCCCGACGAGGTCGTCGCGCGAACCCCGGACTTACTGGCATGGTGGACGCCGGCGGCGGTGCGGCCAATGTTCTTCCGCGCTGGATCGGAGCTTGAGGGCATCTCCGGCAAACTGTTTCCGCACCCGGCCCTGCTGTTCGTCGTGCGAAGCAGCGTTTTGTACGTCCGTGCGCTTTTTGCCACCCAAAGGCCGCGTCCAGACAGCAAATTGGCGGCAGCGCCCTACTGGAACATAGATAGTAACGGGGCGGTATGCGCCGGCACCATGCGAACGCCGAAGTCGTTGACCGTGACTTCCATCGCCAGCATGGCAGCAGGCCTTCTTCCAGAGCGAATTCACCCACCCGGGCGGCGGCAGGACGATTGACAAAGCGCCGCGGCGGAACGGCAGCGCTTTGGAAGAGCCTGGCAGGGAAGAAGAGCGTTTCCCCGATCCGACGCTCATTGAGCTGGAGCCGTTGAACGAGTACCTGAAGAAACTGGAGGCGGACGACGATGATGCACACTCTCGATCCTCAACTGCTGGAACGGCCGATTCGCATCCTGGTCGTCGGCTGCGGCGGGAACGGCAGCGCCATCGTTTCCGGGCTCCCCTACCTCCACCAGGCCATGCTCGCCTTCGGCCATCCTGGCGGCCTGCAGGTGACGCTGATTGATCCCGACACAGTCAGCGAAACCAACTGTGTGCGCCAGCCTTTCTGCCGAACCGAAATTGGCTTCCCAAAAGCTATCGTCCTGGCACATCGGATCAACCTCTTCTGGGGGCTGAACTGGCAGGGCATGCAGGCGACGATACAGCAGCTCAAGAAAGGCTCAGACGTCGATCTCGTCATCGGCTGCGTCGATACCCGAAAGGCGCGGCGTGCCATCGATAAATGGGTCTTGCATTCGCGGGTACTGTATTGGCTTGACCTTGGCAACAACGCCTCCAGCGGCCAGTTCATTCTTGGGCAGCCGAAGAACCAGCAAATCAGAAAGAAGAAGGATCGCCTTCCCACGGTGGCCGAGTTTTCCCAGAGATCGCTCGCGCAGATGCGAAAGGATGATGATCAGCCCTCCTGCAGCGCGGCAGAAGCTCTGACCCGGCAGGAACCCTTCATCAACCAGAATCTCGCCTACCAGGCGTTGGGAATGCTGACCCAACTGCTGCGCCACGGCTCTGTTTCGTATCAAGGCGGGTTCTGCAACCTGGCGACCGGACAACTCGTGCCGTTGGCGGTCGGTAAACCTCAGCAGAATTGCTGACGGTAGCGACAGGGCCGAAACCATCCAGGAGAGCCGCGCGTTTTGCAATTTCGAAGGACCGCGATCGAGGAGTGGATTCTTCCGAGCCCACTGACGGCCGATCAGTCGTCTTCTCGAAGCGTAATTGATGGAGTAGCCGTCTCGTGGCTCCGGCAGTGTGCCCCACTGGTAGAGGAGGAGAATCTCTATGATTCACAAATCTCGGATTCCTCGTCTGCACACGGGTATGTTGACTTAAACTCGATAAAATACATTATCGCGTTTAAACAACTCGGGGCAGGTGGTGTCGCGATCTTACCGTCATTAGTAAACAGACGTTAACGCCTGCGCAGTTCAGCGACCTCGCCGACGTTCCCCCCGAACTCGAATGGCTCGCCAACATCACCAATCCGAAAACCCGCCGCGCCTACAAGATCGACGTTGCGGAATTTATGCGCTTCACCGGGCTGCACGAGCCCGCGGAGCTGCGCACCGTCGCGCGCGCGCATGTCATCGCCTGGCGCAAGCATCTGGAGTCGCGCAAGCTGTCGCCCGCCAGCATCCGGCGCAAGCTCTCGGCGCTGTCCTCGCTGTTCGATTATCTCTGCGAGCGCAATGCCGTCGCCGGCAATCCGGTGGACGGCGTCAAGCGGCCGATGGCCAACGGCAATGAAGGCAGCACGCCTGCCCTCGGCGATGCCCAGGCCCGGCGGCTGCTGGAGGCCCCTGCCCCGGACACGCTGAAGGGTGTAAGGGATCGCGCGATACTGGCCACCCTGCTCTATCACGGCATCCGCCGCGAGGAACTGTGCCTCCTGCGCGTCCGCGACATGCAGAGCCGCCAGGGCGTGATGCACTTCCGCATCAAGGGCAAGCGCGACAAGATCCGGTTCGTGCCGGTGCACCCGATGGCGCAGCGGCTGATCGAGGAATATCTGGCAGCGCGGGAAACACGGCGGGGGGCATGAGGATCGGCTTGGACGGTCCCCTCTTCCGTCCGGTGAAGAACAACCGCACCGGCACGCTGGACAAGCATCTCGATCCCGGCTCGGTCTACCGCAACATCGTCGCGAAATATGGGCGCGAGACCGGCATCAGCGCCGAAGTGAACGGGCTGTGCGTGCATTCGATGCGGGCGACGGCGGCGACGAACGCGCTCTCGCACGAGGCGGACATCGCCAAGGTGCAGGAATGGCTCGGCCACGCCAACGTCTCCACGACCCGCCTCTACGACCGGCGCAAGAGCAAGCCCGAGGACAGCCCGACATTTCATGTGAAGTATTGATTTCCAACTGGTCCCTGCAGCGGTAAGACTTGAAGTGCAAGTGGCACTCGCAATGGGGCCCTCTCCGGCTGAAAGAATAGTGAGCTATGAAGTCGATTTCGATCTTCAATAATAAGGGTGGCGTTGGGAAAACAACTCTAACCTTCCATCTTGCGCATGCTCTGGCTGAATTGGGCCATCGCACGCTTCTTGTGGATCTCGACCCGCAATGCAACCTTACAATTCTCGGGATGGATGAAGAGAGCCTACACCAAATTTGGCTCGCGGAGGATGCGTTCATCGACGATTTTCAGGGTGCAAGGCAAAAATGCACCCCGCACGAGTTTGACAAACTCTTGGAACAACCGAGGTCAATCCAATCTTGTCAAACCGGCCGAGGACGGAACGGCGGATATCGGAAAAGCTAATCCCCGCCCTACGCACTAGCGACAAACCTCGATTTGGTTCCTGGGCGTCTCACGATGCACCTTTATGAAGATAAGGTCGCGAGTCGCTGGAGCGAAGTTTACCAAGGAGATCCACTCGCGATACGCACGGTAACGAAGTTCCGAGACTTAGCAGAGTCGTATGCAAAGCAGCACGGCTACCAGTTTGTCATCATGGACACGTCTACCAAGCCTCGGGGGCGTTGAACAAGGTACTCACTGACCACAGACGGCTTTCTAATCCCTTGCATGCCCGATATGTTTTCGCTCTATGGCGTTCGCAATATAGGCAACGCGCTTGCCATCTGGAAGCAGCAGTTTGATACGATTTACCATCTCTACTCTCTACCGAGAAGCGAAAGGCGTTTCCGGATAACTATGTTAAGTTGTTAGGCTTCACGATCTATAATGCGAAGAAGTATTCGGGCACAAAACCTTGGAATCTTGCAACTGCGCACTATAACTACGCAAAACAGATTCCGCATGCGATAGAGCAATATATTCGCCCGGAAATTCGCGATATCCTCTCCGATAATACGCTCTCCAATCCGGTGGGTGAGACAGCTATTATGCACACACACAACACATTGCCAAGCATGGCGCAACGCTATCACGTGCCGATGTGGAAGGTTCCCTCTTGCCATTTGGACAGCGGAGACATCTCAACCGTGATGGGGAATCGAGGTATCTACGAAGGTACGCGCGAGAAATATTTTGAATTCGCCCAAGACCTCCTGAAGCGGATGGATGCCCTGGTCTAGGAAACCGGATGGATAAAGCTCAGTCCATAGAGTCAGCAATCAGCGCGTTCGAAGCAAAGCGCCATGAATTCAAGATTTTCATGGATGGTGTTAGCCAATGGTTTGCGCAACATCCGGCGTTGAGCGCAAGTGAGCGACCGATCATTCATTCGGTCAAGTCGCCGACGGAAGGGTGTCGAACATCTTCGGGAAAAGCTGAATCGAAAATGGGACGACGACCGTCCGATTGACGGCAGCAATATTTTCGTCCGAGTCACCGACCTTGCGGCAACTCGGGTATTGCATCTCTATCAGGAACAGTTCTCGATAATTCATCGTGAAATTCTGGATAAAGTTAATGTTAAAAAGGATGTGGTATTTTCCCGAACCGCCGAAGGCGTATACCTGGGACCCTGAATCTAAGCAATTCTTTGAGGGCTTAGAAATTGAGGTACAGGTTAAAGAGAGCTTTTATACAAGTGTCCATTATCTAATAAAGCCGAGGGAAGATTCGCCGATCTGCTGTGAACTACAGGTGCGCACCCTGTTTGAGGAAATTTGGGGTGAAGTTGAGCATTCGATCAACTATCCCGATAAAACGTCTAACATACCTTGTCGCGAACAGCTTCTCGTCCTGGCAAAGCTAGTTGGCGCTGGTAGTCGGCTGGTGGACTCAATCTATCGAAGTCTCAAAGGGAGGTCCCTCGTGATAAACGGGATTATCACTCCGCGTCTGTGATCGAAATTGCAGACCGATCATTAACCGCCTCTTTGAACTTCTGCCTGCATCCGATGTACTGCTCCGTCGTTTGCACTTATGCGTGGCCAAGAAGAAACTGAATCTGTTCGAGTTAGCCTGCTAAAACCGCAACCTCCCTGACTGGGACGGTCCGCAGTTTTGAACGATAAAATACATTATCGCGTTTAAACAACTCGGGCAGGCGGGAAGCGATTTAGTCCCTATTAGTAAAGAGATGTTAACTCCTGCGCAGTACAGTCAGCTCGCCGACGTACCCCCTGAACTCTTCTGTCGAAATGTAATCCCACCAGGTTGGCATTCTGGTCTTCCACCGCTAGCCTCGGACCTGCACGCGACGATCTAAGTTGGCAGGCAGGGTTAGAAAATCTTCTGATTGTGCTCCGCACGTCGTCGGCTCCAGCGAGGATAAAGAAGGACAAGAGAAAGACCCGACAGGAAAACCACAACGTCACTGGAGACGAATGCTTGATGCATCTCGTACCCACAGATGCCCATTACCAAAAAGTACACCACAGCCAGCATCGTTGCAATTCTCGTGTCAGCGTCGGCCTTTCGACAAAAAACGAAAGCCACCAACAAAATCATGGTCGGTGGATCGGCCATGCCCCGTCCCAAACTGGTTTCGCAGCTCGGCGAGCTAGACCACGGCAAACCCCTTTTCATGCGCAGCGATGCTGACGCAGTTGTG